>NZ_BAGB01000028.1 GCF_000308615.1 Nocardia jiangxiensis NBRC 101359
GTCTTCCGCCGATTCGATGACCGAGGTGCCGACCCCGGTGTGCACTCGCAGCCCCAGATCGGTGACCAACTTCTCCAATACGGCCCCGCCGCCGGTATCGACCTGCGTATGCATCAGCCGGTCGTTGTACTCCACGACATGCGCTTCCAGCCCGAGCAGACGCAGCGTGTTGGCGGCCTCGAGCCCCAGCAGCCCACCGCCGATCACCACACCGCGCGCTCCCGGGCCGCCCGCCAGCGCGGCGGCCCGGATGCGATTCAGATCCTCGATGGTGCGGTACACGAAACACTGCGGCAGTTCATGTCCCGGCACCGGCGGGACGAACGGATACGAGCCGGTGGCCAGAACCAGTGTGTCGTAGGCGATCACGGCGCCGATGGAGGTCGTCACCGTGTGAGCGGCCCGATCGATCCGCTCCACCCGCTCGCCGGTGCGGAGCTCCACCAGCGCGTCGCCCTGAAATACATTGCCGGGCAGGGCGAGTGCGTCCGCATCCCAGCCGTCGACATATGCGGACAGTCCGACCCGATCGTAGGCGGGCAGGGTTTCCTCGCCGACGATGACGATCCGCCAACGTCCGTCGGTGTCGCGCGACCGCAGCGCCTCCGCGAACCGATGCCCGACCATGCCGTGACCGGCGACGACCACTGTCCTGCAAGTGGATTCGACTGTGGAATTCATATGTCCTCCGTGGCTGGGTTCGGGCTCGGACGTCTCGGGGCTCAGATCGAGCGAGCCGAATGCTCCTGTACCGGAGTGGTTTCGGCGCCCGACAGGGCCTGCGTCACCGTCTCGAGCGTGGAGGGATCGGCCTTGCGGGTCGCGTGCGGCCGCCGCAGGAATACCGTCGACACCACGATCGCGCAGACCACGTAGAAGCCCATGAACACCCAGAACGCGGTGGTCGCGGAGTTGGTCGAGGCGTAGGAGGACCGGAACACCAGGTTGATGCCGACGCCACCCAGCGCACCTACCGCGCCCACGAAACCGATCAGCGCACCGGAGGTGTTCTGCGACCAGGCCGCCTGCGTCGCCGGATCCGCTTGCAGGCTCTTGGATTTCGCCTCGAACACCGAGGGGATGATCTTGGTGACCGAACCGTTGCCGATACCCGACAGCAGGAACAGCGCGATGAATCCGGCGATCAGGGCCACCATCGCCCCGCCGGTCGGCACGCCGCCGTGCGCGTCCCCGATCATGCCGGCGATACTGACCACCACGGCGGCCACGATCATGCCCAGGAACGTGTACAGCGTGACCCTGCTGCCGCCGAAGCGATCGGACCACTTGCCACCGTACGGGCGCATCACCGAGCCCAGCAGCGGGCCGATGAACGCGATCTGCGCGGCGTGCAGCGTGGCGTGGGCGACGCTCTCGCCACCGGCCTTGAAGCTGATCTGCAAAACCTGTCCGAATGCGAAGCTGAAGCCGATGAACGAGCCGAAGGTGCCGATGTACAGGAAGGCGATCGCCCAGGACTGCGGCACCTTCAACGAGGTGAGCATGTAGGACATATCGGCCTTCTGATTGCGCAGATTGTCCATGTACAGCGCCGCGCCGACGCCCGCGATCGCGATCAGCACCAGGTACACCAGGCACACGATCGACGCGTGTCCGTAGGCGTTGCCGACCGTGGCGATGACGGCCAGCCCGACCAGCTGGATCAGCGGCACACCGAGATTGCCGCCGCCCGCGTTCATGCCCAGCGCCCAGCCCTTGAGCCGTTGCGGGTAGAAGGCGTTGATATTCGTCATCGACGAGGCGAAATTGCCGCCGCCGAATCCGGCGAGCGCGGCGACCACCAAGAAGGTCGTGTACGAGGTGCCGGGGTGGTTGACGAAATACAGCGTCAGCAGGGTCGGGATCAACAGCATGATCGCGCTGAAGATCGTCCAGTTGCGGCCGCCGAATCGTGCGGTGGCCACCGTGTACGGAATCCGGAGAAATCCGCCGACCAATGTCGGCACCGCGCCGAGGAAGAATTTCCCGGCCGGGTCGATGCCGAATTTGTCGGTGGGCATGAACAGCACCATGACCGACCAGATCGACCAGATCGAGAAGCCCACATGCTCGGCGAATACCGACCACACCAGGTTTCGTCTGGCGATGTCCTTACCGCCGGCTTCCCAGGCGTCGACATCCTCTGCGTTCCAATTCTCGATATTGCGATTTCGCGACAGCGTACTCAACGGGGCCTCCCACATCAGGTTGGCTCAACAGTAGAAAGAGGGTATTTCCGCCATGCTGCGTGGAATGTCCGAGACGTCAACGGTTCCGCACGGATATGCGGTGCGGGTCGTGAGATCGTGCCGATTGTTTCAGGGGTGTGACACGGCGGTTGTGTGCCCGTCACGAAGTAACGGGGCGTTGCCCGAAGCGCGGGTGAGGGGAGAGATCGCGCACAGTTCGAGGGCATGGACCAACCGTGCGCGGGATCGCCCCGTGGCGACCGAGATGCCCTGGATGTGCTGATATGAGTGCATGTCATCGTGCGAGGAAGTCACCCGATGGTAGCCGGAGAGCCCCGATCGACTGCCGGGGCGACGCCCCTGTCCACGGCATGGTCGCGGGAGATGGGGTTGCGGATTCCGGTGGTCAACGCGCCGATGGGCGGGGTGGCCGGTGGGCGGATGGCCGCGGCCGTCACCGCGGCCGGTGGTCTGGGCATGATCGGAATGGGCAGCGCCGGTTCGGTGGCCGCGCTCGACCGTGAACTCGGACGATTGGGCGATGGTGCGGGGCCGTTCGGGATCGGGTTGGTGGACTGGGTGATCGCCGCGCAGCCCGGACTGCTCGACCGAGCCATTGCCGCGAGGCCGGTGTTGATCTCGGTGAGTTTCGGGACGGATCTGTCCTGGGTTCCCCGCGTCCGGGACGCTGGAATCCGCACGGCCACACAGGTTTACAACGCCGACGAGGCTCGGCGCGCGGAGCAGGCCGGGGTCGAGGTGCTGGTGGCCCGGGGATCGGAGGGTGGCGGGCACGGTGCGGTGGAGATGGCCACGCTGCCGCTGCTCGATGCGGTCGTCGGCGCGGTGTCGATTCCGGTGCTGGCGGCCGGGGGAATCGGGTCGGCGGCGAGTCTGGCCGCGGTGCTGACCGCGGGGGCGGCGGGGGCGTGGCTCGGCACCTGCCTGGCCGCCTGCCCGGAATCGCTGCTGTCGCAGGACGGCCGGGCGGCCATGCTCGCCGCGCGGGGGACCGATACGATCCTGACTCGCGCCTTCGACGTCGGAATGGGATTGCCCTGGGCGACAAGGTTTCCCGCCCGGGTGCTGCGCAACGAGTTCGCCGAGCGGTGGACCGGCCGGGAGGAGGAACTGTCCCGCGATCCGGCGGCACGGGATGCGCTCGATGCCGGGATCGCGCGGGAGGATCAGCGGGTGACGCCGATCGATGCCGGTCAGGGCGTCGGCCTGGTGACCGCCGCCGAACCGGTGGCGCAGGTGCTCGAGACGTTGTGTGCGGGAGCCGCCCGGCTGCTCGCGCGGTAGGTCAATCCTCGCTGCTGCGCCGGTCGCCCAGGAAGCGCAGCAGATCCGGATCGCCGGAGGTGAACCGGTCCACCTCCTCACCGCCGGTGCATTGGTAGAGCACGACGGTCACCCGGTCGTCGCGGCGGTTCAGCACCCGCCACACCGCGCCGGAATCCTCCCAGCGTCGCAGGATCGCTACCGGATCCGGCGTCTCCGACGATTCATGGGCCATATGATCCATGATCGCGCACGGCCTTCACCAGCGTTCTGGAGTCACGGGCGCATCCCATGCCTTGGCGTACCGGCTGTGGTCCGGGCGTTGTACGGCCTTGGCGCGGTAGACGATGTACGGGCGGGTGAGATAACCGATCGGCGCGCTGAACATGTGCACGAGCCTGGTGTAGGGCCACAGGCCGATCAACGTCAGCACGATCACCCCGTGCACCTGGAAGGTCCAGGGCGTGCCGACCATCAGCTCCGGATGCGAGTGCAGCGTGAAAATGCTACGGAACCAAGGGGATACGGTTTCGCGATAGTTGTAGGTACCCCACAGCAGATTACTGCCGAGAGTGTTGAGCAGTCCGGTGATCAGGGCGGCGGCCAACAGTACGTACATGATCTTGTCGTTGGTCGTGGTGGCCTTGCGCACCGCGGGCACCGTGACGCGGCGGTAGAGCAGGATCGCGATTCCGGCGATGACCGCGATTCCCGCGACCGATCCCGCCGAGACCGCGACCACGTGATACAGCTCCTCGGACACCCCCACCGCATCGGTCCACGCCTGCGGGATCAGCACACCCAGGACGTGGCCGCCGATGACCCCGAGCATGCCGAAGTGGAACAGCGGACTGCCCAGCCGCAGCAACCGGCTCTCGTACAACTGCGAAGACCTTGTGGTCCAACCGAATTGGTCGGTGCGATAGCGCCACAGGTGGCCCAGGACGAAGGAGGTGAAGGCGATATAGGGCAGGATCAGCCAGATGTCGGCGGTCATCGGCGGGCCTGCGATCCGTCGAACAGCGCGGGATCCATCGTGTAGGGATCCATCCCGACTTCCTCGTCCGGCGGTCCGGCCGCCGCCAGTTCGGTGATGCGGCGGCGGTCCGCGACCGTCAGTGGCGGCAGCGTGGTGACCACCGCGGCAACGATATCGGCATACGGAGATCCGTTGTCGCTCAGCGACAATCGCAGCAGTTCGATGACCGGGATGTGTTCGCCCAGCAGGCGCTCGCCGCCGATCGGGTCGACCGTCGCCGCGAATTCGAGCAGGACGGGCAGGTGATCGGGCAGTTCCCGGTCGTCGAGTTCGACGCCCGCATGCCGGTAGGCGTGTTTGAAACGCAGCAGCGCCATACCCCGCTTGCGGGTGTCGCCGTAGGCGTAGAACGTGAGGTGCATGCTGGCGCGGCGTCGCATGTCGAAGGTCTCCACGTACTGCTGGGCGAGGTCGAGTGGTGACGATGCCGTGATATGGGTGAGGAAGCGCTGCAACGGAATTCGGGCATCATCGGGCAGATGTGCGGCCGCTGCGGTGATCCGGTCGACGGCGGTGAACAGGTGTTCGTCGGGATAGTCCAGCAGGAGCGCGGCGGTGCGCCAGATCAGGCGGCGATCCCGTTCGGACATCTGCACGGCCGGTTCGGGGCGTCGGCGTATTTTCAACAAGGTCATCGCTGGGCCCCGCTCGAAATCGGTGTCACGTCGTCGGTCGGTGCTGACTTGCCGTTGCCGTTGCCGTTGCCGTTGCCGTTTGCTGCGGCTCGGCTTCCGTTGGCGCCGTTGCCGTTGGCCGCTGTTCCGGCAGTTCCGTTCTCGGCGTGGCCATTGCCGTTCGCTGCCGTCGGAACGAGTCCCTCGGTGCTGCGGCCGTCCCAGTTCAGCAGATTGATCCGATTCGTCTTCTCTTCCGGTGCAGCGTCATTGGCGTCGGTGAGATGAAATTTCTCGACCATCGTGTCGAAGGCCGTCATCCCCGGCCCGCCGTCGGTGTCCAGGCTGCATCCCGTGGCGAGCGAATCCAATTCGTGCGCCTGTGATGTCGCACCCTGCGGAATCACATACCGGTGTTCGTATTTCGCGATGGCCAGCAGCCGGTACATCGCCTCGATCTCCTCGGGTTCGAGCCGTACCGACGGTGCGATCGAGGGATCGGGCTCCTTGCCGAGATTCACCGACCGCATGAACGAGCGCATGGCCGCCAGGCGCTGCATGGCCGCGCGCACCGGCCCGATCTCACCGGCGGTGAACAGTTCGGCGAGATATTCGATCGGAATGCGCAGTGCGTCGATGGCGCCGAACAGATTCGAGGCGTCCTCACCGTCGTGCCCGGTCTCCGACAGGGATTCCACCACCGGCGACAGCGGCGGCACGTACCAGACCATCGGCATGGTGCGATATTCCGGATGCAGCGGCAGGGCGATCTGATAGTCGACGATCAGCTTGTAGACCGGCGAACTCTGCGCGGCCTCGATCCAATCCGGGCTGATTCCGGCGCGTTCGGCCTCGGCGACCACGCGCGGATCGTGCGGGTTGAGGAACACGCCGAGCTGGCTGGGATACAGATCCTTCGGATCGGTCACCGAGGCCGCCTGGAGGACGGCGTCCGCGTCGTACAGCATCACGCCGATATAGCGCAGCCGCCCCACGCAGGTCTCCGAGCACACCGTCGGGATGCCGACCTCCACCCGCGGGTAGCAGAACGTGCACTTCTCCGCCTTGCCCGTCTTGTGGTTGAAATAGATCTTCTTGTACGGACATCCGGTGACACACTGCCGCCAGCCACGGCACGCGTCCTGGTCGACGAGCACGATGCCGTCCTCGGACCGCTTGTAGATCGCCCCGGACGGGCAGGAGGCCACGCAGGACGGATTCAGGCAGTGTTCACAGATCCTGGGCAGATAGAACATGAAGGTCTGTTCGAATTCCAGTTTGACCTGCTCCGAGAGCCGGGCCAGCAGCGGATCCCGGCCGACCTGCTCGGGGCCCGATCCCAGATCGTCGTCCCAGTTCGCACCCCAGGTGATCGTCGTATCCTTGCCGGTGATCAGCGATTTCGGCCGCGCGACGGGAGTGGTGTCCATGGCCGGGGCGGACAGCAGGTTGTCGTAGTCGTAGCTCCAGGGCTCGTAGTAGTCCTCGACCGTGGGCAGGTCCGGGTTGGCGAAGATGTTGAGCAGCCGTTTCATTCGCGAACCGGACTTCAGGGTGAGCCGACCGCGCTTGGTGAGCCGCCAGCCGCCCTTCCACTTCTCCTGATCCTGGTACTGCCGCGGATACCCCTGTCCCGGACGGGTTTCCACATTGTTGAACCACATGTACTCGGTGCCGCCGCGATTGGTCCACGCCTGCTTGCAGGTGACGCTGCAGGTGTGACAGCCGATGCATTTGTCCAGGTTCATCACCATGGCCATCTGTGCCATGACACGCATATCAGTACTCCACTTCCTGCGAGCGCTTGCGGATCGTCGTGACCTCGTCGCGCTGATTTCCGGTGGGGCCGTGGTAGTTGAGCGCGAACGACTGCTGCGCGTACCCGCCGATGAGATGCGTGGGTTTGATCATGATCCGGGTGAGCGCGTTGTGGATGCCGCCGCGCTTACCCTTACCGGGCTGCTGTTGCGGTGCGGCCCAATCGAATCCGGTCGCCGCCCCGTCCGGCCGACCGTCGATCCTCGGCACGCCGACCGCCCGGTCCTGAGCGTGATACATGAATACGGTGCCCTCGGGCATGCGGTGACTGACGATCGCGCGCGCGACGACGACACCGTTGCGGTTCACCGCCTCGATCCAATCGTTGTCGGCCACACCGATCTTCGCCGCGTCCCGGTCCGACATCCAGATCGCCTGTCCGCCGCGGGACAGGGTCAGCATGTGCAGGTTGTCCTGATACGCCGAGTGGATCGACCACTTCGAATGCGGTGTGAGGTACCGAACGGTGACGCCGTTGTCACCGACGGACCCCACCCCCGGTTCGCTGAACAAAGCGCTCATGTCCAGCGGCGGGCGGAAGATCGGCAGCTGTTCGCCGAGCTCGGCCATCCAGTCGTGGTCGAGGTAGAAGTGCTGGCGTCCGGTGAGGGTGTGCCAGGGTTTGAGACGTTCGGTGTTGATGGTGAACGGGGAGTAGCGGCGTCCGCCGGTTTCACTGCCCGACCATTCGGGCGAGGTGATCACCGGCACCGGCCGGGACTGGGTGTCCGCGAAGGTGATTCGCTTGCCCTCGTGCTCGGCGGCCAGATCCGCCAGGCGGGTGCCGGTGCGGCGTTCGAGCGCCTCGAACCCCTCCACCGCGAGTCTGCCGTTGGTGGTGCCGGACAGCGCCAGGATCGCCTCGGCGGCGTGCGTGTCCTTGGCCAGCGACGGACGTCCCTGTGCCACACCGGAAACCACCGTGCCGTTCACTCCGGCGAGGTAGGCGACCTCCTGGTCGGGATAGGTGGTCACGCCCTTCGTGGTGACGCCGAGCGTCTCGATCAGCGGACCCAGCGCCGCCATCTTCTCCGCGAGATTCGGGTAATCGCGTTCGACGACAACCAGTTTGGGCATGGTCTTGCCGGGAACGGGTTCGCACTCGCCGGCTTTCCAGTCCCGCACGCGCCCGCCCGCCTGTGCCAGCGCATCGGGTGAATCATGTTGCAGCGGAACGGCGATGACGTCCTTGCGCACACCCAGATGCTTCTCCGCCATCCAGGAGAACCCGCGGGCGATGCGGTGGAACGCCTCGAAATCGGTCCGGGCCTCCCACGGCGGGGAGATCGCGGGGGAGAAGGAGTGCACGAACGGGTGCATATCGGTCGAGGACAGATCGTGTTTCTCGTACCAGGTCGCCGCGGGCAGCACGATATCGGAGAACAGCGTCGTGCTGGTCATCCGGAAATCCAGGGACAGCAGCAGGTCGAGCTTCCCGGTCGGGGCCTGTTCGCGCCAGGTGAGTTCGGACGGCCGCACCCCGGTGCTGTCGGTGGTCTGCAGATTGGAGTCCGCGCCCAGCAGATGCCTGTGGAAGTATTCGTTGCCCTTACCGGACGAGCCCAGCAGATTCGCCCGCCAGACGGTCAGGCAGCGCGGGAAGTTCTCCGGTGCGTCGGGATCCTCGCAGGCGAAACGCAGTGTGCCCGACTTCAGTTCGTCCACGACGTGATCCGCGGCCGATTTGCCGGATCGTTCGGCCTCGTCGGCCAGATCCAGGGGATTGCGGTCGAAGGTCGGATAGGTCGGCATCCAGCCCAGTCGGCTGGCCAGCGCGATATTGTCCGCGGCGGTTCGCCCGGCGAAGGTGCCCCGGCTCAGTGGCGAGGTGAACGCCTCCGCGGTGAACGGGTCGTAGCGCCACTGGTCGTTGGTCAGATACCAGAACACCGTGCCCTGCATCTGTCGCGGCGGGCGTTGCCAGTCCAGGCCGAAAGCCAGTGTGGACCAGCCGGTTACGGGGCGGCACTTCTCCTGGCCGACGTAATGCGCCCAGCCGCCGCCGTTCACGCCCTGACAGCCGGTGAGCAGCGTGAGGGTGAAGAAAGCGCGATAGATCTGGTCCGAGTGGAACCAGTGGTTGGTGCCCGCGCCCATCAGGATCATCGAGCGGCCGCCGGATTGTTCCGCGTTGTCGGCGAATTCGCGCGCGACCCGCTCGGCCTGGGCGGCCGGAACCCCGGTGATGGTCTCCTGCCAGGCCGGGGTGTAGGGCTGGGTGGCGTCGTCGTATCCGGTGGGCCAGGAACCTGGCAGCCCGTCGCGGGGCACGCCGTATTGGGCCAGCAGCAGGTCGAAGACGGTGGTAACCCGTTTTCCGGCAACGAGTGTCGTGGGGACGCCGCGCAGGACGCTGCCCGGGACATCGCTGTCGAAGCGGGGCAGTCGCAGGGTGACCGCCTGTGTCCCGGGCTGCCCGTGCAGGCTCAGCAACGGATCCACGCTCTCCAGGTCCAGATTCCATTTTCCGGCGTCCGCGCCGGTGAAGCGGTGCCCGAGTGAACCGTTGGGCACCACCGGATTTCCGTCGTCGTCGAGCAGGACCATCTTGTGTTCGGCGCCTTCGCCGTCCTGTCCGAGATCGGCGGCGGTGAGGAATTTGCCGGGCAGGGTGCCCTCGGCGTGATACCGGCCCTCGGCGTCCCAGCCGCCCGCCTCGTCCAGGCAGATCAGGAACGGCAGATCGGTGTAGCGCTTGACGTAATCCCGGAAACGCGGAGTCGTCCGGTCGACGAAGAATTCCTTCAGCACCACATGTCCCATCGACATGGCAAGTGCCGCATCGGTTCCCGGACGCGCAGGCAGCCATTCGTCGGCGAATTTGGTGTTGTCCGCGTAGTCGGGGGAGACCACGACGACCTTCTGGCCGCGATAGCGCGCCTCGGTCATGTAGTGCGCGTCCGGGGTGCGGGTGACCGGGACGTTCGAACCCCACATGATCAGATATCCGGCGTCGAACCAGTCGGCCGACTCCGGGACGTCGGTCTGATCCCCGAACACCTGCGGCGAGGCCACCGGCAGATCGGCGTACCAGTCGTAGAACGAGAGCATCGACCCGCCGAGCAGCGAGATGAACCGAGCGCCGACCGCATGGCTCACCATCGACATGGCCGGGATCGGGGAGAAGCCCGCGACGCGGTCCGGACCGTACTGCTTGATCGTGTAAACATGTGCGGCAGCGGCGATTTCGGCCGCTTCCCACCATTCCGCGCGAACGAATCCGCCCTTGCCGCGCGCGGATTTGTACCGGCGGGCGCGCTCGGGATCCTCGACCAGCTCCGCCCAGGCCAGCACCGGGTCCTTCACTCGCGACCTGGCCTCCCGGTACATCTCGAGCAGAACCCCGCGCACATACGGATACCGCACGCGCGCAGGGGAATACGTGTACCAGGAGAAGGAGGCCCCGCGCGGGCATCCGCGCGGCTCGTACTCGGGCTTGTCCGCACCCACCGAGGGGTAGTCGGTCTGCTGCGACTCCCAGGTGATCACGCCGTCCTTGACGTAGATCTTCCACGAGCACGAACCGGTGCAGTTCACCCCGTGCGTGGACCGCACCACCTTGTCGTGCGACCACCGGTCCCGATAGAACTCGTCGGCCTCGCGCCCGCCCTGTTTGTGCAGGGTTCGCTGGTCGTCCGAAACCTCGCCGCGTTGAAAGTATTTGCCGAGTCCGAGCAGTGCGTCCCCGGCGTCCTCGATCCCGATGCGCGGGGCGGGACCGGATGCCGATCCTCGGGCACGTGAGTTGGCCATGATGCCCCTTCGAGCGGAATAGCAGGCTGACGAATCCGACTGTAAAGACCTATCCGGAGCAGGCAAAACAGATCTCTCACAGCCCATCCGAACCGCCTGTGCGCTGTGAGGCCGCCGCAACCTACCGGTCACCACGGACGGTGGTGATCCTCGTCACCATTCACCGGCGAACAGGCCCGACGCCCCCGAATCCCGGAAATCCGGGGCTGTGCCCCCGCCCTGTTCGGCAACCGGTGATGGATTGGAAACTGTGCCTTCTCGGACGGTTTACATTAATTAACACGTTCGCGGCGGCCTGCGAGCGGCAGATTTCGCCCCGGCGCGGTCGAATTCACCGGCATCCGCGGCCGTGGTGAGCGTCCGCGGCGTGGGCCGGTCTCAGTGTCCGGCCGCGGTGAGCAGGTGATCTGCCTCGAGCACCATCCAGCCGCTGAGCTGGACCGACAGGTCGCGGCTCAGATTCGCCGCCGGGACGGTCGAGGAGTGCGTCAGCTGAGTGAAGGTGCCCGGGTGGTCCGGCACGGTCACCGGGCGGGTCCAGTCCATCCCGAACAGCGGCAGGCCGCCCACCTCGGCGCGGTGCTCCCAGGCCGCTCGCGCGGAGGCGTGCACGATATTCGCGGCGGTGGTGTCGCCGAGGGCGAGCGCGGCCTCGGCGAGATATCTGGCGAGGATACCCATGAAAAGGCCGGAGTCGTTCGCGGCGGCCGCCGCGATCACGCCGGCGTTCGTGAGCTTGTCCGCGGTCGCGGCGATGAGATCCGTCGCACGTTTGTGGTGAGTCGAATCACCGGTGCGCGTTGCCAATTCGGCTTCCAGGGCGATGGCCGCACCCTGGCAGTAGGTCGGTGTCGCGTGGTCCACCCGGCCCTCGGGTTCGTGCACGCCGTCGAAGATCAGGCCGCTGCGAGGATCGCGCAATCGGGCCTGTAGGAAGTCGGAAAGTGCTGCAGCGCGGGTCAATTCGCCCGATCGGGCCATCGCGATACCGGTCGGGCCGATCGCGGAGGTGGAGTAGTAGTTGTCGTGCGACCGCCACGGCACCGCACCGATGTCCGGCCGCCAGCCCGCGTACAGGGCACGGTGCAGATCCCCGACGGCCTCGCCGAACCGGATGTCGAGCAGTCGTTCGGCTCGTTCGAGCGCCAGTATCAGCCAGGACATGTCGTCGTAGTACCCGTTGGTCCAGGCGGTGATGTTGCGGACCCGGATGCCGCGCGCGAGGGCGAAGATCCGGCCGATGCGTTCGGGGGTGCGCGCACGAACCGCGGCGTCCACCGCGCAGTCGAGCAGATGAGCCTGCCACCAGTAGCACCATCGCCCCAGCAGCAGTTGCTCCCACAGCGAAGCGGGCCAGACGAGGGTGCCCAGTTGCACCTGCGGCTCACCCCAGAGCGGGCGGACATAACGCTGCACGATCGCCTGTTCTGCCAGCTCGGCCCGTTTCCCGGACTCCTCGGGGCCGGGCGGCGCCGTCTGGTTGATCATCAGCGCCTGCGTCGGCTGTGCGGTAGCGGTCAATGCGACCCAGGCCCCGGCTGCGACCAGGATGCTGCGCCTGCCGATTCTGTTGTTCCGGCGATCCATCCGCTCGGACTCCCTCATACCCAACAACGATCACCGGAGCGGAAATTGTGCGCCTCCATCGTATCGGGCGACGATCCGGGGCGCGCGGCGTCCCCGGCGGATGCGGACCGGTGCTCGTCCCTGGTGGTGCCCGGTCCGGATGTCGGGATCGGGGTCGTCGCCTACAGCTCATCGTCAAGCTGGCCAATATCCACCTCACCCCCGAGAACTCCGAATACTCCGGCGGCACATGGCATGTCGAGGCGATGATGAACGACAACGAGGAAATCTACGAACGAGGGTTCTCCCTCTGCGAACACTGAACCCCGCACCGGTCCCACCTGCGGGCCATGCGCATCGCGTCGCGAGATCGACTGTGTCTCAATAAGTGTGGCGGCAAGACGGCATCATCGTTCGGGCGGCGGGTCCTCTCGGGGCGCCCTGACGTACAGCTGCTGGCGGGCGCGGGCGATGGGTGCGCCGGTCTGGTCGATGATCTGTGCTTCGGGGTCGGTGATCGACTTCTCGCCGCGGTCGGTCGTGTGGCGAATGGCGTCCACGATGCCCGATGCCCCTGATCGCGATGAGTTCCGCGCTGGGTATCGCCGTTGGCAACTGTCCTCTCGGCGCGGGGACACCTCGGCCCATCGGAATGTATGTCGACCGTTGATGACCGATGAGTTTTCGTCGGTGAGTCGGTCGATAACGGAGTAGCTGCCGTGCCCGGGTGGGCTTGTGGACGAGGGAGAGTGCTGTGGCGATTCGGCGGATGGACAACGTGTTGATCGTCGTCGAAGATCTCGATGCAGTGATCGGGTTCTTCGTCGAGATCGGGATGGAGTTGGAGGGGCGGGGGCCGGTGGAGGGGCCGTGGGTGGAGCGGGTGATCGGGGTCGACGATGTGCGGCAGGAGGTGGCGATGTTGCGGATTCCCGGCGGGCACGGGCGCATCGAGTTGGCGATGTTCAGTAATCCCGAGGTGATTCGGGCCGAGCCCAAGGATGCGCCCGCGAACACGTTGGGGATTCGCCGGGTCATGTTCGCCGTCGACGACATCGATGACGTGGTCACCCGGTTGCGCGCTCGCGGCGCCGAACTCGTCGGCGAGATCGTGCAGTTCGAGCAGATTTATCGGCTCTGCTACGTCCGAGGGCCGGAGGGTATCGTGGTCGGCCTTGCCGAGGAACTGAGCTGAGGGACTGCCCCCGCCTTCGCATCGAGGACGCGCCCGGATGGTCGACAACATGCCGCGCCGGGACGATGGCATCGTGGATGACACTGGAACGCAGACGGGGGAACGCCTACTTCTCGTAGGCCGATCCTCCTCGTAGACAAGAGAATACCGCCAGATCAGCTCTTGCTGAATGTGTGCTCGCGCCGAGTGCCGACCTCGGATAGCCTGGCGGCACAACGTCTGTCTCGCCGGTCCGAACGGAACGAGTTCGTTGCCGTCGATGAGTGTGAAGGTGAATGCCGATGCTCGACTACGGCCTCGACATGTCCGGTGTCGATCGCGATCGTGCGCTGCCCGGCCTGGTGGCCGAGGGAGATGAACTCGACGCACTGGTGTCGGCCCACGACGATTGGTCCGAGTCCACACCGGCGGCCGGGTGGACGGTCGCCCATCAGATCGCTCATCTCGCCGCGGCCGATGCGAACGCCCTGATCGCCATTCGAACGCCGGAGGCGTTCGACGACGTCGCGAAACAGGCGGAGGCCGATGGCAGCCGATACGCCGACCTCGACGCCGCCGCCGGTGCGGCCCAACCGAGATCGGAGCTGCTGGAACGGTGGCGTACCGGCCGGATCGAGGTGGCGGCCGCGCTGCACGAGATTCCTTTGAACCAGGGCTTTCCGTGGTACGGCTCGGAGCTGACCGCGGCGCTGATGGTCCCGCTGCGGCTGATGGAGACATGGGCGCACGGCCAGGACATCTTCGATGCACTGGGTGCCACACACCTGCCCACCGATCGACTCCAGCACGTGGCCGCACTGGGCGTGGCGGGACGAGAGCTGTCCTTCTACGCCGCGCAAATCCCCACTCCCGCAGACCCTTTCCGCGTCGAGCTGACCGCACCCGACGGTGAGACCTGGGCATGGGGCCCGGAAGACGCCGCGCAACGCGTCCGAGGCAGCGCCCTGGACTTCTGTCTGCGAGTCACCCACCGCAGACCCCGAGCCGTAACCGACCTCACCGCAGTCGGCGAGGACGCGCAGAAGTGGCTCGATATAGCCCGCGTATTCCTCTGACATGTGAACGAATTCCGCAGGGCGCGAACTCGATCAGGGGCGCGCGCATCACTCTTCGGCGCCGGGCGGAACCGTGAGGCAGAAGGGATGCCCCGACGGATCGATGAGTACTCGCCAACGATCAGGTGCAGGTTGGAAGTCGGCCTTGACCGTGCCGCAGCCGACCGCTGCCTGCTCTGCGCCATCGAGATCGGCGACGAACAGATCGAGATGCATCTGCTTGGGCACCTGGTTACCCGGCCAATCCGGTGGCCTGTGATCTGCCACGTGTTCGATCGTCAGCAGCACCCCGGCACCCTGCAGCACCACCAGCTCATCGGATTCGTACCGAACCTCGAAATCCAGCAATGCTCGATAGAACTGCCCGAGCCCTCGCGGATCTCGGCTGTCCAACGCAATTGCACCGAAATTGGCTATCGCGGCCATTGCTCCCCCTGACGTCCGGTCCCCGGCCCGGCGCCGAGGCCACTCCACCGCCATGGATACCACAGATGGGTAGATGTCCTGCGCCGCAGAGCATCCCATCCGTCGACGGCGCGTGATCGCCGGATCGGGCACGGATTGCGCACTGCGGTTGATCGGGCCACCCGGTCCGAAGGCGATCACCGCTACCGCCCGCGCGGTGTACGGGCCGTTATCGCGGCCAGTCGAGTTGGTGATCGGGAATGCCGAGTTCTCTACCGTAGCTGGTGGTGCGCGGATAGTGCCGGGAACATCGGTGCGGCCGGGTGTGGTTGTTCTCTGCGAATCGGAGAAGGAGTGGTGATGCTGGCTATCGGTTTCGACGAGCCGGGTGGTCCCGACGTGTTGCGTGTGGTGCAGGTGCCCGAGCCGCATGCGGGGGAGGGGCAGGTTCGGATTCGGGTTGCGGCTGCGACGGTGAATCCGTCGGATCTGGTTACCAGGAGTGGGGCGGCGCATGATCGCTATCGGGAGGTGAGGCCGCCTTATGTGCCGGGGTGGGATGCGGCCGGTGTGATCGACGAGGTGGGGCCGGGGTCGCGGTGGCGCGTCGGGGATCAGGTCGTCGCGATCACCAAACCGGTGTTGGAAGGGGGTGGTGCGTACGCGGAACGGATTGTGGTTTCCGATGATTCGGTGGCGCCGATGCCCGCGGGAGCCGATGCCGTCGCGGCGGCGACACTGCCGATGAACGGGCTCACCGCGGCCCTCGCGCTCGATGCGGCCGATGTTCGTCCGGGCGGCACGGTCGCGGTGACCGGTGCGGCCGGTGCGGTCGGCGGATATGTGATCCAGTTGGCCAAGCATCGTGGGCTCACCGTGCTCGCCGACGCCTCACCTCGGGACGAGCAACTGGTCGCCGACCTCGGCGCTGATACCGTTCTCGCGCGGGGTGATGATTTCGCCCGGCGCGTCCGTGTGCAGGTGCCCGATGGTGTCGACAGCGTGATCGACTGCGCGTTGCTGGGGAGCGCCGTGCTGTCCGCCGTCCGCGACAACGGATCCTACGTCGCGCTGCGACCGCCGCGATTGAGCGGAACCGTCGACTCGGAGCGCGATATCGACGTGCACTACGTCATGGTCCTCGACCGCGTCCACGACTCGGCCACGCTCACGGAACTGAGCCGTCTGGCCTCCGATGGCGTGCTGACTTTGCGTGTGGCCCAAACGTTCCCGGCGACCGAGGCCGCGGACGCACATCGCCTGCTCGAAGCCGGTGGGCTGCGCGGTCGCATCGTGCTCACGTTCTGAACGGGTTCGCCAGGAATGTCCGGTGAGCCCGCACGACCGACAAGAGTGCGCCAGATAATCGCCTGTTGGACAGCCCTTTCGGGGGCTTTCGACACGCGAATCGGGAAACTGTTCGGCACCGTCGATCTGGTCGAAAACCCTCACAGTTTGCCGACGTAATCAGCCAGGGCAGTGGCGATTTCGGCCGCGATGTCGGCATCGCTCGAACTCTCCGGCAGGAAGTACAGCCAGTCGTCGATGGCTCGGATGAATGTCCAGGCCGTGGTCAGCTCCGGATCCAGATCCGCGGCGTTCACCACGGCCGCCAATCGGCGGCGTATGGCGGCTGGTCCAGCCATCTCGTGGAATCTGTTGCGTAACAAGGGGATGACCCTGAACTCGGGATCGCCGGTGAGCACCTTCGGATCGATCACCAGCCACGGTTCCCGAGTGCCGCGCAGCACGTTGAGGCAGGTCAGATCCCGGTCCGCGTCCGACGTTCGAGCAGCAGAACGAAATCCGCAATGTCGTGATCGAGCAACTCGACCGCACCCGCACCCTGCCAGGTGGCGAGCGCCACCGCTTCGTCCCGCGCCTCGATATGCGGCCACGACACCTTCAGGACAGCCGCGCGATCAGCGGCTCGCACCGGCACCACGAGCCCCGAATAACCGTGCATCGGTTCCCCGTCGAGCCGCAGATCCCACCGCGCCAGATACCGCTCGACCATTTCCGGCAACGCCGTGAGCCGGCGCCGCTGCTCCGGCGTGCGCAAACGAGCGGCGAAAGTCGCTGGAACGGTGATCATTTCGTCCGGGGCGACCGGATGGACCCGGCGCAACAGCACGCGCAATTGGTTGTGCGCTGTTCGCGCTGAGGTGCACCTCGACGTTCAACGTGGTTGGGGTGGGGTCCAGAGGCGCTGGAGGAGGGTGCGGAGGGTGTCGCGTTCGCCGGGGGTGAGGGGAGCGAGGAAACGGTCCTCCAGGTGGTCGGCGAGATCGTCTGCGCGCTCGGCGATTTCGCGGCCCGAGTCGGTGATCTCGACCGCGTTGCGGCGGCGGTCGCCGGGATCGCCGCGGCGGGTGAGGTAACCGGCCCGCTCGAGGCCGTCGACCAGAGTCACCACCGTGCTGGCGGCGGCGTTCATGGTGCGGCTCAGCTCGTTCTGGGCCAGGGGGCCGTACTGGCGCAGCATCGTGAGAATGCCGTGGGCCTTGGTCGAGAGGCCCAGTGCGGCAAGCTCTTTGGTCTGCACATCGGTGGCCGCCTGGCCGACGACCGCGGTCAGGAAGGTGGTGCGGCGTAGGAAGCGTTCCGCCTCGTCCGGTGGAGTGGGCACGACACATGGTATCCGAGCAATCACTGTTCGCTGACCTGCAGGAATCCATCGTTCTGTTCGGCCGGACGCGGCCTGAGAGCGGAATCCGCGCCTCGGCGCGCGTCCTGGCCGAGGTCGCGGAGCTGCTCGAGCTGCCCGCGACGGTGTCGATCGCACCGCGGCCGGAGGGCCCGGACCCGATCGCGGAGCTCTCGGGCGCGCAGCCGGTGGGCGGAGTGCAGGTGCGGTCCGGCGCGAGCTGCCTCGATCATGCGGGCACCCGCGACGCGCTGGCGTCGACCGGGCGTCCGGTCGTGGTCATCTGCGGCGTGCTGACCGAACTGGTCGTGCAGTTGACCGCGCTCGACCTGATCGACGCGGGCATGCAGGTTCATGTGGCCCTGGATGCCTGCGGCGGGTTGTCGAACAGCACCGAGAACGCGGCCCTGCGCCGGATCGAATCCGCGGGCGGGTACGTCGGCTGTGTGCCGAACCTGGCCGCGGATATGGTGCGCGACTTCACCACTCCGACCGGCGGACGGGTGATCGGCGCGCTACACGGCTTGTTCGGCGCGGCGTAGCCTCGCCCGGGGCGTCGTCCCCGGCGATGATCATTCCGCTCGCGCGTACCGGGCCGCGGCGATGACCGCGTCCATGTCGAGCAGCAGATTCGGGTCGTGATCCTGCGCCTCGCGGAACTCGAGGATCACATCGTCGATGGTGGTCCGCCGGCCCAGGGTGGTCAGCTCCTGGCGCAGGTAGGTGCTCAGCGCGATACCGGCCGCGCCCGCGCGACGGGTGAACACCCGTGCGGCCTCCTCCGGTAGGTCTCGCATCAATTCCGTTGCCTCGCTGTCGATTTCGGCGACGGGCGGGTCGGGTAGTTCGGCGTGCAGGAACTCGACGACGTCATCGAGCGGGATGCGCGTGCTCGCGAGTTCGGTCAGCGCCACCCGGATGTAGGCCGCGGTGGACACGCCCGCTGCCTGGGCCCGCCGTCGCAGGACGCGGGCGGCCGGTTCGGGCAGATCCTCGATCACGATCGTCGACATGGAGACCACCGTAGGCAGGGATCGCGGGGGATGCCAGCGCCGAGACCGAGTCGTGTCCTTACGGTGAAAGCGACAGGTGGAAAGCACCATTCACCCGGACCGTCTCGCCGCACACTATCCTCGAGAGAATGACCGGCGAGGGGACGGCCGACGCGGCCATCGAGCAGTGGAGTCGGATCCCGCACGAGGTGCTCGAGCAGATGGAGCCCGACGGCGATTTCTGTCGGCGGCATCTGCTCAATCCTGTTCTGCTGCAGATGCTCGGCGAGGTTTCCGGGCGCAGAATCGTCGACGCCGGTTGCGGGCACGGGTATTTCGCCCGCATGCTCACCGGCAGCGGGGCCCTGGTGACCGGAGTCGAACCGGCACAGGGGCTGCTCACCTATGCGCTGGAGAAGGAAAGTCAACTGCGCCAGGGGATTACGTACATCCAGGCGGATCTGACCCGGGCCGTCGATCTCGGCCCGGTGCACGACGCCGTGGTCTGCAATATGGTGCTGTGCGCGATCGAGGACTGGCGGGCGGCCATGCGCACCTGCGTCGGGTTGCTGCGACCGGGCGGCCGATTCATCTTCTCGGTGAATCATCCTGCTTTCGAACAACTCTGGACCACCTGGCGCGAACACGGCGAGTACCGGGTGTGGCGTTATCTGGACGAGTACGAGATCCCGGGCAGCTACGCCTGGGATTTCCATCGATCCCTGTCGGACTATCTCAACGAACTCACCGCACTGGGCTGCCGGATCCACCGGCTGGCGGAGCCCCGCCTCGACCCCGCCGTCGCCGAACAGGCCGCGGCCACCGCGCCCGGGATCGAGGCGTACACCCATCTGCCCAACTTCCTGGTGGTCGCGGCAGACCTGTGAGCAGTCGACGATCGCCGCGGTGGGCTGCGGTGCCCGTCCGGCGTGAACCCGGACCCGGTCGCACAGCGCGTCGTGGATCCGCTGCCACGTCCCGGCAGCGGCCCACACAGTACTTTTCATACCTCCCACCTTTGCCGCCCCGATTGCCCGGTGGCGGCAGCATCGCTTCCAGAATGACCCACTCGCGTCGGTGAGCGACGAGCCGGAGAGTGCGGTGCCGCCGCCAAGGCCGGCCGCACATCATCTGCGGCTAAGGCGCTGATCGCCATTAATAGCTATCACGGGGTAATCTATCCGTACGGCACAAAAACCGGTCTCTTTTTCACCGAGGCCCTCCATCCGTTCGAAGTGTTTACGCAGGCTGGGTTCGAAGTGGATCTGGCCGCAGAAACAGGCACATACGGCTTGGACTACAGCTCTCCCATGCATCCGTTCGACGACTACTCCATTACTGCCGGCCGAGTCGTTACTGGAGCCAATCCGGCGAGTGCGCGTAATGCAGCCGAAAGGGTCGTGAAGGCCTTCGGTGACCTTCAGGAGGCATAGAGCGAGGTAGCTGTTCACCAGTTGTGGTGAAAATTTCAGGTCCAACACTGGTTTGTCTTACCATTGCCGATGGAGAGCGCGAAGTGCCATCCAGTCTTCGGCGGCGCCGCGTACCCATTTCTTTTCCAGGTCTGCGGCACGCAAGGTGAGCATCTCTCGTTCGACTTCGTTCTCCGCGTGCCCGGTGAGGTCGATGAGTTCGACCCAGCGCTCGAAGTCCCGACGCAGCTCTTTTCCGGCTTTCGGATGCATTTTCGACCCCTTGTCGCCCCTCGGATTCCGATACTTGCCCTGTTTCATTCGGTTCCCCTGCAAATTCCGGTCCAGCCCAGCGGTAACTGGAGATGTCGCCAGCGTATTTCGTCCACCATCTCCGCATAGCTCTCACGAGCCTCGCCCAGATGGAACCATGCCCGGTGCCGCGTCTCGCTGTCGGCCGAATGCAGCACTGTCCACCACGTCACGGCGTATATTTTGGCTATGCGGCTGATTACCTCGCCGAGCGTATGTGTGTGCGTGCGCGCACCTTTCATGCGGGGTATATTGCGCGCCGCCCAAGCGTCGATTTCGCTGACAGCACGATCGATGGCCGCATGAATTTGCTCCCCGGCGGGATTTCTTTGCCGCAAGATATCGCCCAGCTGAAACGGTATGAGTTCGGCATGCATATCACCGAGTTCTCGCGCCCACCCGGCCAGGGGGGAGGTACTCGAGCTGCGGCCTGCGATTGCCTGGAATAGATGTGCGGGTTCCAAAAGCGGCAACGTCTCAGTCGGCGAAGACGGGTAGTTCGGTTGTTTGATCATCGGTCCGGAGCCCTTCAAATGCATCGGTCATCACCCATATCGATGCCTCCTGTGCGGCATCGAATTCACGCATAATTGAAGTGCGGGAACATCGCCATCGGAATGCCGGTACACACCCGGACTCGGCCGACCGAATGTGCGACCTCACACCGTCGTTCAGAGATCACGAGACGATGCAGCGCGCCGCGTCGCGCTGGCACGAACCAAGATTTTGCAGGCAGCGAGCCGAAATCTGGCCGGCCGCTGCCATTTGGCGTCGAAGGTATGGCACTGAACCTAGGTCCGGCGCGCCGCACAGCGCCACACCGTCGTTTACATGCATGTAACAATGCGTCGACACTGTTCAGGACAAGGCCAGCAGCGCCAGTGCCGCGTCCTGGGGGATGGTGACGTCGAGTCCGGTGAGCTCCCGGAACCGCTGCAGGCGTTTGAGCACTGTGTTCCGATGGCAGTACAGCCGGGTCGCCACATGTCCGACGTTGCCGGACTCGAGGAATGCCTGCACGGTTTCGACTATGCGGTGACGTTCCTCGTCGCCGCAGCTATCGAGTCGCTCGGTCACGCGATCGACAGGATCGGCTCCGCCCTCGAGTTTGCGGCGAGCAACTCGGGCCCAGGCCTGCGGAAAAGTGACCAAGCCTGAGTCGTCGGCTGTCAACACATGTGCGATGTCCAGGGCGGAGTCGGCGGCCGACGGTACCTTGCCGAGTCCCGCGACCTGCGGGACGAACCCGGCGCGCACCCCGGACAAGAGCCGGTACTGCAATTCGGTTTGCGGCCCTTTCGACTTCCGGGGGGCCTGCCAGAACCCCACAATCCCGCTGTTCCATTCGACGGTGAACAGTTTCTCTGCGCTGGCGCGGGCCTGTGATTCAGCCCGGTGGATCGCGTCCGCCTCCGGCATGAGTGCCATCACCACGCGATAGGACGCGGACTCGTCGGTCCCCAATGCCGCGGCGAGCCGAGAAATATTCGAAGGCAGATGCGGGTGCCGGAGCAGTTCGAGGAGGAAGCCGCGCTGATGATCGCTCTCCTCCCGGGCAATGATCGCAATCTCCTGCAGGTAGCTCTGCTGCACAGTGCGGGCGTAGGTATCGACGATGCCGCACAGGTTTCCGACGTGCATTGCCAGCGCCATCGCGTCGCGGTGGTGGGCGCGCCACAGGATGTAGGACCAGATCACCCCGAAGCACAGGCGGACGGCAGCCACCAGGCTTTCGACCGGCACGCCCTGGCGTGCGCGGCGCTGGCCGAGTTCAACCGGTAGGTCATCCGTGCCTGTCGTGCTGGGTGCGGTGGTGTTGCGCAGGATCAACTGCAGCGACTTCCGTGCATCATCATGGACTTCGTCCCGGTCGACCAGTCCGCTGTCGTAGGGAGAGATTTGCATGATCTGTTCGAGGTAGGAATCGGCGAGCCGATCGATTTCGACGGCTGCGCCGGCAAGCAGTTCCTGCCACCGAGACCGGGTGTCCGCTTTCAATTTCGGCAATCCCTGCACGGTGTCACCGCCTTCCCGCGACCGCGGCCATACACGCGGCTCGGAAACCTACATCGACCGAGGATGGCCGCGGCGGCCTCGATCGAAATAGCGCGCAGCACGCATATCCGCCGCACATGTTGGTGAGGATAGCCCGCAGGAGGCGTAAGCCGCCCGCAGCGTAATGAGCCGGTAGGGCTGTACCTCGGCAGCCCGGACGAGCCCAGTCACACAGTTCGCCCAGGCCACCACAGGGCACTGCAAATATCAGGCAACTGTGCTCTGGAGGAGAGACGTAGCAGGGTGCGGGAGGGGCGAGTCGATTTATTGCCGGTGGGTGGCTGGCTTCCGGGTTTGCCCGCCGCGGGCTTCATTCGAAGACGATGACTTGGCGTCCGACGATCTCGCCGCGGCCCAGGGCTTCCAGGTTCTCGTTGATGTCCTGGAGGCTGACTTTGGTGACGTTGTGCTTGATGAGGCCGGCTTCGGCCAGGGAGAGCACCTCGACGAGGTCCAAGTGGTTGCCCCAGAAGGAACCCAGGTAGGACAGTTCCGTGCCGACGAACGGGAACTGCCGGTGCTCGACGCGGTGGCTCATGAGGCCGACGGCCGCCAGTGCGCCTTCGGGGCCCAGCAGGTCGAACCCCATCGAGACAGATGCCTCGCTGCCGACGCAGTCCAGGATGGCGTCGATGGTTCTCCGGCCGGTCAGCCTCTCCAGTTCGCGCTGGATGGCCTCGGTGGACTTGTCCTTGACATTGATGCCGTGGTCCGCGCCGTTCTCCTTCGCCACGCCCAGTTTGCTGTCCGTCCGTGCGAGCGCCACCACGATCGCTCCAGCTCCGAGCAGCTTCGCGTATTGGACCGCGTAGCTTCCCAGCCCGCCGATGCCCGTGACCGCGACGGTGCGGCCGGGGCCTAGCTTGCCCGCGTCCCGGAGCTTGCGCATCCCTCGGTACGGAGTCATACCCGCGTCGGTCATGGGGGCGAGGAGCTCGGGTGCTTTCGCGGCGTCCTCCGAGACCGGGATCGCATGGCGGTACTCCACCGCCATGTACTCGGCGAAGCCTCCGGGAGGGCCGAAGCCCACCCACCGGCCGTTGCCGCTGCACAGCTGTTCGTTGCCTTCGCGGCACTGCCGGCAGGTGCCGTCTCCCCAGCTGGGATTCACCACGACCATGTCGCCCTCCGAGTAGGCCAGCGTTTTCGGTACGCCGCTGCCCAGTCCCGCCACTCGGCCTGTGACCTCGTGACCGGGGATGTAGGGGAACTCCACGGGGAACGGGCCCTTGAAGTAACCGTCGAGTAGCTGATAGTCGCTTCGGCACATGCCCGTCGCGGCGACCTTCAGGAGAATCTCGCCCGGCCCGGGCTCAGGCACAGGAACCTCTTCGATCCGAAGCGGTTCCCGGTATCCGTACATCCGGGCTGCGAGCATCTGCATCACGTGTTCCTCGCTTCGCTGTGGGTGGGACGAGGGCGCAAATGTGGATTGCGAGCCATATTAGGCGGACGTACCGTTAATTTATGGCTATCGCGACGACGAGTCCTGTGACGGGTGAGGTCCTCAGGAGGTTCGACGAACTGACTCCTGAGGAACTGGAGGACAAGCTTGCACGGGCGTCGGCAGCGGCTGCCTCGTACCGGCTCACGAGCGTCGAGGAGCGGGCGGGATGGCTGCAGCATGCGGCCGACCGCCTGGAGAAGGAGGCCGAGAGCGTCAGCCGGATGATCACCATGGAAATGGGCAAGACATTGCGGGCGGCGGAGCAGGAAGTGGCCAAGTGCGTGCACGGGCTGCGGTTCTACGCCACCGCGGGCCCCGCATTCCTGCGGGATGTGGTCGGTGATGGCCGGCGCGTAGGCGCGGAGCAGACGTTCGTGACGTACCAGCCGATCGGTGTGGTGCTCGCGGTGATGCCGTGGAATCTGCCGTTGTGGCAAGTCATGCGGTTCGCCGCGCCTGCCCTGACGGCGGGGAACGCGGGACTGTTGAAGCACGCCTCGAACGTGCCGCAGTGCGCCCTGTACCTGGAAGAGCTCTTCCGTGACGCGGGCTTCCCGGACGACGTGTTCCAGACCCTGCTGATCTCGTCGGGGAAGGTGGAGCAGGTGCTGCGCGACCCGCGGGTGGCGGCCGCGACACTGACGGGCAGTGAACCGGCGGGGCGGTCGGTGGCCACCATCGCCGGCGACGAGATCAAGAAGGTGGTCCTCGAACTCGGCGGCTCCGACCCGTTCATCGTCATGCCCTCCACGAACCTGGAGCGGGCCACCGACGTCGCGGTCAAGGCGCGGTGTTTGAACAATGGGCAGTCCTGCATCAACGGCAAGCGGTTCTTCGTCCACCAGGACATCGGTGACGCATTCATCGAGATGTTCGTGGCGAAGATGGGCGCACTGGTGGTGGGTGACCCGATGGACGGGGGGACCGACGTCGGTCCGCTGGCCACCGAGTCCGGCCGGCGGGATGTGGAATCCTACGTCGAGGACGCCGTCGGCAAGGGCGCGACAGTGCTGCTGGGCGGCGAACGCCCGGACGGGCCCGGCTGGTTCTACCCGCCCACCGTGCTGACCGGCATCACGTCGGAGATGCGGATGTACCACGAGGAGGTCTTCGGTCCCGTGGCGCAGGTGTGGACGGTCTCCTCTTTGGAGGATGCATTGCGGGAGGCCAACGGGCACCCCTACGGCCTCGGGTCGAACCTGTGGAGCGAGGACGAGGCCGAACGCGAACTCTTCGTCCGCGACGTGCAGTCGGGCATGGCCTTCATCAACGGCAACACGACCAGCTACCCCGAGATCCCCTTCGGCGGCGTCAAACGCAGCGGTTACGGACGCGAGCTGGCGGACCTCGGTATGCGGGAGTTCATGAACGCCAAGACCGTCTGGATCGGGCAGGATGCATAGGCTTTGCCGCGCCCGTACAACGCTGCGCATCCTCGCCGCCGCACGCCCGGCCGACTCCCACACCACCGACCTCGCTCGGCGGGATGGACGCACGGTCCGCCCGCGCGCCTGCGGCGCGCGTACTAGTGCGTTTCGGGTGTGGGGTAGCCACTGTCTGCCCAGCTTTTCCACGTAGATCTCGGTTGGGGCCGGGGGCGAATGGTGACGGGTTTGGGTGGTGTGTAGCCGATCGTGTTGTGCCACGACGCGATCCAGGCTCGAGTCCAAGCCGGTGGCTGGGCAGGTGCAGGATCAGCTCTCACTCGGGCAGCGTCGGCAACGCGGGACTGTCCAGGCACAGGCGTGCTCGGTCCTGTGGGTGGATCCGGACCGGCACCCGCGCGCCGACGAAACCGATCTGAGCCCTGCGCGCGGCGGTGCGGAAGCCGAAACGCGCGGTGGTCGTGTATTCGACTCCGTCCGGATAGTTCACTCGCACAGCGACATTCGCCAGGCTCGACTCCGCGTCGGGCATACTGCGGGAGGGCACCTCGAGGAAGTCGATCCCGGTGATCGTCGCGGTCGCGCGCACGCCTGTGCGGTAGAGCTCCTGGGCCTCCTCGGCGGTGATCTGCCGGTTGCCGTCGGGCAGCAGGTCCCGTCCGTAGCGGCGTTCGACGGCCACGCGCGCCAGTTCCCGGATGCCGATGCCGGTCACCTCGGGCACGACCGAGGGCTCGAGGCCCAGGCGCATGGCGGCGGCGACCCGTTCGGCGTACTCCTCGTTCCACAGCGCCTTCGTGCCCGGCGAAACCTGTTCGGGCCAGATGATTCCGTAGCGACCGGGATGTTCGCGGTCGATCGTGGCCGGGAATTCGTCGCCGCATTCGGGCACCCGCTCGCCGGGGCCGTACCGCCGCCCGACCCGCAGCGCCCGTGCCGGGACCTCCGGACCGGACAGCACACCGGACAGCCGCGCGCTGCCGTAGCCGTCCTCGTCCCGGGTGACGGACACGCCGGTGACCCGGAACGTTCCCGTCACCGGGTGACCAGGGGTCCGTTTGAACAATCGCCGCAGGCTCACCGCTCGAGTGTGACAGTGAAAGGTCCTGGGGCGTAAGTCACTCGGTGACGAGCGTGGTCCGCACCGGTGTCGGTTCGATGGTGAGATCCAGTACGGGGCAACGCCTTTCGACCTCACGTTGCAATTCGGCATAGCGCTCGGCCGACTCGGGTCCACGGAGGTGGACCGTCAACCGCACGGCCTGGAATCCCGGGCGAACCGACTCGTCCAACCCGAAGAATCCGCGGACGTCCAGATCGCCCTCGGCGTCGATCCGCAGATCGTCCACGACGATGCCGCGCTGCTCGGCCACGAACCGGTAGGTCACCACCTGGCAGGCGATCAACGCGGCCAGATACACCTCGACCGGATTGGCGGCGGTGTCCGCACCGCCCAGCGCCGGGGGCTCGTCCACCCGGACCGTGTGCGTGCGGGCCTCGACCACGGTGGCAACGGCGCTCTCCGCGACACCGGAAGCGCGGAAGACGGCGAGCGCGTTCGCCGGATCGTCGGCGACGGCCTGCGCGGTGGCCCGAGTGATGGCATTGAGCGGTGCGCCCACATCGGTTGTCATGCGGCCGAAGCTATCCGGGGTTCGCCCGCCCGGGGAGGGTTGTGGTCGGCGTGAATGCAATGCACCGCGCGGCTGGTCCGGGTTTCGGGGCCGCGGGGAGTTCTTCCGGCTTCGGGGCGGGTAATTCGAGCGCCATGCTGTCTGCAAAGTAGTTCGCTGGTTGATTGCCGTTGATATCGGAGCAGTTGCTGGGCCTGCCCGGTTCGGCCGTATGATCGGGGGGATGTTCCCAGGCCTCTGTGTTGCGGTGAGCCATCGACGTCGGTATTCGAGGCCGGGGCCGCGGTGCATCCAGCCGTTTGCGGAGTATTCGCTGATCCGTGCGTTCGGGGTGTGGCGCGGTGTATCCGACCGTGAACTCGACCGCGGAGGTATAGCGATGAAGGCTCTGCAATATCGAACCATCGGCGCCGCACCGGAATTGGTGACCGTGCCCGATCCGGAACCGGGGCCCGGACAGGTGTTGTTGAAGGTGACCGCGGCGGGGGTGTGTCACTCGGATATCGCCGTGATGTCCTGGCCGGAAAAGGATTTCCCGTATCCGCTGCCGCTCACACTGGGACACGAGGGGGCCGGGACGATCGAGGCGCTGGGTGACGGGGTGACCGGATTCGCGGTGGGTGACTCGGTCGCCGTCTACGGTCCGTGGGGATGTGGCGCCTGTCCGCCGTGTGCGGGTGGGCGGGAGAACTACTGCCTGCGGGCTGGTGAGCTGAACATCTTCCCGCCCGGACTGGGTGCGCCGGGGGCGATCGCCGAATACATGATCGTGGACGATGCGCGGCATCTCGAGCCGCTCGACGGGCTGGATCCGGTCGAGACCGTCCCGCTGACCGACGCCGGACTGACCCCGTATCACGCGATCAAACGGTCGTTGCCGAAACTCGTTCCCGGCTCGACGGCCGTGGTGATCGGCGCCGGCGGTCTCGGGCACGTGGCCATTCAGCTGTTGCGCGCATCGAGTCCGGCGCGGGTGATCGCTCTGGACGTGAGCGAGGACAAACTCGAACTCGCGCGTACGGTCGGCGCACACGAGACCGTGATTTCCGACGCCGCGGCGGCCGATCGGGTGCGGGAGCTGACTGGCGGCCGGGGTGCGACCGCGGTATTCGACTTCGTCGGGGCCACGCCGACGACCGCCACCGCCGCGGGGTGTGTCGCGGTGGAGGGAGATATCACGATCATCGGCATCGCCGGCGGTACGGTGCCGGTCGGTTTCGGTGTGCTGCCCTTCGAAGTGAATGTCATGGCGCCGTACTGGGGCAGTCGCGAGGAGTTGCACGAGGTGCTCGATCTGGCTCGGGCCGGTTCGGTGAAGGTGCACGTGGAAACCTTCGCCATGGCGGACGCGCCGCTGGCCTACGAGCGGTTGCACAGCGGAAAGATCAACGGCCGCGCGGTGATTCTGCCGAACGGCTGAGCCGACACAGCATCGCGCCTCGCTCGGAGGGATCCGGGCGAGGCGCGAATTTTATTGGTGCAGTAGATGATTCGTGGAGGTTCAGGCCGCGGCGAGTGCGGTGGCTTCGGCACGCTCTCCGGCCGCCTTCCACCGGCGACCGAGCGCGATGCTCAGCCCGATCAGCACGGTGAAGGTCACCACCATCATGACCGTGGACAACCACACCATGGTCGAGACGGGCAGCTGATAGACCAGGAAAACTCGCAGTGCGGCCTCGCCGAGCAGGCCGACGCCCCAGATTCCGCTCAGCATGCCGAACGCCCGTCGCATGGCCGGGCGAGTCCGGTACCGCTCCTCGAACGCGGCCGCCTTGGCCGGGTCGGACCCGGCCATCCCGCTGCGCGCGGCCACGTAGACCAGCGGTTTGCCGATCAGGGCGCTGCCCAGGAATGCCAGCCCGATCAGGCCCGTGACGACCGAATCCTTCGCCAGCATGAATCGCGCGTCGCCGGAGAGGAAGGTCATCGCGAACCCGATCACGAATCCGGCCAGGATCACTCCCGCGAAGAGGTCGACCTTACGTTTGTGCGCGACCTCCGCGAGCAGGAACGCACCCGAGATCACGGTGCCCGCACCGAGTGCGACCAGATTGCTCGCCCCCAGGGCGTGCAGTGCGTAGTACGCGACGAGCGGCACCCCGACGTCGCGCAGGATCTGGCGGACCATCGCTCGGCGGTCGGGTGTGGGCGCTGCCTGGGTGGCGGTCATCTCGGACTCCCGTGAACGGAGGTGGCTGTGTCGACTCCCAAATTACGGTCGCCGAGTGCGCCCCACCCGGCTCGTTCGTCACGAACCACCCATGACGGTTGTCATGGGTGGTGGCGCGCTGCCGGTCACGGTCACACGGTCGCGACCGTACCGAGGCAGGGTTATGGTCTTGTGGGTCAGTCGGTTTCGGAGGGATGAGGTTTGTTCGGGTTCGGGCGCGGTTCGCGAGGACAAGAGATTTCACCGACTGCCCGTGAACCACCGGCGAAGACGACCCGGTCCGGCCTTGGCTGGACGAGCTCGATCCAGCCAGCCGGGCAACGGTTCTCGCGCGGCGAGCCATTCGCGGGGGACCGCCTCGCTCCCGGTGTGGGCGGCGACGATGCCGCCCACGATCGCCGCGGTGGTGTCGATATCTCCGCCCGCGGCAAGGCATGTGGTGATCGCGGTGGGGTAGTCCTGCAGATGCGTCGCCGCGATCCACAGGGTGAGTGGCACGGTGTCCTGTGCGGTGACGTGGGAGCCGTTGCCGAGTTCGTCGGCGACCTGCTGGACCGAAGCGCCGAGTAGCGTTCGGGCGCGGCGGATTCCGCGACTGGTCTCGCTGTCGCCGAGACGATCGAGCACGGTGGTGATGAATTCCTCCGGCGCGGGCCGTATTCCGGCCTTCCGGGCGTGCGCCGCGTGCCCGGCCGCGAGTGCCACCGCGACCGCGCCGCTGATCCCTTCGGGATGCATATGCGTCACCTGGGCCGAGCGGATTGCCTGGGCGACAATCGTTTCCGGATCACCGGCGAAGTAGGCCCCGAGCGCCGCGACCCGCATGGCCGCACCGTTGCCGCACGAGCCCTGATGATCGAACGCCGCGGCGGACACCTCGCGCCACGGCGCGCCCTTGCGGATGCGGCTCAGGTTCCCGACCGTGGCGAAGCCGTAGTCGCGATCCGGATCGCACCGCCGCGCGAAGACCTCGGCGAGACGATCCTGATCGATCGCGCCGCGCGTGCACAGTTCGGCGACCACACTGCAGGCCATCTCGGTGTCGTCGGTCCATCGCCACTGCCCGACCGGGACGGCCCCGGCGCGCAGCGCATCGACCGACGTGCGCATGACGGGGAATTGCTGGCCGAGTGCATCCCCCACCGACAGGCCCTCGAGCGAGTCGAACATCATCTCGACATACATTGCAGCCGAGTTTATGTCGCGCGTCGGAATTCGTCGACGGAGTCAGAGGGTGAGCACGAGCTTGCCCTGGAGGTGACCGCCGTCGAGCAGCCGGTGCGCGTCGGCGACGCGCTCGAAGGGGAACGTCTCCTGCACGTGGACCCGGAGCCTGCCCTGTTCGACGAGTTCGACGAGCCGTTGCAGGGCAACCGGATCCGGGTCGACCGCGATGCCGCTGAAGCGCATGCCGGCCGCCTCGAACTTCGCGGCGAGTTCCGAATCCTCCTCGGCGACCGCTGTCACCAGGTGCCCTCCTGGCCGGAGCACTGCGAGCGACCGTTCGACGGTGTCGCCGCCGAGTGTGTCGAGCACCATATCGATGTCGCTGACCGCCTCGGTGAAATCGACTGTCCTGTAGTCGATCACCTCGTCGGCGCCGAGCCCTTGGACGAACTCTCGTTTGCTCCCGCCTGCTGTCGCGATCACGTGCGCGCCGAGCGATTTCGCGATCTGGATCGCGACGTGGCCGACCCCGCCGCCACCGCCGTGGACCAGGACGCGGTCACCCGCGCTCACGCCGCCGAGGTCGACGAGGCCCTGCCACGCCGTCAGCCCGACGACCGGCAACGCGGCCGCCTCGACGTGTGAGAGCGACGCCGGTTTGCGCGTCAGGTGCAATGCCGGAGCAGATACGAATTCGGCGTACGCACCGGCCGCCCGCGGGAACAGCGGCATTCCGAAAACCTCGTCGCCGGGCCGCAAGCGCCACGTCTGCGCCTGTTCGACCACACCGCTGATATCCCAGCCGAGAATGAACGGCGGCTTGCCGATCAACGGGAATTCGCCGGCGCGCAGTCGCGCCTCCAGCGGGTTCAGCCCGATCGCCTCGACACGGACGAGGACCTCGGTCGGCAGGGGCCGGGGCGCGGGCGCGTCCACGATGGTGAGCACCTCGGGACCGCCGATCTCCTGCTGGGTGATGATTCGCATGACTCTCCTGGCTTCGGAGGGGGAAGGAAAAACCAGGCTAGGTTTCCCCATGGGAACCCCCAGGTACCTTTGGCGCCATGAGCGGTTTCGGCCCCGGTGCCCCCTTTCTAGCCGACTGTCCGGGGCGTCTGGCGGTCGAGCTGATCGCCGACAAGTGGACCGTGGTCGTGCTCTACGGCCTCAGCCGCGGCCCGGTGCGCCACGGTGAGCTGATCGAGCTGATCGGCGGCATCTCCCGCAAGGTGCTCACCCAGACGCTCCGACGGCTCGAATCACACGGACTCGTGCGCCGCCACGCGTATGCCGAAGTGCCGCCCCGCGTCGAGTACGAACTCACTCCGCTCGGAGCGACGCTGATCGATCCGATCCACGTCCTGACCGAGTGGGCACGGGAAAACGGTGACGCGGTCCTCGAGGCGCTCGACGCCGATTCCGACCCGGTCGCCGAGAACGGTTGAGTCCGTACCGCTTCGAAGGTTGTGCGGTGACCGGATCGGACCCTCGCGGCGGACCGTCGCGAACTCGTCACGGTGCGCGTCCGAGACAGATGTGACCTGCGTCGTTGCCATCCTGAGGCGGGGAATGGAGTATCGAAGGTGGTCGGCCGAGGATGCCCGGCATGTCGGGCTCGCGCTCGGCCGGATGTACGACCGAATCCGGGCGGGAAGGGGGTTCGTACGCCCTCTGGGAGGGCCGACTGGTCGGTCTGTAATGCTGCCGAACCGGCGAGCGATCACAGGGCGGCGGACGGCCCGCCGACCGGGCGGGACCGGTGGATCCGACACCGAACCAGCGCTGGATTGTGTCACCGGAGAGGACGAATGTGATGGCAGGAACCCTGGTGGATGTCCCTACCAACTACCGACAGATCGCCCAGCCGGATCCTGCGGCGAATTCGCGGCGGGTACCGGCTCGCTCCGGAAGATCCCAGCTCGCGATGATGTGGCAGGAGGCGAAGACGGCCCTGGTCACGCGCGTCGCCGGCCCGCAACAGTTGGTGACGGTGCCCCGGCTGGTCGTCCCGATCGGGCACAACCAGTTGGCATTTCGCGTCTCCTCCTACGCCGAGGAGGCCGAGCAGCTCGCCCAGGACGGCCGGGTGATCGTGCAACCCGGCGACTGGCGCGGCAACCCGGCCCTCGGTTCACATCAGTGGCACGGGCAGGCCCAGGTCGTGACCGGAGGCACCCTGCTGCCGTTCGTGCAATCGGAGATCGACGCCAAGTACCGGTGGCGAACCTCCGTGGCGCGCATGGCACATCGCGTGGCGCGGGGTGCGGCGCCCTACGGCGACGTCGTCGTGCTGGTGACCGTGCGCGAACCGGTCCCGATGCTGATGCCGCCGTCGCAGTGACGCCCCGCATCGCCACCCGGTGACGGTCCGAGCGAAAGACGTTGCGGCAGCGTCGTTGTTCGTCAGCGGCGAAATCGGTGGAGGTGCTCACCGCTGCCCACTGCTCGGTTTCCGCGGCGCGGATCCTGCCCGCGTCGCGTGCCGCGGCGAGGGCGTCGCTGCCGAGTAGTAGGCGGCGGGGCGGGTTCTCATCGGCGACGACGTCGATGAGGACCTTCGCCGCGCGGGCGGGATCTCCGGGCTGGCTGCCGTGGCTGTCCTGCCGGTACCGGTTGATCGCGCCGACGGTCTGCTCGTAGTCGGGGCCGACGGTGTGCAGGGTCATCGACGAACCCTGCCAGTCGGTGCGGAAGCCGCCGGGTTCGACGATGACGACCTGCACTCCGAACGGTGCGACCTCGCTGGCGAGCACTTCGGAGAATCCTTCCACCGCGAATTTGGCGGTCTGGTACGCGCCCATTCCCGGTGTGCCGCCGACCCTTCCGCCGATCGAGGAGAACTGGACGAATATTCCGGACCGCTGGGCGCGCAGCACCGGCAGCGCGGCGCGGGTGACGTTGACGACGCCGAACAGATTGGTCTCGACCTGGGTGCGGAAATCCTGCTCGGCCATCTCTTCGATCGGTGCGCTGTTGGCGTAACCGGCGTTGTTGACCACGACGTCGAGGTGGCCGAACGCGTCGATCGCTTGCTGAACCGCGTGTTCGGCGGCGGCCGCATCGGTGACGTCCAGCGCCACGGCCCGGATCCGCTCGCCGTGGGCGGTCGCCAGATCGTCGAGTTGCTCGGGTCGGCGTGCGGTGGCGACGACCTGGTCTCCTGCCGCGAGGACCGCTTCGGTGAGGTGACGGCCGAAGCCGCGAGATGCTCCGGTGATCAACCATGTTCTGGTCATGAGCGGTTTCTCCGTTCCGATTCACTGTCCGCGTCGGGTGACGGTGTCTGCCCGTACGCACTAACTGTCACATCAACGTAGCAGTTATCGAAGTTTATTCCATCTGAATGTGGCTGATGTTCGGCGATGAGCGGCACTGCCGGATACCTTGGAGCGATGAGAGCGGATGCGGCGCACAACCTGGAACTCGTCCTGCGCACCGGCGCGCGGCTGCTCGCCGACGATCCCTCGGTGAGCATCGCCGCCATTGCCGCTGCCGCCGGGGTGGACCGGCGCACCGTGTACCGCCGCTTCGCCTCCCGAGAGGACCTGCTCGCCGCGGTGTACCGCGCCCGCTACGACGCGGTCGAGGAGGTGATCGCCGCGGCGAGATTGCGGGAGGCGCCCGTCGGTGTCGCACTGCACCGCTACGTGGAGGGCATCATCGAGGTGAATCGCCGCTGGCCCGTCGAGACGTTCCGCATGTTGTCCGAGAAGACGATTCGCGACCGTCGCGAGGGGTTCATCGCGGAGGTCGAGCACTTCCTGCGCCGCGCCACCGAGGAGGGACTGCTGCGCGAGGATCTGCCGCAGGGCTGGATCGGCGCGGTGCTGCCGTCGCTGCTGCTGCGGGCCGCCGAGGACCTCCCCGAGCTCAGCGCCGCTCAGGCCGCCGACGTCGTGGTGGACACACTGATCAACGGATTCGGCGTCGGTGCACCCGATCGACGTGCCGCATTCCGGTGAAAGGAGCTGCGGCGCAAGGCGATATCAATGCGGGCTCGCCGCGATGGCATCGCGGACCGAGGTCTCCTGGCGGCCGAGGAATTTCGGATCGGGTTGGACCAGCATCGAATACACCGCCTTGATCGCGGCGATCTGATCACGTACCCAGCATTTGTCGTAGGTGAGGTTGTGCGCCTGGCTGTGATCGCCGACCGCGGTGGTCCGGATGCCCACCGACCGGCACAGGGCGATGGTGCGCGGGACGCTGAAATCCTGGGTGACCACGATCGCGTTGCGCACCCCGAAGATGCGGTAGGCGCGAGCGCAGGACTGATAGGTGTCGAAACCGGCGTAGTCCAGGGCGATCTTGTTCGCGGGCACGCCCTTGTCGATCAGATATCTGCGCATCGCATCGGGTTCGTCGTAGGTCGGCGTGCCGAAATCTCCGGTCAGCAGCAGCGCCTGGACCTTGCCCGTATTCAGCAGGGTGCGAGCCAGGTCGAGCCGGCCGGCCACATAGGGGGAGGGTTGGCCGTTCGGGTAGATCTCCGCACCCGGCACCAACGCGACGTCGGCGGGCGGCACCGAGGTCGCGGAGTACTCCGGACCGCTCGCGCGCCACCGGACGACGCCGATACAAACACCGACGAGCACCATCACCGTGAGCGCGGCCACCACCGCCACTCGGAGCAGAACCTTCGGCCGCAGCCAGGGCCTGAGGAAAGCTCCCACCCCCGAGGGGGTATCACGCGGACTCATGCGCGAAAGTCTGCCCGGTCGGGCACTCGATCCGGAATCCATTTTTCCGCCCCGTGACATGAAGTAGAACACGTTATAGGTTAGGGGTGGGTTCATCGCCCCACGTCACGAAGGGAAATGATGTCCGCAACTGGATCAGCCGCCGAACTGCTGGCCGCCGTCGAGGCGTCGCCACGGGCTGTCGCCGTGCACGATCGCGCCGCCTGGATCGGATTGTTCGCATCCGGAGCCCGGGTCGAGGATCCGGTCGGATCGCGTCCGCACATCGGGCACGCGGCGATCGAGCGCTTCTACGACACGTTCATCGCGCCCAACGGCATCGCCTTCCGGGTCGAGCACGACGTGGTGTGCGGTGCGACGGTATTCCGCGATCTGGTGATCGAGACGACCATGTCCACGGGCGTCACCCTGCGGGTGCCCATGCATCTGCGCTACGACCTCGAGCGAGAGGGCGGGGCGCTGAGAATTCGTGAGCTGCACGCGCATTGGGAACTGCCGGTGATGATCGTGCAGTTGCTGGCCGCCGGTGTGCGCGGACTCGCCGCGGCCGTGCGACTCGCCCCGCAGTTGCTCGGCAATCAGGGAATCGGTGGCGCATTGGGCTTCGCGCGCGGGTTCGTCCGGGTCGGGGCCGCGGGTAAGCGGGCCGCGACGGGGGTGATCGAGGACGCCGCGCGTGGGGACGTCGACGGGGTGCGCGCGGCGCTGACACCGGGCGCGGTGCTCGAATGGCCGGCCGGAATCGCGGTGGATCCGGCCACTTTCGTCGCCCAGGCCGCCGGAACCGAGGTAGCCAAGTCGATCGCGGCGGGGCGATATGTGACCGCATCGGTGGAGACGACCGCCGGGCGCGGGATCGCCGAGATCGTGGTCGCGCGCGGTGGACGGGTGTCGGCGGTCCGGGTCTACGTGTCCGACTGATCCGGACTGTCCGGTGCGTCGCGGTTTCGGCGGGCCGGTACGCCGGAGTACTGTCTCCGGAACATCTCGAGCAGGCCGCTGTCCGGACTGTGCTGTCGCACTGCGATTCCCGGCAGATTCCCCGTGGGCTCACAGCTAACTCTTACCTAGATCAACAACCGTTGGCTGCGCTTGCCCGAACACAAACGATGAAGGAAATATGAGATTGGTTTCACGAGCCGGTCGCTGGCTCATTCGCGGTGGGGCGGGGCTCGCCGTTCTGATGCTCGGATGTGGTGTGGCGCAAGCAGATACGGTTGTACCGCTACCCGATGGCCGGCAGCATTTCACCACCGCGACCGGTGTCGCGGTCGATTTCAGCCGCACCGGTGAGAAAGCGGTGCTCTCCCCGTCCCTGGCCTACAACGGCCTCTCGCGCACGGCCACCATGTCGGCCACGGTCTACGCGACCGCGCCGGGCGTGACCGGCGGCACGCTGGTCACCGGCTACCTGGTCGGATGTCAGGTCGATCTGTCCGGTGGGCTCTCACTCGGCGGCGACGTCTATGTCTCGCCCGATTCGGCGTGGCCGGAGGTCGTGCCCAGTATCGATCTGGTGCCCGGCGGTGTGACGCAGGTGAAATTCGGGACCAAGAAGATGGATCCGAAAGCCGGTGCCATCGGCGTGGAGTACCACGACCGCGGCATCCAGGTCGACGGGTGCGCCGGATATGCGCAAGCGCGATCGTTCAGCACGTTGACGGTCACCAACAGCCGGGGCACCTCCGAGGTCACCCTGTACGGCAACCCGTTCAGCATCGGATGAGGGCGATGAGGGCGAAACTTTCGATGAACAGCAGTGCCGCAACGACATTCGGCCCGCGGGAGCGCAATCGCGCCGTGCGCGGCGCGCTGGGCAGCGCGATCGTGGCGGGTGTGTGCGTACCGCTCGTACTGGGCATCGGCGGGTCGGCCGGTGCGGACACCCACGTGCCGCTGCCGGACGGGCACGCGTCCTACACCACGCATGACGCCGTGACCGTGCACGTCGACCGCACCGGGGAGAGCGCCACACTGTCGGGATCGATGGCCGCCAGTCCGCTGTCCCGCAACGCGATGGTCTCGGCGGTGGCCACGGTGCAGGCCACCGCACCCGGCGGGGTGAAGATCACCGGCGGGCGGATCGAGACCGGCTACCTGGTGGGTTGTCAGATCGATCTGGGCAGCGCCGTACACGCCAACGGCAGCGGTAACACCGCCGATCAGAACAACTCCCAGTCCGGCAACGGCGGCGCCGATCAGTCGGACGGCGGCGGCGGTGCCTCCTCCTCGGATCAGAGCTCCGGCGGCAACAGCAGCGGCGGCGGTGGCGGTAACGGCGGCGGTGGGGGCGGCGGAGGTGGCGGCGGCGGACTCTCGGTCTCGACCGGCGACAGCGGCGCGGGTCTGAGCAGTTCGGGCATCACTCCGTACGCCGATCCGTCGATGTCGATCAAGCTCAAGCCGGGCAACGTCGCGAGCAAGATGATCCAGGTCTACAACTTCACCGGGACCTCCGGTACGACCCAGTACGTCGACCACACGATCTCGGTGGACGGTTGCGCCGGATACGCCGAGGCGCGCGCGTACACCACGGTCGTACTGCACGACAACGTCATGGATTCGACCGAGACGTTGTGGGGCAAGCCTTTCAGCCTCGGCTGAGTGGTTCCGGTGCGGTGCTGCGGACCGGGCCCGTGAGATGAGAACGAGCCGAGTGGGCTCGCGGGAGAGCATCCCCGCGAGCCCACTGTCGTGTGCGGGGTGTTCCCGGTCGTGAATTCGATCGAGTCGATCGGCTCGTCACCCGATATTTGCCGGTTCACCCGGGCAGAATGGTCCGGTATGGACGGCCGGGTGGGGCGGGCAGCGGCGGACCGGCGGGCGAGCGCGTCCGCCGGGGCACGGGTGCGCAAGCGGCACGGGCGGCACTACACACCGGTCCGGCTGGCCGAGTTCCTGGCCGAGCGTCTGTTGGAACATGTTGTGCCGCAGGGGCGGTTGCGAATTCTGGACCCTGCCTGCGGAGACGGGGAATTGCTGTTGGCGGTGTATCGGGCCGCGGTGCGGCGGTTTCCCGGGATCCCGGTTCAGCTCACCGGCTTCGACCTGGACGCGGCGGCGGTCGCGCTCGCGCGGGAGCGCGCCGCGGGGCTGCCGGTCACCTGGCGTGTGGGTGATTTCCTCTGTGCTGCGGAGGAATTGGCGGAGAGCAGTTTCGACGCGGTCATCACCAATCCACCCTATGTGCGGACCCAGCAGCTGGGCGGGGCGACCGCGCGCCTGTTGAGCGTGCGCTTCGGACTGCGCGGCCGGATCGATCTGACCCATCCGTTCGTCGCCAGCGTGCCTCGATTACTACGGCCCGGGGGTGTCCTGGGCTTGTTGTGTGCCAACCGATTTCTCACCACCAAGGCGGGCGCGAACCTGCGCGCGCTGTTACGCGCCGATCTCACCCCGGTCGAACTCTACGACCTGGGCGACACCAAACTCTTCGACGCCGCGGTACTACCGGCCGTCACCGTCGCGGTGCGCGCATCGCTCGCGACCCCCTGCCGCTACGTGTCGGCCTACGAGATCCCCGACGGTGAATCCGCCGAAACCCTGGACCTTTTCACCGCCCTGGCCGCTGCCCGGGAATGTTCGCTGCGGCACGAAGGTCGGCACATCGCGATCGAGGCGGGCACCCTCGACCCGGGTACCGCTGCGCCGCTCGAGGATTCGGTCGAGTTCGCCGTGCCGGTGTTGAGCGATTCCGGGCCGATCGTGCGTCCGGCGGATGTGGCGACGCCGTGGCGGATGTCGCGGCCGAGTGTGGACGAGTGGTTGCGGCGGGTGCGTGGCGGGACGTGGCGGACATTCGGCGAGGTGGCGCGCATTCGCGTGGGAATCAAGACGACCGCGGATCGGGTGTTCATCTCCGATCGGTGGGAGCATCGGCCCTCGCCGCCGGAGCCGGAGTTGTTGTTCGATCTGATCACCCACCACGACCTGGTGCCCTGGCGGATCTCCCGGGAGCGTCCGACCCGCGTGCTGTATCCGTACGATGTGAGCTGCTCGCGGCGCACGCCGGTGGATCTGGACGGATTCCCTTGCGCGGCAGCATATCTCGCCGAGCACAAGGATGTGCTGGCCGCGCGGGCCTATCTCACCGCGAGCGGTCGGGAATGGTTCGAGATCTGGGTGCCGCAGCGTCCGCATCTGTGGCGGCATCCCAAGCTCGTCTTTCCCGATATCAGTGTCGCACCGCGTTTCGCGCTCGATCGCAGCGGCGCGATCGTCAACGGCGACTGCTACTGGATCTCGGTGCCCGACATCGGCAGCGAAACCCTGGCGTATCTGCTGATGGGAGTGGCGAATTCGGCGCTGGGCCTGCGGTTCTACGATGCGGTGTGCGGTAATCGGCTCTATGCCGCGCGACGGCGGTGGATCACGCAGTACGTTGCGCGCCTTCCGGTTCCGGACCCGTCGACCGCGGCGGCGGACGCGCTCGTCCGCGGGGTTCGTGCCGTGGTGGAGGAGGGCGCGGCGCCGGATCCGGGGGAACTGGACGAGTGGGTCGCGGCCGCGTTCGGCTTGGGCTCGGCGCAGCTCGGCGACGAATTCAGTTCGCCCGCATGAGAATTCTCCTTCGTTCGACGCGGGCGGGCGCACCGGCGGTTCAGGGACGATGTCCGCCCATCATCGGCAGCAGGGTGCGGCGGGCGAACTCCCGTGCGGCTGCCTCGTCGCCGAGCGGGATCAGCCCGTCGGGGGTCAGCGCCAGGGACTGCGCCAGGCGTGCCATGATCTCCGCGACCAGGTCGGCATCGAAATCCGGTTCGGTGTCGTCCTTGTGGAGCGCCCGCAGTTTGTCGGCCAGATAGGCGCGTCCGACGGCGAGGATCGGTCCGGCCTGGGTGGTCAGTCGCGGCAGGATCAGGTCCGGTTCGGTACGCAGCAGGCGCTGCAGCAGTTCGTTGCGGGCCAGTGAGGTGATGAACGCGACGAAGATCTCCGCCAATTGGTCCTCGCCGTCGGTGATGGCCTGCACGCGGTCGTCGATATCGGCGACGAATCGCTGCGCCTCGCGCACCCCCACGGCCTGGACCAGATCGTTCTTCGACTCGTATCGGCGGTACAGGGTGGCCGGGCTGATCCCGGCGCGGCGCGCGACCTCGCCCATACTGGTGCGCTTGATGCCGAAGTCCAGGAATGCCGACAACGCGCTTTCGAGCAGATGCTCACCCTCGGCCCGGGGCTTTTCCAGGATGCGGGCCAGGATCGAGTGAACGGTGGGCATCGAGCCTCCAGTCGGTCGGCGGATACCGCGTCGATGCGGGTGGACGTGTCTCATTGTCTCATCGCCGCCGGTGGACGCCGCTCGCGCTCACCGCAGATTCAGTGCATCCATCTCTCGCTCGATGGCGTTCGCAGCGAAGTCGATTCCGCTGGAACGTAATTCGTGAACCCGGCGCTGCAACGCCTCGATGCCCCCCGGCTGGGCCGCGATATCGGCCACACTGATTCGCCCGCTGGATCGGTGCATACCGGACTGCTCGCACGACACCGTGAAACCTCCTTGCCAAACCACGTGCCCGCCGCCAGGGTGATATCCCTTGTGCTGCCAGCCGTCTCGGCGGCACCACCCGGACTCCGAGCTCGCTGCCACGATGCTAGCAAGACTCGGCAACCCGGATTCGAGCCCTGTGTGATGTGTCACACCTCGGCGGCGTCCCGGTGTACGGCCAGGTTGTGCAGGTACACAGTGGCGTTCAGGCGAATCCTGTCCAGCTCCGCCTCGCCGAGTTCGCGGCGCACCTTGCCGGGCACCCCGGCCACCAGTGATCCGGGCGGGATCTGCGCGCCCTCGGGAATCAGCGCGTTGGCCGCGATCAGGCTGCCTTCGCCGATCACCGCGCCGTTCAGCACGGTCGCACCCATGCCGACCAGGACGTTGTCGCCGATCGTGCAGCCGTGCAGGATCGCGTTGTGCCCCACCGAGACTCCCTCGCCGACCGTCAGCGGGAAGCCCGGATCCGCGTGCAGCACACAGCCGTCCTGGATATTGGTGCGCGGGCCGACGCTGATGTCCTCGAGATCGCCGCGCAGCACCGCCGAATACCAGATGCCGACCTCCGCGCCCAGTCGCACCCGCCCGATCACCGTGGCGTTCGGCGCCACCCACGCGGTGTCCTCGACCTGCGGTGCATGCTCACCCAGCTTGATCATCATGATCGTCAACCTACCGGGCGGGTTTCCGCGGGTTCGCTGTGATCCGTCATCGGTACTCGAGGCCGGTGGGGTGTGGTCGCCGTCCTGCGGGCGGGGTTCGCGTGCGGCGTATTCGGGCAGACTGGATTCGTGCGATATGTGATGCGGCAGCGGGTACTCGGGCTGGGCCAGGACTATTGGGTCACCGACGATTCGGGTAACAAGGCTTTTCTCGTCGACGGCAAGGTGCTCACGTTCCGGCGGACCTTCGAGCTGCGTGGGCCGCAGGGCGAGGTGTACGCGGTGGGGCGCCGGAAGGTGTTCGCGCTGCGCACCGCCATGGTCGTGAGCTCCGGCGGCAGGCATGTGGCCACCGTGCGCAAGAAGCTGTTCAGTCCGCTGCGGCACAGTTTCACCATCGCGCTGGCCGACGGTGAGCGGTGGAACGCGCACGGCGACCTGATCGAGAAGAACTACACCCTCGAGGGTCCGCAGGGCATCGTCGCCGAGACCTCGCGCAAGTGGTTCCGCATTCGGGACAGCTACGGAGTCGAGATCTATCACCCCGACGTTCCGTTGGCACTGGCGATCGTCGTCTGTGTCGACGAGATGGTCGCCGCGCAGCGCGAAAGTGATTAGGGACTGTTCACGGTAACCATGCCGTTGCGCCGCGCAGTATTTCCTGTCCGTTAATTATTTGTGTCGGTCGAATTCTGCTGCGGCAGTTGGTGATTGCTCGCAATGCGCTCGGTGGATCGGGCGGATACGCTCCGTGCGGGAGCTTGTCCCAGTACCTGCCCTGATGGGGCAGCGATCCGAGTGGAGAGTTGTGATGACGATCAATCCGGTGGTCGACGAAACGCCCGTCATCGAGAAGATGCCAGGGCTCGGGGAATACACGGAACAGGCTCGCGCGCAACGGCTGGAGTGGTATCGGTCGGCGACCGGTACCTCTCTCGACGCATTGCGTGAACCAGGGGTGCCCGCGGAACTGGTGCGCGGCAATATCGAGAACTTCGTCGGGACCATCGACGTTCCGGTCGGCCTGGCCGGACCGCTGCTGTTCGACGGCGAGCACGCCCGGGGCCCGATCATCGCGCCGATGGCCACGGTGGAGGGCGCGGTGCTCGCGTCGACCGCCCGCGGCGCGCGTGCGATGACCGACTCGGGCGGAGTGGTGACCAGGGTGCTGCGGCAGCGGATGACGCGGGTGCCCGGATTCGGATTCGGTTCGCTCGAGCAGGCCGCTCGATTCGCCCGCTGGGTGCCGTTGCAGTTCGACCAGCTCAGCGCGCGGGTGCGGGAAGCCTCCCGGCATGCGCTGCTGCTCGATGTCGAGGCCGTGCAGATCGGGCGTGACGTGCACGTCCGGTTCTGCTACGAAACCGCCGACGCCACCGGTCAGAACATGACCTCGGCGACCACCTGGCACGCCTGCCAGTGGATTCTGGACCACGTCGTCGAGCTGTCCGGGGTGGACGTGCTGTGGTTCATCATCGAGGCGAACATGGCCTGCGACAAGAAGGCGGCGAGCCTCAACACGATCGGCGGCCGGGGTTACCGGGTCGTGGCCGAGACCCTGCTCACCCGGGAGGCGATCGAACGCGTGTTGAAGACCACCCCGGAGATGCTGCATCGCACGCTGCAGGTGTTCGACGACGCCGCCTGGCACAGCGGCGCGCTCGGCGCCGACGTCGACGCGGCGAACGTGCTCGCGGCGATGTTCATCGCGACCGGCCAGGATGCGGCGAGCGTCTTCGAATCCGGTACGGCGATGATCTCCAGCCGCTTCGAGGGTGATGACCTGCTGATCACCCTGACCCTGCCGAGCCTGCTGGTCGCCACGGTCGGCGGCGGCACCGGCCTGCCGCAGCAGCAGGCGTTCCTGGAGGCGCTCGGCTGCGCCGGCCCGGGCAAGGCCCGTCGCCTGGCCGAGATCGTCACCGGATTCTGTCTGGCACTTGATATTTCGACCGTCTCGGCGATCGCCGCGGGCCAATTCGTCGCCGCCCACGAACAACTCGGCCGTAACAAGCGACTCTGAGTATCGCGTGTCGGGTGCCGACTCGGCAGATGTGGTTCACCGGCCGGGGGTGCGCTTCCGGCCGGTTTCCGCGTTCGATCCTTTCATCTCGGAATACGTTGGGGGTGAACATAATTCGACAACATCGCCCTCGATGATTGGTGGTGAATGACTGCGTCGACACGGACGTTCGGGTGCTGTCGGCGCGTAACATGGCAGCGGTGAACGAGGCCATGGCCGAATTACTGTCCCCGCTGACGGCGTCGCGACGCGCTCATTCGTTGGCGGTCGGGCGACGGATGGAGAGTGTGGTGGGCCATCTGCCTGCCGAGCTTCGTGCCGATGCGGTAACCGCAGCCTGTTTGCACGATGTGGGCTACGGCCACCCGGATATCGGGTTCCATCCGATCGATGGCGCTCGACTCTTGCGCACTCGCGGATATTCGCCCGTTGTGTGCCACATGGTGGCGTTCCATACTGCCGCGCAAACCGAGGCGGCAGTGCGCGGTCTGGACCAGCAGATATTCGACGAGTTTCGGCTGGTCGACGTGGACGGAATCGATGCCGCCGATGATTTCCTCTGGTGGGCCGACCTCTCCACCGGGCCGAAAGGTGAAGAATTCACTCTGGACGAGCGGTTGTCCGAGATTCTCGAGCGTTATGAGTCGGGGAGCGTCGTGTACAGGGCGATCATCCGAGCGGAATCGCAACTGCGAGAGGCATTTCAGCGAGTCTCGGGATCTAGGTAGGGATCGCTCTCGCTCAGTGCCCATTCGATGCGATTGCGCTGGCTTCGGTCCATTGTCAGTGAGGGAATTCGTTCGATGGGCACCCATTCGACTCGCGTACTTTCCTCGCTCGTCGTGGGATTCCCGCCGGTTGGTTCACCTCGGTATACGACCGTGAATTCCTGCCGAACCTCGTCGTTGCTGGTGTAGTGCCCGGGATCTTCATCCGGCATGGGATTGGTTGTGGGACAAGGTGCAAGGTGAATTCTGGGCCCGGATGTGTCCTTCCACGGATCGCGCGGCCGGTGCTTGTTCGGTATGGCGGTGGCGATGAGGGCGGACCCATCTCCGCCGAGGCGGCGCATCGAGGTGGATCGATGACTCTCTCCGAGCCGGCGGGGCATCGGACTTTTGTGCACGCGGACGGTCGATTGGCCGAATTCATGTGCCAGGTGCATCTGATCGAGCTGACCACAGAGCGCGCTCGACAGCTGCGGTTCATTCATCGGCACCGTCCTCCGGACGAATGCATCGTGCACCTGGAGGCGGCGTTCATGTTGGCTGCTGAGGACGCTCTGTGAGCTATCTTTCGCAGGGGTCTCGAACTGTGTTCGGAAGTTGTGCGAAACCGTCCGCGCGCCAACTCGGGATCGGATCTTGCGGCGTGTTCGTGCCAGGCTGGTGTGCTGCGAACAGCGACTCGTAGTTGCTGAATAATTGCTATTTTGTGAATCGCGCGAGTGGGGTCGTGGCGTACGGGGTGGTCGTGGGTGACGATGACGTTATGCGAATCGGTGTTCCGCGCGAGATCAAACCGCAGGAGACGCGGGTGGCGTTGACGCCGGCGGGGGCGGGGGAGTTGCGGCGGTACGGGCATGAGGTGCTCGTGGAGGCGGGGGCCGGGGTGGAGTCGGGGTTCTCGGATGTGGAGTATCGGGATGCGGGGGCGCGGGTCGTGGTGGCGGCGGAGGTGGTGTGGGGCGACGCGGATCTGGTTTTGAAGGTGAAAGAGCCTGTTGCGCCGGAGTATTCGCGGATGCGGTCGGGGCAGGTGCTGTTCACGTTTCTGCATCTGGCTGCCTCGTGGGAGTGTACCGAGGCGATTCTGCGATCCGGGATCACCGCGATCGCCTATGAGACGGTGCGCGGTGCCGGGGGATCGCTGCCGCTGCTGGCGCCGATGAGTGAGGTCGCGGGCAAGCTCGGCGCGCAGGTCGGCGCGCAGCACCTGATGTCACCCAACGGCGGTGCTGGAGTATTGCTGGGTGGTGTGCCCGGGGTGCGGGCGGCCGAGGTGACGGTGCTGGGCGGTGGTGTGGCCGGATCCCATGCCGCTGTCGTCGCGGTGGGTATGGGCGCGCACGTCACGGTGCTCGATACGAATCTGGTGCGGTTGCGCGAGCTCGACGCGCGTTTCGACGGACGGCTCGAGACGGTCGGGTCCAACGCCGCCGAGGTCGACCGGGCCGTGACCGACGCGGATCTGGTGATCGGATCGGTCCTGGTGCCGGGAGCCCGTGCGCCGCAACTGGTTCCGGATACGTTGGTGGCGCGGATGCGGCCCGGTGCGGTGCTGGTCGACATCGCGATCGATCAGGGTGGCTGCTTCGAAAGTTCCCATCCCACAACGCATGCCGATCCGACCTTCCGGGTGGCCGACACGCTGTTCTACTGCGTGGCGAATATGCCCGGCGCGGTGCCGCACACCGCGACCGTCGCGCTGACCAACGCCACACTCCCGTATGTGCGCGCGATCGCGGACCACGGCTGGCAGGCCGCCTGCCGCGCCGATCCGGGCCTGGGCCACGGACTGACCGCCGATGCGGGACAACTGTTCTCGGCCGAAGTCGCGCACGCGCACGGCCTGACGGCGATCGACTTACCGCCCGACCGGTGAGCCCGGACGTCCGAAGGTATCGGTCGGGTCGGTGCCTCGCGGTCGGCTGCGCGGTTCGTGCGTTGCGGGGCAACCGTTTTCAGCGCTGGCGCAGGTGCGTGGTCAGGCGAGGTGTGCTGCCCGGACGCCTACAGGTACCAGTCGGGCTCCGACTCCTCCGGCAGGTGACGCAGTTTGTCGGGGTTGCGCACGACGTGGATGGCCGTGATGGCGCCCTGTTCGACGGTGAAGGACATCACCCCGGGGTAGGCGCCGTCGAAGACCAGCAGCCCGGGTTGTCCGTTGACCCGCACCTCCCGGCCCCACGCCCCGGACGCGGCCCGATACCAGCCGAGGAACAGCTTGGCGATCAGCTCGGACCCGCGCACCGGCTGGCGGACCGCCGGAACCTTGCCGCCGCCGTCGGCGGTCAGCACCACGTTCTGGTCCAGCACACCCAGCAGCGCGCTCATATCCCCGGTGCGCCAGGCCAGGGCGAAGGCGGAGACCGCCTTGCCGTGTTCGTCGGCGCTCGCCGGGAAGCGCGGAGTGCCCTCCTCGACGTGTTTGCGTGCCCGCGAGGCCAGCTGCCGGACCGCCGCCGGGGTCCGGCCGACCACCTCGGCCACCTCGGGACCGGTCATCCCGAACACCTCCTGCAGCACGAATGCGGTGCGCTCGGCGGGGGTGAGCGACTCCAGCACCACCAGCAGCGCGGTGGTGACACGTTCGTCCTGGGTGACGCGGTCGGCGGGATCGTCGTCGGTGCTCACCTCCGGCTCCGGCAGCCACTCGCCGACGTACTGTTCGCGGCGGGCGCGCGCGGAACCGAGCTGATCGAGCGCCAGCCGGCCGGTGACGGTGGACAGCCAGGCCCGCAGATTATCGATCCGCTCACCCGGCGCGCGATTCTCGTGCCAGCGTTGCAACCGCAGCCACGCCTCCTGCACCACGTCGTCGGCGTCGCTGAGACTGCCCAGCGTGCTGTATGCCAGCCGCCGCAGATACTGCCGATGCTCCTCGAACTGCCGGGCCAGCTCGGCCCGGTCGATGTCGTCGGGGCGTTCGTCGGTCGTCACTGTGCATCCTCACTGCCGTCCCGCGCCTTCCAGCGTGAGCTTATCCGTCGCAAGGTGGACGAAATCGCCACCGGAGGTGTGACAGGACCGGATCGCGGCTCACCCGAGCGTGGATTCACTTTCGGCCGCGCGAGGGCGTTCGGGCCGCCAGATCCGATCGGATGCCGACAGTGATTCCTCGCCCAGCGCAGGCGGGGTTTGCCAGATCCGGCGAACTCTCGTGGTGCTGTCGAACCGGGGCCAGCCGGGGTCGCCGGTCGTGGCGAATGCCGCAAAGGCGCTGCGCATCGCGGTCGAGAGCACCGCGAAGTCCGGTGGAATCCGCGGCCCGATGAGATCGGCGGCGAGCGGACCGTGCGGGGTGTCGAAGGTGAAAGGCACGTCGAGGCCGTGACAGGCGCGCAGTGCGCCGTCGCGGGCCGGGCTGGGCCACGCGAACTCGTACAGGTAGGTGGCGGTTCCGGCGTCGGCGTGCGCTTCGGCGCACCACAGGGCGGGCATCCGGAACAGGGCGTCGGACAGGATCAGGGGGTGCAGGTCGGCGTCGGTGATGCCGGGATTGTCGGCTCGGTAGTCGCGCACCGCGTCGGCATCCAGGCCGCACCCGCGAGCGGTATCGACGGGATCGACGCCCGACAGGTCGGCATCGACGGTGAACATCCGGGCCTCGTCGGTGGTGTACCCGCAGACGAGTTCCCGCGTGCCGAATGTCTTCTGCTGCTGCGGGATCCACGGTGGCGCGTCGAACAGGTCGTGGTCGACGGTGAGTCCGTAAGGGGCGTTCGGATGAGTCCAGCGTCCCGGTTCCTGCGACATGGTCACCACCGGGGTCATCTGAACCGCGTGGATCGCCTCGGACGGCACCGCTGCCAGGGCTTCGACCGTCGCGGGAACGCCGAGCTGTGAGGTGATCATCGCCGACACCGCGCGGGCCTCGTCGGCGGGGACGAAGATCTTTCCCGGACTCTGCGCGATGCCGCGCCGAAACAGTTCCAGTGCAACGTCATCGGCGATCAGGCCCACCACCGACGACGCACCGGCGGACTGGCCGATCAGCGTCACCGCGCCGGGATCCCCACTGAAGGCGGCGATGTTCTCGTGCACCCACCGGAGTGCGGCGAGTTGGTCCAGGACGCCGCGGTTGCACGGGGCGTCCTCGACCCAGCCGAACCCCTCGTACCCCACCCGGTAGTTCACCGTGACCACGACGATGCCCGCGGCGGCGAACGCGGCACCGTCGAAATCTGTGGTGGCGGCGGTGCCGCCCAGGCACGCGCCGCCGTGCAGCCACACCAGCACCGGCATTCCCGAGGACGCGACGTCGGGGGTCCACACATTGACCGTCAGGCACTCGGGATCGTCACCGGGATGCCAGAGGATCGGCTGAGGAACCGAGGAACCGAACGTCCGCGCGTCGCGCACCTCGTCCCAGCGCTGCGCCGGAGCGGGCGCCTGGAAACGGCGGGGGCCCTCGAGCGGCGCGGCGTAGGGAATGCCGCGGAAAACCGAACAACCCTGCCGCGATTCACCACGTACGGCGCCGCACTGTGCGCGAACGACCACATCCACTTCTGCCCCCTCGGAGATCGGCCTAGACTTATATAAGTCACTGTACTAAAAAGCGAGGTTCGGTGCCGAAGATCGTTGACCCCCGACAGCGGCGCGACGAGGTCGCGGCCGCCCTGTGGCGAGTGGCCCACCGCGAGGGCTGGGGCGCGGTGAGTCTGCGCAGGGTCGCCGCCGAGGCGGGTCTCTCGCTCGGATCGCTCCAGCACTACTTCGCGGGAATGGACGACCTGCTCAACTACGCCGTCGCCGGTGTGCTCGACGTCCTGGACGAGCAACTCGCCGATCAGCTCACCACCCTCGCCGATCCGGACCATGCCGAATCGACTGTGCGCCAGGTACTTCAGAGCATGATCCCCGGTGCGACCCCCGACCTGTCGGGCACTCCGCCGCCGGACGACGTCTGGCAGGTCCAGGTGATGGCCTGGCTGACCGTGGTGAGCCGGGCCGCGCAGAACCCGGCGATGTCGGCGCGGTTGTCCGCCGGTTCCGATCGGCTCGCGCGAGGGATCACCGCCGCCCTGCGCATGAGGGCCCACCGCTCCCCGGAACAAGCGCAACGCGACGCGCGCGGCCTGCTCGCCCTCGTCGAGGGCCTGCTCCTGCAGCTCGCGCGCCGCGACATCGACCCCGCCGCGGCCGCCGCGACCCTCGCGCGTTTCGTAGCGGTCGTGTTCGCCCGTTGAGGTCGACACAAGCGCTGACGGGTCGATGGGCAGTCCACGCGATGATCCGGATCCCGGCCACACGGTGCGTCCGACCAAGCGACCGATGCGGTGCGAGACGCGGTGGGCAACCCGGTCGATACTGGTCGATGACCTGCCGCGTTAGTCTCGATCGGTGGGTATGCGGATGTCGACGGCTGTCGGGTTGGTGCTGGGGTTCGGTCTGGACCGGGCGGTGGGCGATCCGCGGCGGTGGCATCCGGTGGCCGGATTCGGTTCGGCGGCTGCGGCATTGGAGTCGGCGACCTACCGGGACGGGCGGATGGCCGGGGTGGTGCACGAGGTCGTGCTCGTCGGGGGGACCGCCGTGCTGGGCGTGGCCGTCGACAGGGTGGGACGGGGACGGTTCGCGGTCGCCACGGCGCTGACCGCGCTGACGACCTGGACCGTGCTGGGCGGGACGACGCTCGCGCGGACCGGGCGGGCGATGGCCGATCGGCTGGAAGCGGAAGATCTGGCCGGGGCTCGCGCGCTGCTGCCGGCGCTGTGCGGGCGCGATCCGGAGGTACTCGATGCGGACGGATTGGCCCGTGCCGCAGTCGAATCCATTGCCGAGAACACCTCGGACGCGACCGTCGCACCGCTGGTGTGGGGTGCGCTGGCCGGAATTCCGGGCCTGCTGGTCTATCGCGCGGTGAACACCTTGGATGCGATGGTCGGCTACCGCAACGATCGTTACCGGAACTTCGGCTGGGCCGCCGCCCGCACCGACGATCTGGCCAACCTGCTCCCGGCCCGGGTGAGCGGCGTCCTGACCGTGGCGTTGGCCCCGCTGATCGGCGGACGTCCCGCTGCTGCGCTGCGCGCCTGGCGTCGTGATGCCGCGAAACATCCGAGTCCCAACGCGGGCGTCGCCGAATCCGCGATGGCCGGCGCCCTGGGCGTCACGCTGGGTGGGCGCACCCAGTACCGCTACGGCCCGGAACTGCGCCCCACCCTCGGCGACGGTCCTGCGCCGCGCGTCGCGGATCTCCGTCGCGCCGTATGTCTTTCGGAGGCGGTCCAGCTCGCTGCCGCGCTCACCGCCGCCGTCGTGAGCCTCTCGCCGAAATAGTGAAAGCTACTGTGGGCCAGAGACTCCAGACTCCCAGCTCGCTGAAGCTGCTGCGGACCAGCGACTCCGGAGTTACAGCTCCCTGAAAATGCTGCAGACCAGCGACTCCGGACTTACAGCTCCAAAAGCTGCTGCAGACCAGTGGCTCCGGAGTTCCGGCTCGCTAAAGCTGCTGTGGGCCCAGGGTGTCCGAGGTGAAGAGGTCGGAAATCGTTGCCCGGGAATCGGGTTCGGCGAGGATCAGCACCTCGTCACCGCTGTGCAGCAGAGTTTCCGGGGTGACGGTGACCAGTCGGCCGCGTCGGATGATGACGCTGACCCACAGATCGTCCGAGGGCAGTTCCGCGACGGTCCTCCCGTCGGCGATCGACCCCGCGGCGACGGTGAAACGGTGCAGACTGTCGGGTTCCTCCTCGAACCGGGCGTTCATCGTCCACGGGCGCGGATTCACCGTCTGCAACGGAACTCCGAGTCGCCGTGCCAGGACGGGAACCACGCTGCCCTGCACGATGACCGAGAAGGCCACCACCACGAAGATGATCTCGTAGGCCCGCTGCGCATCGGGCACCCCGGCCCGCAGAATGTAGGTGCCCAGCAGAATCGGCACCGCGCCTTTGAGCCCGGTCCACAGTACGAACAGGCGCTCGCCGAGGGCCAGACGCATTCGCCAGATCAGCGCGCCGACCAGTACGGGCCGGATCACCAGCGTCAGCAGGACCGCCAGCAGTAACCCGATCCACCACGCGCCGCCGTCGACCACACCGTGTTCGCCGGTGACCTGGATGGTGAAGCCGAGCATCACGAACGCGACGATCTCGCCCAGACTGGCCAGCGCCGAATGGAATCGTTCGATATCGCCGCGATAGGGCGCGCGCTGGCCGCCGATGACCACACCCGCCACCAGGACTGCCAGGAATCCGGAACCGTGTGCGAGCGTCGTCACGCCGTAGAGAGCGACCACGCACATCAGCACCCGCAGCGAATACAGTCCCGCGGCCGGAAGCGGCACCCGTCGCATGAACCACAGCAGCGCCAGCCCGCCGACGAGCCCGGCCACCGCGCCGACGACGATCTGTACCGCGAATTCGCCCAGTATCGAGCCGATCGAGTGCATATCCATCCGGCCGGCGCCCAGCAGCACCACCAGCAGAGCGATCCCGACCGGATCGTTGGCTCCTGATTCGCCCTGGACGATGATCCCGCCGCGGCCACCGATCTGCCGCCGACCCAGTACGGAGAACACCACCGCGGGGTCGGTCGGCGACAACGCCGTGCCCAGCAGCAGGGCGATACGCCAGTCGAGACCGAAGAGAGAATGCGCCGCCAGCGCCACCGCGGCAGCGGTCACGAGTGTTCCGGCCACGCCGATCCAGGTGATGGCCCCCGCATTGGCCCGGAAACGCCGCCAGCCGATCTGCATACCGCCGTCGAACAGGATCACCAGCAGCGCAACGGTGACGATCTGTTCGACCAGAGTGATCGGAATCTTCCCCAGAGCAGGCCAGATGTCCGAGGCCGCCGCTGCGCCGACCAGGAACAGCGCGGGCGCGGGAACGGGGAACCATTCGCCCAGCCGATTGGACAGCACCGCCGCCAGGCCCACGAGCGCCGCGATCAACAGCGCGACCGCGAAGGGCGTCACATCGTTCATCGCGACCGAGCCCCGGTGATGAATCCGGACCGAGATCGCTTGGCAGCGTTGCTATCCGGTGTGCGCACAGAAGTCCTTTCCGGAATCCACTGACGAATCCTGTCGACCAGACTTCCCGACGCACCTGCGTACAACCTTAACGGTTCGTTGATCTTCGGCCGCATCGCCTTGTCCGAATTGTGTCGATCCGCACGTCGGCCCGGTCGTGCGGAAACAGTGACTGGATGGGCAAAACGGTCGGCGAGTCGACAGGGTTTGCCGGTGCCTCGAGCGGACAGGTCGATGCCGCACTCCTGCCGCGTCAGGTGCTGCTCGTTATGTGCGTGGCTGGGTTTGCTCGGCTCGAGCTGGTGTCGTGAGGGCGTCACAGGTGTGCGATTCGGATGTGGCCGATGCACCGGTGGCGTTGACCGCATCCGTAGTGGGCGTGTGGCGGGGTTCAGCGCCGCATGCCGCCGTATCGGTCGGCGAGCCGTTGGGCGTTGGTGCGGACTTGCGGAACAGCGACCGGTTCGGTTGTGGCAGGGGCGGATTCGGTCGGTTCCGGAACGTCGTCGGCTGCCGCGGTGGGAGTCGGGACGGGAAGGACTGCGGTAGTGGCCGCGCGCGGGGTGGAAGTGGTTGCCGCAGTGGCAGGTTCGGTTGCGGGGCCGGAATCCTTCGGGGCTTCGGCACGTTCCCGCCGACGTTCGCGGATCTCGGCGTAGACGAAATACCCGAGTCCGAGCGGGGCCATGACGCCGAAGGCGATCCACTGCAGGCCGTAGGACAGGTACGGGCCCGCGTCCAGCTGCGGCAGGGGCTGCGGGGTGAACACACCGGGCTGGTCGTCGCTCAACTGCAGGTAGCCGCCCGCGCCGCCGGTCGGGATCGCGGTGAGCGGAGCGTCGAGCACAGTGGCGAGCTGGGTGGTGTCGATGGAGTACACCTGCCGGAAGCCGTCCTGCGTCATCGGCTCCTTACCGGGAATGACGCCCTCGGATTTCCGCACCCGGCCCTGGATGTGCTGTTGTCCGGCCGGTGGGTCGGTGATGGTCGGCAGGTGGGAGCCGTCGGGTGCGCCGACCAGGCCGCGGTCGACCAGCAGGGTGCGGCCGTCGTCGAGGCGAAATTCGGCCAGGACGCCGTAGGCGGGTTTGTCGTCCAGACGTTGCAGCCGCTCGAGCACCGTCGAGCCGGGCACGTAGCTGCCGGTGGCCGTGATCTGCCGCCATTCGGTGTCCTTGGCCTTCGGATCGGCCAGGAACTGCCCGACCGGGACGGGCGCGGCGTTGACCGAGTCGGCGATCAGATTGTTCCTATGCGAGGTCGAGATGTTCTTCCCCAGCTGCCAGGGCGCGAGCACCGTGAAGCACAGGTACGCGAACGCGACGACCACCACGGCCAGGATCGCCCAGCTCGGCCGGAGCAGGAAAGTGAGGCGGCGCAGCACGCTCATCGCGGATCGCCGTGCCCACGTGTGTCGACGGCAGGGTCCTCGACGAGCTGGTCGCGCACCCAGTCCAGCAGCCCCGGCATGGCCGCCTCGATCTTCTCGCGGACGATCTCGAAGTCGTGGTCGTCGCCGTAGTACGGATCGGAGACGTCGGGTGCGGGGGCGTATGGATCGAAGCTGCGCAGCAGGCGCCGTCGGGCCGCGGGCACCCCGAGCCGGGTCAGTTCCCGGTCGTGCTGGCTGTCCAGGCCGATGACCATATCGGCGCTCAGGTGGTCGGGCCCGATCATCGCGGCCACGTGGCCGGTCGGGTAGCCGTGCCGGGCCAGGACCGTGGTGGTGCGCGGATCGGCGTCCGATCCGGCGTGCCACGGGGTGGTCCCGGCGCTGCTCACCCGCACCCGGTCGGCGAGCCCGGCTCGCTCGACGTTCGCGGCGAAGATCTTCTCGGCCATCGGGGACCGGCAGATATTGCCGGTGCAGATGAACGTCACGTGCAACTGCGCGCTGGAGAAGTCTCGTGACCAGGACGTTTGCGTGGTCACGGGGTCCATCCTGCAACTCTCCTACGTTCTGTGCCGCGTTCGTATTCCGGTATGTGGCGATCCACGGCCACGCCAAGCCTGCGCGCCGAGTCTATCGCCTGCCCGAATGCCGTTTCACCTCGCCGGGGTCGTGCGGCGGTGCGGTCGCGGCGGCGATGTTCGGATGATTCTGATGTTTTCATCAATATCGCCTTGACAGATGAGGTCATCGCAACTGATGATTTGATCAGTAATGGTTCTGGAGGTGGCGATGACAAGCATCGGCGAGGGTGTCGGACGGACGGTCCGGGTCGGCGAGCGAGAGATCTTCTTCACCGAGGCCGGTTCCGGTCCCGCGGTGGTACTGCTGCACGGCGGGGGACCGGGGGCCTCGGGCCTGTCGAACTACTCGCGCAACATCGACGCGCTGGCCGGGCGGTTCCGGGTGATCGTGCCGGATCTGCCCGGGTACGGGCGCTCGGACAAGCGGATCGATCAATCCGACCCGTTCGGCGATCTCGCACGGGCGGTCGGCGACTTGCTCGACGAAATCGGCATTGCCACAGCGCATCTGGTCGGGAACTCCTACGGCGGCGCGGCGGCGCTGCGGCTGGCGATGGATCGGCCCGGGAAAGTGGGCCGGATGATCCTGATGGGCCCCGGCGGCGTCGGCGCCACTCGCGCACTGCCCACCGAGGGGCTGCGGGAGCTGCTGTCGTACTACGGGGGTAGCGGCCCGAGCCGGGACAAGCTCACCCGATTCATCCGCGACTACCTGGTCTTCGACGGCAGTGCGGTCGATGACGGGGTGATCGAGGAGCGTTTCCGGGCCAGTATCGATCCGGAGGTGGTGGCGAATCCGCCGCTGCGACGTCCGTCCGGTCCGCTGGCGCTGCGCACGCTGTGGCGGATGGATTTCACGCGCGACGCCCGGCTGCGCGAGGTCCCGCATCGCACGCTGGTGATCTGGGGTGCGGCGGACAAGGTCAACCGGCCCGAGGGAGGTCGCCTCCTGCGCGACGCGATGCCGCACTGCGATCTGTACCTCGCCGCCGATACCGGTCACTGGGTGCAGTGGGAACGCGCCGAGCTGTTCGACGCGCTGGCCACGTCGTTCCTGGAGACGACGTGAACGAGCCCCCGGGCGCCGGTACCTCGGTATTCGGCGCGGTGCATCTGGGATATGTTGTCGTGCAATCGAATCGGGCGTCGGACTGGCGGCGCTTCGGGGCCGAGGCGATCGGATTGCACGTCGACGAAATCGACGGTGGCGCACTGCGATTCCGGCTCGACGATCGAGCGTGCCGGTTCCTGGTCGAACGCGGCCCCGCCGAGGACGCGACCGCCCTGGGCTGGCAGGTCGACGATCACGAGACCTTCGACCGCATCATCGCCCGGGTCGCCGATCGCGGCGTGCCGATCGTCGAGGGCAGCGCGCGGGAGGCGACACTGCGGGGCGTGCAGCGGCTGTGGCGGTTCGCGGGGCCGAAAGGTATTGCGCAGGAGATCTTCACGGTGCCGCTGACGACACCCGAGCCGCTGCGCATGCTCAGCTCCGGGTGGGTGACCGGCGAGTCCGGACTCGGGCACGTGGCGATCCTCTCGCGGGAACCGGAGGCGATGCGCGACTACTACCGGACCGTCTTCGACTCCCGGCTGTCGGATTACATCGATGAGAACGTCTCCGGGCTGAAGATGAAGATCCGGTTCCTGCGGGTGAACGAGCGCCACCATTCCGTCGCGATCGCGAATATTCGCGGAATCAAGATCGACCCGATCCGAACCCGGGTGCAGCACATCAATATTCAGTCCGCGACCCTGGACGACATGCTCGCCGCGTTCGGGCGGGTCACCGAGCTGGGATTCCGGATGGCGTGGTCGGTGGGCCAGCACACCAACGATCGCGAGCTGTCGTTCTACTGTGTGACGCCGTCCGGATTCGAACTCGAGGTCGGCTGGAACCCCGTCGTGATCGGTGCGGAGCTCGAATCCACCTGGGAGCCGACGACATATCAGGGCATCAGCATCTGGGGGCACACCCCGGTGGGGGAGACCGTGCTGGACAAGTTCGCGCAGTTCCGTCAGGCCCTGCGGTCGGTGACGACGCCGGAGATCACCGTTCCGCAATTCGCTGCCGCCTCGGCTCCGGTGCGAGCGGGACATGTTGTGCCCGTTGTTCATTCACCCCGTTCGCGCTCAGGAGGAAATTCGCGATGAGCGACACCGACTACGACGTCGTGGTTGTGGGTCTGGGGCCGACCGGGCTGACCCTGGCCAATCTGCTGGGCAGGCGTGGGGTCAGTGCGCTGGTTCTGGAGCGGGAACCCGAATACTACGGTTCGGCGCGCGCGGTCTACACCGACGACGAATGTATGCGGATCTTCCAAACTGCCGGTGCGGCAGAGGAACTCGCGGCGGATATGAATGTCGACTCGACTGTGCAATGGGTGCGCGGCGACGGCCGGGTCCTGATCCAGTTCCACCAGACGGACCGGCCGCAGGGGTGGCCGGTGGTGAACTTCCTGTACCAGCCGTACCTGGAGAGCAGTCTGGAACGAGCGCTGGATCGGTATCCGCACGTCACGGTGCGGCGCGGCCGGGAGGTCGTGGGCTTCGATCAGGATGATGGGTCGGTGAGCGTCGAGCACGTTCACTGCTCCGGTACCGGATACGGCACGCGCACAGCGGAATCCGATCCACGCACGGCGGAGCGAGTGCGTGCGAAGTACCTCGTCGGGTGCGACGGCGGCCGCAGTGTCGTGCGCACGAAGCTCGGTATCGACATGTCCGGCACCAGTTTTCCCGAGCGCTGGCTGGTGGTGGATCTGCAGGCCGAGGACGGGGTCGACGCGTTCCGGCATCTGCCCTATTTCGATTTCGTCTGCGATCCCGAGTTGCCCGTCGTGTCCTGCCCGCAGCCGGATCGGCACCATCGCTTCGAGTTCATGCTCACCGAATCCCAGACGAAACAGGAGATGGAGGACCCGGATACCGTCCGTCGGCATATCGCGCGTTTCGTCGACCCCGACGAGGTGCGGGTGTTGCGCAAGCTGGTCTACACGTTCAATGCCGTGATCGCCGACCGCTGGCGGGACGGCCGGATCCTGATCGCCGGTGACGCCGCGCACATGACTCCGCAGTTCGTCGGTCAGGGCATGGGGTCGGGCGTCCGCGATGCGGACAACCTGTCGTGGAAACTGGCCGCCATCATCGAACATGGTGCGTCCGAACGGATTCTGGACAGCTACGAATCCGAACGCGCACCGCACGCCGAGGCGATGATCGACTTCTCGGTGTTCAACAAATCTCTGGTATCCGTCGACAACAGACTGCTCGCGGCGGCCCGCGATCTGACGATCGCCACCGCGCTGCGGGTACCCGGGCTGGGCGGCTGGATTCGCGCCGCGAAGATGAAACCCGCGCCGCGCTTCCGCCGCAACGCCTACCTCGGCCTGCCGCGCAGCCGACTGCGCGGACCTGAGGGGCGACTGTCCCCGCAGCCGGAGATACGCACCTACGACGGTCGGCATCGGCGCTTCGATGACGTTCTGGGCCTGGGCTTCTCGGTGCTCGGGTACGGCGTCGACCCGCGCGCCGTGCTCGGCGCCGACGAGGTCGCCGCATTGCGTCGGCTGGGAACGGAGTTCGTCACCGTCTACCCGATCGGTGGCCGACCGCAGGGCAGGCCGGGCGACGGCCGCACCGCCGGCGACGGCTACATCGATGTCGAAGACCACACCGGCACGCTGGCCCGCTGGTTCGCCAAGGCGGGAGTCCGGACCGGGGGACTGGTGCTGTTGCGCCCGGACCGGTACGTCTTCGGCACCGCGACCGGGCAGAGCAGCGGTGCGCTGATCGCCGAATTGTTCCGTCAGCTCACCGGTTCCGCGGCTCTTCCGCCGGAGATAGTAAGCGCCCCAGCACAATTCGATGCGGCGGAGAACCTCGAGGACGTCGGATGAAGCACGCTCGGGGCAGTCTCGCGTGAGACGGTTACAGCTGTGGCTGCGGCGGCAGTTCGGTCGAGACGAGTTTCTGGGCCGCGCGCTTGTTCATGCCGAACATGCGCAGCACCCGGAAAGTCATCTCGTCGGTGAGGGCACCGGCGTCGGCGTCCGGGTTGGCATCGAGCAGTTGCAGCAGTCCCAGCAGCGCGCCACCGGCGGCCATGATCGCGATGTCCGGGTCCATCGGTTCGAACCGGCTCGCTTCCTGCGCGGCGATGATGTCCCGGCGGGCGCGCGGGGCCAGGCCCTCGTCGCGCAGCAGCACCGGCATGCCGGAGTGCAGGATCACCCGCACCCCCTCGGGGATCTGACGTTGCAGGCGGCCGGTCATGCGGAAGCTGACCGCGAACACCTCGGCCGGGTCCTCGTAGAGCGCGACGATGCCGTCGCGCATCTCGCTGTAGATCTGCAGGATGGACCGCACGGCCTCGTCGAACAGCTGATCCTTCGAATCGAAGTGGTTGTAGAAGGAGCCGAATCCGACGTCCGCGGCATCGGTGATCTCCTGGATGCTGACCGCGGAACGCCCCTCCGACAGGAATTTTCGCGCCGCGCCGAGCAGCGCGTTGCGGGTGCGCTCGCGCCGCCGGTCGATACGGTTGCGTACTGCGGGCTCCGCGGCCATGGCTCCTTCTTCCGGTCGAAATCGTTACCTGAATCATATCTGACAAAAGCATCAGTTAAGTGGAGGAGGCTTGTATGAGCGGCGCACGGCGTATCGACACCCATCAACACATCGTTCCCCCGAAATATGCGGAGTGGTTGCGCAGCAAGGGGATTCGTCCCGGTGGTGTCGACCTGCCGTCCTGGTCGGAAACGGCGGCGGTGGAGTTCATGGACGGTCACGGAATCCGGACCGGGATACTGTCGCTGTCCACGCCCGGGGTGTACCTCGGTGATGCCGCGGAGGCCGGGCGGTGGGCACGGGAGATCAACGAATACACCGCCGACCTGGTGCGCAGGCGGCCGGATCGGTTCGGCTTCTTCGCCACTCTCACCCTGCCCGATGTGACCGGCGCGCTCGTCGAGGCCGAATACGCGCTGGACACCCTGCAGGCCGACGGAATCGTGCTGCTGGCCAACAACGACGGCCGGTACCTGGGCGAACCCGCCTTCGCGCCGCTGCTGCAATTCCTGCACGAGCGCCGGGGCGTGGTCTTCATCCATCCGGGTGAACTGCCCGCCGAGCCCGTGCCCGGCATTCCCACCTTCACCGCGGATTTCCTGCTGGACACCACTCGCACCGCATTGAGCCTGATCCTGTCGGGGGCGATGGCGAAATACTCGGGCATCCGGTTCATCCTCGCGCACGCGGGCGGGTTCGTTCCCTATATCGCCAACCGGATCCTGCTGACCATGTTCGCCGCGAATACCACTGTGCCGCAGGTGGAATCGGACGATCCCGGTGCGGGGTACAAAGCGGTGCTGAGGCAGTTCTACTACGACATCGCGTTGTCGGCCGGTCCCGCCGCGCTGCCGAGCCTGCTGGCGGTCGCCGAACCCGACCACATCACCTACGGCAGCGATTTTCCGTTCGCGCCGCCGCCCGCGGTCGCGTTCATCGACAGCGGGTTCGAGAACTACCCCCTGGACGAGTCGGTGCGTGCGAGCATCGACCGTGGCAATTGCGAAACGCTCTTTCCGCGATTGAAGGTCTGAAGACAGCGTGATCGAAGATCGCCGACCGGTAGCGGCCCTACTCGGCGGTGCTCGTGCGGCGGGCCAGGATCGACGCGACTCCGGCCGCCGCGGCCCGGACCGAGGCGGCGTGTGCGTCCGGACGGAACCGGGTCGCGGGGCCGGTGACCGAGATTGCCGCCAGCGGCTGGTCGTCGGCGCTCAGGACCGGCGCCGCGACGCACACGATGCCGAGCGTGGACTCCTCGTACTCGTAGGCCACGCCCTGTTCGGCGACCTGCTCGAGGTGGGCGCGCAGCAGGCCGGGCGCGACGATGGTGCGCGGAGTGCGCCGGGGCAGCGGCCCGGCGAGGATCCGGGCGATGGTGGCCTGGTCCGAGTTGGCCAGCAGAGTCTTGCCGATCGCGGTGCAGTACAACGGCATTCGCCCGCCGATGCGCGACGGTGAGCGTGCCTGCCGGTGCCCGCCGATCTTGCTGATGTAGACCACCTCGTCACCGTCGAGTACGCCCAGATGCACCGTTTCCCGGGTGCGGGCGAACAGGTCCTGCAGGAACGGGACGGCCACCTCGAGCATGGTTCGTTCGGCGGCGGCGCGCATACCCAATTCGAACAGGCCCCGGCCTAGGCGATAGCCCTGTGGTGAGGCCGCGAGCAGTCGCGCGGTCACCAGATCCTGCGCGATCCGATGCACGGTCGCCTTCGCCAGCCCGGTTCGGCGGGCCAGTTCCGACAGGCCGACGGCCTGATCCCCGACATCGAACGCGTCGAGAATTCGCATGATCCGGCCCAGCACCGACTTGTCCTGCAGCGCGGCTTCGTCCACGGTCGCTCCTATCGGTCCATCCAGTGGACCACTTTACTGTTCGGGCACTGGTCGCGTGGGGTGCACTGACGTCGAGGAGAAATACCCGAGAAAGGAAGGAGGTGGGCATGTCCGCCACCACGGACAGCCGCGCCGAGACCGTCGACGAGTCGACCGTCGCCGCGGCGGCGCAACGCCTGGCCGCTGCCGCCGCCACCGGCAACCCCTGCGCACCGATTCGAGATCTGATCGGCCCCGACGACGTCGCCACTGCGTACCGGATCCAGGAACACTTCAACAGCCTGCGCGTCGGGGGGAACGTCGTGGTTGGCCGGAAGATCGGCGCGACGTCCGAAGCCGTGCAGACCCAGTTGGGTGTGCGCCAGCCCGACTTCGGTGTCCTGTTCGCCGATATGGCCTACGCCGACGGCGACGTCGTCGAGACGGGCCGGTTGTTGCAGCCGCGGGCCGAGGCCGAGGTCGCGTTCGTACTCAGCGACGACCTCGCCGAGGGCCCGCTGGACGTGGCGCAATGCCGGGCCGCGGTCGATTACGCGGTCGCGGCACTGGAGGTCGTCGACAGCCGGATCACCAACTGGGACATCTCCTTCGCGGACACGGTGGCCGACAACGCCTCCAGCGGCGTCTTCGTGCTCGGCGCCGAGCGCCGCACACTCGCACAGTTCGAGCCCGTCGAGGTCACCATGTCCATGCGGATCGACGGTGCCGAGGTCTCGACCGGCACCGGGGCGGCGTGCCTGGGAGATCCGCTCAACGCTCTGTCGTGGCTGGCGCTGCGGGCCCGCGAATTCGGTGACCCGCTGCGCGCCGGACAGGTGATCCTGTCGGGCGCCCTCGGTCCGATGCGTCCGGTGGGTCCGGGCTCGGTCGTCGAGGTCGTCATCGGCGGGCTCGGCAGTCTGTCCGCGTCCTTCAGCAACGAGGAGGTCATCCGATGAGTGAGAACAGCGCCCGTACCAAGGTGGCGATCATCGGGTCCGGCAATATCGGCACCGACCTGATGATCAAGGTCATGCGCCATTCCCGCTATCTCGAGATGGCGGCCATGGTGGGCATCGACCCGGACTCCGACGGTCTCGCGCGCGCGGCCCGGATGGACGTGCCGACCACCCACGAGGGCGTCGAGGGACTGGTGGCGATGCCGGGCTTCGACGAGATCGAGATCGTGTTCGACGCCACCTCGGCCAAGGCACACCGGGCCAACCACGCTCGCCTGGCGCCGCTGGGCAAGCGGTTGATCGACCTGACGCCCGCGGCGATCGGGCCCTTCGTCGTCCCGGCGGTCAACTTCTCCGATCACCTCGACGCACCGAATGTGAACATGGTGACCTGCGGCGGACAGGCGACGATCCCCATCGTCGCGGCGGTCGCGCGGGTCGTGCCGGTGGCCTATGCCGAGATCGTCGCCTCGATCGCCTCGAAGTCCGCCGGGCCGGGCACGCGCGCCAATATCGACGAATTCACCGAGACCACCTCCCACGCGATCCAGGCCGTGGGCGGGGCCGCGCGCGGCAAAGCGGTGATCATCCTGAACCCGGCCGAGCCGCCGCTGATCATGCGCGACACCGTGTTCTGCCTGGTCGATGCCGCCGATGCGGATACGCACGAACAGATCCGCGCCTCGGTGGCGAAGATGGTCGGCGATGTGGCCGCGTACGTGCCCGGTTATCGGCTCAAACAGCAGGTCCAGATCGATCCGATCCCCGCCGATCAGCCGGTGCACACGCTGCTGGCCGACGACGCGGCCACGGTCCCGACGCATCGGGTGTCGGTCTTCCTCGAGGTCGAGGGCGCGGCGCACTACCTGCCCGCCTACGCCGGAAATCTCGACATCATGACCTCGGCCGCGCTGCAGGTCGGCGAGCGGATCGCCCAGAACGCCCAGAAGCAGGAGAACGCGCGATGACCACACTGTTCGTTCAGGACGTCACGCTGCGTGACGGCATGCACGCGATCCGGCACCGGATCACTCCCGAGAACGTCGGGCGGATCGTGGCCGCGCTGGACGCCGCCGGCGTCGATGCCATCGAGGTCGCCCACGGTGACGGTCTCGCGGGTGGTTCGGTCAACTACGGTCCCGGCTCGCACAGCGACTGGACGTGGATCGAGGCGGCCGCGGCGAACCTGAGCCGCGCGCGCCTGACCACACTGCTGCTGCCCGGCGTCGGCACGGTCGAAGATCTCCGGCGCGCTTACGATCTGGGCGTCCGGTCGGTGCGCGTCGCGACGCACTGCACCGAGGCGGATGTCTCGGCGCAGCACATCGCGACGGCCCGGGAGATCGGCATGGACGTCTCCGGCTTCCTGATGATGAGTCACATGGCCCCGGCCGCCGACCTCGCCGCGCAGGCGAAGTTGATGGAAAGTTATGGGGCGCACTGCGTTTACGTCACCGACTCGGGTGGCCGGCTCACCATGAACGGCGTGCGCGACCGGATCAGCGCCTACCGTGACATTCTCGACGAGACCACCGAGATCGGTATCCACGCGCACGAGAACCTGTCGCTGTCGGTCGCCAATTCCGTTGTCGCCGTGGAGAACGGAGCCTTCCGCGTGGACGCCTCGCTCGCCGGGCACGGTGCGGGTGCGGGCAATACCCCGATCGAGGCGTTCATCGCCGTGGCGGATCTGCTGGAGTGGAAGCACGGCTGCGATGTGTTCGCCCTCCAGGACGCCGCGGACGATCTCGTGCGCCCGCTCCAGGATCGCCCCGTCCGGGTCGACCGGGAGACGCTGACCCTCGGTTACGCCGGTGTCTACTCCAGCTTCCTGCGGCACGCCGAGGCCGCGAGCGAGCGGTACGGGATCGACGTGCGCACCTTGCTCATGGAGGCCGGTCGTCGGCGGCTCGTCGGTGGTCAGGAGGACATGATCGTCGATATCGCACTCACGATGGTCGCCGAACAGGGCGCGTGATCCGTCCGGATCCAGCACCGCCGTTGGGTCGATTCGGCGCGGGGGCGGCCACGTAGGGTGTATTGCTGTGCCCGAGGACGTCACGGCAGATCGTGAACCGGAACCGCCGTCGAGGCCCGTAACCGGGCCCGCGGCGGTTCGGGCTCTGCCGTCCGACGCCGGGTCCGGGGAGGTGGACGCGGCCAAGTTGCGGCATCACGGCGATGTGGACGTGCGGCCCGGGATGCTGGACTTCGCGGTGAACGTCCAGGGGGAGGGGCCGCCGACGTGGTTGCGTGAGCGGCTCGCGGCGCGGCTGGACGCCTTGGGCAGATATCCGGGGGCGGCCGAGGATCTGGCGGCGCGCAAGATCGTCGCGGCGCGGCACGGGCGGACTCCGGACGAGGTGCTGTTGCTCGCGGGGGCGGCCGAAGGGTTCGCGATGCTGCCGCGCTTGGCTCCGCGCCTGGCCGCGGTGATCCACCCCTCGTTCACCGAACCCGAACTGGCGTTGCGCGAGGCCGGAGTGGCGGTGACCAGGGTCGTGCTGGGCGAGCCCTACGCCCTCGATCCCGCGCTGGTGCCCGAGGACGCCGATCTGGTGGTGCTGGGCAACCCGACCAATCCGACCTCGGTGCTGCATCCCGCCGGGACGATCCGTGCGCTGCGGCGGCCCGGACGGGTGGTCGTGGTCGACGAAGCGTTCGCCGATGCGATCCCCGGTGAGCCGGAATCGCTTGCTGCCCAATCATTCCCGGATGTCCTGGTGCTGCGCAGCCTCACCAAGACCTGGGCGCTGGCGGGCCTGCGGTGTGGATATTTCCTGGGACCGCCGGATCTGCTGGCGCGGGTACGGCACGGCCGCGCGCACTGGCCGTTGGGCGCCCTGCAACTGGAAGCCATTGCGGCAACCGGCGATCCGGCCGCGGTCGCCGAATCACAGGTCCGCGCGGAACATATCGCCGCCGACCGCGCCGCGATGATCCCGCGACTGCGTGCGCTCGGCATCGAGGTCCACGAACCCGCGCACGGCCCGTTCCTGCTGATCCGGGTGCCCGATGCCGAACTGCTTCGTAAACGTCTCGCCGGTGTGGGCGTCGCGGTCCGGCGTGGTGACACCTTTCCGGGGCTGGGACGAGGTCATCTGCGCCTCGCGGTCCGTCCGGAAGCCGAGGTCGACAGCTTGGTCGCGGCGCTGCGCGAGGTCGGCATATGAGCGCTGCTCGAATTCGGTCCGCCGCTCGCGCGGGGTGCCGGACCGTGTTCCGGAATGCGGATGCGACGGATGACGGCCGAGAGCGCGGCGGGATGATCGCAGTGGAGGAGGTTCCAGGGTGGCGCAGGTGAGTGAGCTCGTGGCGGTGCTGGACGAGGCGTATCCGCCGCGGCTGGCCGAATCGTGGGATTCGGTGGGGCTGGTGTGTGGTGATCCGGGGGAGGACGTGGCCCGGGTGCTGTTCGCCGTCGACGCGACCGAGGCGGTGGTGGACGAGGCGATCGCTTGGGGCGCACAGGCTTTGGTGGTGCACCATCCGCTGCTGCTGCGCGGGGTGGACACCGTGGCCGTGAGTACGCCGAAAGGTGCGCTGCTGCACCGGCTGATTCGGGCCGGGTGCGCGCTGTTCACCGCACACACGAATGCCGATTCCGCCGCGCCGGGCGTCTCCGATGCGCTGGCGGACGCGTTGGGACTGCGGGTGACTGGTCCGCTCGATCCCAAACCTACTGCGGCCCTGGATGAATGGACGGTCAACGTCCCGCGTGAACACTCCGCCGCGGTGCTGGGCGCATTGTTCGCGGCAGGTGCGGGCGGCTCGGGCAACTATCGCGAATGCTGTTGGCAGGTGCCGGGTATCGGACAGTTCCGGCCGGTGGCGGGCGCGAATCCGGCGCTCGGCGCGGTCGGTGAACTGGAACAGGTGGCCGAGGACCGGCTCGAGGTCGTCGCGCCGCCGTCGGCCCGCGCGGCTCTGCTCGCCGCCCTGCGACAGGCGCATCCGTACGAGGAGCCCGCCTATTTCGTCACCGAGCGGGCGAGCCTGCCCACCGGTCTGGGACTGGGCCGCGTGGGAGAGCTCCCGGAGCCGGAAACATTGCGGGAGTTCACCGCTCGCGTCCGCGCGGCGCTGCCCGTCACCGCCTGGGGCGTGCGCGCGGCCGGTGATCCCGAGCGACGCATCGCCTCGGTCGCGGTCTGCGGCGGCGCGGGAGATTCCTTCCTGGCCAAGGTATCCCGTCTCGGCGTGGACGCCTACGTCACCGCCGATCTGCGCCACCATCCCGCCGACGAACATCTGCGCGCGGGCGGCCCCGCACTCGTCGACGCCGCGCACTGGGCCACCGAATACCCCTGGTGCGCTCAGGCCGAACGCATCGTGCGCACCGCACTGCCCGATCTGGAAACCCACGTCAGCGCGGTCCGCACCGATCCCTGGACCCTCGGCTCGCTCGACGGCTGAGCTGTCCTGGGCGCTGCGCCGAAGTCTCTCTCGCTCGCGGCCCGGCCCGATGCGCATGCCCGGTGATGGCGCACATCATCTGGCGGACAACTGATTCGACTCACCCGAACGGCCTGCTCGCCGACTCGCACCGAGTGCTGCGGTAGGGACTTGTCTCACCGCTATTCAGTGTTACTATCTACTGGTACTCAGTAGAACTGAGTAGCGCCACTGGATACGAGGAGGTGATCCGTGGGCAAGCAGATCACGGAAATGCTCAAGGGCACATTGGAAGGCATCGTCCTCGCGATCTTGGCGGTGCGGACCGCGTACGGCTACGAGATCACCGCGTGGCTGCGGGAGCAGGGCTTCGCCGATATCGCCGAGGGCACCGTATATGCGCTGCTCGTGCGGGTGGAGAAACGTGGCCTGGTCGATGTGGAGAAGGTCCCTTCGGAAAAGGGACCGCCGCGCAAGGTGTATTCACTCAACGCGCAGGGACGCGAATATCTCGACGAGTTCTGGCGGACCTGGGATTTCCTCTCGGAACGGCTGGAACAGCTTCGTGCAGAAGGAGAAGAATGATCATGTCCGATTCGAAATTGCCGGGAAAGTTGCTCTCCACGGTGGTCGGCGACCTCGGTGAGAAGCGGCGTTGGCGGCAGTACCGCGCTCGCGCGAAACAGCTCCCCGAGCCGTACAGCACTGCGATCGATGCCTTTCAGCGCTACCTGATGTACGCGGCGGGCGGCAGTGTCGCCATGTTCGAGGATCTGATCGATCTGTTCGAACAGAGTGCGGCGGATCGTACGCCGATCCGCGAAATCGTCGGGGACGATCCGGTGGAGTTCATCGAGACCTTCGCGCGCAATTATCAGGACGAATCCTGGATCAAACGCGAACGCGAACGGCTGGACAACGCCATCGCGCGGGCAGCCGGAGAAGACGTCGGAAAAGAAGGATGAAAGGGACTTTCCGATGATGACAGATCAGATTCCGGCGATTCGCGTGCGAGGGCTGGAGAAATCCTACAAGCAACTGAATGTGCTACGCGGCGTCGATTTCGACGTGGCGCGCGGCAGCATCTTCGCACTGCTGGGTTCCAACGGCGCGGGCAAGACCACGATCATCGGAATCCTGGCCACCCTGCTGAAGGCCGACGACGGGGCGGCCGAGGTGGACGGGTTCGACGTCGCCGCGCAACCTGCGCGGGTGCGCGAATCCATCAGTCTCACCGGGCAATTCGCCGCAGTCGATGAAATCCTCAGCGGCCGTGAGAATCTCGTGCTGGTCGCGCGTCTGCGGCATGTGCCGGACCCGGGCCGGATCGCCGAGGATCTGCTGGAACGCTTCGCGTTGACCGAGGCCGGTGCGCGCAAGGTGTCGACCTATTCCGGTGGTATGCGCCGACGGCTGGACATCGCGATGAGCCTGATCGGCGATCCGCCGGTCATCTTCCTCGACGAGCCGACGACCGGGCTCGACCCGCAGGCGCGCCTCGAGGTGTGGCACGCGGTTTCCGAACTCGCCGCGCGCGGCACCACGGTGCTGCTCACCACGCAGTATCTCGACGAGGCCGAACACCTCGCCGACCGGATCGCGATCCTGCACGAGGGCCGGATCATCGTGAACGGCACCCTTGCCGAACTCCAGGCGCTGCACCCGCCGACGAAGGTCGAATACGTCGAGAAGCAGCCGACCCTGGAGGACATCTTCTTCGTGATCACCGGTGACGGCGATCAGCGCGGCGTCGCGTGACGGACGGGGCATTTCGATGAACAAGCACTTCTTCGGCGATACCGTCGTGTTGCTGGGCCGGTCGCTGCGCCACATCACCCGCAGCATGGACACCATCATCACGACCATCGTCATGCCGATCGCATTCCTGCTGCTGTTCACCTACGTGTTCGGCGGCGCGATCAATACCGGCACCTCGGGCTCGCATGCGTACGTGAAATACCTACTGCCGGGCATTCTGCTCATGACGGTCGCCTCGGGCATCGCCTACACCGCCTTCCGGCTCTACCAGGACAAGAGCAACGGCATCTTCGAGCGTCTGCAATCCATGCCGATCGCTCGCTCTTCGGTGCTGTGGGCGCACGTGCTGACCTCGGTCGTGGCCAACGTGATATCGCTCGCGGTCGTGCTGGCCGTCGCGTTGCTGATGGGATTCCGTTCCAGCGCAGGTCTTTCGGCGTGGCTCGCGGTGGCAGGCATCTTGATCCTGTTCACTCTGGCGCTGACCTGGATCGCGATCATTCCCGGCCTGACCGCGAGCACCCCGGACGGTGCGAGCGCGTTCTCCTATCCGCTGATCTTCCTGCCGTTCCTGAGTTCGGCGTTCGTGCCCACGCACACGATGCCCGGACCGGTGCGGGCGTTCGCCGAACACCAGCCGGTGACCTCGATCGTGAACACCCTGCGCAATCTGTTCGCACAGCAGCCGGTAGGAACCGGTATCTGGACCGCGCTGGCCTGGTGTTTCGGCATCCTCGTCGTCGCCTATCTCGGCGCGATGGCCGCCTACCGCCGCAAGATCTCCTAGCGCACCGGAGGCGGCCTCGATCCCCGGACGGAGCGAGGCCGCCATCGGGCGTCGGCGCACGGAACCTCTGCCGGGTACGGGGACCGGATAAAACGGCGGGGTTGGGGTGTGTGCCGCCGGGTGCGGAGTACGGTTAGAACTTCGGCGTCGGCCCGTCCGGCGCGCTGTCGTATAGGTCCAGAGTGTCGAGGAGTACGTCCCGCGTTGAATGTCGAACCAACGATCCAGGCCAAGTTGCTCGACCTCGCCGCGGTCGATGCGGAGCTGACGCGTATCGCGCATCGGCGCAAGGTGCTGCCGGAACAGCAGGAGGTCGAGCGGCTCGAGGGTGAGCGCACCTCTCGCAAGGACGCGGCGGTGAAGGTCGAGATCCGGCTCGACGACCTCGACCGTGACATCCGCAAGCTGGAGACCGAGATCGACGGCGTCAGCAAACGCGAACAGCGCGATCGGGGCATGCTCGAGGGCGGCGCGGTCGGAGCCAAGCAGCTCTCGGAGCTGCAGCACGAGCTGGGCAGCCTGGAACGTCGCCGCTCGGTGCTGGAAGACGATCTGCTCGAGGTGATGGAGCGTCGCGAGGCCGCGGTCGCCGATCACGAACACACCGGGGCGAACCTGACGAAGGCAGAGGGGGAGCTCGCCGAAGCACAGCGTCATCGGGACGAGGCGCTGGCCGATCTCGAGGTCGCCGCACAGCGCTGCGCTGGCGATCGCGAGCAGTTACAGGCCCAGTTCCCGGCGGAGCTGCTGTCGGTGTATGACAAGCAGCGCGCCCAGCACGGTGTGGGCGCGGCGCTGTTGCAGGCTCGCCGGTGTGGCGCGTGCCGGATCGAACTCGATCGCGGTGAGATCGCGCGGATCGCGAAGGCGGCGCCGGATGCGGTGGTCCGTTGCCCGGAGTGCGGCGCGATCATGGTGCGCACCAAGCAATCCGGGTTGTGAGGCGGCTGTGACCGATAGCGTGATCGTCGAAGCGGACGGCGGTTCGCGGGGCAATCCCGGTCCGGCCGGATACGGCGCGGTGGTCTGGGATGCGGACCATGCGCGCGTGCTCGCCGAACGCAAGGAGTCGCTCGGGGTCACCACCAACAATGTGGCCGAATACCGCGGGCTGATCGCCGGACTCGCGGCCGCGGCGGAGCTGGGCGCGCGCGAGGTCGCGGTGCGGATGGACTCCAAACTGGTCGTCGAGCAGATGTCGGGTCGCTGGAAGGTCAAGCACGCGGCCATGATTCCGCTCAACGATCGTGCGCGGCAGCTGGTCACGGAATTCGATCGGGTCGATTTCAGCTGGATTCCGCGAGCGCAGAATTCCCACGCCGACCGGCTCGCCAACGAGGCGATGGACGACGCGCCGCTGATCGGCGAGGTTCGCTCGGCGCAGACTTCGGAAACCGCTGCAGCACAGCAGGAATCGGCAGTCGGTGTGGAGCGCACGCTGACCGGCTGGATCGATGAGGCTGCCGACGCCCGTGCGGCACAACAGAAGCCGGACCAGACCGCACCCGGCTGGACCGGTGCGCGCGGCCGTCCGACCCGGCTGCTGCTGTTACGGCACGGCCAGACCGAACTGTCGGTGGAACGCCGGTATTCCGGCCGCGGGAATCCGCCGCTCACCGCCCTGGGGCGCGAGCAGGCCGCGCGGGCGGCGAAATACCTTGCGGCCAAAGGCGATATCGCCGCGATCGTGACCTCTCCGCTGGGTCGGGCACAGGAGACCGCGGGCGCGGTCGGTGACGCCCTGAACGTCCCGGTGCGGGTGCTGGATCGGCTCATCGAAACCGATTTCGGCGACTGGGAGGGACTCACGTTCGCCGAGGCGGCGGAGGCCGACCCGGAGCTGCACGCGCGCTGGCTGGGCGATTCCACGATCTCCCCGCCGGGCGGCGAGAGCTTCGCCGCGGTGCGCGAGCGGATCGAGGCGGCGCGTTCGGATCTGGTGGGGTTGTATCCGGGCCGCAACGTCGTCGTGGTCAGTCACGTGACGCCCATCAAGACCCTGCTGCAACTGGCCCTCGGCGTGGGCCCGTCGCTGCTGTACCGGCTGCATCTGGATCTGGCCTCGCTGTCGATCGCCGAGTTCTATCCCGACGGCGGCTCCTCGGTGCGCCTGGTGAACGAGACGTCCTATCTCTGATCAGCACAGCCCGGCCAATTTGTAGAGCACCAGGGAGCCCGCGACCGCGACGTTGAGGCTGTGGCCGGTGCCGACCATCGGGATCTCCACCGCCACGTCCAGGCGTTCGAGGCCCTCCGGCGGAATGCCCGAGCCCTCGTTGCCCAGGACGATCACGGTGCGTCTGCGTGCGACGGGCAGATCCGCCAGGCGAATCGATTCGTCGGTCAGCTCCACCCCGACGATCGCCGATCCGCCGCGCCGCTGCCGGTCCAGCCAGCGGTCGGCGCGGCCGTCGATCCAGTGCACACAGGCGCGGTGCCGCAAGGTGTTTCCGCGCTCGAGCGCTTCGGGGATCCACGGCCACCGGGGTACGGCCAGACAGGCTCCTGCCGCATCACAGGTACGCAGTAGCGTGCCCAGGTTGACGCCGTGTTTGGGCCACAGCGGGGCCACGACGAGGTGATTCCAGCAGGTGTGCGCTCGGGTGCGGCGCCGGCGGTGGATCTCGGCGGGCGTACGCGCCCGCACCGCGCTCATCGGCGAACGGGAAATACCTTCCCGTGGGGGACAACGATATTCACACGAAGCAATGTCATCGACACGGTGCTCGTCGGCGCACCGGGGCCATCGTCGGGGTGGACGACCTACTCGCCCACCGGATGTCACCGATTGTACGTGCGGCACTGCCGCGAGCGGAAGCTCAGTGCAGTGCGAGGGACATCTCGTATTCGGTGTCCGGTGCGTGGACCCCGGTGCTGCGAGAAACTCCGGTCGGGGCGAAACCCATTCTGCGATAGAGCTTCTCGGCCGGGGTATTGCCGTCCAGCACCCAGAGTCGTAGTTCGGCGTGCCCGTCGGCGCGCGCCCAGTCGGCGACCGCCTCGATCAGCTCACGCGAGACTCCGGTCCCGCGTGCGGCCGGTTCCACGAACATCGAGACCAGAACCGGCACACCGTGTTCCCGGATGCCGCCCGCGCAACCGATCACCTCCGTGCCCGATTCGGCCACGAACATGGTGCGGCGGGCGGACCACTGCTTCCAATGCTCCTCGTCCCACCCCTGGGCCTCCTCGAGCAGGGTGGCGAAGGTGCCCGGCGTGGATCCGGCCAGCGCGGCCAGGCGCGCGGTCCGGACCGTCTGCCAGTCCTGCGGAGGTACCTCTCGCACAGTCATCCGGTGATCGTCCTCCTCGGCAGGGGCCGTGGGCAATCGAATTACGCCGCCGAGACTGCTGCGCGGTGAGCGGTCAGGGGCGCAGCACCGAAACCAGGAAGTCGGTCTGGTCGTAGACGGCCTTCTCGAACCAGTCGTCGAAGTAGATGTCGAAGTGCCCGATCGGGTATCGCTTGACGATCGAGTGCTTGGTGCGCTCGGCGGCCTTGAGGGTCGGTTTGATCGGCGCGACAGAATCGTTGTCGCACAGCGAATACAGCACGGGCACCTTGATGCCCTTGGTGCGCCGCCACGGTGAGTCGAACAGCACCTGAAGTCCGAAGCGGGCGGCCACCTTCGGCTGGTACTGCTCGCTCTCCTCGGCCAGGCGGCCGAATCCCTCCGGCACGTCCGAGGCGCTCATCAATGCCGCGGACCGTTTGCGCCCGGCCAGCCGCACCTTGATCGGTTTGCGCACGATGGGGCCGAGCAGCAGGTCGGTCATGGCGACGATGCCGGTCCTGGTGAGGCTGATCGGGCCCTTGGCCATCGCCGAGGACCAGCCGCTGGTGAACGGGCACTGGGCCACCACCGCGGCGAGGTAATCGTCCTCGTGCGCGATCGACAGCACATGTCCCCCGCCGAACGAGCTGCCCCACAACGCAATTCGCGTCGCGTCGAAACCCTTGATGGTGCGTGCGTAGGTGATCGCCGAACGCCAGTCCGCACGCTGCTTGCGAATGCTGATCAGCTGGCGCGGGGTGCCGCCGCTTGCCCCGAAGTTGCGGTAATCGAAGACCAGGCAACCCATTCCGGCCGCGGTGAACCGGCGCGCATATCGGTCCAGCCCCATTTCCCGATTCGCCCCCAGCCCGTGGCCCATGATGACCAGCGGGCGCGGTTTGGGTGGTCCATCGGGCCGGTAGAGCCACGCTGCACACTGTTCGTTTCCCGAAGGGAACCCCACCTCGACACGCTCCATGGCGAAATACGGTACTTGTTCTCGCTCGGGCCCGCTGCGCTGGATCCCCGGTCGTGGCCCGAAATCTCGTCGCGCGGCATCCGGACAGCACCACCGGCGGGGCCGCCGAACACCCCATGCGGCATAATCTCTGCGGACGAGTCGGTCGGGCGACTGCGGCGACGGGAACGGGCACAGCTGTGCCGCCGCCCGGCGCCGAGGAAAGTCCGGACTCCACAGAGCAGGGCGGTTGTTAACGGCAACCCGGGGTGACCCGCGGGACAGTGCCACAGAAAACAGACCGCCGGCGCGCAAGCGCCGGTAAGGGTGAAACGGTGCGGTAAGAGCGCACCAGCGCCCCGGGTGACCGGGGCGGCTAGGTAAACCCCGCCCGGAGCAAGGTCGAAGGCCGCACTCCTCGCGAGTGCGGCTGCGCGGGTGTTCGAGGGCTGCTCGCCCGAGCCCGCGGGTGGACCGCTCGAGGTGCCCGGCAACGGTGCATCCAGATGGATGGTCGCCTCCCGGCGCGAGCCGGGAACAGGATCCGGCTTATAGACCGACTCGTCCTTTCTCTTCCACCCGACCCCGGACGGCCGCAGTCCGATCCGAGTCCGGCCGGTAACGATCCTGGTGATCGGCAAGATGATGTCGTTATGGCAGGTGGCCTTCCCCGCGCTGCGTACATCCCGTTCCGCCCGGAAGCTGGGTACGATCCGGCAGTTGAACTGGGTGTCGCGTTCCTGGATCGCATTGGCGCGCACACGACCGCGATCATCCTTGCTCCGCAGAAGAACTCCATCGAATACTCGCAACCTCTGAAGCGGTACGCGACGAACCGCACCGTTCTGACTCCGTTGAACTCCAACCGGATCGGTGGCGCGTTCGGACGTCCGACGTTGGTCTACGCGCCGGCGCTGAAGGAGCTGGAACTGGCGATGAGGTACGCGGGTGACCAGCCGATCGCCGTGGTCGAAGACCCATCTTTCTCGTGCGCCCGCTGGGCCGACGAGATCGGCGCGATCAACATGGTCGAACGCCGGTTCCACGCTGTCGATCGCTCGCAGGAGCATCAGAAGATCCTGGAGAGGATCGATTTCGCCGGAAACAACGGATGGGGCGATGCCCCCCGGCTCCGAGACCTCCGCCGGCACCTCGGTGAGTTACAGCAGATCGACGCGTTGAACAAGGACGAGGTGCTCGCCTATCAGCTCGTCCGCGGACGGCACGGGTTCTACGAGTCCCTGACTCATCTCGGGAAAGAGATCGACAAGATCTCCCGCACGTAGAGGCGACCGTTCGCCAGCCCGGAAACGATTGTGGCGCCGCCGGATCCGGCGGGGCCACCCTACTGTTCAGGGCCTGTTGCCCGGTCGCGTGGTGACAGTGCGGGTGCGGGGCACCACTGCGTCACCGACAGTTGCCCGTTGCCGTTATTGGTCCACAGCACCATTTCGACCAGGCCGAGCCAGCTGCCGTCGTTCACTCGGGCCCACGCGTGCAGCAGGCCCGGGACGTTGCCGGTGAGATCCAGTCCGCCGAGTTTCACCTTGATGGCGATCTTGTCGCGGCCCCACCCGTTCGGCTGCCGGGTGGGCATGGCCTGGCTCAGGTCGACCACGACCGGCACCGGCGGCGTCACGGTGCGGCGCAGCGGCGGACTGAACTCCTGCGGCCACTCTTCGAACACAGTTTCGAATACTAGTCGGTCTGTATCGCGGTCGGTGGCGAGCCCGACGCGGCGCAGCGAGCAAACATGACGAGAGGGCGTGTGTCCGGTCCGCGAACGAGGCCCGTTTCGCTCGAACCGGCAGGGGAACTGCACGGTAATGCCAAACGCCTGCGATTCACCCCAGCGTCTACCCGAGCCCCCGGAATCCGGAGTGATCGCGCTCGACTCGGACGAGTGTCTGGCGTTGCTGGCCGGGGTGCCGCTGGGCAGGGTGGCGTACACCCGCGATGTCCTGCCTGCCGTGCGGCCGGTCAACCACATCGTGCGGGGCGGGAAGATCATCATCGGCGCCGGGGCGTCGCCCTGGCTGACCGACGCGGTGCGCACGAGAGGCAAAACCGTGCTCGGCTACCAGGCCGACGAGATCGACCCCCATTCCCGTCAGGGCTGGTCGGTGCTGGTGGTCGGCTACGGGCGGATCATCGAGGATCCGGACCGTATCGCCCTGTACGACCCCCTCGTGCAGTCCTGGACCCACACGGTCAACGATGCCCTGATCGCGATCGAACCCGACCTCGTCACAGGTATGCGGCGTACCGACTCCAGCAACACCTGACATCACCACGCAAGCACCTTGTCGGACAGGACAACCACAGGCGATTCACATCGCCTACGACATCATCAGCAACCATCCAGCGTCCAACGGATCGTGGACTCCATCGACTACGAAGCACTGCTCGAATCCGGCCTCGATCCGGAGGATCCGGCGGCATGTGGGACCCAGCGGCGGATGCGGCTGCCGCACCGGTCCCTTCTCTTCCGTCGGGAAGTCTTTGCCGCTCACCGGAGATGGGTTCGCTGGTGATAATCGCAGTATGCAGACCGATGACGCCGCCCGCGACTCTCGCTCACGTGACGTACCACGCTGACCGAACCGCCGGATCCGGCCCATGGGTGACGCAACGACATAGAGGAGTCGAGCCGTGCGAATCGGCGTGACCGGACATATGAACCTGACCGCGGACACGGCACAGCTGGTGTACGCGAAGATCACCCGCCAGATCACGGCAACGGGTCGGGCCGCCGAGGTGACCGGCGTGAGTTGCCTTGCCCGGGGGGCAGATTCGGTGTTCGCCCAAGCCGTGCTTGAAGCAGGCGGCCGGTTGGAGGTTGTGCTGCCCTCGCGGAACTACCGGGAGCGCAAGGTGAAGCCGGATCATACGCCGCTGTTCGATGAGCTGCTGGAACGAGCGGAGCGCGTTCGGGTGATGGACTTCGACGAAGCCGGTGCTGACGCATATGAGGCCGCGAACGAGGTTGTGGTCGGGTCGTGTGATCGGCTGATCGCCGTGTGGGACGGGGAGATCGGCGAGCGTAGCGGCACCGGCAGCGTCGTTGCGCTGGCGCGTGAGCGCGGTGTGCCGGTGACGATCGTGTGGCCGCGGGGAGCGGCGCGCGGCTGAAGGTGCAACGGCCTCAGAGTCGGCTCGCGGCGAAACCTGCTGCGGCCAAGGTCATTCCGTTGACGCTGTAGAGGGCGTGTAGGGCGTTGGGGCGGCCGGGGAAGGGGGAGCCGTCGCATACCGTGTCGCCGGGGACGCAGTACTCGGTGGCCTTCGGTGTGTAGAGGGGGCCGATGACGATGGGCGGGGCGCCGACGTCTCGCATGAAGCGGTCCGAGGGTTTGCCGAACAGTACGACCGCGGCGACGTGGGGGGCGACCTCGGGCGGCATCGGCAGGGGGATGCTCGATTGGTACTGGGCGAACTGGGACGGTATGCCTGCGGGGAGGCTTGCCATCGTGGCGAATCCGGCGACGACCGCGCCTTGTGAATAGCCGCCGAGCACGATTCGCGTCCGGGGGCAGTTCGCGGCCGTGGATTCGATGTGCGACTGCGTATTTCGGATACCGTTCACGACCGTGCGCGCGAAGGCCAGCCGGTCGGCGAAGTCGGCGCTCGCCGGATATTCGACCGGGTAGGTGGCGATCGAGCGGCCCGGGATCTGGGTGCGCAGTGCGGTGATGAACGAGACCCCGACGGCGCCGAAGTCCGGCGGAACATCGGCGGTGCCGCGGGCGAAGACCACTTCGACGTCGGGACATACAACCGCGGACGCCTGCCGCGCGGGCATGACCACCGAGACGGTGGCCGCCAGGATCGCAGCGCACGCGAAACGAACCAACCACCGTGGCTCCATTACCGGAGACTACCTCAGCGCACGATCAGCTCGATAGCGATGGCCAGGCGCTCGAGGAACGCCGCACGGGTGGTGACCTGCTGCTTGATTCCGATCGACGTGCTGATCAAAGTCTGTGCCACCGCGGCTGATCGGGGCGCGAGGGCGGGGTCCGTCGATTCGGCCAGGGCGGTGTCCAGGAGTGCGGCGAATCGCGAGGGGTACTCGGTCACGGCGGGTCCGAGCAGGTCCGAGTATTCCTCGGCCATGGTGTTGACCTCGCGGCTCATCGCGCCGATGTAGCGACCGGTCCACTGGTCGAACGCGTCGAGGAGCCGGTCGCGGATCGGCCGGGTCTGATCGGTGAGCACCTCGATGACCGCGGCGATGCTGCGGTCCAGGGCATGGGTGACGGCGGCGGTGAACAGCTCTTGTTTGGCGCCGAACATCAGGTACAGGCCGGGGCGCGAGATGTCGGCGGCGCGCGCGACGTCCTCCATCGACGTCTTCCGATAGCCGTACCGCACGAAGGTGCCCAGTGCCGCGGCGAGCACCTGCTCGCGCCGACCGCCGTCCGTGTGCGGGTCCGGCGTGCCCTCGTTGGTGGCGTCCATCCGCACACCCTACCTGGTTGTGGACGTACTATACAAAGTAGGTAAAAGTTGTAAAGTTGGTGGCAGAGGCCGACAACAACCGTGCCGATCAGGAGGATTCCGATGACCCGAGGTCCACTCATCTCCACTCGCTTCGACGGTTCGAGCACCGCCGACGAAGTGGCCGCCGGTGTCGACCTACGCGGGCTGCGCGCGGTGGTCACCGGTGCATCCTCGGGACTCGGGGCGGAGACGGCTCGGGTCCTCGCGGTCGCGGGCGCGGATGTCACTCTCGCTGTACGCGATATCTCGGCGGGTGCACGCGTGGCCGACCGGATCGCTTCGCGCGGTGCGTGTTCGAGGCCCGCGGTGGCCGCCGTCGACCTGGCCGACCCGGGCAGCGTGGCGCGTTTCGCGCGGGGCTGGGACGGCCCGCTGCACCTTCTGGTCAACAACGCCGGGCTGGTCACCCCGGGTCTGGAACGAAACGAGCAGGGCTGGGAACTGCAGTTCGCGACCAATCATCTCGGCCACTTCGCCCTCGCCCACCTACTGCACGACGCACTGGCCCGCGGCGCGGTGGATCGCGGCGCAGCCCGAATCGTGGCGGTGAGTTCCACCGCCCACATGCGCGCCCCGGTCGACTTCGACGACATCCACTTCGAACACCGGTCATACGATCCGCAGATCGCATACGCCCAGTCCAAGACGGCGAATTCACTCTTCGCCGTCGAAGCGACCAGACGGTGGGCCGCAGATCGCATCGTGGCCAATGCGGTGAATCCCGGGGGAATCAGGACCGGACTGCAACGGAACTTCACGCAGCGGCAGCGCGAATCACTCGACGCCGCCAAGGCCGCCGGAGTGTTCACCTACAAATCCGTCGAGCAAGGCGCCGCGACCACCCTGGTGGCGGCCGTCGCACCGGAATTCGAGGCAACCGGCGGGCATTACCTCGACGACTGCCGCGAGGCATATACCGTCCCCGACGATGCGGACCTCACCGCCCACAGCCACGGCGTCAAGCGATGGGCTCTGGACCCGGACGCCGCGCGTGAGCTCTGGTCGATGTCACTCGCAACCCTCGAGCTGTGACCTTCGTCGAATCTGCCGGATTACATTGGAAGACCAGAACTTTGGTCGATCTGGCTGCCGGTCGCCCATTCATCTGGATCGATGACGAGATCAGAGATCACGACGAGATATGGGTCCGCGGGAATCATCCGGGCCGGGCCCTGCTCCATCGGGTCGACGGTATATCCGGGCTGCTGGACACCGATTTCACCGCTCTCGCCGAATGGCTCGCCGCACCGTGATGTTCGTGACACGGTGTGGCGGAGTCACTTTCGGAGGATGTCAGGGGATGGGGATGAGGCTCAGGATCGGGCCGAAGCCCCAGTCGAGCATGTGTCGGGCGTCGGATTCGGCGACGGCGTCGCTGGTGGGGGAGCTGTGCAGGACGACGCCGAGGAGAGGTTGGCCCGCGCGGACCGTCTCGAACAACAGGCATGTGCCCGCGGCGTCGGTGGAGCCGGTTTTGATGCCGACGGTGCCGGGATAGTCGCGGAGCAGGAGATTCGTTGTGCGCCAGACATGGTCGCGATTGGCGGGACCGGCGGGCTGGTGATAGGTCTGAGCCATGGCGTGCATACCGAGTTTCACCAGGTCCGCCGGGGTGGAATAGGTGGCGTGGCCGGTGGGCGCGGGCAGGCCGCTCGGGTCGGTGAAATGGGTGTTCGCCAGGCCCAGACGTGCTGCGGTGGCGTTCATCTCGGCGATGAAGGCGGCCTGACCGGGGCCGTACGCCTCGGCGAGGGTGTAGGCGGCATCGCAGCCGGAGGGGAGCATCATCGCGTACAGCAACTGTCTGGCTGTGAGTATCTCGCCGGGGACCAGGCCCGCGGTGCTGCCGTCGTACTTGCGGTCGTAGGCGATGATCGCCTGCGGCACGGTGATGGCACGGTCCAGATTGCCCGCCTCCAGGACGACCAGCGCGGTCATCACCTTCGTGATGCTGCCCATCGGGGTCCGGGTGTTCGGCTGACGCGACCAGCGCACCGCACCGGTGTTCCCGTCGGCGAGCTCGGCGAACGGGGCCTGTACGCCGTTCGGCTCGGCGGACATGGTGGGCAGTTGAGCGTGCGAGACGGCGGGAGCGGCCACGGCGGGGCCGGGTGTCACGAGAAATAGTCCGGAAGCGGCAGCCAGCATCACTCGGGCAATTGGTCGCATCGCCATATTGTGCCGTTCGATACCCCTGGTGAGCGGGATTTCGCTGGACGTGGAGCAGCCTGCCGGCGACCGGGCTCAGCGGCCGAGCAGTTCCGCGACGCGCACCGTCGGCCCGGCGTAGGCGAAAACCAGGTTCGGGTCGTGGATGCGGCCGGAAGTCGGTGTGCAGGTGAGCAGTTCGGATCCGACGATCTGCCAGGGCGGCGGCCCGCCGGTGACATGTGCGTGCATCAGCTGCGGCCCGACGAGCGAGCGGGCATGGTCCGGGTCGGCGGAGTCGATGCGGAAGAACGAGTCGAAGACCGGGTCGCCGGTCGGCGCCGGGCTCTGTCCGAACAGTTTCCGGGCGAATGCGGCCAGCGCGCCGGGGGCGCGTCGCACGGATACCGGTGGGTGTATCCGATCGAGCAGCACCGCGACCACGATGAAATGATGTGTCGCGGTGGTTGTCGTGTCGCCGCTGACGGGCTTAACGGATGTTTGTGGCGGCCCGACATGATCGGCTGTCGATCGGCGGGTGATCCGATGGACCTCGCCCCTAGGCTGATCGTATGGCGGACACCGACGACACTCCGTTGACCGAAGCCGAGCACCGGGAGCTCGTCCGGCTGCTTCGACGGTGGTGTGACACCGAATTGGACCAGTCCGCGAACCTGATCGTGCCCACCCGGCTCGGCGATGTGTACGTGAGCGTCGGCCGTCATCCCGTCGTCGAGGACTTGCCCATGGAGTTGTTCGCGCGAATGCCCGACGCATGGTTCGACCGAAATGATCAGTAGTGCAACGGCTGCGTGTGCACCGCTCGGATCCGGCCGGTAGCGCAGCATAATCGTGCTCGCACGCGCGACGACTCGGTGCCATGATCGATGCAGGGCCCGGTTCTTCCGTGTGCCGGGCGATTCGCGTGGTGGTGCGATATGGATATCTTGGGCATCTTCGGCGTCCTGGTGGGGGCGGGAGCGGTACTGACCGGGATCGCGTTCGGGGCGAGTATGCGAGTGGTGGAGCAGTTCGAACGCGGGGTGGTGTTCCGGTTCGGGCGGGTGCGTGACGTGCGCGAGCCCGGGTTGCGGGTGTTGATTCCGGTGGTCGACCGGATGCGCAAGGTGCCGGTGCAGATCGTCACCATGCCGGTGCCGGGGCAGGAGGGCATCACCCGGGACAACGTGACCGTGCGGGTGGACGCCGTGGTGTACTTCCGGGTCATCGATCCGGTGCAGGCGGTGGTCGACGTGCAGGATTACCTGTTCGCGATCGCGCAGGTGGCGCAGACCTCGCTGCGGTCGATCATCGGCAAGAGCGATCTGGATGATCTGCTGTCCAACCGGGAGCATCTCAATCGGGGCCTGGAGCTGATGATCGACAGCCCGGCGCTGTCCTGGGGCGTGCACATCGATCGGGTGGAGATCAAGGATGTGGCTCTGCCCGAATCGATGAAGCGCTCGATGTCCCGCCAGGCCGAGGCCGAACGCGAACGCCGGGCCCGCGTCATCACCGCGGAGGGCGAACTGCAGGCATCCCAGAAACTGGCCGATGCGGGCAAGACGATGGCGGCCGCCCCCGCCGCATTGCAGCTTCGCCTGTTGCAGACCGTGGTGGAGGTCGCGGCGGAGAAGAATTCGACGCTGGTCCTGCCCTTCCCGGTCGAGTTGCTGCGTTTCCTGGAGCGTTCGACACCGGGCGAAGCAGCCGCGGAGCCCGACGAGTCGGCGGAACCGGACTCGTCCCCGCAGGCGGCGAGCGCCGAGACGGACGGCCCGGATTCCCCGGCGCTGGAACCGAAGTCCCGCACCAGGTCCGACACCATCGAGATACTGCAGCCGGGACCCGCGCGCGAGGACGCGACTGTCCGGCCTCGGCTCGACTTGCCGTAATAACCCGCCGAATCGTCCTTGACGAGCCATATATCCGGATGTCATTATTGAAAGGGGAAAGGCACTCGGATTGTGGTGTCTGTTTGTTTCTGCCCTCGACATCTCGTCGTTTCGGGTGTAATTTTGGTTTTCGCGCCGGGGCGCATGCTGTCCAGCTCTCGAAAATGAAATTGACTGCGGAAAGTCGCACTGTCTGCGTGTCGCTTTCCGTCCGTCGGTGTCGAGTCAGGTTAGGTCGGTATCCGGCACGGTGCGCCATGAGGAATGCAGCCCACAGGACGGCTACTACCGCGACGACCGCGCGCAGGCGTGGTCGGCGCGAGGTGCTGGAAGGACGTATCTTGGCAGTCTCGAGTCAGACCGAGGTGGATACCGTCAGCTCGATCGCCCGGATTCCGGGTGCACCCGGACGGGTTTCGTTCGCCAAACTCGGTGAACCCCTGGCGATTCCGGATTTGCTGGCCGTTCAGACCGAGTCGTTCGACTGGCTGATCGGCGGGCGAACGTGGCGGGAACGGGCGGGCGCGGCAGGTGATTCGGTCCTGGGTGGCCTGGAGGAGGTGCTCGACGAGTTCAGCCCGATCGAGGACTTCGCCGCCACGATGTCGCTGTCCCTGTCCGATCCCCGTTTCGAGGACGTCAAGGCCTCGGTCGAGGAATGCAAGGACAAGGATCTGACCTACGCGGCCCCGCTGTTCGTCACCGCGGAGTTCATCAACAACAACACCGGCGAGATCAAGTCCCAGACGGTTTTCATGGGTGATTTCCCGATGATGACCGATCGCGGCACTTTCGTGGTCAACGGCACCGAGCGGGTGATCGTCTCGCAGCTGGTGCGTTCGCCGGGCGTGTACTTCGACGAGTCCGTCGACAAGACCACCGAGAAGACACTGCACAGTGCCCGCGTCATCCCGAGCCGCGGCGCGTGGCTGGAATTCGATATCGACAAACGCGACACCATCGGCGTGCGTATCGACCGCAAACGCCGCCAGCCGGTGACGGTTCTGCTCAAGGCGCTGGGCTGGAGCGCCGAGCAGATCACCGAGCGTTTCGGCTTCTCGGAGATCATGATGACCTCCCTGGAGAAGGACAATACGGCGGGCACCGACGAGGCGCTGCTGGACATTCATCGCAAACTGCGCCCGGGTGAGCCGCCCACGAAGGAATCCGCGCAGGTGCTGCTGGAGAACCTGTTCTTCAAGGAGAAGCGGTACGACCTGGCTCGCGTCGGCCGGCACAAGATCACCCGCAAACTCGGCGTCGATCCCGCCGCGGACGCCGACCGGGTGCTCACCGAGGAGGACATCGTCGCGATCATCGAATATCTCCTGCATCTGCATGCGGGCGATGCGACGATGACCGTGCCCGGTGGCGAGGAGGTGCCGGTCGATGTCGACGACATCGATCATTTCGGCAACCGCCGGTTGCGGACCATCGGCGAGCTCATCCAGAACCAGGTGCGGCTGGGCCTGTCCCGGATGGAGCGCGTGGTGCGCGAGCGCATGACCACGCAGGACGTCGAGGCGATCACCCCGCAGACCCTGATGAACATCCGCCCGGTCGTGGCGGCCATCCGGGAGTTCTTCGGCACCTCACAGTCCTCGACGTTCCTGGACGAACGCAATCCGCTCGCGAGCCTCACCCAGAAACGTCGTCTCTCGGCGCTGGGCCCGGGTGGCCTGACCCGCGAACGTGCCGGTCTCGAGGTCCGCGACGTGCACTACAGCCACTACGGGCGGATGTGCCCGATCGAAACCCCCGAGGGTCCGAATATCGGTCTGATCGGCTATCTGTCGGTGTACGCGCGGGTCAACCCGTTCGGTTTCATCGAGACGCCGTACCGCCGGGTGGTCGACGGCAAAGTGACCGAGCAGGTCGACTATCTGTCCGCGGATCAGGAGGACCGGCACGTCGTCGCGCAGGCGAACGAACCGCTCGATGCCGACGGGCGTTTCACCTCCTCGCGAGTTCTGGTGCGCCGCAAGGATTCCGAGGTCGCGCTGGTCGATCCCGCGCTGGTCGACTACATGGATGTCTCACCGCGCCAGATGGTGTCGGTCGCGACGGCGATGATCCCGTTCCTCGAGCACGACGACGCGAACCGCGCGCTGATGGGCGCGAATATGCAGAAACAGGCTGTGCCGCTGATTCGTTCCGAGTCGCCGCTGGTCGGCACCGGTATGGAGCTGCGGGCGGCGATCGATGCCGGTGATGTCGTGGTGAACGAGAAATCGGGTGTGGTGGAAGAGGTTTCGGCCGATTTCGTCACCGTCATGCACGACGACGGCACCCGGCGTTCGTATCGGATGCACAAGTTCAGCCGTACGAACCAGGGCACCTGCGCGAATCAGCGTCCGATCGTGGACGAGGGTCAGCGCGTGGAGCCGAGGCAGGTCCTGGCCGACGGACCCAGTACCCAGAACGGCGAAATGGCCCTGGGCAAGAACCTGCTCGTCGCGGTGATGCCTTGGGAGGGTTACAACTACGAGGACGCGATCATCCTGTCACAGCGTCTGGTGGAGGAGGACGTGCTCACCTCGATCCACATCGAGGAGCACGAAGTCGACGCGCGGGAAACGAAATTGGGTGCGGAGGAGATCACCCGCGACATTCCGAACATCTCCGAGGAAGTCCTGGCCGATCTCGACGAGCGTGGCATCGTGCGTATCGGTGCGGAGGTTCGTGACGGTGACATCCTGGTCGGCAAGGTCACTCCGAAGGGTGAGACCGAGCTGACTCCGGAGGAGCGGCTGCTGCGTGCGATCTTCGGTGAGAAGGCGCGTGAGGTGCGCGACACCTCGCTGAAGGTGCCGCACGGTGAGTCGGGCAAGGTCATCGGTATCCGGGTGTTCTCGCGTGATGACGACGACGATCTGCCTCCCGGTGTGAACGAGCTGGTGCGCGTGTACGTGGCGCAGAAGCGCAAGATCCAGGACGGCGACAAGCTGGCGGGTCGGCACGGTAACAAGGGCGTCATCGGCAAGATCCTGCCGAAGGAGGACATGCCGTTCCTGCCCGACGGGACTCCGGTCGACATCATCCTGAACACGCACGGTGTGCCGCGCCGGATGAACATCGGCCAGATCCTGGAGACGCATCTGGGCTGGATCGGCAAGACGGGCTGGAACATTCAGCTCGCCGACGGCGGCGATCGTCCGGACTGGGCGCAGCGGCTGCCCGAGGAGTTGCTGTCCGCGGAGCCCGAAACCAACCTCGCCACACCGGTTTTCGACGGTGCGCGGGAGGAGGAGCTGGCCGGACTGCTGGCCTCGACGCTGCCCAACCGGGACGGTGAGGTGATGGTCGGCGCGGACGGGAAGGCCACGTTGTTC
>NZ_BAGB01000027.1 GCF_000308615.1 Nocardia jiangxiensis NBRC 101359
GCCCACCCCAAGCCTCCACCGGAGTACCCAAGCCGGAAGTGCCCATGTCCGAACGTGATTGCAGCATGTGCAAGCCTGCTGTTCCGGCAGCTGAGTCTCCCGCTGATGTGTGGAGCAGATACCTGTACCTGGGTGCGGCTGATGCCGGTGCGTGTGGCGAGTGTGCACTGGTGCTCGAGGGCGATGTCGTTGTGTGCGTCGCGGTTCGTGCGTGGGGCAAGTGTTTGTGCGTTGGTGCTGCTGCTGTTGCGTGTGGCGGATGTATGAGGAAGTCCGAGGCCGATTCTGGTGTGGGCGACGCGGTTTGTGTGTGGAGTAGGTGCTTGTGTGTCGGTGCGGTTGATGGTGGTGCGTGCGGCGCATGTGTGTGGGTGTTCGGGGGCGGCGCTCGGATGCGCGGCTCGGCGGGTGGAGATGGGATCGGGCGGAGTGTTGGGGGTGTCGGGTGAGTGGGCGCGGGGTGCGGGGAGATGGGGAGGGTGGGGTGGTGCCGACGGTGTTGGATGCGCGGTTGGTTCCTGCGGCTGTGATGTGTTGGGGGATAACGGTTGTGACTGTGCTGGCGGGATGGTGGGTGGGGGTGATGGTGGTGGGTGTGCTGGTCGGGGTGGCGATTGTGGTGGGGGTCGGGGCGGTTCGGGTTCGCCGGGCCGGGGGGCGGATGGCTGCTGCGGTGCTGTTGGCTGCGCTGGTCGCGGGGGTGGGGTTCGGGATCGCGGCGGCGTGGCGCGAGTATGGGGTTGCGACGCATCCGTTGCGGACGGCGGCGGTGGGTACCTATCTGACGGTGATCGCCGTGCCGACCGATGATCCGAAACCGTTGCCCGCCAAATCCTTCGGTGGTCGGCAGTGGATGGTCGAGGCGGATCTGCGGGAGTATCGGCACGGTTCGGTGCCGGTGCAGGCGGGTGGTGCGGTGATCGTGCTCGCCGCACAGGCCGGGTGGCCGGGACTGCTGCCGGGGCAGGTGGTGCGGTTCCGGGCGCGTCTGGATCGGCCGTGGCGGCGGGATCTCACGGTGGCGGTGCTGCGGGCGCAGGGGCCACCGGTCACCGTCGAGCGCGCGCCGTGGTGGCAGCGCGCGGCCGGATCGGTTCGCGCGCACTTCGCCGCGGCGGCCTCGCACGCTCTGCCGCGCACCGAGGCCGGGGTGCTGCCGGGGTTGGTCGACGGTGACGTATCCCGGCTGCCCGATCAGGTGCGCGAGGATTTCCAGCACACCGAACTCTCGCACCTGGTGGCGGTGTCGGGCACGAACGTGACGATTGTGCTTGCCACGGTGATGATTTCGATGCGCCTGCTGACGATCGATCCTCGCGTCGGCGCGGTGCTCGCGGCACTGGCTCTGATCGGTTTCGTCGTTCTGGCACGGCCCTCGCCGACGGTGCTGCGCGCGGCGGTGATGGGTGGTGTGGCCGTGCTCGCGGTGTTGCTCGGTCGGCGCAAACAAGCCCTGCCCGCACTGTGCGGTGCGACGATCGGGTTGATCGGGTGGTCTCCGGAGCTGGCCCTGGACATCGGGTTCGCGCTGTCCGTACTGGCGACGGTCGGGCTGATCGTGCTCGCGCCGCGGTGGTCGCACTGGCTCGAGGAACGTGGCTGGCGGCGCGGTCCGGCCGAGGCAGTCGGCGTCGCCACGGCGGCCTTCCTGCTGACCGCCCCGCTGATCGTCGCACTGACCGGACGTGTCGGCCTGCTCGCCATCGTGGCGAATCTGCTGGTGGAGCCGGTGATCGCACCGATCACAGTGATCGGCGCGCTCGGTGCGGTGCTGTCCTGTGCCTGGCTGCCCGCGGGGGTACTGGTGTTGCGATTGACCGGACCACCGCTGTGGTGGCTGCTGTTCGTCGCCGAACATGGTGCGTCACTGGGTATTTCGGTGTCGCTACCGGACGGGCCGCGGGGCGGATTCGCCCTCGCGATACTCGTCGGCGGCCTGCTGATCCTGTTCCACCGCATCACCCGCCCGTCGGATCCGTCAGGGGCCGATCCGCCCGAAGCGCGATCGCAGGACAGCCGTGCCGCCCGGTGACGCTCGCCGAATCTGACGGCGGCGAGGTGCGGCGGTGTCGGTGGCTCACCGTAGGATGCGGGACGTGACCGATCGTCCTGCCTCCGTCCATCTCGTGCTCGGTGAGGAAGAGTTGCTCATCGAGCGCGCGGTCGCCTCGATCGTCTCCGGCGTGCGCGCGGACGCCCCGGATCCCGAAGCGCTACCGGTGGATCGGTTGCGGGCCGGTGATGCGAGTACCGCCGAGCTGGCCGAGTTGCTGAGCCCGTCGCTGTTCGCCGAGGACAGGGTGATCGTCCTGGAGTCCGCTGCCGAGGCGGGCAAGGACGCGGTCGGGGTCATCACCAGCGCGGCGGCGGAGCCGCCCGAGGGCGTGGTTCTGGTCATCCTGCATTCCGGCGGCGGTCGCGCCAAGGCGCTGGCCCCGGCGCTGCAGAAGGCGGGCGCGGTCACGCACAACTGCGCCAAGATCAGTAAGGCCGGTGAGCGGGTCGAGTTCGTGCGCAACGAATTCCGGTCCGCGGGTCTGCGGGTCCAGGCGGAGGTGGTGCAGGCGATGCTGGAGGCGGTCGGCTCGGATCTGCGCGAGCTCGCCGCGGCCTGTTCCCAGCTGGCTGCCGACACCGGCGGCAAGGTCGATATCGCCGCGGTGCGCCGCTACTACTCGGGCCGGGCGGAGGTGACCGGATTCGATGTCGCGGATCTGGCCGTCGCGGGCGATCGTCCCGCCGCGATGGAGGCGCTGCGCTGGGCCACCGACCGCGGTGTGCCCGCGGTCCTGCTCGCCGACGCTCTCGCCGATTCGGTGCACACCATCGCCCGGGTCGGCTCGGCCGGTCGCGGCGACCCGTTCAAACTCGCCTCTCAGCTCGGCATGCCCCCGTGGAAAGTGAAGAAGGCCCAGGGCCAGGCCCGCGGCTGGACAGCCGCGACGATCGGTTCGGCCCTGCAGATCGTCGCCACCCTCAATGCCGACGTCAAGGGCGGGGCCGCCGATGCGACGTACGCCCTCGAACACGCCCTGTCCACCATTCTGGACCTACACGGCGTTGCCTGAGTCCCACCCGTTTGCACTCTGAGTCCCACCCATCGGCGGGTCGGCTCCCGGATCGCGGGCAGGTAATCCTCCCCGGTCGTGGGCGGGCGACTGCCGATCTCGATGCCGCAGGCTCCCCGCCCGGTCGATCACGGCACACAAAAGTTCGATCCCGGGCCAGAACGAATGCTGCAAGCACGACAAAAGCCGCCGTGGTCGTCTGCTTTCACAGACCCTCTGCCACGGCGGCGATAAAGCGTATGCGGTAGGTACTACCGCGAAGAATCAGCCGATCTTGTTGAACGCCAGCGCCAGCGCCGACTTCTTGTTGGCGGCCTGGTTGGCGTGGATGACGCCCTTGGAGGCGGCCTTGTCCAGGCTGCGGCTCGCGGTGACCAGCAGGTCCTTGGCCTGGTCCTTCTCACCGGCCGCGGCGGCCTCGCGGAACTTGCGGATGGAGGTGCGCAGCGCGGACTTCACCGACTGGTTGCGCAGACGCGCCGCCTCGTTGGTGCGGATCCGCTTCATCTGGGACTTGATGTTGGCCACGCGTAGTTCCTCTGATTCCTGTCGTTTGTGTGGTGTGTTCTGTACTACCGGGAAGTCTCTGGGCGCACTACGTCGAAATCGTGATGTTCGGGTAGCGCCGCACCGACGATCGAGACTACCAGCCGGGTGGACTCCGAGTGAAATCGCCCTGGTCGGACGCTTACTACGGACGGAACTGTACCGAAATCAGGAGAATGCCGCCAAGTTCCGGCCCGGCTCACTGCCAGTGATACTCCCGGCACAGTCGATGCGCGACGATGTCGAAGGTCCGGCGCGGCAGGATCGCCCCCTCGCGCCGGATGCCCTCCTCGGGGACGTCGAGTACGCGATCCAGCCGCACCCAGCTCGTCCGGCCCTGGTAATCCCAAGGGCCCGAACCGATCTCGACCCAGTGGTGATCGCGCGAACGTTCCGGATTCGAGGAGAGCATCAACCCGAGCAGGGTGGTCCCGGCGCGGCCGACGACCAGCACCGGGCGATCCTTGCCCTCGTTCGGGTTCTCTTCGAACGGCACCCAGGTCCAGACGATTTCGCCGGGATCGGCTCGCCCGTCCAGACGCGGGCAGTAGACCACCTGACGGGCCCGCTCGTGCGTCGGCACCGGAACCGATGCCGTCGGCCGCACCGCCACACCGGGCGGGCGGCGTTTGCCCACCGCCCGATCCCACATCGTGGAGCGCTGCATCCGATCGACCAGCTTGGGAGCCTGCTGTCGGACGATCCGAGGGCCCTGTTCCCAGGCAAGGGTTCCCAACTGCTTGCCTAGTGAGCTCCACGTACCGGCCATAGTCCGCGAGCATAACGGCCGATTCCACGGTTCTCATCCCGCCTGGTCGCAGCGAACCGCCTAGCGGCACAGTGCGGGACGTTTGCTGTCGAACTGCCAGTCCGGGATCAGGTATCGCATGGCGCGGGCGTCGTCGCGCGCGCCCAGCCCTTCGCGCAGATACAGCTCGTGCGCCGCCTCGACCCGTTCGAGGTCCAGCTCCACGCCCAGGCCGGGCGCGTCGGGGACGGTGAGCTGTCCGTCGCGGATGGTCAGCGGATCGACGGTGATGCGCTGGCCGTCCTGCCAGATCCAGTGCGTATCGATGGCGGTGATCTCGCCCGGCGCCGCCGCGGCCACATGGGTGAACATGGCCAGCGACACGTCGAAGTGGTTGTTGGAGTGTGAGCCCCAGGTCAGGCCCCAGGCATCGCAGAGCTGCGCGACGCGCACCGAACCGGCCATCGTCCAGAAATGCGGGTCGGCGAGCGGGATGTCGACCGCGTTCGAGCGGATGGCATGGCCCATCTCACGCCAATCGGTGGCGATCATGTTCGTAGCGGTCGGCAGCCCGGTGGCGCGTTTGAATTCGGCCATCACTTCGCGGCCGGACAGCGTGCCCTCCGGGCCGACGGGATCCTCGGCGTAGGCGAGGACGTCGTGCAGATCCCGCGCGGTGCGCACCGCCTCGTCCAGGAGCCAGCCGCCGTTGGGGTCCAGGGTGATCCGGGCCTCGGGGAACCGTTCGGCGAGTGCGCGGACCGCGGCGGCCTCCTCGGCGGGCGCCAGGACGCCGCCCTTCAGTTTGAAATCGGCGAATCCGTAGCGGGCCTGCGCGGCCTCGGCCAGGCGCACCACCGCTTCGGGCGTGAGCGCCTGCTCGTGCCGCAGGCGCAGCCACTCGTCCGCGTCCGCGGCCTCGTCGGTGGGACCTCGATAGGCCAGGTCGGTCCGGTTCCGATCCCCGACGAAGAACAGATATCCCAGCGCCCGCACCCGGCTGCGCTGCCGGCCCTCGCCGAGCAGCGCGGCGACGGGTACGTCCAGGTGCCGTCCGAGCAGATCCAGCAGCGCCGATTCCACCGCCGTGACCGCGTGGACGGTGACCCGCAGATCGAAGGTCTGCGCTCCGCGTCCGCCCGCATCGCGGTCGCCGAAGGTGTGCCGGATGTCGGCCAGGACCGCATGGTGGTCGCCGATCCGCCGACCCACCACCAGCCCGCGCGAGTCCTCGAGGGTGCGCCGGATGGGTTCGCCGCCCGGCACCTCGCCGACACCGGTGTTGCCATCGGAATCGGTGAGTATCAACAGATTTCGAGTGAAGTACGGCGAGTGCGCCCCGCTGAGATTCAGCAGCATGCTGTCGTGTCCGGCGATCGGGACCACCCTCATCTCGGTGACGACGGGGATCGCGGCGGGTCGGGATGCCGGGTGGGATCGGGTGGTCGCGGAGGACACGGTCATGAACAACTTTCTGTCCGATGGGTGGGAGAGGATCAGGCGGGGGTGGGTTCACCGCCGTCGAAACGGGGTGCGGGCTCGGTCGAGCCGGATGCGGCGGCCGCTCCGCCGAGTCGATGACGCCGGATCAACAGAACCGACGCCGCGGCGAGGGCGGAGGCCGCGGCCAGCGCGTACAGCCCCCAGGTCACTGTGCCGGTGGCTGATTTGATCAGGCCGAAGCCGTAGGGCGCGACGAAGCCGCCCAGATTGCCGAGCGAATTGATCACCGCGATGGCCGGCGCCAGCACCAGCGGATGCAGGGTGGACTGCGGAATGGACCAGAACAGCGGGCTCGCGCTCTTGAAGCCCATTGCCGCGACACACAGGAAGACCAGCGCAGGCCACGGCGAGACCACCGCTGCCAGATAGGTGCCCACGGCCGCGGTCAGCAGTGATCCGATCAGCAACGGACGACGATTACCGCGGCGATCGCCGATCCGGGCGGTCAGATACATCGCGACGACGGCGCTGAGCCAGGGCAGCGCGGAGAGCAGTCCGACGGTGGTGTCACCGAGGCCGTGGATGCGTCGCACGATGGTCGGCAGCCAGAATGTGTTGGCGTAGATCGAGAGCTGAATGGCGAAGTAGATCCAGCAGAACAGCAGCATCTGCGGATCGGCCAGCATCCGCCACCGCGAGAGGGTGCGTTTGTCGGAGGTGGACACGATGTGCTGTTCCTCGGCCTCGACCGCGTCAGACAGGGCGGTCCGCTCGGTTTCGCTGAGCCATCGGGCATCGGCGATCCGGGAATCCAGCAGCAGGTACGCGATGACGCCGACGACGACCGACAGCAGCCCTTCGATACCGAACATCCACTGCCAGCCGTGCACACCCAGCAGTCCGTTCATGGTGAGCAGCGGTCCGGAGATGGGGCCGGACACCGCAGCGGCCACCGACGATCCGGCGACGAACAGTGCGGTGGCGCGTCCACGATGTGCGTTGGGCAGCCATTTGGCCAGATAGAAGATGACCGCGGGGAAGAAACCCGCCTCGGTCGCGCCGAGCAGAAAGCGCAGGACGTAGAACATCTCGGCATTGCGGACGAAGACCATGGCGGCCGCGACCAGGCCCCAGGTGACCATGATCCGGGTCAGCCAGATTCGCGCGCCGAATTTCTCCAGCATCATATTGCTGGGCAACTCGAATATCGCGTACGCGACGAAGAAGATGCCCGCTCCGAAACCGTATGCGGCCGCGCCGATTCCGACGTCCGCCTCCAGGTATTTGGTGGCGTATCCGATGTTGGCGCGGTCGAGTTGATTGCAGATCAGCATGATGATCAGCAGTGGCACGACGCGGCGGAAGAATTTGCTCACTGCCGAGTCCAGGGGCGTCGCGGAATTGTGAGTGAACGCCATCGTCCACTCCTTTCGATCCGGGAAATACGGCGCGTAATGCGCCGCGAACCCGTGAAAAGAATGTCCGGACCGCGAGTGACTCGCCTCACGCCCCGACGACATTACGGCCGGTCGCTGATGCCTGTCCAACACCGATGATGAATAGTCCGATGCACGCACGGTATCGAATTCTCGATGCGTCTCGGTATATGCGATCCGAACCGGCCGTGCCGCTGGTTTGCGCACTCGCCGCGGCCAGTTCGGACCTCGGGGGCGGGTCGGTGCGAGCTCATGGGATCATGGATGCCGCCTGAATACCCTTCGTGACCAGGAGCCCAGTGCCCAGCTTCGCCGATACCACGTTTACCGATCCGTCGCAAATTCGGAATTTCTGCATCATCGCGCACATCGACCACGGGAAGTCGACCCTGGCCGATCGCATGCTGCAGCTCACCGGAGTTGTCGAGGAGCGGGCGATGCGCGCGCAGTACCTGGACCGGATGGATATCGAGCGTGAGCGCGGTATCACCATCAAGGCCCAGAACGTGCGGCTGCCCTGGTCCGTCGACGGTTCGGACTATGTCCTGCATCTGATCGACACCCCCGGTCACGTGGACTTCACCTATGAGGTGTCCCGGGCGCTCGAGGCGTGTGAGGGTGCGATCCTGCTGGTCGATGCCGCGCAGGGCATCGAGGCGCAGACACTGGCCAATCTCTATCTGGCGCTGGACAAGGATCTGACGGTCATCCCGGTGCTGAACAAGATCGACCTACCCGCCGCCGACCCGGACCGCTACGCGGCCGAACTCGCCCACATCGTCGGCTGTGAGCCCGAGGACGTGCTGCGCGTGTCCGGGAAGACCGGCGTCGGTGTGGCCGAACTGCTGAATGCGGTGATCGAGCAGATCCCGGCGCCGGTGGGCGCGGCGGAGGCCCCGGCTCGCGCGATGATCTTCGACTCGGTCTACGACACCTACCGGGGCGTGGTCACCTACGTGCGCGTGGTCGACGGCAAGCTCACCCCGCGCCAGAAGATCAAGATGATGTCCACCGGCGCGACCCACGAACTGCTCGAGATCGGCATCGTCTCCCCGGAGCCCAAGCCGACGCAGGGTCTGGGCGTCGGCGAGGTGGGATACCTCATCACCGGGGTGAAGGATGTGCGGCAGTCGAAGGTCGGCGATACCGTCACCACCGCCCGCGACGGCGCGTCCGAGGCCCTGGCCGGATATCAGGACCCGCGCCCGATGGTCTACTCGGGCCTGTACCCGGTCGACGGCTCGGACTATCCGGACCTGCGCGACGCGCTGGAGAAGTTGCAGCTCAACGATGCCGCCCTGACCTACACCCCGGAAACCTCGGTGGCGCTGGGATTCGGCTTCCGCTGCGGCTTCCTGGGCCTGCTGCACATGGAGATCACTCGCGAACGCCTGCAGCGCGAGTTCGGTCTGGACCTGATCTCCACTGCACCCAACGTGGTCTACCGCGTGGTACTCGAGGACGGCACCGAACATGTGGTGACCAACCCGTCGTACTGGCCCGAGGGCAAGCTGCGGCACGTGTACGAGCCGGTGGTCAAGTGCACGGTGATCGCGCCGAGCGAATTCATCGGTTCGATCATGGAGCTGTGCCAGTCGCGCCGCGGTGAACTCGGCGGCATGGACTATCTGTCCGAGACCCGCGTCGAGATGCGGTACACGCTGCCGATGGCGGAGATCATCTTCGACTTCTTCGACTCGCTCAAATCCCGCACCCGCGGTTACGCGAGCCTGGACTACGAGGAGGCCGGTGAGCAGGAAGCCGATCTGGTGAAGGTCGACATTCTGCTGCAGGGCGAGGCCGTGGACGCGTTCTCCGCGATCGTGCACCGCGACGCCGCGCAGGCCTACGGCCACAAGATGACCACCAAACTGCGCGAACTCATTCCGCGGCAGCAGTTCGAGGTGCCCATCCAGGCGGCCATCGGCTCGAAGATCATTGCGCGCGAGAACATCCGGGCGATCCGCAAGGACGTGCTGGCCAAGTGCTACGGCGGTGACATCAGCCGCAAGCGGAAACTGCTGGAGAAGCAGAAGGAGGGTAAGAAGCGAATGAAGACGATCGGACGTGTCGACGTTCCGCAGGAGGCCTTCGTCGCCGCGTTGTCGACCGAGGCCGCTTCGGACAAACCGAAGGGCAAATAGCCTCCGGCCGGTGTGCTCGCCCTGATCGCGGGATCGCGCGAGGATGTTTCCGGCCCTTCGGTTCCGTTCTGCCGGTCGATATCGGGGCTTTCGAATCGAACCGCGCACTGGCACCCTGGTGTGGCGCACCATGATCCGGTATTCACCGTGCCTGGAGGATGTGACAGCCGGTCCATCCGGAAATATGGTGTTACCTGTTCTTGACAGTTGGCAAGACCCGTTCGGTTTCCGGGCCGGACACCTGAGAGTGGAGTGTGTATGACGCGTGACCTGCCCCTCGACGCAGACGCGGAGGACCCGGGCGATCACGCCGGGGACACCGCGTATCGCGTCGCGACCGGCGTTGCGCGGGTCGCGAGGGCAGGGGCGTACGTCACCGGCGGTGCCCTGGTGGCCGAGGGCAGCACCACGCCGGAGAACGGTGAATCCCACGACGCCAGCCGGATTGCGGGCTGGTCGCTGCAGGATCCGCAGCCCAATGCGCCCAGCCCGGTCGTCACCTATCCGGATCCGGCCCCGGATTCGGTGCCGCCGGTCCTCGGCCATCCGGGGGCGGCCGCCTCGGACCATCCGCTGCTCGCATTCCCGAATCTTCCGCCGGGCTTCGAATTTCACGTTCAGATCGAGACCGGGCCCGCAGCCGAGGCGCAGCAGCCCGATCTGAGCAAGATTCCCGGTATGCACGGGATGCCCGGAACCGATGGCAGCACACCGGGATTGAGTGTGGTCCCCGGCCCGAGCGAAGGGGTCGTGCCGGGTACCGGCACCGATCATCTGCCCGGCACGGGCACCGTGCCCGGTCTCGGCAACGGGGTGCCGAACCTCGGCAACGGAATCCCGGGTCTGAACAACGGTATTCCCGGTTTCGGGAACACTCCCGGTACCGGTGATTCGCCGTTCGATCTGCCGAGCGTTCCCGCGATGCCGGACGTCCCGGCGATGCCCAGCGTCCCCTCGGTCCCGGAATTTCAGATTCCGAAGCTGAATTCCGGCAACGGTGGTTCGGATTTCGGTCTGCCCGGCATCCATCCGGCGGCGGCGCCGATCGCCGCGCAGGGCGGTCAGGGCGCAACGCTGACGAGTCTGGTCCATCCGGCCGATGCCTCGGTTTCCGACGTCGCCGACGGTGCCGGGCCCATCGATCTGGGTGATCCGTCGGCCTCGGCCGCCGACGGGCGAGCGGGTTTCGGCCCGTTCGGCTCGGAAAGCGATGCGCTGCACATGGTTTCCGGATTCGACGGGGTCGGCAGCGCCGAGTTGAGCGTGTACGCCGGGGTGCAGGTGCACCTCGACGCGCACGCCGGATTCGACGGGGTCTGGCTGCATGCGAGTGCGCAGGCCGCGGGTGGCGTCGTCGGCGGTATCGGGGAGCAGATCGACACCTACGGTCAGTGGCTGGGCGGCGGCGAGTCCGCACCGACCGCGGCGCCGGGCCCGGAGTCCACACTGGTCCAGAACCTCGTCGGGCCGACGCCCGGAATCCGTTCGGGGATGGGTGTTTCCGGTACCGAAGGGCCGGGATCCGCGCACGGCCCGATCGGCACGCCCGGCGTGGTTCCCGGGGCCGGTGTCCCGCAGGCCGCGGTGCCCGGTGCGGCGATGCCGGTGAGTATCGCGGGGCCGGTCGTATCCGCTGCCGGGCCGGTCGTTCCCGCCACCGCCGCGTTGTCGCTGCCCGTGGCCGGGCCCGTCGTCCCATCCGTACCCGCGTCGGTCGCCGCGCCCGCGGCGGTGACCACGCCCGCCGTCGCGACCTCGGTCGCTACCGCGCCCCAGCCCGCCGTCGCGGCGATCGCCCCGCCTCCGGTGCCGCAGCCGGTCGTCACGACGCCACTGCAACCCGCGGCCCATACCGATCCGGCGGTGCACGCGCTGGCCGGTGCGCTGCCGGATCATCTCGGGCCGATACCGCTGGGTGCGGCCGCGGCGGTCGGGCCCGCGGCGTTCCTCGGTCTGCCCAAACCCGGTCCGGCCGCCGCGGCCACGCCCGGGCCCGCCTCCCCGGGCGGGGAGCACGGCGCGAGCACCGGGCCGACGGTCGCGCAACCGCTGACCGGGACGTTGGATCATTCCCCGCTCCCGCACGTGAGCATCCCGGCCATGCCGACCATTCCGCCGCTCCCGCAGCTGGGCGGTGCGAATCCGTCGCACCCGTTCAAGCCGACGCATACGACCTACGGCCCGACCGCGGGCGGCACCGCACCGTCCCACGCACACGGCCCCTCCACCGAGCCCACTGTGACCGGAACGCCGTCCAGTGAGCACGGCGCCGGAACCACCTCCACCATCGCCGGGCACCCGAACCCGACGTATACGGACGACACGACCACCGACGCGCGTCCCGGACCGACCACCGTCGACCCGAGTACCGGTACCGCGCCGACCACCGTGACGCCGAGTCATGAATCATCCACGCCTACACGGGATTCCACCCCGACGCACGATTCGACGCCGACCTACGGCCCGCAGCCCACGCGCGGCCCGACGTCCACCTCGGATTCGGGCATCACCCGGCAGCCCGCGCCGTCGCACGATTCGACGCCGTCGCACGAGGTTCCGATGCCGACCCGCGAGCCGAGCATGCCCTCCCACACGCCGAGCATGCCGACGATTCCGAGCCACGAAACCCCGCCCGCCGTCACCGCGCCGCAGATTCCGGGCGGCCACGGTACCGTGCCCGGCGTGCACGCCCCGACGCTGCCGCAGCTGACCGTGAGCCCGCACCTGCCGACGAAACCCATTGCGGAGGTGCACGATTCGAACGACTACACCCCGTGGCACGATTCCGGCCACGTCGGGCTGACCGCGGGGCTGTCCGGTGGTCTGCTGCCCGGAACCGACACCGATCCCGCACACCTGCTGATCCATCCCGCTCCCGACCTGCATATCGCGCTGTGACCACGGTCGATCCGGCCGCGGCCAAACATCCCGACGCGATGGCGCCGTTGCTGCGGCAGCTCGACGAGCTGCTGGGGCTCACCCGTGCGGCCGGGCGCGCCGATCTGACCGCCCGGCTGAGCATGTCCCGGTCCCGGGTCGCCGATCCCCGGGTGCGCCTGGTCGTGGTCGGCGAACCCAAGAACGGGATGAGCACCCTGGTCAACGGACTGGTCGGGACGGTGGTCAGCGCCACCGACAGCCCGGTCAGCGTCCCGGTGATCGCCGAATACGGGCCGCAGGCCACCGCGACGCTGGTGCGCACGGTCGTCGGCGGACGCACCGAACGGCAGCCGGTCGACCCGCTGAATCCGGCGGCGGCGATGTCCCTGGACGGTGTGGTCCGCGCGGAGTTCACCGATCCGAGCCCGCTGCTGGCCGAGGGGTTCGTCGTGATGGACGCGCCCGGCGCACCCGCCGATACGCCCACCACCTGGTCGTTGATCGCCGCCGCCGACGCCGTGCTGTACGTCGCCGACGCGGGCGAGGAGTACACCCCCGAACAGATCGTGCTGCTGGCGCGGATCCAACAGGTCTGCCCGACGGTGATCTGCGTGCTGAACAAGATCGACCGGTATCCGGTCTGGGCTCAGGTGCAGCAGCGCAATCGCGAACTGCTGGACCAGGCGGGCCTGGGATTCGCGGTCGCGCCGATCTCCGCCGAGAAACATCTGCGGGCCGGTGCGGATCAGCGCCGGGACCTGGAATCCGGTGTGCCGCAACTGATCGAGCATCTGCGCGAGTACGTGCTGCGGCGCGCGGACGCGCTGGCCCACGAGGCGGCGGTGCGCGATATCCGCACCATCACCGATCATCTGGCGCTGACCCTGCGCAGCGAGGCCGAGACGTTACGAGATCCGCAGCGGTTCACCGAGATCACCGAGCAGCTGCGCGCCTCGCGCGCCGAGGCCGACAGTCTGCGGCAGCGCTCGGCGAACTGGCAGATCACCCTCGCGGACGGCTGTTCGGATCTGATGGCCGATATCGAACACGATCTGCGTCATCGGCTGCGCAGCCTGGTCCGCGACGCCGAGGCCGAGATCGTCAAGGGCGATCCGGCCCGCGGCTGGAAGGAATTCGGCGCGGATCTGGACGCGCGCATCTGTGAGGCGGTGGAGGAGAACTTCGTCATCGCGCACTACCGCTCCGTGGAATTGGCGCAGGAGGTCGCGGAGAAGTTCCCCGATACCGACTACGACGCCGTACTCGCGGATCTGCGCCTGGAGAATCCGGCCGACGTGCTCGAGCCGGTGGCCTCCCTGGAACCGCTCGCATCGGCGAAAATCGGTGTGATCCAACCGATCCTGAACATCATGCGGGGTTCCTACGGCGGTCTGCTGATGGTCGGCGTGGTGCTGGCCAGTGTGCTGAACATTCCGCCGGTGAACTGGTACTCGGGTGCGGCCGCGGTACTGCTGGGCGTCAACGCGCTGTGGGAGGACCGCAAACTGCGTCGCGAACGTCGTCAGGCCGAGGCCAAGACGGCCGTCGCGCGCCTGATGGACGACGTGATCTTCCAGGTCAGCAAGGAATCCCGGCACCGCCTGCGCGGTGTGCAGCGCACCCTGCGCGACCATTTCACCGAAATCGCCAATCAGACATTGCGTTCGGTGGACGAATCCCTGCGCGCCGCGGAGGAGGCCGCGGCCGAACAGTCCGGCCCGGCCCGCGATCGCCGCCTCACCGAGATCGAATCCTCCCTGATCCGCCTCCGCGAGATCCGCGAGCGTGCGTGAGATGAAACCTGCTCCGGCGCCTTAGGGTCTTTGGGCGCCGCCGGGTGGGCGTTCGGTCTCTACCGGCCCGCCGATCGAGGTGGATAGCGTCGGTTGCACGATGACGACCGATCCACGCGAATCCCATCTGACCCAGTCGGACTTGTTCTCCTGGACCATGGAGCGTGACGCGATCCTGCGCTCGACGGTCGTGTCGATCCTGCTCCTGGACACCGCTCCGGAGGTGGATCGGTTGCTCCGGACGGTGGATCGCGCGTCGCGAGTGGCGCCGAGATTCCGGGACAGGCTGGTCGCGATGCCGATCGGTCTGGCTCCGCCACGGTGGACACGGGATACCGACTTCGACCTGTCCTGGCATGTGCGGCACATCGTGCTGCCCGCGTCGACGGAGATGTCCTCGGTGTTGGAGTTCGCGCGCTACGAGGCGATGACCGCCTTCGATCCGGTGCGGCCGCTGTGGCAGTTGACCCTGCTGACCGGCCTGACCGACGGTGCGGCGGCGCTGGTTCTGAAGTTTCATCATTCGCTGAGCGACGGCGTGGGTGGCATCCAGCTGGCGAACGAGATCCTCGATTTCACTCGGTCCGCGGCCGATCGTGGTCCGGCGCCCGTGCAGCCCTACGAGCAGCGCGGCGAGTTGGCCGCCATCCTGGCCTGGAACCGGGCCGTCGGTTCGGCGCTGGCTCTCGGCGGTATGTCGCACCTGTTACCGCTGGCCCGGCGGGCGGTGCGAGATCCGATCCGCACCATCCGGGACGGCGCGGCGATGGCCGCATCCTTCGCACATCTGGTGTGGCCGGTGACCGATACCTGGTCTCCGGTGATGACGCGGCGTGGCCTCGGGCGGCGCTTCGCGACGCTCGACGTGCCGGTCGCGCAACTGCGCGAGGCGGCGCACGCCACCGGTTGCACGCTCAACGACGCCTTCCTGGCCGCGATCATGCTGGGTCTGCGCGCCTACCACGCACGTCATGGCGCGGCCATCGATCGGCTTCGCGTGACGATGCCGATCAGCCTGCGCAAGCCCGACGACCCGGTCGGCGGCAATCGCCTCACGCTGGCCAGGCTCGCGCTCCCGGCCGACACCGCCGACCCCGCGGATCTGATGCGGACGCTGCACGCAGCGGTGCTGGAGTGTCGTCGCGAACCCGCCATGCCGTATTCGGCAGCCGCGGCGGCCGTGCTGAATCGGTTACCCGTCGGCATGGTCGGGGCCATGTTGAAGCATGTGGACTTCGTTGCCTCGAACGTCCCGGGCTCGCCGATGCCGATGTACATCGCCGGTGCGGAAATCGAGCGGATGTACGCCTTCGGCCCGACACTCGGCACGGCATTCAACGTGATCCTGATTTCCCATGCGGGGAACTGCTGCGTGGGAATCAACGCCGATACCGCCGCCGTGCCGGACCTGGCCGTCCTACAGGAATGTCTCGCCGATGGCTTCCGCGCGCTGGCTCACCTCGACGACGAACCCCTCACCCCGCGGGGTGCGCGGGGCGGAATTTGCCTGCGCTGATGGACTGTTCGGCTCGGATGACGTGGGTCAGTGCGTTGATCAGGGCCAGGTGGGTGAACGCCTGGGGGTAGTTGCCCAGGTGACGTCCGGTCCGCGGGTCGATCTCCTCGGCGTACAGCTCGAGCGGGCTGGCGTAGCCGAGCAGCCGCTCGCACAGATGCCGGGCGCGCTGCACCTCACCGATCTCCACCAGCGCCGAGACCAGCCAGAACGAGCAGATCGTGAAGGTGCCCTCCACACCGGACAGGCCGTCGTCGGTGGTGTCGGTGCGATAGCGCAGCACCAGGCCCTGTTCGGTGAGGTTGTCGGCGATGGCCAGCACGGTCTTGCACACCCGCGGATCGTCCGCGGGCAGGAAGCGCAGCAGCGGCACCAGCAGCAGGGAGGCGTCCAGGGTGTTGCCGCCGTAGGTCTGGGTGAAGACGCCGTCCTCGTTGACGCCGTTGTCGAGGATGTCCGCGTGGATCTCCCTGGCCAGCTCGGCCCATTTCCTGGCGTAGTCGGTCTCGCCGTGCATCTCGGCCAGATGCGCGCCGCGGTCCAGCGCGACCCAGCACATCACCTTGGAGGAGGTGAAGTGTTGCGGTTCGCCGCGGACCTCCCAGATGCCGCGATCGGGTTCGCGCCAGTGCTCGATCGCGGCCTGCACCTGTTTCTCCAGCATGGGCCAGAGCGTTTCGGGCACCTGCTGGCGGGAGCGCACGTGCAGATACACCGAATCCAGGATGGTGCCCCAGATGTCGTGCTGGTCCTGGTTGTACGCCCCGTTGCCGATGCGGACCGGTTGGGCGCCGTCGTAGCCGTGCAGATGGCCCAGCTCGTATTCGGTGATGGTGCGTTCTCCGCCGATGCCGTACAGCACCTGCAGCGGGAGCGTATCGCCGTTGCCGTCGGTGGCCGCGTCGTGCAGGAAGGCGAAGAAGTCGTCGGCCTCGCGGTTCATCCCCAGGGTGTACAGACCCCACAGCGCGAAGGTGGAATCGCGCACCCAGGCGTAGCGGTAGTCCCAATTGCGTTCTCCACCAGGGGTTTCCGGTAGCGAGGTGGTGGCCGCGGCGAGCAGTGCGCCGGTCGGGGCGTAGGTGAGGCCCTTGAGGGTCAGCGCGCTGCGCTGCAGATATCCGCGCCACGGGTGGTCGGGGAATTTGCCCAGGGTGATCCACTGCCGCCAGCATTCGGTGGTCGCCCACATCTTCTCCGCCGCTTCGGCATAGCTGCGGGGTGCGGGCAGTTCGGACCAGGACAGCGCGACGTAGACCTCGTCACCCTCCTTCATCCGGGTGCGGGCGCGGGCCTCGCGTCCCTCGATGCCGATGCGCAGATCGGTGGTGAGGGTCAGGCTGGTGCAGTCGGCCTCGCCCTCGCAGGTCGCGGTGGCCTGCTCGTAGACCTTCCCGGTGTACTCCCAGCGGGCCGGGGCCCGGTGGTAGTCGAAGGCCGGTTCGCAGCTGACCTCGAGCTCGACCACGCCGTTGACGCATTTCACCGTGCGCAGCAGCATGTGCTCGGCGTCCCAGTCCATCGGCGTGCGGCGATGCGTGCGGCTGCGCCTGTCGTTGTTGTGCCATGCGCCCAACACCAGCGCATCGCGCACGATCAGCCAGCCGGTGTCGGTCTGCCAGGTCGTCTCCACGATCATGCCGCCGGGCAGATAGCGGCGGGCCGCGGGCACGTTCACCCCGTACGGGCCGATCCGGAAATGTCCGGCGCTGCGGTCCAGCATCGCGCCGAAGACGCTCGGCGAATCCGGTCGCGGCAGGCACATCCACTCCACCGCTCCGTTGCGGGCGATCAGGCAGTTCGCTTCGCAGTCGGACAGGAAGGCGTAGTCGTCGATGGGCGGATAGGCGGATTTGTGCGTCACACCCGTCGAGCTGGGCAGATATCCGGCGTTGAGCTGATCGTCCGCGACATCGCCGAGCGCATCGCGGCGCACCGCGGGATCGCCGTGGTGCGCGGGCACGGTGTCGTCGGGAACGGGCTGCGGCGGGAGGTCCGCCTCGCTGACGTCGTCGGGTGCGTCGCTCAGCGGTTCGTCGTATGACGTCATAGGGACATCATCGGCCCGCTACCGCGCTGCCGTCCAGCAATGCGCGCTGTCTACCGGGTGAGCAGCCAGGCGACGATCACGAGCACGATCAGTGCGATGAGGGCCAGTTGGACTCGCGAGCGGGGCATCACACCGTTTCCTTCTGCCGCACGTCCGAGGGCCGGGGCAACGGGGGTCCGTACTCCAATGGCTGTGGTCCGTATTCCAGCGGGTGCGGTCCGTATTCCGCTGACTCGGGATCCGCCTCGCTGGGGACGGCAGGATCCTCGGCATCGATCGGCGGCGTCGGTTCGGGTTCGGCCACACGGTCGCGGCCGAGCATGCGCAGCCCCTCGCGCAGGAGACCGTCGAGCAGGTAGGCGATGAGGAAACTGATCGGGACCATCCCGATCAGCACCACCGCGAACTGCGGTAGGAACGGCAGGCCGGCGACCCACAGTTCGAACCCGTCCCACCATCCAGCAATGCGATGCACAGAGTCAGCCTAGCCCGCGTACCGGTGCGACGGGAGTACGCCTCTGCCCTGGCACGAACGCCCTGCCGCTGTCGGTAGCCCGGGGTACGCTCTCGCCCATGTCAACCGATGAGGATTTCGCTGAGCTCACCCAGCTGCTCGACACCGAGGAGCTCGAGGAGGGCCCCCGACTGATCGCCACCCATTACGCCTCTCCTGACGAGGCGATCGAGATGGTGCGTGCTGCCCAGCTGCTCGGCCTGGGGGTTCGGCTGCACAACCGCCTGCGGATCGAGGAGGCCGACGAGGACGGCGAAGAGTCGGCCTCCGAGGAATGGATCCTGGATCTGCTCGAGAGCCCCCCCGAGGTCGAAGAGGACTAGAGGTTTTGCGGCTCGTCCGACCGCCTGAATATGCGGAGTGGTCGAGCCGCAACCGCCGAGTCACACCCCGCCCACCTCGTTCCACCCGCCCCGGACAACGCCAACGCCGGTTTGCGGCGCGGCTTGCCGCCCGGACGCGTGGCGGGTGCGAGGAACGAGTGCCCGACACGGGGCCGGGCGGTGAGCCTTCGGGCGCCGCAAACCCGCCGGAGCGAAGCGGCGGCCAAAATTACAGCCCGAGCTTCTTGCCGATCTTCGAGACGGTCTCGCCGACCTCCTGTCCCACGGTGCTCACCGCGCTCCCGACATCGCGGCCGAGGTTGCGCACCGTGCGGATCAGGGGGTCTTCCGAGGCGTCGAAACTTTCCCGATAGGTGCGGGCGGCCGCGCGGATCTCGTCGCTGATCCGGGTGTTCTTGTCCTGCTCGCGTAGCGGATAACGGCCGTCCAAGATCCGGTCGTACTCGCCGCCGGTGATCCAGCGGCGCAGTTCTGCCGCGCGCAGCACCGAGAAGGGGTGCGTCTGCAGTTCCATGTTCAGCAGTTTGAGCACGCCGTCGCGCAGATCGCCGGTGCGGTCGTAGTCGTCGGCCTGCTGCAGGAATGCGGCATGACTCATCTCACTCACCATCGCGCCACCGGCCAATTTCATGTGCACCTGCACCGAGGCTTCCACATCCTGTCCGCACAGCAGTCCGGCCCGGTCGCCCGAGAGTTCGGATTTGCGGCTCCACTCCATCAGCGCGGCGATGATCGCGCGCAGCGCCCAGCCGCCGATCGGCATCCAGCCGAACGAGGACGCCAGGTTCAGCAGGTGCATCAGCATGGTCCGATAGACCGCGTGCCCGGACATCGCGTGCCCGAGTTCGTGCCCGACGACGAACCGCAACTCCTCCACGTCGAGTAGTTCGACCAGTCCGGTGGTCAGCACGATGAACGGCTCGTCCATGCCGATGGTGAAGGCGTTCGCGACCGGATCCTGCAGCACGAACATCTCCGGAGCGACTGGTGCGTCCAGGATGCGCACCGCATCGGTCCGCAGGTCGTGCAGTGTCTTGAACTGCCGCTCGTCCACCCGGACCGCGGTCGCCAGATACATCAGCCGATGCTGGCGCTCCCGCAGCAGGCCGGACAGGGTGCGCAGCACGGTGTCGAATCCGGCGAAGGTGCGCATCGCCACCAGTGCGGTGCGGTCCGCCGGATGCTCCCACGCACGTGTGCTGATACCGGGAAAAGTGCGGCGGACGCGGTCCGGAGCGGCGGATTCGCCCGTCGTCCGGCCGCCGTCGGTGGACTCGCTCGGCGTTGCGGTCACAGATGCCCCCTGGGGTTCGTTGGGTCGCGGTGATTCGTCCCGTTCTGCTACAGTCTGCCCGTGTCATCGAGTGCAATGCCGAAGGTCCGCCATGAATTGGCGTTGATCGCGGTCGGTTGCCTCGTGGTCGCGGATATCTACTGTCGCTGATAGGGCGGACACTACTGCGCGCCTAGACTGGCCGCGATCGAATTTCCAGATGTGTCCGTATTCGCCAGGCCCCTTCGGGCCTCGTCGCGGCGTTGCCGGAATCTCTTGCAGGGCAACGGAAGCGGCATCTCGATCCCTCACCCGCAGTCCAGGCGGGCAGGCAGGAAAGGTCCACATCCGAAATGTCTCCCAGCAAGGGGCCCGGCCCCCGGCGATTCCCGGCTGCCGCCGTGGTCGTGCTCGTGGTGGCGCTGCTGAGCGCCTGTAGCGGTGGTACCAGCGACGTGCCCGGCAGCAAGGGCGGTAGCGGAGGCAACGGCGCGCTGACGCTGTTCGCCTATTCGACCGCCAAACCCGCCTTCGACAAGGCGGTGGCCGCGTTCAACAAGACCGCCGCCGGCGCGGGCGTGCAGGTGCAGCAGTCCTACGGCGCCTCGGGAGATCAGTCCCGCAAGGTCGCCGCGGGCGCGGTGGCCGATGTGGTGAACTTCTCCGTCGAACCGGACGTCACCCGGCTGGTCACCGCGGGCCTGGTCGATTCGAAGTGGAATGCCGACGCGGACAAGGGAATTCCGTTCGGCTCGGTGGTGGCGATCGTGGTCCGCAAGGGCAATCCGAAGGGCATCCACGACTGGAACGATCTGCTGAAGCCGGGTGTGCAGGTGGTGACCCCGAACCCGTTCAGTTCCGGGTCCGCGAAATGGAATCTGCTCGCCCCGTACGCCGCTGAGAGCGAGGGCGGGAAGAATCCGCAGGCCGGGCTGGACTACCTGGGCAAGCTGATCACCAAGGATCACATCAAGGTGCAGCCCAAATCCGGTCGCGAGGCGACCGAGACCTTCCTGCAGGGCACCGGTGACGTGCTGATCAGCTACGAGAACGAGGCGATCCTCGCCCAGCGCGAGGGTGATCCGGTCGAGTACATGATCCCGCCGATCACGTTCAAGATCGAGAATCCGGTGGCCGTCGTCAAGAACGCCCGCAACCTGGACAAGGCCGTGGCGTTCAAGGACTTCCTCTACACCCCGGCGGGCCAGCGCGCGATCGCCAATGCCGGATTCCGGCCGGTCGATCCCCAGGTCGCCGCGGAGTACGGCAAGGACTTCCCCAAGCCCGAGAAGAAGTTGTGGACCATTACGGACCTCGGGGGCTGGAAGACGGTGGACAAGCAACTGTTCACGCCGAACACCGGCAGTGTGGCGATCATCTACGACAAGGCGACGAAATAGTGACCGAGATCGAAACCGCGGCTTCGGTGCGTACGCCGAGTCGTAGATCATGGCTGCGGGTGACCGGATCGGTCGGCCCGCTCGGCATCGCCACGGCAGTGCTGTGGCTCAGCGTGATCGTCCTGCTTCCGTTGGCGGCGTTGGCATTTCACGCATTCGACAACGGCTGGTCCGGATTCTGGTCCGCGGCCACCGCACCCGCGGCGCTGGACGCGCTGAAGGTGACCGTCCTGCTGTCGGTGCTGGTGGCGCTGCTCAACGTGGTGATGGGCACGCTGGTGGCCTGGGTGCTGGTGCGCGACGAGTTTCCGGGCAAGTCGATCGTGAACTCGCTGATCGACCTGCCGTTCGCCCTGCCCACCATCGTCGCCAGCATCGTGATGCTGGCGCTGTACGGACCGGACAGCCCGATCGGCATCCACCTCAACGCCACCCAGCCCGGCGTCATCATCGCCCTGGCCTTCGTGACGCTGCCGTTCGTGGTGCGGGCCGTGCAGCCGGTGCTGCTGGAATCGGATCATTCGGTGGAACAGGCCGCGGCCTCGCTGGGCGCGAGCAACTGGACCACCTTCCGCACCATCGTGCTGCCGTCGCTGGTTCCGGCGATCGTGTCGGGTGGGGGCCTGGCCTTCGCCCGCGCCATCGGCGAATTCGGTTCGGTGGTGCTGATCGGCGGGAACATCCCCGGCCACACGCAGGTGGCCTCGCAGTACATCCAGCAGCAGATCGAGGTGGACCGGCCGGTCAGTGCGGCCGCGGTTTCCGTTGCGCTGCTGGTTATTTCATTCGTGACGTTGTTGGTGCTGCGGCTGTTCGCCGACCGCACCGCGCGCAAGGAGCTGGCGAGCCGATGAAACTCTCACCGCTGAGCCGCATTTCGCTGCGCGTGGTAGCGCTGATCTATCTGTTCGCGCTGCTGGTGGCGCCGTTGGTGATCATCCTGTGGCGCAGTTTCGCCCAGGGGCTGGGCCAGTTCTACGACTGGATCTCCACGCCCGCGGCGATCTCCGCGTTCAACATCACGATGATCATCCTGCTGATCGTGGTCCCGCTCAACGTCCTGTTCGGCATCGTCACCGCGATCGCGCTGGTGCGCGGAAACTTCCCGGGCCGCAGCCTGCTTCAGGGTGTGGTGGATCTGCCCTTCGCGGTTTCGCCTGTGGTGGTTGGTGTTTCGCTGATCATGCTGTGGGGGGTTACCGGATGGTTCGGCGGCATCGAACATCTCGGCTTCCGGGTGATCTTCGGGCTGCCCGGAATGGTGATCGCCACCCTGTTCGTGACCCTGCCGTACGTGGTGCGCGAGGTGGAGCCGGTACTGCACGAGATCGGTGACGATCAGGAACAGGCCGCGACCACGCTGGGCGCCTCGCGCTGGCAGACGTTCTGGCGGATCACCCTGCCCGCGATCCGCTGGGGCCTGACCTACGGCATCGTGCTGACCGTGGCCCGCTCGCTCGGCGAATTCGGCGCGGTGATCATGGTCTCCACGGGCCTGCCCGGTGGCGGTCAGACACTGACGCTGCTGGTGAACGCGCGATACATGGACGACCGCAACATCTTCGGCTCCTACTGCGCGGCGACGCTGCTGATGGCCATGGGGTTGGTCACCCTCCTTCTGATGACCCTTCTCGAACGCAAGCGGGGCACCGCGAAATGACGACCTCGACAAACCCCGCCGGAGGCGAGCACATGATCACCGTTGCGAATGCGAAGAAGAATTACGGCACCTTCGCCGCACTCGACGATGTCAGCATCGACATTCCCGCGGGCGAGCTGACCGCCCTGCTGGGCCCCTCGGGCTCGGGCAAATCGACGCTGCTGCGCTCGATCGCCGGATTGGAATCGCTGGATTCGGGTGTGGTCACCATCTCGGGCCGCGATGTCACCCGGGTCTCGCCGCAGAAGCGCGATATCGGCTTCGTCTTCCAGCATTACGCGGCGTTCAAACATATGACGGTGCGCGACAACGTCGCCTTCGGTCTGAAGATCCGCAAGCGGCCCCGCAACGAGATCGCCAAGCGGGTGGACGAACTGCTCGGCATCGTCGGCCTGGACGGTTTCCAGCACCGGTATCCGTCGCAGTTGTCCGGAGGTCAGCGTCAGCGCATGGCCCTGGCCCGCGCGCTGGCGGTCGATCCGCAGGTGCTGCTGCTGGACGAACCGTTCGGCGCGCTGGATGCCAAGGTGCGCACCGATCTGCGGACCTGGCTGCGTCGCCTGCACGAGGAGGTCCACGTGACCACGGTGCTGGTGACGCACGATCAGGAGGAGGCCCTGGACGTCGCGGACCGGATCGCGGTGATGAACTCGGGGCGCATCGAGCAGATCGGTACTCCCGAGGACGTCTACGACCGTCCGGCGAACGAGTTCGTCATGTCCTTCCTGGGCGCGGTAGCAAAGTTGAACGGACATCTGGTGCGTCCGCACGACATCCGGATCGGCCGTGATCCGGAGATGACGTTGGCCTCGCACGAGGGCACCGCGGAATCGGCGGGCGTCACCCGCGCCACGGTGGAGCGGGTGGTGGTGCTCGGCTTCGAGGTGCGGCTGGAGTTGCGCAACGCCGCCACCGGCGATCTGTTCACCGCACAGGTCACCCGCGGTGACGCCGAGGCGTTGCACCTGAGCGACGGTGAGACCGTGTACGCCCGCGCGACCCGGATTCCGGAGTTGCCGGCGGGAGTCTGAGTGCGGCGGCGGGCGAGTCGCAACGGCGATTCGCCCGGTTCGCCGATAGACGCGCGGACGGTCGATCCGCACGGTTTGCCCACTTCTGAGCGGTGTGTGCAGGAGATGTCACGAGCGGACAACCACGTGTCCGGTGGTTGTCAGCGCCGGGTTGCGGATGATTGCCTGGGACTCGTTCGGATCACGATTGCATAAACGCTGTTCGTCGATCGAGGATGGGTGTAGATGACGGTTGGGCTCGGAATCAGCATCGGAACGGTCAATACGGTGTGCGCCGTGGCGGGGGAAAGTGGCCGAGCCGCGCATCGGAACAAGAGAAAGGGCGTGCCCACGGCGTGGCGTACGACCCTGACGTTCGACAGTGCCGGCGTCGCACGCGTCGGCCGGATTCCCAAACACGGTCGTGCGCTGGCCGAATTCGCTGATCTGAGTCAGCGTTCCACGCCGACCGCGCGGGTCGGCAACCGCACGCTGACCGCGGCGGATCTGGTGGCGACCGTCGCGCAGGGCGTGATCGCCGAGACGCTGGGCGCGGAGCCGGACGAGGATGTCGCGCTGGCGATGACACATCCGGTCGGTTATTCGGACGAGCAGGTCGGCGAGCTACGTGCGGCCCTCGAGACGGTGGGCCTCGCGCGGGCCGAGCTGATCTGTGAGCCGGTCGCGGCGGCGGCCTGGTTCGAGGCCACCCAGGTCCCGGTCACGCCGGGCCTGATGCTCGTCTACGACCTGGGTGGTTCGGGGCTGACCGTGACTATGGTCCGCGTGGGCGCGGGTGCGCCGGACAATCGCATGGTCGGCACGTCGGTGCGCTCGAGCGAGTACGGCGGCCGAGGCTTCGGGGCGCTGATGACCAAGCGGGCGAGCCGCCTGGCCTCGCCGCGTTCGCTCACCGATTCCGATGTCGCGATCTCGGCGCTGCGTTCGATCCATGTGCTGCGTTCGGTGGATCTGGTCTACAAATGCCTCCGCACGGCCGATGTCACCATGGCCGATGTGGATCGGGTCCTGGTGATCGGCGGTGCTGCTCGTCCGCGCGAGGTCGCGCAGGTGCTCGGTGAGGAACTCGCGCGTCCGGTGATCGTGGCGGCGGATCCGGAGCGCACGATCGCCGAGGGTGCGGCGATCCTGGCGCAGCGCGCGGCCGAAGCGGCGCACGGGACGGTCGAACGTCGCCGGCTCCGCTCGGCGTGGTCGCAGCGGCGGCTGGTGCGCGTCGCGGCGGCGGTGCTGATCGCCGGCGGCGGCGCGATGGCCGGCGTCGTGGTGCCCGAGGCTGCGGTGGCGGCCGGATCGGTCCAGGCGGGGCTGGTGCCGCTGGATCGATGACCTGCAGCGGTTGACGTGACCTCTGGTTGGTGTAACTATTGGAAACAGTTACCCAACGAGTGGAGAGGCTGTGACGATGACGTCCGTTGCCACGACGCCTGGTGTCGACCACGTCGAGCCCGAGGATCCGATCGTCCGCGAAGCACGCGAGTACGCGGCCAAGCTGACCCTGCTGTCGGAAGGTTCGGTCAACCGCCACTTCGATCCTTTCGAGGACATCGACTGGGAAAACCCTGATTTCCATCCGGATGCCGTCCCCGAGCGGTGGATTCTGCCCGTTTCGGCGGACCCGCTCGGGCGGCACCCGTGGTATCTGTCGCAGTCCAAGGAGCGGCAGATCGAGATCGGCAAGTACCGCCAGGCCAACGTCGCCAAGGTCGGTCTGCAGTTCGAGTCGATCCTGATCAGCGGCATGGTGAACCACACCTTCGCGCTGCCCAACGGCGATCCGGAGTTCCGGTACTGCACGCACGAGATGACCGAAGAGCTCAACCACACCCAGATGTTCCAGGAGATGGTGAACCGCATCGGCGCGGACGTACCGGGCATGGGCCCGTTCGTGCGCAAGCTGCGGTATCTGGGCGTTCCGGTGGCCACGCTGACCCCGAACCTGTTCTTCATGGCCGTGCTCGCCGGCGAGGAGCCGATCGATCACATCCAGAAGGCGATCCTGCGTTCGGGCGAGGAGGTGCACCCGATCATGCGCGGGGTCATGTCGATCCACGTCGCCGAGGAGGCGCGGCACATCTCCTTCGCGCACGAATTCCTCGAGCATCATGTGCCCGAGCAGAAGTCGTTCAACAAGTTCGTGCTGTCGCTGGCCATGCCGCTGATCATGTGGATTCTGGGCCGGTCGATCGCCACGCCGCCGAAGTCCTTCTTCGACGAGTTCGACATTCCCGAAGAGGTCCGCAAGGAGCTGTTCTACGGCTCGAAGGAGGCCCGGAAGGTCTTCGCCGATTACTTCGTCGACGTGCGTGCGCTGGCCAAGGAGATCGGCCTGATGAATCCGGTCGCCAGGCGGATGTGGAAGATGCTGCGCATCGACGGCCCGAGCAGCCGCTACCGGTCGGAGCCGCTGCGCGTGGCCAAGGCGAGCTGAGGGCGAGCGCACAGTGCCGTACGTCGTCACCCAATCCTGCTGCAGCGACGCGTCCTGCGTCTACGCATGCCCGGTCAACTGCATCCATCCCACTCCGGACGAGCCGGATTTCCTGAGTGCGGAGATGCTGTACGTGGATCCGGCGGCCTGTGTGGACTGCGGGGCGTGCGCTACGGCCTGCCCCGTCGACGCGATCACCTCGACCAAGCGGCTCACGCCCGAGCAGCAGCCCTTCATCGAGATCAATGCCGATTTCTATCGGCAGGTGCGCCCGCGCGCGGTGCTGGCTCGGCCGGTGCCCGCCGCGCGGGTCGAGGGCGGGCCGCTGCGGGTGGCGATCGTGGGTTCGGGTCCCTCGGCGATGTACGCCGCCGACGAACTGCTGACCCAGCCCGATGTCTCGGTGACGGTGATCGATCGTCTGCCGGTGCCGTACGGTCTGGCCCGGTTCGGCGTCGCGCCGGACCACACCAAGACCCGTCGGGTGAGCCGGTTGTACGACGTGATGTCGGAGCAGCCCGGATTCGGCGCCTATCTGAACCTCACTGTGGGACAGGATGTTTCGCACGAGGAGCTGCTCGCGCACAACCACGCGGTGATCTACGCGGTCGGCGCCTCGACCGATCGCAAACTCGGCATTCCCGGTGAGGGCCTGCCGGGCAGCGCGTCGGCGACCGACTTCGTGGCCTGGTACAACGGCCACCCCGATCAGGCCGAGCGCGAATACGATCTGACCCAGCGCCGGGCGGTCATCGTCGGCAACGGCAATGTCGCACTCGACGTCGCGCGGATTCTCACCGCCGATCCCGAGTCGCTGTCCCATACCGATATGTCACCTCGAGCGTTGGACGCGTTGCGGCACAGCAAGATCGAAGAGGTCGTGATCATTGCACGGCGCGGTCCGGCCGAATCCGCCTTCACCGTACCGGAATTCGTGGGACTGCTCGCTGCGGAGGTGGACATCGTCGTGGAAGGCGATGTGCCCGAACCGGTTCCGGGTATGCCGCAGAAGATCGAGCACAAGTTGCGGCTGCTGCGCGGTCTGGCCGATCGTCCGGTGAGCGGGCGCAAGCGGATCGTATTCCGCTACCTGTCCTCGCCGACGGCCCTGGTCGGCACCGACCGGGTCACCGGAATCGAGTTGGCGCACAACGAACTCGCCACCGACGCGGACGGCGCGGTGCGTGCGGTGCCCACCGGCTCCACCGAAACCCTCGACACCGGACTGGTTCTCACCTCGGTCGGCTATCGTGGTGTGCAGCTGCCCGGCCTGCCCTTCGACGATGCGGCCGGGGTCATCCCGAACGACGCCGGGCGGGCGCAGTCGGCTCCCGGCGGCGAGGTCGTTCCGGGCGTCTACGTGACCGGCTGGATCAAGCGCGGTCCGACCGGGTTCATCGGCACCAACAAGTCCTGTGCCCAGGAGACCGTGCGCGGGCTCGTGGAGGACTTCAACACCGGTCGGCTCACCGAACCCGCCCACAGCGGGGGCGATTTCGATGCGCTCGTCTCCGCTCGTCGTCCCTCGGCCATCCGCAGCGGTGCGGCGGCAATGGCAGCGGCGCGGCCCGGGTGGAAGCGCCGTCTGCTGGCGCGAGCCTGAATCCTCGGCCGTTCTGTTCTGCGGCCGAAGTCGTTTCGTTCGGTGTGGGCAGAGGTCGATTCTCGCCTCCCGGGTGAATCGGCTTCTGCCCGGGCCGAGACGTGGTCCGTCGACTGTGTCGTCCGGCATTACGGTTCGGGGCGGTTCTGCGGTCGAATCTCTGCGTGGCACGTCGTCGACGGCTGCTGATGTCGGCGGCGAATGTCGCTGTCCGAGGCCGAATATCGGATACCGGCTGGTCTGTCCGATGTGGTCGTTCTGTCTGAAACGTTCGCCGTTCTTTCGGTGGCAACTATTCGGCCATTCCATATTGCCCAATCGAATGAGGATGCCGGAAAGCTGTTGTGGCACATTCGCAGCGCACCGGTTGGTTTGTGGAGCTAGTTACTGAAAGGTAGCTGGTTTTTGTAGTTGATTGGGCGTGTCGCATATTCCGCCATCCATTTTTCTGACCTGGACGCTGGTCTATCAGGGGATATGCGATGTGGACCGGTGGGTATGAAACCTTTTCCGCCCATTGGGCATCCGCGAACGATATCGACCAGCTAACCTGTGTGCGCTGTTTGGTAAACGACCGCGACCGCGAGGTTCGTCCCCCGGGCCGTGGTCTCGGTGCGTTTGACAGGATGGCAATGACTGTTGGCTTCGGCATGAGCATCGGCACAGTGAACTCCGTGTGGGCAGCCACTGCCGGAGATGCTGACCTCCCCGCCGTGCGGGTTCGCCGCACCGCCGTCACCTTCGACAGCGCCGGTGGTGCGCGAATCGGCGGCCTGCCTCGATTCGCGCCCGTGGTAACGGATTTCGCCGACCTCACGCGTGAGATCGAGCCGGTCATCGTGGGCGGGCGGATCTGGACCTCGGCCGATCTCGTTGCCGCCGTGGCCACCTGCCTGATCGGCGCCACCGAATTCGACGGTGAGCCGGTGATCGCCTATCCCGCTTGCTATTCCGACTCACAGGTGGCCGCGCTGCGGCACGCTCTGGACTGGGCGGGCGCCACAGCGACGCTGTTGATGCCCGAACCGGTCGCGGCCGTCGAGTGGCTCGATGCCGAGTACGGCGTCTCCGATGCCGGTCTCACGCTCGTCTACGACCTCGGCGGCAACTGCCTCGACATCGCGGTCGTGCGCACCGAGGCCGACCGGGAAAAGCGTGGTGTGCTGGGCAAACCGGTGCGCTCCTACGAATACGGCGGGCGGCCGCTGGGTACCACGCTGGCCCGCTACGCCAGGGCGCTCGCGCCCGATGCGTCCTCGCCGGTCTCGAAGGTCGTCCCGGCCGACGACACCGCCCGATTGCGCACCTGGAACATCCGCAATTCCCTTCGGCTGGTGCGGCGTTGCGTCCGCGCGGCCGGGCTCACGATCGGCGATATCGACCGGATTCTGCTGGTCGGCGGCGCGGCGCGCCCGATCGAGGTGGCGCAGGTGATCGCGGAACTCGGGCGTCCGGTGGTGATCTCGCCGGATCCGGCGCACACCGTCGCGGCGGGCGCGGCGCTGGCTTCGTTCCGGATGGCCGACACCGGCGCCGATCTCGGCCGCTACGCGCGCGGTGCGGCGGTATTGTCCAGTGCCGCGGTCGCTTCGGCGCTGGCCATGTCCGCGGCCACCATGCTCGGTGGAGGTCCGATCGGAACCGACGGTCCGGCACTGGAATTCGCGCCCGCCCTCGCGGGGCCCGCGCCCGATCCGGCGCGCGATGTGCAGGTGATCGACGGCACCGATCCCGGGGTGGGATCGATGAGTTCCCCGGTGCTGTCCGATGCCGCGCTGCCGCTGCGGACCCATTCCGGGGCGCAGGCGTACAGCATTGTGGCGCAGACCTTTTCGGCTTCGGCGGGTGATCGGGCGCAACGCGCGCTGAGTGAGCACGGCCCCGGTACGCACTGTAGCCCGCTGGATCGTCTCCAGCTCTCGACTTACGCCAACCCCGCGCAGTTCGTCAACCCGCTGCCGTTCGCGAGCACGTCCGGTTCCATTGTCCCCAGGATCAGCCTGCCGCGTCCGAGCAACAGTTCGGGCGACAGCGTCCCCGGGCATACCTCGGACCACGACAAACTGCCCGGTACCTGGGATCCGGGGGCCCGAGTCACGCCGCCCTCGATCTCGAAGACTTCGCTGACGAATCCCGGTGCGACACGGCCTGGTACCGGCACTCTGCCGCCCATGACGGGACCGCAGTCCGGGACCGGTCTGCCGGACGTGAATTCGTCAGCGGGAGCGCAGAATTCGGCTCCGGGGACTAGTCCCGGAACGGGAGTGCATCCGGGAACGAGTGCACGACCCGGATCCGAGAATCCCGGCACGGTTCCCTCCGGTCCCGGAACGAATCCGGGCAGTGCAACCTCTGCTGGAGACTCCACAACCTCCCATCCCGGAGGGGCCCTGTCTTCGGGTGGCGACACGACATCGACCGGTCCCGCCGGCGGCAACCAGGGCCCGAGCGCGCCCGCCGCTTCCGACGAAGGCGCTGCCGCTGCCTCGCCGGGCTCCGGTAACGGTCTGTCGAGTTCCCCCGGAAGTGTTGCACCCCACAACATGTCGAACTCACCCGGGGCCGCGACCGCCAATTCCTCGAGCGGCGCGACGTCGCACGACGCGTCCAGCTCGCCGGGCGGTGCCACATCGCACAACCCCCTGGGCGGTGCACTGTCGAATGGAACCTCATCGGGGGGTTCTACCTCGAACGGAACCTCCAGCTCGCTGGGTGGTGCCACGTCGCACAACCCCCTGGGCGGTGCCACGTCGCACAACCCCCTGGGTGGTGCGTTGTCGAGCGGGACCTCCAACTCGTTGGGCGGCGCCACCTCGCACAGCACGTCCAGCTCGGCAGGCGGCAACTCCTTCGGCGGCGGCTTCCACGGCGGCATGTCGAGCGGCGGCTCACACGGTGGTTCCTCGGGCGTCGGTGGCGGACACCACTGATGCCATCCGGACCGCCGCGAAATGAGGGGCGGCGGTCCGAATCCGACTCGGCCGCACCCCGTTCGCCTTCCTCCGTCCGATGTCACGCCGGGACAACGGATGCGGGGTAGTGCGGGGTGCGGCGGGGTATCCGGCCGCGGCCCAGCGGCATTACGCCGTAGGTAATCGACGGGACGAACTGCTGCGGGCACGGTGTCGGGTATGAACGATCCCGGGACGAACAACACACGCACTGTCGTCGAAGAATTGCTGCGTCGAATCGGTGTCGGCGATCCGGACGCGATCGCCGCGCTGTACGCCCCGGCCCTCGAGTGGAAACTGAACTGGCCCGACCACGAGCACGGCCGCCCCGCGACCCCGTGGATTCGGCATCGAGCCACCCGTGCCGACGCGGCCGAGCATTTCCGCGAACTCGCCCGCCACCACCTGCCCGAACAGGTCGGCACCGCGATCGAGCTCATCCTGGTCGACGGCCCGGATGCGGTGGTGCTGGGCGAGATTCGGCAGACTGCCCGCCCCACCGGCCGCGCCTACCGCTCCCGCTTCGCGCTGCACCTCACGATCGAGAACGGCCTCATCGTCCGCTACCACGTCTACGAGGACAGCCTCGCCGTCGCTCTGGCATTCGGTTCGCAGGAACCCGAACCCGACAACCTGAATTGAACAGCATGGCGCCACGGCACGGCGGAGACCCGCGTTGCGAAGGCCGGAACTGACGCTCGGCGCCGTACCGGCTCCGGACAACCTCGGCCGACGCGCCGCATCGCTCGCCTGTGGCCCGGCTTCGTAGCGCTGTTCCCGGCCTTCGACCTCTACCAGCGCGCCATCGGCTCCCGCCCGATCCCGGTGATCATCCTCGACCCCCGCTGACCAGCGACCTGGCCCGCTCGACCCGTCGGTCGAAGCTCGTTGGTGCCGCTGGTCGCCGCGGCTAGCCGAGTGCTGAGGTTGCTCAGCCGGGCCGTGCGATTCAGTGACGGAACGATCGCCAGTACCCGTTGATCATCTGTGCGGCAAGAGGATCGGATCTCGGGGTGGTGGGGGCGGGGTGGGCGCACACTGGAGTGATGGAACCGAGGATCATCGGAAGTGTGATGCCGGTGCTCGAGGTCTCGCTCGAGCCGGGGGAGAGTCTGGTCGCCGAGTCGGGGCAGTTGTCGTGGATGACCGAGTCGATTCGGTTGCACACCTCGACGCGGGTGGGGTCGGGTGGGGTTTTCCGGGCAGTGAAACGGGCGCTGGCGGGGGCCGGGTTGTTCATGACCGAGTACACGGCCGCGCGGCATCCGGGGACGGTGGCGTTCGCGGCGAAACTGCCGGGGCAGATCGTGCCGGTGCCGGTGGAGCCGGGGCGGGACTACTTGTTGCATCGGCACGGGTTCCTCTGTGCCACAGGTGATGTCCGGATTTCGCTGAGCTTTCAGCGGCGGCTCGGGGCGGGGATCTTCGGCGGTGCGGGGTTCACGTTGCAGCGGGTGAGTGGATCGGGTCGAATGTGGGCCGAGTTGTCCGGTGAGGTGATCCGATACGACCTGGCACCGGGCGAGCGCCTGCGGGTACATCCCGGACATGTCGGAATGTTCGACGCCACGGTCGGATTCGACATCACGATCCTGCGCGGCATCCGGAACATCCTGTTCGGCGGGGACGGTCTGTTCCTGGCCGCGCTCACCGGTCCGGGCCGAGTGTGGTTGCAGTCGTTGACCGTTGCCAATCTCGCGCATGCGATCACCCCCTATCTGCCACTGCCCGAATTCGAGGATCGGCAGTGATCATCCACGGCGATGAAAGTGCATTCGTGCGATCGGCAAGAATGAGGTGGTGGACGACACTGCCGACAGACCTCGATTGATAGCTCTGGATGTGGACGGAACCCTGCTGCGGACCGGTGAGCCGGTCACCCCGCGGGTGCGTGAGGCGGTGCACGCGGCGGCCGACTCGGGTGCGCACGTCGTCGTGGCGACCGGCCGAACGCTTCTGGCGACCCGGCTCGTGGTGCAGGAGCTGGGACTGGGCGAGGGACGGACGATCTGCTCGAACGGCGCTGTGCAGGCGGATATTTCGACCTGGAAGCCGCGAGATGTGCACACTTTCGATCCCGAGCCTTCCGTCGGCGTCCTACGTGAACTGTTCCCGGACATGGTCCTTTCGGTGGAGAAGGTCGGCATCGGCACCTGGACCACCGGCTACTACCCCGGCAGCTTCCGGCTCGGCGAATTCCGTTTCGTCGAGGACCGCGACCTGAGCCTGGAACCGACCACACGCCTGAACGGCTGGTGGCCCAGCGGTTCGCTCGCCGACATGGTCGAGGTGATGGGCGAGCACGAACTCCCCGGAGCGGGCTGGGTGTCCGGTGAGAACGAGCCCTGGCTCGTCGCCTCCCGCCAGGGCGTATCCAAGGGCTGGGCACTCGAACGCCTGCGCCGCGAACTCGACGTCCCCCTGGCGGCCACCCTGGCCATCGGTGACGGGTACAACGACTGCGAAATGCTTTCCTGGGCAGGGCATTCCGTCGCCATGGGTAATGCCGTGGATGCCGCTCGCGACGTCGCGGACGAGGTCACCGGCTCGGTCCACGAGGACGGCGTCGCCGTGGTCCTGGAGCGCTGGTTCGGCAACTGATCATCGCAGCGTTTCGCCGCACATACCTGCGGAGACACCCGCGGCGTGGCAGGCGCGAAGTTACGCGACGGCGATAGCGGAGTCGGACCGCACCCGCAGGTCGTGTACCGCCGTCGTGTATCGCTGCACAACGACTTTCGCGACGAGCCCGTGACTCCCGAGCGGTTCGGCATGGGTGACGTGTGGCGCGGCGGCCGCGAGCCGATCGGTGAGCAGACCGGGAGCCAGGAACCACGGCGCGACGACGACCCGGGTGCACCCCAGCGCATCCAGCGCTGAGATCGCCTGGGGGAGAGAGGGTTCGGTGGTGGCGAAGCATGCCTCGGTACGCCAGGCGGTGCCCGCGGCGAGCAGGCCGCCCAGGGTGCGGGTGCGGCGGTTGGCCTCGGGGGAGGAGGAACCGACCGCCGCGACGGCCACGCCCACCGTGTCGTCGTCGCGATCGAACCCGGCCGCCAGCACACGTTCGCGCAGGGCGGTGATCAGCAGCGCGTCCGGACCGAGCACGTCGGCCTGGATCAGCCGTAGTCGCGGATGGCGTGCACGCGCCGATGCGAGCATGCCGGGCAGATCGACGCGCGCGTGAAATGCGCTGCCCAACAGCAGTGGCACCACGACGACCTCCCGATGCCCTTGTGCGGCAACGGCATCGATGACCTGTTCGACCGACGGCGTATTCAGATCCAGAAACGCCAACCGGACATCCAGCCCCGGATTCTGCTGTGCCACATCGCCAATCACCGCGGTCATCGTCGCCGCGGACCGAGGATCCCGGCTACCGTGCGCGACCGCGATCAGCGCCGGACCACCGGGCGAACCCGCCCGGTCCCGCGCCACGAGACCGCCGCGAACCCGCCCGGCTCCGGCCCGCAGGCCGAAGCTGTCGAGCGGTTCGCCGCCGTCGTACGACATCAGCTCTCGGTGCCGACCTCGACCGCGGTCAGCACGTCGCCGACCAGGCCCGCGGCCAGGGTGTTGCCGCCGGCGGGGTCGATGAGCAGGAAGCTGCCGGTGTGCCGGTTGACCCGGTAGTCGTCGGCGATGATCGGATCCGCGACGCGCACCGAGATGCGGCCGATATCGTTGAGCGCCAACGACTCCGCTTCGGTGTCCGCGGCCAGATGCTGTTCGTCGAAACGCTCGAGCAGTGCGCCCACGACCGCCTGGGTGGTGCGGGTGCCGTGCTTGAGCAGCAGTCGCGCGCCCGCCCGCAGCGGCTTGTCGCCGAGCCAGCACACGGTGGCGTCGAAGGTGTCGATCGGCTCGGGGGCGTCGGTCGCCGCGGCGATCACATCCCCGCGCGAGACGTCCACGTCATCGGCGAGGATCAGGGTGACGCTGCGTCCCGGCTGCGCCGACTCGAGCTCACCGTCCGCGGTGTCGATCCGCTCGACCGTGGTGCGGGTCCCCGACGGGAGCACCACGACCTCGTCCCCGGGACGCACCACACCGGCGGCGATCTGCCCGGCATAGCCGCGGTAGTCCGGGTACTCCGCGGTGCGCGGCCGGATGACGTACTGCACCGGGAAACGCAGCCCCACCTGGTGCCGTCCGTGCACATCGGCGTCGACCGGAACCGACTCGAGATGCTCGATCAGCGAGGGGCCGTCGTAATAGGGAGTGTTCTCCGAGCGCGAGGCGATGTTGTCACCGTGCAGTGCCGAGACCGGGATCTCGGAGACGTCCTCCCGCGCCCAGCCCAATTTCGTTGTCAGCTGGGTGAACTCGTCGACGATCTTCTCGAAGACGCCCGCGGCGTCGTCGACCAGGTCGATCTTGTTCACGGCCAGAACGAGTTTGGGCACACCCAGCAGCGCCATCACCGCGGCGTGGCGGCGGGTCTGCTCGATGACGCCCTTGCGCGCGTCGACCAGCAGGATCACCAGCTGTGCGGTGGACGCGCCGGAGACCGTGTTGCGGGTGTACTGCACGTGCCCGGGGGTGTCGGCGAGTACGAAAGACCGCTGGGGCGTGGCGAAGTAGCGGTACGCGACATCGATCGTGATGCCCTGTTCGCGTTCGGCGCGCAGGCCGTCCACCAGCAGGGACAGGTCCGGGGTGGACAGGCCCCGGTCGACCGAGGCCCGGGTGACGGCGTCGATCTGATCCGCCAGAACGGATTTCGTGTCGTACAGCAGGCGTCCGACCAAGGTGGACTTACCGTCGTCGACACTGCCGGCGGTGGCCAGTCTCAATAGGTCGGACATCAGAAATAACCCTCTCGTTTACGGTCCTCCATCGCGGCCTCGGACACCCGGTCGTCACCGCGGGTGGCCCCGCGTTCGGTGAGCCGGGAGGCAGCGACCTCGGCGAGGATCGCGGCGTTGTCGGCGGCGTCGGAGATGATCGCGCCGGTGGTGGATCCGTCGCCGACGGTGCGGTAGCGCACCGACTTGGTGACCAGCTCCTCGTCCTCGCGCGGCCCGCCCCAGCTGCCCGGGGTCATCCACATGCCGTCGCGCTGGTAGACCGGGCGCTGATGGGCGTAGTAGATGGTCGCCAGCTCGACGTCCTCGCGGGCGATGTACCGCCAGATGTCCAGCTCGGTCCAGTTGCTCAGCGGGAACACCCGGACGTGCTCACCCGGCGCGTGCCGACCGTTGTAGAGGTTCCACAGTTCGGGCCGCTGCCGCTTGGGGTCCCAGCGCCCGAACGCGTCGCGCAGCGAGAAGATCCGCTCCTTGGCGCGCGAACGCTCCTCGTCGCGACGCCCGCCGCCGAACACCGCGTCGAACCGGTTGTCGGTGATCGCGTCCAGCAGCGGCACCGTCTGCAACGGGTTGCGGATGCCGTCGGGACGCTCGGTCAGCCGCCCGTCGGCGAGGTACTCCTCGACGCTGGCCACATGCAGCCGCAGCCCGTACTTCTGCACCACGTGATCGCGGAAGGCCAGGACCTCGGGCAGATTGTGCCCGGTGTCCACGTGCAGCAGCGCGAACGGCAGCGGCGCGGGCCAGAATGCCTTGAGCGCCAAGTGCAGCAGCACCGTGGAGTCCTTACCGCCGGAGAACAGGATCACCGGCCGCTCGAACTCACCCGCCACCTCGCGGAAGATGTGAATGGCCTCGGACTCCAGCGCGGCCAGAGTGTCGAATTGCGCGGCCGGGGTGCGCAGCGCACGGTCGATGTCGGCGGCGTCCGTCAGTTGGGTATCGGTCGCGGTAGGAGTCATGACTGGTGTAACCCGCATTCGGTCTTGGCGAGGCCGGCCCAGCGGCCGCTTCGCGGATCGGCTCCCGGTTCCGGCTTCCGCGTGCACGGAGCGCAACCGATGGACGGATATCCCTCTTCCACAAGGGGATTGACGAGGATGCCGTGCCGGTCGATGTACTCGGCCATCTCCTCGTCGGACCAGGCGGCGATCGGGTTGATCTTCACCAGGCCGAAGCCCTCGTCGAAGGAGATCAGGGGGGCGTTGGCGCGGGTGGGCGCCTCGACCCGGCGGATGCCGGTCACCCAGGCGTTGTAACCACTCAGGGACTGCTTCAGCGGCACGACCTTGCGCAGGCGGCAGCACTCGTTGGGCTCGCGGGCGAACAGATCCTTGCCCAGCAGCCGATCCTGTTCCGCCACAGAGTGTTCGGGCTGCGCGTTGACGATGTTCACGCCGTACACCGTCTCCACCGCGTCCCGGGTGCCGATGGTCTCGGCGAAGTGGTAGCCGGTGTCCAGGAACAGCACGTCCACTCCGGCGCGGGTCTGCGCGGCCAGATGTACCAGCACCGCGTCCTGCATGTTCGACGCGACGATGTAACCCGGGCCGAAGGTGTCCTCGGTCCACTGCAGCAGATCGGCGGACGAGGCGTCGGGACCGAGCGCGGCCGCGCCGTCCTCGGCGATGCGCCGCAGTTCGTCCTCGGAGAGCTTGTCCAAAGTGGTTGTCATAGCGTCTCTACTCCCTTACCGGAGGTCGGCCTCGTCGGCGCGAACCGCCCACTGCGCGAACCGCTCACCGTCGTTGCGGCTCTTGACGAAATTGCGCACCACGCGCTCGATGTAGTCGCCGAGCTCGTCGCTGGTCACCTTGTGCTGGCGCAGCTTTCGGCCGAAGGCGGCATCGAGGCCGAGGGTGCCGCCCAGATGAACCTGGAAACCCTCCACCTGATTCCCGTCGCCGTCGTCGACGAGCTGACCCTTGAAGCCGATGTCCGCGATCTGCGAGCGGCCGCAGGAGTTCGGGCAGCCGTTGATGTTGATCGTGACCGGCACATCGAGCTGGGCGTTGATATCGGCCAGCCGCTGATCCAGTTCGGGCGCGAGCACCTGGGAGCGCTTGCGGGTCTCCACGAAGGACAGCTTGCAGAACTCGATACCGCTGCAGGCCAGCAGGTTTCGCCGCCACTTGGACGGCCGCGCCTGCAGGCCCAGCGGCTCGAGCTCGGCGATCAGTTCCTCGACCTTGTCGTCGGCGACGTCGAGCACGATCAGCTTCTGGTACGGGGTGAACCGGATGCGGTCGGACCCGATCCGCTCGGTCGCCTCGGCCACCTTGGTCAGGATCGTGCCCGAGACGCGTCCGGCGATGGGGGAGAAGCCGACCGCGTTCAGTCCGTTGCGCAGCTTCTGCACGCCCACGTGGTCGATGGGCCGCACCGGAGCCTCGGGCGCCGGGCCGTCGATCAGCTTGCGCTTCAGGAACTCGTCCTCGAGCACCTGCCGGAACTTCTCGATACCCCAGTCCTTGATCAGGAACTTCAACCGCGCCTTGGTGCGCAGGCGGCGGTAGCCGTAGTCGCGGAACAGCGAGACGACCGCCTCCCACACATCGGGCACCTCCGCGAGCGGCACCCACGCGCCGACCCGCTTGGCCAGCATCGGGTTGGTGGACAGCCCGCCGCCGACCCACAGGTCGAAGCCGGGGCCGTGCTCGGGGTGCTCGACGCCGATGAACGCGACGTCGTTGATCTCGTGCACCACGTCCTGCTGGCCCGAGATCGCCGTCTTGAACTTGCGCGGGAGGTTCGAGTACTCCTTCTTGCCGACGTAGCGGCGAGTGATCTCCTCTACGGCCCAGGTGCCGTCGATGACCTCGTCCAGCGATTCACCGGCCAGCGGGGAGCCGAGCACCACGCGCGGGCAGTCGCCGCACGCCTGGGTGGTCTGCAGGCCGGTTGCCTCGATGCGCCGCCAGATCTCCGGGACGTTCTCGATCTCGATCCAGTGGTACTGCAGATTCTCCCGGTCCGAGAGATCGGCGGTGTCGCGGGCGAACTCGGTGGAGATCTCGCCGAGGGTGCGCACCTGCTCGACGTTCAGCGCGCCGCCGTCGCAGCGGACCCGCATCATGAAGTACGCGGCCTCGAGAATGTCGATGTTCTCGTCGCCGGTCCAGGTGCCGTCGTAGCCCTGCTCGCGCTGGGTGTACAGGCCCCACCAGCGGAACCGGCCGCGCAGATCGGCCTTGTCGATCGAGTCGAATCCACCCGGGGCGTAGATGTTCTCGATACGGGTGCGGACGTTGAGCGGGTGATCGTCCTTCTTGCTCTGCTCGTTCGCGTTCAGCGGCTCGCGGTAGCCCAGGGCCCACTGGCCTTCGGACTTGCGGCGCAGCGGTTTTCCGGTGCGTTCGCGCGGGCCGCTGGTCTGCTCGCCCGCGCGGGAACGCGCCCGGCGTTCGCGGGCGGCCTGTGCACGCTCGCGCGCGACTTCCTGCTCGCGCGCGAGACGCTCGGCTTCCGCCCGCGAGACGGGCTCGGATTCGGCTGTATGGCCGGCGTCGGTACTCGACGTCATAGGGTCGCTCCTGGGGGTGGTGATCAGACCTGGCGACAGGCGGGAGGGCTGCTCGCGCCTCCGGTAGTCAGCGGCCGGGACACCGCGACGGTGACGCCGGAACCGGGAACAGGGGCCGAACTACCGGAGGCTTTCCGACAGACAGCTCGCACTGCAGACACGCTTGAAGTCGACGTGGCGACGAGCCACGAGGCGCACTCCAAGTCCGGTCATGCGGTCTATTGTGCCATGTCAGCCGGGTAGTTCGGACCGACCGTCCATATTTTCCGAAGATTCGAGGGAAATTCCCTGGACGCTCGTCCCAGTTTGTGAGATGCGTCATAGATCATCCGCGCAAACACGGATCCCGACCTCCCGAATGCCGACCCCCGGGTTCGCGCGGGGCAGGGGCGGGCTCCCGGGAGATGTCCGTCACAGCCGGGTGCGCACTTCCGGATCCGGCGCGAAATCGCCCCGATCGGACGCGTGTGGAACCGGCACCCGCGCCCGGCCCCGCGGTGGCCCGGCCGCACACTGGAGGAGTGAGCCCCGCCGTCCAGCAGACCGCACTGCCCGCCCCGCCGCTGCGTGATTTCGGCGGCGGGCCGTTCGGCATCTACGTGCACGTCCCGTTCTGCGCGACGCGCTGTGGATACTGCGATTTCAACACCTACACCGCGGGCGAATTGGGCAGCTCGGCCTCACCGGAGTCCTGGCTCGACGCATTGCGCGGTGAGATGTCCACGGCCGCAGCGGCTTTCGATGCGTTGCCGAGTCGGCAGCCGCCGGTGTCGACGGTCTTCGTCGGCGGCGGGACGCCCTCGCTGCTGGGCGGGGACGGGCTGGCCGACGTACTCGAGGCCGTCCGCGCGAACTTCACCCTGGCCGCCGACGCCGAGGTGACCACGGAATCCAATCCCGAGTCCACCTCCCCGGCGTTCTTCGAGCGCCTCCGCGCCGCCGGGTACACCCGGATATCGCTGGGAATGCAGTCGGCCGCGACGCACGTCCTGCGCATTCTCGATCGCACGCACACTCCCGGCCGGCCGGTCGCCGCGGCCCGCGAGGCGCGCGAGGCCGGTTTCGACCACGTCAACCTGGATCTGATCTACGGCACCCCCGGCGAATCCGATGCCGATCTGGATGCCAGTCTCGACGCGGTGCTCGCGGCCGGAGTCGACCACGTCTCGGCGTACTCACTGATCGTCGAGGACGGTACGGCGATGGCCCGCAAGGTCCGCCGCGGTGAACTGCCCGCCCCCGACGAGGATGTGCTCGCCTCCCGCTACGAACGCATCGACGCGCGCCTGTCCGCGGCCGGTCTGCGGTGGTACGAGGTATCCAATTGGGCCGCAAGCGATTCCGGTCGTTGTAGGCACAATCTCGGCTACTGGGACGGCGGCGACTGGCTCGGCGCGGGACCGGGTGCGCACAGCCACGTGGGTGGCGTGCGCTGGTGGAATGTGAAGCATCCGGGGCGTTATGCGGAACGGATCGCCGCGGCGGCGACCCTGCCCGCCGACGGGTGGGAGGAACTCACCGATGCCGAGCGGTACACCGAACGGATCATGCTCGCCGTGCGATTGCGCTCCGGGCTGCCGGTGGCGGATCTGGATGCCGACGGGCGCGCGGCGATCGACGGGCTCGTCGCCGAAGGCTTGGTCGCACTGCGGGATCGGGTGATCGTTCTCACCGACCGCGGGCGCCTGCTGGCCGACGGAGTCGTGCGCACACTCCTGAGCTGAACCGGCTCGTCCGGGCGGCGCCGCCGTCGCCGGAACTCCGGTTGTGCCACGCCACACGGGGGATTCGGCTTTCAGGAACTAAACTGGGGGCGGATCAACCCGGGATCCGCGTGGTCGATGCTGCTCGCAGACACCGGGCGGCCCGATGGTGAACGAGGAGGTGGGCCCGATGTCGAGCACCGAGAAGCGGCGGCTCGAGGTCCTGCGCGCAATCGTCGCGGACTACATCGCGACCAAGGAGCCGATCGGGTCGAAAACACTGGTCGACAAGCACAATCTGGGCGTTTCCAGTGCGACGGTGCGCAACGATATGGCGGTGCTCGAAGCCGAGGGCTACATCACCCAGCCGCACACCAGCTCCGGCCGCATTCCCACCGACAAGGGCTATCGCCAGTTCGTCGACAACATCGCCGAGGTCAAGCCGCTCTCCCCGGCCGAACGGCGCGCGATCATGGATTTCCTGGACGGCGGCGTCGACCTGGACGACGTGCTGCGTCGCGGAGTACGCCTGCTGGCCCAGCTGACCCGCCAGGTCGCGATGGTGCAGTATCCGACGGTCTCGGCCTCCATCGTCCGGCACATCGAGGTAGTCGCACTCAATCCGGCCCGATTGCTGCTGGTGGTCATCACCGACAGCGGCCGCGTCGATCAGCGCCTGGTCGAACTGGGCGGTGTGATCGGCGACGAGGATCTGACCGCGTTGCGCGCCATGCTGGGCAAGGCGATGGACGGCAAACGCCTCTCGGCGGCCTCCGCGGCGGTCGCGGACCTGCCGGAGAATTCCCCGGCCCGCCTGCGTGACGTTCTGGTCCGGGTGTCGACGGTATTGGTCGAGACGCTGGTGGAGCATCCCGAGGAGCGGCTGGTGCTCGGCGGCACCGCCAATCTCACCCGCAACGCCAACGACTTCGGGTTCCCGGGTTCGCTGCGCGCGGTGCTCGAGGCCCTGGAGGAGCAGGTGATCGTGCTCAAGCTGCTGGCCGCCGCGCAACGTCCGGGTACCGTGACGGTGCAGATCGGCGAGGAAACACAGCTCGAGCAGATACGCGGAACCTCGGTGGTTTCCACCGGGTACGGTATGCCGGGTACCGTGCTCGGGGGCATGGGTGTGCTGGGCCCGACTCGCATGGACTATCCGGGCACGATCGCCTCGGTCGCGGCAGTCGCCCGATATATCGGCGAGGTGCTTGCCGACAGGTGAGTGCGCCGCGTGCAGAGTGCGCGATGAGATCGTGAAGCAAACGGATTCGGAACAGGACTAGAGACGCAAGTGGCACGGGACTACTACGGATTGCTCGGTGTCGGACGCAACGCGTCCGACCAGGAGATCAAGCGCGCATATCGCAAGCTGGCGCGTGAGCTGCACCCCGACGTCAACCCCGATGTGGACGCCCAGGAGCGGTTTCGCGACGTGTCGGCGGCCTACGAGGTGCTCAGCGATGCCGAGAAGCGCCGCATCGTGGACATGGGCGGCGATCCGCTCGAGTCCGGCGGCGGTCCCGGCGGGTTCTCCGGTGCGGCCGGATTCGGCGGTCTGGGCGATGTGTTCGAGGCATTCTTCGGCGGGATGAACGCCTCGGGTCCGCGTCGTCCGCGCGGACGCGTGCAGCCCGGCGCGGATTCGCTGCTGCGTACCCGGTTGTCACTGGCCGAATGCGCGGTCGGGGTCACCAAGCACCTCACCGTCGACACCGCCGTGCTGTGCGATCTGTGCCAGGGGGCGGGCACCAACGGCAACTCCAAGCCGGTCCGCTGTGAGACCTGTGGCGGCGCCGGCGAGGTGCAGACCGTGCAACGTTCGTTCCTCGGCCAGGTGATGACCTCCCGGCCGTGCCCGACCTGCCGCGGCGCGGGGGAGACCATTCCCGATCCGTGCCGCAAGTGCGGCGGCGATGGCCGGGTCCGCTCGCGCCGCGAGATCGCCGCGCCGATTCCCGCGGGCGTGGCCAACGGCATGCGCGTGCGGTTGGCCGCACAGGGTGAGGTCGGCCCCGGCGGCGGCCCGGCCGGAGATCTGTACGTGGAGATCGTCGAACAGCCGCACGACATGTTCGTCCGCGACGGTGACGATCTGCACTGCACCATCCGCGTGCCCATGGTCGATGCCGCGCTGGGCGCGACCGTGGTGGTCGACACGGTTCTCGACGGCCCGACCGAGCTGACCATTCCGGCCGGAACGCAGCCGGGCGAGGTCTCGGTGTTGCGCGCGCACGGTATGCCCAAGCTGCGTTCGAGCGCCCGCGGCGACATGATCGCGCACCTGGACATCGTGGTGCCCACCAAGCTCGATGCCAAGCAGTCCGATCTGCTGCGCAAGTACAAGGCCATGCGCAACGGTGAACGCACCGAGGTGCTTTCGGCCCAATCCGAGCACAACAGCGGTCTGTTCGCGCGCCTGCGCGCCTCGTTCAGCGGTCGCTGACTTCGGCGGAATCACAGTGGCGGCAACGGTTTTCTATCTCGACGAGATTCCCGAGCCGGGTGGTATCGCGATCCTGGCCGGGCCCGAAGGGCGCCATGCGGCGACCGTGCGACGCATCCGGGTCGGCGAGCCGATCACGCTGTCCGACGGCGCCGGTGTGCTCGCGTCGTCGGAAGTCGTTGCGGCACAGAAGGATCGACTCGAACTGCGGGTACTCGACCGGATTCTCGCGGCGCCGGTCGCGCCGCCGGTCACGGTGGTGCAGGCGCTGCCCAAATCCGATCGCTCGGAGCTGGCGGTGGAACTGATGACCGAGGCGGGCGCCGACGTCGTCGTGCCGTGGCAGGCCGCGCGGTGCGTCGCGAACTGGGAAGGCAAGGCGCGCAAGGGCGTCGACAAATGGCGCGCCGCGGCGCGCTCGGCGGCGCGGCAGTCCCGCCGGGCCTTCATCCCGGAGATCGCCGAGCTGTATCGTACGTCCGATGTGCTGGCGCTCGTGCGGGAAACCAAGGCGGACAACGGGATCGTTGTCGCGCTGCACGAATCGGGCACGGCCCGTTTCGTTTCCCTGCCGTTGGCCTCCGCATCGCGGATCGTCCTCATCGTCGGGCCCGAAGGCGGCCTGGACGATGCCGAACTCACCGCGCTCGCCGATGCGGGCGCGGATATCGCACTGCTCGGTCCGACCGTGCTGCGTACCTCGACCGCAGCCGCGGTCGCGCTGGGTGCGCTGGGTGCACTGACTTCCAGGTGGTAGAGCAATCATTTCTTGTGTTGGCGCGCAAGCGCTTCGATCGCGTCGTCATGTCCCGCACCGGTTGCCGGTGATCAATTCCACGTCCGAAGTCGTTCGCCTGGCGAACTTCGGGCGCCGACCCTATATTCGGTCCGTATGAGTTCTGAAGGGGGCCATCGGCGGAAGGAGCCGGACGGTCCGAGTACCGAGCGGTTGCCGCATGGCACTCAGCCGCGCCTGTCGCGCGTGGCGAAGGCGCGCGCATCGCGGGCCGACAGAGCTCGGACCGCGCCGCCGGCTCGGGAGAGCCGTTCGCAGGCCCGCGAATCCGAGTTGCGTGCGTCACAGTCGGACGAGTCGAAGACCGAAGTGGCACAGCCGGATCCGGACGCCGCCACGACGCTGCTGCGGCCGCGTCGGCACACCCGCCGCCCGGTGCGCCGTCAGCGCACCCCCAAGGCGGTGGTCGCGGGCCGCACCCTGATCGCGCTGGTGTCGGTGCTGGTGCTGGTCGGCACCGGTGCCGCGTGGCGGATCTACGATCACGCGGTCAAGGGCGTCATCACCTCCAACGCCATCAGCGACGGCCCCAAATCCGTTGGCCAGGACCAGAACATCCTGCTGATGGGTCTGGACAGCCGTAAGGACGAGCACGGCAATCCGCTGCCGCAGGCCATGTACAACGCCCTGCACGCCGGTGACAACGACAACGGCGGCATGAACTCGAACGTGTTGATGCTGATCCACATTCCGGGTGACGGCTCCAAGTCCACGGCGATCTCCATCCCGCGTGACGACTATGTGACCCTGGATCCGGCCGCGTGCGACGGTGATCTCTGCAAGGGCAAGATCAAGGAGGCGTACGGCCGCACCTACGGCGCCGTGCTGGGCAAGCAGGCCCAAGGAGATCCGGACGCGGAGACCAAGGCTCGTGACGCCGGTCGCAAGGCCGAGCTCAAAACGGTGAGCAAATTCCTGGGCGATGTCCCGATCGACCACTTCGTGGAGATCACCATGGCGGCCTTCTTCGAGATCGCCGAGCAGGTGCAGCCGATCACTGTGTGCCTGAACGAGAATACGCACGACACGTTCTCCGGCGCGAGATTCGTCAAGGGTCAGCAGCAGATCAATGCTTCGCAGGCAATGGCTTTCGTGCGGCAGCGTCGTGATCCGGACGAGTCGCTGAACTTCACCGATATGGACCGCACCCGTCGGCAGCAGGCGTTCGTCGTGTCGCTGGTGGCCAAATTGAAGACCAGCGGAACGCTGTCCAGTCCGACCACCCTGATGGGGCTGCTCAAGGTCGCCCAGCAGAACATGGCCGTGGACAGCGGTCTGGACCTGGGCAAGTTCGCCGGGCAGGCGTCGTCGTTGATGAGTGGTGGACTGACGCTGTACACCCTGCCGGTCAAGGACTTCAAGGTCATCGATGGCGAGGACACCAGCATCGTCGACCTGGACCTGATCCACTCCTATGTGAAGAATCTGCTGTACCCGCCCAAGCCCGGCGCGGCCTCCACGAGCGCCAGCGCGAGCCCGGCGACCACGAACATCCCGTCCGCGACCGGAGTGACCGCGAACGTGGTGAACAGTTCGGGCAAGAACGGTCTGGGTGGAAATCTCGAAAAGGCGCTCGCCGGTCGTGGTTTCACGCAGGGTGTGGCGAGCACGGGCTACACGCGCAGCGCCAGCACGCTGCTGTACGGCTCGGGTGCCGAGCAGGCGGCCACCGCGCTGGCCGGGCAGTTGGGGCTGACCGCGACCAAGTCGTCGGCGATCAGTGCGCAGTCGATTCAGCTGACCGTCGGCACGGAACTGGCCGGCAGCAGCTCGATCACCAGCATGGCGGGCACGTCGAGTGACGACTCCAGCGAAACCCCCACCTCCACGACTCCGCCGCCACCGCCGGTGTCGGCGACGAACGTCGGCACGAACTCCCCGGCACCGACCGACATGTCGAGCATGAAGGGCAGTGGTATCCCCTGCGTCAAGTGATTCCGCTCACAGAGCGGAGGGGGTGATCCCGCCGGAACCGGCCGCTTCTCGGGTGCGGTGAGTTCGGCCTCGGGCCGGTAACCCGCGCATTTCGCCAGCCGCGATTTCGCAGCCTATATTCGGTCCGTATGACCTATGAAGGGGAGCGTCGGCGGCGAGATCCCGACGGTCCGAGTACCGAGCGGTTGCCGCACGGCACCCAACCGCGGTCGTCGCGTGAGCCGGAGGCTCCTACGTCGCGCGGCGATCGGTCACGTGCTGGGAAGCAGGCTGGTGGCAGCCGCTCGGCAGAGGGGACACAGTCGGAGGCGGCGCAGTCGGCCGCGTCGGCGTGGCCGCGTCGTCCTGCGCGTCCTCCGGTGCGGCGTCGGCGCAACCGCAAGGCGGCGATGGCCGGACGTACGCTCATCGCGCTGGTCTCCACCCTGGTTCTGGTCGGTACGGGCGCGGCGTGGCGGGTCTACGACCACGCGATCAAGGGGGTCACGACCTCCGATGCGATCAGCGACGGCCCCAAATCGGTGGGCCAGGAACAGAACATCCTCATCATGGGCCTGGACAGCCGCCTGGACGAACACGGCAATCCGCTGCCGCAGGACATGTACAACGCCCTGCACGCCGGTGACGACAGCGTCGTCGGCATGAACTCGAATGTGTTGATGCTGATCCACATTCCGGGTGACGGCTCCAAATCCACGGCCATCTCGATTCCCCGCGACGACTACGTCACCCTGGATCCGGCCTCGTGCGGCGGTGACATCTGCAAGGGCAAGATCAAGGAGGCGTACGGTCGCGCCTACTTCGCGGCGAAGCAGAAGTACGAGGGCACCATCAAGAGCTCGGAGGCACTGGATGCCAAGGCTCGTGACGCGGGGCGCAAGGCCGAGGCCAGTACGGTCACCAAATTCCTCGGCGACGTGCCGATCGACCATTTCGTGGAGGTCACGCTCGCGGCCTTCTTCCAGGTGGCCCAGGCGGTGCAGCCGATCACGGTGTGCCTGAACGAGCGGACGCAGGACAAGTTCTCCGGCGCGGATTTCGTGAAGGGCCCACAGCAGATCAACGCTTCGCAGGCAATGGCTTTCGTGCGGCAGCGTCGTGATCCGGACGAGTCGCTGAACTTCACCGATCTGGACCGGACCCGTCGTCAGCAGGCGTTCATCGTGTCGCTGGCGAGCAAATTGCAGAGCAGCGGAACGATGTCGAGTCCCGGCAAGTTGATGAATCTGCTCGGCGTCGCGCAGCAGAACATGGCCGTGGACAGCGGTCTGGATCTGGGCAAATTCGCCGCGCAGGCGTCCTCGCTGATGTCCGGCGGGCTGACGTTGTTCACGCTGCCGGTCGACGATTTCGGCAACGATCCGAGCAACGGCGAGGCCATCAACATCGTCGATACGGACAAGATCCACGCGTATGTGAAGAATCTGCTGAACCCGCCCAAGCCCGGGGCCGCCACCACGACCACCGCACCGCCGACCACCACCGCGATCTCCTCGGCCGCCGGGATCGTGCTGAACGTGGTGAACAGTTCGGGTAAGAACGGCCTGGGCGGCAGTCTGGAAAAGGCGCTCGCCGACCGGGGATTCACGCAGGGTGAGGCGATCACCGGTACCGCGCGCAGCTCCAGCACACTGCTCTACGGCTCGGGTGCGGAGCAGGCCGCCACCGCGCTGGCCGGGCAGTTGGGCCTGACCGCGACCAAGTCGTCGGCGATCAGTTCGCAGTCGATTCAGCTGACCGTGGGAACGGAGCTGGCCGGAAGCGACTCCCTGACCAAGATGGTGGGCGTGACCGGCGATGGTTCCTCCGAAACCCCCACATCGACGACGCCGCCTCCGCCGCCGGTCTCGGCGACGAACCTCGGCGCGAAGGCCCCGGCGCCGACCGACCTGTCCAGCATGAACGGCAGCGGTGTCCCCTGTGTGAAGTGAGTGTGCCCGAACACCGCACCGGCGGTGCGGTGCGGCTAGGCCGGTGCGGAGGATCCCGAGGCCTGCGGTGCGGACCCGTCGCGCAGGAGGGTCGAACGGGCCGCGAGCAACCACATCAGGTCCTCCAGGCTCAGTCCCAGCTCGGTCACTCGGATCCGGGCGAATTCCAGGTCGAGTGAATCGACCGGCGATTCCAGTGCGAGTAGAACCATCTCGGCCAATTCCATGCAGGTCAGCGCCTGCTTCTCGGTCAGCCGGACCTCGGGCGGGAGGAACGATACGATCCATTTCCCCTGGTCGTCGCCCGGGATGTCGACCCGGAAGGCCACTTCGTCCACGATATCGCTGCTGATCAGCCAATCGGCTGGTTGAACCGGCATTGCTCTCACCCCCGTTCTTGCCCCGCATCCGATGCGGTGCGCTCCAATTGTGGAGTACCCGGTGATGCTCCCGCCAATGCTTTCTGGTTCGCGCGGAGTTTGCGGAACCCGATCGCCGCGCTCGGGAGATCCGGATCCCGGCCGCACTCCCGCGTCGGGGCCATCGACACCCGATAGGGAACGGCGTGGATCGGCGCTGCCGGTCGGTGCCGGTGATCAGGCCGAGGGGGAGACCACCGGCACCGTGAGAGCGATCTTGCCCCGATCGGGTGTGGGATAGGGCCGAATCGCGAATCATGCAGAATCGGACGGGTCGAAGGAGTGCGCGGTGAAGATGAGTCGGCGGTCGTTGCTCTGGTCGGCGGCTGTCCTGCCGGTGGCGGCAGGGTGTGCGGCCGGGCCGGATCGGGTGCGGCTGACGCTGGCGACCGGACTGGCGGGTGGGCCGTACGAGACGTTCGGTCGACGGCTTGCCGACGAATTGCAGCGCAACGTCAGCGGTTTGACGGTCCCGGTGCTCAATACCTCGGCGAGCGTGCAGAATCTGCGATTGATCGGCTCTCGTGACGCGGATCTGGCTCTGGCACTGGGGGATTGCGCCGCAGATGGTTTCGCCGGTACCAGCCCATTCACGTCGCCGGTGCCCGTGGCGGCGCTGGCGCGGCTCTATCTGAACTACACGTTGCTGGTGGCGGCGAACGGGCCGTACCTTCAGGTCGCCGATCTGGCCGGGCGCAGGGTGGCGCTGGGCGCCGAGAATTCCGGCACCGCGGTGCTCGGCGAGCGGATCCTGACCGCCGCCGGACTGGCCGAGCCCGCCGCGACCCGGTATCTGGGCACCGACGGCGCCATCGACGCACTCGCCCGGCGGGAGATCGATGCGTTCTTCTTCTCCGGCGGTGTGCCGATCGACGTGTTCACCGCGCTGTCCCGGTACGCGCCGATCCGCCTGCTGCCGTTGAACGGCCTGGCTGCCGGGCTGCGCCGGGACTACGGACCCACCTACACCGACGTGGTGATCCCCGCCGGAATCTACGGCCAGCGTACCGAGGTGCCCACCATCGGCGTACCGAGTTACCTTGTGGCACATCGCGATCTGCCCGAGGATCCGGCCTTCCGGGTGACCCGGGCGATCTTCGCCGCCCGGGATCGGCTGCCCGGTCCGGAGACGCCCGGGGCCTACCTGGACGAGCGGTTCGCCATCGGCACGGGCACGGTCCCACTGCATCCGGGGGCGCAGCGGTACTACCGATCGGTGTACGGCTGAGCGTTTACAACTCTTGCAGCGACGGCTCGAGGGTGACGGTCAAGCCGTGCGGGGTGGCGGAGGCGAGGCTCAGGCGGCCGTGCGCGGCGGTGGCCAGCTCGTCGGCGATGGCCAGGCCCAGGCCGCTGCCGTCGATGTTGGCGTGCCGGGTGGAACGCCAGAAGCGTTGGCGCGCAAAGGCTATCTCGTCCCCGGGCAGACCGGGGCCGTTGTCGGTGATGGACAGCCGGGCGCTGGGACCGGCGGCGGTCAGCGTCACCGTCACTCGGCCGCCCGGTTCGGTGAACTTCAGCGCGTTGTCGATGGCGATATCGGCGACCCGGCCCGCGGTCTCCGGCGGGCATACCGCGCGCAGCTGCGGCGGCAACTCGGTCAGCAGGGTGATGGTGGCGGCGGTCGCGACCTCCTGCCAGGTTCGCAGGCGCGGTTCCAGTTCGCCGACCAGATCGACGGGTTCGGCGAGGACGGTCCCCGATTCGATGCGGGCCAGGGCGAGCAGATCGTCGAGTAGCGTCGTCATCCGATCCATCTCCTCCAGCGCCTGCTCGTAAGCCGTTGTGCCGGAACCGATCAGGTGCGGCGCAGATTCTCCAGTCGCAGCGACAGCACGGCCAGCGGTGTCCGCAGTTCGTGGGAGGCGTCCGAGACGAAGGCTCGCTGCCGATCCAGTGCGTCGGTCACGGCGTCGGCCATCGCGTTGAAACGTTGTTCCAGCTGGCGCAATTCGGGTGGGCCGAGGATCGGCGCGCGGGCGGACAGACGGCCCGCGGTGATCGCCGCGGTCGCCGAATCCAGTTCGGCCACCGGTCGCAGTATCCAGCGGGCCAGCCATCGCGCGGCCACGGTGGCGAGCAGGAAGGCGAGCAGTGCCGCGGTGGTCAGCGCGAGCCAGACCGCCGCGACCGCGTGCCGCGCCGCGGTCGTGGGCGTTACCAGCAGCACGGTGCCCAGCACCTGTGCGTCGCGGCCGACCGGTTCCGCGATCACCGCTCGGACCGGGCCGACCGGCGTGATCATGGTGAGATTCTCGGTGGTCCGGCCCAGCCGGGCCCCGCGCGCGACCTCCTCGGCCCCGGCGGGCAGCGAGATGCCCGCGCAGGTCAGCACCACGCCGGTGTTCGAGCGGACCTGCACCGTCGCGTCGTAGAGGTCGGCGTAGATGACCGCGGCCGGACAGTGCGGTGGTCAAGGCGTCGGCGAACCGATCGTCGTCCTCGACCAGCAGCACTTTCATCGTCGCGACAGACTACGCGTCGACCTGCTCCGATGTCCGGTCCCGATGGAAAAATGCCACGTTCCGGGTCTCCCGCATCGCAATGTAGACGACCAGCGAGATCGCACAGCATCCCGAGGCGTACCAGAAGAACGCCGATTCGATCCCGGCGTGCTTGAACCACAGCCCCACGTATTCGGCGCTGCCGCCGAACAGTGCGTTGGCGATCGCGTAGGGCAGCGCGACACCGAGGGTGCGGACGGCGGTGGGGAACAATTCGGTCTTCACCACGCCGCTGATCGAGGTGTATCCGGTGATGATCACCAGGCCGACCACCATCAGCACCAGCGCGTCCCCGAAACCGTGCACACTCCGGAGCGCGGTCATCAGCGGCACGGTGCCCAGGGTCGAGGTCACGCCGAAGAAGATCAGCAGCGGGCGACGTCCGATCCGGTCCGACAGCGCCCCGGCCAGCGGTTGCAGGAAGATGAACACCACGATGGCGCAGAAGCTGACCAGGGCCGCGGTGTCCTTGCTGAGCCCGGCGGTGTTGGACAGGTACTTCGTCATGTAGGTGGAATACATGTAGTCGCACAGCGTGCCGCCCATGCTGAATCCGACCACCAGCAGGAATTCCCGCTTGTAGGTGAACAGGGCGCGCAGCGTGCCGCGCTCGCGCCTGGCCGTGTCGTCCTGGTCGAACGCCTCGGTCTCGAGCATCTTGCGCCGCATGTAGTAGATACCGGCCGCGGCGAAAGCGCCGAAGACGAACGGGATGCGCCAGCCCCAGAAGTGCAGGGTGTGGTCCGACATCGAGTGCTGCAGGATGATCTGCATCGCGAGCCCGAACAACTGCCCGACCTTCATGAACACCATCTGGAAGCTGGAGAGGAAGCCCCGCTTGCCGGGCTTGGACGCCTCGCTCAGATAGGCCGCGCTGGCCGCGTATTCGCCACCGATCGACAGCCCCTGCAACAACCGCGCCAACAGCAGCACCAGTGCGCCGAAGTAGCCGACCCGCGCATAGGTGGGCGCGACGGCGATCAGCAGGGCACTGGCCGTCATCATCGTCACGCTGGTGGTCAGCGCCGCCTTGCGCCCCTTCCGGTCGCCGAGCCGCCCGAGCAGCCAGCCGCCGACCGGCCGCATGAAGAACCCGACCGCGAAAATCCCTGCGGTATTGAGCAATTGGGCCGTCGGATTGCCCTTCGGGAAGAACGCCGAGGCGAAGTACACGGAAAAAGTCGAATAAACGAACCAGTCGTACCACTCGATCAGGTTCCCGATCGAACCACCGATCAACGCCGTCCAGACATTGCGCGCCGTCGGCGCACCAGTCGTGGCCATCCATGCCTCCTCGATAAGCCCGCGCTCACGTCTCCGCGGGTCACCGAAGGGTCGTCGGTCCGGTCCCACCACCACAGCGAACCCGCCCCGGATCTAACCCGGGGTTAACGTCCGGCCGCGCTCGGCGAGGATGACTGCGCTCAGGACGGAGTCATGCGCCGACGCTCACCCCGCTGCGCGGTCGAGGTAGGCGTTGACGGTGTCTCGGCTTCGGGTCAGGCAGGCTATCTTGTCTTCGAGGTTGGTCAGTTCCGCTCGTAGGAGTGCGGCGAATTCGCTGTCGCATGCCTCGGTCCAGTCGTCGGGGCGGTCCTGCGCGGACAGGACGACGCGGATCAGCCTGGTCGGCAGGCCCGATCGGATGAGGCTGGAGATGGTTCGGGCGCGTTCGATATCGCTGCGCTGGAAGTAGCGGTAGCCGTTCGAGCCTCGCTCGGATCGCAGCAGGTCCTGGGATTCGTAGTAGCGCAGCATCCGGGTGGAGATTCCGGTGTGCTCCGCGAGTTCGCCGATCTTCATCGTGGGCTCGAACTTCCTCTTGACTTTGACACCTATGTCAAAGTTTACGTTCTCGGATGTGAACAGATCGAAAGACTTCCTGATACCTCTGGTGGCGCTCGCCGGGGCGAGTTTCACGACGGTCAGCGCCGAGATGATGCCTGCCGGAGTCCTGGATTCCATGAGTTCGTCCCTCTCGGTCGACGTGTCGACGGCCGGGCTGCTCGTGACCGGGTGGGCGGGCACCATCGCACTGACCGGAATTCCGTTGGTGCGCTTGACGATGCGCTGGTCTCGCAAGTCGGTGGTGCTCGCGAGCCTCGGCGTCATGGCGGCTGCGAATCTCGCCACGGCACTGGCGCCTACGTATGCGATCGCGCTGATCGCGCGGATGGTCGCCGCGGGCGCGCACGGCTTGTTCTGGGCCGTGGTGGTCGCCTACGGCGCTTCGCTGGTTCCGCCCGAGCGGGTCGGGCGCGCCCTGTCGATCGTCCTGGCCGGACCTACCATCGCGGGCCTGGTCGGTGTGCCCCTGGGAACCCAGGTGGCGCATCAGATCGGCTGGCGGGTGACTTTCGCCGCGCTCGCTGGACTGTGCGTGCTCTGTGTGGCGGTGATCGGAATCCTGGTGCCGCCGGTTGGCGACGGCGCGTCCCGGCCCGAGCCCGAGCGGTGGGACCGTTCGGCCAGGTCGGTTCTGCTGGTGGCCGGCGGCGGATTCTTCTCTCTCATAGGGTATTACGCCGTATTCACCTTCGTCGTGCCCGTCAGCGCCGCTGCCGGGATCGGTGGCGCAGCGATGCCGGGAGTGTTGCTCGCCAGCGGGATCGGTGGTTTCGCCGGAGTTATCGTCGCGGGCCGGATCGGTGACCGCTGGCCCACGGGAGCTCTGCCGGTGACCGCGCTCGCGCTGGCCGTCGTCACTGCGGGAATGGGAATGCCCGGTGGCCCAATCGTTTACGTCGTCCTGGTCACGTTGTGGGGTGTGCTGATCGGGGTGCTGCCCGTCGTCCTGCAGGCTCGTGTCATGCGGGTGGCCTCCGAGCGGTTCCGCAACACCGCGGGCAGCATCCTGATCACGGTGCTCAACCTCGGCATCGGCCTCGGTGCGGGGCTCGGCAGCCTGACCTCTTCCCTGGGTCTGGTGGGATTCCTGCCGGTGATCGCCGCAGTCGTCGCGATGTTCGCGCTCGCCCCACTGGCAGTACTGCGCTCGGGAACTCGCGAAGATCCCTCCGAGAGTGCTGCGGCTCGGGAGTTGCGGCATGCCGAGTAGCTGTTTCGCAGCTCGATGCGGACAGTTAGCTGGACATCGGCTCGATGCTCGCCCTAAGCTTTTGCCCGCGTTCGTGTCACACGGTAGTTCATACCGTCGAAGCTGTATCCGCCCAGCCGGAGATGGCTCGGCAGCCTGTATGAAGGTGATCGGTCGGTCGGCTCGTGTCCCGATCTCCTGACTACTGACGGGTGTCTCGACCGCCGACGGCTGTTGCGTCGATCTTTGCGGGGGGTTTCCCTCGGCTGGCAATGAAACCCAGGGCAGATCGTTAAACTGTTGATCGTGACGTCGAAAGGGATTGTATGGCAAGGGATTTGACGCAGCTGGAGATGCTCCGCGAGTTGGAGCCCGCAGTTGCGCAGAACCTGGATCGGCATCTGGGCATCGCCAAGGACTGGTATCCGCACGATTACGTTCCGTGGGACGAGGGCCGCAACTTCGGCGCCATGGACGGAATCGACTGGGAGCCTGGACAGTCGCGATTGTCCGAAGTGGCCAAGGTTGCCATGATCACCAATCTGCTCACCGAGGACAATCTGCCCTCCTATCACCGGACCATCTCCGAGAATTTCTCGAGTGACGGCGCATGGGGCACCTGGGTCGGTCGCTGGACCGCCGAGGAGAACCGCCACGCGATCGCGATGCGTGACTATCTCGTCGTCACCCGTGGCGTCGATCCGGTGGCGTTGGAGAACGACCGCATGGTGCACATGACCCGCGGAGTGCACGCGCCCGCCGAATTCGGCGGCGTGCTCGACCAGGTCGCCTACGTCACCGTTCAGGAATTGGCCACCCGGGTCAGCCATCGCACGACCGGCCGGGTGTGCGATGACCCGATCGCCGAGAACATGCTCACCCGAATCGCCGCCGACGAGAACCTGCACATGGTCTTCTACCGCAACCTGTGCGCCACGGCTCTGGACCTTGCCCCCGACCAGAGCATGGAGGCGATCACCAAGGTGATCAAGCACTTCAAGATGCCGGGCGAGGGAATGCCGAACTGGCGTCGCAACGGCGTACTGATGGTCAAACACGGCATCTACGACCTGCGCCAGCACCTCGACGAAGTGCTCAACCCGGTCCTGCGAGCCTGGAATATCTTCGGCCGCAACGATTTCACCGCTCGTGGCGAGCGCAGCCGCGAGGAGCTCGCGGAGTACATGGACAAACTCGGCCGCGACGTCATCCGTTTCGAGGAGCAGCGCGCGCGGATCCTGGCCCGCGAAGCCGCGAAGGCCGGAGACCCGGCGATGTCCGTATGATATCGCCGAACCGCGATGCAGTGCCCGCCCTGTTCCGGGCGGGCACTGCACACTGCTGACCGGCGTGCGGTCGTGACCAGGCCGGTGATCAGCGCACCAGAGACGAATCAGCCCATCAGGACGAAGGCGAGCCCGAACAGGGCCAGCAGCCGGGGATTTCGCAGATGACCGGCGAAATCAGCTGCCAGAGAACGTAATCCGAGCGGTTGTGAGGTGAATCTGCGTGACGCGGGGCAGGGTTCGGGCGAACCATGTCGCGCCCAGCGTCGCCGCCACGCCGACCGCGGCCGCGGCCCAGCGCCACGACTCGGCTTCGAGGGTGAACGACGGAATCAACCGTCCCGCGAGGCCACCCAGTGTCGTACCGGAGATGTAGACGCCCATCGCGGTACCCAGCCCGCCCGCACCGATCTCCTCGGCGAGATACGCCATGGCGACCGCGGGAACTCCGGCCAGGGCAACGCCCTGCAACGCGCGGCCGGTCAACAGGACCTCCAGCGTCGGGCTGAACGGGAGCAGCAGGCCGATCACGCTCGCGGTCGGCGCCGAGCCGGATCATCACCCGGGTGCGCCCGAACCGGCTGGACAGCACGCCCGCCGGGATGATCGCGAGCGCCAGCAGACCGGTGGTCAGGGAGACCGACAGCGCCGCGTGGGCCGGAGTCGCCGTGAACGCCGCCGACAGGCTGGGCAGCAACGCCCGCGTGCTGTACATCGAGGCGAAGGTGGTCAGGCCCGCGGCGAACAGCGCGATCGTGATGCGGCGTTCGTGGCGTGCGGTGGCATATGGGCGCACCGGCGCGGCCGGACTGGGGAGCGCATTCGGGCGATCGTGTCGATCCGTCTCGATCGGCCTGGCGACGGTATCGATGGAGGTCGAGGCAGCGGTATCGGTGGCGGATCCTGCTCGATCAGTAAAGGTCGGTGACGGGAGGCCATTCGTGCAGCGTGACGATTTGCACTGGTTTCTGATGCTGCCCGAACTCGAGCACGTCGGCCGCGCCCTCGGATGCGGTGCGGGTGTTTCGCGACTTCGCCATGGGCCGGGCGCAGCGGGCCGGCTGAGGCGCTCGCATCAGCGCAGGCCGGGCCGGTGCCGCGGCGTCGTCGGCCACGGGCTCGTGACCTGCTGGTCGTGGTCTATTCACTGGGCTGTGTCGGTGCTCGGCTGTAAACTTTCATCACAACCAGTGATGTTCTAGACCGGAAAGCAGGCCATAGGCACTTTTGAGAACACCAGGTGAAATAGGCGACCCGACTACTCCCACCGCCGGGGGCGGCGGCAACGGTACCGGACCGGCTGCGCGGACCGCGCGCTCCAGCATCGAACTCGCCCCGGAATCCGTCTTCGGCTTCCTCGGTTCGGCCGACGAGAACCTGCGTGAACTCGAACGCCTCCTCGATGCCGACATCCATGTCCGCGGCAATGCCGTGACGCTCACCGGCCGGGCCGCCGACGTCGCCCTGGCCGAGCGGGTGATCGAACAGCTCGTGGCGCTGACCGGGCGCAATCGGGTGGTCACGCCCGAAGCCGTGCGGCACACCTACGCGATGCTCACCGAGGGGTCCTCGGACTCTCCGGCCGAGGTGCTGAGCCTGGACATCCTGTCCCGCCGCGGCAAGACCATCCGTCCCAAGACGCTGAACCAGAAGCGCTACGTCGATGCCATCGACGAGCACACCGTCGTATTCGGCATCGGCCCGGCCGGTACCGGGAAGACGTATCTGGCGGTCGCCAAGGCGGTGCAGGCGCTGCAGAACAAGCAGATCAGCCGGATCATCCTGACCCGGCCCGCGGTCGAGGCGGGTGAGCGGCTCGGCTTCCTGCCCGGCACGCTGAACGAGAAGATCGACCCGTATCTGCGCCCGCTGTACGACTCGCTGCACGACATGATGGATCCGGAGTCGATCCCGAAGCTCATGCAGTCCGGAGTCATCGAGGTCGCGCCGCTGGCCTATATGCGTGGTCGCACGCTCAACGATTCGTTCATCATCCTGGACGAGGCGCAGAACACCACGCCCGAACAGATGAAGATGTTCCTGACCAGGCTCGGCTTCGGTTCCAAGATCGTGGTCACCGGCGATGTCACCCAGGTCGACCTGCCCGGCGGCACCCGATCCGGCCTGCGCGTGGTCAGCGACATCCTCACCGACGTCGAGGACATCCACTTCGCCCAGCTCACCTCGAGCGACGTGGTACGACACCGCTTGGTCGCCGACATCGTCGACGCCTACGAGCGTTACGAGGCCGACCGCCCGGCAGTGGCGGCCCCGCACTACCCGGGCAACCGGGCACAGCGGCGTGCCGCGGAGCGCTCGCGGCGCTGAGCCGAGCACGACCGGCGGGAGGCCGGAGCCGAGTCGGCTTCGCTTCGACGTCCGTTCTGTCGGATGCGAATTCGCTACGGCCCGAACCTGTTCGGGCCGTAGGTCGCGCGCGTTCAGCTGGTGCGCAGGTGCAGTCCCGGGTTCTGGTCCAGGACGTCGGCGACGGATTGCGCGATCATGGCGATCTGCGGGACGTAGGGCAAGACTCCACCGACCAGCGGGCCGATCTGCTGGAAGGGCTGAGGGCCGATCTGTTGCAGGATGCGGCCCAGGGTGATCGGGGAGCCGGGCGGGGCCGGCGGCAGGACGCCGGGGCGGTCGGTGGGGAATCGTGAAGGGTCGGAATAGATTCCGCCGTCGCTGATGATGCCCATCGCGAGGGTTCCGGAGATCAGTGCGCCGCCGCTGTCGCCGGGCAGGGCCAGGGCGGTGTGTTTGAAGCGGATCGGCGGGCGCTGCGGGTCGGGCTGGTCCACGGCGGTGATCACGCCGCAGGTGAATCCGGTCGTGGACCCCGATTTGCACACCGGCGCACCGGAAACCGGAATGCCGACGCCGGTGATCCGGATCGCGGGTCCGCCGATCGGTCCGCGAACGAGGTTGTTGCGGAACGAGTTTCGCGCCGCCGGGCTGATCCGCACGATCGAGTAGTCCCGGATGCCGTCCACCACCGACTTCTCGAACGAACCGGTCGCCGGACCGGTCACGTGGTCGTTCTGCCACGGGAAGGTCTGCTGGTCCGGGCTGATCGGGCGTCCGGCCAGGACGGACTCGTTGCAGTGACCCGCGGTCAGCGCCGCGGGCGTACCGTCCGCAGCGATCACGTTGAACGCCCAGGAGCATTTGGCCGCCTGTTTGCTCGGTGGCGTGCGGCTCAGATAGACATCGCCTCCGGCGATCGGACCCGTCGGGGCGCTGGAAGACGGTGTGTCCTGCGCCGCCGGGATCTGTCGATCGGTCCGATCATTCTGGGGCACAGCCGAATTGGACGGATCGACCGGATCATCGCTGAGCTGGAAACCCGCTTGCTGCGCCGCCGCCCGTGCGGCCGCACCGACGGCCGCGACCATCGCCCGGCCGTCCGGGCCGAGCCGGACCCCGCGCACCGATCCCGGCGACAGTCGCTGCTCGGTCGCGGCGAAGGCGGCCAGTTGCTGGGCCAGATCCGCCCGTCGCTGATACTCCGGAAGGGAGATGCCCAGGTCGCGGCGAACCGCCGTGGCCAGCGAACCGGCGTCCGGCGCGGCGGGTGGCGCCGCCGCGGCCACCGGCGCGCACACCATGAGGGCGAAAACTGTCGCGACCGCGGCATGGCCTGCTGTGCGTGTGGTCTTCACCGCCGCGAACCTATCAGCAGACGCACGGTTCGGTGGCTTGCCGCGCCAGGTTCGTCGGCAGGCGCATCGGCCGACTGAGCAGCGGCGGCGCAGTGCGCGGACGCTGGGCGTCAGTGGCCTAAGCTGTGCGGCGTGAGTATCGAGATCGCCAACGAATCGGGAATGGACGTTCCCGAGGAAGATCTGGTCAGCGTCGCACGTTTCGCGATCGGCCGCATGGACGTGCATCCGGCGGCCGAGCTGTCGATGGTGCTGGTCGATCTCAACACCATGGCCGATCTGCATATGCGCTGGATGGACCTGCCGGGCCCGACCGACGTGATGTCCTTCCCGATGGACGAACTCGAACCGGGCGGTCGCCCCGACGGCGCCGAGCCGGGCCCGTCCATGCTCGGCGACATCGTGCTGTGCCCCGAATTCGCCGCGGCCCAGGCGGCCAAGGCCGGGCATTCGCTGGACCACGAGCTCGCGCTGCTGACCGTGCACGGCGTCCTGCACCTGCTCGGCTACGACCACGCCGAGCCGGAGGAGGAGAAGGAGATGTTCGGCCTGCAGAACACCCTGCTCGCCGAATGGTACGAGAGCCTGCGCGAGGCCCAGCGCCGCGCCGACCTCGCCGAACGAGACCGCAAACTCCTGGGCAAAACCGGATTCGGCGACGCGGGCGATCCACTGGACCCGGCATGAACGGTCAGGCCCGGAGGCGGCAGCGGAGCGTCACCACCCAGGGCCCCGTTCATGCCGCCGGGACAGCACCGTGAACACACTGGTCCTGCTGCCGCTGGCGATTGCGCTGGTTCCGGTGGGCGGGGTGTTCGCGGCGCTGGATGCGGCGCTGGCCACCGTATCGCCCGCGCGGGTGGAGGATCTGGTTCGTGCGGATCGGGGCGGGGCGCGCCGGCTGGCTCGGATCATCGCCGAACGGCCCCGCTATGTGAATCTGATGGTGCTGTTGCGGCTGGTCTGCGAGATCACCGCGACGGTGCTGCTGGCCGCGGCGCTGCTGAACACGCTGGGCACCGGCTGGGCGCTGGTGGTGACCGCGGTGGTCATGGTGCTGGTGGACTACCTGGTGATCGGCGTCGGGCCGCGCACGCTCGGACGTCAGCACGCGTATTCGATAACGCTCACCGCCGCACTGCCCCTGCAGGCGCTCGGCGCACTGCTGGGCCCGCTGAGCCGGCTGCTCATCGCGGTCGGCAACGCGATCACCCCGGGGCGCGGATTTCGCAACGGCCCCTTCGCTTCCGAGGTCGAACTGCGCGAGGTCGTGGACATGGCGCAGAAGAGCGGTGTGGTGGATTCGGATGAGCGCCGGATGATCCAGTCGGTCTTCGAACTCGGTGACACCTCGGCACGCGCGGTGATGGTGCCGCGCACCGAGATGGTGTGGATCGAGGCGGACAAGTCCGCGGCGCAGGCGACCTCGCTGGCGGTGCGCTCGGGACATTCGCGCATTCCGGTGATCGGCGAGAACGTCGATGACATTCTCGGCGTCGTCTATCTGAAAGACCTTGTGCCGTACGGGGATCGCAGCCGCAAGGTGGCGGTGCGCGAGGTGATGCGACCGGCGGTGTTCATCCCGGATTCCAAACCGCTGGACGCGCTGCTGGACGAGATGCAGCGTCGCCGTAACCATATGGCGCTGCTGGTCGACGAATACGGTGGTATCGCGGGTCTGGTCACCATCGAGGACGTCCTCGAGGAGATCGTCGGGGAGATCGCCGACGAGTACGACACCGACGAGATCGCACCCGTGGAACAGCTCGGCAACGACAAATTCCGTGTCTCGACCCGGCTTTCGATCGAAGATCTTGGGGAGCTGTTCGGCATGGAGATCGACGAGGAGGACGTCGACACCGTCGGCGGTCTGCTCGCGCACGCGCTCGGACGCGTGCCGCTGCCCGGATCCAAGGGCGTCATCCACGGCCTGCAACTGCGGGGTGAGGGCGGCGCGGACGGGCGGGGCCGGATGCGGGTGCACACCGTGGTGGTGCGCCGGGCGCCGGAGAAGAAACACGATCGCGAACTCGGATACGAGGATGGAGACAGCAATGAGTGACACTGCGCCGCAGGCCGGTGGTTTGGATCCCGAGGACGAGAAGCTGCTGGTGCTCGCGCGCGGCGCGATGGGACGCACCGGCGGCAGCAGCGGCGCGGCGGTCCGCGACACCGACGGCCGCACCTACGCCGCGGGCGCGGTGGAGCTGCGGGCGTTGACACTCACCGCGCTGCAGGCCGCGGTGGCCGCGGCGATCTCCAGTGGCGCAGAGGGATTCGAGGCCGCGGTGGTGATCGGCGCCTCGTTCCACGATGCCGGAATCTCGGCGGTGCGCGAGATCTCGTCGTCGGGGAAGATCATCTTCGCCGATCGGAACGGCGCGGTCTACGACACCGTCGGCGCCGAGGCAACCCAATGAGCGATGCCGAATTCCGTTCCGGCTTCGTCTGTTTCGTGGGGCGGCCGAATACCGGCAAGTCCACGCTCACCAATGCGATGGTGGGACAGAAGATCGCGATCACCTCTTCGCGGCCGCAGACCACCCGGCACACCATTCGCGGCATCGTGCATCGCGAGCACGCGCAGCTGATCCTGGTCGACACCCCGGGCCTGCACCGGCCGCGCACGCTGCTCGGCCAGCGGCTCAACGACCTCGTGCGCGACACCTACTCCGAGGTCGACGTGATCGCGCTGTGCATTCCGGCCGACGAGAAGATCGGTCCCGGCGATCGGTGGATCCTGACCCAGATCCGGCAGATGGCCCCGAAGACGACGCTGCTGGGCGTGGTCACCAAGATCGACAAGGTGGGGCGGGACCAGGTCGCCCAGCAGTTGGTCGCGGTGTCCGAACTGCTCGGCCCCGAGGCCGACGTGGTGCCGGTGTCGGCGGCGAAGGGGGAGCAGGTCGAGGTTCTCGTCGACGTCATCGCCTCGAAGATGCCCGAGGGGCCGGCGTTCTATCCGGACGGCGAGCTGACCGACGAGCCCGAGGAAACCCTGATGGCCGAGCTGATCCGCGAGGCCGCGCTCGAGGGCGTACGCGACGAGCTCCCGCATTCGCTGGCGGTGGTGATCGAAGAGGTGTTGCCGCGCGAAGGGTATGAGGGACAGGATGATTCGTCCTCGGAGATGCTCGACGTGCACGCCCTGCTCTACGTCGAACGGCCGAGTCAGAAGGCGATCGTGATCGGTAAGGGCGGCGCGCGGCTCAAGGAGGTCGGCACCAACGCCCGCAAACAGATCGAACACATCCTCGGTACGCGCATCTATCTGCATCTGCACGTGAAGGTGGCCAAGGACTGGCAGCGCGACCCGAAACAGCTCGGCAAGCTCGGTTTCTGAGTCCCGGAGTCACAGTGTGATCTCGGTCGGACGGTATTTCCGCAGGTGGCGCAAAAGGGCCGATGCATGCGGTGCCGGACGCACCTACGATCGGCGAGGTGAAGTGGATGTCCCGGGCGTTCGGCTCGAAAGAGCTGCCGCCCCAACTGCGTTCGGATATGGAATGGGAGGGGATCGTGGTATTCGGTCCCGTGGACGGATCGGTGGCACGACGCAGTTATCGGACTCCGTTGCACTATGCCTCCTCGAGCTGGGAGAACATCGGGCAGGGGACCGTCGCGATGAGTCGGCGGCGGTTCGTCGTATGGGGTAATCGGGAGGCGCTGATCGACGTCCCGCTCGGTCATCCGGCGATCTCGATGGAACTGCAAGGGCCCGAACGCATGTTGATCGAGGCGGACGACCGCGAGATCGATCGCACCCGTCGCGGCTGGACCACCCTGCTGTTGCGCACGATTCACGCCCCGCGCATCGCCCAGGTCTATGGCGAGAGCGGGTATCGCCCCGCCTGAACCCGGCACACCGGTCATCGAACGCAACACCGCCCAGGCCCGCGCCGCGTCGTGCGAGGCGCAGCCGGCGCAGGCGCAGCGGCGGATCGCTGAGCTCGAGGGGGCTCGCGGCTCTCTGGGCTGCTCGGTGGCGGACTGTAGTAGGGAGCCCGGCCGGGATGTGCGTGGCTCGGCGTGCCCGTTCGCGCGGCGTGGGAGGATGGGATCCGTGCAGTTGTATCGGGACCAGGCGATCGTGGTTCGCCAGCACAAGCTGGGGGAGGCCGATCGCATCGTCACGCTGCTCACGCGTCAGCACGGGCTGGTGCGGGCGGTGGCGAAGGGGGCGCGTCGCACCCGGTCCAAATTCGGGGCGCGGCTCGAGCCGTTCGCCTATGTCGACGTGCAGTTGTATCCCGGACGCAACCTCGACACCGTCACCCAGGTGCACACCGTGGAGGCGTTCGCCTCCGCCATCGTCGCCGACTACGGCCGCTACACCGCCGCGTGCGCGGTCCTCGAGACCGCCGAACGCCTGGCCGGTGAGGAGCGCGCCCCCGCACCTCGACTGCACACCCTGACCGCGGGCGCGTTGCGCGCGATCGCCGCCGCGCAGCGACCGCAGGAGTTGATCCTGGACGCATTCCTGTTGCGCGCCATGGGTTTCGCGGGCTGGGCTCCGGCTCTGGACGAATGCGCCCGCTGCGCGACCCCCGGCCCGCACCGCGCCTTCCACGTCGCCGCGGGCGGTGCGGTCTGCGTGCACTGCCGCCCGCCCGGTTCGGCCACGCCGTCGGTGGGCGTGCTCGAGTTGATGAGCGCGCTGTATCGCGGCGAATGGTCCGGCATCGAAGCCGTCCCCGAGAACATCCGCCGCCAGTCCAGCGGCCTCACCGCCGCCCACCTGCAATGGCACCTCGAACGCCAGCTCCGCACCCTGCCCCTGATCGAACGCACCCGCCCGCACGACACACCCGCGGAATCGGCCACCCGAGCGGGCTGACGCTGGTACCACAGTGGTACCATTCGGGGTGTGATCCGGCTGACCGAGCAGAACGAAAGCAGACTCCGCGACTATGCCCGCATCGAGGGGCAGTCCATGAATGCGATTGTGAATGCGGCTGTGTCCGAGTACATCGAGCGTCATGAACGGCGTGCCGAGGTGTCGAATGTAATCGCGGACCAGACCACGAAGTGGGCTGAATTGCTCGAGCGGCTCAAGTGAACTACCTCGAACTCGAGGATGTTCTGGAGATCGCTTACGTAGTCACCGACGGTGCAGTGAAGATGCGCGACATGGGGCTCCTCGCTTCCGCGGTCGCTCGTCCGCAAGGGCAAGCCTTCGGGACAGAGTTCTATTCGAGTGTCTGGGAAAAAGCTGCGGCGCTGATGCAGTCCTTGGCTTGTAATCATCCGCTGTTCGATGGAAACAAGCGCACTGCCTGGATTGCCTGCATGGCTTTTCTCGAGCTCAACGGTGCACCGAGCTTGCGGCCCGACATCGATGCAGCGGAAGTATTGGTGGTGAGTGTGGCCACGAGCAAGATCGACGACGTGCAAGTTATCGCCGAGGCATTGCGAGGTTTGGCGGAGTAGGGGCTGCCTGCTAGCGGCCCGCGAGGCCCGAAGTGGCGATGCCGCGGACGAACGCTTTCTGGGCGAAGGCGTAGATGACGATCATGGGCAGCAGCATCAGGATCGAGGCGGCCATCAGGACCGGCCAGTGCGAGGTGTACTGGCCCTGCATCCAGACCAGGCCCAGGTTGAGGGTGGAGATGCTGGTGCGCTGGATCATCACCAGCGGCCACAGGAAATCGTTCCAGACCGTCACCCAGGTCAGCACCGCGAGCACCATCACCGCCGGACGCGCGTGCGGCAGCAGGACCCGCCAGTAGGTCTGCCAGATCGTGCAGCCGTCCAGGATCGCGGCTTCCTCGAGTTCGGCGGGCAGGGTCAGGAAGAACTGCCGCATCAGGAAGGTGCCGAACGCGCTGCCGAACAGGCCGGGCACGATCATCGCCCACGGCGTGTCCACCCAGCCGAAGGTGCGCATGAGGATGAACTGCGGGATCACGGTGACCGTCAGCGGCACCATCAGCGTGGCCAGATAGGCCAGGAACAGCGTGTCACGGCCCCTGAACGGCAGGCGCGCGAACGCGTATCCGGCCAGCGAGCAGAAGAACACCTGCCCCGCGGTGACGCAGCCGGCGTAGATCACCGTGTTCAGGAACATCCGGCCGAACGGCACGTACTCGAACACGGTGCGATAGTTGGACCACTGCGGATGCGGCGGAATCAGCGAATTGGTCAGCTGCCCTTGCTTTTTCAGCGATCCGGACAGCGCCCACAGAATCGGGAACAGCGCACACCACGCCATCACCACCAGAACGACGTACGCCAGCAGCCCGCGCACGCTGCGCCGGGCGATGATGCGCTGATATCCGGGGGACAGTGGAGCGGGTCCGGTCATTGCTCATCCTTTCGTCCCATCCGTAGCTGCAGATAGGTCAGTACCAGCAGGATCGCGAACAGCACCCACGCCAGGGCCGATGCGTAGCCCAGGTCGTCGAATTGGAAGGCGTTCTGGAACAACATGATTCCGAAGATGTAGGTGCCGGATTCGGGGCCGCCCGCACCGCCGGTCAGGACATAGGCTTGATCGAATGCCTGGAAGGAATTGATGATCGAGATCACGAAGACGAATCCGATTGCGGGCCGGATCAGTGGGACGGTGATCGACAGGAATCGCCGGAAGCCCCCCGCGCCATCGATACGTGCGGCCTCGTGCAGATCCTCCGGTACCCCCTGCATGGCGGCCAGCAGTACCGCCGCGGCGAACGGCACACTCTTCCATATGCTGACCACACACAGCGAGGCCAGCGCCCAGTGCGGGTTGATCAGCCAGGGGACCGCTCCGATGCCGAACCAGTGCAACACGGCGTTGAGTACCCCGGTATCCGGGTCGAACGTGTAGTTCCACACCACCGCCATCGCGGCGACCGAGGACACCAGCGGCAGGAACATGATGCTGCGGAAGATGCCGATTCCCCTGACCTTCGCATTCAGCGCCGCGGCTACCGCCAGGCTGATCACTATCGTCGGCACCACCGTCGCGATCGTGAAGATCACGGTGTTGACCAGCGCGATGTAGAACATCGGATCGCCGGTGAACAGCCGCCGGTAGTTCGACACGCCGACGAATCGCGGTGCATGGAACAGATCCCATTGCTGAAAACTCAGATACAGCGAGAACAGCAGCGGGATCAGCATGAAGATCAACACCGCGAGCAGATTCGGCACGATGAACCGTCGCCCGGCCGTGGCCTTCATGCGGATCAGGGCCGATTGCCGCCGCGGTGTCCGGGGCCTGTCCTGGACCGCCGTCATACCGCACCCCTGAGCAGATCGTTGATATGCCTGGTCACATCACCTTTGAAGTAGGTGGCCGGAGCAGCGCCGCGCAGAACCCGGTCCGACGCGCGATGGAAGGCGTCATCGACGCGCGACCAATTCGGCGTCACCGGAATGGGATTCGAGTTCGACGGTCCCCCGGTCAGCACCTCGAGATTGCGAATCCCGCTGTGCGCCTTGGTGAAATCTTCGGAGTGCAGGGCCGCCTTCAATGCCGGAACGAACAAGCCGGACTTGGCCACCGCCTGTTGCCCCACCGGCCCGGTCGCGAATTTCACGAATTCCCAGGCCAATTCCTTGCGCGGGCTGGTCGCGGAGATACCCAGGCCCGTGGTGCCGATATCGGACTTCGCGCCGTGGCCGTGCGGTCCGACCGGCAGCACGGTGATGTCGAAATCCAGATCGGGCTCCGCGAGCATGGCACTGTACTGCCAATGGCCGGTCAGCACCATCGCGGCTCTGCCCTGGGAGAACAGCTGGATGGAGGGCAGTGCGTCGGCATCGGTCGAGCGCGGCGCGACATGATGACGTACCGCGAGATCGGCGTAGAACTGGAAGCCCTCGATGAACTGATCGCCGTCGATCGCGGTGCGTTGCGGATCGGTAGGCGGGACGAACCACTCACCGCCGTTGTTCATTCCGAAGATCGACGCCGAGTACCGCGGCACCGGCCAAGCGTCGGCGAATCCCCACTGGGTGGTCCGGCCCGAGGAGTCGCGCTTGGTCAGCGCCTGGGCCGCAGCGAGGAATTCGTCGAAGGTCCAGGCATCCTCCCAGCGGCCCGGCGGCGGCTGCACGCCTGCCTCCTCGAACAGTTTCTTGTTGTAGTACAGGAAGATTCCCGCCCACTGCTCGGGTAGCACGTATTGCCCGCCGCGATAGCGGAACAAGTCGTAGACCGCTGGTTCGCCATCTGCGCGCAGTTGGGCCGCGTAGGCCGGATCGGCGTCCAGGTAGGTGTCGAGATTCTCGAGGATGCCCAGTTCGACGAAGTGCGAATAGGATTCCCACTGCATCACCACATCCGGGCACTTGCCACCGGCAGCGTAGGTGAGGATTTGTTGAGTCGGGTTGGGCCCCGACATCTGCGCCTGGATCTCGATCTCCGGATGCAACTTCGTGAATGCCTCGATGATCTGCATCCGCACCTTGGCCTCATCGGGTGCGGCCTGGAAGAAGAAGGTCAGCGCGTCGGAACTCGATCCGCAGCCCGCCAGGCTCGGCACGGCCAGAGCCGCACCCGCCAAGGCGCCACTACGGAGCAGATCACGCCGGTTGAGCATCAGCGCCCTCCCGAATCAGACTGGGACGAACCGACGCTCACGGTAACCGATCTCACGCGCCACAAGGGTGAGATTTGGGGTATGACACCGAAACGGGGACGCCGCGAACGCGACGTCCCCGAAGGTGACGGAACTATCGTGCAGGTTGCAGGATTACCGGCAACTCCACGTGCCCGTTCGAGATGAAACTCCCCAGCTTCGCCAATGTGCTTGGCTCCGTGGCGAATTGCATCTCCGGGAATTGCGTGAACAGCGCGGGCAGCGCGACCGTGGCCTCCATCCGGGCCAGCGGAGCGCCGATGCAGTGATGTGCGCCGTGACCGAAGGCCAGATGCTGATCCTTGGTGGAGCGCAGCGGATCGAACTCGTCGGCGGTGTCGCCGTGCACCTTCGGATCGCGGTTGGCCGCGGCATACGAGGCGAGGATGGCCTCGCCCTTGGGGATCGAGATGCCGTCGATCTCGATGTCCTCCACCGCATAACGCAGCGGCATATGAGCGACGGGAGCCTCGTAACGCAGCATCTCCTCGACCACGTCGGCCCAGGAGATCCGTTCGGCCAGTACGTCCTCGCGCAGTTGCGGCCGGGTCAGCAGGGCGTGGATCGACTGATCGATCAGATTCAGCGTGGTCTCGTGGCCCGCGTTGACGACCAGCATCAGCGTGTCCACGAGCTCCTTGTCCGTGAGCCGGGACCCGTCCTCCTGCTGGGTGCCGATCAGGACCGAGGTGATGTCGTCGCCCGGATTCTCCTTGCGGTAGGCGACGAGTTCGCCGACGAGCCCGGCCATTTCGACAAAGTTGGCCATCGACTCCTCGGGGGTGAGCGAGCCGTCGAAGAATCCGTCGACACATTTGTGGATGTCGGCGTCCAGATGTTCGGGCACACCCAGCAGTTGGCTGATCACCCGGATCGGGACCGGGTAGGCGTAACCGGCCCGCAGATCCACGGCCTCGCCGGGCGGGGTGGCGGCGAGCGTGTCCAGCAGATCCCGGGTGATCGCCTCGATGCGCGGACGCATGGCCTGGGTGCGGCGATTGGTGAACGCGGGGGAGACCAGGGTGCGCAGCCGCCGGTGCTCGGTGCCGTACGCGGTGAACATGTTCTCCGCGATCACCCACGGCAGCAGCGGCCACGACTCGGTGATATCGCCGTTGATGAATGCCGACCAGTGCTGCCGGGGATCCTTGGACACCCGGGAATCGGCCAGCAGGGTGCGCAGCAGCGTGGCATCGGTCACCGACCAGGCCGGCACGCCGCCGGGCAACTCGACCAGGGTCACCGGACCACGGGCGCGAATCCGGGCGGATTCGCCTTGGATATCGACGCCGCTGGTATCCAGAACGATCGGTTCGTGCACCATCAACGGACTCCTTACATCACATTCAACGCGGGAGACTTCGGGAAGACGACCGGCAGCGCTGCCATCGCCCGGTGGAAAGGTCCTGGCCGCCAGGATAATTCGTCCTTCCGGACGGCCAGGCGTAGTTCGGGAATCGCGTCCAGCAGCTGATCGATGGCGTCCTGTACGACCAGGTAGGCCACCGAGCGGGCCGGGCAGGCGTGCGGTCCGGCGCCCCACGCCAGATGCGACCGGTTGCCGGTGCGGTCGCCACCGGCGATGGCGGGATCGTTGTTGCATCCGGCCAGGCTGATCACCACCGGCTGGTGCGCGGGCAGCCAGGTGCTGTCGATCAGGATCGGCTGGCGCGGGTAGGTGATGGAGAAGTTCGCCATCGGCGGGTCGTTGAACAACACCTCGTCCAGGGCGTCGCGGGTGGAGGTTGCCCCGCCGAGGAAGCCGCCGCCGAAACGGTCGTCGGTGAGCATCAGCAGCAAGGTGTTGGTGATCAGATTCGTCTGCGGTTCGATGGCCGCGCCGTAGAAGCTGATCAGGTTGTAGAGCATCTCCTCGTCGTTCAGCCCGGCCGGGTGGTGGGCCAGACGGGAGGTGACGTCGTCGCCGGGTTCCGCGCGACGCAGTGCGATGAGTTCCATCATGGCCTCGGCCGTGTGCTGCATACCCCAGGCGGCGTTCTCGGTGTCGAACAGCGCGGCCATTCCGGTGGCGATGCGCTGGCCGATGTCCGGCGAGCAGCCCACCATCTGGTTCAGCGCCTCGAAGACCAGCGGGAACGCGTACTCGGCCTGCAGATCCGCCGAACCCTTCTCGCAGAAGGTGTTGATCAGCGGGATGGCGATCCGCTCGATCGTGGAATGCAGTGCGTGCAGGTCGATTCCGTCGATGGCGGCCACATAGGCCTGCCGGTAGCGGCTGTGCACCGTGCCGGCGTTGCGCAGCGCGTTGGGGTACCACTGCATCATCGGACGCACCGGACAGTCCTCCGGCACGGTGTCCTGCCAATGGCGCGGGTCGGCCGGGAAGTGCTCGGGATCGTTGAGGATCCGCAGGGCCGTGCGGTATCCGACGACGAGCGTCGCGGGAACACCCGGGGACAACTCGATCGGCACCAGCGAACCGTATTCGCGTCGCATCCACCGGTACGTCGAGTGCGGGTCCGCCGCGAATTCCGGGGTGTCCAGCAGGAATCGGGGCTCGTTCGAGTCGAGGGGTGATCCGTGCTGGACGGGACAGATTCCGGGCGTGGCCGTGCCGGACGGCGATGGCGTGCTCATGGGGGACTCCAGACGGTCGAACGAGAATACGGTCGAGGCGGGCGACTACGTCGGAACCATCTACCTCATAACCGTTGCAGGACAACGGGCTTCGGTGATGGCGGTCCGATGGACCGGGACGATCGACCGAAACCCGACGACCGTGCCAGATTAGCAGTACTGGTCGGAATGCTTTGCAGATCGCAGGCCACTTTCGGCAGGGGTGCCCGGCGCGCGACGGGACATCCGGCGCACGCCACCGGTCGTCGCCGACCGCGTCGCTGTGACCTGCGGGAAACGGGAACCGGAACAGCCGGTGACCTCGTTCACCGGACCGGTGGGCCGAATTCATCGGGGCGGTCGGCCGCGAGTAACCGTCAGTCCCTTTTCGCTTGCGATCCTGTCGTCATCCGGAGCCACCCGAAGTATCGGCGAGGACTTCTCGTCCACCGAATGTGTGGGGAGTCAGGCGGATGAACCGAACGTCCGGAACAACGCGCCGCACCGTACTCGGCGGCATGATGGGTGCGGCGGGAATCGCCGGGGTCGGCGCACTGCCCGGCCGGGCGGCTCGCGCGTCGGGTGCGCCGCGCCGGGGCAGTCTGGCCGATGTCCGGCACGTGGTGATCCTCATGCAGGAGAACCGCTCCTTCGATCATTACTTCGGCACCATGGCCGGGGTCCGCGGCTTCGGCGATCCCACCGCACTGCGCTCGTCCGCCGGACGTACCGCCGCGGGCGGGGCGGGTGCGCGATTCGCGGGCCGCGACCTCGGCAGTGCGCTGTCGGGTCCGGCGCCGAAACATCCGGGTACGGTGCTTGCCCAGCCCGATACCGGCAGCGGCGTCGGCTACCGGCTGCCGTTCCGGATCGATACCCGCGTGGTGGACGGCCAGGACATGTCGGATCTGAAACACGACTGGGCCTCGACCCATCGGGCCTGGGCGGGCGGCGCCTACGACGGGTGGGTGGCGGCCAAGTCGGCCATGACGATGGGTTACTTCACCGAGGCCGACATCCCGTTCCATCGCGCCCTGGCCGGTGCGTTCACGCTGTGTGACCATTACTTCTGCTCGATCCAGGGCCCGACGACGCCGAACCGGCTCTATCACTGGACCGGGACCATCGACCCCGAGGGGCGGCGGGGCGGGCCCGCGACCGACAATCCGCCCGACTACCGGCCGGTCTTCGACTGGACGACCTATCCCGAGCGGCTGGAGAAGGCGGGGGTTTCCTGGCAGGTCTACGCCGACGACGTCGCCGGTGACACCGACGAGATGTTCCTGGGCGATTTCGGCGACAATCCGCTGTGGTTGTTCCGGGCGTATCACGAGGCGCTGAACTCCGCCGATCCCGCGGTGCGGCGGCTGGCCGAGCGGGCCAATGTCACCGGCAGCTGGCCGCTGGCCACCGACGAGAACGGCAGGAGTGTCGATTACGTTCTGCGGCAATTCATCTCGGCCTGCCGGACGCATACCCTGCCGCAGGTCTCCTGGATCGTCGCACCGCAGGGGTACAGCGAACATCCCGCGGCACGCCCGGTGGACGGTGAGGCCTACGTCCAGCGGGTGCTGCAGGCGCTCTGGGCGGATCCGGAGCTGTGGCGCTCGACGGTGCTGCTGATCAATTTCGACGAGAACGACGGACTGTTCGACCATCTGGTGCCGCCGACCGCCCCGCCCGGGACGCCGGGGGAACAGTTGCCGCTCACCCAGACCGGCACGGGTGTGGCGATATCCGCCGACCCGCACGGTGCGCTGACCCCGATCGGGCTGGGGCCGCGGGTGCCGATGATCGTGGTCTCGCCGTGGAGCCGTGGGGGATGGGTCGACTCGCAGGTGTTCGATCACACCTCGGTGCTGCGCTTCCTCGAACAGTGGACCGGGGTGCGCGAGCCCAATATCTCGCAGTGGCGGCGCGCGGTCTGCGGAGATCTGCTCAGCTGCTTCGACTTCGAGAATCCCGATACCAGCATCCCTTCGCTGCCGGATGCGAAAGCGCTGCGCACCGAGGCGGATCGGACGCAGTCCAAACTGCCCGCACCCTCGCCTCCGGCGAAACAGTCGGTGCCGCATCAGGATCCGGGGGCGGTGAAGGCGCGGGCGCTGCCCTACCAGCCGATCGTGTGGGCCGAGGTGCGCGCGACGAGCCTCACGGTGCACCTGGCGAATCAGGGGCGGGCGGCGATCGCGTTCCAGGCGTACGCCTTTCGGCCCGAGGGTGGTGCGCAGGTGAGTCAGATCGTCGTCGAGGGCGGCGCGGCGACGTCGCGGGAGATCGCCTGGTCCGGGAACTACGACGTCGAGGTATACGCGCCGAACGGATTCCGGTTCTCGGCCGCCGGTGGCTCCGAGGAGATCGGGGTCGTCGCGTCGGCGGCGTTGCACGGTCCGGCGCAGGAGCCCGTTCTGGTGGTGAGCGTCCGGAATACGACCCCGGCGGAGGTCGTGTTCCTCGCCGATGGCGTGCGCATCGCCGTCCTGCCGGGCGCGACGCTCGACCTGGCCGTCCCGGCTTCGGACGGTTGGTACGACCTCACCCTGACCGGCGCCGTACCCGCCGCCTGGTCCCGCCGGTTCACCGGCCATCTGGAGAACGGCCGCCCCAGCCGGACCTGGTGAGCGCGGCGATCCGGCGCGCCGAGCGCAGCGGGAGATCTGGAAATTCCCCAGGCGTTCGGAGCCCTCGGGAGCTATCGGGCAGGATGGGGGCGTGATCGGTAATCGCACCCAGAACGCTGACGCACCGTCCACCCGCACGATTCGTCCGCCGTCGCCGCATCCCTCGGGGGCGCGGCCACCGGAGATCCCGGCCGAATTCGTGCCCCGCCACGTGGCGCTGGTGATGGACGGCAATGGCCGCTGGGCGCAGGATCGCGGCCTGCCGCGCACCGCGGGCCACGAGCGCGGCGAGGCGGTGCTGATGGACACCGTCGAGGGGTGTATCGAGATCGGCGTGAAATGGCTGTCGGCCTACGCCTTCTCGACCGAGAACTGGCGGCGCAGCCCCGAGGAGGTTCGCTTCCTGATGGGGTTCAACCGCGACGTGATCCGCCGCCGTCGCGACGAGATGCACGAGATGGGCGTGCGGGTGCGCTGGGCCGGACGGCGGCCGCGGTTGTGGCGCAGCGTGATCAAGGAACTCGAGGTCGCGCAGGAGCTCACCAGGGACAACACGGTGATGACCCTGACGATGTGCGTCAACTACGGGGGTCGCGCCGAAATCGTCGATGCGGCAAGGGAGATCGCGCGTCGCGCGGCCGCGGGTGAACTGGATCCGGAGCGGATCAGCGAGACGAGTTTCGCCAAGTACCTGGACGAGCCCGATATGCCGGACGTGGACCTGTTCCTGCGGCCCTCGGGTGAGCTGCGTAGTTCGAATTTCCTGATCTGGCAGTCGGCCTACGCCGAATTCGTCTATCAGAACACGCTTTTCCCGGATTTCGACCGACGCGACCTGTGGGCCGCCTGCCTGGACTACGCCAAGCGCGACCGCCGGTTCGGTGGCGTCAAATGAGCGAGGACACCACCGACACCACCTCGGACCTCGAAGCGCGAGCCGGGGCCTGCCTGGCGCACTACGGCAACGTCGACGTTCGCGTCGAGGAGAAGGCCCTGGGTTTCGAATACGAGGGCGCGCTGTGCTCGCTGCGTGCGGTGAATCTGGCCCCCGGCCTGGACGTGCTGACCCTCACCGCGGTGCTGGCCTGGGATCGACCGTTCAAGCCGCAACTGCACAAGCGCGTCGCCGAACGCAACAATGCCCTGCAGTTCGGTTCATTGACGGTGATCGGCCACGAGAAGTTGGCCGACGTCATCCTGCGCTACACCTTCCCGGCCGCGGGTCTGGGTGACGAGGCTCTGGCGACGATGTTGCTACTGGTCCTGTCCGGCGCGAGCCGAGCCAGGCAGGGGCTGGTGCCCTGACCGGCCGACGCGCAGCATCAGCGTCCGGTCGCCGCGCATTCGCAGCAGGTGCCGAAGACCTCCATGGTGTGGCTGATATCGGTGAAACCGTGCTGGCGGGCGACGGTCTGGGCCCAGGCTTCCACGGTCGGGCCCTCGACCTCCACGGTGCGTCCGCAGTGCCGGCACACCAGGTGGTGGTGGTGGCCCTGGGAGCACTGCCGGTACACCGATTCGCCTGTGTCCGTGCGTAATACGTCGACCACGCCCGCGTCGGCCAGCGACTGCAGGGTGCGGTAGACGGTGGTCAGGCCGATGCCCTCACCACGACGGCGTAATTCGTCGTGCAGGTCCTGTGCGGACCGGAACTCTTCGGTATCACTCAGCAGCGCCGCGATGGCGCTGCGCTGGCGGGTACTGCGAACTCCGACGATCTTGTCTGCTGTGCCCGTCTTGTCCGGCACGGATCACCCTTCCTCGGCATGTGCGACCGCATCGACGACGATGCGGGCGAGATGGTCGTCCACCAGTTCGTAGATCACTTCGCGGCCGGTGCGCTCGCCGCGCACCACCCCCGCCGACTTGAGAATGCGTAGATGCTGGCTCACCAGCGGCTGCGTCACCCCCAGGGTATCGACCAGTTCGTGCACGCAGCGCGGCGACTCACGCAGTTGCAGCACTATGGCGATCCGCACCGGCGCGGCCAGCGCGCGCAGCAGCTCACCGGCACTGTCCAGTACCGGCCGCGTGGGCACGGCGGGCGCGAGCGGCGCGCGATACGGAAACGGGTCGTGCGGGATCGGGGTGGGCGCTTCCACCGCAACGCGGCTGCGACGTCCGGGGACACCACCCTCGCGCGCTGGGGCACCACTGTCGGCGGTCATCGAATCCAACTCCTTATCGGAAACCGATGCCATTATTAGTATGCACACGTGCGCATGTCAACGGGACGCGTGGATACTGCTTGGACCGTGCTCGCGCACTCCCGATACTCTGGGGCGAATCAGTCCCATCACCAGTGCAGAGGGAGAGCTCCAGTCGTGGCACCCAAGTCGAAGGTCGACACCGTCGCCAATCTCGCCAAGCGGCGGGGCCTGGTCTACCCGAGCGGTGAGATCTACGGAGGTACCCGCTCGGCGTGGGACTACGGGCCGCTGGGCGTGGAGCTCAAGGAGAACATCAAGCGGCAGTGGTGGCGGGCCATGGTCACCGGGCGCGACGACGTGGTCGGCCTGGACTCCTCGATCATCCTTCCCCGTCAGGTGTGGGTCGCCTCGGGCCACGTGACGGTGTTCAACGATCCGCTGGTGGAATGCCTGAACTGCCACAAGCGGCATCGGCAGGACCACCTGCAGGAGGCGTACGCCGAGAAGCACAAGATCGATGATCCGGACAGCGTGTCCATGGAACTGATCTCGTGCCCGGACTGCGGCACCGTCGGCAAGTGGACCGAGCCGCGCGACTTCAACATGATGCTCAAGACCTACCTCGGCCCGATCGAGTCCGAGGAGGGGCTGCACTACCTACGGCCCGAGACCGCGCAGGGCATCTTCGTCAACTACAAGAACATCGAGACCACCGCGCGCAAGAAGCCGCCGTTCGGTATCGCGCAGATCGGCAAGAGCTTCCGCAACGAGATCACCCCGGGCAACTTCATCTTCCGCACCCGCGAGTTCGAGCAGATGGAGATGGAGTTCTTCGTCAAGCCGGGCGAGGACGAGCAGTGGCACCAGTACTGGATCGACACCCGCCTGGCCTGGTACACCGACCTGGGCATCGATCCGGAGAACCTGCGGCTGTTCGAGCACCCGAAGGACAAGCTCTCGCACTATTCGACCCGCACGGTCGACATCGAGTACCGCTTCCACTTCCAGGGCAGCGAATGGGGTGAGCTCGAGGGCGTGGCCAACCGCACCGACTTCGACCTCAAGACGCATTCGGAGCACTCGGGCACCGATCTGAGCTTCTACGACCAGAATTCGGGCGAGCGCTACATCCCCTACGTGATCGAGCCCGCGGCCGGTCTGACCCGCTCGCTGATGGCCTTCCTGATCGATGCCTACACCGAGGACGAGGCGCCCAATGCCAAGGGCGTGATGGAGAAGCGCACCGTCCTGCGGCTGGATCGTCGTCTGGCCCCGGTGAAGGTGGCGGTACTTCCGCTCTCGCGCAACGCGGATCTGTCGCCGAAGGCGAAAGACCTTGCCGCGCAACTGCGTAAGAACTGGAACATCGATTTCGACGATGCCGGGGCGATCGGCCGCCGCTATCGTCGGCAGGACGAGATCGGTACGCCGTTCTGCATCACCGTCGACTTCGACACGCTCGAGGATCAGGCGGTCACGGTGCGTGAGCGTGATTCGATGGCGCAGGAGCGTATCGCCCTGGACAAGGTCGAGGGTTATCTGGCTCAGCGTCTGATCGGAGCCTGAGCGTTCGATCGGACCCGAGTCGGCGGCCCGGAAATATTCGGGCCGGGAGGTGCTGTTCGGTTACGTCGTAGACGTCGCAGACAGGAGATGCACCATGGCGCAGGCAGTCAGGTTCGATCGTTACGGGGATGTCGACGTACTGAACGTGGTCGAGGTGCCGGATCCGGTGGCGGGTCCGGGCCAGGTCGTCGTTCAGGTGGTCACGGCGGGAATCAACCCGGGCGAGGGCAAGATTCGCAACGGCTCGCTGCACGAACGCTGGCCCGCGAAGTTCCCGTCCGGGCAGGGCAGTGACCTCGCCGGACGGGTGGTCGCGGTCGGCGAGGGCGTGAGCGCGGTCGCGGTCGGCGACGAGGTGCTCGGCTTCACCAACGAGCGTGCGAGCCAGGCGACGCAGGTGGTCGTGCCGGTGGAGCAGATCGCGCCCAAACCCGCCGAATTGTCGTGGGACGTGGCCGGATCGCTGTTCGTGGCCGGGACGACCGCCTTCGCGGCGGTACGTTCGGTGAGCCCGGAGGCCGGTGACACGGTCGTCGTGTCCGGTGCGGCCGGTGGCGTGGGTTCGCTTGCGGTGCAACTGCTTCGGGCTCGGGATGTCACGGTGATCGGGATCGCCGGGGCCGGTAACCACGAGTGGTTGCGGTCGCTGGGCGTGCTCCCGGTGGCCTACGGCGAAGGGCTGGCGGACCGGATCCGGGTCGCCGCGCCCGACGGTGTGGACGCGTTCATCGATCTCTACGGGCCGGACTACGTCGAGCTGGCGATCGAACTGGGCGTGCAGCCGGATCGCATCGACACGATCGCCGATTTCGCCGCCGTGGCGAAGTACGGGGTCAAGGCCGAGGGCAACGGTGCGGCCGACACCATCGACGTGCTGTCCGAACTGGCCGATCTCGTCGTCGCTGGGACTCTGCGGGTGCCCGTGGCGGCGGTCTATCCGCTCGCCGAGGTGCGCGCCGCCTACACCGAACTCGAGCGTGGGCACACCCACGGGAAGATCGTCCTGCATCCCTGATCGGCGGGTGGACCATGACAGGTGTCATGGGGGAGTCGTGACGGACGGCGGAGGTGTCATGGCCTCGCGCGCCGCAGACTCGAACCATGACAACGGCACTCACCTCCGGCTCGGCGCACCGGACCGCCGCCGTCCCGGCGATCGAGATTCGCGGACTGCGCAAGACCTTTCGCACCTCCGCCGGACCGGTCCGCGCGGTCGACGGGCTCGATCTGGTCGTCGCACCGGGTGAGGTCGTGGCCTTCCTCGGGCCGAACGGCGCGGGCAAGTCCACCACCATCGATATGCTGCTGGGCCTGCTGCGCCCCGACGAGGGACGGATCGGCGTCTTCGGCGGCACACCCGATCAGGCCATCGCGGCGGGCCGGATCTCCGCGGTCCTGCAGACCGGCGGGCTGCTGCCGGATCCGACCGTCGCGGACACCGTGCGACTGGTCGCGAGCCTGCACAGCAATCCGCGTCCGGTCACCGAGGTCCTGGTGCGCGCGGGCATCGACGGCATCGCCGGCCGGATGGTGGGCAAATGCTCCGGCGGCCAGCAGCAGCGCCTGCGATTCGCGTTGGCGCTGTTGCCGGATCCGGATCTGCTCGTCCTCGACGAGCCGACCGCGGGCATGGACGTGGAGGGTCGTCGCCAGTTCTGGAACGCCATCCGCGCCGATGCGCGCGGCGGACGCACGGTCGTGTTCGCCACGCACTATCTCGACGAGGCCGACGCCTACGCCGATCGGATCGTGCTGGTGCGCAACGGAACCGTGGTCGCGGACGGCAGCGCGTCGGCGATCAAGAACCTCGCCGCCGGGCGGGTCGTGTCCGCCACCCTGCCCGACGCCGATCAGGCCGGGCTGCTGGCCATTCCGGGCGTCGAGCAGGTGGAACAGCGCGGTGATCGAATCCTGGTGCACGCCAAGGATTCCGACGCCGTCGCCCGTTATCTGATCACCGCCACCACGGCCGTCGACCTGGAGATCACCGGCCACAACCTCGAGGACGCCTTCCTCGCTCTCACCGGAGACCACTGATATGAGCACCCTAACCCTGGGAAATGGCTTGCCCGCCGGTGGAATTCGCCGCGGCGGATTCAGCTGGGAATTCTTCGCCCTGGAGTTGCGCCGCATGCTGCGCAATCGGCGCACCATGATGATCGCGCTGATCGTGCCGCCGCTGGTGTTCCTGTCCTACGGGACCCAATCCGGATTCCGTACTCAGGTATACGGTTCCGGGAACATGACCGCGTACGCGATGGTGTCGATGGCGCTCTACGGCGCGATGTTGTGCACCACCAGCGGCGGTGCGACGGTCGCGGTGGAACGCGCATCGGGCTGGAGCCGCCAGTTGCGGCTGACCCCGCTGCGCCCGATCCTCTACATCGCGACCAAGATCATGCTCGCCATGTTGCTCGGATTCTGTTCCGCCGCAGTGGTGTTCATCCTCGGTGCGGTGCTCGGCGCACATCTGCCGGCGGTGGCCTGGGTGAGCTGCTTCCTGATCGTCTGGGCCGGATCGCTCATCTTCGCCGCGCTCGGATTGTTCCTGGGCTATCTGCTGCCCGCGAGCAGCATCATGCAGATCCTGGGCCTGCTGCTGGCCATCCTGGGTTTCGCGGGCGGACTGTTCTTCCCGCTGCACGGCTGGATCGGCGACGTCTCGCGAGTGTTCCCGACCAACGGCGTGGCCACCCTCGCCCGCATCCCGTTCGGCGGCTCGAGTGGCCTGGCCATCGCCCTGGCCGTGTTGAACGTGCTGTTCTGGGCGGTGGCGTTCACCGTCGGCTCGACGATCCTGTTCCGCCGCGACACCGCCCGATGAGCATGTCCCGGCCGGGAACCACCGGTGCGTCCGTCACGCCCGGGTCCGAGGTTCGCCCGGGTGTGACGAGGATGGGTTAGCTTCGATGGATGATCCGATGCGCGGGGGTAGGGCAGGGTTGCCGATGCCGGTGAGGGCCTGGTTCGCCGCTGTGCTGCGGCCGATATCCGGCGTCCTGGATCGTCTGGCGGGCGTCGGCACGCCCGATGTGTCCCCGGTTCGCCGTGGCTGGTTCGGCGCGGTGATGGCGACGGTGTGGTTGTTCGGGCTGTTCGCGCCGATCACCCAGCGATGGAGTGAGGGCCAGCACCTGCGGGCGGGGATCGCGGGTGCCTGCGTGATCGTGTTCGGTGCGGTGGTCGCGTTGTCGTTCATGCTGTTGCCGCAGCCGGGGTGGGACGGTGGGCTGCTGATCCGCACCGTGGATCGGCGGGCCTGGCTGATACTCGGTGTGCTGGGTGCGCTGAGCGTCGCGACGCTGCTCCTGCTGGGCGGTCCCGGCGTCGCCACCCTGACCTACCTGGCGACGATGTCCATATTCCTGCTGCCCTCGCGCGAATCCGCGCGCTTCGTGTTCGCCTACGCGATCCTCATGCTGGTCGTGCCGATGATGGTGCCCTCCTGGCGTTTCGGCGGCGTCCCGTTCTATCTCGCCGCCATCCCGGTCCTGATCTGGGGCGGGCGAGAGATCGGAATTCGCCGTCGGCGCACGGTCGAACTGGAGCGGCGGCAGCGCGCCGAGATGGCCATCATGGAGGACCGCAACCGGGTGGCCCGCGACGTGCACGACATCCTCGGGCACTCGCTGACGGTGATCACGGTGAAAACCGAACTGGCACTTCGTCTGATCGATCTCGATCCGGAACGCGCGAGGGCCGAGATGTCCGATGTGGAACGGCTCGCTCGCGAGGCGCTGGCCGGTGTACGCGATACTGTCGGCGGACTGCGCGAGGTCTCGTTGGCCGGTGAGCTCGCCAACGTCCGAACGGCCTTGGGGGCGGCCGGAATCGAGGCGGAACTGCCCGACGGTGACTTCGGTGACTACCGGCCGATCTTCGGCTGGGTGTTGCGCGAGGCGGTGACCAACGTCGTGCGGCACAGCGCCGCCTCGCGCTGTACGGTGCGGGTGAGCCCGTCGCGCATCGAGGTGATCGACGACGGCACCGGATTGCGCCGGAATGCCGAATTCGGTTCGGGCCTGGCGGGATTGCGCGAACGGGTCCGCGCGGAGGGCGGTGCGCTCACCCTCGCCGCCGCCCCCGGGGGCGGGCTGCGGGTGTCCGCCGACTTCCCGGAATGAGCACCGTGCGAACGGATCACGGTACGCACCCCACAGGACCGGAAGGAGATCCGCCGATGCGCGGTGAACGGAGGTGGCCGCGGTGATCCGTCTGCTGCTGGCCGACGATCAGGCCCTGGTGCGAGGTGCGCTCGCGGCGCTGCTCGGGCTGGAATCGGATCTCGAGGTGGTCGCCGAGGTCGGCCGCGGTGACGAGGTGCTCGAGGCGGTCGAGCGCAGTTCGCCCGACGTGGTGCTGCTGGATGTGGAAATGCCCGGGGCGGACGGGATTTCGGTCGCCGCGCAGCTGCATGCGAGCCGTCCGGAGGTGCGGATCCTGATGGTCACCACCTTCGGCCGCCCGGGATATCTGCGCCGCGCGATCGATGCGGGGGCGAGCGGATTCGTCGTGAAGGACACGCCCGCAAGAGAATTGGCGGATGCGGTGCGCCGGGTTCATCTCGGTCTGCGAGTGGTGGATCCCGCACTGGCCACCGAAACCCTGACCTCGGGCACCTCACCCCTGACCGCCCGCGAACGCGAGGTGCTGGCCGCCGCGGTCGACGGTTCCACCGCGGGCGCGATCGCCGCCCGGCTGCACCTGTCCGAGGGCACGGTCCGCAATCACCTGTCCGCGGCCATCGGCAAGACCGGCACCCGCACTCGCGCCGAGGCGATCCGGGCCGCCGAACGTCAGGGCTGGCTGTAGTGCCGGGGCTGGTCGTAGCGCGGGCGACCGGCGTAGGTTCGTGACGTGCATCTGACTCAGATCCGGCTGATCGTGGACGATTTCGCGGGTACCGCGGAGTTCTATCGCACCGTCGTCGGACTCGAACCGCAGGTGGCCGATCCCGCGCCGCCGTACATCGCCTTCAAACCGGCGCTGGGCAGCAGTCTGTGTCTGCACGAGCGCGGCGATCTGGACGCCATGCTGGGCGAGCTGCTCCGGCCGGGTCGGGGCGATACCGCGATGGTGTCGCTGCGCGTCGACGATCTGACCGGATATCTCGACGACATCACCGCCCGGGGAGCCGAGATCGCCGCGGGGCCGGTGGTTTTCGGAGATCGGATCCGGTGCGCGTATCTGCGCGATCCGGAGGGCAATCTGGTCGAGATCCAGCAGTGGCTGACGACGCGCTCGGGCGAGCCCGTCCCGCCCGCGAGCTGATCGGTGGTGCGCCCGGCGGGCCCGCAGGCGGTAGCGGAGCGTCACCACGCAGGGCCCTCGGAAGCACCTCGGGTTCAACGCTGCCGCGAGCCGGGCGCGTTGTCGGTGCCGGTGGTTACGATCGAACCGTGATTACCCTGGACGCATACACCGGCCATGTCTCGCCGGGGTCGAACCCGCAGCAGCGCGCGGTACCGGGCGCGCGCATCGTCAAGATGTCCGTCGGACAGATGGACAACAACGCCTATCTGGTGCAGGACACCGCGACCGGGGCGAGTCTGCTGATCGACGCGGCGAACGAGCCCGAGCGCCTGCTGGAGCTGATCGGCCAGGAGGCCGCCGGTCGGCTGGAGCTGATCATCACCACACATCAGCATCCCGATCACTGGTTGGGCCTGGAGAAGGTGGTCGACGGGACGTCCGCGCCCACCGCCGCACACGAACTCGACGCCGCACCGCTGCCGGTCACCCCCGACCGGTTGCTCGCCGAGGGCGATATCGTGCGGGTCGGTGAGCTCACCCTCGAGGCGATCCATCTGCGCGGGCACACACCGGGTTCGGTGGCGCTGGTGCTGACCGACGGGGCCGGGCGGATTCACCTGTTCACCGGTGATTCGCTGTTTCCGGGCGGTGTGGGGCGCACCACGTCCCCGGAGGACTTCGATTCGCTCTACGGCGATGTCACCACCAAGCTGTTCGACCGTTTCCCCGACGAGACGATCGTCTACCCGGGCCATGGCGACGACACCACCCTGGGTTCGGAGCGTCCGCATCTGGGCGAATGGCGTGAACGCGGCTGGTAAAGAACGAACTCGGCCGAAAACACGGCCGCGCACATGAGCGCCACGCACCTTTCTCGCAACGCGCCCAGCGGCGAAGCGTCTTTGTCCGCCGGAACAGTCAGGCCGGTAACGCCAACACCAAAGGTTTTCGGCGCGGGCAGCGCCGAAAACCCGCCGGAGCGAAGCGGAGGCCAAAAATACGTGCCGCAATCTCGGCGTGATCGAACCCTGGCACACTCGGGGAATGTCCTGGGCCCCGACTCGTCCCGCACCGTCGCCCGCCGTCCGGGCGGCCGCTCGTCCGCGCCGATCCTCCTCGGCGGGGCGCTGGGTGCGTCGTGTGATCGCGGGCAGCGTGCTGGCCGCGCTGGTGCTGATCGGCGGGACGGCCGTTCGGGTGTGGCAGGTGGCGCGGATCGACGACTACTCGCATGCCGATGCGATCCTCGTGCTGGGTGCCGCGCAGTACGACGGGACGCCGTCCTCGGTATTCCAGGCACGGCTCGGCCAGGCCTACCGGCTGTTCGGGAAAGGTATTGCGCCACTGGTGATCACGGTCGGCGGCAAACGTCCGGGGGACGAATACACCGAGGCCGCGGCGGGCAAGATGTATCTGACCGATCACGGGGTTCCCGCCGATCACGTGCTGGCGGTGGAGACCGGTTCGGACACCCTGGAGAGTATCGATGCGGTCGCCGGCGCCATGCGGTCGCGGGATCTGTCGTCGGTGGTGCTGGTCAGCGACCCGTGGCATTCGATGCGCACCCGGACCATGGCGCGCGATGCGGGTCTGGATGCCTGGACCGCGCCCACCCGCACCGGCCCGGCGGTCTACACCCGCGAATCGCAGTTCCACGGCATCGCCCGCGAGACCGTGGCCCTGCTCTGGTACAAGCTGACCCACTTCCCCGCAGACTTCAAATACACTGCGGAGCAGTGATTTCCGAGGAGATGTGATGACCGGCGGCCTCCCCGGCGGATCGGCCGAGCGCGGCGTCGCGCAGGCGTACACCGCGCAGGATCATGAACGCATGGTGACCGAGTCCGCCAAGAGCGCGGGACTGAGCTGGTCGCCGATCGCCGAGCGGCGCAGCGATTTCGCCCGTGACCGCGCCCGGGTGCTGCACTCGGCCGCGCTGCGCCGTCTCGCGGACAAGACACAGGTCATGGGCCCGCGCGACGGCGATACCCCGCGTACCCGGCTCACACACTCGCTGGAGGTCGCCCAGATCGGCCGCAGTATCGCCGAGGAACTCGGCTGCGATCCGGATGTGGTGGATCTGGCCGGGCTGGCACACGACATCGGGCATCCGCCCTACGGTCACAACGGTGAGCGCGCACTGGACGAATTCGCCTCGGCCTTCGGCGGTTTCGAGGGCAATGCGCAGAACCTGCGCATCCTGACCCGGCTCGAACCGAAGGTGTTCGGTACCGACGGGCAGAGCTTCGGGCTCAACCTGACTCGTGCCGCGCTCGATGCGACGATCAAATACCCTTGGGGCAGAACGGATTCGGTCCGCAAGTTCGGCGTCTACCCGGCCGACGCGGACCGGCTGGACTGGGTCCGCCGCGATGCGCCGCCGCGCCGGCAGAGCCTGGAGTCGCAGGTGATGGACTGGTCCGACGACGTCGCCTATTCGGTGCACGATGTCGAGGACGGGGTGATCGCGGGCCGCATCGATCTGCGTGCGCTGGCAGATCCGGCCGAGCAGCGCGCTCTGGCCGAACTCGGTCACGCCCAACATCGCGACCTGTCCATCCATGATCTGATCGCCGCGGCGCAACGCCTGTCCGAACTGCCGGTGATCGCCGAGGCGGCCGGATACGACGGCACCCTGCGCGCCTCGGTGGCGTTGAAGCGGCTCACCAGCGACCTGGTCGGCCGCTTCGCGACCGCCGCGGTGGCGGCCACCCGGGATGCCTGGGGCGGTCGTCGGCTGTCCCGCTACACCGCGGATCTGGAGGTGCCGCCCATCGTGGCCGCCGAGGTCGCCATGCTCAAAACGGTTGCGCTGCGCTATGTGATGTCCGATCCGGAACACAACAAACGTCAGGCCGCCCAACGCGAGCGCATCCACCTGGTCGCCGACCACCTGCTGGCCGACGCCCCGCACACCCTGGACCCGGTCCTGCTGCCCTGGTGGAACGCGGCGGACGATGACGCGTCCCGCACCCGCGTCATCGTCGACCAGATCGCCTCCTACACCGAAAGCCGCCTCGAACGAGTCGCCACCACAATCGGATAGAAACCGGCGCTGAATTCTGCCGCCAATTCTCGCGATATTTTCCGGGACGGTATCGATGTGATGCGCGACGCGTATTTTCCCGGTCGCTCATCGGCGATTTATCGAAATCGAACCGCGCGGGCTCAGAAGAATCCGCCGCCGCCCATATCGCCGCCGAATCCGCCGAATCCGGGGCCGCCCATGTGGTGATGGTGGCCGAATCCGTCCAGCAGGGTATCGGCGAGCAGCGCGCCGCCCACGCCCGCAGCACCGGCGACGAGGGCGGTCTTCCACCACGGCGAGCTGTACCAGCCGGGGGACACGGCGCGTCCGCCGACCATGCCGCCACCGTAGTAGTACGGTGTCGATGCGCCTTGCCGGTTCGAGCCGACGTACTCGTTACCGTCGATGACCACGCGGTTCTGTGCCGGAACCGCATCCACATACGGTATGGGCTGCGGCCGCGCCGCCCGTGACCGCCGGGTCATCGAGGCGATCAGAAATCCGGCCCCCACCGCGAGAGCGAGCAGAATCAAGAGCCCCATCGCGAAACCTTTCTCCATGTTCAGGTCGATAGCAGTCATATTCGCGGCGAACAATGGGTCCGGTGCTTGATTGCGCTGTGAGCGGGCTGTATTTCCGGAAAATATGAGACGCGTCACTCGGAAACCTGACAGTTCACACCAACGATCCTCCAATTCGAACCACCGAATCTGGATCCCGGCAGTATGAATCACCCCGAATGGTGATTCATGATCCCGACAGAGAGGTAAACACCATGTTCCACAGCATCTGGCAGCCCTTCACCGACTTCTTCCACCCCTTCGTCAACAATTTCAGCAACTTCAACCAGGGCTGGTTCCAAGGCTGGCGCCGCTGACCCACACTTCAACCTGGATTGAAGTATTTCGGCGGTAGATTCCAGGTATGGCAGGTGATGCGGATTTGGCGCGGGTCGCCGCGCTGATGGCGGATCGGGGGCGCGCCACGATCCTGGCCATGCCGAGGGTGTTCGCCACCGGATTCCTGGTCGGTTTCGCCGAGTGGGCGCGCATCGATGCGCTCGCGCCGCACCTGGACGGGCCCGACGAGCAGACCGTGGGCACTCGAATCGACATCACCCACGACGCACCCAACCCCCGAAGGAATGAACGTGGTCGCCCGGGTTCGTCTGGAGCGGGTGGCCGGGCGGCGACTGTTCTTCGAGGTCCAGGTCGACGATGAGGTCGAGACGATCGGCCGGGGCCACCACGAACGGTATGTCATCGACCGAAAACGCTTCGATGCCAGGACGATCGGAAAGTTCGAGCACAGCGTCCGCCGATAGCCGATCGAGGCCGTGGCGAAGGCCGGGACGCGCGGAGAGTTGTACGTATTCCGGGCCCGCTAGACTCGGACCTCGTGGCCGGTAGACTTCCTGATCGCGATATCGCGGCAATTCGTGAGCGGGTGCGGATCGAGGATGTCGTGGGGGAGTACGTCGCGCTCAAGCGGGCGGGGGCCGATTCGCTCAAGGGGTTGTGCCCGTTCCACGACGAGAAGTCGCCGTCGTTCCATGTGCGGCCCAATCACGGGTTGTTCCACTGCTTCGGGTGCGGTGAGGGCGGCGATGTGTTCGCCTTCCTGCAGAAGATGGAGCACGTCGGATTCGTCGAGGCCGTCGAGCAGATGGCGGACCGGATCGGCTACAAGATCAACTACGAGGGCGGCGGGACCTCGGTGCAGCGCGATCGCGGCACCCGGTCGCGGCTGGTCGCGGCCAATGCCGCCGCGCACGAGTTCTATATCGCGCAGTTGCGCGAGCCCGAGGCCGAGACCGCGCGGAAGTACTTCACCGATCGGCATTTCGACGCCGCCGCCTGGCAGCAGTTCGGCTGCGGCTACGCGCCCGGCGGCTGGGACTCGCTGACGAAACACCTGCTGCGCAAGGGATTCACCGTCAAGGAACTCGAGGCGGCGGGCCTGTCCAAGCCGGGGCGGCGGGGGCCGATCGACCGGTTCCACCGGCGGCTGCTGTGGCCGATCCGCAACCTCGGCGGAGAGGTGATCGGCTTCGGCGCGCGGCGGCTGTTCGACGACGATCAGATGACCGCCAAGTACATCAACACCTCGGAGACGTTGCTGTACAAGAAGTCTCAGGTGCTGTTCGGACTCGACCACGCCAAGCGGGAGATCGCCAAGGGGCGTCAGGTGGTGGTCGTGGAGGGCTACACCGATGTGATGGCGATGCATATGGCCGGGGTAAAGACGGCTGTGGCGTCCTGCGGTACCGCCTTCGGCGGCGAACATCTGTCGCTGCTGCGCCGCCTGCTGATGGACGACACCTGGATGAGCGGTGAGTTCATCTACACCTTCGACGGTGACGAGGCCGGTCTGGCCGCGGCGCAGAAGGCGTTCGCGGGCGATCAGAAGATCGCCATGCAGACCTATATCGCCATCGCGCCCGACGGCCAGGATCCGTGCGAGTTGCGGCAGCATTCGGGCGATGCGGCATTGAAGGATCTGGTCGCGCGCCGGATCCCGCTGTTCGAGTTCATCGTGAAGGGCTATCTCGCGCAATACGATCTGGATTCCGCGGAGGGGCAGGTCGAGGCGCTGCGGCGCACGGTGCCCGTGGTCGCCCAGATCACCGACAACGCCACCCGCAAGGCCTATGCGACGCGCCTGGCGGGCTGGATCGGCTGGGACGACATCCAGATGGTGGTGCGCCGGGTCGGCGACGAGGCGCGGCGCAATCGCGCCCAGGGCAACGGGGCTGCGGCTGCCGGCCGTCGGTCCGGTAGCGAGGCTCCGGCGGCGCAGCCCGCGGCCGAACGCCCGGCGGCGCCGCTGAATCCGAACGATCCCACGCTGCTGCCGCAACGTCAGGCGCTGGCCGCGGCATTGCAGTATCCGGCGCTGGCCGGTCCGGCGTTCGACGCGATCGAGCCCGAGGCGTTCACGCATCCCACCTACCTCGCCGTGCGTTCCGCGATCACCGAGGCCGGGGGAACCGCCGCCGGAATCGGCGGCGCGGAATGGGTGGCCCGGGTCGCCGATCACACCGACGATCTCACGTTGCGCGCACTGGTCTCCGAACTGGCCGCACTGCCGCTGCCGATCAAATCGATCGATGACGTCCAGCGCTTCATCACCGGCGTGCTCGCGCGCACCCAGGAGGCGTGGGTGGGCCGTCAGGTCGCCGAGCTGAAGTCGAAGCTGCAGCGCATCTCCTCGACCGAGCAGTCCGAGGCGTACATGGCCCTGTTCGGCGATCTGGTCGCGCTCGAGCAGTACCGCAGGAGTCTGCAGGCTCAGGCCATGGGGAATTCGGGCGACTTCGCGGTCAACTGACGCGCGGCCGAGAGGTTGCGCTCAGCCGCGCAGCTGATCGTGCGGCACCAGGACCGTGGTGCGCTCGTCGATCGGTTCCATCGGCTCGAGCTTGGGTTGCGTGCTGAGCTTGTCGGACAGCTTCTGACGGCCGACCTGGACGAGCTTGCGGGTGACCGGGCTCTCGGTGATGGCGCGCGTGGTCTTGCTGATCTGCTCGTAGCGGACCCGTCCGGCCTTCGCGCCGAGTATGTACCCGGCTGCAACACCGATGATCAACCGCAGCATGTGCTCGAGCTCCCTCCAGTTGCCTGTCCCGCGCCGTACATCCTGCCCGACATCCGGCTCGGCTGTCGATCCGGCACCGGGTCGGGGGTGTGCGTGCGGAGCACACGATGCCACAGGGGTGCGACAGGAATCGTGGCATCCCGCGGGCATCCGGATTTCGGTCGATTGTCCAGTCCTCGTAACGCCCGGCGCTTCCGTGACGACGTTCCGTATGGCACATGGTCCTCGGGGAGGCCTGTTCCTCCACTCGTCACTTCGGAATGGGGATCGGGCATGTCGTCTCGTGAATTCTGGGCACGCAAACGTAAATTCGTTGTGCGCCATCGTATTACGGCGGCGGTCGCCGCGCCCGCGATATTGGGCACCGCGGTCGCCGTCGCGGTCGCGGTACTGCCGGACGCCGGTCCGCGCACGACCGCGCCGCGGCTGATCGCGTCGGTCACCGACTGTCACGACATGGTGACCATCTCGGTCGCCGGGCGCAACGACAGTCCGTCGGCGAGCACGACGAAACTGCTGGTCGGGGCGGACGGCAAGGAGTTGCCCGCCGCGCTGTCGGACGACTATCACAGCCAGTGGGTCGACCCGGTGGTCAACGCGCCGAACGGCAAGGTCGATCCGGGCTCGTACGCCGCGGTCTACATCGCCTATCCCGCGAACATGAACAGTTACGAGGACGCGGTGAACGCGGGCGTGGCGAATACCGAGAAGGTGATGGAGCAGATCAAACAGGCCTGTCCCGCAACGAAATTCGCGATCGTCGGCTACAGCGAGGGCGCGGATGTGGTGCGCCGGGTGGCCACGCAGGTGGGGCATCAGGAGCCCGCGAAGGACGGCTCGTACGCCATCGTGGATCCGGCCAACGTGACCGGTGTGGTGATCCTCGCCGATTCGGGTCGATCCGCGGGTGACGGTCCGTTCCCCGGTGCGCAGAATCCCTACAGCAACCCCGATGGCTTCGATCAGAAGTATCAGAACGGCACCACGCCGATCTCCGGTCAGGGCGCGATGCCGGACAACAGCGGTGATTTCGGTTCGCTCGACGGCAAGGTCGCCTCGTTCTGCTCGGAGGGCGATCTGACGTGCGCGGCGCCACAGAACATCTCGCTGCTGCAATTGGCGGCCAATGTCGGGCGGCAGTTGAACGTGGACGCCCTGCAGGCCGACGGGCTCACCCCCGCGACCGGGCAGGACGTCGCGACGGTGCTGGCTCGCATCGGCTACAACGCCTTCGAGTACATCCGGTCCCAGCCGAATTGGATGGCCAGCAAGGAAACTCTGCTCCAGGTGCTGCTGAAGGTGTCCGACCCGGAGTACAAGCCCGGACAGCAGCAGGCGGATCCCGCTCCGGCACAGTCGATCTCGACCGATCAGCTGGCCCCGCTGGCCTATCTGCCGCAGAAGGTGCTCAACGAGGTCGTCGGGCTGATCGTGACCAATCAGAACACGATTCCGGTGATCCTGAGCGATCCGTACCAGCTCACCCTCGGCCCGAACGGCACCGGGCACCACTTCGACTACTGGCGTGATTCGAGCACCGCCGACGGAAAGCCGTTGACCTCCGCCGAATACGCCGCCGCCTGGCTCACCCACCTGGCCCAGCAGGCCCAGGCCGGAAAGCAGATCGACACCACCTCCAAGCCCACCTCCACCGACGTCGCCGCCGCCTACAAGGCCGCCGCCGAAACCCAGGCCGCCCCGACGACCACGGCGACCCCCGCGACGACGACAACTCCTACGACGACGACAACTCCTACGACGACGACAACTCCTACGACGACGACAACTTCGGCCGTCCCGACGACGACAACGGCCCCGGCCACCACGACAACCGCGCCCACCACGACAACCACCGAGCCGAAGGCGACCACCGAGCCCAAGACAACCGAAGTCGCCCGAACCTCGGAAACTCCGGCGCCGACGACCACCACATCTCCCACCGAAACCCGAAGCGTGACAACCACGCAGAAGGAAACCGCCACCCCCACAACCCGTCCGAAGGAACCGGCGACCGCGGGCGCGCACTGATAGCCACGCGAAACCCCTCCGAGGGCCCACAGGGCAGTAATCCGCGTATGCGCCCCGTACTCGGACCGCTCAGGGCACGACGACCCGGTCGGTGGATTCGCTGCCACAGGAGAATCCGAAGCACGCGGTCGTCGGCGAGATTCGCTTCGAGAAGCTCGTTCGGTAATCCCGCCGGAGCATCGCGCACGCAGGATGCTGGAGACGTCTGCGACCCGGTCGGGCGGCGCCCGCGACGGTGGGGGCTAGGCTCGGGGACTTGTGGCACTCGGCGCAACTCTGTATACGTTCACGGTCCAACTGGCCGATGTGGATCGCGGGATCTACGACGACTTCGAGTTGCGGGTGGCGCGGCATCCGTCGGAGACGGCGGAATTCATGGTGACGCGGGTGCTGGCGTACTGCCTCGAGTACGAGGAGGGGATCGCGTTCAGCGACGGTGGAGTGTCCTCGAGCGATGAGCCCGCGGTGCTGGTGCGTGATCTCAGCGGCCGGTCGATCGCGTGGATCGAGGTCGGCGCACCCGACGCCGATCGGCTGCATCGCGGCAGCAAAGCGGCTGATCGGGTGGCGGTGTACACCCATCGCGATCCGGCCAAGCTGTTGACGGCGTTGTCCGGCAAGCGGATTCACCGTGCGGCGCAGATTCCGGTGTACGGCGTCGAGCGGGCCGTGATCGATTCGGCCGTGGCCGCGCTCGACCGCCGCAACACCCTCGGCGTATCGGTCACCGAGCGGGTGCTCTATCTGGATCTCAACGGCGTCTCGCTGAGCACGCCGATCGCCGAATACCGGATCGAGAGTCCGGCCTGACGCCTCAGGCGTCCTTCGGCGGCGGGAATCCGCCGGTGGCGACGGGGCCCCAGCGTTCGATGTGGATGCGGATCAACGATTTGTTCTGCTTGGCCATCGCCTCGCGGTACTCGTCCCAGTCGGGATGTTCGCCGGAGATGCAGCGGAAGTAGTCGACCAGCCCGTCCAGCGCCTCCGGCATGTCCAGTACCTCGGCGCGTCCGTCGACCTGGACGTACGCGTCGTTCCACTCGTCGGACAGTACGCAGATCGATACCCGGGAATCCCGCCGCGCGTTGACGGTCTTGGCGCGGCCCGGATAGGTCGACACCACGATGCGTCCCTCGGAATCGACGCCGCAGGTCACCGGTGACATCTGGGGGCTCCCGTCGGCGCGGGAGGTGATCAGTACGCCACGGTGCCGAGGCCGCAGGAACTCCAGCAGCGCGGTCAGTTCGACACGGTCGGCGGTAGCGATACGGGGCATAGGGTGATTCTCCTCGATGGTTCGAATCGGAACCTTCATCATGCCCCGGACGGGGGATCGGCATTCTGATCGGCCGGGATTCGCGGGTCGCGCCGGTCCGGTGGCTGCCGGTATGCGACGAAACCCTCTACGTCACAGTGAGGTTTAGACCTGAATGGTTTCACGCTGGTTTTCGTTCCCGCGATTCTCAGAGCGCATTTAGCTGCACCATAGCTGTTTTTGCCGTTCTAGGCGCAGGATGGCCGTTCATATAGCCATGCGACATCATGCAACGAGCGTCTCGGTTACATAGCAATTCTTTGGCCACATCCGAAAGGGAAGGGCGAACGACACCCTGCGTTTGTGACCTTGGTCCCTGGGGTTCTGGTCATGAATGGTCCGACGATGGAGGCATGACTGAACCGTCCGGGTTTCGGGGCTGTCGGCGTGAGTCGATGGAACGGGCGTCGACTGCGATGTGCCGTAGTACATGAGCGGGGAGATGTATCGCAGTTATCAAATTGCAAACATCTATCGCGTCGGCACGGGAATTGTTGCGGAAACATAACCCTCTCGTCGGTTGCGAAAATGGAAGATCAGTGGAGATCGATATGCCCCAGTCGAACAATGGCATCGCCGGGGGACGGCTGTCCCCTGATGTGCGTCCGCTGACCGCGGCGCAGCGGGGAATCTGGTTCGCCCAGCACCTCGCCGAGTCGTCACCGATATCCGTGGCCCAGTACGTCGAGATCGTCGGCGCGCTGGATGTCGACCTGCTCGCCGAGGCGTGCCGGACCGCCAGCCGCGAATTCGGGTCCGGCCACCTGCATCTGGTCGAGGTCGACGGCGAGCCACGCCAGTTCGTCGACGAGGAGCACGGCGCGCCGGTCACGGTCCTGGACCTGCGCGGGCACGCCGACCCGGTCACCACGGCGCGCCGGATGATGGTCGAAGAGTATTCCGCGCCACTGGACTTGCTGCACGACGACCTCATGGTCAGCGTGATCTACCACGTAGGTGAGGACCATTTCCTCTGGTATCAACGCGCGCACCACATTGCGCTCGACGGATTCGCCGCGGTGACCATGCTGCACCGGATCACCGAGCTGTACAACGCGTGGATCGCCGGCGAGCAGGCCGCGCCGTCCGCCGCGCGAGATCTGGGCGAGGTCGTCGAACAGGATCTCGCATACCGGGATTCGACGCGTTTCGAGAACGACCGCGACTACTGGACCGAACATCTGGCCGCGGCGCCGCCGGTGGTGAGCCTGGCCGATCGCGTGGACAAGCCCACCATCCATCCGACCCTGATCAGCACGCCGTTGCCGGATCGCACCGCGCGCGCGCTGGACGAGGTCGTGCTCGAGCGGGGCACGAGCGTGACTCCGGTCATCGTCGCGGCCTTCGCGTCCTACCTCGCCCGGATGACCGGAAGTGACGAGGTGCTGCTGAGCCTGCCCGTTTCGGGGCGGCATTCCGCGGTACTGCGCCGTTCCGGCGGGATGGTGGCAAATGTGGTCCCGCTGCGCGTTCGCGTCGCCGGACGCACCGTCGACGAAGTGATCACCGGTACGCAGAGTGAATTGACCAGTGCCCTCCGGCGGCAGCGCTACCGGCAGGAAGACATTTTCCACGATATGGGTATTGCGCGTGACGAAGCGGCATCCTTCGGACCGGCCGTGAATATCATGATGGTCGAGAACGAGGTTGTTCTGGGCAATACCACCGGCCGCCTCAATGTCCTCACATCGGGCCCTACCGCCGATCTTTTCATCAATATCTATCCGGGTGCGGGACGGGACAGTACTCATATCGATTTCCAGGGCAATCCGAGCGCGTATACTCCGGCCGAACTCGCCGGCCACCACAAGCGGTTTCTCATGTTTCTGCAGGAGTTCCTCGCCGGGGGCGGTGAATATCGGGTCGACAAGCTCCCGCTGCTCGAAGGCGCGGAAAGGTCCGAACTGCTGCCCGTGCGGGGGCCCGGCGGGGTCGCTACCCGGTTGCTGCCGGACATTCTGACCGAGAGTGCACGTCGAAATAACCGTGCGCCCGCGATCACCTCGACCGGTCGATCGATGACGTACGGCGAATTGGATGCGAAATCCTCCCAATTGGCCAGGCATCTGATCGCTCGGGGATGCGGGCCGGACACCGTCGTGGCGATCCTGCTGCGCCGCTCGGTCGAATCGGTCATGGCGACCTGGGCGGTCGCCAAATGCGGAGCGGCGTTCGTGCAGTTGTCGCCGGACTATCCGGCGAAGCGGATCGCGCACATGGTCGCCGACAGCGGTGCGAACGTGGCGATCACCATCGACGCGCTCGCCGAGCGGCTCCCGGAGACGCCTCGACTGGTGAAACTCGACGACCAAGCGACCGTATTCGACTGCGACCAGGCCGCCGACGGCCCGATCTCCGACGATGACCGGATTCGGCCGCTGCGACTGTCCAATATCGCCTATCTGACCTACACCTCCGGCTCCACCGGACTGCCGAAGGGCGTGCAGGTCACCCACGCCGGTCTGGCGAACCTCATCGCGGACCGCGCCGCAACCTACGGCGTCGACACCACCTCCCGGGTGTCCTATGCGCTCTCGCCCAGCTTCGACGCCTCGCTGGAGCAGTTCCTGACCTGTTTCGCGAACGGGTCCACCTTGGTGGTCGTGCCGCCCGACGTGACCGGCGGCGAGCCGCTCACGCAGTTGCTGGCCGACGAGCACGTGACCCACCTGACGCTGACGCCCACGATGTTGGCGACCGTGGACCCGAGTCAGGCCGCCGATCTGAAGGTTGTCGTGGTCGGTGGTGACGTGTGCGCACCGCATGTCATCGAGCGGTGGACCCGGTCGCTGTCGATGTACAACGAGTACGGGCCGACCGAGACGACCGTGACCGCCATCGGCGCCCTGCTGCGGGCCGACCGGTCCCACACCGTCGGCGGTCCCATCCGGGGCGTCTCGGCGATGGTCCTGGACCGGACGCTGCAACCGGTGCCCAAGGGCACCTCGGGTGAGCTGTATCTGGCCGGGCCGGGACTGGCCCGGGGATACAGCCACCTGTTCGGGGAGACCGCCGCCCGGTTCGTCGCCGATCCGTACGGCCGCGTGGGCGAGCGGATGTATCGCACCGGTGATATCGCGCGCTGGAGCGGAGAAGGCTCGGAGATCGCGCTGGAACTGATGGGGCGCAGCGACTTTCAGGTCAAGATCCGGGGATACCGGATCGAGCCGGGGGAGATCGACGACACCCTCACCACCCATGAGGATGTGGATCTGTCCGTCACGGTGCCGGTACGCAACAACGTCGGCGCGACCGTGCTGGCGTCGTATGTGGTCCCGGTCGACGGCCGCCGCATCGATCCGCTCGACCTGCAGAGCTTCGCGCGCGAATCCCTTCCGCCGCATATGGTTCCGGCGGTGATCTGCCCGTTGGCGAGCCTGCCGACGAACGCATTCGGCAAACTCGACCGCAGGGCCCTGCCCGCGCCCGAATTCGGCGCCGCGCCGGTCGGCCGCGCACCGGCCACTGTCCGGGAGAAGCTGCTGGCGGAGCTGTTCGCCGAGGTGCTCGGCGTGCCGCGGGTCGGGGCGGACGACAGCTTCTTCGCTCTGGGCGGTGACAGCATTCTGTCGATCCGGCTGGTGGCGCGGGCCAAGTCCCTGGGCGTGGCCTTCTCCACTCAGGATGTGTTCGCGCACAAGACCGTTGCGGGCCTGGCGGCCATCGCGACCGAGGCGTCCGATACGCCGGAGCTGGCGGAGTTTCCCGGCCGCGGCGTGGGGGCGGTACCGCTGTCCCCGATCATGCGCGCCATGCTCGCCCGCGGACATTACGACCGGTTCGCGCAGGCCGCACTCGTGCAGCTGCCCGACGGGGTCGATCGATCGGGACTCGTGCGCGCACTGCGGGTACTGCTGGATCGCCACGACATGCTGCGCGCGGTGCTGCGCGGCGCGCAGTCGGTCGACGGGTTCGTCCAGGTACTCGACCGGGGTGCGGTCGACGCGGACGCCGCGCTCGCGCAGGTCCGGCTCGAACACCGTGACGACGCCGAGATCGACCGGCATCTGCAACGGGCGGCCGATCGCCTGAACCCGGCCGAAGGTGTTCTCGTGCAGGCGGTCTGGATGCAGGACGACGACGATTCCCGGCCCGACCTGATGTGGCTGGTGATCCATCACCTCGCGGTCGACGCGGTGTCCTGGCGCATCCTGCTGGCCGACCTCGCGCAGGCATGGTCGCAGGCCGACGACGACGGCGAATCGCATCTCGGCCCGGCCACCACGTCGTTCCGCCGGTGGGTGCACGGACTGGTCGAGCAGGCGCCGGCCCGGCGCTCGGCCGAGCTGGACATGTGGAAAGACGTTCTCGGACAAGGCGATCGGCTACTCGGGTCGCGCGCGCTGGAGCCCAGTCGTGATGTCGGCGCATCGGCGGACCGGGTACATCAGCGGATCCCGGCGGAGATCGCCGACGCCGTGCTCACCACCATTCCGCAACGTTTCCACTGCAACGCCAACGATCCGCTGCTGACGGCGTTGCTCCTGGCGCTGGGCGTGTGGCGACGTCGGCACGGCAGAGCGGTCCCGGACGAATTGATCTCGCTCGAGGGACACGGCCGCGAGGAGCGAGCCGTGCCCGGCGCGGATCTCGCCGCGACGGTGGGCTGGTTCACCACCCGCTACCCGCTCCGGATCGGACTCGCCGATATAGACCTCGACGACGCGCTCGCGGGCGGTGCGGCCGCGGGGCTGGCGTTGCAGCAGGTGAAGGAGCAACTGCGAGCGGTGCCGGACAACGGCATCGGCTTCGACATGCTGCGCTATCTGGATCCCCGGGGCAGCGCCGAACTCGCGGGCCTGCCCGAACCGCAGATCAGCTTCAACTACCTCGGTCGGGTGGGCACCGCCGAACTCTCCGGGCCCTGGACGCCGACCACCGAATTCACCGCACTGACCGGGACGAGCGATCCGGCGATGACGTTGCCGGCGGTGCTGGATGTCAACGCGATCGCCGAGACGGGGCCCGACGGCCTGCATCTCGATGCGACCTGGGATTTCGCCTCGCGAATTCTGCGGGACGACGAGGTCGCCGAACTCGCCGGGCTGTGGACGAAGGCGCTGAACGGACTTGCCGAGCACGCGCGGTCCGATACCGCGCCGGTTTTCACGCCGTCGGACTTCCCGCTCGTCGAGGTGTCCCAGGACGATATCGACGGTTGGGTGCGCGAATACCCGTCGATGACCGACGTGTGGCCGCTGACGGCGTTGCAGTCCGGGCTGCTGTTCCACGCGGTCTACGCCGACGACGACGTCGACGGCTATATCGTGCAGGCGGCGCTGACGTTCACCGGTGCGGTGGACGGCGAGCGGATGCAGCGGGCCGCGCAGCTGCTCGTCGACCGGCACGACAGTCTGCGGACCGCATTCGTCGAGAGTGCCGAGGGGCCACGTCAGATCGTCACGCGCGACGCCTCGGTCGAATGGCATGCCACGAGCGTCGCGGAGATCGCCGACGCCGGTGAGCGCGCCGAGGCGTTCGATCGCCTGGCGGCCGCGCAGGCCGCCGCGTTCGATCCGGCCCGCCCGCCGCTGATGCGTTTCCACCTGGTGCGCACCGGAGCGGATGCGTATCGGCTGATCGTCACGAATCACCACCTGGTGCTGGACGGCTGGTCGATGCCCCTGCTGATCCAGGAACTGCTCGCGCTGTACGCATCGGATTGCGACACTGCCGAACTCGCGCCTCCGCGGTCGTATCGGGAGTATCTGCGCTGGCTGGGGGAGCGCGATCACGAGGCCACCGTGGCCGCGTGGCGGGACACGCTCGCCGGGATCGACAGCCCGACGCGGGTCACCACCGCTGCGGATCCGGCCGCGACCGTGCGCAACGGCGAGGTCACCCTGGATCTGGATGCCGCGACCAGCGCTGCGATCGCGGACCTGGGCCGCTCGCACGGCGTCACGGCCAATACGTCGCTGCAGGTGGCGTGGGCGCTGTTGGTCGCGGCCCTGACCGGCCGGTCCGACGTGGTGTTCGGCAACACCGTCTCCCAGCGTCCGCCGGAGATCCCGGATGTGGAGCGCATGGTCGGGCTGCTGGTCAACACGCTGCCGGTGCGCGTGCGGCTCGATCCGGGCGAAACGGTCGCCGATCTGCTCGTCCGGGTGCAATCCGAACAGGCCGCCATGGTGGAACATCGGCACATCGGCCTGGCGGAGCTGCAACGGGTCACCGGCATCGCGGATATGTTCGACACCGCGACGGTGCTCGAGTCCTACCCGGTCGACCAGGAACTGTTGACGCGCAACCTCGGTGACGCGGGTCTGCGTCTGATCGACATCGACGCCCACGACGCCACGCCGTATCCGCTGAGCCTGCAGGTGACCCCGCCGCGGTCGGCTCGGGCGGGCGATTCGGGCGACGGTGCGTCCGGGACCTACACGGTGGCACTGAAATTCGCCCTCGACCGGTTCGATCCGGACCGTGCGCGGGTGCTGCTCGAACGATTCGAGTCGCTGCTCACCCAGATCGTGACCGATCCGGCGCGGAAGGTGGCCGCGGTCACCTGCTCTGCGGATTCCGAACACGCGGAACTGATCTCGGTGCGCGGTGCCGAGCCGGTCGCCGAAACCGTACTGCGCGAGATCCTGTGGGGAACCGCACGGCGGTATCCGGATGCGGTGGCCGTCCGATCCGGGACGACCGCTTGGACCTATGCGGAGCTCGCGCAGCGCGCGGAGGCCGTGGCACAGCTGCTGGCCGAGGGGGGTGCCGGTGCCGAATCAATTGTCGCAGTGGCAATTCCGCGTTCGGCCGAACTGATCGTCGCGATCTGGGCGGCGGCCAGGACCGGCGCCGCGTTCCTCCCGTTGGATCCCGACAACCCCACCGCGCGCACCGCGGAACTGCTGTCCGACACTCGAACCCGGATGGGCCTGACGACACGTGCTGTGGCACAGACACTTCCGGACACCGTCGAGTGGCTGGTGCTGGACGCCGAGGCCGAGCCGGTCCGTGCTTCCGGCACAGCTGTGCCCGCGGGCGACCTGTCGGCCGACAATGCCGCGTACGTGATCTACACGTCCGGATCGACCGGTAAGCCCAAGGCCGTGCATCTCGCTCATCGGGGTCTGGCCGATCTGGTCGCGGCGCAGGCCGAGGCGTTCGGCGTGGGTCTCGACGCGACGGTGCTGCAGGTCGCGTCGCCGGGATTCGATGCGTGTGTGTCGGAGTTGTTGCTGGCACACGGTAGTGGCGCAGGTCTGGTGGTCGCGCCGCCGGAGGTGTACGGCGGCGTCGATCTCGAGGAATTGATTCGGGCGCAACGGATTACCCATGCGATCATCACCCCGTCGGTGCTGAACACCATGGATCCGTCCCGGATCCCGTCGCTGCGGACCCTCGCGGTCGTCGGCGAGGCGACCGGGCCGGACACCGTGAATCGGTGGGCCCCGGGGCGGCTGCTGATGAATCACTACGGACCCACCGAGAGCACGATCTGGGCGACCGGTTCGGATGCCCTGCTGCCGGGTGATCAGGTGACCATCGGCGGTCCGATCCACGGCGTGCGCGCGCTGGTGCTGGACATGTGGCTGCGGCCGGTGCCGATGGGTGTCGTCGGCGAGCTCTACCTGGGTGGACCGGGTTTGGCGCGCGGGTATGTCGATCGACCGGATGTGACCGCCTCGCGATTCGTCGCGGATCCGCGATCGGCCACCGGTGAGCGGATCTACCGCACGGGTGACTCGGTGCGGTGGGTGCGCGGTCGCACCGGTCCGGCCCTGGAATACCTGGGTCGCTCCGATCAGCAGGTCAAGATTCACGGTCTGCGGATCGAACCCGGGGAGATCGACGCCCGTGTCGCCAATTACCCGGATGTGGCGAGCGTCGCGACCGTCGTGGTGGAAGGACCTGCGGGAGAACCGATTCTGGTCTGCTATGTCGTCTCCGCGTCGGCTGCCGGGGTGGACGTACCGGCGCTGACCGATGAGCTCGCGCGCACGCTGCCCCGGTACATGAATCCCGCGGCGATCGTGCAACTCGATCGGATGCCGCGCACGCCGACCGGAAAGATCGACCGGAAAGCGTTGCAGCAGAGCGCCTTCGGTCCCGAGGCGATGGGTGGCAGGCTGCCGTCCACACCGCAGGAGCGCATCGTGGCGAAACTCTTCGCCGACGTGCTCCACCTCGACACGGTGTCCGCGGACAGCAACTTCTTCGCCCTCGGCGGGGACAGCATCGTGTCGATGCGGATGGTGGCGCTGGCCAGATCCGCCGGGCTGAATCTCACCCCGCGAGATGTGTTCGAGGCCAAGACGGTTGCGGCCCTCGCCGCCCTGGCGGGTGGCGCACAGGCTCCCCGGGAATCCGACGGCGCTGCGCTCGTCGAACTCGAACAACGGGATATCGATCGGCTCGAGCGGCGGTACAGCGGTCTGTCCGACATCTGGCCGTTGTCGCCCATGCAGTCCGGCGTGCACTTCCACTCGACGTACGATCCGGACGCCGGGGACGACTACACGGTTCAGACGGCGATCGATTTCTCCGGCGAGGTCGACGCCGAACGCCTGCGCCGCGCCGCGCAGGCCGTGGTCGACCGGCACGACATCCTGCGGGCCGCCTTCGTGGAGACCTCGGCGGGGCCGTGCCAGATCGTGCTGGACCATGCCGAGATCCCGTTCCGGGACATCGATCTCACCGATGACGACGATGCGACGTCGCCGGAATGCATTGCCGCGGCGGATGCGGCGGCGGGGTTCGACCTGTCGGCTCCTCCGCTCGTCCGGTTCACCTTGATCCGGCTGGCTCCGGAATCATTCCGGCTGCTGGTCACGAATCACCATGTGATCCTGGACGGCTGGTCGATGCCGCTGCTGATGCGAGAACTGCTGGACTACTACGGATCTCCCGCGCACATCGGCGCCGCCGGACCCGCGCCGTCCTATCGCGACTATCTGGCCTGGCTGCGCCGGCAGGACAGCTCTGTCGCCAAAGCGGCCTGGGCACAGGCATTCTCCGATGTCGACTCGCCGACCAGGGTCTCGCGCGGATCCGGCACGACGGGTTCGGTCTCCGCCGGGGAGGTCGAGGCCGAGCTGACGGCGGACCGTTTCGAGGATCTCCGCTTGGCGGCGGCGGATGCGGCGGTCACGGTCAACACCGTCGTCTCCGCGGCCTGGGCACTGAATCTGCGCATGCTGACCGGTGAGACCGATGTGATCTTCGGCGCCTCGGTGTCCGGCCGGCCCGCGGAGCTGCCGCAGGTCGAGCAGACGCTCGGCATGTTCCTCAATACGATTCCGGTGCGCGTGCAGTTCGAACCGGCGATGACGGTGCGCGAGTTGCTGACCGGCATCCAGGCGGGGCACGCCCGCATGCTGGACCACCACCACATCGGCCTGCCCGAGATACACCGCAGCGTCGGTATGACCGAACTGTTCGACACCGCGATCACATTCCAGTCCTTCCCGGTCGATCGGACCGCACTGCAACTGCTGGTCGACGCGGCCGGTCTGCAGGTGGACGAACTCACCGGCGTGGACGCGACGCCGTACCCGCTGAGCCTGGTCGTGGAACCGGTCCCGGACGAGCACGGCGAGGCGCGCGGACTGCGGATCGTCCTGCGATTCCACGACCGGGAATTCGACACCGCCTCGGCGCGGCGCATTCTCGACCGCACGGTCGCGCTGCTGTGCCGGCTGGCGGCGAACGCGTCGGTGCGACTCGGTGAACTGTCGCTGGACGAGGAGCCGTCACCGTCGCGGCCGATACTGGATGCGGAACACGAGATTCCGAGCACGCTGGATCGGATTCTGGCCGACGCCGTCGCGGACGACCCCGATGCGGTCGCGATGCGATACGGCGGGGTCGCCACCACCTATCGCCAGCTCGACGAGCTGTCCACCCGGCTGGCTCGAATCCTGTTGCGGCACGGGGCGCGTCGGGGGCGGATCGTCGCGGTCGTGTTGTCCAGGTCGCCCGCGGCCGTGGTCAGCCTGTGGGCGGTGGCGAAGACCGGTGCGGCATTCCTGCCGATCGATCCGACCCTGCCCGTGGAGCGGATCGATTTCCTGCTCGCGGATTCGACGGTCACGCTCGGGGTGACCGACGAGGTCGGCCGGACTTCGCTGCCGCACGGCGTCGACTGGCTGGTCCTGGATCAGGAGCAGCCGTTGGGTGACCGGGTCGCGGCTGCCGCCGGTCCGATCACCGATGCCGAACGCGGCGAACCGATTCGGCCGGATCAGCTCGCCTGGGTGAGCTACACCTCCGGCTCGACCGGAACCCCCAAGGGCGTCCTGGTCACCCACCGCGGACTGGCCGATCTCGTTGCCGCGCAACGGCGAATACTGTACGTCGGCCCGAGGTCGGTGGTGCTGCAGGTCGCCTCGCCGAGCTTCGACGCCTCGATCTTCGAACTGTTGCTGGCGCACGGCTCGGGCGGTCGGCTGATCGTCTCGCCTGCGGATGTGTACGCCGGTCCCGCACTGGCGGAACTGCTGGCGCGCGAACATGTTTCGCACGCGGTCGTGACGCCCTCGGCGCTGGCGACGGTGCCGCCCGACGGCCTGGACGCACTGTGTGTGCTGGCGACGGCCGGTGAGCCGGTCGGGCCGGAGCTCGTCGAGCGGTGGGCGCCGCATCGCACCATGGTCAATCTGTACGGTCCCAGTGAGAGCACCATCTGGGCGACCGCCAGCGACCAGTTGGTCCCCGGCGCTCCGATCACGATCGGCAAGCCGGTCGGGCCGGTCGCGGCACTGGTGCTGGACACGTGGTTGCGGCCCGTGCCGCACGGTGTCGCGGGTGAGCTGTATCTGTTCGGCGCGGGACTGGCCGACGGGTACGTTGGCAGGACCGGGTTGAGTTCGGGACGGTTCGTCGCCTGCTCGTTCGGCGCGGCGGGGCAGCAGATGTACCGCACCGGCGACATGGTCCGCCGCACCGCCGATGGCGCGCTGGAATTCCTGGGGCGCAACGACTTCCAGGTCAAGGTGCGCGGCACCCGGGTCGAACCGGGTGAGATCGACGCGGTGCTGGGTGCGCGCGCGGATGTGGCGTACGCGGTCACGGTGCCGCGCAGCGACGGCGGGCGACCGGTGGTGCTGGTGTCCTATGTGGTGCCCGCGGCCGGGACACGGATCTCGGGTCAGGAGTTGCGCGCGGCACTGACCGACGCGCTGCCCCCGTACCTGGTGCCCTCGGCGGTGCTGGTGCTGGACGAGGTGCCGCTGACCGCCAACGGGAAGCTGGATCGTGACCGGCTGCCCGAACCGGTCACCGCCGCAACGCAATTCCGGGCGCCGGCCGCGGGGACCGAGGAACTGATCGCGCAGACGTTCGAGCAGGTCCTCGACGTCGAGCGGGTGGGCGCGGACGACGACTTCTTCGCACTGGGCGGCGATTCGCTCAGCGCGGCGACCGTCGTGGCGCGCATCGGTTCGGCGCTGGATGTGCGCGTGCCGGTGCGGCTGGTGTTCGAGGCGCCGACCGTCGGCGGGTTGGCCGTGCTCGCGGCGACTCTCGGTGGTGCCGGACGGCTGCCGCTGGTGCCCGAGGAGCGCCCCGACCCGGTGCCGCTGTCGCTGGCGCAGCAGCGGATGTGGTTCCTGAACCGGTTCGAGCCGGATTCGGCCGCCTACAACATCCCGGTGATGCTGCGGCTGTCGGGCGAACTGGACGTCGCGGCGCTGGCAGATGCCCTCGGCGACGTGATGACCCGGCACGAGGTGCTGCGCACGATCTATCCGGAATCCTCCGGTGAGCCGCGACAGGTCGTACTCGACGAGCCGGCGGTGCCGGTGGAGCGGATGCGCGTCCCGGACGATGCGGTCGCCGAGACGGTCGGTGAGTTCGTGCGGCGCGGATTCGATGTGACCACGCGGGTGCCGATGCGCGTCGGACTGTTCGAACCGGACGCCGAGAAGGACAGTGGCACAGCACAATTCCTGCTGGTACTGGTGGTGCACCATATCGCCGGGGACGGCCAGTCGATGGGCCCGCTGGCGCGTGATGTGATGGCGGCCTATGCCGCCCGCCTGGCCGGGCGAGCCCCGCAGTGGGAGCCGCTGGCCGTGCAGTACGCGGATTTCGCGTGGTGGCAGCGCCGGATGCTGGGCACCGCGGACGATCCGGCCTCGCTGATGTCCGAACAGCTGGAATTCTGGCGCTCGGCGCTCGCGGGCGCACCCGACCGGCTCGACCTCCCCGCCGATCGGCCGCGTCCGGCCGTGGCCTCGCTGTCGGGTGGCCGGGTGCCGGTGCGCATCGATGCGAAGGTGCACGGGCGGCTGCTCGAGCTGGCCCGCGCGCACGGGACGTCGCTGTTCATGGTCGTGCACGCGGCCTTGGCCACGGTGCTCGGTCGGCTGGGCGGTAGCGAGGACATCGTGATCGGCACCCCGATCGCGGGACGTGGCGAACCCGGTCTGGACGATCTGGTGGGAATGTTCGTCAACACCCTCGCCCTGCGGACCCGGGTCGATATCGGTGAGCCGTTCACCGAGTTGCTGATGCGCGCCCGGGAGACGGATCTGCGGGCGTTCGATCATGCGGACGTGCCGTTCGAGCGCGTCGTGGAGGAGCTGAATCCGGAGCGGTCCCCGGCTCGTCATCCGCTGTTCCAGGTGGTCCTGGCCTTCCAGAACATGTCGAGGATGGATGTCACGCTGCCCGGTGTGCGGATTTCCCGGGCCGAGGTCGACACCGGCGCGAGCCAGTTCGACCTGCAGCTGATCCTGTCCGAGAATGCCGGTGAAGTCGGTGCGGCACAGGGTATTTCGGGCATGATGAGTTATGCGCGGGATATGTTCGACGAGGCGACCGCGGCGGGATTCGTCGCGCGTTTGATGCGGGTGCTGGAGGCGGTCACCACCGATCCGGACGTCCGGGTCGGCGATATCGAATGGCTGGACGCCGAGGAATGTTCGATGCTCACCTCGCAGGTGGGCGCGCGCGTAGCGGCGCGGCAGCGGCCACCCGAACTGCTGCCGGATCTGTTCGCCGCGGCCGTGCGGGAGAACGGCGACGGTGTCGCCCTCGTCTCGGGAAGCACCACGTTGACCTACACCGAACTCGACGAACGCGCGAACCGGCTGGCCAGGCTGCTGATCGCCCGTGGTGCGGGCCCGGAGAGCCCGGTGCTGGTCGCGGTGCCGCGATCGATCGAATCGGTCGTGTCCTGGTGGGCGGTGGTCGCGACAGGTGCGGTATATGTGCCGGTGGACCCAGCCTATCCTGCCGGGCGAATCGCCCAGATGATCTCGGATTCCGGTGCGACACTGGGGGTTACGGTGTCCTCGGCGCGTGCCTCGATCCCCGATTCGGTGGACTGGATCGTCCTCGACGACGCGCAGGTCGCCGCCCGGATCGACGCGTCGGCGAGTGGCCGGATCGGTGACGGCGAACGCCGCCGTCCGCTGCGTGCGACGAACACCGCGTACGTGGTCTTCACCTCCGGATCCACCGGTGTGCCCAAGGGGGTCTCGGTAACACATTCGGGCACAGCGGATTTCGTCTCCTCGTTGGGCGGCGCTCCGAAACGGCGGCACACGTCCCGGGTGTTGCACTTCGCCTCGCCGTCGTTCGATGCCTCGCTGCTGGAGATCCTGCTGGCGGTCGGCCGGGCCGGTGCGGTCATCGTGGCTCCGACACAGATCTACGGCGGTGAGGAGTTGGCGGAGCTGCTGCGGTCGCAACGGGTCACGGATGCGTTCTTGACTCCGGCCGCGCTCGCCTCGGTGGATCCGGCGGGTATGGACGATCTGGCCCTGGTCATGTCCGGTGGTGACGAGGTTCCGGCGGATCTGGTGAACCGTTGGGCGGAAACCGATCTCGCCGGCGCCCGGCAGTTCCGGGTGCTCTACGGCCCGACCGAGACGACGATGGTCACCACGTCGACGAACGGGCTGCGCCCGGGGCAGCATCCGACGATCGGTGGCCCGCTCGCCGGTGTGCAGACACTGGTCCTGGACGCCCGGTTGCGGCCGGCGCCGGTCGGGGTGGCCGGCGAGCTGTATCTCGCGGGCCCGGCGCTGGCGCGCGGATACCTGAACCGGGCGGCGACGAGTGCGGCGCGATTCGTGGCGAACCCGTTCGCCGAGCCGGGACATCGCATGTACCGTACCGGCGACGTGGTGCGCCTGAACTCCGACGGTGATCTGGAGTTCCTGGGCCGCAACGACTTCCAGGTGAAGATCCGTGGTTACCGGGTCGAGCTCGGTGAGATCGACGCGGCGCTGCGGGAGCGTGCGGACGTGGCATACGCGGTGACCCTGTCCCGCGGTGCGGGTGTCGGTCCGGCGATGCTGGTGTCCTATGTGGTGCCCGAACCCGGGTCGAGCATCTCGGCCGAACAGCTGCGTGCGGCGCTGTCCGAGGCACTGCCGTCCTATCTGGTGCCCGCCGCGGTGATGATCATCGACCGGATTCCGTTGTCGCCCAACGGGAAGATCGATCGCGCCGCGCTGCCCGAACCCGTGGTCCAGGCCAAGCGGTTCCGGGCTCCGGCCTCGGTGGTCGAGGAAGTGGTCGCGGGGGTGTTCGCCGACGTGCTGGGTATCGGCGGTCCGGTGGGAGCCGACGACGACTTCTTCGATCTGGGCGGCAACAGCCTGGTCGCCACCCGGGTCGCCGCGCGGATCGGCGCGGCCCTGGATGCGACCATTCCGGTGGCGATGATCTTCGAGGCGCCGACCGTCGCGCGGCTGGCCGCGCGCGCGGAATCGCATGCCGACACCGGCCGGGTGGCGTTGACCGCACAGCAGCGGCCGCGGCGAATTCCGCTGTCGTACGCACAGCAGCGGATGTGGTTCCTGAACCGGCTCGAACCGGACTCGGCGGCCTACAGCATTCCGATCACGCTGCGGCTGTCGGGACGGCTCGATCTCGACGCGTTGCGCGCGGCCATCGAGGACGTGCTGAACCGGCACGAGGTGCTGCGGACGGTATACCCGTACTCGGAGGGCGAGCCGTCCCAGGTCGTCCTTCCGGTCGCGGCGGCCATCTCGCCGATCACCGTGGTCTCGATCGCGGAATCCGAACTGGCCGAATCGTTGTCGGCGTTCGCCGGGGCGGTGTTCGATGTGACGATCGAGACGCCGGTGCGGGCCCGGCTGTTCGAACTGGGGCAGGACGAATCGGTGCTGGCGATCGTGGTGCACCACATCTGCTGTGACGGGTCCTCGCTGGTTCCGCTGGCGCGGGACATGATGACCGCGTACACCGCGCGCACGCGTGGCGAAGCGCCGAACTGGTCGCCGCTGCCGGTGCAGTACGCCGACTACGCGATCTGGCAGAAGGCGGTACTGGGCTCGGAAGACGATCCCGAGTCGCTGCTGCGCGCCCAGATCGACGAGTGGACAACCGAATTGGCGGAGTTGCCTGCCCTGCTGGAACTGCCGACCGACCGGCCGCGTCCGCCCGTGCAGACCTATGCGGGTGCGAGTGTGCCGTTCGCCGTGTCCGCCGATCTGCACGCGAGGTTGCAGGCGGTGGCGCGAACACACAACACGACGCTGTTCATGGTCGTGCATGCCGCGCTCGCGGCCACGCTGGGCCGGCTGGCCGACGCCGACGACGTCGCGATCGGCACCCCGTACGCGGGCCGTGGTGAAGCCGAGCTCGACGATCTGGTCGGCATGTTCGTCAACACCCTGGTGCTGCGCACGCGGCTGAACCCGGCGATGACGTTCACCGAGTTGCTCGAACACGTGCGGGAGACCGATCTGGCCGCCTTCGGCCGCGCCGACGTTCCGTTCGAGCGGCTGGTGCAGGTGCTGAACCCGGTGCGCTCGCACGCGCACCACCCGCTGTTCCAGGTGATGCTGGCATTCCAGAACCTCGCCAGTGCCGAGTTCGAACTGCCGGGTCTGTCGGCGTCGACCCTGACGACCGACACCGATATCGCCCTGTTCGACCTGCAGATCACGGTGTCGGACTCCTACGGTCCCGACGGTGCTCCGGCGGGGATCGACGGTGCGGTGACGTACGCGACCGATCTGTTCGACGCCGCCACGGTGACCGCGACGGTGGATCGCCTGCTGCGGTTGCTCGACGCCGCGGCAGCGGATCCGGCGCGGCCGGTGTACGAGGTGGATCTGCTCGAGGCGCAGGAGCGGGAAGCCGTTCTGACGCGCTGGAATTCGACGGAAGTAGCACTACCGGCCGACGATACGATCGCCTCGGTCTTCGCCGAATCGGCACGGCGGCATGCGGATCGCACCGCGGTGATCAGCGGCGAGCAGTCGCTGACGTACGCGGAGTTCGCGGCGCGGGTGAACCGGCTCGCGCGTTGGCTGATCTCGCGCGGCGTGGGTCCGGAGTCGTTGGTGGCGTTGCGAATGCGGCGCTCGCTGGACCAGGTCACCGCCGTACACGCGGTACAGGCCGCCGGTGGCGGGTACGTGCCGGTCGATCCGGACCTTCCGGACGAGCGCATCGCGTACATGCTCTCGACCGCCGCGCCCGTGCTGGAGCTGTCCACCCTCGACGGGCTGGAGCTGTCCGGATTCGACGATGCGCCCGTCACCGACGCCGATCGGATCGCCCCGGTGCGGCCGCACAACGTCGCCTACGTGCTGTTCACCTCGGGATCGACCGGACGCCCGAAAGGTGTTGCGGTATCGCAGGGTTCGATGATGAACCAGTTGCGGTGGTTGTGTGCGGCCTACGAGCTGACACCGGCGGACGTGGTGCTGCACAAGACCCCGATGACGTTCGACGTATCGGTCTGGGAGCTGTTCGCGACTCCGATGGTCGGTGCGCGGATGGTGATCGCGCGGCCCGACGGGCACGGAGATCCGGCGTACCTCGCCGAAACCATTGCTGTTCAACAGGTTACGGTAACCTCGTTCGTCCCGTCGATGCTGGCGGTGTTCGCGGACGCGGCGCCGGCGCAGCCGCTGGGGTCGCTGCGGGCGATTCTCGTCGGCGGTGAGGCATTCGGCGCGGAGATGGTGGCCGCGGTGCGGCGGATCATGCCCGAGGTCGAGTTGGACAATCTGTACGGGCCGACCGAAACCACCGTCCACGCGACCTCGCATCGGGTGACCGAAGCCGACGACGGAAGCATGCCGACGGGCAGGCCTGTGTGGAACACCCGGGCCTACATCCTGGACTCGCGGTTGCGTCCGGTGCCGCCCGGTGTCGCCGGGGAGCTGTACCTGTCGGGAGCCCAGGTCGCCCGCGGCTATCAGTCGCGTCCGGGCCTGACTGCGGAACGGTTCATCCCCGACCTGTTCGACGCGGGGCAGCGGATGTACCGCACGGGCGACGTGGTGCGCTGGCGCCCCGACGGCGAACTGGAATACCTGGGCCGCGCCGATTTCCAGGTGAAGCTGCGCGGCCTGCGCATCGAACTCGGTGAGATCGAGACGGTTCTCGCCGAGTATCCCGGCATCGCACGGGCGATCGCGGCGGTGCGTTCCAACGGCAGCGGGGCTCAGCTCGTCGGCTATCTCGTGCCCGCCGCGGGTTCCACCATCGACACCGCAGCGGCCCTGGCGCACGCGGCGAGCGAACTGCCCAACTACATGGTGCCCGCCACGCTGACGACACTGGACACGGTGCCACTCACCGCGTCGGGCAAGCTGGATCGCTCCCGACTACCGGATCCGGTGCTTGCGGTCGGGGAGTTCCGAGAGCCCGCGTCGTGGCTGGAGGGTGTGGTTGCCCGGATCTTCGGGCAGGTGCTCGAGGTCGACCGGGTGGGCGTCGACGACGACTTCTACGCCATGGGCGGTAACTCGCTGCGGTCGGTGCAGGTGGTGACCGAGCTGAAGAAGGAACTCGACTACGAGTTTCCGATCAGCTGGATGCTGTCGGACCCCACCCCGGCCGATCTGGCCCGGCGGATCGAATCCGCGATGCGCTCGGGTCAGGCCGCCGCCGCAGGCACCTCGGGATTCGATGTGCTGCTGCCGATCCGGACCACCGGTACGCGACCTCCGCTGTTCTGCATCCACCCCGCCTCCGGTCTGTCGTGGTGCTACCACGCGCTCGGCGAATATCTCTCCGCCGGTCGGCCGATCTACGGCATCCAGGCGCCGCAGATCGGTGGTGAGCTCCCCGGTCCGAGATCGATCGAGGACATCGCCCGGCGCTACGCCGAGGAGATCCGGGCGATCCAGCCGCACGGTCCCTACCATCTGCTGGGCTGGTCGCTGGGTGGTCTGATCGCCCACGCCATCGCCGCGGAGATGCGTGCCGCCGGTGAACAGATCGCGCTGCTGGCGGTGCTGGACGCCGAGGCGGACGGCATCGATGAGGAGTCGGTCTCGGACGTCATGGCCGGAGAACTGATCAGCAACCTCGGCCCGGTACTGGGCATCGATTTCGTGCGGCCCGATGCGACCGCGGAAGAGGCCGCGGAACTGATCCGTACGCATCTTGGTGACGGGGTGGGCATCGACGCGGAGATGATCGAACGCCTCACCGACGCCTACAACCTGTCGATACGGGCCGCGGGCGCTTGGCAACCGCCGGTCGTGGACAGCGACATGCTCTACTTCACCGCGACGCGGGATCGCCGGCCCGATGTGGCAGGTCATCAGGGATGGGAGCCGCTGATCACCGGCAGTATCGCCAACGTCGACATCGATGCCACCCACCTGGCGATGACCGAACCGGGTGCGATCGCCAAGATCGCTCGCGTCCTCAACGCACGATTAGATCAGTGAGGCAGAGGGTCGTCGGCCTGTCCGTGCGAAAGCTGATCGAAATCGATCCGACGGTGTCAGCGCACCGCGGCTGGTCGCAGTGTCTGCTGGACCGAGGCGGCGGATGTGTGGGGGAGCGGGGCTTTCGCCGGGATGGGCGCGGTGATGCCCACGATCGTTCCGACGGCCGCCCCGATCGCCCCGCCGAGTACGGCCGCGGGTCCGGCGACGACAGCAGCGCCGACCGCCGCGCCGAGCAGCGGGCCGACGACCAGGCCGGTGGGCAGGAACGGAATTCCGGCGATCACGCCGATCACCGCGCCGGCCATGGCGGCCGGAATCGCCAGCGGGATGCTCAGTCCAGCGCCGATACCCGCCCCGATCGCCGCGCCGAGGCCCGCATCCACGACGGTGGCGCTGCATCGGGCGGGACTTGCCGGGATATAGCTGCAGAATGTCTGCACCGGTTGCGTCGCATCGGAGACGAGCGGAATGGCCGTGGCCGCATTGCCGACCCGTGCGTTCTCCGCCGCTTTCGTGACCGAGGAGATGATGTTCGGCAGGGTGACCGATGGCGTGATATTCGGCAGCCTGCCCGGGGGAACGATGTTCGGCAGCCCGGCCGGGGGTGCGATGTTCGGTAAGGCGATATTCGGTAACGCGAACCCGGGCGCGATATTCGGCACCGCAACCGGCGGCGTGATATTCGGCGTGGCGGGGATGTTTTTCGGAACTGCCACTGCGGGAGTAATTTTCGGTGGCGCGAACCGGGATGCGATATCCGGCAGCGCAATCGGGGGCACGATATGCGGCAGCACATCCGGGGGCACGATCCCGGCCAGCGGTTGGGTGAGTGGAGCGAGGGCGCTCTGCAGCGAGGCGGGGGTTCGGCCCTGTCCGAACTGTGGGAGCACTGCTGAGAATGGTGCGGCGGGCGCGGGCGCTCCCGCGGGTTCGACAGGTGAAGCACCGGCCTGTCCGGCTCCGAGAACGACCGCGAGTGGCACCATGCTCGCGGCCAATATCAGACCCGAAACACGACGAAGATCAGTTTCCGACATTCCACACCTCCTTGGGCGCAACGCCTTTCCTGTTTCTCTTCTCGTTCCCCGACCTCGAATGCTTTCCGCATGTTCTGGTCGGACAGTTTAGGCCGTTGCGTGCCAGGGGAAACGGTGAATTGTCAGAACTGCGGTTCGGCGTGTTTCCGGTATTGTTTTCACCCGCTTCGACCGGCCCACGGATTTCGGCCGGTCGCAGCGATCTTTCAGACGAGTACGCCGCCGCCGTCCACGGTGAGAATGCTGCCGGTGGCGTACTCCTGTTCCATCAGATGCAGATAGCTGCGAGCCAGATCCTCCGCCTCGCCGACCCGGCCGACCGGCAATGTGCCGCCGTGTGTGCGGAACAGTTCCTCCCGCACCTCTGCCGGAAACTCCCGCCAGAGTTCGGTGCGCACGAGTCCGGGACGCACGACGTTCACCCGGATCGGCGCCAACTCCACGGCCAGCGCCCGGCCCAGCGCCTCGATCGCACCCAGGATACTCGCCGACACCGTCCAGCCCGGCATCGGCCGCTGCACCGCGCCGCCGCTGGACAATACGATCGAACCGCCGGTATTGATATGCGGCGCAGCGTATTTCGCGCTCGTGTAGGCACCCCAGAAGCGGGTCTGGAAGAACTGCTGCGCCGTATCGATCGTCACGTCCTGCAACGGGAACAGCGCCAGCGATTCACCCGCGGTGTAGACGAGGTGATCGAATGCGCCCAGGCGCGCGAACAGCGACTCGATCTCGGACTCCCGGGTCAGGTCGACGGTCTCACCCTGCGCGTCGGCCGGGAGTTGGGCCAGTGCCTTGGCCACGTTGTCCGGGTTGCTGGACACGACCACGACCCGTGCCCCCGCCGCGGCCGCTGCCTGCGCGGTGGCCAGGCCGATACCGGCGGTGCCGCCCAGGAGCACCACACGCTTGTCTTCGAGGGTCATCTCGTTCGTCTTCTTTCTCTTGCGCGGTTGGACAATTTCTACGATGCCGCTGGTCGGAAGGGGTGTCCAAGACCTCTTTCGGCGTCGGCGATACCCTGAAGGCATTGCCGGAAGCCCGGAGGTGGCGATGGATCTGGACCTGCGCAAGGTGCGCTACTTCGTGGCGGTCGCGGACCGGTTGCACTTCGGCCGCGCCGCCGAGGACCTGCATATCGCGCAACCCGTACTGAGCCGGCAGATTCGCGCGCTGGAACACGATCTCGGCGCGCCGCTGTTCGCCAGGGACAGTCACGGGGTGCGGCTGACCGTCGCGGGCACGCAACTGCTCGCCGATGCCCGGCCGCTGCTGGCCTCCGCACACGCCGCGCGACGTCGGGTGGCCGTGGCCGCCCGCGGGAGCCGGCGGCTGGTCGTCGGATTTCGGATGGGCATCGTGGTCACCCACGCGGTCCGCGTCTTCGGCGTCGAATATCCGGACGTGATCGTGGACGTGCAACGGCTCGAATGGGACGACCAGGCCGCGATGCTGCTCGACGGCCGCGTCGACGTGGCCTATGTGCGCCTGCCGATCAACGAGACCGGACTGCGGGTGACGCCGTTGTTCACCGAGCCGCGCGTGGTGGTCCTGTCGGCCGACCACCGATTGGCCGGCAAGGAACAGGTCACCGAGGCCGACCTCGCCGGTGAGCCGCTGATCTGGCACGTCGACCCGCACACCCAGCCCACCCGCCACCCACACCCCACCACCGGCCATTTCGTGCGCGGCGTCGAGGAGAAACTCGAGCACGTGGCAGCCGGTCGAGGCATCTCCTTCCTGCCCCGCTCGGCCACCGCCTTCTACTCCCGCCCCGACATCAGCTACGTCCCCATCCCCGAACTGACCCCCGACCAGGTCTGCCTCGCCGTAGCCGAATCCCGCGAATCCCCCCTGGTCGACGCTTTCCTGGCCGCGGCCCGCGCGGTCGGCGAGACCACCGCGCGCGCCGCGGCGGAGGAAAGCGAGGTGTGAGCACCTCCGCTGCCAGGCGTCGCCATTGAGCGTGGCGGCGGTCAGTACAGGAACTACCCCACACGTTCGTGATCGATGAACCCGGTCAAGGCGTCCACAACCGCGTCGGGCTGCTCGTCGGGAATGAAGTGTCCGGCCTGTGGGATGACGACGCCTGTCGCGTGGTCCGCCCAGCGGCTGATGGAAGCGGCCATGTCGGGGATCGAGCCATGGGAGCTGGAGATTCCCAGGACCGGGACGGTCAGGTGCTGTCGTTCGAGAGCGTCATGATTCCTACGTGCCGATTCCGCGGCATCGCGGTAGTAGGCGAGAGACGCTCGCAGACCTCCTTCGGCCGCGACGGCGGCGGCGTAATGGTCGATCTCGGCACTGTCGAACGTGTTCGGGGACAGTGCTTTCACCTTCAGGAACCAGTCGACGTAGTCACGCTCGCGACCGGCGAGCAGTGTCTCGGGAAGATCGGGCACCAGGTGGAACGCGAAGTGCCAGGTCTTCCACGCCAGGTCGGGATCCGTCGGGATGGCGTCCGGGAGGGTGATTCCGGGAATGCCGGCGTCGAGCAGAGCGACACCGTGCAGACGCTCTTCGTACTTCAAGGCCAGCGAGAAGGCGACCCAGGCCCCGATGTCGTGGGCGACGAGCCAGTACTTCGGCACGTCGAGTGCGGTCACCGCGGCTTGGACGCGCGAGGCGACGGTGTGCGTGTCGTAGCTGTCCCGAGGGCGGTCGGAGTGGCCTTGTCCCGGCAGGTCGATGGCGATCACGTGGAATCGCTCGGCCAGGCCCGCCATCACTGCGCGCCAAGCCCACCAGGTCTGCGGGAATCCGGCGAGCAGGACGACGGCAGGGCCGGTCGGCTGACCGCCTTCCACGGCATGAAGTCGGATGCCTTCCGCGTCGACCCAGCGGTGCGTGAATCCCGCGAGGTCGTGCAGCGGCAACCCGGAGATCGGGTTCTGGTCGCAAGAGCGGTTCGTGGCGGTTGCAGCGTCGGTCATGTCCCGAGCCTACGCATCTTGGACTGATTAGTTCAAGATATGATGGGCAGGTCACAACGGCTCGAGAACGAGGTGCATGCGCGATGGCCGGAAAGAAGCAGTTCGATATGGACGCCGTGCTCGATGCGGCGATGGTCCAGTTCTGGCGAGCCGGGTACGCCGACACATCTCTCGACGACCTCTCCAGGGCGACCGGATTGAACCGCAGTTCCATCTACTCTTCGCTCGGCGACAAGGATTCGCTCTATCTGCGCTGCCTGGACCGCTACGCCGCGCGCTATGGGGACAGGTACGACCAGGCCCTGTCCCGTGCGTCCGAGGAGCCACTGCGGGCGATACGAGAGTTCTTCGACGTCACACTGAAGCGCATCGCCGACCCCGACCTGCCGGACGGATGCCTGGTCGCCCAGACCGCGATGGCGATACCGGTGCTGAGCCCCGACATCGCCGCGCGCGCGATCGAAGCCCTGGACTCTCAGCATGCGCGGCTGCGGACCGCCTTGAACGTCGTGAAGCTGGCCGACAGCGACGCCGACAATTTCGCCGTTCACATTGCGGCGGTCAACCAGTCGCTGGCTGTGATGAGCAGGGCCGGGGCGAGTCAGGAGCAGCTCCACACGATCATCGACATCAGCATGAGCGCGCTCTCCCAGGCGTTGTCCGCTCGGAGCTGAGTCCTGAGTTGTCAGTTCGTCGGCAGTCCAGCATGTGTGGATGCCGAGTGATCCAGGGCTGGTCGGCCTCGGTCATCGCCCCAGTTCACGGGCCACCCGCGTCTCGGCCTTGGACGAGAGCCTTGGTCCGGATCGTTTGCCTCCCTTGTCATCTCCACGCTGCGGTCCGTTGGTTCAGCAGTTTCATCGACACCGATCGAGACCACGACGCCCGGCAGCACGAGATGACAGCCGAGGAGATGGACGACGACTACTTCGCCAACCAACGCTCGCCGGACGACTGGAAGCGAGCGGGTCACGTCCACGGGCATGGCCGGGTCGCTGTGGCAGATGGCCGCGCGCCCCGGCCGGCCCGTAACGAGGTGTCGCGGTCAGCGTGAGGGTGGGAAGGTGACCGGCAGAGCGGCCAGGGAGCGGTGGAACGGGCCGGGGCGCCAGGTCGGCGAGTCGTCCACTACCTGCATCTCGGGCAGTGCGTCGAGTAGTTGGTCGATGGCTTCCTGGGCGACCATGTAGGCCAGCGACTGTGCGGGGCAGGCGCGGGGGCCGACGCCCCACGCAAGATGCGATCGGTTGCCCGTGTGGTCGTCGGCGCGGATCGTGGGGTCGTTGTTGCAGGCGGCCATGCTGACCAGGACCGGCTGATGCGCGGGCAGCCAGACGTCGTTGATGAGGATCGGCTGACGGGGGTAGGTCATCAGGAGGTTCGCCACCGGCGGGTCGTTGAACAGGACCTCGTCCAGGGCGTCACGGGTGGACATGCTGCCGCCCATCACATTTCCGCCGAAGAGGCTGTCGGTGAGGATCAGCAGCAGGGTGTTGACTATCAGGTTCTGCTGCAGTTCGATTCCCGCGCCGTAGAAGCCCGCCAGGTTGCTGACCATCTCGAGGTCGTCGAGTTCGGCCGGGTGTTGCGACAACCGCGAGGTGACGTCGTTTCCGGGCCGGTCACGTTTGAGGGTCACCAGATCCTGCAACGCCTCGCCGATCATCTGGTTGCCCTTCTCGGCGCCGATCCCCTCGAACATCGCCGCCATACCGGCGGCGACCCGCTGTCCGATCTCGGGTGGGCAGCCGAGCAGGGAATTGACGACCGCGAACGTCAGCGGAAAGGCGTATTCGCTGATCAGATCGGCGGTGCCGACCGGCCAGAAGCTCTGGATCAGCGGAGTCGCGATCTGCTCCACGGCGGCTTGAACGGCGTACAGATCGACCTGATTGATACTCGCGGTCATCGCCTGCCGATAGCGAACGAAGTCGGGCCCGGCGCTCCTGCTCGCGGTGGGGCGCCACTCCATGATCGGCAGGACCGGGCAGTCGCCCGGAATATCCTTCTGCCAGGTGCGCGGATCGCCGGGAAAGTGCTCGGGATCGTTCAGGACTCGCAACGCGGCGCGATACCCGACCACCAGTGTGGCCGATACGCCGGGCGCCAGCTCCACCGGCGCCAAAGAGCCGTACTGTCTACGCATTTCACGGTAGGCGTGGTGCGGGTCGGCGGCGAACTCCGGTGAGTACATCGGTACTCGGGAGTCGTTGAACGCGGTGGGCGAGCCGTGGGCGACCGGGCAGGACGGGGCGTCGGAGCGAGACTGTGGCGTATTCGGCGTATTCAAGGACGAAGCTTCCCGCGCTCAGCCGGCCAGCATGCCGTGGTCGAGCGCGATCGCCTGCCCGGTCAGACCCGCGGACATATCGGACAGCAGCCAGGCGATGGTCTCGGCGACATCGTTCGGGGTCAGCAGGATCCCGGTGGGATGCAGCGCCGCGGCCTCGGACTCGGTGAACATTCCGGCGTTGATCGCGTTGTCCAGCATGGCGGTGCGGACCACGCCGGGACATACGGCGTTGACCCGGATGCGCTGTTTCGCGTATTCGATTGCCGCGGTGCGGGTCAACGCCACGACACCACCCTTGGCTGCCGAATAGGACCCGATGCCGAGCGGCAGTCCCACCAGTCCGGCCACCGACGCGGTGTTCACGATCGTGCCGCTGCCCTGCGTGAGCATGTGCCGGATCTCGTATTTCATGGACAGCCACACGCCCTTGAGGTTCACGGTGTGCATGTTGTCCCACGCCGCTTCCGAACTCTCGTGCAGCGTCTCGCCCTGCTCCTCGATTCCGGCGTTGTTGACTGCGCAGTCCAACCGGCCGAACCGGTCCACCGTCGCGCGAACCATCGCCTCGACGTCGGTCGCGGAAGTCACATCGGTGCGCTGGAAGAAAGCTTCGCCACCACTTTTCGTGATCGAAGCGACCGTCTCGTTACCGCCGTCCTGGTTGACGTCGGCGACGACCACTTTCGCGCCGTAGTCGGCGATTCGCTGCGCGGACGCGGCACCGATGCCCTGCGCCGCGCCAGTGATGACGACGACTTTGTCGGCCAGCAACGAATCAGCCACCTGGGGCTCCTTTGTCGAGAACGAGAGGTTGATCAATAACATGTCGGGGCGCGCGAAACTGTAACACGGTGGTGCTCGATCGCGTGCGTTTCCCTATCGCATCATGCCGTCCAAATACCTTGGCGATCAAAGTGTTTCACCACTGGGAAGGATTCGACCGCGCACCGAGCAGTAGTCGACTCACCGAAACATGCAGTGCTGGTAGGGATGTGGTTGTCGCCGACGTCGAATTCACGCATTCGCAATGCCGGACTGCAACGAGAATCTCAGCAGCACTGAGAGACTCACCTCTCCCCAGGGTGATGAGGGGGAGCGCAGCTGTGTCGTCGGTTTCGGCGGCACCGCCACTGCCGGACGAGGGTGGCGGTCGTGTGACCGCCGATGTACTTCAGCGCGTCGACTCGGCGCAAGTACATCCGCGCGCGACGCGGCGGCCGTGATCCACAACGCCGCGGTGGACGGACTCCGGATCGGACCGGCAAGGCATAGATCGATGCGGCGCGCTCGGCAACTCCGCTACGACCGAACTCTCAGTAGAAGGAGTTCATACAAGTTCGGCCCCCGACTGGCAAATTGAATTCGCCGGTCAGGGGCCGTTTTATGCTCCCCCATCTGGACTCGAACCAGAAACCTGCCGATTAACAGTCGGCTGCTCTGCCAATTGAGCTATAGGGGATTGCTCCTGGTCGTCCGTATCGGTCGACCGAGGAGAAACTTTAGCGTATCGCTGGTCGGGACCCCAAATCGCGGTCCTACCTGCGCGCTTTGTTCGGTCGGGGCGGGGGTGGCGCGCGTGGGCGTGGCGGAAATCGTGCGGCGGTCGCGGGTGGCTCGGTAATGTCTGCGGGGTCTCTGCGTGGCCTCGGCGACGCTGGAGTTGGTCACCTCTCCGGTTGCCGACGGGTCTCGCTGTTGTTCGAGTTCATGTGCGGAGGGAGTACGTATGAAACGTTCGATCAAGGCGGCGGTGGCCGCGTGTGCCGCCGGTGCGCTGGCTCCGCTGCTGTTCACCAACACCGCGCAGGCCGCCGGGCCGGTTTATTTCTCGATGGGTTCGTTCCAGTGTGCGATCTCCGCGGATGGCACGGTCGGTTGCGATACCTCGCCCAAGCTCATGTCGATCAAGCTCGGTGGTAGCTATCTGCCGATCCCGTTCCAGGTGAGCCAGGTCGTGATCAACGTCCCGTGGGCGCCGGCCCATCCGGGGTTCGCCGCCGGGACTCCCTATACGCTGCCCGGTGGAAATCCGGATATCTCCACCGTGGCCACCGGTCACGACATGTGGGGCTCGAGTGTCAGTCATGCCGGGGCGACGTGCTCGACCGGCTTCCACGGCAGCGTGTCGTGTGAGGCCAAGGGGCATTCGTGGACCTACTACGAACAGATCACCGCGGGCTGAGATGTGTGGCGGCCCCGCCGTTTTCGTGTCCGCCGCGGGTTCTGGTATGTCTCGGGTGATGTTGTCCGGCAGGTGGTTTCGGTGCGGCAGTAGCGGGTCGGATTGAAATAGGAGTTACCGGCGCGAGTCGCCCGTCCCCACAAGATATTTGCCGTATGTTAGCTATGTGGAGCATCCAGCGACTCTGGAGTCACCGGCATCGGACCCGGCCGCACATGCGACGGCACTGGTGGGCCACCACTACGTCACCGAGGATCACTATGTGGTCGGCAGGGAGAAGATTCGCGAATACGCCAAGGCGGTTCAGGACTACCACCCCGCACATCACGACGAGAAGGACGAGTTCGCCCTGGAGTCGGGGGGACTGCTGGCGCCGCTGACATTCGTCTCGCCGATGGGTATGCACGCACAACGCAAACTGCTCGAACGGATCGCGGTCGGCTGCGATCTGAGCCAGCTGATTCAGACCGACCAGGTTCTGCGATTCCACCGTCCGATCGTGGCGGGTGACCGGTTGACCTGCGACGTATCGCTGGATTCGTTCCATCAGGTGCGTGGTCGCGACCTGCTGGTGCTGGAGAATCGGGTGTCGAATCAGCGCGACGAGCTGGTGCACACCGCGTACAGCACCCTGCTCCTGGGACCTCGCGGCGAGACCGCCGAGACGGTGGCGGCCACCGCGCGCGGCCTGGTCGCACACGACATGTCGAATATCGTGCCGGACCGCACACAATCCATCCTGCCCGCGACATCCGTCCGGACGTCCGCGCGCAGCCGGAACCCGCTCGTCACCATCGATCCGCCGCTGCCGCGGGGCCGCCGCTTCCGTGAGGTGTCGGTCGGCGAGGAGCTGCCGCGACGCACGATCCGCCTGAACCGGGGCGATCTGGTGAACTACGCCGGTGTCTCCGGCGACGGCAACCCCATCCACTGGAGCGACGAGTTCGCGACGCTCATCGGACTGGATACCGTTGTCGCCCACGGCATTCTGACCATGGGCCTGGGCGCCGGATACATCACCTCCTGGCTGCGTGATCCCAGCGCGGTCCAGGAATACTCGGTCCGGTTCGCCAGCCCGGTCTACGTGGAGGCGCTGCTGGGTGCGACGATCACCTTCGCCGGGACGGTCAAATCGCTGGACCCGGATACCGGCACCGCCGTGATCGCGATGAACGCCACCAGCAACGGCCGCCGGATATTCGGGCATCGCGCGGCGGTGAAAGTCCTTCTGGCACAGGATTGATCGCCGCTCGGCGAGTGCGCCGCCGACCATCCTCCGGCGCCGGTGACTTACGTCGTCGACAGCGTCGGTCGACGGATGCGCCCGGGATGTCGATGCGACCACAGTGGAAACGCTCGACCTGCATCAACTTCTCGAAGGGCGAATCCACATGGGCGACATCATCGGACAGGGCTATCTGCGGCGGCGGGTGAACCGGGCTGTTACGGCGCTCGCTGCCGGCGCGGTCGTCGGCACACTCGCCGTGGCCTGCGCCGCGGGCTCGAAGACCAACGCCGCGCCGGCCGATGACGGTTTCGTGAAGCCGACCGTCATCCTGGAGCACGGCGCCTTCGCCGACGCGTCCAGTTGGACCGGCGTCATCGAACGATTGCGCAAGGACAACTATCCGGTGCTCGCGGCGGCCGACCCGTTGCGCGGCCCGGCCGGTGACGCGACCACGTTGCGGGCGCTGATCAATCATGTCGACGGCCCGGTGATCCTGGTCGGCCACTCCTACGGCGGTTCGGTGATCAGTGCGGCCGGAGCCGGGATCGCGAATGTCAAGGCCCTGGTCTATGTGGCTGCATTCCTGCCCGCGCCGGGGGAGAGCGCACTCGAACTGACCGGCAAATTCCCGGGCTCCACCCTGCCCGGCGCCCTGAACCCGGCCCCGTTCACCAACCCGGACGGCACCACCGGCACCGACCTCTACATCAAGCCGGACAAATTCCAAGATCAGTTCGCCGCCGACGTCCCCGCCGACGAGGCCGCGCTGATGGCGGCCACGCAACGGCCGATCGCGCAGTCGGCGCTCGAGGAGAAGGCCACCGCCGCGGCCTGGACCGAGAAACCCAGCTGGGACGTGATCACCACGCAGGACAAGAACATTCCCGTCGCGGCGCAGCGATTCATGGCGCAGCGGGCGCATTCCCACGTCACCGAGGTCGCCGCTTCGCATTCGGTCGCCGTCTCGCATTCGGACACCGTCGCGGACGTCATCGAACAGGCCGCGCGGGCGACCCGCTGACTCTCCCCGCCGAGCGTGTCGCCGGGGCGCACCCGAAGCGGGCGGGCTACGGTTCCTTCGCCGCGTTCCAGGACCCTGACGGCAACGGCTGGTTTCTACCGGAGGTCACGGAGCGAGAGCATCCCGGCCGCTGACCCCCCGATCGGAAGTACAGGCATGACAGACGAGAACGACAAGACCTACGACGTCATCGTGCTGGGCGCGGGCCCGGTCGGTGAGAACGTCGCCGACCGGACCGCCGCCGCCGGACTGAGCACCGTCATCGTCGAATCCGAACTGGTCGGCGGCGAATGTTCCTACTGGGCTTGCGAACCCAGCAAGGCATTGCTGCGGCCGGTGCTGCTGTACGGCGAGGCGTCGCGGTTCCCGGGCGTGAGCGCCGCGGTCACCGGGCCGATCGATGCGGCCGCGGTACTGCGGCATCGCGATTACATGGTCGCCGACTGGAACGACCAGGGGCAGGTGGACTGGGTCACCTCGGCCGGTATCACCCTGCTGCGCGGGCACGGCAGGCTCGCCGGGGCGCGCCGGGTGACGGTCGAGACTCCCGAGGGGGAGACCGTCGAGCTGACCGCCCGGCATGCGGTCGCGGTGTGTACCGGCACTCGCGCGGCCCTGCCGCCGCTGGCCGGGCTGGACACGCTGCGGTACTGGACGAGTCGGGAGGCGACCAGTGCCGAACAGGTGCCGGGACGTCTGGTGATCCTCGGCGCCGGTGTGGTCGCCACCGAGATGGCCACCGCCTGGCAGGCGCTCGGCACCCAGGTCACACTCGTCGCGCGCGGGTCCGGGCTGCTGGGGCGGGTGGAATCCTTCGCCTCGGAGATGGTCGCCGATCGGCTGCGGACCGCGGGCGTCGACCTGCGGTTCGGATCGGGTATCCAGATGGCCGAACGCCCGGACGGGCCGGACGGCGAGGTCCACGTGACGCTCGCCGACGGCAGCCGGATCGTCGCGGACGAGGTGTTGTTCGCGACCGGTCGCGCACCGCGCACCGACGACATCGGACTCGACACCGTCGGCCTGGCGCCGGGGACGTGGATCACCACCGACGACACGTTCACCGCCACCGAGATCGACGGCGAATGGTTGTACGCGGTCGGCGACGTGAATCATCGTGCGCTGCTTACCCATCAGGGTAAATATCAGGCGCGGATCGTGGGTGGCGTCATCGCGGATCGGGCGGCCGGGATCGCCCTGGACACCGGCGCCTGGGGACGCAATGTCGGCACCGCGGATCATCTGGCGGTGCCGCAGGTGGTCTTCACCGATCCGGAGATCGGCGCGGTCGGGCTCAGCAGCGAGGACGCCGCGCGCGCCGGGCGCACGGTCGAGGTGGTCGACTACGAGATCGGCCATGTCGCCGGAGCGATCCAGTTCGATCCGAAATACGTTGGCAGAGCGCGTATTCTGGTCGATCCGGAGCGTCGCACGATCCTGGGTGCGACCTTCGCCGGTGCGGGAGTCGCCGAACTACTGCATTCGGCCACGATCGCGATCACCGGTGAGGTCACCATCGATCGGCTGTGGCATGCGGTCCCGTCGTTCCCGACCATCAGCGAGATCTGGTTGCGGCTCCTGGAGGCATACCGCGATCGGAAAGCGAATTCCGGCGGGGGCGAATAGATTTCGCGTCCGGTAACCGGGCTTGCTCCGGTCACCGGATGAGAGCACGAATCGGCCGGTCGTGACGACCGGCCGATGTGTGCTTCGCCAGCTTGCATCCGAGCATGAGAAGCCCTGAAGCACAGGCGTGGGATTACTTGGCCTGCAACGGTTTCTGCAGACCCTTGCGCAAGGTGGCGGGGCCGATCAGCGGAAGCAGCGCGGCGATGACCTTGCCCTTGAACGCCTGCGGATCGCGGGTCAGTTCGACGTCCACGCGAGTGCCTTCGGGCTCGGGGGTGGTCCGGAAGATCCAGCCGCCGCCGGGGCCGAAGACCTTCGAATCCAGGGTGGTGACGGTGACCGTATCGCCTGCCGGATCCCAGTCGTAGCGGGCGCGTTCCCAGGCGGCCTCGGTGCCCTCGGTGACCTCGGCCCACCCCTCGCCGCGATTGTGGACGACGAAGTGCTCGGCGTCGATCGTGGGCCACACCTCGGTGCGGGTGGGGCCGAAGTCGGTCAGCACGTCCATCACCTCGGTGGGCGACAGGGCCGAGATGAGATGAAAACGGACCGTGGTCATGCGTTGCTCCTCGAGATCGAGCAGGTGGATGTGGCGGGCTCGACCGGCCGTCGTGTGGGGGGAAGGCGACGGCCGGTCGATGGGGTGCGGTCGGCTGGTTCGGAACCTCTCCGGCCGCATTTCGAGCATCGTCCAGGTGCGGGTCGTGCCACATCCGCCGGATGACGCTGCGGTGACGTATTCCGGGCTACAGGCGGTCCGCGTCGATGATGGCCTGGGCGAACGGTTTCGGCGCCTCCTGCGGGACATTGTGCCCGATACCGTCGAGCACTCGATGGACGTATTTGCCGGTGAACTTGCTCGCATACGTCTTGCCGTCCTCGGCCGCGCCGTCGAAGTCGCTGGACACGGTGATGGTGGGCACGCTGATCGCCGGCCCGGTGGCGAGCTGCTGTTCGTAGGCGTCGTACTGCGGTTCGCCCTGGGCCAGGCCCAGTCGCCAGCGGTAGTTGTGGATGACGATGTCCACGTGATCGGGATTGTCGAAGGCCGCGGCGCTGCGGTCGTAGGTGGCGTCGTCGAACTTCCAGGCAGGTGAGGCGCGCTGCCAGATCAGCTTGTTGAAGTCGTGGCGGTACCGTGCGTAGCCCGCGCGGCCGCGTTCGGTGGCGAAGTAGTACTGGTACCACCAGCCGAGTTCGGCGCTCGGCGTCAGCGGCTGCTGCTGCACGGCCTGCTGGGTGACGATGTAGCCGCTCACCGCGACCAGTGCCCTGCACCGCTGCGGCCACAGTGCGCCGATGATGTCGACAGTCCTTGCGCCCCAGTCGTATCCGCCGAGGATGGCCTTGTCGATGTGCAGTGCGTCCATGAAGTCCACGATGTCCTTGGCGATGGCCGACTGCTGTCCGTTGCGTACGGTCTGCGGGGACAGAAAGGTGGTCGGGCCGTAGCCGCGCAGATACGGTACGAGCACGCGGTATCCGGCGTCGGCCAGCAGCGGCCCGACGTCGGCGTAGCTGTAGGCGTCGTAGGGCCAGCCGTGCAGCAGTACGACGGGCCGACCGGTTGCGGGGCCGAACTCGGCGTATCCGATGTTGAGCACACCGGCGTCGACGTGCTTGATGGTGCCCAGCGTGGTGTGCGCACCCGATCCCGCGCGCAGCTGCTGACCCACGGTGGTCGTGGCGGCGCTCCCGCCGCCGGAATCCGGGGAACATCCGCTCAGCGACGCTGCGGCCAGCCCTGCCGCGCCCGCGGCGAGCGCTCCGCCGAATAGTCGTCTGTTGAGGGTCATCCGATCTCCTGCCGAAGTGTCGTCAACGAGCAGCGGACGGAAGCGAGAGCCGACAACTCACGATCCCCGGTCCGCGCCGCTGACGCTAGGCAGTGCGCCGACCACACCGCGTCCGTCGAATGACGTAATCGTGTGCGGTATTCGGACACCGTCGCCTTCGGCTGTCCCGTGCTCACAAGTCCCGCTGCCTCTCGCACGCCTGTGCTGCTCGGGTGTGGTCCAGATGAGGTGATCATGCGCTGACCGCTTCCCGCTGTGTGACCACCGGTGAGAGTTGTTGTGTGAGTTGAGCATCAGCGGCACGGGCCGAATGACTCGACGAATGATGGCGCAGGTTGCGGTTGTTATTTGTTCGGTGCCGCCTCCGGCGGGAACAGGTGCGTGAGTTCGGTGCGGGAGCTGATGCCGAGTTTGGGGAAGATCCGGTGGAGGTGGGTGCTCACGGTGCGGTGGGACAGGTAGAGCTGCTGGCCGATCTCGCGGTTGGTCAGGCCGGTGGCGGCGAGCTGGGCGATGCTCAGTTCGTGCGGGGTGAGCATCTCGCGTGCGTCCGGGGTGCGGTTGGGGCTCGTTTCACCGGCGCTGCGCAGTTCGCGGCGGGCGCGCGCACTCCAGGCGGTGAAGCCCAGTGCGTCGAAAGTCGCTCTGGCGGTGCGCAAATGGGTTCGCGACTCGATGATCCGGCGCTGTCGCCGCAGCCATTCGCCGTAGGCCAGGTGCAGGCGGCCGCGTTCGGCGGGCCAGGCGGGCGCAGCCGCGGCCAGCGCGTCGGTGAATCGTTCCTCGGCGTCGTCGGTGGCCAGAACGGCTCGTGCGTAGCGCATGCCGATGTGCAGGGCGGGGGAGGAGGTGGACCGGGTGGCGGGTTCGAGCCCGTCCAGCAGATCGCGCAGGTCCCGGGTGTTTCCGGAGCGGATCGCCGCCTCGGCGAGTTCGGCCAGGAAGTAGGTGCGCAGCGCCGGTGAATGTGACGGGTCGCCGGGATCGTGGATCCGGAGCAGGTCGGTGTAGGCGTCGTCGAATCGGCCCTCGCCGAGTGCGACGAGTCCGCGGGTGAGCTGCACGGTCGCCAATACCGGCCGCGCGCCGGAGGCGAGCCCGATCCGCTCGGCCTCCGTGAGCAGGGTGCCGGACTGGTTGTAATCCCCACGGAGCGCGGCGATTTCGGCTTGTACGGCGATGGCCAGCCCGTGCATGAACGGCTGGCCGGTCTCCCGGGCGAAGGCCGCGGCCTCGGCGGCCGCGGGTGCGGCGGCGGCCAGATCGCCGAGCCGGGTCAGGCTCCACGACTGCACCGTCAGCGCACGCGGCAGCGCACCCAGCGCACCGGCCGCGCGCAGTCCGGTCGCCGCGGCCGCGGAGAACTGCGCGGCCAGGTCGAACGCGCCCACCTGCAGTGACGCACTGCCGAGGAAGCGATCCACCTCCGGATCGTGCCCGGTCACCGCCGCCCGTGCGCGCAGATGCGCGATGACCGGTTCACCGCGGTCGAGCGGGGCGACGTATGCGGCGACCGCGACCAGGCGGGGATCGTCGTCCGGGACGGGTAGTTCATCGGCGACCGCGAGCAGTGTGCGACGGGCGTCGGGGCCGGGCTCGGACCAGAAGCAGCGCATCGCCGCACCCCACAGGATGCGTTTCGCCGCATCGACGTGGCCGTCCGCGGCGACCGACGCCGCCAGTGTGGCGAGTTCGCCTATGCGCGAAGGGGCTTCGCGTACGCCGTCGTCGAATCCGCTGAGCAGCCAGTTGCCGACGGCCTGCTGCCCGGAGGTCAGCGGCAGCGTGCGCGCGGCGGCGACCAGACGTTCGGCGGTGGGGCGTCGGCCGGCATCGACCGCGGTCTCGGCCGCGCGCAGCAGACGGTCCGCGCGCCGGGCCGGGCTCCGGCTCAGGGCCGCCGCGCGTTCCAGCGTCGTGATCGCGTCTTCGCGATGCCGGGCCCGTTCGGCGAAATTCTCCAAGGTGACGGCGATCTGCTCGTCCGGGCCCGGCGTGGCTGCCGCACGATGTCGCAGGCTGCGGTCGGGCAGATCGGTCAGCACTTCGGCCAAGGCGAGGTGGGCGCTGCGGCGTTGCTCAGGCGTGGCCGCGGCGGCGACGGCCGAGCGCATCAGCGGGTGCCGGAAGGTCAGCGTGTCCGGGCTCAGGTCGATCAGCTGGGCCTCGGTGGCGGGCGCGAGGATTTCGGGATCGGCCGGAGTCTGCTGGAGAACACTTGTGGCAGCGAGTATTTCGGCGATCGAGCCGCTGTCGTCCAGCGCGGCGAGCAACAACGCGCAGCGGCACGCCGGTGGCAGTGTGGCGGTGCGGGCGACGAAGGCGCGCTCGAGTCGTTCGGGCAGCGGCAGGGTGAGCGCGGACTCGTCGAGATCGGCTGCCGCGGTGGGCAATTCGACGAGCGCGAGCGGATTTCCCCGGGCCTCGGCGAGCAACCGCCGGCGCACGGCCGCGGGCAGGTCGGGCGCGGTGAAATCCAGGAGTGCCGCGGCCTGGTCGTCGGACAGCGGGCCGAGCGGCAGGTGCGCGAGTTCCGCATCGCTCAGGGGTGAGTTCGCGTCGTCCCGGATCGTGGCGATCAGGACGATGGGTTCGGTGTCGATGCGACGGGCCAGGAAGGCCAGGACCTCGGCACTGAGCCGATCGAGCCAGTGCACGTCCTCGGCGACGATCAGCAGCGGGCGTTCGGCGGCGGCGTCGGACAGCAGGGTCAGCGCCGCGAGCCCGACCAGATACGCACTCGGCTCGCCGGTGCTGTCCGCCAGCCCCAAAGCCGTTGCCAGCGAATCGGATTGGCGTTTCGGCAAGGCATCCAGACCGCGCCGCAGCGGATACAGCAGCCGGTGCAGTCCGGCGTAGGCGAAATCCTGTTCGGCCTCGGTGCCGGCGGTGCGCAGCACACGCACCCCCGCGATGGCCGCCGCCGTGACGCTCTCCGCCACCAGTGCGGATTTTCCGATACCGGGCCCGCCCTCGATCAGCGCGCCACTGCGTTCCCCGGGCCCCTCGAGGTAGGCGCTCAGATCCTTCAGCTCGGCATCTCGCCCGAACAGCGGCATGGTGCGGCACTCCTCCTGACAAACCCGCCGGATGCGCCCGGCCTGCCCGCGACCCTACCCAAGCGAGCCGCATCGACCGATCACGCACGCGCGCCCGCTGTGCCGATGGCCTCGGCCCAGCGCGACCGTCCGACGCACGCACCGCATCCTTCGGGCACGCATGATGCCCTCGGCTCATCCGGATCCGGATCCGGATCCGGTGCGTGCGGCGGTCGCGCGCTCAGGCGGTCGTCCCCTACCAGGTCAGAACTGGTTTGACGACCCGTCCCGCGCGCTGATCGGCCAGCGCGGCGTTGATCTCGGTGCACGGGTAGCCGCGCACCAGGCGCTCGAGCGGCAGTCGCCCGGCAGCGTGCAGTGCGAGCAGTTCGGGGATGAACCGCTGGGGCACCGCGTCACCTTCGAGGCATGCGCGAATCATCTTGCCCGACAGGACGATATCGCGCAGATCGATGGGCGGGACTCCGACGCCGAGACCGACCACAACGACGACGCCGCCGATTCCCAAGGCCGCCACGGCATTCGCGAGCACCTCGGGTCGCCCGGTCGTGTCCAGTGCGTGGGTGGCTCCGCCGCCGGTGCGTTCGGAGATGGCTGCGGTGGTATCCCCGTCGGCGGGATCCAACGCCTGCGACGCACCGAATTCCATTGCCAGGGAGCGGCGTTCGGGGGAGAGCTCGACCACGATCACATCGACGTCCGGGAGCGTCTTCGCGGCCAGCAGCGCGGCCATCCCGACGGCGCCCGCACCATAGACGACCAGCGCGGCTCCCGGTTCGGGGCGCAGAGCGTTGAGCACCGCGCCCGCACCGGTCTGGAAGCCGCAGCCCAGGGGAGCGGCCACGATCGGATCGGTGCCGGGCGGGACGGCCACGGTGTTGTCCGCGGTGGTCAGGGCGTATCCGGCGAAGCTGGATTGACCGAAGAAGCCGTCGCGCACGGCGGTCGCGCCGATCCGCACTCGCGGCGTGCGGTCCGGGCGGGCCCCGAACTGGTTCAGTTTCGTCGCGCCGGCGCAGTACGCCGGACGACCGAGACGGCAGTTCCGGCACGCGCCGCAATGCCGATAACTCAGCACGACCTGATCGCCCGGCCGCACGCCCCGCACGTCCGCGCCGACCGCTTCCACCACGCCCGCGCCCTCGTGCCCGAGCAGAATCGGCCGATCGGCCGCACCGGCCGCGCGGGAGACCAGATCGGTGTGGCAGATCCCGGCGGCCACGACGCGCACGAGGATCTCGTCCGCGCGCGGGTCGTCGATCTCGACCGGCTCGATGGTGAATTCGGCGCGGGGATCGCGGGAGATCGCCGCCGATGTGGTGGGCATCAGGCGCGCTCGAGCAGGAAGTAGAAGTATTCGCCGTCGGCGAGCACCAGATCGGGGCGGCCGTTCATGATGCCCATGAGGGTGTTCTCGTCGAGGCGTTTGAAGTGGTCGAAGACGGGGCGCTTGTCGTAGACCATCGTCGCGGTGACCTCGCCGCGGAACTCGATGTTCCACAGCGACGCCTCACCGCCGCCGCCGAGTTGGATGTCGGAGAACAGCGTTCCGTCCTCGGCCCGGCAGATCAGCGGTTTGGCCTCGAACGGGGACAGGAAGGTCTTGCCGTGCCAGCGGCTGTGGTCCAGCGCGCGGCACAGCGGGTGACCGGTGCGGAAGGCCGCGCCCTTCCATTCGCCCAGGATGTCCTCGGCGCGCACGGTCTCGAGTCCGGCCCACAGCTGGTCCAGCTCCGCGGTGGGAACTCCCTCGGGCAACGCCGCGAGCTCGCGCCAGGGTCGGATCGTCTCGGTCATCCCATCTCCACTCTCGGCGAACCATTTGGTTCGCGAAATCTACACCCGAACCAAATGGTTCGGCAAGATAGGATTCCGGGATGCGCTCAGCCGGACATGCCACGAAGGAGCGGATCCTCGCCGCAGCCAAGGCGGAATTCGCCCGGTACGGGATCGCGGGTGCGCGGATCAACCGGATCGCCGCGGCCGCCCACGCCAGCAAGGACCGGCTGTACGCGTACTTCACGGGCAAGGAGGAGCTGTACGCGGCGGTGACCGCGCAATGGGTGAGCGAGACGACCGCCGAGACCGCGTTGGACGCCGAGGACATCCCCGCCTACATCGGCCGCCTTTTCGACCACTACCTGCGCAATCCGGACGACGCCCGGCTCCAGGCGTGGGCGGATATCGAACGCACCGAGATCCCCGCGGCCGACGAGGCCATCCGACATGCGGTGACGCCCAAGCTCGCCGAGCTCCGGCGGGGTCAGGCGGCGGGGCTGATCACCGACACCTTCCATCCGCTCACCCTGCTCACGCTGCTCACCGATCTGGCCCGGACCTCGGCGGTGCACGCGCTGCACGACAATCGCGCCGACGTCGGCGAACTCCGCGCCGCCACGGTGCTCGCGGCCCGTCGGCTCATCGCCCCCTGAGGGTGCCCTTGCACGGATAACCCCGCCTACACTGCAGGTGAGGTCCATAACGGTTCGGCCGATATCGGCGTCGAGAGGGCTGAACGAGATTCGGATCGGGAACTCCTGTGCCACCCCCCGGGTACAGGGGGGAACGAGGAGGTCCGTCATGAACGAACTCGTCTGCGGCGACTGCTGGCGCCGCGATCATCTGACCTTCGCTCAGCGTCTGGATCCGGCGTTCATCCGCCACGGATCCCGGTCTCTGTGCCCGGAACACCGCGCTCTGCGCGCGGAGCTGTGTCGGGCGGCCGGCCCGGCGCACCGGCGCCTACCGGGACCGACGGAGAACCAGGCGGCCTGAACCTGGCTGCTCGGGCACATCGTGGTTCGATCGGAGCATGACCGACGACGTCGATGTGCCCCGTATCGTCACCGTCCATCGCGAGATCGCGGCCGATGCCGCGCGGATCTTCGAGCTGATCGCCGATCCCGCGCAGCAGCCGCGGTGGGACGGTAACGACAACCTCGCCACCGCACCCGCGGGTCAGCGCGTGCGTGCGGTCGGGGAGGTGTTCACCATGCAGCTCACCATGGGCCAGATCCGGGAGAACCACGTGGTGGAGTTCGAGGAGGGCCGCCGAATCGCCTGGCGGCCTTCCGAACCCGGCCACGAGCCGCCCGGACATCTGTGGCGTTGGGAGCTCGAACTGCTGGGCCCCGGTCGCACCCGGGTCACGCACACCTACGACTGGACGCTGCTCACCGACGAGAAGCGTCAGGTTCGGGCGCGCGCCACCACCGCGGACAAACTCCTCGGTTCGGTGGACCGGCTCGCGGAGCTCAGCGAGAAGCACTGAGACGCAACGTCGTCCGGCTGTCACACGTCGACGGTGATGCGTTCCTCGGCCTCGGAGCATTCCCCGTTCAACATCCAGTCTCCGGGCAGTCCCTCCACGCGCATCGTGTCGCCCTCGGCCTCGATCCCGACCGTGACCGGACCCAGCCGCAGATCGCTGAGCATCAGCTGTCCCCAGCGCGCGGGCAGGTGCGGTGCGATGTCGAGGGTCCGGTTCGGCACGTCCGGGGACAGGCCCAGGAACGACCGCACCAGCAGCAGCGGCGCGGCGCTGGCCCAGGCCTGCGGTGAGCAGGAGGTCGGATAGGGCACCGGCGAGTGGAACTGGTCGCGGCCGAATCCGCAGAACAGCTCCGGCAGCCGCCCGTTGAAGTGCAGCGCCGCGTCCAGCAGCCCTCTCGCCAGGCGTTCGGCCAGCTCGCAGGCGCCCGGGATGTGCCGGTACCGCATCAGTCCGGCCACCGCCAGGGCGGTGTCGTGCGGCCACACCGAACCGTTGTGATAACTCATCGGGTTGTACGCGCCCATCGCCGCGGACAGGGTGCGCAACCCGAATCCGCTGTCCATATCCGGATCGGCCAGGTGCGCGATCAGTTGTTCGGCGCGTTCGTCCGAGACGATGCCGGTCCACAGGCAGTGCGCGACGTTGCTGGACAGCGCGTCGACGGGGCGTTTGCGATGATCGAGAGCCAGTGCGTACCAGCCCCTTTCGGGAACCCAGAACGCTTGATTGAAACGCTCCTTCAGCGCAATGGCCTGATGTTCCAGGCGGGTGGCCGCGGCCTCGTCACCGCGCGCACGTGCCAGTTCCGCGCCCGCGAGCCGGGCAGCGTAGGTGTAACCCTGCACCTCGCACAGGGCGATCGGCGGTTCGGCCAGCCGCCCCGTGACGTCGCTGATCGAGTCGAAGCTGTCCTTCCAACCCTGATTGACCAGTCCGCGATCGGTTTTGCGGCGGTATTCGACCAGTCCGTCGTCATCGCAGTCGCCGAAATGTTCGAGCCAGTCCAGGGCCGCGCGCGCGGCCGGAATCAGCTCGGCGACCGCGGATTCCTCTGCGCCCCAACGGCGGCACTCGGCCAGCAGCATCACGAACAGCGGTGTGGCATCGATCGAGCCGTAGTAGACGCTGCCGCCCAGGACGCGTTCACCGGCGGGCCCGCGGCGCATCTCGTGCATGATGCGCCCGGGTTCCTCCTCGGTGATCGGATCGACCGTCGTACCCTGCAACCTCGCCAGCTGACGCAGCGTGCCCACGGCCAGTTCGGAGTCCAGCGGCAGCGCCATCCACGAGGTGAGCAGGCTGTCGCGGCCGAACAGGGTCATGAACCAGGGCGCACCGGCCGCGACGTAGGTGGGCAGGCCGCCGCCCTCATCGATGCGCAGCGCGCCCAGATCGCTCTCGGTGCGGCGCAGGATGTAGGTCAGCCGCGGATCGGTGGAGGTGAGATCCGTCGAGGTGGCGCGCCATGCGGTCATCCGGGTGATCGGGCTGTCCTCCTCGCCGCAGGAGATCTGCACCCGGCGGTGCCCGGCGACCGGCTGCGCGAACACCTGGGCCCGCCACTGATTGCGCGCGGGCACCACCACCCGCCAGCTCAGTGCGCCCGGCAGCACCACGGGATCGCCTGTGGCACTGATGATCAGGCCGCGGCCCGGATCGGCGTGATCGGTGAAGTGCAGTTCCGATCCGGCGACGGTGACCTCGGCGCTGCCGTGATGACTGCGACCCTCCTTGACCAGGAACAGATCCGCGAAATCGGCCTCGGCGTGCAGGGTCAGCCGCAGGGCGGTGTCCTCGTGGCCGAGATTGTGCACCGTCACGGTCTCTTTCAGCCCGTCGCCGATCAGGCGGCTGCGCACGATCAGCAGCGTGCTGTCGGCCACGCCCGGCCGCGGCGGCACGCGCATCACGAAGCGCGCCTTGAACGATTCGGGGGTCAGCACCGTCAGCTGCTCGGCGTGCTGGCCCTCCACCCGCAGCTCCCAGCGCGAGATCGTGCGGGTGTCCCGATAGAACAGGCCCTGGGCGGTGCCGGGATGGATGTCGCCGAGATTGTCGGACAGGCAGAAGGTATTCGCCTCGACCAGTGTGATCGTCGACTGACCGCCGCCCAGCCCGACGGGCGGTCCGGCGTTGAAGATCTGCGGTGCGCTCACGACGCCACCTCCTCGATGTCTGCGATCGCCGCGCTCATGCGTTGCTCACCTGGGTCTGCGCGACGGTCGGGGGCCGTACGACCATGGTGCTCACCGAGCCGCCGAGCAAGGCCGCAGTACGTTGTGGGGCAAGGGCTTTGAGATAGGCCGACTCGTAACCGGCGCTGAGCCGATCGACGCAGAAGTGTTCTTCGACCCGGCTGCGGCACTTCTCGGGGTCGATATCGCGCACCGCCTCCAGGGCCGCGGGCAGTTCGGCCTCGTCGTCGCAGATGATGCCGGTGACGCCGTCCTCGACCACCTCCTCGACCGCGCCGCCGCGCAACGCGACAACCGGTGTGCCACAAGCCATCGCCTCGATCATCACCATGCCGAAGGGCTCCTCCCAGCCGATCGGGAACAGCAGGCAGCGCGCCGAGGCAAGCAGCAGGCGTTTGGCGACGGCATCGGCCTCGCCGAAGACGCTGTCGTCGGCGGTGAGCAGCGGCCGCACCTGTGATTCGAAGAACGCCTTCTCTTCCGGCTCATTGCATTTCGCGGCGAGCACCAGCCGCAGGCCGGCCGCGTGCGTGGCCCGCAGCGCCCGGTGCGGGCCCTTGTATTCGGCGTACCGCCCCAGGAACAGCGCGTAGTCCTTCTTCTCCTGGCGGAACGGCCATTCGCTCGGGCGCACCGCGTTGTAGACGCGCCCGACCCAGTTCAGATCCGCGGCCAGACTGCGCTGGCGGTCGCTGATGGCGACCAGATGGGCGGTGTCGTCCAGGGCGCGGTAGTACTCGCCCGGATCGCCGTCCACCGGCCCGTGCACGGTGACGATGGTCGGGATGCCCAGCTCGCTGTAGGTGGGGGCGTTGAGCGGCCCGGCGAAGGTGTGGTCGTGCACGATATCGATGTGATCGACCGCCGCGATCCGTTCGACCGCCTGGCGGACCTTGAGCGCGTTGTGCACTTCCGGAGCCGCCTGGCCGAGTAGTTCGGGAATTATTGATTCCCACACCGGGACGAAACGTGCTCTCGTACCGTTCTTTCCGGCGCCCAGCAGGGTCACCCGGTGTCCGCGATCGATCAGAGCGTCGGTCAGTTCGGCGACCACGGCCTCCACGCCGCCATAACCGGCCGGTGGCACGTCGAAATACGGCGGCGCCACCATGACGATATGCAGTGGACCGCCAGGAACGGGCAGTTCGCGAACCGTCGAATCGGCCTGGGAAATGGTGCTGCTCACGGTATTCCTCCTCAGCTACGGTGCTGTGAGTTTGTGACGAGGCAGAACATCGGTGTGGACTTGTCGAACCGAACAGGCGATGGACACACGAGAACTCGGCGCTGGCACCGCCGAGCGCCGGGGTGAACCGGAGTGAATCTTTCCCTCTGTGGTGTCGAGGACGGCGCACACGTCGCAGGTGCGTCCAGCCCTCGATACCGATACCACGCTACTACGTTTTGCCGGGCGATTGGACAACTCCTGGCAACCTTTCCGCTGCGTGGCCTTGCGACAGCGTCCGACCGCGCGCAGATGCCCTGGTCGCGGTGTGGGCCGGTGGGGTCCGGCCGGCGCGTGCCCGGGGCGTTTTGGTTGACTGCGGATATGGCCGATCTCTTCGTCAAGATCTGTGGGCTGCGGACCGAGCGGGACGTGGACGTTGCCGTCGCGTCCGGTGCGGACGCGGTCGGATTCGTCTTCGCTGCCGGTCCGCGCACCGTCGACGCGCCGACCGCGCACCGGCTCGCGGCTCGCGTGCCCGATCATGTGCTGACCGTCGGCGTCTTCCGCGGCCAATCGGTCGAGGAGGTTCGCGAACTGGCCGAACACAGCGGTATCCGTGCGATCCAGTTGCACGGCGACGAGGGGCCGGACTACTACGAGACGCTGCGCGCGCCCGGCCGCACTCTGATTCGTGCGGTCGCGGCAGGGCAGCGGACGCCGCGCCCGGGCGAACTCGGTGAGGACCTGTTGCTGCTGGACGCCCCGGATCCCGGCTCGGGCAAGGCGTGGAACTGGGGTGCACCGGATTTCGCCGCTCCCGCCGGGCGCTGGGTGCTGGCCGGTGGCCTGCGCCCGGACACCGTTCGTGCGGCGGTCGAGGCGACCGGGGCGTGGGGCGTGGACGTCTCCAGTGGCGTGGAGAGCGAGCGGGGCGTCAAATCACCCGAGTTGATCCGGGCCTTCCTCGCCGCCGCTCGCGCCTAGATCGAGCTTTACGGAACTGCTGGCGATCCTCCAGCAACCACCGGCAATCCGGACGATTTCCACGCCCGGAAGCCGCCGACGAGATCGGTGGCCCGGTGCAGTCCGAGCTCCTGGGCGTCGGCGGCGGCCAGACTCGAGGCGTAGCCCTCGTTGCAGACGATCACCACCGGGGTCTCGGCGGTCAGCTCCGGCAGCCGATGATCGCCGTGCGGATCCAGCCGCCACTCCAGCACGATGCGTTCCACCACGACGGCATCGGGAATCTCGCCCTCGGCGAGGCGATTCGCGTGCGGACGGATGTCGACGACCAGTGCGCCCTCGCGCTGTAGTGCCGCGGCGCGTTCGGGATCGACCCGGTCCAGTCCGGCCCGTGCGCGGGCGAGCTTGTCCTCGATGCTCATCGCGATACCTCCTGCTCGACTATCGCGACTGTTCCACACCGGCGAAGTCGGTGAGTGCGCGGTATTCGCGCACCGGGCGCAGCGGCGGGGAATAGGCGTGGACCGTGGCGGCCGGGCCGGTGCCGCCGTTCCTGAGTTGATGGGCGCGGCCGGGACCGAAGGCGACGGTGTCGCCGCTGTGCCAGTGCGCCGCGCGGACCGGGCCGCCGCTGTGCCGGTACTCCTCGTCGAGTTCGCCGAGGGTGATGGTGAACGCGCCGGCCGCGCCGCCGTGATCATGCGGTTCGGTGCCCTGGCCGGGTGTCCACGACAGCAGCCACACCTCCACGCCCATGGTCAGGGCCAGCCGGGTCCACCAGCGCTGCTCGGGGTCGAAACGCACGATATCCCGCAGGCGCGTACCGAATTCGGCGGCCACGGTGCTGGTGAGGTCGTGTAACTCGGCAGGGGACCACAGTGTGCGTTCGGCTCGCACCGCCTCGTGCATCGACGGTAAGTCGATACCGGGATGAATATCCTTGGCGTGCTTGAGTTTCACAGGCAGTGACGTGGTCACCCAACCTCCCGTCGTCGTACGGACAGCCCGGACGCGGGGTGCGCCCGGTGCACCGGTCCGCAGAATTCTCCGCCGTCACGTCGCGATTGCCATCGGCCACGATCACCGTGAGTAAAAAGCTGCGATGGCTCGTTTCGGTCGATTCGATCAGTTTTCGCTTTCGAATGATCAGATCTGATGTACGTTCGAGCGATGGCATACGGCGAGACCAGGCAGGCGCAGATCGTGCGGGCACTGCGGTCGGCGGAAGCGGTGAGTGTGGCCGACCTGTCGCGGGCACTGGGCGCTTCGGAGGTGACGATCCGGCGTGACCTGGCCGAACTCGAGCAGGCCGGTGTGCTGCGGCGGGTGCGCGGTGGTGCGGTCAGTGCCATGCTGCGCGGGGAGGGGCTGCCCTTCGCGATGCGCGAGCTCGAGCGCGCCGAGGCCAAGGCGCGGATCGCCGAGGCGGCCGTGGCCCGGATCTCCGACGGTGAATCGGTCGTACTCGACGGTGGCACAACGGGTTCCGCGGCCGCGCGATGTCTGACGCAGCGGCGGCTCACGGTCGTGCCGCTGGCCCTGTCCGAGTTCGGTTCGCTGGCCTCCGCGCCCGGCGTATCACTGCTGCTGCCCGGTGGGACGGTGTGCGCGGGGGAGTCCTCGCTGGTCGGCCCGATGACCGAGCAGAACCTCGCGCAACTGCGGCTGGACACCATGCTGCTGACCTGCTGCGGATTCGATCCGCGTCGTGGTGTCACCGCTTACGACCTGGGCGATGCGGCGGTGAAGCGGGCCGCGATGGCAGCCTCGGCCCGCACCATCGCGATGGTCGATTCGAGCAAGTTCGCCCGCACCGCGATGGCGGTGGTATGCCCGACCACGGCCGTGGACATGGTGATCACCGATGTCGACGCGCCCGAGGACGTGGTCGCTGCGTTACGCGCGGACGGTATCGAGGTGCACTGTGTCTGATCTGCCCTGCCGCACCGAACAGGATCGGTCCGGTGCATCCAAAGGACCCGGGGCAGCGCCGATTTCGGTCGGCGTGACCTTCTTCGTGCAGGCTGTCCTGTTCGCCTCGTGGACCGCGCACATCCCGGGCGTCGAAGCGACGCTGGGCCTGAGCGACGGCACCCTGGGAACCGCGCTGCTGGGCCTGCCGATCGGATCGGTCACCGCGATGGTGCTGTGCGGCTGGTTGCTGCCGCGGCTGGGCAGCCCGTGGCTGATCCGGATCTCCATCGTCGGCTACGCCGTCGCCGGAATCGGTGTGGGACTGGCGGATTCGCCGGTTGTGCTGTTCGTCGCGCTGTATTTCTGGGGACTGATGCAGGGAATGGTCGACGTCGCGATGAACACCCAGGCGGTGACCGTCGAGAAGGCGGTGGGCCGCCCGATCATGTCCCGGCTGCACGGCATGTGGAGTGTCGGCGGGTTCGCGGGCGGGCTGATCGGTTCCGGCGCGGTGGGCCTGGGGATCGGCCTGACCGCTCAGCTCGCGGTACTGGGCGTACTGGCCGTCGTGGCCGTGGAAGTGCTGTCGCGGCACCTGATCGGTGATACCTCGGCCCCGCGGTCGCGCGCGGACCGCGCCTCGCGTCGCAGCCGATGGTCGGCGGTGATCGCGCTGCTCGGCGCGGTCGCGTTCGCCTCGATGCTGTGCGAGGGGGCCGCGGCGGACTGGTCCGCGGCCTACCTGCGCAACGAACTCGGCACCAGTGCCGCGACGGCGGGTCTGGGCTACGCCTCCTTCGCGCTGGCGATGGTGGCGATGCGGTTGAGCGGCACGGGATTACAGCGCCGATTCCGCCCCACCGCACTGCTTCCGGTGCTGGCCATGGTGTTCGCCTGCGGTATGGGCGCGGCGCTGATCCTGCGTCAGCCCGTCGTGGCTCTGCTCGGATTCGCCTGTATGGGACTCGGATTGGGTCTGGTCGTACCGAGCGCCTTCAGTGCCGCGGGCCGGGTTGCCGCGGACGCCAACCCGGGCCCGTCGATCGCCGCGGTCGCCGCCCTGGGCTGGTGCGGATTCGTCTCGGGCCCACCGCTGATCGGCCATCTCGCCGACCTGGTCGGACTCGATGCGGCCCTGTGGGTTCTGCCGTGCCTGGCCGTGATCCTGGCCCTCGTCGCGCGTTTCGGCAGAGCCTTCGCCGAACCCGCACCCTCGCAATGAGATTCGTCTCCTCGATGACGCTCAGGGGCGGCGGGCGATCCAGACCGGCCGTTCGTCGCGGACGGTGAGATCGGAGCGCCGGGCGAGGCTCTCGGGCCCGTCGGACAGCAGGACATCCAGCGCGGTCGCGTCCTGCGGGGCCAGGCGCTCGGCGAGGCCGGTGCGCATGCGCTGGAGAGTGCGGTGGGCCAAGCGGGTGGCGGCTTCGGAAAGCGGGGGAGTCAGCGAGACGAGAATGCGGCGCTCGGTGTCGATCTCGAATCCGGCCTTGGTGAGCAGGCTCGCCCAGTCCGAACCGAGATGCGGGACATGGTCGGCGGTCTCGGCGGCCAGGGCCTCGTGGGCGCGATCCTCGAGCTCGCCGAGTTCGCCTGCGGTGGAGAGGAATCGGGGCATCGAGTTCAGTTCGGCCAGGGCCAGCAGACCGCCGGGGCGGATCGTGCCGAACAGGTCGGTCAGCACGCGATCCGGATCTGCCGTGTGGTGCAGGGAATTCGCCGCCCAGGCCAGGTCGACGGGTTCGAGTTCGGGCCATGCGGCGTCGAGATCGGTGCGCAGGGTGTGGATGCGTTCGGCGACGCCGCGGGCGCCGGCCTTGTCCCGCAGTCGCGTCAGCATGAACTCGGAGACGTCGACGGCAGTGATCTCGGCATCGGGAAAGCGTTGTGCCAGAGCGAGTGCGCCGCTGCCGGTGCCGGCGCCCATGTCCAGGATGCGCCGGACGGGTCGGTCGTCGAGGTGATCGCGGATCAGCGCCGTCACCTCGGGGAGGTATTCCGGCAGCGCCTCCGCGTCGAGATCGAGCAGGTCGGCCAGGGCGGATTCGTCGCCGTGGTCGTGGCCGCCGCGCTGGTGATGGTGGTTGTGGTCGTGGCCGCCGTGCTGGTGATCGTGATCGTGGCTCATGGATTCGACGCTACCCGTCGCTTGCTCTGAAGGCATACAATCTTGCTTATGACGCAAGACGGTGATCTGGACGGCATGGTCCGCAAGCGGATCCGGGGCCTGCGCGTGGCGCGCGGCTGGTCCCTGGACGACCTGGCCGGCCGCTGTTATCTGAGCCCGTCCACGCTCAGCCGCATCGAGACCGGCCACCGGCGCATCGCCCTGGACCAGCTCGCGCCCATTGCTCGGGCGTTGGGCACCACACTCGATCAACTGGTGGAGCCGGTCGGGGACGAGGATGTGGTGATCCGCCCCGAACGCGATGCCGTCCGCGGCGTCACCACCTGGCTGCTCACTCGCGATTCGGGCCCGAACGGTGTCACCGTGGCCAAGATGCGCCTGACCAAACCGGCCGGTGAGCAGCGCGTTCATCCGGGCCGGGACTGGTTCACCGTGCTGTCCGGCGCGGTGGAACTACGTCTGGGCGAGCGCCGTGTGCGGGTCGAGGCCGGTCAGGCGGCCGAATTCTCCTGCATGGTCCCGCACGCCTTCGGCGCCCTGGACGGACCCGCGGAAATCCTGTGCATCCTGGACAACGAGGGGCAGCGCACGCATCTGCATTCCCCGTGAGCGGCAGCGCCTCGGCGGCGTCCGGCGAATTGTTGGCATAATCATTGACAATCGGAGTATCACCTATCGCCAGGACGGTTGTCAGTGTCGCAGACCAGTGGACTCGAACGTGGAACCCAGGGCAAGGCCATTGCGGTGGAACGGCTTCGGCATGCCATCGCGCAGGGTGCGGTGGCTCCGGGGCAGCGGCTGGTCGAGTCCGAACTCGTCGAACAGTTCGAGGTCACCCGCGGTAGCGTGCGCGCCGCTATCGACGAACTGGTGGCCGAGGGGCTGATCGAGCGAATCCACAATCGCGGCGCGCGGGTGCGTTCGGTCTCGCATCAGCAGGCGGTGGAGATTCTCGAGTGCCGCAAGGTGCTCGAGGGGTTGATCGCGGCCAAGGCCGCCGAGCGCATCACCCCGGCGGACGCCGATCGGCTGCGTGGGTATTCCGCGCGACTGTCCGCCGCGGTGCAGGACGGCGAACTGCTGGAGTACTCCACGCTGAATCACGAACTGCATGCTGTGCTCAGGGAAATCGCCGGACAGGAGACCGCGACGGATCTGATCGCCCGGCTCAACGCGCAGATCGTGCGGCATCAGTTCCAGCTGTCCCTGCGGCCGGGCCGCCCGCAGGTCTCGCTCCCCGAGCATCTCGCGATCGTGGACGCGGTCGTGGCGGGCGATCCGATTGCCGCCGAGCAGGCCATGCGCGACCATCTCGACAGTGTGATCACCGCATTGAGTCGGACCGCCTGACCTTCTCCGACACCGGTCCGGACCTGCCCCGACCTTCTTCGGCAACAGGATTGTTGACATTTTTGTCGGCAATACTTACCGTCGATGCGGAACGTGTCGTGCGACATGTTCGCGCTCGGCCGGGTGGGTCGAGCGATCGCGGAGCAAGTGAGGTGAGTCGATGCCCGAGAACACGTCCGAATCGCTACTGGTGGTCAGTGCGCACGCGGGAGATTTCGTCTGGCGGGCCGGTGGTGCGATCGCACTGGCCGCAGCGCGTGGTGAGCGGGCCACGGTGGTGTGCCTGAGTTTCGGCGAGCGCGGTGAGTCGGCCAAGGCGTGGCGCGAGGGTAAGCAGCTCGAGGAGATCAAGGCGTTGCGACGCGGGGAGGCCGAGCAGGCCGCCGCGGTGCTGGGCGCGGACATCCGATTCCTCGACGCCGGTGACTACCCGCTGCGTGAATCTCCGGAACTGGTCGACGAATTGGTGCGCGTCTACCGGGAGACCACCCCGACGGTGGTCCTCACCCACACCCTCGCCGACCCCTACAACGGCGACCATCCGGCCGCGGCCCGGATGGCCCTCGACGCTCGCGTCCTGGCTCAGGCGGTCGGCTACGACGCACCCGGTGAACCGCTGGGCGCGCCGCCGGTGTTCAGCTTCGAACCGCACCAGCCGGAGATGTGCGAGTTCCGTCCCGATGTGCTCCTGGACATCACCGAGGTCTTCGAGACCAAGCGAAAGGCCATGCGCTGCTTGGGTGCTCAGCAGCACATGTGGACCTATTACGAGGATCTGGCCGCCCGCCGCGGCGTCCAACTCGAACGTAACGCGGGCCCGAACCTGGGCCTGCTGAAGAACAGTCGCGCCGAGGCGTTCGTTCGCCACTACCCGCACGTCACCGCTCGGCTCTCGTGAGTGGGCACCAGCCGCTGCGGGTGGCGGTGCTCGGATTCGGCGAAGCCGGAATGGAATTCGCCCGCGATCTGGCCGCCCTCGGTGCGGAGGTGCGCGGGTTCGATCCGAAAGTGCCCGCACCGCAGGGTGTTCGGGAGTGTTCGAGCGACGCGGATGCCGTTCGCGAGGTCGATCTGGTGTTCGGCCTGACCACCGCGCACGAGGCCGAATCCGCGCTGCGGCAGGCGCTCACCGGACTGGCGCCGGGGGCGGTGTGGGCCGAGGCGAACACCGGCACCCCGGCGGCGAAGGTCCGGCTGGCCGAGCTGGCCGCCGAGGCCGGAGTGGATCTGGTCGACGTGGCGATCATGGCTCCGGTGCCCGGTCGCGGGATTCGTACGCCCATGCAGGTATCCGGCTCGGCGGCAATGGTTTTCGCGGACATCATGGACGCGCTCGGTGTTCCGGTCGAACTCGTACCCGGACCGGTCGGAGTGGCCAGTTCGCGCAAACTGCTGCGCAGTGTCGTGTACAAGGGTCTGGCCGCGGCGGTGGTGGAAGGGCTGGCCGGTGCGGAGGCGGCGGGCTGTGCGGACTGGTTCCGCGACCACATCGCCGCCGAATTCCGGTCCTTCGACCAGGACACGCTGGACCGCCTGATCACCGGCACCTACGCGCACGCGGCACGCCGCGCCGAGGAGATGGCGGCCGCCGCCGGGCAGCTGAGCGAACTCGGCGTCACGCCGCACATCGCCGCTGCCACACGAGATGCATTACAGGATATCGCCTTCGCAGACGAGGGCACGACGCGGGATTCGGAGAGACAGTGATGGAGAACGTCGTGGTGACCGGGTGCCCGCGGGCCTCGGTCGAGGATGCCGCCGCACTCGGCGAGTTCGGCACCGCCACCGTCCACGAGGCGCAGGGGCGTACGGGCTTTCTCGGCCCGCGGCTGCGTCCGGCCTGGTCCGGCGCGCGGATCGGCGGCACGGCGGTCACCGTCCTGTGCTGGCCCGGTGACAATCTGATGATCCACGTCGCGGTGGAACAGTGCCGCGAGGGTGACGTGCTGGTGGTGGCGACGAATTCACCGTGCAGCGACGGGCTTTTCGGCGAACTGTTCGCCACCGCGCTGCAACGCCGAGGCGTGCGGGGTGTGGTGCTGGCCTGCGGCGTGCGCGATGTCGCGGAGCTGCGCGAGATGGGCTTCCCGGCCTGGTCCACCGCGGTGAGCGCGCAGGGCACGGTCAAGGCCACCGCGGGCGCGATCAACGTGCCGGTCGTCATCGAGGGCCAGGTGATCAATCCCGGCGATGTGATCGTCGCGGACGACGACGGCGTGGTCCGGGTGCCGCAGGCGAATGTGCCCGGGACACTGGAACTCTCGGCCGCACGGGTGGCCAAGGAACAGGCGGCCCGCGAGGCGTTCACGAACGGTGAGCTGGGTCTGGATCGGTACGGGCTGCGCGAGCGGCTCGCCGATTTCGGCCTCAGCTACGTCTCCTACGAGGATTACCGAGCCACCCGGGAGCGGTCATGACGAGCCACCCGGATCCGCTCGGCGAGGCGGCCGCCGATGAGGGGACGGCCGTCCCGCCGAGCACGGACCGGGACGGTATCGCGTGCGTGTGGATGCGCGGCGGTACCTCCAAGGGTGCGTATTTCCTGGCCTCGGATCTGCCCGCCGACCCGGCCGAGCGCGACGATCTGCTGCTGCGGATCATGGGTACCCCGGATCCGCTCCAGATCGACGGCATCGGCGGGGCGACCTCGCTGACCAGCAAGGTCGCGGTGGTGTCGCCGTCCGAGCGGCCCGGTGTCGACGTGGACTACCTGTTCCTGCAACTGGGCGTCGAACAGGCGACGGTCTCGGATCGGCAGAACTGCGGCAATATCCTGGCCGGGGTCGGACAGTTCGCCGTCGAATCCGGAATCGTCGCCGCATCGGGCGAAACCTGTTCGGTACGAGTATATCTGGTCAATTCCGCCGGAACGGCCACCGCGACGTTCCCGGTGCGCGACGGCCGCCCGGTGTACGACGGCGACACCCGCATCGACGGCGTGCCCGGCACGGCCGCACCGGTGACGCTCGCCTTCGAGGACACCGCGGGTTCGGCCACCTCCGGACTGTTCCCCACCGGCAGCGTGCGCGATACCGTCGAGGGCATCGAGATCACCTGCGTCGACAACGGGATGCCGGTCGTGGTCGCCGAGGCCGCGAGCCTCGGGCTCACCGGTTACGAATCGCCCGACGACCTGGCCGCCGACGCCGTGCTGACCGAACGCGTGGATCGGTTGCGCCGCGCGGCCGCGGAGCGGATGGGCCTGGGCGACGTCGCGGAATCCTCTGTGCCCAAGACGATTCTGCTCGCCTCCCCGCGCGACGGCGGCCGGGTGTGCACGCGTTCGTTCATCCCCGTGCGCCCGCATACCGCGCTCGGGGTGTTCGCGGCGATCAGCGCGGTGACCGCGATGCGGACGCCCGGTGCGGTCGGTCACGACCGCACCGCGGCCTGGCCCGCGGATCTGCGCCGGGTGGATGTGGAACATCCGTCCGGACATCTGCTGGTCGACATGGACCTGGACCAGACCGTGCAGCCGCCGCTCGTGCGCAGCGCCGGTGTGGTCCGCACCGCCCGGAAACTGTTCGCAGGCAAGGTTTTTCCGCGCGCCTGAGGCGCGCGTTGCTGCTCGAGGAGGACTAGAAGATGGCCCCCGGTCATGACATCGCGCATCTGGCGCACGTACAGCTGCTGACGCCGACGCTCGACAGCAGCGTCGCATTCTTCACCGATTTCCTCGGGCTGCGGGTGGTCGGTGAGAGCAAGGACGAGGTGTATCTGCACGCCTGGGACGATTATCAGCACCACACCCTCACCCTGCGCGCGCATCGGCACGGCGGCATCGGCCGCACGCACCTGCGGGCCGCCGGTCCCGAGGCGCTGGCTCGGCGGGTCGCGGCGCTGGAGGCCGCCGGACGCGGAATCGGCTGGGCCGAAGGCGAATCCGGCTTCGGGCCCACCTACCTGTTCACCGATCCGGACGGTCACGAATTCGGTCTCTACTACGAGGCGGAGTGGTACGAGTGCGGTGAACAGGACCGCCCGTCGCTGAAGAATCAGGCCGGCGCCTATCCCAGCGGCGGCGTCCCGGCGCGCAGGCTCGATCACGTCAACTTCCTCGGCCGCAGTCCGGTGGACAATCGCGACTTCCTCGAGCAGACGCTGGGCGCGATGACGACCGAGCAGATCGTGCTGAACGACGGTTCGGTCGCGGGCACCTGGACCACGTTCACCAACAAGAGTTACGACCTGGTCTACACTCGCGACAACCTGGCCTTGTCGGGGCGGCTGCACCACATCGCGTTCGCCGCCGACAGCCGCGCGGACATCCTGCGGGCCTGCGATGTCGCCCTGGATCAGGGTGTGTTCATCGAGACCGGCCCGCACAAGCACGCCATTCAGCAGACGTTCTTCCTGTACGTCTACGAGCCCGGCGGCAACCGCATCGAACTGTGCAATGCCGGTGCGCGGCTGATTCTGGCTCCGGACTGGAAACGGGTGGACTGGACCGAGGCCGAACGCGCCAAGGGGCAGGCGTGGGGTCTGCGCACGATCGAGTCCTTCCACACCCACGGGACGCCGACCGCCGAGGATCTCGCGGGTTCGCAGGACTAGACAGCGGCCGCGCCGATCGGTCGGCCGCGCCGCGATCTCGTCGAGGGCGCCTGTCCGAGCATAATGTTAACAATTCTGCTCGAAATACTGTTGATGATATTGCTACAGATGTAACCTGCATCACTGGATGTAGCTCTACGAAAGGGACACAGGTGTCCTCGCTCGAATCCGGTGGCGTCTCGGCCGCCCCCTCCTGGCGGCTGTGGCTTCAGGTCACTGCGGTCTGCTGGTTCCTCGTTCTGCTCGACGGACTCGATCTGTTCGTCTACGGCGCGACGCTGCCCGGTGTGTTCAAGGACAAGGCTTTCGGTCTGAGCCCGGCCGTGGCCGGGGATATCGGCAGCTTCAACACCTTCGGCATGCTGCTGGGCGCGCTGGCCGCCGGAGTGATCACCGACCGGATCGGCCGCCGCAAGATCATCCTGGGCGGGGTGCTGGTGTTCACGCTGTCCGCGGCCGTCTGCGGTATGGCGCCCGACGTGTCGACCTTCGGCGCCGCGCGATTCACCGCGGGTATCGGGCTGGGGGTGCTGCTGCCGACCGCGATCGCGATGGTCATGGAGTACGCCCCGGCGGCGCGCAAGAACATCGCGGTCACCTTCCTGATGACCGCGCATCAGGCCGGTGGCGCGATCGCCGGGGCGGTCGCGATGAATATCGTCGAATCACTGGGCTGGCGTTCGGTGTACTGGTTCGGCGCCGCGCCGGTCGTCATCGCGGTCCCCGCGATCCTGTTCCTGCTGCCCGAATCACTGACCTATCTGCTGGCATCGGGCCGCACCGAGCGAGCGCAGCGGATCGCGGACCGGTTCGGGGTTTCGCTCGCGGCCTACACGCCCGAACGCGACGCACAGCAGCGACGCGGCAAGGTCTCCGAATTGTTCACTCCCGCACTGCGTTCGGTGACGTTGCTGTTCTGGATCGCCTCGTTCGGCGGACTGCTGCTGGTCTACGGCGTGAACACCTGGCTGCCCACGATGATGCGCGCACACGGTTACAACCTCGGTTCGGCGATCAGCTTCCTGCTGGTGATCAACCTCGGCGGCATCGTCGGGATGCTGGTCGCCGGACCGCTCGCCGATCGGTTCGGCCCGCGGCGGGTGACGGTCATCTGGTTCGCGGCCACCATGATCGGGATCGGGCTGCTCGCGGTGCACATGCCGCTGTGGCTGACCTGCGTGGACGTCTTCCTCACCGGCGGATTCCTGTTCAGCGCGCAGACGCTGATCTACGCCTCGGTCGGCACCTACTATCTGCCGAGCATCCGGGCGACGTCGCTGGGCTGGGTTTCGGGTCTCGGACGGTTCGGCGCGGTATTCGGGCCCTGGCTGGGTGGCGTCCTGGTCGCGCACGAGCTGTCGAACTGGGGATTCACCGTGTTCGCGGTGGCGGCGTTGATCTCGGCGGTGATGGTGGCGCTGGTTCGGGCGCGGCCTGTGGGCGATCCGGCCGTTAGTGGCACGCCGGTGGGCGCCACCGGGTAGCGCCCGCAGGGCGGGTGTGAGTGAGATCACGCAGGTCGGGGGCGTTCTCCAGGTAACGGGAGGCTGTTCCCATCTTCCGTACAGGTTGGCTCCTTAGCGTCGGTACCGAATCGCGAACGGCAATCCGGCACTCGAAGGAGATCCACATGGACCACGCCGCCCCGACCACACCCCGCCAGTTCCGCACGGCCGTGGTGCCCGCGGCCGGGCTGGGCACCCGATTCCTGCCCGCCACCAAATCCGTGCCCAAGGAACTGCTACCGGTGGTGGACACCTCCGGAATCGAGTTGGTGGCCGAGGAGGCCGCACAGGCCGGCGCCGACCGGATGGTGATCGTCACCTCGCCCGGAAAGAGTTCCGTGGCAAAGCATTTCACCGAGGATCCGGAGCTGGAGGGCACGCTCGCCCAGCGCGGCAAATTCGGTCTGCTCGAACGGGTGCGTCGCGCGCCCAAACTGCTCGAGGTGGACACCGTGCTGCAACAGCGTCCGCTGGGACTGGGACATGCTGTGCTGCAAGCCGAATCGGTCCTGGCGCCCGACGAGAACGCCGTCGCGGTACTGCTGCCCGACGATCTGGTCCGCCCGCCCGCCGGAGCTGCCGCATCCGAACAGGACGGCGTCCTGGAGACGATGGCCGCGGTGCGCCGCCGCTGGGGCGGCAGTGTGCTGTGCGCGTTCGAGGTACCCCGCGAGAAGGTCGGCGCGTACGGCGTGTTCGACGTCGCGGCGGCACCCGAGGCGCACGCCCCGGATGTGTTGCGGGTCAACGCCATGGTGGAGAAACCCGCCGTCGAAGACGCCCCGTCGACCCTCGCCGCGGCCGGTCGCTACCTGCTCGATCGGGCGATCTTCGACGCGCTGCGCCGCATCGAGCCGGGCGCGGGCGGGGAGTACCAGCTCACCGACGCCATCGCCCTGCTCATCGCCGAGGGGCACCCCGTCCACGTCGTCGTGCACCGCGGTGTTCGCCACGACATCGGCAACCCGGGCGGATACCTGTGCGCCGCAGTGGATTTCGCCCTCGAACGCGAAGAATACGCAGCCCCGCTGCGGGATTGGCTGATCCAGCGGCTCGCGGTCACCGCGTAGCCGACCGGGGTCGGCCCGACTACTTCGTCGCGGTCAGATATGCGGCCACGTTGTGCATATCGGCCGAACCTCCCGTGAGTTCGGGGACCGGACGGCCGTACCGGGCCGAGAGTTCGGTGACGTCGGCCGAATCGACCTGCCAGCCGCGGTCGGTCAGCCACTGGACCGGATCGGTCCGCTCATCGTTGTAGAACAGTTGGGTGACGTCGACGTCGCCGAAGGGGCTGGTCGCCATCTCCTGTGTGGCCGCCTGGGAGATACGCGCGATATCGGGACGGCCGGAGAAACCCTCCACGGCTACGCGGCTACCGGGAGCCGAGAGCGTATCGATCCGCTCGAACAGGGCGTCCTGCGCCGCGCCCGGCAGATAGGGCAGCAGGCCCTCGGCGGACCAGGCGGTCGGACGGTCGGCGTCGAAACCGGCGTCGAACAGGGCCGCGGGCCAGTCGTCGCGTAGATCGACCGGGACCGCGCGCAGGACCGCCCGGGGCACCACCTCGTTGTCCGCCAGCACCTGATGTTTGAAGTCCAGCACCTTGGGCTGATCGATCTCGAAGACGCTGGCGCCCACCGGCCAGTCGAGCCGGTACCCGCGCGCGTCCAGCCCGGCCGCGAGGATCACCGCCTGCCGCACACCCGCGGCGGCCGCGGCGAGGAAGAACTCGTCGAAGAACTTCGTGCGCACCCCGATCAGGCGTGCCACGGGCAGGAATTCCGCGTCGCCGGGTGCGGCGAGGGCCTGCAGTGAGCGCGGTTCGGCCGCGGCCTCGACGAACAACCGGGCGCAGTCGTCGCGGATCAGAGCATCGGGCTGGGCGGTCTCGGTTGCCCGGAATGTCGCGACTCCCAGGGCGGTGATGCCGACACTGCTGATGATGTCCCAGGTATCTCCATCGGTTCGCACTACTACTCTCCTCAATGATGCTGGCGCACTGAAATACTCAGCGCGTGCGACGACCGGTCGGTACTTGCTCCGCGAGCCAGCGTAGGCGCAAAGATGATCATCGTGTGGGACATGCCCGTCGATCCGGATGAAAACCCCCCGTGACCGGGTGGGATTACCGCAACCCCGAAAAGTCCCGCAGCACCGCGTGATTGCGGTCGGCGCAACTGCCCAGGGCGTGATCGGGATGCAGCCCGAAATACTGCCGCCGGGTCCGGGTGCTCCAGCACAGTGCGGGCTCGGCGCGGGTCTTGTAGAAGTTCACCATGTAGCCGCCGGAGTAGATGCGCAGCAGCAGATAGCCGCCGGGATACTCCTTGACCGCCGCGCCTTCGAGGAATTCCACGTTCACGGGGGAGTCCGGGCGGCCCACTCGATTGCGGTGGGTGTGGCCGGTGTGATGCAGGAACACGCCCGGCGCGCCGCGGTACAGCGAGTGCAGTACGGCGGCCGAGGCGCGGTCGAGCACGAATCCCGGTCCGGCCGGATTGCTCACCGCCGCAGAGGAAGTCACCGGATGATGCCCGAACATCAGGGTGGGCCGGTCCGGATCGGCGGCCAGCACCTCGCGCAGATTGCTCAGTTGCGGTGCGGTGAGCGTGCCGCCGGAGCCGCGCGGGCGGGTCGTGTCCAGGCCGATGATGCGCAGCCCGTCGACGTCCGAGACGGCCAGTCGTCCCCGGGCGTGGAATACCGATCCCCAGGGGTCGCCCTCGCGGGACACGTCGTGGTTGCCACGGCAGACGAAGTAGTCCCGGCCCGCCGCACCCCAGGCATCCAGGCGCGCACGCACCGCCGCGGACTGCTCGAGCGTGCCCGAATCGGTCATGTCACCGGCCACGATGAGTTGATCGGTGCCGCGATCGGGTGCGCGCAGATCGGTCAGCAGCGCGTCCAGCATGATCTGCGGATGGCTGTCGGTGTCGTGCCGCAGCCCGTTCGGGAATCCGGCCACGATCAGGCCGCTGGTGCTCTCGCCGTAGTGCACGTCGTTGGCGAGCGCGATCGTGCGCAGCAGCGGGCCCGGCGGCGGGGTGAGTGTGGTGAAAACGCCTGTGGTTTCCGGTGATCCGGCCCGGCGCGTGACCAGGGTCCGGGCCGGGACGGCGCGGCAGCCGCCGGAATACGCCTCGAATCGGTACGCGCGGCCCGGCTCGAGTCCCTCGATCTGCGCGTAGTGGTACGCGGTGGGACGGGAGTCGATGCTGTATCGCCGGGGCGGATGCGCGGCGTCCGCGGGGGCGATGCGAATCTCGGTGTCCGCGGGCGCCGGGCGCAGCCGTCCGGCGCGATCGCGGGCTCGGGTCGTCCAGGTCAGGATCGCCGAACTGTCGGTGACGGTCACCACCTCGAGTTCGGAGGCGACCAGCGAATCCTGGTGCACCCGAACGCGATCGGCTCGATGGGCGGTGAACGCCGAGCGGGTGCGGAACGGAGTTCCCACCGTGACGGCGGCCGCTCCCGAGGCGGCATTGGCGACCCAGGTCGCTCGCAGACGTGCGTTCAGCATGGAAACCTCCGCCCGGGTACGGCCCGATGATCCGACGGTAGGGCGGCCGGTTGAACGGTCCGGAGCCCGCACGTGACCAATTCGGCGGCCTGTGCTGAATATTTCGGTGCGGGTAGCACAGACCGCCGCACGGGGGTGAGTGAGATATCAGACAGTGGTCCTGAGCTTGCCGGATACCGATAGCGCTGGTCCTGGACTTGACTTTGCCTGGTCACCGGACTGGGATAGTTGGTACATGAAACTAATTGCGGAATACATGCATCGCTAGGATGTCCGCGGCGGGGCATCGGGGCGTCGGACGAATTCGAGGGAGGTCGAGGTATGGACGAGGCAGCGCGGCAGGAACTGGGGCGGCGGATGACGGAGCTGGTCGCCCGCGACCCGCAGGTTCGCGCGGCGATTCCGGATGCCGAGGTGGGCGCGGCGGTGGCTCGCACGAACGTGTCGTTGGCGCAGTCGATCGCGATGCTCGTGCAGGGGTATGCGGACCGTCCGGCGCTGGCCGGGCGGGCGATGGAGTTCGTCACCGACGAGACCGGTCGCACCCACGGGCGGTTGCTGCCGCGCTACGACACCATCACCTACGGCGAGATGTGGCGGCGCGTCACCGCCGTCGCCGCGGCCTGGTATCACGATGCCGAATCTCCGCTCCGGGCAGGCGATTTCGTCGCCGTTCTCGGATTCACCAGTACCGACTACACGGTGGTGGATCTGGCCTGCACCGCACTGGGCACGGTGTCGGTGCCGTTGCAGACCGGCGCGTCCGCGGCGCAGTTGACCCCGATCGTCACCGAGACCCGGCCGCGCGTGCTGGCCGCGAGCGTCGAACAGCTCGACACCGCAGTGGATCTGGTGCTGGCCACCGAACTGCCGAGCACGCTGGTCGTCTTCGACCACCATCCGCAGGACGACGATCATCGCGCCGCGGTCGAATCCGCCCGCGCTCGCCTGGCCGATCGTCCGGTATCGGTGCGGGTCCTGGCGGAGGTCGTCGAACAGGGCGGCGAACTCCCCGAGGCCCCACTGCACACCGGCGCGCACGAGGATGCGCTGGCCCTGCTCGTCTACACCTCGGGGAGTACCGGAACGCCCAAGGGCGCGATGTATTCCGAGCGCATGGTGACCCGGATGTGGCGTAACGGCGTGGAGGTGCCGCTGCCGTCGATCGGGTTCAGCTTCATGCCGATGAGTCACGTCGCCGGACGCGGTTCGCTGCTGTCCTGCCTGGGTCGCGGCGGCACCGTGTATTTCGCCGCCCGCAGCGATATGTCCACGCTGTTCGACGATCTGGCGTTGGCGCGCCCCACGGTGCTGTTCTTCGTTCCGCGCATATGCGACATGCTGTTCCAGCGTTTCCGCGGTGAAGTCGATCGCCGAGTGGCCGCCGGAGGCGTGCCGGAGACGGTCGAGCAGCAGGTGAAAGTCGAACTGCGCGACGAGGTTCTGGGCGGACGCTTCATCTTGGCCATCACCGGCAGTGCGCCGCTGTCGGCGCAACTGCACGAATTCATGGCCTCGGTACTGGGATTCGGCCTGATCGATGGATACGGCTCGACCGAGTCCTCCGGCGGCGTCATCGTCGACAACCTCGTCGTCCGGCCGCCGGTGATCGATTACAAACTCCTCGACGTCCCGGAGCTGGGCTATTTCAGCACCGACAAGCCTTATCCGCGAGGGGAACTGCTGATCAAGGCCGAGACCCTCTTCCCCGGCTATTTCCGGCGCCCCGAACTGAATGCGGAGATCTTCGACGCCGAGGGCTTCTACCGCACCGGTGACATCATGGCCGAACACGGCCCTGATCACTTGTTCTACGTCGACCGGCGCAACAACGTGCTCAAACTCTCGCAGGGCGAGTTCGTGACGGTCGCCAAGCTGGAAGCCGTCTACGCGGCCAGTCCGCTGGTCCACCAGATCTATCTGTACGGCAGCAGTGAGCGCGCGTATCTGCTCGCGGTCGTCGTCCCGACGCCCGAATCGCTTGCCGCACATCCCGATACCGCCGATCTGACCGCGGCGATCACCGAATCGCTACAGCGCGTGGCCCGGGGGGCCGAGCTGAACTCCTACGAGATCCCGCGCGCCTTCCTGCTCGAGACCGAGCCGTTCACCCTCGACAACGGACTGCTGTCCGGTATCGCGAAACAGTTGCGGCCCAGGCTCAAAGAGCGCTACGGCGAGCGGCTCGAGCAGCTCTACATCGATCTGGCGCGGGAACAGGACGACGAACTGGCCGCACTGCGCCGCGAGGCCGCGGATCTGCCGGTGCTCGAGACGGTCGGGCGGGCCGCGCGAGCGCTGCTGGGTTGCGCGACCACGGATCTGCGCCCGGATGTGCACTTCACCGATCTGGGCGGTGATTCACTCTCGGCGTTGACGTATTCCACACTGCTGCAGGAGACCTTCGGGGTGGAGGTCCCGGTCGGTGTGATCGTCGGCCCCGCCACCGACCTGACCGCGCTGGCCCGGTACATCGAGGCCGAACGCGATTCCGGCGGCACCCGGCCCACCGTCGCCGGTGTGCACGGGACCGGAGCGCGGATTCGCGCCGCCGATCTCACCCTGGACAAGTTCATCGACCGCCCGACGCTCGATGCCGCCCCGGACCTGCCGCGTGCCGCGCAGGTTCCCGCCACAGTGCTGCTGACCGGTGCGAACGGCTATCTGGGCCGGTTCCTGTGCCTGGAATGGCTGGAGCGGCTGTCCGCTTCGGGCGGCCGACTGATCTGTGTGGTGCGCGGCGCCGATGCGGCGGCGGCGCGCGCCCGGCTGGACGAGGTCTTCGACAGCGGAGATCCGGAACTCACCCGGCACTATCGCGCACTGGCCGAGCGTACCCTCGAGGTGCTGGCCGGTGATATCGGTGAGCCGAATCTCGGTGTGAGTGAACAGGATTGGGATCGGCTCGCGCAGACGGTCGATCTGATCGTGCATCCGGCGGCCCTGGTCAACCACGTGCTGCCGTACGGGCAGTTGTTCGGTCCCAACGTGGTGGGCACCGCGGAGGTGATCCGGCTGGCCCTGACCACGACGATCAAGCCGGTCACCTATCTGTCCACAGTGGCCGTCGCCGCGCAGGTCGCGCCCCAGGCGTTCACCGAGGACGGTGACATCCGCGAGGTCAGCGCGGTGCGCTCGATCGACGACGGCTATGCCAACGGCTACGGCAACAGCAAGTGGGCCGGTGAGGTGCTGCTGCGGGAGGCGCACGATCTGTGCGGTCTTCCGGTGGCGGTCTTCCGGTCCGACATGATCCTGGCCCACTCGCGTTACGCCGGGCAGTTGAACGTCCCCGATATGTTCACCCGCCTGCTGCTGAGCCTGCTGGCCACCGGACTGGCCCCGAAATCCTTCTACGCCACCGACTCTCGGGGCGAGCGGCAGCGTTCACACTACGACGGGCTGCCCGCCGATTTCACCGCCCTGGCGATCACCGCGCTCGGCACCCAGGTCACCGATGGTTTCGAGACCTTCGATGTGCTCAACCCGCACGACGACGGCATCTCACTGGACGAATTCGTCGACTGGCTGATCGAGGCGGGGCATGCGATCGAGCGGATCGACGACTACGGCGAATGGTTCCGCCGGTTCGAGACCGCGGTGCGTGGGCTGCCCGAGGAACAACGCCAGCATTCGTTGCTGCCGCTGCTGCACGCCTACCGGGCTCCGGGTAGGCCGCAGCGCGGTGCGGCTCTGCCCGCCAAGAGGTTCCAGGCCGCGGTGCAGGCCGCCGAACTGGGCGCCGATCGCGACATCCCGCATCTGGACCGCGCGTTGATCGAGAAGTACGCCACCGACCTGATGCTGCGAAAACTGTTGTAGGCCACCATTCCACCCGCTCAACGGTGCGCGGGTAGCTGTGTCCGTGGCTTCGGCACAGCCGGCGAGGGTGCCCCGGTGTGACCCGGGGCACCCTCGCCATCTGGGCTGCTGTTACGTGATGATCCGCAGAGGATGTTCCAGCAGATCCTTGAATTGCTGCAGGAACTTCGCCGCGACCGCGCCGTCGATGGCCCGGTGATCGGCGGACAGCGTGACCCGCAGCACCTTGCGGGCCACCACCGCGCCCGAATCATCCAGTCGCAGTTCGTCACTCGCGCCGCCGACCGCCAGGATCGCCGATTCGGGCGGGTTGATGACCGCGGTGAACTGTTCGATGCCGAACATGCCCAGGTTGGAGATGGTGAAGGTGCCACCGGACATCTCCTCGGCACGCAGTTTGCGTGTCCGGGCGCGTTCGGCCTTGTCGCGGCTCTCGGCAGCGATCTCCGAGACGCTCTTGCGGTCCGCGTCGTGGATCACCGGGACGAGCAGCCCGGCCGGGGTCGCCACCGCGACGCCGAGATGAATTCCCTTGTGCTGCAGGAGTTTGTCACCGGCGAAGCTGACGTTCACCGACGGATCGGTGCGCAGGGTGGCCGCGACCGCCTTGACGAGCAGGTCGTTGACGCTGACCTTGCCCTTTCCGGCGGAATCGAGAGTCGCGTTGATCTGCACCCGGAAGGCCAGCAGTTCGGTGACGTCGATCGCGCTGGTCAGATAGATGTGCGGGGCCTGCTGTTTGCTCTCGGTGAGACGGGTGGCCGAGACCTGCTGGATGCGGGTCAGCGGAATCTCGTCGTAGTCGCCCGATACCGGAATCGGTTGAGCTACTGCGGCTTCGGCAGTGGCGGCCGCCGGTGCGAGTTCCGGGGATGTTCCGGAATCGGTTGCGGGCTTCGCTGATTCGACATCACGGCGAGTGATGCGTCCGCCGGGTCCGCTGCCGGTCACGGTCGCCAGATCGACACCGCGTTCGCGGGCGATCTTCCGTGCGAGCGGCGAGGACTTGGGACGCTGCCCGTCCGCGGTGGCCGAACTGCTGGACGTGCGATCGTCCGGTGTCGCGGATCCTGCTGTAGCCGTGGGTGTCGGCGTCACGGAACCCGTTGCGGGCCTGGGAGCGTCGGGTGTGGGCGCAGCGGGGGAGACCTCGGAGCCGCCGGTAGCGGCCGAGGTCTCCGGTGCCGCGGCGCTCGTGACGCGCGCGGTCCCGCTGCCATCCCCGACGAGTGCGATCGGTTCCCCGATCGGCACCCGCGCTCCCGCGTCGGCGAGGATCTGTTCGAGAACCCCGTCGTCGTAGGCTTCCAGCTCCATCAGAGCCTTGTCGGTCTCGATCTCGGCGATGACCTCGCCGCGGGCCACCGGATCTCCCACCTGTTTGAGCCAGGACGCGATGACGCCCTCCTCCATGGTGTCCGAGAGCCGGGGCATGGTGATCTCAGGCATATCTGGTCCTCTCAGGCCCGCCGTCGGCCCACGGCCGCAAGGGTTTCCATGGCGGCGGTGTACAGCGAGTCGGCGGACGGCAGGGCGATCCGTTCGAGCGGTTTGGCGTAGGGCAGCGGTACCTCGGCCATGGCGACGCGGCGCACCGGCGCATCGAGGTAGTCGAAGGCGCCGTCGGAGATGGAGGCGGCCACCTCCGCGCCGATGCCGTAGGTCAGCCAGTCGTCCTCGCCGATCACCGCGCAGCCGGTCTTGCGGACCGAGGTGACGAGCGTTTCGCGGTCCAGCGGACGCAGGCTGCGAAGGTCGATCACCTCCGCCGAGATACCTTCGGCGGCAAGGCGTTCGGCGACCTGGGTGCATACCGTGGCCATCCGGGAGTAGCCGATCAGCGTGATGTCCGAGCCCTCCCGGGTGACCGCCGCCTTGCCGATCTGCGCGGGCGGAATATCCTCGGGCACTTCACCCTTGGTGTTGTAGAGCGAGAGGTTCTCCAGGAACAGCACCGGGTCGTCGTCCTCGATCGCCGCCTTGAGCAGCGCGGCCGCGTCGGCCGGTGTGCTGGGCGCGACCACCTTCAGGCCCGGGACGAACGCGTAGTACAGCTCGATGTTCTGCGAATGGGTCGCGCCGAGCTGCTGACCGCCGCCACCGGGCGTGCGGATGACCATGGGCACGTTGGTCTGCCCGCCGAACATGCCGTAGATCTTGGCCGCGTGATTGACGATCTGATCCAGCGCGAGCAGTGAGAAGTTGATGGTCATGATCTCCACGACCGGGCGCAGCCCCAGCATCGCCGCGCCGATGGCGGCACCGACGAAACCCTCCTCGGCGATCGGCGTGTCGCGGACCCGCTTCTCCCCGAATTCGGCCAGCAGACCGGCGGTGATCTTGTAGGAGCCCTCGAAGACGCCGATCTCCTCGCCGATGAGGAAGACATCGTCGTCGCGCCGCATCTCCTGACGCAGCGTCTCGCGCAGAGCTTCGCGATACGTGATGACGGGCACGGAATTACCTTTCGGGGTGAGCGACGGGCCGTCGCGATGCGTGGTGACGGGCACGGGTCACCTCAGCGCCTCGGCCGGGAACAGCGGGTCGGCGGGCAGCCGGCGCAGTTCCCCGGGGACGGGGGTCGCATACGTGTAGTCGAACAGGCTGGACGGGTCCGGATGCGGGCTCGACTCCGCGAATTCCACAGCGGTGGCGACCTTCTCGGCGACGTCGGCTTCGATCGCGGCGGCCGACTCCTCGCTCAGCACACCGGCCGCGAGCAGCCGGGCGTGCCAGAGTGTGATCGGATCGTGTTCGCGGGCTTCCGAAACCGCCTCGGTGCTGCGGTATTTGGCCGGGTCGACCACCGAGTGGCCCTTGAGCCGATGGCTGACCGCCTCGAGCAGCGCCGGTTTCCCTTCGCGCCGTGCGGATTCGATGAGTTCGCTCGCCGCTTCGCGGACCGCCAGCACATCGGTGCCGTCCACCCGCTCACCGCGCATCCGGTAGGCCGCGGCCCGCTTCCACAGATCCGGTTCGGCGGAGGACTTCTCGACCGTGGTGCCCATGCCGGTGTAGTTGTTGATCACCAGGAACACCACGGGCAGGCGCCACAGTGCCGCGATGTTCAGCGATTCGTGGAATGCGCCGATATTCGTGGTGCCCTCGCCCATCTGGCACACCACCACGTCGTCCTCGCCGCGATAGTCGATGGCCAGTGCCGCGCCGATGGCCAGCGGGACCTGACCGCCGACGATCGCATAACCGCCGAGCAGCCGGGTCGCGGTGTCGTACATGTGCATCGAACCGCCCCAGCCCTTCGAGGTGCCGGTGGAGCGGCCGTACAGCTCGGCCATCACCCGGCCGGGCTCGATGCCCTTGGCCAGTGCGTAACCGTGCTCGCGGTAGTTGGTGAACAGGTAGTCGGTCGGGCGCATGGCCGCGCCGAGCCCGACGACGGTCGCCTCCTCACCGAGGTTCAGGTGGCAGTAGCCGCCGATCCTGGCCTGCTGATACGCCTGGGCGGTGCGCTCCTCGAAGCGGCGCACGAACAGCATGTCGCGATAGAGGTCACGCAGCGACTCGGGATCTGTTGCGGCGATGCGACTTTCGACCGTCGATGCTTCGGTCGCCGTGTGATCGGCGAGCGGGGTCTGCGTTGCCGACGCGGTGTCTGCCTGGGTCGTCTTCTTGGCACGAGCGGACTTGCGCGGGGCCGAGGTCGCGGCGGGCGCGTCGTCGGCGGGCGCGGCTTCCGCTTCCTGTGCCGGAACGGATTTGGCGGCGGTGGCCGGACGTCCGTCGGCCGGACGGGTGGCCTTGCGGCTGGGCTTGCGGGGAGTTGCGGTGGTCACTTGTGGTGCTCCTCGAGTTCGATGCGGCACAGCGTTTCCGGTGCGGTCACGCTCTGCTGCCGCCTCCGGGTCGCTTGCGCGGTGGCGCGATGTGAACCGGCAGTCCGAGACCGGCCAGGGCCGCCTCCATGCCGATCTCGCCGAGGGTGGGGTGGGCGTGGATGGTGCCCGCGAGTTCGTCGAGGGTGGCCTCGATCGAGATGGCCAGCGCCCCTTCGGTGATCAGATCACTGGCCGACGGTCCGATGATGTGCACGCCGAGCACCTCGTTGTGGCGCTGCCCGGCAACGATTTTCAGCATGCCCTCGGTATCCCCGAAGGTCTTGGCCCGGCCCAGCGCCGCGAACGGGAACGAGGCGGTGACGATCTCGTGCCCCGCGGCGCGGGCGGCCTCCTCGGTGAACCCGACGCTCGCGATCTCCGGATGGGTGAACGTGGCGGCCGGGATGACCGCGTAGTCGATGTGCGTCTCGTGCCCGGCGATGGCATCGGCCGCGGTGAGGCCCTGATGCGAGGCGACGTGCGCGAGCAGAGCCTTGCCGGTGACATCACCGATCGCGTAGACGTGCGGCACGCCGGTGCGCATCTGGTCGTCGACCGGGATGAAACCCCGTGCGTCGGTTTCGATTCCGGCGATATCCAGATCGAGCGCGGCGGTATTGGGGCGACGGCCGACGCCGACGAGCACCACATCCGCGTCCACCTCACGCGCCTGCGGCCCGCCGACCGCGACGCGCAACGCTCCGGCCGCCTCGGTGATGCCGGTGACCGTGGACCCGGTCAGCACGGTGATGCCGCGTTTGGTGAACGAGCGTCCCAGGGCGGTCCCGATCGCGCTGTCCTCCAATGGAACCAGCCGATCCTGCATCTCCACGACGGTGACCTCCGCGCCGAAGGCGTGGAACAGGCTGGCCCATTCCGCGCCGACCGCACTACCGCCGATGACGACGATGCGCTCGGGTACCTCGGTCAGCCCGAACGCGCCGTCGGAGGTGATCACACCGGGCAGATCCGCACCCGGCACGGGCAGTACCGCCGGTACCGAACCGGTCGCCACGATGACGTCGGTGGCGGTGATCTCGCGGACCGCCGCCGCGCCGGGAGCCGCGGCGTAGCGGGGGCCACCGGCGAAGATCGGCGAGGTTCCGGCCTCGAAGACCTGCACCGTGGTGGGTCCGGTGAACCGGGCATGGCCCTCGATCACGGTGACGCCGTTGGCTTTCAGCAGTCCCGCGACACCGTCGGTGAGCTCTTTGACGATCCCGTCCTTGCGCTGGCGCACGGCGGCGAAGTCGAATCGGACGTCATCGGCGTATACGCCGAAATCGGCTGCGGCACTGACGGTCTGGAAGACCTCGGCGGATCGCAACATGGCCTTGGTGGGGATGCAGCCCCAGTTCAGGCAGACCCCGCCGGGCCGTTCCTTCTCCGCCAGCCCGACCGTCAGGCCGCGCTGAGCGGCCCGGATGGCGGCCACATAGCCACCGGGACCGCCGCCGATCACCAGTAGATCGAATTCCGGCACTCGTGGTGCTCCTCGTCTCGAACGAATACGACCGCGCCCGGTTGTGGCGCGAGTCATCCACGTCGAGTCTTGTCGCCACTCGGAGCACAAACAATGCACCGCAAGCCCAGGAATTCCGTTCCCAAACTGGGCGCTGCGCCCAATGGTGGTCATGGCGCGAGCAGGCGGTGCCCGACCGGTTCACGGTGGTACAGCGCATCCGGCCACAGGGGGCGGGGAGACTGCCGCGGCGCTACTGGGAGGCGTCGAGCCCGAGCGCGGCGAGGGCGAGCGACAATTCCAGCGCCGCGCGCTGATCCTCGAGCGGACGCCCCAGCAACCCGGAAATCCGCTGCAATCGATTGATCACGGTGTTGCGATGGCAGTGCAGTCGCGGCGCCGCATTGGCCGCGGAACGGTTCTCCGCCAACCAGATCGACAGTGTGCGCAGCAGGATGTCGCGCTCCTTGTCCGGTAGTTCGAGCACCGGGCCGAGGGTGTGGGTGAGCAGCAGATCGGTCAGATCGGGGGAGCGGACCAGCAGCGCCTCGGGATACCGCTGCTCGAGCGACACCAGACCCGTTGCGCCCCCGGGCAAGGTCTGTAGCGCGATGAGCGCCAGCGCGTGCGCGGAATCCACCTGTGCCAGCCCCGGCACCGCGGGCGAGGCCCCCGCGCGCCCGCGCACCTGCGGCCGAAGTTGTTGCAGGACGGCCTCATCGGTGCGATGTTCCAGCGAGACGATCCCGATCGTGGTGTCCACTCGGTCGTGCCACACCGATCGGATGCCCGAGGCCGACAGCGCCGTCTCGGTGCCCGCCCGCAGTGGCCGCCCCGCACCGCGGGCCGCGACCACCAGATATGCCCCCTGCGTGGGCAGATTCAACTCGCGTGCGGCGCGGGCGGCGAACGCGGCGTCGTGCGCCCGGCCCGAGAGCAGATCCTCGATCAGTGCGTGGCGGCGGCGCTCGTCCCGCCGGACCTGTTCCAGTTCGGTATTGCGGTACGAGGTCACCAGCGCCGAGGACAGCCCGTCGACCACCGCCCACATCGCCGTTCCGGATTCCCGGATCTCCTGTGGCCCAACACTTCCGGCCTTGTCGAGCAACGCCTCCCAGACGATGCCGCCGCCGAGCCGGAAGGTCCGCAGCATCGCCTCCATCGGCACGCCCTGTTCGGCGCGATGTCGGCCGATCGCCGCCGCCACGTCGTCGGTCTCCGGATCGCCGCTCGCGCCGCCGAGCAGATCCAGGATCCGGGTCAGATATCGGCGGCAGCCCTCGCGCAGGTCGGCGCGGGGGACCGAGGTGTAGTCGGTCCATTCGGGGTTGTCGGTGAAGATCGCCGCCAGCAGTCGCCGCGTCATCGCCGGCACGTCGGCCCGGCACGCCTGGGCCAGGGTGCGCGTCCCGGGCGTCGAAAGGGCAGGTTGTGGCGATGCCATGGCCAGCACGGTACGCCGAATCGGCTCAACCCAGCGCGAGTGCCAGGAAGAAGTCGACCCGGTCCTCGAGCCGGGACAGATCGCGGCCGGTCAGCTCCTCGATCCGGGCGATGCGGTAGCGCAGCGTGTTGACGTGCAGATGCAGCAGTTCGGCGCTGCGGGTCCACGAGCCGTTGGTCTGCAGGAATATCTGCAGGGTGTGCACCAGATCCGCGCCGTTGTCCTGGTCGTAGGTGACCAGCGGGTCCAGCAGGCGCAGCCGGAACATCCGGCGCACCTCGTCGGGAACGCTGGCCAGCAGCATCATGTGGGTGGCCAGTTCGTCGTGGCCGACCAGTGCGCCCGCCCGCCCGCGTCCGGCGGCCATCCGCCGGGCGTAGCGGGCCTCCTCGACCGCACCGCGCAGCCCCTCGCCGTCGACGATGCCGCTGACGCCGATCGACAGGCGGATACCGCCCAGACCCGGTTCGAGAGTGCGCAGCGCCGAACCGATCTCGGTGCGTGCGGCGGCGTCGGCGGGGATCAGCGCGATCGCCTCGCCGTCCACCAGACCGGCGGCAGGTGTTCTGCCGTAGAGGATTTCGCGCAACAGCGCGCGTAACTCCCTGGGCCGCAGGACATCCTCGGCCGCGGCTGCCACCGCGACATAGCTGTCGGTCACCCCGAGCCCGGTCAACTCGAGTCGCGAAATGATCTCCGCCGGTTTCGCATCGGAGACGATCAGCTGGACCAGTTCCTCGGCCAGGCGGCCCTCGGCGCGCTGTCGATCGTCGTTGCGGACCCGTTCGAGGGAGACGATGGCCGCGAGTTCTCCGGCCAGCGCGCGACGTTGTTCGGGCCAGTCCGAACAGTCCGAATCGAATACCAGCAGCCAGTCCGCGACCCGGGAGGTGCCGAATTCGTCCACCGCGAACAGCGAATACGGCCGCGGCCCGGTGCGGACCACGTGCGGCAGCCGCCGTGCGGACAGGAATTCGGTGACCGTGCGCGCGGGCGGCGGCTCGACCGGTCCGGCCACGACCCGACCGGTCGTGGACATCACCCAGCAGCGCATGTCCAGATCGCGTTCGATGAGGTCGAGTACCGAACCCAGGCCGGTGCCGGAGACCAACTGGCGATGCCGGTCCAGGATCGCGGTCAGATCCGCCGCCCGTCCGGTGGACAGCATGCGGGTGATCCGCTCGGTGACGGTCGCGAACGCCACCCGCTCATCCACTCGGAACAGCGGAATCCGGTACTTGCGGCAGGCCTGCACCACATCCTCGGGCGGTGCGCCGTAACGGGCGTCCCCGGTGGCCAGCGCCGCCGCCTTGGACCGGGCCAGCGCCGCGACGAAGGTCTCGCTGTCCTGCGGACCGCTGCGCCACTGCATGCCGGTGAGCACCAGTTCGCCACCCGACAGATAGCGGCTGGGATCGGGCAGATCCTGGGTGACGACCCAGCGCACGAACCGGTCGAGCTCCTCTTCCCCCGTGACGAGTTCGAGCCCCAGATCCGTCATGGCGAGCAGGGAACGTAGACGCATGATTCCGGACGCTAACAGCCTGCGCGCCCGGTTGTCGCCATATCGAGGGCACTGGTGACCTCGCTGTAACGCGGGCGTCATCGCATTTGGAGATAAGTACGAACGACCCCGTGTGAACCAGCGCACAGTTCGGAGTTCCGGTCGTGGCCGTGCGATGCCTCGGACGGGTGTACTGGCTTCACACGTTTCATGCCGATGGAGGTCAGATGACGGTGCGGCAGTGCACACTCGGAAATGCCGGGGGGATGTGATGGAATTCCTGCGACCCGGCGGTTGGGCCGAGGCGCTCGAATTACGGGCCGCCTTTCCCGAGGCGCTCCCCATTCAGGGCGGCACGGATGTGATGGTCGAGCTGAATTTCGACAAGGGGCGTCCGGCGGCACTGCTGGATCTTAATCCGTGCGCGGAATTGCGGCGTATCGAGGAAATCGATGGCCGGGTGCGCGTCGGCGCGGGTGTTCCGTACGTGCAGATCATCCGTGAACTGGGCACACGTGTACCCGGACTGGCCCAGGCCGCGCGCACGGTGGGTTCGCCGCAGATCCGCAATCGCGGGTCCGTGGGCGGTAATCTCGGCGCCGCGTCGCCGGCCGGTGACAGCCATCCCGCGTTGCTCGCCGCGAATGCGGTGATCGAGGTGACCTCGGCCGCGCGCGGTTCCCGGATGATTCCGATCGACGATTTCTACGTATGGGTCAAGAAGAATGCGCTCGAACCCGATGAATTGATCCGCGCGATCTGGCTGGAACCCGATTCCGGCCCGCAGTATTTCTCGAAAGTGGGCACTCGAAACGCCATGGTCATCGCGGTATGTTCCTTCGCGATCGCATTACATCCCCGAACACGCACGGCGGGAACGGGAATCGGTTCCTGCGGCCCGACACCCTTGCGGGCTCGCGCGGCGGAGGATTTTCTCGCGCGCGAACTGCCCTGGGCGGATCCGGTCCCGCTGACCGAGACGATCGCGCGCGAATTCGGCGCATTGGTCGCGGCCGCGGCGAAACCCATCGACGATGTGCGCGGTACCGCCGACTATCGCACGCACGCCCTCTCGGTCATGGCACGCCGCACCCTGAGCTGGGCTTGGAACGACCTCGCGGCGCAGAGGAGAGCGGCCTGATGCGGGTGAATGTCCATGTCAACGGCGTCCGAGAGACCGTCGACGACGTCTGGGAAGGCGAGAGCCTGCTGTACCTGCTGCGTGAGCGGATGGGGCTGCCGGGCTCCAAGAACGCCTGCGAACAAGGCGAATGTGGGTCCTGCACAGTCTATCTGGATGGCGTCCCGGCCTGCTCGTGCCTGGTCGCCGCCGGACAGGCGCGCGAACGTTCGGTGCGCACGGTGGAGGGTCTGGCCACCGCCACAGGGACGGCCGACCGGCTCGATCCGGTGCAGCAGGCGTTCGTGGAAACCGGTGCGGTGCAATGCGGATTCTGCACGCCGGGGCTGATCGTGCAGGCGCACGACCTGATCGAGCGGAATCCGGAGCCGACCGATGCGGAGATCCGCGAGGCGCTGGCCGGAAACCTCTGCCGCTGTACGGGTTACGAGAAGATCCTCGACGCGGTCCGGGTGGCCGCACGGCGAAAGGCCGCAGCGCAATGAGTAAGGTATCGCAGGCTGATCCGGCGGCGCAGTTGTCTGCGGGCCACCGGATCGTCATCGAAAACGCTTATATCGCACCGGTTGTCGGCGACGAGATCGACAACGGATACCTCACCGTCGACAACGGCCGGATCACCGCCCTGGCCAGCGGACCCGCGCCGATCGTCGAGGATGCCGAGCGCATCGACGGCACCGGCTGCCTGGTCACCCCGGGCCTGGTGAACACCCATCACCACCTCTACCAGTGGGCCACCCAGGGCCTGTATCAGGACGCCACGCTGTTCGAATGGCTGACCGGGCTGTACCGGACCTGGGCCCGGATCGATGCCGACATCACCCATGGCGCGGCAGTGGCCGGACTGGGCTGGCTGGCCCTGAGCGGGACCACCACCTCCACCGATCACCACTACGTATTCCCTTCGGGCCGTGGCGATCTGTTCGAGGCCGAGGTCCGTGCGGCCGCGGAGGTGGGGCTTCGATTCCACCCCTGCCGGGGCTCGATGGACCGCGGTCGATCCGACGGCGGTCTGCCGCCGGACGAGGTCGTGGAGACGATCGATCGGATCCTGGACGAGACCGCGGCGGTGATCGACAAGTACCACGACCCGTCCTTCGATTCGATGCTGCGGGTGGCCGTGGCGCCCTGCTCACCGTTCTCGGTGAGCGAGACACTGCTGCGCGAGTCGGCGATCCTGGCCCGCGACAAGGGTGTTCGCCTGCACACACATCTGGCCGAGACGCTCGACGAGGAACGGCACTGCCGCGAGCAGATGGGCTGCACCCCGGTCGAATACATGGAGAAGATCGGCTGGCTGGGCCCGGACGTCTGGTTCGCGCACGCGGTTCATCTGCACGACAAGGATATTCAGCGTTTCGCCGAGACCGGCTCCGGCTCCGCGCACTGCCCGAGCTCCAATGCCCGGCTCGGAGCGGGGATCGCCCGGGTGCGGGATCTGCTGGCTGCGGGCGCACCGGTCGGACTGGGCGTGGACGGCGCGGCATCCTCCGAACTGACCTCGATGGCCGGTGAGATGCGCCAGGCCATGCTCTTTCAGCGCGCGGTGTACGGGCCGACGGCCCTGACCGCACGCCAGGCGCTGGAGATCGGCACCCTGGGCGGGGCGCGAAATCTGGGTCGGCACACCGAGATCGGCAGCCTCGAGCCGGGCAAGCTGGCCGATATCGCGATCTGGCGGGTCGACGGATTCCGTTCCGCCATCGCCGATCCGGTGTGCTCGCTGGTATTCGGCCCGACTCCGCCGCTGGCGCGACTGCTGGTGGGCGGGCGCACCGTGGTCGAGAACGACGAGTTGCGCACCGTCGCACAGGACGTCATCGCCGCGGCCGGGGTCTCGGCCCGTGATCGGCTGCTGCGCGGACAGGACCGCTGATGACCGTCCCGCCGAAATCACGGACCGGATCAGGAGTTTCGATGACCCGCTCGACCCGCTTCCCGGCCGAGGTGGCCGCACCCGGCAACGCCGGCGTCGGCGGCAGCCCGCTGCGTCCCGACGGAACCCTGAAGGTCAAGGGCGAGTTCGCCTATGCCTCGGACCTGTGGATCGACGGCATGCTGTGGGGGATGACCCTGCGCAGCCCGCATCCGCGCGCCCGCATCCTGCGCATCTACACCGCCGCCGCGCTGGCTGTCACCGGCGTGCACGCCGTGCTCACCCACGAGGACGTGCCGGGCCGCAAGGTGTACGGCCTGGACCACACCTGGGATCAGCCGGTTCTCGCGATCGACGAGGTCCGTCATCACGGCGAACCGATCGCACTGGTCGCCGCCGACCATCCCGAAATCGCCCGCCGCGCGCTGGAATTGATCGACATCGAGTGGGAGGTGCTCGATCCGATCGTGGATCCCGTTGCGGTGGTGGCTGATCCGGAAGCCAATCGGGTCCAGGAGCGCGGCGGCATCGCGCGTCATCAGCCGGTCCGGGTGGGCGATATCGCCGTCGGCCGGGCCCTGGCCGACGTGGTGATCTCGCAGAAGTACGAGGTCGGCATTCAGGACCAGGCATTCCTGGGCCCGGAATCGGGTCTGGTGGTCCCTGCCGAGGACGGTGGGCTCGAGTTCTACGTCGCGACCCAGTGGATGCACAACGACCTGTCCCAGATCGGCCCGTGCCTGGGCCTGCCCGAGGACCGGATCCGAATGACCATGGCCGGGATCGGCGGCGCGTTCGGCGGCCGGGAAGACCTGTCGATGCAGATCCACGCCGGTATGCTCGCCATGCACACGGGCAGGCCGGTCAAGATGATGTACAACCGCGAGGAGTCCTTCTTCGGCCACGTCCATCGGCATCCGGCGCATCTGTGGTACGAGTACGGCGCCACCCGGGCGGGGAAACTCACCTACGCGAAGGTGCGGATCATCCTCGACGGGGGCGCGTACACCTCCGCGACGTTGAATGTCACCGGCAACGCATCCTCACTCGCCCTGGGCCCCTACGAATTCCCGCATCTCGAGGTCGACGCCTACGGTGTCTACACCAACAATCCGCCGTGCGGTGCGATGCGCGGATTCGGTGCGGTACAAGCGTGTTTCGCGCACGAGTCGATGATGGACGAGCTCGCCGACGCGCTCGGCATGGACCCGATACACGTGCGGCAGATCAATGCTGTCACCCAGGGCTCCAAGCTCGCCACCGGGCAGGTACTGCACGCCCCGACCCCGCTCGCGCCGATGCTGGAACGGCTGAAAGATATGCCGCTGCCACCGGAATCGGATATCTCGGACATCCGCAACCTGCCCGGCGGCGCTTCCCAGACCACCCATGGCGAAAGCGTCGTTCGCGGCGTCGGATACGGCGTGGGCATCAAGAACATCTGCTTCTCCGAGGGCTACGACGACCTGTCCACCGCGCGAGTGCGGTTGGAAGTCATTGCCGGAGAACCGGTTGCGCTGGTGCACACCGCCGCGGCCGAGGTGGGGCAGGGCCTGGTCACGGTCGAGGCGCAGATCGCCCGCACCGAACTGGGCATCGACCGGGTCACCATCGCCCCGGCCGACAACGCGGTGGGGGACTCGGGGTCGTCCTCGGCCTCCCGCCAGACCTACATGACCGGTGGCGCGGTCAAGACCGCCTGCGAGGCCGTACGTGCCCGCGTCCTGGAACTCGCTGCGGCCCGGGGCATCTCGGGTGCGGCGCGGCTCGTCGGCGGGAAGGTGGCCTCGGCAACCGGTGAGGTGCTCGCGGCACTGGTCGACGTACTCGATGAGGGGGTCGTCGAAGAAACCCGCGAATACCATCACCGGCCCACCACCGGCATGGATCCGGTGACCGGGCAAGGCCGGAGCCACACCCAGCTGGCCGTGTGCGTGCATCGCGCCGTGGTCGACGTGGACACCGAACTCGGCCTGGTCAAGGTCGTGGCTCTGGATGCGGTCCAGGACGTGGGCCGGATCATGAACCGGCTCTCGCTGGAAGGCCAGATCCACGGCGGATCCGTCCAGGGTCTGGGTCTGGCGGTCATGGAGGAAATTCAGGTAACCAACGGAAAGGTGCGCAATCCCTCGTTCACCGACTACCTCATTCCCACGATTCTCGACACTCCCACACAGAGATTGGACATTCTGGAAAATCCCGACCCGCACGCCCCCTACGGGCTGCGCGGCGCGGGAGAGCCTCCCACTCTCTCGTCCACACCCGCGGTCGTCTCGGCAATTCGCAACGCGTGCAAGGCCGCCGGCGGGACGGGGAACCTGATCCGGGTTCCGGTCCGTCCCGAGGACATCATCCGAAGCTGTTGATCAACAGGGGTTCTCGCCCGGCGTGGACCGGGCCCCCACAACCGCATTCCGAACTACAGGTCCGATGACGGCCGGACTGCAGGTCGGCGTGATGCCGCGACTGCTCTGCGTCACGACGCAGGGCGCGGCGTACTCGTTCCAGCCCCGAGGAGGGCACGCCAATGACCGAGGTACAGACTCGTACTTCCCCTGCTGCCACCATCGCCGAGCGGTCCGCGCTCGACCGGTTCTTCCGGCTGAGCGCGCGCGGCAGCACCGTCACCCGGGAAATCCGCGGCGGCATCACCACATTCGTGGCGATGGCCTACGTGATTCTGCTGGTGCCGCTGATTCTGGCCGGCGCCACCGACATCGACGGGAAACACCTGAGCATCGCGCAACTCACCACGGCCACAGCCTTTTCCGCCGGATTGTCCACCGTGCTGATGGGTCTGGTGGGCAACGTCCCGCTGGCTCTGGCCGCGGGCCTGGGCGTGGTGCCGGTGGTCGCCTTCCAGGCCGCACCGCATATGACCTGGCCGCAGACCATGGGCCTGGTGCTGCTGATGGGCGTGATCATCGTGATCCTGGCCGCGACCGGACTGCGCACCATGATCATCAACGCCATTCCGCTGGCCTTGAAGAATGCGATCGGCGTCGGGATCGGGATGTTCATCGCGATGATCGGGCTGGTCTCGGCGGGTGTGGTCGGGCACGGTTCGGCCTCGGGGCCGCCGGTTAGCCTGGGCCCGGACGGACATCTGCAGGGCTGGCCGGTGGTGGTGTTCGGGGTCGGGCTGCTGCTGATGATCGCGCTGTACATCCGCAAGGTGCCGGGAGCGATCCTGATCAGCATCGCGGTCGCCACCGTGCTGGCCGTGGTGATCAACGCGGTGGCCACGATCGACCCGAAGTCGTGGGGGACCGTCGTGCCCAAGGCGCCGTCCCGGCTGTTCGCCGTCCCGGATTTCGGGCTGATGCTGCACGTCGACCCGTTCGGCGGCTTCGTCCGCGCGGGCGCGCTGACCGCGGGCGTCGTGCTGTTCACGCTGGTGCTGACCGGTTTCTTCGACGCCATGGGAACGGTTTTCGGGGTCTGCGACGAGGCCGGACTGCTGGACGAGAAGGGCACCATGCCCGGACTCGGCCGGGTGCTGACGATGGACGGCCTCGCGCAGATCATCGGCGGTGCGAGCGGCGGCGCGGGCAGCACCGTCTACGTGGAGTCCGCGACCGGTGTCGGTGAGGGTGCGCGCACCGGTCTGACCAGTCTGGTGAGTGGCGGATTGTTCTGTCTGGCAATATTTTTCACGCCGATCGCCGGGGTGGTGCCGATTCAGGCCGCCGCACCCGCGCTGGTGCTCGTCGGGGCGTTGATGATGACCCAGGCGCGCAAGATCGATTGGTCCGACATGGAGGTCGCGGTGCCCGCTTTCCTGACCATCGTCGCGATGCCGTTCACCTATTCGATCACCAACGGCGTCGGCGCGGGTCTGATCTCGTACACGGTGATCAAGGCCGCCCGCGGACGATTCCGCGAAATCCATTGGCTGGTCTGGGTGGTGAGTGCGGTCTTCGCCTGCTACTTCGCCATCTCCGGAATCGAAGTCCTGTTGAGAGGGTAGTGATCATGCGCGAGCTGACCGAGCAGATCCTGCGATGGCATTCTGCGGGAACACGATTCGCCGTCGCCAGCATCATCGGCGTCACCGGCAGCGCACCACGCCCTGTCGGCGCCGCGATGGCGGTGGACGAGGACGGCACCGTCGTGGGCTCCATCTCCGGCGGCTGTGTCGAGGGCGCGGTCTACGAACTGTGCCGCGAGGCATTGGCAACCGGTACGCCGCAGCGGGAAACCTTCGGCTACAGCGATTCCGACGCGTTCGCGGTCGGATTGACCTGCGGCGGGGTGCTCGAAGTCTTCGTGCACCCGGTCGGCTCGCGCGATCATGACGCACTGCTCGCGGCCCTGCGCGCCGGCGGACCCGTCGCGCTCGTGCGGGACGTGGGCTCGGGGGCGACGCTCGCGGTGGGGCCGGACTGGGTTTCGCCACCGGTCGCCTTTGGGGTCGAGGGTCGAATCACCCCGCCGGGCAACATGGTCGCGGATGCGCATCGGTCGACATCGGACTTCACAAGTGATCAGGATGTGTTCCGGGGTGCCGACCTCGGGCGTATCGCCTCGTACAGCGCGTCGACCGGCTCGGCCGATACCGAACTGGACCGGGTCTCAGCGCCTCTCGCGCATATCGAGGGCGGACCGGTGGCGTGCGCTGATCGGGCGGTGGTTGCGCACGCGCGGGCCATGCTCGACCTCGGCGCCACCGGTGTGCGGGTGATCGGTTGTGATGCAGAGGAAGTCACAGTGTTCGTGGAATCCTCCGTGCCACCGCCGCGCATGATCGTGCTCGGGGCCATCGATTTCGCGGCTGCGGTCGCACGGATCGGCGCATTCCTCGGCTACCACGTGACGGTGTGCGACGCCCGCCCACTGTTCGCGACGAGTGCCCGCTTCCCCGAAGCCGACGAGGTCGTCGTGGACTGGCCGCATCGGTATCTCGAAGGCACGCAGGTCGATTCGCGCACGGTGATCTGCGTGCTCACCCACGACGCGAAGTTCGACGTCCCGGTACTGGAGGTCGCGCTGCGCCGCCGCGTCGCCTACGTGGGCGCGATGGGTTCACGCCGCACCCACCGCGACCGAACCGCCCGCCTGCTCGCGGCCGGACTCACCGAATCCGAACTCTCCCGGCTACATTCCCCGATCGGCCTCGACCTCGGCGGCCACACCCCGGAGGAGACCGCCGTGGCCGTCGCCGCCGAGATCGTCGCGGCCCGACACGGCGGCTCGGGCCGCGAACTTCGCGCCACGGACGCCGCGATCCACCGCCCGGCGCCCGGCGAAATCACATGCTCAGGCCCCGCTCAGCCGCAGTGGGCGCGGGGGCCGGTCTGCGGCGAGACCCAAACATCGGTGGCACTGTCACGTCCTGTCCCCACGGCTCCCTCCCACACGATGCACTTTCCGGGAGCGGTGAGCCGGACAGGTCCGGCATAGTAGTCGAAGTTGCCGTAGTCGCTGTGCGCAACTGACCCCTTGGCAAGTCCGATCATGGCGCCTACCCAGGTCTCTTTCCCGAGATTCGACGTTTTCGTGGTGACCACGCAGTCTGTCGAACCGTTGTACAGAAGATGGATGACTGCGCCCTTCAGGTCCTGGTGGTCTATTTCGTGGTAGTTGTTGCCACACGCCTCAGCCGGGGTCGCGACGGCGTTCGCGGGGGCGGCGACAGCTATCGTCCCGGCGAGGAGCGCCGCCGTGGCGAAGGCCGATCCGACCGCCTGTTTGAGTGCAAGCAATGTATTCACCATTCGTTCTGTGCCAACTGATTTGAGCACTTCGTCCGACTCGGGGCCCAAATACTAGAACGGCCTGTTCGCGCTCACTTCCCCGTGAAAGGAAGGGCTCCCCCACTGGTCCGCAGCTGCCGGGCTGCGGGCCGTTCGGACGAGGCTGCCGCCCTCGCCGAGGAGGAGTTCGATCGGCAGCCGTCTCGACACCGCACCTGGTGGCAGTGATCCCGGCCTCCGGCTGCCACCACCGATGACGGGCCGTACAACGGGTGGCCGGAGCGGCCCGCGTTGCGGTCGTTGATGCCTCGGGCGCTTGCCGGGCTGACGGTTCTGGACGCGGGGTGCGGTGCCGGTTGCCCGCCCAGCACGGTTCCTACTTCGACGCCGAGTTCGTCTCCGACACCTGGACCAAAGCCGATGTCGAAGTCACTCAGCACTGTTGGCGTCGTCCGCCGGCAGCGGTGGTGGCGGAGTTCTCGGCGGCCGGGTTCGTGATCGATGCGATCACCGAAGCGCGACCGTCCGAGGAGGCGCTACGGCGGTTTCCCGCCGAATTGGGCCCGCTGACCGATGTTCCGAGCTTCATCGTCTACCGGCTTCGATCGGGGCTCGGCGACTCCCGGTGAATGTCGTTCTCACTCCCCGGCGGATCGGCGTTGGGCGTGGATCAGGTCGGTGATCTGGTCGAATTGGGTGGTGAAGGAGTCGGGGGATATGGCGGCTATGCGGATCTGGAGGTGACGGGCTCCTGCTGCGGTGTACTGGTTCAGCTGTGTGGCAATGTCTTTCGCCGATCCCGTCATCAGGACCTGGATCTGTTCGACCTGTTCCACGGGCATGCCGTAGGTGGTTCGGCAGTAGTCGTCGAGGGCGGCGCGGCCTCGGATGGGGTCTTCGTCGATATAGACGGTGGCGAAAAGAGCTGGGGTGATGGTTGTTTCGTCGCGGCCCTCGGCTGCGGCGGCGGTGTGGATGGCGGTCAGGCCCGCGGCGTAGTCGGCGGGGTCGGGTGGGTAGGGGAGCCAGCCGTCGTACAGGCGGCCGGTGCGTTTCAGGGCGGCAGGGGTTGCTCCGGCGAGCCAGATCGGTGGCCCGCCGGGACTATGCGGGCGCGGTGCCTCCGGCAGCCAGTCGTAGTGTAATACCTTGCCGTGGAATGGATTCGAATTGCCCGACCACAGCTGCCGCCACAGCCGGACGGTGTCGTCCAGATGGGAGAACCGGGTCCGGAAATCCACCCCGGACAGTTCGAACTCGGGTTCGCTGATGCCCGGGAATCCGGCCCCTACGCCGAGCACGATTCGCCCCTGCGACACCAGATCCAGTGAGCCGAGCACGAGCGCGGTGTGCACCGGATTGCGGTAGGCCGGAATCAACGCGGCCGTGCCGAGGGTTATCCGTTCGGTCGCCGTGGCGGCGGCTGCCAGCAGCGTCAACGGTTCGACCCGTGCGCGCAGCAGCGAATCACCCAGCCACGCCGAATCGAATCCCCGCTGCTCGGCGCTCACCACGAGATCGAGAAGTGCGCGAGCCGAGCCTCCGGCGGCGAGTTGAGCCTGCCCGGCGGGCAGTAGTAGTCCGTATCGGATGTCGTTCACCGCTTCAGGATTCGCCGAGCGGCGTGTGTCGGACAACTCCCTTCGGGGAATGAACGACACCCGGTGGACTCGGCCGGCTAGCGGGCGGTGCGCGGCGCTCCGATACCCGGGTCGATGCGTACCGGGCCCGAAGCGGTCGGGGCTATCGGAAAGTCGAAGATGGCCGTCGGAATGTAAACGGTGGCACAGGAGTTCGGGATGTCCACCACACCGGAGAAGCGTCCCTCGATGGGGGCCGCGCCGAGCAGTAGATAAGCCTGTTCGCGGCTGTACCCGAAATTGGTCAGGTAATCGATGGCATGCAGACAGGCGCGTTCGAATGCCAACTGGGAGTCCAGGTATCGCTGTTCGCCGTCGAGGGTGACCGAGGTTCCGGAGAAGGCCAGCCACTCGGAGTACACCGGTCCCTCGTTACCGGGCAGGAAGACCGCGTTCTCGGTGACCCCGTACAACTGCATGCCGTTCTTGATCACATCGACACGCAGGTCGATGAAGCCGCCCATCTCGATCGCGCCACAGAAGGTGATCTCCCCGTCGCCCTGCGAGAAGTGCAGATCACCGACGGACAGCTTCGCGCCGTCCACGAAGACGGGATAGAAGACGCGGCTGCCGCGCGTGAGGTTCTTGATGTCCTGGTTGCCGCCGTTCTCGCGGGGCGGGGCGGTACGTGCTGCCTCGGCGGCCACACGATCGAATTCGGGACCGGTCAGCGAGCCCAGGATCGCGTCACGGGGTTCGGGCGGCAATGCCAGCGGCGGCACCCGCTCGGGGTCGGTGGCGATCAGTGCGGCTTCTCGGGCGTTCCAGGTGCTCAGCAGGTCGGCCGAGGGTGCGGTGCCCATCAGGCCGGGGTGCATGATTCCGGTGAATTTCACTCCGGGGATGTGCCGGGAGGTCGTGGTGTGCCCACTGAAATCCCAGATCGCCTTGTAGGCGTCGGGGAAGTGTTCGGTGAGGAAGCCGCCTCCGTTGTCGGTGGCGAAGATCCCGGTGTAACCCCAGCCCTGACCGGCCAGCGGACCCGAATCCTCCTGTGGGACAGGGCCGATGTCGAGGATGTCGACGATCAGCAGGTCGCCGGGCTCGGCACCCTCGACGGCGAACGGCCCGGACAGGCAATGCACGCTGCTGAGCGGGGCGTTGCGCACGTCGTCGGCCGAATCGTCGTTGTGGATCGCCCCGTCGAACCATTCGCGCACGTGCACGCGGAACTCGTCGCCGGGCCGCACGGTGACCGCGGCCGGGATGTCGGGATGCCACCGGTTGTGGCCGACGAACTTCTGGTCCGTGAACCGCTTGGACGAATCCAACGGGTACAGCAACTCGGGCATGGGATACCTCTCTTCGACGTCGAAAGCGTGGGAGTCGTCAGGAGCGGGGGAGCCTGCGGTGCAAGGGATTTCGGGTAACCCTCGGGCTGCGGCGCGGCGGCGGTGCGGCGACGAGCGGCGGTTCGGACGCCGTGCGTGCGGTGGCGTCGAGCAATCGCGTGGCCGTCGAGCCGGAACGTAGCAGGGCGCCACCGCAGATGCGTCGCCGAGACTGGTTGTGGCACACCGGGCACGGCGCGGATTCGGGAACGTCGGTGATGGGGTGGCGGCCGTCGAAGCGGCCACATGTGGGACAGGTGAATTCGTAGCTGGGCATCGAGAGACCTCCGGCTGACCGGGCTGCGCCGACAATCAGTTTCATTTGAGTGTATTTTGGACGGACACAATGGAAAGCCGGACATGTCGCGGCCGCGAAACCGTGCGGTTAACCCGCTGTTACGAGAACCGCAGCGTGTTTCCCGGTCATTAATTTTCATATGAATTATAGTCAATTGAAAATATCGACTATAGCGTCTGTCCTCACCGAGCCCGTGTAGCCAACGGCCTCGACTGCGAGGAGAACGACATCATGACGACACAACCGACGCCGTCCGCGACGCCCTCCCGATGGCGTCGTTTCCAAGATTGGGCCGCTCGCGATGACATCGAGGACTATTCGCTGCGGTACGCGCCGAAATCCTTCCGCCGCTGGAGTCCGCTGGCCTGCGCGGTCACCGCGCTCGGCGGCATCGCCTACCTGGCCGACTACTCCATCGGTGCGTCGATTGCCGTGACTCATGGTGCATCCAGCGCCGTGATCGCGATCCTGGTGGCCGCCGTGACGATCTTCCTGACCGGCGTCCCCATCGCCTACTACGCCGCCAAGTACAACCTGGACATGGATCTGCTGACTCGCGGGGCCGGATTCGGCTACTTCGGATCCACTCTGACCAGCATCATCTATGCCAGCTTCTGCTTCATCTTCTTCGCCCTCGAGGGATCGATCATGGCCCAGGCGATGAAGCTGGCATTCCACATCCCGCTCCCGCTCGGCTACATCATCGGTTCACTGTTGATCATTCCGCTCGTGCTGTACGGGATGTCGGCGTTGGCGAAGTTCCAGGTGTGGACGCAACCGTTGTGGCTGATCCTGTTCGCGGCGCCGCTGGTGATGATCGCGATCGGCGATCCGTCCGGATTCGACGGCTTCCTGTCGTGGGCCGGCAACGGCGGCAGCGCGCGGGTGACCGCGATCGGTGTCGGCGCGGGCGCGGGAGTCGCGCTGTCGCTGATCGCGCAGATCGGGGAGCAGGTCGACTATCTGCGGTTCATGCCGGAGAAGTCGGAGACGCCCAAGCTGCGCTGGTGGTCCGCGGTTCTGGCGGCAGGCCCGGGGTGGGTGATCCTCGGCGCCGCCAAGCAGCTGTGCGGGGCCTTCCTCGCCTTCTACATCGCGGGACAGGTCGGCTTCACCCGGGCCACCGAGCCGATCGAACAGTTTCTCGGCAGCTACGGCGTGCTGATCCACAGTCATGCGATGGCGCTGGCCATCGCGACCGTGATGGTGCTGCTGTCTCAGGTCAAGATCAACGTGACCAACGCGTATTCCGGTTCGCTGTCGTGGTCGAACTTCTTCAGCCGGGTGCTGCACGTACATCCCGGCCGAGTCGTGTGGCTGGCACTGCACATCGCGATCGCGTTGGCGCTGATGCTGGGCAACATGTTCACCTTGCTCAACACCATCCTGGGGTTCTACTCCAACGTCGCGATCGCGTGGGTCGGCGCGATCGTCGCCGATCTGGTGATCAACAAGGGAATATTGAAGATCAGCCCGCCGTACATCGAATTCAAACGGGCCTATCTGTATCCGATCAATCCGGTCGGATTCGGATCCATGCTCGCCGGGTCGGTGCTGTCGATTCTCGCGTACTTCGGCGCGTTCGGCAGCCTGCTGGCGGCGTGGTCACCGTATCTCGCACTGGCCGTGGCGGTCGTGCTGACGCCGATCATCGCGGTCCTCACTCGCGGCAAATACTATCTGGCGCGACCGAATCCGCTTCGCGAGGAGATCGAGAAGGAGCCGCTGTGGGCCGGGCAAACCCTGCTCGATGTGGTGGACGGCAAGCGGTACGAACTGCCGGATATGGTGCACCACTGCCCCTTCCATGGCGGAACGGTGTCCTCGCTCACGTGCACGCTCACCAAGAACTGTGCGGAGCAGTGCCAGTCGCCGTCCTATGCCGACACCGTTGCGGCCGCGGACCTGGGCCTGCAGGCGATGCGCGTGCGCGACTGAGATCCCTGAAACTGCTTGGGGTCGAACAATGTTCGGCCCTGAGCAGGGGGCGGATCAGGAGGTCAGTTCGGCGTGCACCGTGAAATCCAGCCGATCGGCCCCGGCGAGATAGACCGGCTGCGTGGTGTGCACGCCGCGCACCCGGACCTCCCCGCGCGGACCGTGGTAGGTGGCGTTGGAGGCGGTGCGTTCGATCGCGCGCAGGTCCAGACTGCGTGCTTGCTCGGCGAGCGACGCGAACAACAGCAGTCCCTCGTAACAGGACTCGCCGATGTTGTTCAGCGCCGGAGCGTGCGCCCCGAAACGGTCGGCGTACCGAGCCCCGAAGTCCATCCCGGCCGGGGACACCACACTCTCGAAATAGCCGCAGGCGGTGAACAATCCGCGAGTGCTGTCGACGCCACCGGCGTAGAGGACATCCTCACCGATCATCATGCCGAGCCGGATCCGGCACTCGTCGAGTCCGGCCGCGGCGAACGCCCGATTGAACGCGGCGCAGTCGGCGCCGACCAGGAACAGCAGAACACCTTGCGCCGCAGAGGATCCGATCAGGTCGAGTGCGGCGGCGAAATCGCGCCCGCCCAGCGGGACGAACGTCGCGCCGACCACATCGATATCCGATTCGGAGCTGAATTCCACTGTGGCCCGGGCAGTCTCGCGTGGCCAGATGTAATCGTTGCCGACGATGTACCAGCGTCGGATGCCGAATTCAGCGCGCATCCACCGCAGTGCGGGGAACAGCTGCTGATCGGGGGTCTCACCCACCATGTACACGCCGTCGGAATCCTCGCCCCCCTCGTAGAAAGTGGTGTAGACGTAGGGGATTCGCCCGGCGGTCTGCGGAGTGATCACCTTGCGCGCGTTCGACAGATGCCAGCCGACGACGCCGTCGATCAGTCCCGCGCCGATCATCCGGTCGACGTGCGCGGTCAGCTCCGGCAGTGGCGCTGCGGCGTCGATCGGGTGCAGCCGCACCGGCCGATCCAGGATGCCGCCCGCGGCGTTGATGTCCTCGATCGCGAGCTCGGCGGATGCCTCGCACGACGGTCCGAACATCCCCGCCGGGCCGCTCAGCGGCACCGCCAGTGCGAGATCGACCGATTCGCGACGACCGCGAAGGCTCCGAGCGGTCATGGCAACCACCACCGTAATACTTGCAAGTGAAAATGACTCATACGGCGCTGTATAGTGCTGATTGTGGACGATAGTACCGCCCTTGCCGCGCTGGACGAGCTTGCCCGACTGATGCGGCGGGTATCGCAGGATCTGGACAAGACTGTCGCCACCTGCCTCGGTGAGACGTCTCCCGGGCGTTGGCACGTGCTGAACGCGGTCGCCGATGGCCAGGGGCGTTCGATGTCCCAACTGGCCGAAGTCACGCAACTCAATGCCGCCACGCTCACCCGTCTGATCGACGCGATGATCGCCGACAACCTGGTGAACCGCAACGTCGACGCCGCCGACCGGCGCAGAGTGCTGGTGCACCCGACCCGGCGCGGCCAGCTGACACACAAGGTCATGAATCAGGCGCTCACCGAGGGCGGCATTTCCTCGATCGCCCTCGGAAGTGAACCGCTCACACAATTGCTCACAGCTCTGCTGGATCGGATCCAGGTGAGCGATCCGGTGTCGCTGTAGCATTCTTCCCCGGAAATGCCCTTGTTACACGGCGGACATTACGACGCCTCCGGCATGCGGGATAGTTTTCTCCGATGACATCCGGTGAAGTGCGCCGGAATCAGCGGAAGGGCGACTCTCATGCGTCACGGAGACATCGGCTCGAGTCCCGACACGGTCGGGGTCGCGGTGGTCAACTACAAGATTCCCCGACTGCACACCGGGGCCGAAGTGATCGAGAACGCGAAGAAGATCGCCGATATGGTGGTAGGCATCAAGACCGGCCTGCCCGGTATGGACCTCATAGTATTCCCGGAGTATTCGACGATGGGAATAATGTACGACCGCGAAGAAATGTATGCCACCGCCACCACCGTGCCCGGTGCGGAGACCGAGATCTTCGCCGCGGCGTGCCGGAAAGCCAAGACGTGGGGTGTGTTCTCCCTGACCGGCGAACGGCACGAGGGGCATCCGGACAAGGCGCCCTACAACACGCTCGTGCTCATCGATGACGAAGGTCGAATCGTCCAGAAGTACCGGAAGATACTGCCCTGGAACCCGATCGAAGGCTGGTATCCCGGCGGGGAGACCTACGTCAGCGATGGCCCTAAGGGTATGAAGCTTTCGCTGATCGTGTGCGACGACGGGAATTACCCGGAGATCTGGCGCGACTGTGCGATGAAGGGCGCCGAACTGATCGTGCGCTGTCAGGGCTACATGTACCCGGCGAAGGATCAGCAGGTGCTGATGGCCAAGGCCATGGCCTGGGCGAACAATTGCTATGTCGCGGTCGCCAACTGCTCGGGATTCGACGGCGTCTACACGTACTTCGGCCATTCGTCGATCATCGGCTTCGACGGACGCACTCTCGGTGAGACCGGCACCGAGGAGTACGGGATTCAATACGCGCAATTGTCTATCCCCGAAATTCGTGCCGCCCGCCGGTACGATCAGGCGCAGAATCATCTGTTCAAACTGCTACATCGCGGTTATACCGGGGTCTGGAATTCCGGAGACGGCGACAAGGGCATCGCCGACTGCCCGTTCGATTTCTACAAAACGTGGGTGAGCGATCCGAAGAAGGCTCAGGAACAGGTCGAGGCGATAACCCGGGATACGATCGGCGTCGCCGAATGTCCCGTGTACGACCTGCCGCACGAATAGCGACAGTTCCTCCGCGCTCAGCAGCGATCCTGCGCGTCCAACGCCGCCAGCAACGCCCGCAACGTTTCCCGCTGCTCGTCGGACAGCGGTGCGAACGTCTCCGTGGCGGCCTCGCGCCGGGCCTGCGACATGAGCGAGAGCGTGCGACGTCCCGCTTCGGTCGGGACCACCAGGGTGGAACGCCGGTTGGCCGGATCGGGTGCGCGGGTGATCAGTCCCGCCGCGACGAGCGCATCGACCACCGTGGTCGCCGAGCGCGGCACGATGCCGAGATGGTCCGCGAGGGCGGACATCCGCAGCGGTTCCTCGGCCCGGCCGATGATCCGCAACGCTCGGCTCTGGGCGGGCGTCAGGCCCAGGGGAGCCAGGCGTGCCGCCTGATTGCGGCGGATCCGCTTGCTGACCTGCAGGAACAGCTCGGGGAGTTCGGATTCGGTGGCCTCTGCCATAATTCTGAGCTTAGCTCATAGTTCTGTGGAATAATTGTGAGTCAAGCTCAGTTAGGAGTGGTAGTACCTGGAAGGAGGCGCCTATGGCAGCCCAATCCCCACCCCGCATCGGCCGGATTCTCCGGCTGTTCCGGCCCTACCGCGCGCGCCTGGCTCTGGTCGCCGCGCTGGTGGGCCTCTCGTCCGTGGTCTCGCTGGCCTCACCGTTCATGCTGCGTCAGATCCTGGACGACGCTCTGCCGCACGGCCGCACCGGACTGCTCACCGTCCTGGCCGCGGGCATGGTCGCGGTCGTCGTGCTGACCAGCGTGTTCAGCGTGTTGCAGACCTATATCTCCACCGCCGTCGGCCAGCAGGTCATGCACGACCTGCGCGCGGCGGTCTACGCGCGGCTGCAGAGCATGCCGCTGGCATTCTTCACCACCACCCGCACCGGTGAGGTGCAATCACGCATCGCCAACGACATCGGCGGCATGCAGTCCACGGTGACCACGACGGCCACCTCCATCGTCTCCAACTTCACCTCGGTGATCGCGGCGATCATCGCCATGTTCGCCCTGGATTGGCGGCTGGCTGCGGTCTCGCTGCTGATGTTGCCGTTCTTCGTGTGGATCAGCCGACGTGTCGGCGACGAACGTCGGCGGATCACCGCCGCGCGACAGCGCAAACTCGCCGGAATGTCGGCGATCGTGGAGGAATCGCTGTCGGTGAGCGGAATTCTGTTGGGGCGCACCATGGGACGCTCGCCCGCGCTGATCGACAGCTTCACCGGCGAGTCGCGCGAACTGGTCGATCTGGAGATCCGCTCGAGTATGGCCGGACGCTGGCGGCAGGCCACGATCCAGATCGTGATGGCCGCCATGCCCGCGGTGATCTACTGGGTCGCCGGACTCACCTCCGCCGGTGGACATCCGCTGGTATCGATCGGCACCCTGGTCGCCTTCACCACCTTGCAGACGAGTCTGCTGCGTCCGGCAGTACAGTTGCTGTCCACCGGCGTGGATATGCAGAGCTCGATGGCGTTGTTCGGCAGGATCTTCGAATATCTCGACCTGCGCCCCGATATCCAGGAACCGGCGCACCCGGTGTCGATGCCGCGTGCCGAGGTGGCGGGCACGGTGCGGTTCGAGCAGGTGGGTTTCGCCTATGATGCGAAGGATCGGCAGGTCCTCGACGATATCGATCTCACCGTCCCGGCCGGGACGTCACTGGCCATCGTCGGTGAAACCGGTTCGGGCAAAACGACTCTCGGATATCTCGTCGCGCGGCTGTACGACGCGAGCTCGGGCCGCGTCACCATCGATGGCATCGATGTGCGGGATCTGAGTTTCGCGGAACTGTCCGCGAGCGTGGGTGTGGTCTCCCAGGAGACCTATCTGTTCCACGCCTCGGTCGCCGAGAATCTCCGTTTCGCCAAGCCCGATGCCACGGACGAGGAATTGATCGCCGCGGCTCGCGCCGCACAGATCCACGAGCACATCGCGAGCCTGCCCGACGGCTACGACACCCTCGTCGGCGAACGCGGCTACCGCTTCTCCGGCGGCGAGAAACAACGCCTGGCCGTGGCCCGCGCCATCCTGCGCAATCCGCCGATCATGGTGCTCGACGAGGCCACCAGCGCCCTGGACACCCGCACCGAACGCGAGGTCCAAGCCGCCATCGACGCCCTGTCCGCCGGGCGCACCACGATCACCATCGCCCACCGCCTGTCCACCATCCGAGATGCCGATCAGATCGTCGTCCTGGACGCCGGACACGCCGTCGAACGAGGTACGCACCGGGAACTCCTGGAGCGCAACGGTTTCTATGCCGATCTGCTCTCGCGCGACGCAGTGCTGGAGCCCGCCGCCTGATCGCCTCGGTAGCGGGCGTCGCGAGGGAGTTCGGTATGCGCAGCGCATTCCCTCCACGTCCGGTGCCGACGAAACTACCGTGGAGGTATGACCACCGTGGAGTTTCAGCATCTGCTCGTAGACCGGGACGGTGACACCGTCCATATCACGATGAACCGCCCGGAGCGGCGCAATGCGCTCTCGGCCGAACACCTGGCCGAACTGCTGATCGCCTTCCGGACCGCGGGCGCCGGCGATGCGACCGGGATCGTGCTGGGCGCTCGGGGCCCGGTGTTCTCGGCCGGTCACGACTTCGCCGACGTCGCGTCCCGGGATCTGGTCGGTGTGCGCGAGCTGCTGAAGTTGTGCACCGATCTGATGACGGCCATCGAGGCCGCGCCGCAGGTGGTCATCGCACGGGTGCACGGCCTGGCCACCGCGGCCGGATGTCAGCTGGTCGCCTCCTGTGATCTCGCGATCGCCGCCGACTCGGCGGGTTTCGCACTTCCCGGCGGTAAAGGTGGCTGGTTCTGCCACACTCCGGCCGTCCCGGTGGCGCGGGCCGTCGGTCGCAAACGTCTGATGGAACTGGCCCTGACCGGCGATCCGATCGACGCCCGCACCGCCGCGGAATGGGGGCTGATCAACCGCGCGGTTCCCGACGAGGATCTCGACACCGCCGTCGCCGAGTTGCTGTCCCGCGCGACCCGCGGCAGCCGCGCCAGCAAGGCCCTCGGCAAACACACCCTCTACGCACAGCTCGACCGGCCCGAAACCGATGCCTACACTCTCGCCGTCGAGGTCATGGCCGCCGCTTCCCAGCTGCCCGGTGCTCGCGAGGGTATGGCTGCGTTCCTGGAGAAACGTGCGCCGGTCTGGCCGGACTAGATACCGTTGCCGCTGGCCGAAATCAGCTGTGCGCGAGGTAGTCTGTGCCGCCGATGTACACCGTGTGCCCGAGTGGCTGATCCCCGATGGTGGCATCGGCTACGGCCGTGGCGAATTCGTCCACGGTCGGTAGTGTGCCGTGTTCGGTCCGGGCGGCGACCGCATCCGGATCACGGCGTCGCAGCAGGCGCACGATGATGGTGCCGTCGATCATATCGCCCGAGACGACGGTGAAACCTATTCGGCGCGAGTCGAATTCGGGGATCAGATCGCGCAACGCGTCCTCTCCGGCGCGCTTGCTGGCGGCGATCGGTTCGTAGTCGGCGGGCACGGGTTTGCGGCCGTGGAAGTGTGCTTGGTGGCTGGTGACGAAGACGATGCGCGCGCCCGCGGGCATATGCGGCAGTAGTAGCCGGACCAGTCGCAACTGCGCATCGCGGTTGATGGACATCGCGTAATCCGGCGCCGCGCCGCGCTCGAGTCCGCCGGATGCGTTGAGTACCAGCACATCCAGGCGTCCGAACCGGTCGAGGATCTCCCGGGTGAGCGCCTGCGCGGCGGCCTCGTCGGACAGGTCCGCCCCGGCGATCGAGGCGCTGCCGCCTGCCGCGGCGATCTCGTCGGCGAGATCCTGTGCGCGCTTGCGCTTCTCGCGATAGTTGACGATCACGTGATCGCCGCGAGCGGCCAGAATCCGGGCCGTGGCCGCTCCGATGCCGCGCGACGCCCCGGTCACCAGCGCGATTCTGCTCGAATTCACTCGGCCTCCTTACTCGACTGCTTCTATTTCAGAAGCAACTATGGTAGTTCTGAATGAGAAGCGCAAGAGATCCGGAAACACCGCGGCGGGATCCGGCCGCAGCGCCCACGCAGGCGATGGAGCTGCTGGGCCAGCGCTGGATGCTGCGCGTGATCTGGGAGCTGGAACCGGGTCCGCTGGGCTTTCTGGAGTTGCGCCGCCGCATGGACAACTGCTCGTCGAGCATGCTGTCGGTGCGTCTGCAGACGTTGCAGACCGCCGGAATCATCGTCAAACGCCCCGACAAGTCCTATGAGCTGACCTACCCGGGCGTCGAGCTGGGCCGGGCGCTCGAGCGGCTGTGGGTATGGGCGGATCGCTGGCACGACACGATCGCCGGTACGGGCGCCGAGGGCTCGGCCTGAAACATTCCGCGGCGAGGCCATGCGCTTCTGCCCGATGATCTACGACCTGGCCCCTCTCTCGGCCGAGAGGATCTGGCACGGCACCCGGGTGAGCTTCCGTCATACGTACTCCGACGCCTGCCGGGCGACCGCAGCAGCCACGTCGTCGCGTTCTGAGGCGTTGCGGCTCAACCGAGTTGGGCGAGCACCTCCGCACGCCGACGGGCCATGGTGTCGGCGGGATCGTCTCCGTCGAGCAGGGCGTGGCACAGCGCCGCGGCATCGTCGATGGCATTGCGCGCACCGACGCCGGAGGATGGGCTGAGCGCGTGATCGGCGTCGCCGCAGAGGATTACGGGCAGGCGCGGCGGCAGAGCCTTGGTCAGCGGCACACAGCGCGCATTGGAGACGTGCACCATCGCGGTGTGGTCGAGCAGGGTGTCCAACAGGTACGGAATCTCCGGCAGGGCGGTGCGGATCGGCTCGATCCATCGGGCGAGCGGCTGAAATCCGGTGTAGCCCACAGCGATCGGCGCGCGGGTCAGTCGCGCGAACCACACCGTGACGCCGTCGTTCCAGAAGTGTCCGAAGGTGGCCGGAGTGTCCTGTCCGTGCCGGTGGAAATGCAGGAGCGACGGGGTGGTGTTGGGTCGGGTGCCGGGCGCGGCGGTCGCGTAGAGCACCACCTGACCGGCATATTCGGCGACGCGCTCGGGTTCGAGCCGGGTGCGGGCGATCGAGTCGACACCGTCGGCGGCGATGAGCAGTTCGGCCGCGGTCCCGCCGGGATACAACACGCCGGTGTCCGGGTCCAGATCGCTGATCGCCGTCCCGTAGCGGATGTCCGCGCCTGCGGCCCGAGCGAATTCGGTCAGCACCCGCATCAGATCGGTGCGGTGATACAGCCGATGCCCGGCCGAGGGCGCCTCGGGCGCGTCCGCGGCCGGGGAGCCGACCCGGAATCCGTCGACGGGATAGGACGCACTGTCGAGCTGATCGGCGGGAACGCCCAGATCGGCCAACGTGCGGTGCACGTGGGCATCCAGGAACAGGAATGCGCCCCCGCGCACGTTGGGTCGGCGTTCGTAGACGACGGCATGATGGCCTGCTCGCGCCAGTCCGCCCGCCAGCACGGTACCCGCGATGCCGCCTCCGAGGATCGTCACCATATGTGATTCCTAGGCCGCCGGCGCCCGGTACAGCCTGATCAATTTTTCTCCTAGCGTGGCCATGTCGTCGGCCCTCGCGCGCGCTCGCGGAACGGCGTCCGGTCCGAATCGATGTTCTCCAATTACTAGCATTGTCAACAATTCTGCGCCACCGTGAGAGTCTCGTCCCGACATCGATCACACCATGTTCCGGGCCGTCCACGGCGGGTGTGTCGCGGCGTGTCATCGGTGTGCGCTAGCCTGCCGGAACCTGCGGCGGTGCTGCGGGCGGCCGCCCGGCGGTGATCGGTGACGGACTTGGGAGTGCGAACATGGTGGATACGAGAACGAATCGCAGGCGTGTGCGCATCGGATGCTGTGCGGCGATAGCGGTGATCGCCGCGGTTGCCGGGTGCAGTTCGCCGAGTTCCCCGTCGCCGGGCACCGGTGTCCGGTCCGCGGGGCAGTCCAACGCTCTGCCGGACGTCCAGGACTGTTCGTTCGACAAACCGACCGTTCGCCCGCCGAGCCTGATCCTCGCCTGCGCCGACCTGGGGGTGCAGGTGGAGAAGATCACCTGGAAATCCTGGGCCGCGGACAAGGCCGAGGGCGACGGCACCGAACACGACAACACCTGCACGCCCAACTGCGCCGCCGGAAACTATGTCGACAAGCCGGTGCATGTCGTCCTGTCCGATCCGGCCCAGCCCGCGAACCTCTACACCAAGGCCACCACCATCGACTCGACCGGCAAGGCCGCGCAGTTTCCCCTGGTCGAGAAGCGATGACAGCCTCGAATCTGTAGATGTAACTCCCGGTCGCATATACACCCGAAATTTTGCTACGCTCGGGTATCGGCGGCGGTGACGCCGCACGACGAGACCAGGAGTACCGATGAAGCTACTTCCCCTGTGGACGCCTCGTGACGGGACCGATCCGGGCGAGGTAGCCCTGCACGCACGCAATGTGCAGTTCGACTGGCGCGACACTCCGCTGCACTGGATGCCGGACGAGCCGATCGCCTCACACGTGATCAACGCGCTGAATCTGCTGCTCCCCGAGGGGGAGCGGATGTTCGTGCTCGCGTTCTCCGAGGCGCTGGCGCTGGTGCAGGACGAGAAACTGCGTGAGCAGATGCTCGGCTTCATCGGTCAGGAGTCGATGCACGCCGAAACCCACAACGTGGTGCTGCACGAGGTGCTCACTGCGCACGGCATCGCCGTGGACGCCTATGTGCGTCAGATGGAGTTCCTGTTCCGCAAAACCCTCGGCCCCCGGCCCGGCCAAGGGGCCGCCGCGCAATTCCAGACCCTGGTCGAACGCATCGGCTTCATCGCCACCCTCGAACATTTCTTCGCCTACCTCGGCGACTGGGTGCTCAATGCCGACCTCGAACGATTCGGCGCGGACCCGCGCGTGCTGGATCTGTTCCGCTGGCACGGTGCGGAGGAGGTCGAACACCGGCACGTCGCGCACGATGTGGCGCAGTACTTCGAGGTCGGCTATCTGCGCCGGTCCGCGCTGATGCTGATCGTCTTCCCGATCTTCCTGACCCTGCTGCTGCGCGGCACCAAATACCTTGTGCACGAAGATCCTTCGCTGCCGAATATGCGGTATCCGCGTCTGGTGCTGCGGGTGTTCGGCGCGATGTGGCGCGGTGCGCTGCCCGGGGTGCCCTCGCTGCTGTGGAGCGCGGCCACGGTGCTGCGGCCCGGTTACGATCCCGGCACGGTCGGCTCCACCGCGCAGGCGATCGCATATCTGGCCAAATCGCCTGCCGCACAGGCAATGGCGTCGTGAACGACCGGCGGGTTCCGCTGCTGCCGCCCTCCGATCTGTACGGCAGGCGTCGCAGCGACCGGGCGATTCGCGTCATCGATGCGGTCGCCGAGACCCGGATGCGCTGGACGGCGCTGATCAACCGCCGCACCGCCGCCGGGGCGGTGGACGATCGCCGGATCGCGCTCACGGTCGCACAGCGGCGGGTGGAGGCGCACGACACCGACGTGGTCAGCCTGCTGCTCACCGCACCCGACGGTCGCGCGCTGCCGCCGTGGCGGCCCGGTGCGCACCTGGATCTGGAACTGCCCTCGGGCCGGTTGCGGCAGTACTCGCTGTGCGGCGACCCGGCCGAGCGGCATGCGTATCGCATTGCCGTGCGGCGCATTCCGGACGGCGAGGGCGGTTCGCGCGAGGTGCACGAGTCGTTGACGGTCGGCAGCTCGGTCACCGTGCGCGGTCCGCGCAACGCCTTCCCGTTCGTCCTGCCAGGACACGGATCCGATACCGCCCGTGTGCATTTCGTGGCCGGGGGCATCGGGATCACGCCGATTCTGCCGATGGTGCGGATGGCGCATCGGCTCGGCGTCGACTGGTCGATGGTCTACACCGGACGCAGCCGGGATTCGATGGCGTTTCTCGACGAGCTGGAACTCCTGGGTGCACGGGTGCGTATTCGCACCGACGAGGAGTCCGGGTTGCCCGACGCCGGGGATCTGCTCCCCGGAGTGGACGCCGATACCGCGGTCTACTGCTGCGGTCCGGTTCCGATGACCACGCTGATCGCCGACCGCGTGCGCGAGATGTCCAGTGTGGAGCTGCATTCCGAGCGATTCTCGCCGCTGCCGGTCCGGAACGGCACCGCGTTCGAGGTCGAATTGGCCCGCACCGGCGAGGTGATCGCGGTGCCCGCCGACCGAACCGTGCTGCAGGAAGTGCTGAAAGTGCGCCCGGACAGCCCGTATTCGTGCCGTCAGGGTTTCTGCCGCACCTGCCGGGTGAACGCGTTGTCCGGACCGGTCGACCATCGCGATACCGTACTGACCGATGCCGAGCGAGCCGCCGGCGACATGCTCATCTGCGTATCCCGGTGTGCCGGTGAGCGTCTGGTGCTGGACCTGTGAGGTTCCGCGCCCGCCCGCACCGCGTCCACCGGCCCCGAAGGGAGATATCGTGACCGATCAGACCCCCGTTCCCGATGCCGAGCGGATCGTCCGCAACGGCGAATTCGACCTGGCCGTCTACGAATACGGCGACCCCGCCGCCGAAACGATCGTGCTGGTACACGGCTGGCCCGACGATCATCACCTGTGGGATCGGGTGATTCCGTTGCTGGCCGGGCGATTCCACGTCGTTGCCTACGACACCCGCGGCCACGGCCGCTCCACCCGCACCAACCGAACCAGCGACTACCGGCTCGACGCCTTCGCCGGGGACTTCTTCGCCGTGGCCGATGCGGTCGGCCCGGATCGGCCCGTCCACGTGCTCGCGCACGACTGGGGTTCGGTGCAGATGTGGGAGGCGGTGTGCGAGCCGCGGGCCGCCGCCCGGATCGCCTCGTTCACCTCGGTCTCGGGTCCGAATCTGGATCACATGGGAAAGTGGATGCGCGCCGAGCTTTCCCGCGGCGCGGCGTGGGGACCGTTCACGCAACTGCTGTCCTCGGCGTACACGTTCCTGTTCATGACCCCGGGCGTGCCGCGCGTGCTGTTGCGGCCGCTGTCGGCGGCCACGATCTGGCAGCGTTTCGTCGGACTCATGAACGAGACCGCACCCGCCAACGTGCGTCTGGGCCCGAGGTTCCAGGAGGATTTCTTCGACGGGATGCGCATCTACCGCGCGAATATCCTGCCCCGCCTGGTCAATGCCCGCGAGCGGTACACCGAGGTGCCGGTACAGCTGGTGATCGCTCGTCGCGACGTGGCGGTGCGACCCGCGGGATACGCGGACGAGCCGCAGTGGACCTCGCGACTGTGGCGTCGTGAGGTCGCGGCCGGACATTGGCTGCCGTTCTCGCATCCGGAGCTTTTGGCCACGGCCACAACCGAACTCGTCGATTCGCTCACCGAGGGCGCGACCTCGCGCGGGCTGCGGCGTGCGGAGGTGGTGCGCGGTCGGGAACGTGGTGAGTTCTCCGATCAGCTCGTCGTGATCACCGGCGGCGGCAGCGGCATCGGCCGTGAGACGGCGCTGTCGTTCGCTCGCCGCGGCGCGGAGATCGTGGTCTCGGACCTGAATCTGGATGCGGCCGAACAGACCGTCGCGTTGGTGCAGGCCGAAGGCGGTGTGGCCCATGCCTATTCGGTCGACGTCTCGGACGAGCGTGCCGTCGCCGAGCATGCTGCCGCGGTCATCGCCGAGCATGCGGTGCCCGACATCCTGATCAACAACGCCGGAATCGGCCAGGCGGGGGACTTCTTCGAGACGTCGGCGGAGGACTTCGATCGCGTGCTGCGAGTGAACCTGGGCGGGGTGGTCAACGGCTGCCGCACCTTCGGGGCGGCGATGGCCGGGCGTGGGCTCGGCGGGCACATCGTGAACCTGTCGAGTATGGCCGCCTATATGCCGCAGCGCGGGTTCAGCGCCTATTCGACCAGTAAGTCGGCGGTATTCATGTTCTCGGACTGCCTGCGCGCCGAACTCGCCGGCAAGGGCATCGAGGTGCACACCATCTGTCCCGGCATCGTGCACACCAATATCGTTGCCACGACCCGATTCTCGGGTCTGTCCGCCTCCGACGAGTCGGCCGAGCAGGCCAAATACGATGAGCTGTACCGCAAGCGGCACTACGGCCCGGAGAAGGTGGCCGAGCAGATCGTGCGAGCGGTCCAGGACGGCCGCGACGTCGTCCCGGTGACTCCGGAAGCCCATCTGCAGTACCACTTCCAGCGGTTCGCCCCGGCGGTCGCCCGGTTCGTCGCCGCGCGAGTCAAGCTCACCTGAGTTTCGCCGAGTGCCAAGCGAATCGTTGGCCGCTCTTCAGTCAACGGTTCTACCGTGCGGTGCATGGGGATAGTCCTGGTAATCGTCGGCATCGTGATGCTCTACGTCGTCCTGATCGCCGCTGCACTGAAACAGACCGGCACATCGGCATCGCGGCGGCGGCGCAGCAGTAGTTGGGACTACGGCAGCACCGGCTCGACATGGAGCAGTTCGGACAGCGGAAGTAGCTGCAGCACAGGAAGTTGCAGTTCCGGGAGCTGCTCGGCCGGTGGGTGCGGTGGCGGCAGCTCGTGTGGTGGTGGAAGTTCGTGCGGCGGCGGCAGTTCCTGCGGCGGAGGCGGTAGTGACTGAGCAGTTGGATCGCTCAGGGGGAATTGCCTTCCCGCAGGGCCGATTCGATTGCCGACACCCGGTCCAGCGGTACGCCCCACGGGTGTTCGACGCCGACCTTCGAGTCCAGATCCCACAGCACGCACTCCTCGCCCGGCCGGGCCACCATGGACCACGCCACGACGGTGCGCCCGAGTTGGGTGGCCATGGAATCGCCGGTGCCACCGCCGGATCCGTCGCCCTCCGGGAAATGATGCAGGAACGTCCCGTACGCGGCCGCGCAGAATCGGGAATAGCGCCGAGTGCACAGGATCAGCCCGTGCCACGCCTCGTCGACCGCGTGTGAGGGCATCCCGATCACCTGACCGTCACGTACCGCTGCCCCACAGCACAGCAACCATTGGCGCAGACCGGTTTCGACCAGTTCGCGGGGCTGCCACGGGCAGGTCTTGAACACCGCCTCGGACAACTCCAACTGCTCGACGGCCTGTCGGGTGCGGGCCGGATCGGGGCGGCGAAAACGTGACAACAACACAGTTCACCCTAGGTTGCGGCGAACCAGCCGATCAACCGATTACGCAACGGTGAACCGTCGTGCTTCCGGGTCTTTCGCTACTGTGCGGAAGTCTTCGGGGTGGAATCGCTTTCGTTCTCTCCCCGGGTGACCCACAGACTCGTCACGGTGACCGCCGCCAGCACCACGACGATCACCAGGAGCGAGGCCGCCGTCGGAATCTGCGGCACGGACGCCCAGATCTCGTGTGCCCAGTGCAGCACCAGTTTGACGCCGATGAAGGCCAGGATCACCGCGAGTCCGTAGGCCAGGTGCACCAGTCGGTTCAGCGCCGCGTGCAGGACGAAATACAGTGCACGCAGGCCCAGCAGCGCGAAGGCATTGGTGGCGAACACCAGGTAGGGATCGCCGGTGACGCCGTAGACCGCGGGCACCGAATCGACCGCGAACACCACATCGGTGGTCATCACCGCGGTGACCACCAGTGCCAACGGGGTCAGTGCCCGTCGTCCTGCCTCCCGCACGCTCAGCCGGGTATCGCGATAGCCGTCGGTCACCGGCATCACCCGGCGTAGCAGCCGTACCGAACGCAGCGAGGAGACCTCGACCTCGGTCTCCTGTCCGGTGATCGCATCCTTGAGCAACTTCGCGGCGGTGATCAGCAGGATCGCGCCGAACAACAGGAATGCCCAATCCAGTGAGGCGAGGGCGGCGGCGCCGAGTGCGATGAAGATGCCACGCAGCACCAGCGCGCCCGCGATCCCGAAGAGCAGTACCCGCTGGGCCAGCCGCGCCGGTACCGCGAATGCCGCCAGGAGCAGCATGAAGACGAACAGATTGTCCACCGACAGCGACTTCTCCAGCAGATAGCCGGTGAAGAATTCCGTGCCCGGCCGCGATCCGTACGTCGCCCAGATCACCGCGCCGAAGATGACCGGCAGCGCCAGATAGAACGACGTCCACCGCAGGGCCTCCCGCATCGATACCTCGTGCGGGCGACGGGTGACGGCGAAATCCAGCACCAGAAGCAGCAACACACCGGCGATGGTCGCCGCCCACAGCCAGGGCGAGCCGATGGTGTGCAGCTGGGATGATGCCAGAACGGTCGAACTCATGAGACTCCTCGGGTATGACAAACCACCCGAGGTCTCCTTCGCCCGTGGAACGGGCGGCCACCCGGGGATCTCAACGGTGAAATCCGTACTGACCGGTATAGCGCTTGGGAAGTACTCCCCTCGGCGCTGATTCTAGTCGGATCCGACGGTGACCGGCAAATCCTTCGCGACATGTTCTCGCTCTCGGCGAACAGGGGTTGACCTCAACATAGCTCGAGGTATCAGGCTGGTCGCATCGTTCGAGACGAGAGGATGTGACCGAACATGTATGTGGTGGAAGCGAAGTCGTTCGGGGGACCGGAAGTGCTGGTCGCGACCGAAGTACCCGATCCGGTCGCCGGACCGGGGCAGGTGGTCGTGGATGTCGCGGCGGCCGATGTGATGTTCCTGGACGTGCGGCTGCGCGGCGGGTGGGGCCGGGACTTCTTCCCGGTCGAGCCGCCGTACGTGCCCGGCGGCGCGGTCGCCGGTGTGGTCTCGGCCGTCGGCGAGGACGTGGATCCCGGCTGGATCGGCAAACGAGTGGCCACGGCCACCGCGGCCAGCGGCATCGGCGGCGGACTGCCCATCGGCGGTTATGCGACCAAGGCGCTGGCGAAGGCGCAGACGCTGGTCGAGATCCCCGACGGCCTGGACGACGTCCGGGCCGCCGCCCTGGTGCACGACGGACGAACCTCGCTGATGCTCGCCGAGCAGGCTCGGATCCGCCCGGGGGAGTGGGTGCTGATCACTGCCGCGGGCGGCGGATTGGGCACGCTGCTCACGCAATGGGCGACGGCGGCCGGCGCCTCGGTCATCGCGGCGGCGCACGGCGAGATGAAACTCGCACTGGCGCAACGTCTCGGCGCGAAGGTGGCACTCGACTACGAGGATCCCGGCTGGGTGGATCGAGTCCGCGAGACGACCGATGGCGCGGGTGTGAGCGTGGTGCTCGACGGCACGGGCGGACCGATCGGTACCGCTGCGCTGAGTGTCGTCGCGCCCGGTGGCCGCTTCCTCGGATACGGCAACGCCGCAGGCGGATTCCTGGAGAACCCGGCCGAATATGCGGCCGCACATGGCATTACGGTGCGAACGCTGTTGGAGATGACCAAGGACGATCTGGACTGGCAGGCCCTCGGTCGCCGCGCACTCACCGAGGCGGGCGCGGGAAATCTGGAAGTCGTTGTAGGGCAGAGCTTCCCGCTCGCAGAGGCGGCTGCGGCCCATACGGCCATCGAGTCACGTACCGCGGTCGGACGCACGATCCTGACGGTCTGAACACCCTCGCTCGGGATCGTCTCCCGGGACGGAACCGGGCCGTCGCAGTCGGCAGCGGTGGGGCGGCTTCGAAACGGCGATCCAGTCACATGCGGCGGTCGGACGCACCATTCTGACGGTCTGAACGCCCTCGCTCGGGATCGTCCGACCTGGAAGGGGCCGAGCCTCCGCTGCGGCCGAATGACCGCTGCGCGCGAGATTCGCACGGCAGGAGCGTCTTCCGCGCCGCCGCGCAGATCGCGGAGACGGTTCGAGCGAATCATCCTCGACCGCTGGATGATTCGCGACCCGGACAGCTGAGCCGGAATCCGCACGCCCGGATTCGGCGCGGTCTCGCGACCTGGCTCGAATGTCGCGACGAGATGTGAAGCGCGGCAGGACGTGAAGTGTGACAGGACGTGAAGTCTGTCAGCGCGGACTGAGTACGACGACCGCGATCGGCCGCTCGGTCTGCTTCTGGTACTGCGTGTATCGCCCCTTATTCACCTTGTCGACCAGTCCCCAGCGTCGCGCGTAGTTCGCGTCGTCGGGGTAGGTCGCCTGTGCGTGCACCGCGATCTTTCGGCGGCCGACCTGAATCTCGCAGTCCGGCGCGGCTTTCAGATTCGCCAGCCATCCCGGCGGCCGCGGTGATCCGCCGTTCGACGCGGTCACCAGATAGTCCTGCCCGTCGCGCGCGTAGGTCAGCGCATTCGTCCGGGCCTGCCCCGACTTCCGCCCGACCGTCCGCAACAGCAACGTCGGATTACCCGCCAGCAGCCGATGCCCCACCAGCCCGCCACTGTGCTCGTACACCCACTGATGCGCCCGCAACACCTTCACGAACAGATCCGCCACGCCGATCCTCCCGTCCGTCCCCTTCACCGGCCACACTATCCGCTACACCGCGTCCCGCACATCACCGAGCCCCCACCGGTCCGAATAGGCGAACAGACTCCCGATTCGGTACCATCGCCCTGCCCGCAGTTATACGCGGTCGGGGGCGGTAGCTCAGTCGGTTAGAGCCGCGGACTCATAATCCGCTGGTCGTGGGTTCGAGCCCCACCCGCCCCACAAATCCCCTTCTACCAGCGAAAATGCTGATTCGGTTAGCCGGGTTGATGCGGCACAACGCTCGTCGAGCCGTAGATTTTGCCGGTACAGATTGGTGCGTACGTGGCGGTGACGTCTGGAGCGCTGCGCGGTAGTCACGTCCAGAGCAGATGTTGCGCGTGAGTAGCTGAGTTGGGCGCGAACCCGTCCGGGTTCCTGGTCCGGTGCTGGGCCGGTTCGATTAGGTGGGTCCGGTTCGGATTCCCTGCACGCCGCCGCATTGCGCGGCCCGCTCCTCCAGATTCCAGGGTCCGCGCCCGGCACGGCTGAATTTCGCACCGGCGCGGTGCTGACGTTTCGGTGGTCGAGGAAATTTGGTCGCGCACGCGCTCCGGCGCGTTCCCTGGATTCCGGAGACCTCTGCGGCCCTGGGCAGGCGGTGAGGGCAGGCCGCGGGCCTGCCCTGGGACGGCGCGGCGCGCGCTCCGGGCGCTGGCGTGGGTTTGAACCTTATCCGCCCTACACAGTTCGGCCAGATGAGAGGCACTGTCGCCACGGTTGAGGAATAGCAGAGCCATGTAGGCATCGCAGTAGGCGAACTACTCTCCTGGCCGTTGTTTCTCAGCCCTGGTTGTCTACGCGGTGACGGCGCCGACTCGGTGCGTGAGCTTGCGAAGGTCGCTGGTGGCGAGGTCCCACCGGTCCGCACGAACTGGGCCACTGTTCTACCCGCTGACCGGGTTCATGTCCGGGTCGACGCGGCGCAGTGCCGATGCGAGCCATTCGGTCCGGCGGTGCTCGACAGGCATTTCGGCCAGGCCGTCCGTGGCTTCCTCGATCGCGTGGGTCGTATCCCCCAGCAAGGACAGGACGCCGCCGCGCTGCACTCCGCCGAATCCTGGTGTCCACCAGTACATTGCCTCCGGTGGTTCGACGCCGTGTGCGGCCTCGGTCGCGGCGTCGGCGGCGGCCAGCGCACTGCGGGCTTCCCGCGTCTCGCCGCGGGCGGCCAATAGCTCGGCCCGGCGCATCCGGGCGTAGGCGGCAAGGACTGGATGCGCGCCACGGACGGCCAGCGCCGCGTCCGAAAAGGCGATCACTTCGCCATAATCCCCTGTCGCGCTCCACGCGACATATCCGGCGAAACCGAGACTGTGAACAAGTCGGTCCGGGTCGCCGGATTCCGCCGCCAGTTCCACCGCTGTAGTCAGGCTGCGCTGGGCGGCGGTGTCCGCGCCTACCGCATGCTCGAGCCAGCCCCGATACTGCGTCATCTCGGAAGCGAGTACCACCGCGTCGGGTCGCGCCGTCTGAGCCTCACGCGCGAATTGCTCGGTCATGGCGGACATTCCGCGCACCGCTGGGAGGACCGCGAGAGCACCGGCCGCATCCTCGATACGCCGAGTAGCGGCCAGCATCGCGCTCACTTCGGACAGGGCGCCGGCATCCACGCTCGAGGCCGATCTCGCCGCGACGGTCAGACGGCCGAGGTCTGTAGTCCCCAGTACCCGCTCGTAAGCAGCGGACACCCCAGCAGGCACCGGCCGTTGTCCCGTCTCGATCGCTGAGAGATACGACCGGCTGTAGAAAGTCCGTTCCGCCATCGCGCGCACAGAGATACCGGCTGCTTCACGAGCGGCCCGCATGATCGCCCCTGTTTCCACCACTCCAGCCTAACGGGGCTGCGGACACCTGTGGACGCCGAAACCGTAGGTGCGCCAACGTTGCCCGCATAGCGTCGAATTCGGCCCTGCCGCCGGGCCGAACTCGATTCTCCGGCGGTGGGTACGAACCACTACGGCAGCAGGGGGACCGGATGCGTACACGACCGACTGCGTTCGGTTGGATCAATCTCGAGGTGAGCGTCGCGCCGCACTGGGACCGCGCCCAGGTTCAACGTCTCGCACGGCATCTCGGCTACCTCATCGTCTGGGCACCCGAAGACTCGGTGATCCCGTTGGTCGACCAAGTGCGCGCGGCAGACGTTGACGCGGTCATCATTCCCGGCCCGGACCATCTCGACGTACTGGAACTGAACGGCATCATGTCCATCGCCTGCGTGGAATCCGTCCGCCCCCGGCTGAGTTTCGCGCGCTGGCTCAAACGTCGATGCCGGGTTGATCGAGTGATCGTGCTCGGGTACGCCGTGGCGGTGGGCCTGCCGGTGATGGTGATCGTCTGGTCGCTCTGGCCCGAACGCGTCCCGCGTGAACGATCCTGCGAAGATTACGAGTTTCAAGACACGCGCGGCAGCAACGATTTTCGTGACCAATGGCGGATACCCCTACGTTGAGGTGGTTACGTGTCGGCACTGGCGCATTCGGCGACTCACGACGGTTGTCGAGTGCGTTGCCACTCCGATGTCACCCCGCCGTGTGATCGTGCGCTGGTGGATCGTTCACCGACCTTCGTCACATATCCTCGTCGGCGCAGACGTAACAGCATCGGACCGACGTTCCGGCGTTCGCGGAGCTCGGGCCACCCGTTGGCGCGCATCATGTTCAGGATGTCCGCGCTGATGAACAACTTTCCATCAGGCATTGCGATGATCAGTTGTTCAGCGTACCGGCGCGCTTCCGCTTCCGTCGCGGCGACGCATTTGGCGAGGACAGGTCCAACCGGGAGTCGCTCGAGGGGCCCCGCGCCGCGTCGGCCGCTTGGTCCGGGTCGCAATGCGTTGCGACAGAGGAACATACAGTCCTACCGGGGGCCGCGATCCGGGCCGGCCGTCATCGGGGTGCCGTTTCCTGTCGCCGTCGCGACGATCGGCGTCGTGGTGCGCGACATGATGGCTCCGAGGAACTGCGGCCTCGTGATGATCGGCTGTGCGGTGGTGAGGTAGTCGTCATAGAGCCCGGTCTGCCGTATGATGTTGTGAATACCCTTGGTAGACAAGGCAATCGAAGGTTGGTCGACCGGCGAAGGACTGGGGACCACTGCCTTCGGGGAGGAGTCCGACGACCATGCCCATCACGAAAGTCACCATTGATGAGGGTTACCCGGTTGGACAGGAGCTGAGGACCAAGGGCCGTGTTCGTGGTATCAAAGTGGTTGTGCGGGTCTCGGTAACGCGGTCCGAGAGCCCGAAGAAGACAGAATCGCAAGAGCTACGCGGCACCTACAAGCCCGATCCCAACCCTCATGACAATCCCGCGTACAACCAGCGGAAGCAGCAGCCGAAGTTCTACAACGCCGCCGCCGAAGCCGCGGCACGGCTCCTGACCGCTGATCCTTACGCTCTTGTCGCGATCAATGATCTTCAGTTCGACTGGGAAGGGCAAACCTATCGCACAGAACGGTGGGATAGGTCGGCCCCCAGTTACCGGAACAAATGGCGGGTCGACGGCGACGAAGAGCCCGAATGACCGTCACCGGTCGGTGATCTCCAGCCGTCCGCCGATCGCGACCGTGCCGTCGTCGGCGGACAGGCGGAGGTTCAGTGGTGTCGCGTCGAAACGCACGGTGTCGACGTCCACGTGCAGGGTGGGCACCGTGTAGACGTCGAACGACAGCCCGGTCAGGGCGTCGCGGACATACGGGCTGATGTACCCGGACAGGGCGTTGGCGACGAAAGACAGTACGACGCTGACGATGTCGCCCGACGTGGGGGTGAGGTGGAGGTCGAAGTCGTTCACGCCGGTGGTCTTCGCCGACAGCTTCGTGTCGTCGAGGTCCAGTTGAACGGTCGCGACCGGGTCCGGGGTCAGGTCCAGATCGAAGAACCCGTCCGTCGACCCGCCCAGGATCCAGTTGATTCCGGCCGAGCCGCCACCGGTCACCGTGGCCGCGACGCTGATCGTGCGATCGTCCGACACCTGGCCGTCGACGCGGAGGTCGTACATGGTGATGGTCGCCTTGTAGTACGCCGTGCCGATTCCGACGTTCGTCTCGTCGTGCGGCTTCTCCGTATGCCCTTCCAGGTCGCGGGTTCCGATGGCCGTGACGGCTCGGACCGCGTCTGGGCCGAGGACGACGAAAAACGGTTCGTCGGGCCAACTCTCGGCCTGCTGGCTCGGCAGCGATCCGCCCGCGACGTTCGCGGTGCACACGAGATGGTCGGCCGTCACCACGACGACCGGCTGCGTGAGCGTGATCCCGTCGATCTCCGGAATCGGCACGGGCACACCGGCGAGCAGCCGGCGGGCGGCGTCGAGCATGATCGGGACGACCTTGTCGTTGTACACCCAGTCGGGGAACTTGTACCCGGTCGAGACGGTGGCGCTGAGTGGCTCGAGGACGAGGTCGTTGCCGGATGTGTCCACGCTGGCGGCGATTTGGACGGTGGCGGTGTCCTGGGCCGGTGTGCCGTTCATCGTCAGCGTCAGCTTCACCTGCGGAAAGTCGAGATGGAACACCTGGGACTCGTAGGTCGCGGCGACGCTCCGCAGAAGTTCCGCGCGGGTGATTTCCGCGAGTTCTCCGTCGCCGACGACATCGGCCGCCAGGGCGTCATGGTCGACAACGGATTTCAGGTCGAACACCGGCACTTGCACGACGTCCCAGGACAGCTCGTAGGTCGTGCCGCTCTGGGTGAATGTGGTGCTGTCCCGCCAATACTGCGGGTACTGCCGCTGATACACGTGCCCGATGATGTCGTTCAGTGTGTCGGTGGACAATCCGACTGCGACGTCGCTCACGGGAAATCCTTTCGGAGGGCGTTGAATTCACAAGGGACATTGAGAACTTCAGTGGCGCAACGAGTTCCGCGCGTGCTCAGAGGGCATTGGCCGCTTTGGTGATGGCGCAGTTCTTTTCCAGCAGCTTCAGGGCCTCGTTCATGGTGATGCCGCATACCTCCACCAGGGCCGAAGCGAGGGTGGGGATGTCGAACTTGTCGAGGTCGAGCATCGCGTCGGCGACCTGTGCCACCGACTGCGCGAAGTGCTTGAACAGCACCCTGACGAGTTCTACCGCGGTCTGCCCGATCCACAGCACGCCCTGCATGAGCAGTGAGAGCCATACCTTCACGTCGTCGAGAATGTCCGCGAAGAACGTGGCCGCGTTGTCGGAAATCCAGAGCAGGATCGCCTTGCCGAGGTCGGTGAATATGTCGGCGGTGACCGTGAGCTTCATGGCCGGGTTGAAATGCACTCCGCACCAAGTGAAGTCGAGGTTCGCGTGCAGGCTCGCCGCGCTCATGGACACCGCGCAGCCGACATCGAGGCTCGCGCGGGGGCCATGAATCCGGAAACCCTTCGGGAGCACAGTGATTCCATCGACTTCGACATCACTTTGCAGTGTGAGGTCGAAGTCGTAGTCGCCTTCGAATTCGCCCGTGAATCCACTCTTGGACAACGCGGCACTCACGTCGGTGGTGAAGAGTTTCAGGTCCGTGTGGAACGAGAACGCGAACCCGTCGTTGCTGGCGTGGCCGGTGAACGTCTCGACCAAGCCGAGAAGTTCGACCTGCCCCGATGCGTCGAAGTACGTCGTGCCGGGTTTTCCCAGCGCCGTGGTGTCGATCGCGACGTGCGGTCCGGTCTTGCCCGTGGCGTCCGACAGGGCGAACAGTTTGCCGAAGACGATTGCCGGTTCGATCGAGCCCGCCGCAGCGATGCCCTTGTCTCCCAGCACGGCTTTGATCTCGAGCGTCCACTCGAAGAACCGGACGTCGGCGTCCAGCCCGAAGCCTTTCGGGTAGAGATGCCCGTTGGGAGCGGTCCAGCCGTTGGGGTCGGCCACCACGTAGCAGTCGAGTCGGGTGATCGCGATGCTGTCCAACAGGGGAACGCTGTGTAGGTCAGTGCCGGTGAACTGTCCGACGATCGCGGCGAGGGTGAGTTCGTGGCCGGACGTCGGGTCGAGACCGAACACGAATGCGCTCGGCTCATAGAGATCGGTCAACTCACCGCCGATGGTGAGTGCGAAGGCGTCGGGCCCGGCGCCGATCAGGAACTTCCCGAGCAGGCCGACCGACAGTCCGGTGTCCTCGACGCCGATGTCGAGGCCGAACTCATCGATGGTGAGCCCGCTGATGCCGAAGGGCGCGACCCAGTGCTCGATGGATACCGACAGAGTGAGAGTGGGCGGTAGCGCCAGACCGATCACGCCGCGACCGACGAGGGGGACCTTCTCGTCCTGCACGGTGAACGTGACGTCGGCTTCGACGCTGAACCTGGTCGTCGTCAACGTGACGACCAGCTTGGTGAAGTCGACCGAGTGGAAACGGGCGGGGTGGGGCAGGATGCCCTGGATGCTCGAGTCGAGCAGTTTCTTCGTGTTGATGTCGGCGGACAGGTCGAGTTCGACATCCGCGGGCAGCACGTGGGACAGGACGCTCAGCGCCTTGTCCGTGAGCAACAGCGAGCCGATGAACGTCACGCCGGGATTGATCGTCTCGGGCAGCCGGGGCAGCTTCAGATCCGGGAACGGCCCGGCCCACTTGTCCGTCGACACCAGTATCCCGGCGTCGCGGATCACCAGATAGTCGAAGACCCCGCCGATGTCGCCCCAGATCGTGCCGGGGTTCCAGTTGGGCGCGACCACGATGCCGACCACGAACCCGGCCTGGTCGGTGTCGGCGGCGGCCATTCGCTCGTTCCGGTAGGCCGCCATCAGTGCGGAGGAGCCGGGCCGACGGGCAGCGAGGAACAACTGGACCGACCCGAGCGTGGCATCGGAAACCTCTGTCGCCGCGGCGAATTCGTAGCTCGCGCTCTTCGTGACGCGCAGCTCGCGGGCGGCGTCCTGGCCATGGTGCACCAGAACGCTGGAATTCTTCAGGGTGATCGCGGGCAGACCCGACGAGGCGAGAACGTCCGATCCGGAGAACGCCCCGGCCAGTCCCGTCAGCGACACCTCCGGCACCACACCCTTCAGCTCGAACCCGGTCGAGCGCACCGCGAGCGACGCGTCGAACGAGGCGACCTGCTCTCCCGAGCGGCCGGTGAGCGCGGCGGTGGCGGTGACCGTGCCGTCGAACCCGGTGTCCGCCTGATAGTCGAGGTCCAACGAGCCCCCGGTGAGGTGGAATGTGGCGGGCCCGAGCGGGATCGGCCAGTCGCTGGCGATGGCCAGGCCGAACGAGTACTGCTTGTCGCGCAGGTCCGCGGAGACTTCCAGCCGGTTGAGCGTCAGCTCGGGCAGCCAGGTCGCGCTCGGTACGTACTTCTCGATGATTCGGGACAGCTGGATGCTGGTGTCCGGGTCGAGCGCGCCGTCGAATCTGATGCTCGACTTCGTGTAGTACGCCGAGATTTCGAGGTCGTACTCGTCGAGGAACCGGAACGTGCCGGCCAGCAACGCCGAAATCGTTCGCCGTCCCACCGGATCCTCGACGGTGAACGTCGCGCTGACGCTCGGAATCGACACCTGGCCGGGTATCACGTCCAGCGACCGGCCCGTGCCGACCGTGACCGCGACCGAGGCCAACCGGGCCGGGTCGAGGCCGATCACCGCGCTCAGGTGGGTGAGCAGGATGGTCTCGGGCACCGTCAGCACGTCCCGCACCAGGTCGGCGACCGGTGCGTCGTGCAGGAAGTCCGCGAAGGCCGACAGCGCGTAAGAGGACGCCGTCGTGAGGTCGGCGTCGAGGATGAGGTAGCCGCTCAGGTCGCTGGTGCGCGCCGACACCGCGATATCGGGCACCCCGTGGCCGATGTGGACGGCACTGCCGAACTCCAGGCACGGCCCCGGCTCGGCCGCCGCCACCGCCGTGAAGGTCAGCGGCAGCGACAGGCCGCCGATCGTCAGCGCCGGGGAGGGCTCGGTCACGATCCGGGTCGTCGGGGGCGTACCGCCGGTGATCGCCCCGCGCGGCTGCGGCAACCGCAGGTCGGGGAACACGGCCAGCGCGGCCAGCGAACCTTTGGTCGACACGTCGTCCGCCGCAACGTTCAGGCCCGCCGCGGCCTCCGGTCGCGTGAGGCTCGACCACACCAGTCGCGGACGCTCGAGCACCAGCTCGGTGAGCGCCGGAGCGGTTTCCCGCCAGTCAGGGAAGGACACGCCCGGATTCCACGAGTCCGGATCGGGGGTCAGCACAACCCGCAGCGCGGGCGCGCCCGCGTCGGCGAGGTCGAACGACAACGCCAGGCGAGGCGCGCTGACGCCGAGCAACGTCGCGGACGTGCCGGTCAGCACTACGGCGTCGTTCTGGCGCGTCGGCCCCTGGACAGCGGTCAGCACCCACTTACCGTCGGCGAGCGGAAACGAGTCGGTGACCAGGACGCGGATACCGTCGGAACCCAGCGCGCCGGGCGCCATCGCGAACGTGCCCGCGGTGACGAGGTTCGCGACGGCGGTCAGCAGGTCGTCCAGCGTGGTCACGGGTCACCCGTCCAGCCGGGAAGTGATTGTGCTCCTGACGTTTTCGCTGATCGTGTTGCCGAGGTCGGTGAGAGTGCCGGACTCCCCGAGCTTCTTGTTGATCTCGTCGACGATCCGTTTTCGGTTCTCGGTCGTGTTGAGTTGCTCGTTGACGAGATCCTTGAAGCTGTCGCCGATGTCCACGTTGATGTCGATGTTGCCGGGGTCGGCGTCGATGCTCAGCGACGTGCAGGTGATCGTCAGGGTGTCCAGGGCGTTGTGTGCGCCGCCGCTGGTCGGGAGCACGGTGTCGGCCGTGGCCGAGGCGACCGTGACGGTGAACGGCCCCTGTATGGGGTCCTGGCCCTCGATCGTGACCACCGCGTTGCCGGTCAGCTTCAGCGGCGCGTGCAGTGTCCCGGTCTGTTCCCGTCCGTCGGCGTCGCGGTACCGCACCGTGCTCTGGTCGGGCAGGGTCGAAAACCACACGCGCGCAGTGACACCCGGGTCGAATACCAGATCGTCGGCGGGCGCGATCGCGTCGGCGATCCCGGCCAGCGCGCAATCGTTCAACGCGACATCGACCGGCGTGTCCCATACCTCGACCTGGAACGGAATCGAGCTCAACTGGTACGGATCGAGCTTCGGTGAGGTGACCCCGAAGATCACGGCGGGCAGATAGTAGTCGCTCGCCGAGTTGTTCACCGCGCTGCCCAAGCGGGCGAATATGCTGTCGTCCACCGACTTTCCCCCGGCGGCCGGACCGATGGACCGGTCCAGCACCGAGCTCAGGTTCGTCGTCAGCTCCCGAGCCAGACTGTCCCGGTTGTGCTGTTCGTCGAGTGTTTCCTTGATGCGCGCGATGAGTCCCTCGCGGCCGGCCTTGCTGTCGAACGCGGTCTTGGCGGCCTTCTCCAACTCTTTCGGCAGGAGGCCCGGATCACTCTTGTCGACACTCACCGTGTCCAATGTCAGCGTCGGCTCATCGCCGGTGTGCTGGCCGCGCAGGCGTATCTCGTCGATCTCGATCCGGGGTTGCCCCTGCCCGTCCACCGAGAGGGTCCAGTCGACCTCGGCCCACAGTGTGGTGACGAACGATTGGAAGCTCCCGGAGCAGGACAGGTCGAAGGTGGGCCAGTCGAACGGCGCCTTCTTCTCCTGCTGGGCAGTGACCGTCTTCTTCCCCGAATCGGCCATGCTGAGCGATTGGTCGAGCACGTACTCGCCGGAGACCGTGAGTGCCTGCGGCAGATCCGGGAATTTTCCGAAGGCGATAGTGACGGTCGAGGTGTAGCCGTTGCCCGCGCGCTGCACGGTCAAGTCGGACTCGAGCCGGGCGTTCTCCAGCCCCTCGACCTTCGCCTTCGAGAGATTCAGTTGCGGCTTGTCGTTCCCCGGTGTCGCGATGACGTCGAACTGGTCCGAGGTGATGCGCGGGTCGAACTCCTCCGGGTGTTTCCTGATCAGCACGTTTTTGAGGTACAGGTAGAACTCGTCGTGGAAGATGGTGGTGACGGTCACGGCGCTGTCGTCCTCCAGCGGGCCGATCGGCCAGGAGTCGGAGTGCAGCGGCAGGACCTTGTCGCCGTCCTCGTCGGTCAGGCCGGTCAGCACCGTGGGCAGATAGAACCTGGTGTCGGGCTGGGCCATTCGGGGTTGGAGCGTGTTGAACACGAATCGGAACAAACCTTCGCCCACGATGTCCTCCTGATGGTGTGGTGCTGGTGGTGTGGTCAGCGGTCTCTATCGACGACGTGCAGCGCAATCCGTTCGAGGGCATCGCGGTAGGGGTTGCGCGGAAAGGGCCGCAGATACTCCAGCGCGTCCAGTGCCTGCCTGCGGGCGTCCGCGTAGGCGCGGGCGAACCCTGCCGTCGTGCGGACGTCGTTCACCAGTTCGGTCAGATCGTCGGGCACGGGCTGTGCGCCGCGCATCACGCGACTGAGCCTGTGCTCGTCACCCAGTTCCGCCATCGCGTACACGATCGGCAGCGACAGCCGACGGCGGGCCAGATCGATGCCGCGCGGCTTCCCGGAGACGCTCTCGTCCTGGGTCAGGTCGAACAGGTCGTCCATGACCTGGAACGCGCGCCCGACCCGGCGGCCGTAGCAGCCGATCCGCCGCACATCACGGGTATGGCCGTCGACCAGCGCGATACCGCACTCGCACGCGAGCGCGAACAGCACGGCCGTCTTGCGATCGATCGTGCGCCAATAGCGTTCCACCAGAATCTCCGTGCGCCACGACGGGTCCACGCGCAGCTCGTCCAGTTCCCCGGAACAGATCCGGAAGGCAACGTCCAGCACGGACTTGACCAGGCCGAGGTCTCGTTCGACGTCGATGCACTCCACGAACCCGCGCACGGCCTGCACGAACTGCATGTCGCCGAGCAGGATCGCCGTCCCGGCCCCGCGTGCGGAGTTGACCGAGGGCAGGCCCCGCCGCACGGCCGAGTGATCTATCACGTCGTCGTGGATCAGCGTGGCGACGTGCAGCATCTCCAGCGACACCGCGCCGCGGGCCGCCTTCACCGGTAGCTCGCCCGGCCCGTGCACCAGGTGCGCGGACAGGGCCAGCAGCAGCGGGCGCAGTTTCTTGCCACCGGTGTAGAGCGCGCACTCGGTGTCGGTCAGGTAATCGCGCTGCGGTGCGAGCGCCTCCTCGAGCAGTGCGTGGTACCGCTCGAGGTCGTCGGCCAGCAGTGTCCGCCACACCTGCGTGACCGGGTCCTCGCGCGGACCCGACCGCAGCACGGTCGCGGGCGGCACGATCTCCGTGGCGGTCACAGCGGTGGATCCGTGAGCAGGCTCGGCTCTCCCGCCAGGACCGCGCCGCGCAGTCGTTCGGCGACGGCGTCGCGCACCAGACCGGCCAGGAATCCCGCGGCGTTGAGCCGATCCCGCGCGATATCGGCAGCTGCGCCCGTCCACCCCGAATCATCCAGCGCCAGATCGAAATCCGGGAATTCGACGTGGACCGCACCGGCGGCGTCGATCACGACGGCGGCGCCGGTGACCCCACCGCTGCCCGCGCCCTCGAACAGCGGAGTCGGCGCCGTGGCGGCGCGCAGCGCCTCGCGACCGGCTCGCGCCTGGCGGTGGAATTCTCGGATCAGGTCGCGCTCGTCGTCGTCCCAGCCCGCCCAGACGTCGTCGGCGAACGGGGACAGCACCGCGGCGAACCGCTCGCGCGGAAATGCGGACGCGGTCGAGGGGCCCGGATGGTCGATCACCGCTTGATAGACCTCGTCCCGAGTCATCGGGTTGGTGGCGTCCTTGTCGTCGTTCCCGTTGTCCTTCACCGCGTTTGCGAAGTCCCAGGTGGCCTGGCTGGCCTCCTGGTACTTGGGCTGGGGCTGTCGGTCCGGGTAGTCGTACGGGTCGTAGTCGGGGTCGAGGTAGAGGGTGTAGCTGGCGGCCGCGACCTGGCGGGTGAACGCATTGACGTTGTAGCTCGCCATGTCCCCGGTGTGCAGCTGGTACGACTTCGCCGGGTCGTTGATCGCGTCCTGGCCGTTCGTGACCGCGTTGTGCGTGTCGGCCGCCATCGCGGCCGTACCGCCATGCTTGGTCCAGATGTCGTCGGAGAACGTTCCCAAGTTGGGGTCGAACAGCTCCGCGAACACGTCCGTGTGCTGGTCGTACACATTGAGCAGACTGCAGCCGTTCTCGGTCTGCGCCAACCTCATTCGCTGGTCCCGCGCGTTGTCGAGCCATTCCGGGTGCGCTTCGGTCTCGGCGCCGGACCTGGGCGCGGTGGCCGATTCCGGCAGCAGCGACAGGTCGCCGCCGCCGTCGACGGTCGCGACGCGGTCGGGCGTGGCGTCGATCGCGTACCGTGCGCGCACCAGCAGCGGCGGCAGTCCCACCACGGTGCGGTCGCCGTCCGATACGGCCACGGCGTCCGGCTCCCGCGTCGGCTCGACGGTCACCTCGGTGAACCGCAGCGACAGGGCTCCCGAGGGGTAGCCGATGTGTGCGGGCATCTCGACCGTGCGCGCCAGCGGCATGGTGGGCGGCGTCGGCACGGACAGCGGGCCGGGCGCGGTCATGACCGGACCTCGATCTCGCCGGTGGCCAGTAGGTGGGTCTCGTGCGTACCGAGCGTGAGGTTCGCCGCCTGGACCCAGATCGGCACGTCCTGGACCTTCACCCGATAACCGACCGGATGGTCGAGCTTGCACGGGAGCTTCTGGCCCTTCACGCGACCGATCAGGCTCGGGACGAGTTTGTTGACCAGTGCCTGGACCAGGGGTTTGGCCGCGGCTTCGAGGACTTTGTCGATTCCCTTCCCGTCCGGCTCGACTTCCGCGTGCGTCAGGCTCAGGTCGGTGACCGTGGCGGTGAATTGCTCGGCCGAGTCGGCCGACACTTTCACGGTCAATGTCGGTTCCTGCGGTGTCAGGGTCACCTTGTACTGCATCGGCGTTCACCGTCCTCGGTATTGTCGGGATTCGGAGGCTTCTACTGGATGTTGTTGCTGGCCTTCTTCAATGCGCACGTGCTGCCGAGCACCGTGGCCGACACGTCGAAGGACACGTTCAGGTCGCCCGACCACGACGTCGCATCGGTCGAGCTGACCGTGATGTTGTCCACGCTCGCGAGGACCGCCTTGGCCGCGAGGGAGGCCGTTTTGTTCGTTCCGTCGGGCTGTTTGTCGTAGAGCGTCTTGTTCTTGTTCGCCGCCGCGGCCTGCTGTGCGAGATCCAGGGCATAGCCGCGGTTGACGATCGCGAATACCGGCTCGGTGGGCCATGCGGACGGCACCGCCACGGCGGTCGAGTCGCCGTCCGTGGCCACGACGATCAGGTGCGTGTCGGTGATGAGGACGCCGACGATGGTGAGGTCGAGCGTGGTCTGCCCGAAAGGGATCTGCTGCGAAGGTATCTCGTGTCCCTCGAGGACCGTGGCGAGCTTCTTGAACACTTGCGGCAGGATGATGCCGTTGACGAACGGCTTCGCCTGTCCCAGTTGGCTTTCGTCCGCCCAGATTGCCAGCGGGGTGAGCGACACCGTCGGTGTGTTCGACTCGGAATCGGTAGCAAGCGTCACCTGCCCGTAGAACTCGACCTCCGGGGACACCGTGGGCAGCTTGGTGACGGCCATCTGCAGGCTGGGGATCGACAGCACGAAGACGTTATCGGCCGGAAGGTCACCGTCGGCCGGGTGTTGCCCGTTCTTGTCGACCGAGTCGCGCCATTTCTCCAGCGTGGGCGCCTCGAACCTGAAAGCGGGTGCGTCCCCGACCACCGCCCAGGTGCCCTCCACCCCCTGACCCTGGTATTCGCTTTGGAAGAAGGCGTCGTATGCCTTCTTGTCCGGGGCGTTGTAGAGCTCGGCGATTCCCGCCGAGAAACTGGCCGAGTCGATGCCGAGCACGACATCGAATTTCGTTGATGTGGCATCGAATTCCATTGCGGCACCTTTCATTCCCGGATCCGGGAGGCAGAGCAATTCCGGCCGGTCGGCACGGCACCCACGTGCCGCCGACCGAAATGAAGTCGAATGAATATGCGCACTTCGGATTTCCGCGTACCGGTATTCACCGTGAACTCCTGCGCGCAGGACGAAAATCGCGCATTCGCACGGAGTATCTCGAAGTGTCGAAAGAGACGAACTCGGCGAGTTCCGACGATTACCTTCGGTGCCGATACGGACGCAAACCCTGGGTAGGGTTCGTCGGTTCTGTCGAACGAAAGTGACTGGGCGACAAGTTGATTGAGATGTCAGCCGCAGTCGCCCACTACGAACGCAGCCGACTCACAGGAAAACTCGCAGCGATAACCACGGCGGAAGTCGAGCACTCGTGTTCGGAGGTCATGGTTGGTTACCCCTTAATGTTTCTGCACAACAACAGAATTCGAGAACTGGATCCCCAAGTATGTGCGATGGTCGATCGACCAGAATCAACATTACCGGCTGGAACACGAAGTGTCACTAGTCTTTTCGGATCGATACCACGATCGCAAACGTAAACCGAACGGTCGCCCTCGGCGGCCCGGAGCCGATCTCGCGAAGGCGCGGGTGGCGTAGTTGCGGGGATGTGGAGTGCGGAGCCGAGAATCTGCGCGGTTCCGGCGCATCGGACAAGGTCGGATGCGGTTATCCGATCGCGGGGGGCGTGGCGGCCCTGCGGTCGATCGGCGACCAGTTGTGCGTCGCGGCGGCCGGATGGCGTGAGGTGTGAGCATGCGGGCCGTCGACCAGATCGAGTTCTGTGTGTTCGGCCTGTGGGTGACAGTCATGGCTGCATGAACGCTCCAGTGTCGTTGTTCGAGCCGTCGGCCGTGGGTGGCCGCCCCGTTGTCGGGTAGGTGGTCCGCCCCCTCGGCGATGCGCTATTGACACCGGTAGTGCGGTCGATCACACTGGGCGAGAAAGTTGACATGACTGTCACGTCATGAATGGATCCAGAGGAGGCAGCGGTGCCTGAAGTTCCCGATATGCGCGCGTTGGGCCAGGAGGTCAGCAATTGGGGGCGGTGGGGGAGTGAGGATGAGCGGGGGACCACGAATCTGCTCACGGCCGAACGGGTGTCGGCCGCGGCGGGGCTGGTCCGGACGGGAGAGGTGTTCGCGCTGGGGATTCCGCTCGACGGAGACGGGCCGCAGCCGGGTGGGCTGCGGATCAATCCGATCCGGTTGATGTCGGAGAACGGGCAGGAGCAGGTGCTGCCGGGCGGGTTCAAATGGGCCGACGACTTCGTGTTCATGCCGCTGCAGGCCGGTTCGCAGTACGACTCGCTGGCGCACGTGCACTACGACGATCAGCTCTACAACGGCCATCCGGGCGACGGGGTGACGGTCAAGGGCGCGGACAAGTGCGGCATCCACACCCAGGCCGGCGGCATCGCCGGACGCGGCGTACTGCTGGACATCGCGCGGGCGCGCGGGGTGGACTGGCTCGAGGCCGGAACCGCGATCGGGCCCGACGAACTCGACGAGGTCGCCGCCGCGCAGGGCGTGGAGATCGGCGCGGGCGACATCCTGCTGTTCCGGACCGGGTGGCGCCGGAAATTCCTGACCGAGCGCGACCCGAACAGCTTCATGGCCGGTGAGCCCGGTCTGAGTCTGGCCTGTGCGAAATGGTTGCGGGACAAGGATATCGCGGTCGTCGGCTCGGACAACTGGGCCGTGGAGGTGATGCCGGGCGAACATCCCGGCACGGCATTCGAACTGCATATGGTGCTCATCCGCGACATGGGCATGACGCTCGCGGAAATGCTGGACTTCGAAGACCTTTCGCAGGCCTGCGCCGCCGACGGGCGATGGGACTTCTTCTACACCGGCCCGCCGCTGCCGTTCACCCGCGGTGTCGGCTCGCCGATCAACCCGATGGCGATCCGGTGATGGTGCGTCGGATTCGAATCGGCAAGGAGCAGAACAGATGTTGATCGGTGACATCGTCGAATACGGTGCGCGCAAACACCCGGACCGGATCGCGCTGCGGTTCGAACAGGAACAGATCACCTACGGGCAGTTGCGAGATCGCTGCCGCCGTTTGGCGAATGCGCTGCTCGGCGTCGCTTCGCCGGGCGATCGGATCGCGATCCTGTCCTCGAATTGCACGCAGTACCTGGACTGCTATTACGGCGTCCCGATGGCGGGCATGGCGCTGACGATTCTCAACGTCCGGCTGCATCCGGACCAGATCGTCTCCCTCCTGGAGCATTCCGAGGCGCGGGTGCTGATCATCGCGCCGGAGTTCGCCGAGGTGGTGGAGCGTATCCGCGATCGCATACCGTCGGTGACCACGGTGGTGTCGATCGGAGCCGCCGCCGGCGCCACCGCCTGGGACGAATTCCTCTCGGGCGCTGCGGCGGAAGCGCCCGAGCACGTTCCGGACCCCGGCGATCCGGCCTGGCTCGTGTACACCAGCGGAACCACGGGTGCGCCGAAGGGGGTGATGATCTCGCACCGGAACCTGCTCGCGGGCGTGACCTCGTCGGCGCTGCAGTGGGAGGTGCCGGAGGAGACGGTGTTCCTGTTCTGCTTCCCGCTGTGTCACATCGGCGGATACGTGGTCATGATCAACCATCTGCTCGGCTGCACGGTCGGGATCCTGCGGTCCTACGACAACGCGACATTCCTGCGTCTGGTGGACGAATGGCAGGTCACCCAAACGGGTTTGGCCCCGACGATGATCAACTTCCTGCTGCAGGATCCGGAGCTGGACAAACATTCCCTCGACACCCTGCAGGCGGTGGGTTACGGCTCCTCGGCCATCCCCGCCGCGGTGCTGCGCGCCGGACTCGATCGGTTCGGCTGCGACTTCTACCAGGGCATGGGTATGACCGAACTCGCCGGTAACGTCCTGCATCTGGACGAGTTCGCGCACCGTCGTGCGGCGGAGGGGGAGACCGGACTGCTCGCCTCGGCCGGAAAACCCATGCGGCTGGCCGAAATTCGCATCGTCGACGACCAGTTCGCCGATGTGCCGACCGGACAGGTCGGGGAGATGATCGTGCGCGGCGATCAGGTGATGCTCGGCTACTGGAAGGATCCGCAGGCCACCGCCGATGCGTTCACCGACGGCTGGTTCCACACCGGCGACCTGGTCCGCCAGGACGAGGAGGGTTTCGTCTACATCGTCGACCGGAAGAAGGATCTGATCATCAGCGGCGGCGAGAACGTCGCCTCGCTGACCGTCGAACAGGCCCTGTATCGGCAGCCGGGCGTCGCGGAGGCGGCCGCGATCGGTGTGCAGGACGACACCTGGGGTGAGGTCGTCTGCGCGGTGATCGTCCTGCGCGAGAACGCCACCGCCACGGCGCAGGACATCATCGCCGGATGCCGCGAGCAACTGGGCGGGTTCCAGGTGCCGCGCCGGGTGGAGTTCGTGGAAGCACTGCCGAAGAATGTGACCGGAAAGATTCTCAAACGGGAGCTACGCCAGCAGTTCTCGTGAGAAATCCGATCGGCGCACGCCCGTTCCCCGTGGGAGCGGGCGTCTTTCGTCTCCGGTACGCGCGACTGGATTCCCATGCTGTGTGCAACTGCTGGGAATAGGTAATCCGATCCGATCGCGTATCATCTCGCGCGCCCTGGACCATGCTGAGGTAGCGTCTGCCGCAACGGAATTCGATCCATCTCCGAGGTGTTCGAACCGTTCGGCGCGGTCCGCGCGCCGAGATGTTTCCGTGAAGTGCGATGCAGAAAAGAGGATCACCGGCGTGCATGGCCGACGTGTGGAGTGCGGGATCGGCAGAGGTAGCAGGAGTTCGGCGTCGACCGAGGCGCAGGTGGTGGCCGGGTGAATATGCCGCCGCAGGGGGTATCGGTGGGGTACGAGACATCGCCGACCGGATCGAGACGGGACCAGGTGCGACTGTACGAGCCGGAGTTCGCGGCCGATCCGCATCACGCCTACGACGAGATGCGCGCGCGATTCGGCGCGATCGCGCCGGTGGAGCTGGCGCCCGGCGTCCCGGCGATGCTGGTTCTGGACTATGCGACGGCATTACGGATCATGCGCGACCCCGAGCATTTCCCGGCCGATCCGAGTCGCTGGCAGCGCTCGGTCCCCGAGGATTGCCCGGTCCGGCCGTTCCTGGAGGCCCGTGCCAACGCGTTGCGCACCACCGGTGAGACACATCAGCGGTTCCGTAGCAGTTTCGCGGCGCTGCGCGAGGTCGATCTGAATCGGTTGCACGATCTGGTCGGCCATGCCGCCGAAGAACTCATCAACGGCTTCTGCGGCGAGGGCGGCTGTGATCTGCTCAGCCGGTACGCGGCCCCGCTGACCTTCCAGGTGCTGGCGAATCTGATGGGTTTTCCGACCGAAGCGGCGCGGCAGGCGTGGGCCGGAATGGCGGCGATGCTGGACACCGTCAACGCGCAGGCCGGGCAGGAGATGTTCATCGGCGCGCTGGCGGGGGTCGTGGCCGACAAACGTGCCAGGCCGGGAAAGGATCTCACCTCGGCACTGATCACCGACCCCGGCCGCCTGGACGACGTGGAGGTGATCAATCAGGCCGCGCTGCTGTTCTCCATGGGAACCGAGCCGCTGGCCAACCTGATCCTGCACACGATGCTGCTGATGCTCAGCGACGACCGATTCGGCAGCGGGCTGATCAGCGGTGCGCTCTCCACCGAGGACGCGCTGGACGAGGTGCTGTTCGAGGATCCGCCACTGACGAACTTCTCGATCATGTATCCGCGCCAGCCGATTCTGGTCGACGAGGTGTGGCTGCCCGCGGATCAACCGGTGCTGATCGGCTTGGCGGCCTGCAACAACGATCCGCGTATCGCCGGTGGTGATCGCACCGGCAACCGGTCGCATCTGGCCTGGGGCGCGGGCCCGCACGCCTGCCCGGCGCAGATGATGGCCAGGACGATCGCGCAGGATGCCATCGATCTGCTGATCGATGCCCTGCCGGATATGAAGCTCGCGATACCGCTGAGCGAATTATCCTGGCGTCCGGGGCCTTTCCATCGCGCACTGGTTTCACTGCCGGTGGAGTTCCCGGCCACGGCGCCGATGCAGATCGCTACGTCGTCGAGGTTCGAACCGTCCGCCCGCTTGTAAGGAGTTCCCGTGACGGACAATCAACCCATCGTGCTGGACCCGGCCGGCACCGATATCCACGGCGAAATTGCCCGCATTCGAGAACTGGGCCCGGCGGGCCGGGTGGAGTTGCCCGGCGGGGTGGTGGTGTGGATGGTCACCGACTACGCGATACTGCGGCGTTTGATGACCGATCCGCAGGTCTCCAAGGAGCCGCAGGATTGGACGACGTTGCGGGAGGGCCGGATTCCGGCCGACTGGGTGATGACTCCGTGGATCGGCCTGCGCAACATGCTGCGGAGTTCGGGGGAGGACCACGCACGCCTGCGCAAGGCGGTGGGTCCCGCGTTCAGCACGCGCCGGGTACAGGCCCTGCAGCCCAGGATCGAGGCGATGGTCAGCGATCTGCTGGACGCGCTCGCGGACACCCCGGACGGCGACATCGCGGACCTGCGAGCGGATTTCGCGCGTCCGCTGCCGATCAAGGTGATCACCGAACTGATGGGGGTGCCGTCGGAAATCGGAACTCCACTGTGCGAGCACGCGGACGGCACACTGGATACTTCCGCCCCGCCGGAACAGGTGCAGAAGGATTTCATGGCGTTGCTCGAGCTGGTCGGCCGGCTGATCGCCTACAAGCGTGAGCATCTGGGCGACGATCTGACCAGCACGCTGATCACCGGCCCCGACGAGGCCACCGGTCCGCTGCTGAGCGATCAGGAACTGCTGGACACCCTGACGTTGATCATCAGCGCCGGGCACGAGACGACGGTGAATCTGATCGACCAGACGATCCTAGCGCTGCTGACCCATCCGCAGGCCCGTGCGGCGGCCCTCGCCGGGGAGGTCGAGTGGGAAGAGGTGATCGAGGAGAGCCTGCGCTGGCAGTCGCCGATCGCGAATATGCCGTTCCGATTCGCGCGCGTGGATCTCGACCTCGGCGGCGGTGTCCGGATCCCCAAGGGCGAAGCGATCCTGGCCTCGTTCGCGGGAGCCAATCGCGACCGGAAGGCGTTCGGGCGCAGCGCCGGTGAGTTCAACCCGTCATCGGACCGGGAGACCGGCAGCAGGGGGCATCTGGCCTTCGGTTACGGGATGCACCACTGCCTGGGCGCACCCCTGGCCCGGCTCGAGGCGCGAATCGCCCTGCCCGCGTTACTGTCCCGGTTTCCGGAGCTTCGATTAGCCTCTGCCGCAGATGAACTGCGGCCGATGCAGAACTTCGTGATGAACGGCCACCAGGCGTTGCCGGTTCGCTTGAGCGCTTAGCGACGCTTCGTCCGGGCAGAATTCGAACAGCGCCCGCCTCGTGCAGAGGCGGGCGCTGCTCCCGATCAGTGCAGGTGCCGGGGATTGGCGACCTCCAGGCGGGACAGCACCGCGAGTGAGACCGCTCGGCGAACCTCGTTGTCGGAGTACGACAGTGCGCCCGAACGCAATCCCGCGGCGAGTTCGGCTTCCGAATCGCAGTCCAGCTCACCGAGCAGCTCGGCGACCTCGGTGGTGGCCGCCGGTCCGGCGTGCAGTTCGCGAGTCGCGGTACCGAGCAGATTGACGCAGATCCGCAGCAGGAATCGCTGACGTTGCTGTTCGGCGGTCAGGGTGGGGGCGATCTCCTCGGTGAGCGTGTCGGCGACGAGGTCGAGCATCTCGGTGAGGTGGGGGCGATCGTGGACCGTGGCCGCCGGTTCGGATGCGGCCGGGACCACGACGGATTCGTCGAGCATGCCCAGCACGGACAGCAGATCGTATTCCGATTCGCAGACGCGCCGTCCGATGGCGGCCAGCTCCACCGAGCGCTCCTGGCCGCCCAGGTGACGTTCGGCCTGAAATCTGCTCAGCACCAGCCACTTCAGTGTGCCGAACGTCTCCCACCAGTGCAGTTCCTCCGGCGCGGGCCGGATTCCGGTGGTCTGTGCGTAACCGTCCAGGAGTTGTTCGCGGGTACCGAGCCCGCCGACCGGGGCCGGTGCGCCGAAACGCCAGGCGCGCACGCACAGCCAGCCCAGATCCTCGATCGGATCGCCGCGGTGCGCCAGCTCCCAGTCCAGGACCGCGCGCACGCCGTCCGAGGCGATGAGGAAGTTGCCGAGCCGGAAGTCGCCGTGCACCAGTGTTTTCCGGCGCGGCGGCGGGCGATGCTCGCGCAGCCAGCGCAAACCCATCTCCACCGCGGGACGGGGCTCGTCCAGACCCCGGTAGATCTGCTCGATGGTATCCAGGGGGTCCTCGTCGTCGAGCGAGTCGAGGGTGTCCAGCGGGGTGCGGTGGATCAGGCCCAGCACGCGGCCCAGATCGGCGGCGAGCCGATCGCGCACCGGCGCGAACTCCGGATCACGGTGCAGCTTACGGGGAATCGACTCGCCCTCGACCATCTCCATCAGCAGATACGGCGCATCGATCCCGGGTGCGGTGTTCGCGGCGGCGAGTACGGCCGGGACCGGCACCCCGGCCACGGCCGCGGCCCGCAGGCAGGCCGCCTCGGCGCCCATCCGGGCGGCGTCGCCGTGCCCGGGAGGATCGCGGCGAAGCACCGCGCGCACGGCCGCGCCCGCGTCGTCGCGGGCGTCGACGGCGTAGACCTGTTTGCTCGCGCCGCCGGTGAATCGGCGCAGGGATACCTCGCCGATGGTGCGTCCGGTGGCTGCGCGCAGCACCTCGCCGACGCCCTCGGCCAGCGTGATCGACTCCGGCCCAGGGGAAGCCGGCGTCACAGCCACGGCGCCGCCTCGGGAGAGCGTAGCAGTCGGCGGGCGGTGGACATTCGGTGCACCTCGTCCGGGCCGTCGTAGACGCGGGCGTAGCGGGCCTGCCGGTACATGCGCTCGAGCGGAGTGTCGGCCGTCAGGCCGAGCGCGCCGTGCACCTGGATGGCGCGATCGATCACGTTGTGCAGCATGCGCGCACCCCAGAACTTGATCAGTCCGACTCGGATCCGGTAGTCCTCCCCGGCGTCCATCGCGCGGGCCGCGTCGAGCGTCATCAGCCGGGCGGCGTGGATCTCGGCGGCGGATTCGGCGATGTACCGGTGGATTTCGCCCTTCTCGGCGAGCAGGGAACCGTGCGCGTAGCGGGTGTTGGCGCGCTCGCACATCAGCTCGTAGGCCCGCTGGGCCTGCCCGAGCCAGCGCATGCAGTGGAAGATCCGGCCCGGCCCGAGCCGATCCTGTGCCACCGCGAAACCCTTGCCGCGCTCGCCCAGCAGCGCCTCGGCCGGCACGCGCACATCGGTGAGCCGGACCTCGTAGTGGTCGCTGGGGTCGTGGCCCATGGTCGGGATCGAGCGGACGATCTCGAAGCCGGGGGTGTCGGTCGGCACGATGATCGCGCTGATCCGAGAATGCCGTGGCACGGAATCGGATTCGGTGTTGGCGAATACCGTGCAGTAGGCCGCCTGCGCCGCACCGGTGGTGAACCACTTGTGCCCGTTGATGATCCAGGTGTCGCCGTCGAGTTCGGCGCGGGTGGCGATGAGCGTCGGATCGGATCCGGCGACCTCGGGCTCGGTCAGCCCGACCGAGGGCAGCACGTCCCCGGCCACCATCGGCGGAATCCAGCGGCGGCGCTGCTCCTCGGTGCCGTGCCGGTACAGCATCAGGGTGTCCTGCATGGAAACCGAACCCACCGCCAGCTGACCGAATTCCGATCGGCCGATGATCTCGTTGAGATAGACGAAGTCCAGGAAAGGCACTCCGCCGCCGCCGATCTCGGCCGGATGCCCCAGCGCCCACAGATCCAGCTCCTTGGCCCGGGTGCGCAGTCGGTCGAGCTCCGCGGTCGCGGCCGCATCGTCCCGGATCAGTACCGGCTCCTGCGGGATGACCTCTCCGTCGATGAATTCCCGCATGCGCGCGGTCAATTCGGCGATGTGGCCCTCGGGCCGGTCCATGGTCGTCATCACTGCTCCCGGGTAGAGGCCGATACCGCATAGAGCGGCCCGAGCGCGGCCGAATCCACATATTCGTCGATGCGCGTGATCCGGCCGTCCCGCACCTGCACGAACAATCCGGCCGGAATCTCCAGCGGCCCGTGCCCGGGAAGGTTACCGCGCACGACGTGCTGCTGGGCGAAGCCCTCGGGCAGCGGATAACGCCGGATATCCTCGTAGCGAAGGTTTTCCACCGTCCGCGACAGCCAGCGCAGCACCCGCAGATTCTCCGCGACGGTCTCCTCGGAGTTCTTCTCGTTGTGCCAGATGCGTGCATCGGGTGCGTACATATCGGTCAACGCTGCCGCATCGCCGCTGGTGACAGCGGCGAAGAAGCGATCGGCCAGTTCATTCACGATGGGGACCTCTTCCCGGGGTGGATAATTCGCTGCTCATCGAGGGTGATCAGCGGGTCGGCACGGAACGGCCGCCCGCGGCGAGCAGATTGCTGGCGACGGGTTTGCCGAGCAGGCCGGAGATCAGCCGGGCCGCGTCCAGGGCCCGGTCGATATCGATGCCGGTGGCGATTCCGCCGTCCTCGAACATGTAGGCCAGTTCCTCGGTGGCGATATTGCCGCTGGCTCCCGGCGCGAACGGGCAGCCACCCAGACCGCCTGCGGCGGAATCGAATCGACGCACTCCCGCACCGTAGGCGGCCCAGGCATTGGCCAGCCCCTGACCGCGGGTGTTGTGCAGGTGGACGGCCGGAACGGTCGCGGGCGCGGCAGCGCGGACGCGCCCGAGGACATCGACCATCCGGATCGGCGATGCGGTGCCGATCGTATCGGCGACGGCCAAGGCATCCGCCCCCGAAGCCATTGCGCTCCTGGCGATCTCGGCCACCCGCTCGGGCGGGGTGGGGCCGTCGAACGGGCAGTCGAACGCGATGGCGATGATCACCTCGAGGTGTCCGCCCGCCTCGTGGACCAGTTCGGCGATCGGCGCGATGAGCGCGACCGACGCGGCGCTGTCCCGTCCGACATTGGCCTGGCTGTGCCCGTCCGAGGCGGATACGACGTATTCGATGTGCGTGACTCCCGCGGCCAACGCCCGCCGCGCGCCGCCGAGGCTCGCGACCAGTGCGGAGAATTGCACGTCCGGCCACCGATCCAGCTGGGCGGCAACGGCTTCCGCATCCGCCAGTGCCGGTATCGCACGCGGGGAGACGAAGGAGGTCACCTCGATCCGGCGTACGCCCGTCGCCACGAGCGCATCGATGAATTCGAGTTTGGCCTCGGTCGGGATCGGCTCCTCGATCTGCAGTCCGTCGCGCGGACCGACCTCGCGGATGTCGACGGCGTCGGCGGCGCTCATGCGATCGTGCCCTGTTCGCGCAGCCGGGACAGGCGATCGTCGTCGTAGCCGAGCACCTCGGTGAGCACCTCGTCGGTATGCGTCCCCGGACGGCTCGCACCACCCCAGCGCACCCCGCCCGCGGTCTCGCTCAGGCGCGGCACCACGCCGACCCCCTTGGCCGGAACCGGATCGAATCCGGCGTCCTGGCTGGTCAACGATGGATCGGCATGATCGACGAAGATGCCGCGGGCCAGGAACTGTGGATCTTGCATGACCTCGGCGACGGTGTTCACCGGACCCGCGACGACACCGTGCCGGGCGAGTTCCTCGATCAGGTCCGTCGCGCTGAAATCCGCTGCCCAGGAACCGATCAGCTCGTCGAGTTCGTCCTGATGCTCACCGCGCGCGCCGTGATCGACGTAGCGGGGATCGTCGGCGAGTTCGGGACGTCCCATGGCCGCGGTCAACCGCCGGAACACCGTGTCCTGATTGGCCGCGATGATCACCCACAACCCGTCCTTGGACAGATACAGATTCGATGGGGCCACCCGGTCCAGCCGGGTGCCCGAGGGCTGCCGCACATGGCCGGTCTTGTGGTAGTCGGGAACCGTGGACTCCTGAATGGCCAGCGACGCCTCGGTGAGCGCGGCGTCGACGATCTGCCCGCGCCCGGTCCGTTCGCGCACCAGCAGGGCGGCCAGCACCCCCTGGAAGGCGAACAGACCGGCCAGGCTGTCCCCGATGGACAAGGCCATGCGCGGCGGCGCCTGACCCGGGAATCCGTTGAGATGGCGCAGACCGCTGATGCCCTCGGCGACCGAGGCGTATCCCGGACGCTCGGCGTACGGCCCGGTCTGGCCGTATCCGGATACGCGCGCGAGTACCAGTCGCGGATTGCGCGCGGTGAGTTCCTCGTATCCGATGCCCCAGCGTTCCAGCGTGCCCGGCCGGAAACTCTCCACCACGACATCGGCGGTGGCCGCGAGATCCAGGAAGATCTCCCGGCCCGCCTCGGTGCGCAGATCCAGGCTCATGCACCGCTTGTTGCGCGCGTGCACGGCCCAGAAGTACTGGTGACCGCCCTGGGCCTGACCCCAGTCCCGCAGAGGGTCGGGGCGATCCGGCGCCTCGATCTTGATCACGTCGGCGCCCATGTCGCCGAGTAGGCGACCGCAGTAGGGCCCGGCGATGAGCGTGCCGAGCTCCAGGACGCGGAAGCCGTCCAGCGGGCCGGGGGTGGTGCTCGCGTCGCCCGTGGGGGAGAGAGCTGATGTCATGGGTGCCTCCTGACTCGGCGCCGATGTGTTACTGCTGGTCCGGATCGAGTCCGAGTGCGCCGACGGACATCCGGTCGAGCGTGTCCAGCAGGGCGTCCTCGTCGGCGTCCTCGCCCTGAATCAGCCACAGATAGATCGTGTGTTCCACCATCGCGGCCATGACCCGCGCCGCGAGTTCGGGATCGAGCTTCGGCCGGACCAGCCCCTCGTCCTGCCAGCGTGCGATGGCCTTGGACGTGCGATCGATGAGCTGACGGCGATGTTCGTGCCGCAGTCTGCGGAACTCCTCGTTGAAGGTCGCGACCTGTTCGACGATCGCCATCATCCGGGCGTTGCGTCGATACGCGCGATAGTAGGAGCGGTTGGCCGCAACGAGTTTGGCGGCGGGGGACAGATCGGCCGCGGTCGGTTCGCGGCGGTGCATATCCTCGAACAACCGGGTGCTCAGCTCGCCGAAGACGTCTTCCTTCGACTCGAAGTAGCGATAGAAGGTGCCGTAGGAGACGTTGGCCTCCTGCGATATCTGCTCGACCCGGGTGTCCAGGAAGCCGACCGATTCGAAGACCGTCCGCGCGGCATCGAGCAACGCCTCGCGCGTCTTGCGACCGCGCGGGGTCAAGGTGTCGGCCGCGGCGGCGGGGCTATTGACAGATGACTTCGCCACGGATCACACTATCCAACAACATGACATGACTGTCAAGTCATATTGTGGGCGTCGAAACCGTACGAGTTCGTGGTTGCGGCCAGCGGATCGGTTCCGGACGTCGAACCGTCACAGCAGGAAGGAATGCCATGAGCCCCTCCAATCCGAAGTACCGACTAGGCGGGATCAATCACCTCGCGCTGGTGTGCTCCGATATGCGGCGAACCATTGATTTCTATTCGGGGACACTGGGTATGCCGTTGATCAAGACTATAGAACTGCCCGGTAATCTGGGGCAGCACTTCTTCTTCGACTGCGGGGGCGGAAACAGCCTCGCCTTCTTCTGGCTCGCCGACGCACCCGATGCCACTCCCGGGCTCGCCGCGCCGAAGGGTCTGCCCGACGAGGGTGAGTTGGTCAGCGGGGTGGGTTCGATGAATCACGTCGCGTTCGCGGTGCCGCCGGAGTTGTTCGACGAATATTACGAGCGAGTCGCTGCCGAGGGCATCAAGGTCAGCCGGATTCTCAATCACGACGACAGCCCCCGTGGCGTTTCGCGCGAGGTGCACGAGGGGACCTTCGTGCGGTCGTTCTACTTCCAGGATCCCGACGGCGTACTGCTCGAATTCGCCTGCTGGACGCGCACTTTCACCGAGGACGACGTGAAGCACGAGCCCAAGACCGCCGCGGACCGGAACGTGTCCGCCGGACTCTGATCATTCCGCATCATCACATCTGTACCACCCGAGAGGATCACGTACCATGCCGCGTCTTCGCGAAGTGCCGCGCGCCGAAGTCACCGACGAACGAATTCTGTTCTTCTACGACCGGTTGTTCGGCCCCGACAAGGATCCGGCTGTCGACCACGGCACCATTCACGCCACTCCCGGCGATTGGTGGACCGTATTCGCGCAGTCCCCGGACGTATTCCGCCACGCGGTAAAGGGTTTCGCGGTCTACCGCAATGCCACGCTGGATCCGAAATTGCGCGAGCTCGGGCAGAGCCGGGCCGGATATGCTCGCGGCAGTCAATTCGTGTTCTCCCAGCACTGCAAGCAGATGCGTTCGCTGGGCGTCAGCGAGGAGAAGATCGCCGCGATCCCGCACTGGCAGATCGCCGACTGCTTCTCCGAACTCGAGCGAGCCATCCTGGCCTACACCGACGGGCTCGTCTACGACGGCGGCCGGGTGCCCGACGAGGTGTTCGCGGTGCTGAAGGCCAACCTCAGTGATCCGGAGATCCTGCAGCTGACCTACATCACCGCGCTGTACGACATGCACGCCACCATGTGCCGTGCCTTGCGGCTGGAATTCGACGACCGTCCCGAGCCCGTCGAGGAGGTCCGGATTCCCGAGGGCGTCGAGGTGGCCGACCTGTCCGCGGATCTGTCCGGGGGACAGTGACTTTCGGCTTCCCGGGCTGAACGGTCCGGACGGCCGACAGGCCGGGCCCGGTGGATGCCGGGCCCGGCCTGGTTTCGGTCGCCGATCGTGTGACGCTGGTGCTCCGTGGAGCCCGCCGGCAGGGGTCACGCGACCAGCGGCGCACCTACCGGGAGTCGGAGTTTGCCGCCGATGCCGTTGGCCACGCCCGCCGCCGAGGCGTACCAGGCGCACAGTGCGGTGATCACGCCGATGTAGCCGCCGACCTTCACCGTGGTGTCGCTGACCGCGAAATTGCCTGCGAACAAAACGATTTCGGTGAGCTCCAGGGTGAGGAACACGGCGAACACCGCGAGATTCACCTGGGCGGCCATGATCAGCATGTATGTGTTGAAGATGGCGAACGCCAACAGGATCCAGCCCAGATCGTGCGCGGCGCCCGCGCCCGTGGCGTGCGGGGCCACCAGCTGGGACCACAGCCCCAGGCCGATCCAGAATCCGCCGTAGGTGGAGAACGCCGTCGCGCCGAAGACGTTGCGGTTGCGGAATTCCCACATCCCGGCCAGGAGTTGGCACAACCCGCCGTAGGCGAAGGCATAGCCGACCCAGGCATCGCCGGTGGACGCGGTCGCCCACCCGGCGTTGACCGCCGATAACAGGAATGTGGTGAGTGCGAATGCGCCCAGACCCAGCGGTGCTGGATCGGCGATGGCGGGAGTGGTTTGAACCGTGTGGTCTTCGTTGACGCTCATGGTTGATCCTCGGGGAGAGTGGCTCGCCTGACGTCGCGTCCGGCGCGAACGCTCCCGGCGCAACGCTCCTGTCAGGGTAACTCCGCCCAGGTCCCGACGAGACCGGTTTGCCCGCTTCGGAAATCGCGACACGCGCGGGCTCGCAGCGATGAGGTACGGCCTCGAGGCTCGGACACACCCGGCGGACCGAGGATTACGACGGATCGCGAAAACAGGTGGTAATCAGGGATGTTCGAATGAACCACAGGACACGCTGCTGTCGTGTCGATGCTTCTGGGCCGCCCGGCCGCGCTACTCTGGCTAACGTTTCGCATCCGCGATGTCGTTGACGCTGGGTGTTTCCGATCGGAACCGAAGTGTGGATCGAGGAGGCTGACCATGCGCTGTCGAACGGTTGTGGCGGGAATGTTCGCGGCCGGGTTGTGTCTGTTCGCCGGGCATGCGGCGGCAGATCCCGTACCCCCGGTCGCCACGCCGACCAGTATGGATATGCCGGGCGTTCCGGGGCGGACCTCGATCTCGCTGCGCGTGGACTTCCTGAACCTGCAATTGGGAACCGCCAACGACACCGAGTCGCGCTCGGGGCTGTCCCTGGTGAAGCTCTACATGGCCGACTACGCACTGCGCCACGGCGACGGCTCCGCACAGGATCGGCAGCTCACGGAGCGAATGATCCGCTACTCCGATGATTCGGCGGCGGACGCCAGCGCGGCGAAGTACCCGAACGCCGTCGACGCCGAGGCCGCCGAATACGGTCTGCCCGCCACCCATTCCGGTCCCACCTGGGGGCAGTCCTCCACCAGCACCGCCGACATCACGAAGTTCCTGGACCGCAAGATGACCACCGATCCCGGCTCACCCGTGCTGGCCTGGATGGCCACGGCGAGTCCGGTCGCCGCCGACGGCACCGCGCAGAACTGGGGTACCGCTCGGCTGCCCGGCGTGATCGGAAACAAGTGGGGCTGGTCGGATTACGGTCCGCAGCAGGTGGGTTCGGCGTCCTTCGGGCCCGGCTTCACCATTTCCGCGCAGACCGACGGCAGTCCCGCCGACCAGACCGCCGATGTGGTCTCGGGGCTGACCCGATCGGTGCTGGGCATCCACCTGCCGGTGCCGAAGGTCGGATAGCGCCGCCGAGTCAGATGCGCGCGCCCTTGGCACGATTACAGGACCGGCACAGGACCTGCAGATTTCCCGGACTGGTCGCCCCGCCCCGGCTCAGCGGGATGACGTGGTCGAACTCCAGATAGTGCGTGGCGCCGCATTCGATGCACGCCCCGCCGTCTCGATGCCACACCTGCGCTTTGATCTCCGGCGGGATCACGCGGGTGTCCCGGCGCCCCGGGGCCAGGGTGAGTCGTTTGGCCACGCGCAGAGCGCCTTCCAGCATCGCGGCCACCAGATCCGGGTCCTCGACGTCGAATTCGGCTCCGCCGCGTGCGGAGGTCGCCGCGAGCGCGACCAGGCCCTCGGCGATGGAGACGGAAACGATTCGGGACCAGGGCATTTCGATTCCCGCCTCCGGCCCGACGAAACGCAGCTTCTTGTTCGTGCCGATCAGCCGACCCGCGGTGGCGCGCTCGCCGCGGGACAACTGCCGGATGCGGGTCGCTTCGATGTCCAGGTGGACGCGCTCCTCGGGATCCAGATGCAGCCCCCGCGCGTGCACGACGGGCAGTTCCCCGGCACGAAACCGGGTGCGGGTGCGGCCGCGGTGCATGCGGCGTCGCAACTCCTCCACCTGCGGGCCGGACAGGTCCAGCTCCCGCAGGGCGGTGTCGAACTCCTCGACCTCCGCCGCGGTGATCTCCTCGTCGGCGAAGGCGGCCAGCCGCTCGACATAGGCCAGACCGGGGCCGCGCAGCGCCGCGCGCCCGGTGTCCTCGGAGATCCGCCGGTAGCGCAGGGCGGTCCACAGCTCCTCCCACGCCACGCCGCCCGGCCCGTCACCGGTCAGGACGCGCCAGGCGCGGGCCCGCCAGGTGTCGAGGTACTCCTCGATCTCGGCGGCGCAGGACCGGCAGGGGGCGGGCGCGCCCAGGACGCGCCAGCTACGTCGTCGTCCGCAGTGCGGGCAGATCCGGGCATCGGCCGGAGGTAGCGGGACGGTTCTGTCGGACCATTGCGTGCCGTCCCACCAGCGCAAGATCGTGTCCTGCGGATGCCAGTCCGGTCGGGGATCCGGCGGCGGTGCGACCGTGGGGTTTTCATCGACGAGCCGGTCGAATCCTGTTCGCCGCAGCGAAATTCGACCCCGCACCGCATCGACATCCGTCGCGATGCCGAAATCCTCGAACAGCTGGGACAATTCGTCCCGGGAGCGGTCGAACGGGCGGAAGGACCAGTGCTCCTCGTCTCGGCTGAACTCCGCGATCGACAGGGCTGTCACCTCGCGCGACCGCGGTGCCGGGACGTCGCGGCGGGCCACCGTCCCGGCGGCGTCCCGGACCGTGACCGTCAGATCCGCCACCTCGTGCAGCGGCCCCTCCGACGAGACGCCCAGCACGATCCGCACGACCGTGGACTCGGTTCGGGGCAGCGAGACCGACAGGCGGGCCGAGCGGGGCTCGGGCTCCTGGTCCAGCGTCACCGCCTGGGAGGGATGCCGGGGCGCGTTGAAGAACACCGCGTCGCGCGGTGTACGGACCAGGCCGTCGTCGTCGAGCAACAGCGCATGCGCGTCCAACGCATGGGCCGAGCGCCACGAAAGTTCCACGCTCAGCAGCGAAGTCGGTATCGGCGTCGCGCCGTTCTCGGTGAAGGTCATCGTCGTGGAACTATGCCAGGCGGCACCGACACAGACCGTAGGGTCTGTCGTGCGCGGGCGGCGGGCGCCCGATGCGGCACGATGGATGTATGAGCGATCAGAAGGAGCCCGCCCGCAAGCCCGGAACGCCCCGCGTGCCCGGCGCGGGTGAGTTGATCGCCGCCGCCCAGGCCGCGGCGGAGGCGGCCCAGCGGGCGGCCGGACAGGCTCTGGACGCCGCGCAGGTGACCGCCGGACAGGCCTTCGACACCGCGGTCCGGCTGCCACCGGCCTCGGTGCAGCTCGCCGCCCAGCTGCCGGATCTGATCGAGAACCTCTCGATGGCGATCGATCGGCTCAACCGGACCATCGATCGCCTGGACCGGACCCTGGCGCTGGCCGATCCGGCGTTCGCTGCCTACGACCGGCTGCTGCCGCGGCTCGAGGCGATGATCTCGATGGGCGAGGAGGTCTACAACCGGTTGTCCCGGCTGCCGGGGGTGTCGATGATCGGACGTCTCACCGGACGCGAGAACGCGCCGTCGGAGCCGATCGATCCGCGCCGACGCGGTCGTGGACGAGGAAAATAGACCGGTTCACGGCTGCGCCCCGGCGACCTCGGTGACCGCACACACCGCCCGCAGCGCCGCGGACGCCTTGAGCACCATCTCGTGGTACTCCTGCTCGGGATCGGAATCCAGCACGATCGCACCGCCCGCGCCGACCCGCCAGCGCCCCTCGTACCGGACCGCGGTGCGGATGACGATGTTCAGATCGGCCGTGCCGCCCAGGCCCAGGAATCCGATGGTGCCCGAATAGACGCCGCGCGCTTCGGTTTCCAGATCGTCGATGATGTCCATGGTGCGCAGTTTCGGCGCACCGGTCATCGAGCCGCCCGGAAAGCAGGCGCGCAGGCAGGTGACCGCGTCCACGTTCGAGCGCAGACGCCCGCGGATGGTGGTCACCAGCTGATGCATCGTGGTGTACGTCTCGGTGTGCATGAGCGCCGCGACGCGCACGCTGCCCAGTTCGCAGACCCGGCCCAGATCGTTGCGCAGCAGATCGACGATCATCAGGTTCTCCGCGCGCGTCTTGGGATCGGATTCCAGTGCGCGGCGCAGGATTTCGTCCTGTTCGGGAGTGTGCCCGCGGGGTGCGGTGCCCTTGATCGGCTTGGTCTCCACCGTGCGGGTGCGGTCCACCTTGAGGAATCGCTCGGGCGAGGAGCAGGCGACCTCGAGCTCACCGAAACGGAGGAATGCCGCGTACGGCGCCGGATTCGAGCGTCGCAGTGCCCGATACACGGCCAGCCCGTCGCAGTCCTGCTCGACGTAGGCGCTGTCGGTGAGGTTGACCTCGTACGTCTCACCCGCCTGCAGTTGCGCGCGGATTTCGGCGATATCGGCCAGATAGCGTTGTCTGCCGCGGGTGAGCCGGGACTCAACGGCCCCCTCGTCGGCGGCGAGCTCGAGTCGGGGCGGGGTGGACCGGTCGGGCATCGCCGCCAGGGCAGCCCGGGTCGAGGACAGCCAACGAGCCGCTGCGGCAAGGGTATCCGCGTCTGCGAGCGTGAGGAGATAGGTGTGTTCGGCAACGTGGTCGACCACGATCAGGCGATCGGCGAAGAGCCACTGCGCGTCGGGCGCGGGTGCGCGATGCCGGGCCGACGCGCCGCAGTCGGCCTTCATCTCGTAGCCGAGATAGCCGACGTAGCCGCCGGCGAAATCGAAAGGCACATCCGGGAAATCGATCTCGATCTGCCGCAATCGCGTTGTCAGATAATCGAATACGGTGCCCGATACGGTACTGCGGCCCGCCCGCCGATCGATCTCCACCTGGCCCGCATCGACCCGGTACCGCACCGTCTCGGCCAGCGGCCCGGCCGCATCACCCAGATAGGAGAACCGGTCCAACCCGGGTTCGGCATGCGTGCTGTCGAGCCAGAACGCCGTCTCCGAGTCCCGATACAGCGACAGGAACACGGCCTCGGGATCCACCGCGCGATCGATCCGCTCGTACAGCACGGTCAGCGCGATCGGCGTTTCCTCGGTGCTCGCCCGCTCCGGATCGGGTCCGCTGGGCGTCGACGTGCTGTGCGCCGATCCTGCCGTCGGCGTGAGCCCGAGCTCGTGCGGTGCGGCCGGCGGCCGGGTGTCATCGGTGTGATCGGATGCGGGCCCCGGTCGGACCCCGGGGCGGGTCGTGCGCATGGGCTTCACCGTAGTCCGCGGGATCGGTCGGCTCGGACGGCCTATTGAGGGCGTCTGCCTTCAGTTCTGTGCGGCCTCTGGTGCACAATGTGGGACATGTCTGTGGTGCAACCGGCCGATGTGGACCGTGATGTCGTCGACTTCGCGGTCGTCGGAAAATGGATGGAAGAGCAGGGGCTGCCCGGCGGGCAGTTCGAGGGCGTGACCGCGCTCGGCGGCGGCACCCAGAACATCATGCTGCGATTCACCCGCGCGGGTCGCGACTACGTTCTGCGGCGCGGTCCGAAACACCTGCGCGCCAAGAGCAATGACGTGATCCGCCGGGAGGCGCGGCTGCTGGGCGCGCTCGCCGGGACGGGCGTGCGCGCGCCCGAGGTGATCGCGGCCTGCCCCGACGAATCCGTCCTGGGCGCGGTGTTCTATCTGATGCAGCCGATCATCGGTTTCAATCCGCAGACCGAACTGCCCGAACTGCACGCCGGTGATGCGGAGATTCGCAGGCAGATGGGCCTGTCCGCGGTGGAGGCGATCGCTCGACTGGGTGCGCTGGACTACCGGAAACTTGGTCTCGAGGACTACGGCAAGCCGGAGGGTTTCCTGGAGCGTCAGGTGCCGCGCTGGCTCGCCGAACTCGACTCCTACAGCGCCAACGAAGGCTATCCGGGCCCGCAGATCGGCGATGTCGAGCGGATCGGCGAATGGCTCGAGCGCAACCGGCCCGCCCGCTGGGAGCCCGGCATTCTGCACGGCGACTGCCATCTGGCCAACATCATGTTCCGCTACGACGGCCCGCAGGTGGCGGCGCTGGTCGACTGGGAGATGTCCACCATCGGCGATCCGCTGCTGGATCTGGGCTGGCAGCTCGCGACCCGCCCCGAGCCCGGCACCGCCGGCGCGGGGCTGTTCGGTGCGCTCGGCCAGCGCGGCGGGCTGCCCACCGCCGAGGAGATGATCGCGCACTACGGGAAATTCTCCGGCCGCGATCTGAGCGACATCACCTGGTACACGGTGCTGGCCTGCTTCAAACTCGGCATCGTGCTCGAGGGCACCCACGCCCGCGCCTTCGCGGGTAAGGCGCCCCAGCAGGTCGGCGACTTCCTGCACGCGATCACCCTGGAACTGTTCGAGAAGGCGAATCAGCTGGTGGAGTGAGTCTCCCGCCTCCTCGGCTACGGCCGAATCTCGACGAGGTTTGGCAGCTTATTTGTGGTAGATGATTTGCAGCCAGGATAAATTACTGCGCATGCCGATCGCTGCCGAAGACAAGGACTGGACCTGGGTGCTGGACAGGTCCTGCCCAGAATGCGGTTTCGACGGCCCGGCCACCGCCTACGATGCGGTGCCGGGCCTGACCCGGGCCGCCGCCGCACGTTTCACCGCCGCACTCGAACGCCCCGACATCGCCGTTCGCCCCGACGAATCCACCTGGGCCCCAATCGAATACGCCGCCCACGTCCGCGACGTCTGCCGAATGTTCCGCTACCGCCTGGACATCGCGCTGGGCAATCTCGCCACCCCGCCCGCGATCACCGCCTTCGAGGCGAAGACCGGAATCTCCGAAGGGCTGCCCGTTTTCGCGAACTGGGACCAGGACCGCACCGCCGAAGCCGACCGGTACCTCACCCAGACCCCCGCCGCGGTGGCCGCCGAACTGACCGAAGCGGCCGACTCCGTATCGCACGCCTTCGAATCCGTCCCCGTGTCCGAGCGCACCCGCGCCGCCCGCCGCAGCAACGGCTCCCTGTTCACCGTCGACTCCATGGCCACCTACTTCCTGCACGACCTCGTGCACCACCTCCACGACATCCACGCCTGACCGATCAGGCGTTCGCGCACCCCTTATAAGCTCTGTGCGTGCGAGCGTTGGAGCAGATTCGAGAATGGCCGGTCGGGCATGCGGCTGCGGGGGTGGCGACGGCCGCGGGAGTGGTGGCGACCGAGGGGGACCTCGATCGCACGTTCGCGTTGGCTTCGGTGACGAAACCGCTTGTCGCCTATGCGGTTCTGGTCGCGGTGGAGGAGGGCGCGGTCGAACTGGACCAGCCTGCCGGGCCACCGGGATCGACGGTGCGTCATCTACTGGCGCACACCTCGGGCCTGGCCTTCGACACCACGGTGATCATGGCCGAGCCGGGGACGCGGCGGATCTACTCGAGTTCCGGATTCGAAGTGCTGGCGCAGTTCGTCGCCGATCACACCGGGATCGCTTTCGAGGATTACCTGCACGAGGCGGTATTCGAGCCACTCGGGATGAAATCCTCGGATCTGGACGGCTCGGCCGGGCACGGCGCCTGGTCGACGACCGCCGACCTACTGCTTTTTGCCGGTGAGTTGCTCAATCCGAGTTTGCTTTCTCCGGAAACTCTCGATGAGGCCATCACCGTGCAATTTCCGGGCTGCAACGGAGTGCTGCCCGGCTACGGTTCGCAGCGCCCCAACGATTGGGGGCTGGGATTCGAGATCCGCGACAACAAGACTCCCCATTGGACCGGAAGTGCGAATTCACCGCGCACCTACGGCCATTTCGGGCAATCCGGCACCTTCCTGTGGGTGGATCCCGCGCAGGGGCTGGCGTGCGTGGCGCTGAGCGACGAGAATTTCGGCGACTGGGCTCGCACGGCCTGGCCGCCGCTCAGCGACTCGGTACTCACCGAGATCGCGGCGGATCGCGACACGTCGGCAAAGTAACACACGTAACTCCGGACACTCCAGTAAACTCAGGCCACGCCAGCTCGACCCGATCGTTGGGGAAGACGTTCCAGGTCGAGGCTGGAGGTGTACTGGTGCGCGGAACGAGTCAGTTCGCGGACGCGACGTCTGGTGTGGTGTATATCCACGCGTCGCCTGCCGCGCTGTGCCCGCACATCGAATGGACGCTCTCCTCGACCCTGAAATCGCCCGCGCAATTGCGGTGGACCGCACAACCCGCCGCCTCCGGACAACTGCGCGCAACCACCGAGTGGGCGGGTCCGGTCGGTACCGGATCGAAGATTGCCAATGCGTTGCGGGCCTGGCCGGTTCTGCGTTTCGAGGTCACCGAGGATCCCAGTGAGGGCGTCGACGGTGAACGCTACAGTTTCGTCCCCAGCCTGGGCCTGTGGTGCGGCGCGATGAGCGCCAACGGCGATGTGATGGTCGGGGAGATGCGGCTGCGGGAGATCGTGCGTCTGGCGCGCGAGCGGGGCCGGTACGGTCCCGCCGAGATCGCCGCCGAGATGGATCGAGCCCTCGGTACCGCCTGGGACGACGACCTCGAGCCCTTCCGCAGCGGCAGTGAGGGCGCGGAAGTCACCTGGCTGCGCCGCGACGTCGGCTGACTGGACCGCACACCGCCTCCGAATATCGCACTGCCGACGCTCCCGGGGAGCCCGGCGAGCCCGTGTGGCAGAGTCGTTTCCGGCACCGAGGAGGAGGGGTGGAGTGGACAGCGGGCGGGTACTGATCGAAACACTGGGGGAGTACGAGGATTGGACCGTACTCGCGGTCGACGAGCGCCCCGTGCCCTGGCGGTCGGTGGCACGGGTGCTGCGGCCCGCGGTGCAGCGCACGATCGAACAGGTATGGCGTCGCGGGGAGTCCGTCGAGGTGGAGCCGACCCGTCGTTCGCGCGGTGCATGGGACACCGAGATCGTATGCGCCTCACCGGTATTCGGTACCGATGGTCGGGTCTACGCGGTGCAGGTGTGTAGTGCCGCCGCGCGGGATCACTTGCCTGATCCGTATTCCGTTGTCGCATTGGACTATTCGTCTCAGCGGCGAACGATTCAGCTGGCGGACAACCCGTTCGGATGGGCATTGCCCGAGGGGCGTTCGCAGTGGACGGTTCCGGAGGCATTCCGGCACGTGCGGCGGTGCGACGGCTCGATGGAACTGATCATGCAGACGCGCGATCCCCGCGAAGGGATGCGCTGGGCGGGCGATGTCACCGCCTGCGTCGACGGTACGCCACGCCGCTACCACCTGGCCCTGCGCAACGGCGCCGGAACCGAACTCACGCGGTGGCGCGGACTGTTGCACGACGTCACCGAATTCCTCGCGCCCGAACCGGCTTCGGTGGACACCGCGGCCTTCGCCGCACTCGGCCGTCAGCGCCCCGGACGCTCATACCTGGTGCTCGCCGACGTGGAGAAGGTCCGGCTGATCCGGTGGGTCACCGACCCGATCCCGGGCATCCAGTGGAAGGGCGTGGTCGACGACCGCGACACCCCGCATCCCGACGACGTCGCCCGCATTCTCGCCGAGGTCGACCGGGGCGTCCGGGCACAGGAGACGAGCGGGCGGGTCAACGGAATTCGTCTGCGCCGCAACGGCGGCGGCTGGACCGTGGTCGATGCCGTCGGGTCTCTGGTCCCCACCGCCGACTCACCCATGCTGCTGCTCGTCGAGCTGACCGTCACCGGCTACTCCGACGACCCCGACCCGACCGAGCCCTGACCGCGGCGAGTATCAGCCCTCCGGCGGCAGCTCGCGCCCCCGTAGCAATCGCAGCTCCTCCTCCTGAGCCGCGAGCCGCACCGTGACCAGGTGTTCGACCTCGATCAGATCGTGCCGCATATCGATCTGCTCGTACTGCATCTGCACGTAGTCGCCTTGGATGCGTAGATAGTCCGAGTGCAACTGTGCGGTATCGGTCCAGGCGATATCCAATTCGCTTCGCGTGTAATGCAGTTCGGCGGCCAGGGCGCTCTGCTCGGCGCGCGCCTCGGCCAGTTCGGCTCGCAGCGCGGTCTGCTCGGCATAGGACTCGTGCAACTCGTCCAGGGCTGCCATCAGCCGCTCGTGCAGATCATCCATCCGGTCCCCCTCGATTCTGTTGTGAAGTAATGGAATACGGGTGGCCTCCGAGGAGACCACCCGTAATCCTTGTTGTGGAAGAGATATCTTCGCCAGGCTACAGCGGAATGTTCTTGAGGTGACTCGGCCGGGCGGGCGCGGCGGCCAGCGCGGCGGCGATGGTGGAGCGGGTCTTGGCCGGATCGATGACCTCGTCGACCACCCCGATCGACATCGCCCGGCCCAGACCGCCGGCGATCTGCTCGTGCTCGACGGTCAGCCGCTCGATCAGCGCTTCTCGCTCCTCCTCGGGCGCGGCGGCGATGGCCTTCTTGTGCAGGATGCCGACGGCGGCCTTGGCTCCCATGACCGCGACTTCCGAACCCGGCCAGGCGAATACCGCCGTCGCACCGAGCGAGCGCGCGTTCATCGCGATGTACGCGCCGCCATAGATCTTGCGGGTCACCAGGGTCACGCGCGGAACGCGCGCCTCGGCGAAGGCGTGCAGCAGCTTCGCGCCGCGGCGCACCACACCCTCCCACTCCATGCCGACACCGGGCAGGTAGCCGGGCACGTCGGTGATCACGACCAGCGGGATGCCGAACGAGTTGCACAGGCGCACGAAACGCGCTGCCTTCTCCGCACTCTGGGAATCCAGGCAGCCGCCCAGGCGCAGCGGGTTGTTCGCCAGCACACCGACGGTGCGTCCGGCCAGACGACCCAGGCCGGTGACCATGCTGCGGGCGTACCCGCCTTGGAACTCCTCGAACGTCGACTCGCCGTTGATGTTGTCCAGCAGCTCATGCACGATCGGCTTGACGTCGTAGGCGCGCTTGGCCGATTCGGGCATCATCGCTCGCAGGTCGACATCGCCGTGTTCGGCGGCGACCATATCGAACGAGCCCTGCTCTGCGAACATCGAGACCAGACGACGGCCGCGGTGCATGGCGTCGGATTCGTCGTAGGCGGCGATGTGGCACACACCGGACTTCTTGTAGTGCGTATCCGGGCCGCCGAGCGTGGCCATGTCGACGTTCTCGCCGGTCACACTGCGCACGACATCCGGACCGGTCACGAAGACCCGGCCCTCGGGGGCCATGATGACCACATCGGTCAGCGCGGGACCGTAGGCGGCGCCACCGGCTGCGAAGCCGAGCACCACCGAAATCTGGGGGACCAGGCCGGACGCGCGGACCATGGCCTCGAAGACCAGGCCGACCGCGTGCAGGGCCTCCACGCCCTCGGCCAGGCGGGCGCCACCGGAATGCCAGATGCCCACGACGGGCAGTCCGGACTCGATGGCGGTGTCGATCGCGTCGACGATGTGCTTACATCCCTCGATGCCCATCGCGCCGCCCATGACCGTGGCGTCCGAGCAGTAGGCGACGGTGCGCACACCGTCGACCTCGCCGGTGGCGGCGAGCACGCCGGACTTGTCACGAGGATGCAGCGGCAGCACCGTGCCGGGGTCGAAGAACCGTTGCAACCGGCCCAGCGGATCCCGGGGATCGGTGGCAGTATCCGCCTGCGCGGGAGCCATGATGGTCATCGCGTTCTCTCCTCGATGCGATGGTGAGTCGCTGACGCGGCTGTGAGTGCAGCAGTTGATCGGCTGTCGAGAGAATTCCCCGTGCGGCCTGGCGGAAATGGGGTCGACCAATCCCGAAGGCCCACACGGGGATTCGTTGTGTTGTCGAACGGCGGAACTCAGTACCGGCCGAAGGCCAGCGCCACGTTGTGACCGCCGAAGCCGAACGAGTTGTTGATCGCGTACTCGATGTCCTGACGACGAGCCTCGCCGTGCACGACATCGAGGTCGATCTCCGGATCCTGGTTGTCCAGGTTCAGCGTCGGCGGCACGATGCCGTCGCGAATGCTGAGCACGGTGAGCACCGACTCGAGCGCGCCGACGGCGCCGATCGAGTGGCCCAGGGCGGACTTGGGCGCGTAGACCGAGGCATGGTTGCCCACGGCCAGGTTGATCGCGTTCGCCTCGGCGGTATCACCGATCGGCGTCGCGGTCGCGTGCGCGTTGACGTGGGTGATGTCCTTCTTGTTCAGACCAGCGGTCTGCATCGCCCGGGTCATCGCGCGTGCCGCGCCCTGCCCGTCCGGGGCCGGGGCGACCAGATGGAAACCGTCGGAAGTGATTCCGGCGCCCATCAGCCGTGCGTGGATGGTTGCTCCACGCGCCTTGGCGTGCTCCTCGGTCTCGATGACCATGAGCGCACCGGCTTCACCGAAGACGAAACCGTCCCGTGCCGAGTCGAAGGGACGCGAGGCCGCCTTCGGGTTGTCGTTACGGGTGCTCATCGCGCGCATCATGGAGAATGCCGCGATCGGCACGGCGTCGATATAACCCTCGACGCCGCCGGTGACGACTATGTCGGCGTCGCCCATGACGATCATCCGCCACGCGTTCGCGATGGCTTCCGAACCCGATGAGCACGCGGAGACCGGAGTGACCACTCCCGCCCTGGCCTTCAACTCCAGGCCCACGACGGCGGACGGCCCGTTCGGCATGACCATCTGCACTGCCAGTGGCGAAATCTTGCGATAGCCACCGTTCTTGAGCTTGTCGACCGAATCGATCAGCGCGTCGCCGCCGCCGAGTCCAGTGCCGATGGCGACGCCCAGGCGCTCCGGGTCGACCTCCGGAGTACCGGCGTTCTTCCACACCTCGCGACCGAGAACGGTCGCGAGCTGCTCGACGTACGCCATGCGACGGCACTCGACCCGGCTGAGCAGGGTCTCGGGCCGAACCTTCAGGTGACCGCCGATGCGGACCGGAAGGTCGTATTCCTCGACGAAGGAATCCTCGAGAACGTCGATGCCGCTCTCGCCGTTGAGGAGTCCCTTCCACGTCGCATCGACATCACCCGCGATCGACGTGGTCGCCGCCAGGCTTGTTACGACGACGTTGGGGAAGTTCCCGTTCAGAGTGGAAGGAGTGGTCACGGTATCGGTCCTATTCGGAGTCCGCGCCGAACTTGGCCTTCAGCTCGGCAGCGGCCTCGGAGTTCTCCGCCTCGAGCTTCTGGATGTAACCGACGGCGTCGCCGACGGTCTTCAGGCTCGCCAGATCCTCGTCCGGGATCTTGACGCCGTACTTGTCCTCGGTCTGCACGGCGATCTCGACCATCGACAGCGAGTCGATGTCCAGGTCGTCGACGAAGGACTTCTCGATGGTCACCTCGGAGGGCTCGATACCGGTCACCTCTTCGATGATCTTGCCGAGCTCTTCGACGATCTGTTCCTGGGTCAGAGCGGCCACTGCGTGGCTCCCTTCTTGTTCTTCTCTTCGACGGGGTCTGTTTACTTATTTCGGAACCGGCTGGGCGAACGTTTCGATCCATCCGGTTGCGGTTGCATCACTGCAAGCCGCAGAAAAGCTAGCCGGTTGCCGACAGGTCGGACAACGCGGGGATGTTCTCGGGGGTCTTCAGCGCCAGATTCGGGGTGCCCTTGAGCTCCCGTTTGGCGATGCCGACCAGGGTTCCAGCGGGCGGCAACTCTGCCACCCCGGAAACCCCTGCCGCGCGAACGGTTTCGGTGCACAGGTCCCACCGGACGGGCCGGGTCACCTGTGCCGCGAGCTTGTCGACGGCGTCCTTACCCGAAGTGACCGGCTTGCCGTCGAAGTTCGACAGCAGGGTCCGGGTCGGTTCGCCGGGGGAAATCTGTGCGATGGCCTTCGCCACCGCGTCCTGGGCCGGAGCCATGAACGCGGTGTGGAACGCCCCGGCGACGGGCAGGGCACGCACGCGTGCCTTCTCCGGCGGGTTCGCCGCCAGTTCGGCCAGTGCATCGAGCCGGCCCGCGGCCACGATCTGACCCACCGCGTTGCGGTTGGCCGGAACGAGATCCAGTTCCGCGAGCCGGGCGAGCACGGCGGCCTCGTCGCCGCCGAGCACAGCGGACATACCGGTCGGCTCCAGCGCGCACGCCTTGGCCATCTCCGCACCGCGGATCGCGGCGAGCATCACCGCGTCATCGGGGGAGATGACGCCGGCGACAGCGGCGGCGGCGAGCTCGCCGACCGAGTGTCCGGCGACGATCGTAGCGGGCGGCAGCGCATTCTGCGGTATCTCCGCATAGGCGAGCAGCGCGGCGGCGACCACCAGCGGCTGGGTGACCGCCGTATCGGTGATCTCCTCCGCCGTTGCGGTGGTGCCCAGCTGCACCAGGTCCAGGCCTGCGGCCTTGGACCAGAGTTCGAGATGGTCACGCGCGCCGGGGAGGTCGAGCCAAGGCGCGAGCATGCCGGGTGTCTGAGAGCCCTGTCCTGGGGCGAACAACGCGATCACTTCTCTAGACAACACCGTTTTCGGGGGTTGTGGAGATGTCGACGCGAATGATGTTTGCGGACTGCTTTTGTGTGGACTCCACAAAACGGCTAGTCGGCTACCGGCATCGAGGATCTCGTGTACGGCGTTACAACCGATCCTCGTGGATCAGGCCGGCTGGGTCCTCTGAGGCAGAAGTTGGCGATTCGTTACGAGTTCGTGTCAGACGACCTATGGTCGCGGCGATCCGGAGCACGTACGCGTCGCGTGGATTCAGCGGATCCCGGCCCGTGACCTCGCCGATGCGCTTGAGGCGATAACGAACCGTATTTGGATGAACGAACAGCTGGCGGGCGCAGGTCTCGACGGCTCCACCGCAATCCAGGTAGGCGTCGAGGGTGTCCGACAGAGCCGACCCGGCGGCGGCCAACGGTAGCACAAGATACTCGTTCAGAGCCTCGACCGCAGCGCGATCTCCGAGCAGGGCTCGTTCGGGCAGGAGTTCGGAGGCATGCACCGGCCGCGGGGCGCCCCGCCAGCCGACCACGGCCTCCATTCCGGCCATCGCCTCCACCGCACTGGCATGCGCCGCGGACAGGGTGCGAGTGGTCGGTCCGATCACCACGGGCCCCTCGGAGAACGTCTCGGCGAGCAGATCGATCAGGAAGGGGGAGGGGTAGGAGGTGTCGCCGAGATGGCCGCTGACCACCATCACCAGCCGCGAACCCTGCACCACGGCGAGCGCGGCGCGACCGTGCCGGGCCGCGGTGTTGTGCACCGAGCCGACCACGGCCACCTGATCCTTCGGCGGCGTGCCGACCAGAACCGTCGCCGGCGCGGTGGCATCCCAGTTGAGAGTGGCGGCGCGGGAGAGCATTTCGGGTCCGGTGTCGCCGCGCACCACCGCGTCCACGACCAGCGCCTCGAGCCGGGTGTCCCAGGCGCCACGGGATTCGGCGGCACTGGCGTACACCGAGGCCGCGGCGAAACCCAGCTCGCGCCCGTACCGCAGCACCGCCTCGGTCAGGGCCACCAGCTGCCGGTCGTTGCGGGCCAGCGCGGGCAGCCACTGCTCGAAGAACTCCATGGCCACCCGCACCATGTCCACGGTCTGGCGCAGCGTCAGCCGACGCGCCAGATCCTGCGGGATGACCTGGAAGGCATCCAGGCTGAAGCGGATATCGCTCTCGGGATCCTGCAGCCACTCCAGGAAATTGACCACCGCGGTCTGCACCAGCATCTGCACGCCCGCGCGCTGTGCGGCGTCCAGACTGCCGAAAAACGGCAGCCGATCCTCCATCGAGGCGACCGCCTCGGTGGACAACCGCCCGGAGAACTGCTTGACCCGTTTGAGCAGCGTGTCCGGCAGCGGGTCGCGGGTCTGCCGATTGGGCGACAAAGCCCCGGTGGGCAGATACACCTCATGCGAGGTGGAAGTACCGGACTCGGATACCCGGCGCGGCCTCGGCGGTTTACGATCCACTGTACTTTTGGCCTCCGCTTCGCTCCGGCGGGTTTTCGGCGCTGTAAGGCTCGTCGTTCGTCCCTCGAGACTCGGGCTTCGCCCATGCGCTTCGAGGGCCGAACGACGATCCCGCGCCGAAAACCTTTGGGGTTGAACTGATTTGCCTGGCAGTTCCGGCGTACGGAGACGCTTCGCCGCTGGGTGCGTGGGTGGTGGTCGGGGTGCGAGCCATCTCACCCTTCGTGCACGCAGCGGCGAGTCGTTTTGCGAACCGTGGTGTCGGCGTGTTCGGGCTGACTGCTCCGGCGTACCGAGCCGCATTGCTGCCGAGTACGCCGGAGGTGGTCAGGTTGGGGGTCATTTCACCCTTCGGGCGGAGGCTCCCGGAGGAGCGAAGCGGACGCGAACCCTGTCAGTCCTCGTTGTTGGTGGACTGCTCGGCGGAGTCTACGTCGTCGATGCGGTAGCGGGCTGCGGCCTCGGTTACCTTCGACGCGTCGATCGCGCCCGTGCGGCCCAGTGCGGACAGTGCGGCGACCGTGATCGACTCGGCATCCACATTGAACACGCGGCGTGCCGCCGGACGGGTGTCGGAGAAGCCGAAACCGTCCGTGCCGAGGGTCGTGTAGTCACCCGGAACCCACTTGCGGATCTGGTCCTGCACCGCGCGCATCCAGTCCGAGGCGGCGATGAACGGTCCCTGCGCCTGCGACAGCGCCTCGGTGATGTACGGAACCTCCGCCGAGGCGCCCGGATTGCGCAGTGCCGCAATCTCCTTGGCGAGCGCTTCGCGACGCAGCTCACTCCACGAGGTCACCGACCACACATCGGCCTGCACACCCCATTCGGCCAGCAGTTCCTGCGCCCGCAGGCCGTCGGGCACCGTCACGCCCGAGACCAGGATCTGCGCGCGCACGGCACCCTCGCCACCGCGCTTGTACAGGTACAAGCCCTTGAGCAGACCGTCGATATCGATGCCGTCCGGCTCGGCGGGCTGCGGATAGGGCTCGTTGTACAGGGTGATGTAGTAGAAGATGTTCTCCCCGCCGAACGCGTCCTGGTGCATGTGCGGATGCGTGCCCGGCACCGCGGCCGGGTCGGGCGGGGTGGTGCCGCCGCCGTACATCCGTCGCATGCCATCGCGCACGATGTGCGCGATCTCGAACGCGAACGCCGGGTCGTAGGCGACCGCCGCCGGGTTGGTCGAGGCGAGCAGCAGCGAATGACCGTCGTTGTGCTGCAGGCCCTCACCGGTCAGCGTCGTTCGCCCGGCGGTAGCTCCGAGCACGAAACCGCGGGCGAGCTGATCCGCCGCGGCCCACAGGCCATCGCCGGTGCGCTGGAAGCCGAACATCGAATAGAAGATGTACAGCGGAATCATCGGCTCGCCGTGGGTGGCGTACGAGGTGCCCGCCGCGGTGAACGACGCGGTCGACCCCGCCTCGTTGATGCCCTCGTGCAGGATCTGCCCGATGGTGCTCTCTTTGTAGGCAAGCATCAATTCCGCGTCGACCGACGTGTACAACTGGCCGTTGCGGTTGTAGATCTTCAACGAAGGGAACCACGAGTCCATACCGAAGGTACGGGCCTCGTCGGGGATGATCGGCACGATCCGCTTGCCGATCTCCTTGTCCCGCAGCAGTTCCTTCATCAGGCGCACGAACGCCATCGTGGTGGCGACGTTCTGCTTGCCCGAACCCTTGCGTACGCCGCGGTACGGCTCGTCGCCGGGAAGTTGCAGAGGCTTTGCCACACTGCGTCGTTCGGGCAGATAACCGCCGAGCGCCTGACGCCGGCCCAGCAGGTACTGGATCTCCGGGGACTCCATGCCGGGGTGGTAGTACGGCGGGAGGTACGGATTCTCCTCGAGCTGCGCGTCGGTGATCGGGATGCGCTGCACGTCGCGGAAGGCCTTGAGGTCGTCCAGCGTCATCTTCTTCATCTGATGGGTGGCGTTGCGCGCCTCGAAGTGCTTGCCCAGGCCGTAGCCCTTGATGGTCTTGGCCAGGATCACCGTCGGCTTGCCCTGATGCGCCAGCGCCGCCGCGTACGCCGCGTAGATCTTGCGGTAGTCGTGGCCGCCGCGCTTGAGGTTCCAGATCTCCTGATCGGTCAGGCCCTTCACCAGTTCCTTGGTGCGCGGGTCGCGGCCGAAGAAGTGCTCCCGCACGTAAGCGCCGTCGTTGGCCTTGTACGTCTGGTAGTCGCCGTCGGGGGTGGAGTTCATCAGATTCACCAGTGCGCCGTCGCGGTCGGCGCCCAGCAGCGCGTCCCACTCGCGGCCCCAGATGACCTTGATGACGTTCCAGCCCGCGCCGCGGAAGAACGACTCCAGCTCCTGGATGATCTTGCCGTTACCGCGCACCGGGCCGTCGAGGCGCTGCAGGTTGCAGTTGATGACGAAGGTGAGGTTGTCCAGGCCCTCGTTCGCGGCCACCTGGATCAGGCCGCGCGATTCGGGCTCGTCCATCTCGCCGTCGCCCAGGAACGCCCACACGTGCTGATCGGAGGTGTCCTTGATGCCGCGGTCGTGCAGGTAGTGGTTGAACCGCGCCTGGTAGATGGCGTTCATCGGGCCCAGCCCCATGGACACCGTGGGGAATTCCCAGAAGTCCGGCATCAGGCGCGGATGCGGATACGAGGACAGGCCGTGTCCCGGGCCGCCGTGGCTGTACTCCTGGCGGAACCCGTCGAGCTGATCGGTGGTCAGCCGGCCCTCCAGGAACGCGCGGGCGTACATGCCGGGGGAGGCGTGGCCCTGCATGAACACCTGATCGCCGCCACCGGGATGATCCTTGCCCCGGAAGAAGTGGTTGAAGCCGACCTCGTACAGCGCCGCCGAGGACGCGTAGGTCGAAATATGGCCGCCCACACCGATTCCCGGACGCTGGGCGCGGTGCACCATGACCGCGGCGTTCCAGCGGATCCAGGCGCGGTAGCGACGCTCGACCTCTTCGTCACCGGGGAACCAGGGCTCGTTCTCGGTGGGGATGGTGTTGACGTAGTCGGTGGAGGTCAGGGCAGGGATGGTGACGTGCCGCTCACCGGCGCGCTCGAGCAGGCGCAGCATCAGATAGCGGGCGCGACCCGGACCTTCGCGATCGAGCATCTCGTCGAAGGATTCCAGCCATTCGCTGGTCTCGTCCGGGTCGATATCCGGTAGGTACGACGCCACCCCCTCGCGGATCACTCGTACGCGTGCCCCAGCGGGCCGGCTGGGCGCCTGTGCGGCGTCGCCGTGGCCGTCGGCAGCGGGACCGGACGAAGACATCGGGTGCAGCAGGTCGGTCAAAATCAATGCTCCTCGTGCAGGGGTGGACAGGCTGATGGCTCTGTTGTCGAGATTCCCCGGGTAGCTTGCGCTGGTAAGCGGGCTATCCGACGCGAACGAATAGGGCGCATCTCACATCCTTGCCGATGATGCGTCCCAGGTCATCATGTCAGCCGGAAATCCAGTACCGTGCACGAGGCAACATTTGCATTCATAAGTGCCCTTGGACACAGTCGATGTCGAGAAGCGGGGAGGACGATGAAGCTGCTGGACCCACGCGGGTTCGGACTGATGTGCGCGACCATGGCGGTCGGCACGGGACTGGTGGTGGCCGGCTGCTCGAGCTCCATCCACGGTACCGCCACCGCCAACCAGGTGGAGGCCTCGGCGTACCGGACGGAGATGGCTTCGTCCTCCGCTGCGGCCACCTCCTCGCAGAAGGCGGCCGCGCAGGCGAAGGCGATCAGCGACAACTGCACGCCGTTCCGGGGCACGACCAGTGTCGCGGTCACCAAGTACAACGAGTTCGTCGACGCGCACGACGCGAACGCGCCCGATCAGGAAGCCAAGCGCGACACCGCGGCGCAGACGCTCGAGGACGCCGCCAAGACGGTCGAGGGCCGGGTGAACACCTCCGGTGACGCCCTGCCGACCGATCTGGCACAGAAATTCAGCGCCTACGTGGCCGCGGCTCGCACGCTGGCCTCGGAATCACGGAAGATGACCTACACCGCGCCGGTCGGCGCGCTCAACGACGCCAGCAAGCGGGTGAACGATGCCCTCAACGTGGCGCGCGATGCCTGTTCAGCGCGGTAAGGAGTACTGCTTGGCCTGCTGATTTCACGGGAGTGGCAGCCTTGGTTCCAGACACGGGGTGGTGCCGACCCGGACGTGTTCACCGAACTGTCCCGCGACATTTCGCCGAGATTTTGGTCGGATCGGCTTGCGTTGTGACGCTGGACCATGTTCGCTTGCAACTACCTATTGTCTGGAGTTGAGGAGGACACCACCGTGGTCGCCGCGGCGGACGCGCACAACTATGCTCAGAAGCTCGGTATTTCATCCGGGCTTGTTGTTCAGGAACTGGGCTGGGACGAGGACACCGACGACGAGCTGCGGGCAGCCATCGAGGAGGAGAGTGGCTCCGAGATGCTGGACGACGATACCGACGAGGTCGTCGATGTCGTCCTGCTGTGGTGGCGTGATGGGGACGGAGACCTGGTCGACGAGCTGATGGATGCGATCGGCCCGCTGGCCGACGACGGCTTCGTCTGGGTTCTGTGCCCCAAGACGGGGGAGCAGGGGCATGTGGATCCCAGCGAGATCGCCGAATCGGCGACCCCGGCCGGACTGACCTCCACCACACCGGTCAGTCTCGGTGGCTGGACAGGGATCAAGCTCACCCAGCCGAAGACACCCTCCAAGCAGCGCTGATTCGCAGCGCGGCAGGGGTTCACCGGGGCGCGTGCCGTCTTCTCGCGCAAGCGCACCGGATCGAGGCCGTCCGGCGAGCGCGGAACTCGACGCGCACCGCGGCCAGTAAGCGAGCCCCGTGCCGCGCAGCCAAGGCGCGGGACGCATCACAGACAGGAGGATTCGCGCATGCCCATCGAAGTAGGTACGGCCGCACCGGATTTCACGCTGAAGGACCAGAACAACCAGGACGTCAGCCTGTCCCATTACCGCGGCGACAAGAACGTTCTGATCGTGTTCTATCCGCTCGCCTTCACCGGCGTCTGCCAGGGTGAATTGTGCAAGGTGCGCGACGAACTGCCGAAATTCCAGAACGACAACGCCGAGATCCTCGCGGTCTCGGTCGGCGCGCCACCCACCCACAAGATCTGGGCCGCCGAACAGGGCTACACCTTCCCGCTGCTGTCCGACTTCTGGCCGCACGGCGCCGTCGCGCAGACCTACGGCGTCTTCAACGACAAAACCGGCTTCGCCAACCGCGGCACCTTCGTGGTCGACAAGTCCGGCATCATCCGCTTCGCCGAGATGAACGGCCCCGGCGAACCCCGTGACCAGGCAGCTTGGGAGAAAGCCCTCACTGCGTTAGATTCGTAACCCGCGCCTCCTCCAGAGGCCACCCACTCCGCTCGGCGAAGCGGAGTACCGGGCGTATAGCTCAGCGGTAGAGCACTGGTCTTACACACCAGCGGTCGGGGGTTCGAACCCCTCTGCGCCCACTCGTTGATTGCCAGGTCAGAGGCTAGTTTGGTCATTCGGCGGAGGATCCGCCATCGAGCGCGAAGCGCCCAGTGTCCCCAGAGTGACCCAACGGACCGGCGGGACTAGGTGCCGCTCGCTGCGGTGTCGTCACCGAACAGGGCCGCGCCCGCTGACTCCAGCGCCTCGTCATAGACGTGACCGTAGACTCTGAGCAGAACGGCCGGGTCATGGCCGAGCCACTTCGCCACCGCCGAGACGGCCGCCGGAGTCCAACCGGATGGTTGCGGCCGTGTGCCGGGCGTCGTGTAGGCGGATTACGGGTAGGCCCGCTGCCTCGGCCTGCCGCTGGAACTCGTCGGTGTACCACTCGTGCCGGATCGGTGAGCCATCCTCGTGCACCGCGACCAGACGTTCGTCCGACCACGACGCCCCGAGGACCAGCGCTTCGGCCTTCTGGGCGACTTCGAACCGGGCCAGTGCCGCCACCACGTCGGCTGGAAGAGGCAGGCTCCGGCGGCTGCGCCATGACTTCGGGTCGCCCTCCTCCACGTCTTTGCCGATCGCTACGCGGCCACGGCGGATGTGCAGGGTGTTTCCCTCGATGCGGGACCAGCACAACCCCATGATTTCCGAGCGACGCAGCCCGCACAGCGACAGCAAGAACAGCGCATAGAGGCGGTGCTCGCGGACGTGCTCCCGGAACTCCCGGCTCTGCTCCCGGGTCCACACTTGCATTTCGGTGTCGGCGATGTCGGGCCGCTTCACCAGTCGCGCGACGTTGCGGGTCACCAAGCCCTGTTTCACCGCGTCATCGAGCGCAGCGGAGAGCTGAATCAACATCGTGGTCACTGTGCGGGCGGCAACCCCCTGTGGCTCGACGGGCGGCGTTGGACCGGGGGCGAGGGCGTACAAGCCGCGCTTGGGCCGCACGACCGTGCCCGATGCGCGCATCCCGTCCAGGTAGCGCCCTGCCTTGTCGCCGAACTTCGAGGTCACCCCCGAGTAGCGCACGCCGTCGGGATGCCCGGCGACGAATGCCAGTACCTCGGTCGCCATGTCCTCGGTACCTGCTCCTCGCCGGGAAGGGATCTGACTTGGAGTTGGCATGACGATCAATCCAGCGGTCGAGGAAACGCCGGTCAACGAGAAGATGCCCGGGATAGGTGAGTACACCGAACAGGCACCACCACCGATCCCACAGCGACCACACTCCTGACCACCTCGCCACGTCCCATCCGATTCACCGCTGCGGGCGGCGCTCAGGGCGGACGGCGACACCGGCCGTGACGGCGAGCAGACCGATGATGGCCGCGGTCGGCGCGAGTGCGATTTCCCCGGCGACGGCCAGCACGCCGCCACCCAGTCCGGCGCCGAGTGCTGCGGCAGTGTAGATCGCCGACCCGTTGAGGCCCATCGCGACCGGGGCCCTTGCGGGGACGAGCGCGAACAAGCGGTGCTGCTGGGGCACGATCGCGATACCCATGCTCAGGCCCAGCGCGATCATCGACGCAACCGCTCCGAGTTCGGTCGTGCCCGTCACGGCCAGCATCGCCGCGAATGCGGTCACGCCGCCGGCACCGAGAACGAGCACGAAAGGCGCTCCACGCCATCGGATGAGTCGCGGCACGGCAGTCGTGCCGAGAACCTGCCCGCATCCGAAGGCGAACATCGCCACCACCACGAGCACGCCGGAGGCATGCAGGACCGTTGGTAGGAAGGAGATGATGAGAAAACCCGGGACCATCACGGTGAGCGTGCCGACCAGTATGCCGCGTACACGAGCATCCGCGAGCACCAGCAATCGGTCGCGCAGACCGAGCCTCGGAGCATGTGCGGCCGGGAGGAGCCCTACCGAGAGACACGAGATCGCGGCCAGCACGACCAGGATCCACATGGCATTGCGCCACCCCCACACTTGGCCGACGATGATGCCGAACGGAAGCCCCGCCACCAGCGCAAGCGAAGCGCCGCCCGCGACAACGGCCAGCGATCGGGCACGATGCGCATCGTCGCTCAGCAATCCAGCGGTGCTGAACGCGTTCGCCTGGTAAGCCGCCGCACCCAGAGCTGCGACAATGCGCCCCACTGCCACTGTCGGAAAATTCGGTCCGCCGGCCTGCAGCATCAGGCCGACGATGAACACCATCATCCCGCCCCCGAGCAGCACCCGGCGATCCCAACTGCCCGTCAGCGCGGCGATGACCGGCGACCCGACCGCGTACACGATCGCGAACAACGCGGTCAGTTGACCAGCCTCGCTGATCGAGACCCGAAGGTCAGCGGAGACCTCCGGCAGCAAACCCGAGAGCACGTAGCCGTCCACACCGAGGGTGAATGTGCCGACAGCGAGAATCAGCAGATCGACGATCCTCAGGTGTTTCGGTCCCGATTCGGATCGATTGCCCATGTCCGTTCTCGTCCACATCGCGACCCAGCCCCGCATGTCGCATAGTCTCGCGACTCCGCGCCGCCGATGCGGGCCACCTCGGAATCTCCTATCGCTTCCGAGGCTTCCGCGATCGCTGATACATCGATGACGCGGCGCAGCGAAGCTACTGGTCTGGATGCGTTATTCCTGGAGGAGCTGCGGTGACGACCATCGATTCGGCCCGGCAAATCGGGGACCGGTTCTATCAGAGTCGGCTCGACGAGGCGAGCGTGCTCGACCAGCGGTACGTGCTGGTCCGCGCCGACAACGCCACTCTGCACCTGCTAGATGGGGACGGCGGATCGCACCGATGCATCGACTTCATGTCGGCGTATGCCGCGGTCAACTTCGGCCATCGCAACCCGGAGATCGAGCGGGCACTGGCGCGATCGTCCGACCTCACGGGCCTGTTTCACGGTCCGGCGGCGGAAACCGTGGCGCGGTGGTTGTGCAATCAGCTGCCCGAACCGGACAGTCGGCGTGTGCTGTACCAGGTCGGCGGCAGCTTCGCGGTGGCGGCCGCTCTGGCTCTGGCCCGCCGCACCCGTCCTGGCCGGGTGATGTCGATCGACGGCGGCTTCCACGGCCTCGGTGTCGACACGGCAGCGCTCACCACCGTGCAGCGGCGGTTCTCGTTGCACGACACCGGTTTTGCCGACCTGCTCGCGCCTGAGGTGATCCACCTGACTCCCGGCATCGTGCCACGGGACTGGAACGGCGTCTCATGCCTCATCTACGAGCCCGTGCAAGGCGCCAACGGGTATGTGCCTCTCGACCGCGGGTGGCTGGAGGAGGTGACCGCCTCGGCAGCCTCGGCGGGCGTGGTTACCGTGGCCGACGAGATCCAGTGTGGGTTCTTCCGGCACGGTGTGTTCAGCCCATCCGCGGCCTGGGGTCTGGACCCGGACATTGTGCTGTTCAGCAAGTCTCTGACCAACGGTATGTACCCGCTGTCGGCCGTGGTGTACAAACGCTTTCTGGAAGCGGGAGCGGATCCGATGTATCTGGCGCACACCTTCCAGACCGGAACGCTGGGCCCTGCCGCCGCGTATGAGGTGACCCGATACATCGACGACCACGACGTGGCGGGTATGGGCGCGGCCGTCGGCGCCCGGCTCAAGGAACTCGCCGACCGACTGGAGGCTGCCGACCTCGCGCGCGCAGTGTACACGATCGGCCCCGCACTGTCCTTCGAACCGACCGTCGTCTCCAGCGGGGAACTGGTGCGCCGGGCGTTCGCCGACGGCGCACTCGTGTTCAGCGGGGGCCGACACGGTGAACGCATCCGGATAGCGCCCCCGCTGACCATTCCCGACGCGCAACTGGTCGAGGGGATAGAGGTGGTCTGGTCGGCCGCCGGTGGCGCCACAGCCCGCTCAGAAAACCGAGTGCAGCCCTCGTAGCGCCTCATGGTGATGCAGCTTGATCGGGTTGTTCTCCGCCCTGGCCCGGGACCCCAGCCCCGCGTCCACGAGGGACGGAAGTGCATCGCGGCTGATCCCGTAGTCCCTCAGCCGCGGCGACCAGCCGAATCCGGTGAAGTACTCGGTGAAGTAGTCCGTCGGCTCCCGGTCCCCGAGATCGAGCAACTCGACGATGGCCGCCAGCTGCTCGACGACCCGTGCCTCGCCGCCGGGTCGGCCGGCCATCGCTAGATTGTGGCGAAGCAGCCACTGCAGGTTCAGCAAGCAGGCGACGCCGTGCGGCACGTCGTATTGCGTGGTCAACCGGTACGCGAAGGCGTGGGCCGCTGTTGTCCTGGTGATGTCGATGGCCCGCCCCGCGGCAAGCGCCGCGGCCGCCAGCATGCTCCGTTCCGCGGCGTCCGGCTCGGACACCGGTCGCCGCAACAGGGGTACGAGCGCGCGCAGCGCCTCGCTCGCGAATTCCCGGGAATGCGGGGTCGACCGCTTGCTCCACCACGACTCGACGGCGTGACACAGCGCGTCGAAGCCACAACTTCCGACCAGGCTCGGTGGGCACGACACTGCCAGGTCGGGATCGATGACGGCAACGTCGGCCAGCACCGATTCGTGGTCCAGCGACAGCTTGGTGTGGTCGTCGAAGACCGTCGCGAATCGGGTGACCTCGCTGCCGGTGCCGGCGGTTGTCGGCACGAGCACGAGCGGGGTTCGGTGTGCGGGTGGCTCGTACCGCGTCGTGTGCAGCGACACGCGAGCCTGCTCGATGTCGGCGGGCAGCAGGCGAACCAACTTCGCCACGTCGAGTGCGCTGCCGCCGCCGATACCGACGATCACTTCCGGCCGCCATCGGTCCCGCAACCGGCAACCGGCGACCACATCGCGCAGGCGGGGGTTGGGCGTGAAGCCGCAGAACAACGCAACCTCGGTTCCCGGCAGCACCCCCTCGACCGCTCGGAACGCGCGGGCGCTGGCCACCACCAGCACGCGCCTGCCCGCACCCACTACCCGTGTTAGCGCCGACACGGAGCCGGCGGCGCTGATCACCTCGGGCATGGTTCCTCCGCACGGCTGGATACCCAGGTGCGAAAGCGCCGGTGTATCTCCGGTGCGCTCATCGCGGAGGTCGCTCGGGGCGGAGCCGTGCCGTGACTGGACGCCACACGCACAACCAGCAGGTGTGGTCCAGGAGTGGCCAGCATCATGCGCAGAGCGGAGCGTACGTCCGGAACTTCCGAGCATTCGCGCGCGGTGCGGTACCCGCAGGCCAGCCCGATCTGAACGAAGTCGGTCGTCGACGAGCTGGTCGCCTGCGAGCCGGTGGATTCGTAGGAGCCATTGTCGAACAGGATGTGCACGAGGTTTGCCGGCGCGGTGGAACCGATGGTCGACATCGTGCCCAGGTGCATCAACGCGGCCCCGTCGCCGTCCAGGACGACCACCGGCTGCGCGTCGGACAACGTCCGCGACAGCCCCAGGCCGATGGCCACCGCGTGCCCCATGGACCCCTGCATGTAGAAGTGGTTGTCCGCGTCGCGCATCGAGAACAGCTCACGCGAGGTGTAACCGGTCGTGGAAATGATCGGCAGCTCGCGCAGGTCGGGCTGGATCGCACGCAGTACCCCGGCTCGGGTCTCGCAGACGGGCAGGTCACCGTTCTCCCCCTTGACGACCCCGCCGATGGCTCCCTTCTCGACCAGGACGAACGCCGGACGGCCGTGGGCCAGTTCACCCTCTGCCTCGTCGAGGATGCCGTCGAGGTCGTTCGCCTCGGCGGTCAGCAACCACCTGGCCGCACCGAGCGCGTCGAGCAGCCTTCCGGTGACCTGTCCCATGAGGGCGTGTTGTGGTTCGTCTTGCGACGGATCGGGCCAGCCGCGCAGACTCACGAACACCAGGGTGGCGATGTCGTAGGTCATCTGCAGCGAGGCAAGTGGGTTGATCAGGTTTCCCAGCCCGGAGTTCTGCGCGAATACCGCGGTACGCGAGCCTGCGAGGGCCGCACCCGCGGCGATGGCAAGGGCGGTGCCCTCGTTCGCCGCGGGCACGTAACGTTCTTCGCGCGAGAGCCACTCGATCGGACCGGCGAGATACGAGCACGGCACGCCAGTGGCGGAGGTGAAGCCGTGCGCGATCAACTGCGTACAGAACCGGTCGGCATCGATCACCGCTCCAACTCCAGCCATTGCCGCAGCCGCTGAAGCTCGAACACATCGTTCACCGACGCGAGGTCGACCTCGAGGTCGGCCGAACTCCCGTGCGTGATGATCGAGTCGAAAGTAGTCCGCAGCGCCTCGATCGTCGCGCGAAGCCCCTGGTTGGCGTAGATGACCATGGACGCGCCCGCCTTGACCGCGTCGTCGAAGTGCCAATCAGGATAGGTGGTCGGTACGACCACGACCGGCACGCGCCCGTCCCACTGCTCGAGGAACGCGTGCACCTCGGCGCTGGTCGGCTGTTTGGAATGGACCAGCATCGCGTCCGCACCGGCTGCGGCATAGGCGTAGCCGCGGTTCAGTGCTTCGTCGACACCGAGGCCACTGATGAGTGCTTCGGTGCGGGCGATGACGAAGAAGTCCTCGTCGCTCTGGGCCCGCTTCGCGATGGCGATCTTGTCCGCGAAAGCGGCGGTGTCGACCAGATCCTGATTGCCGGGAGCGAAGCTGTTCCTCTTCGGATACTGCTTGTCCTCGACGCAGACCGCGGTGATTCCCGCCGCTTCGTACTCGTGCACCATATGGGTGATATTCAGGTTGTTGCCGAAACCCGAATCGCAATCGGCGACAACCGGGATGCTCACCTGGCGCTGCATCTGTACCGCGGCTTGGAGGTATTCGGTCATGGTGAGCAGGCTCGCGTCGGGTACACAACGGGACGCGGAGATTCCCAGGCCCGAGGCCCAGACCGCGGCGAAGCCCGCCTGCTCGGCAAGCATTGCTCCCAGCGCGTCGTGAACGCCCGCGGCGCGCACTGCCCGGCCCTCCGCCAGCACAGCCCGGAAGGTCCTGCTCCTGATTCTCTGCATGTCGTGTTCTCCACCTCGGTCCAGTCCAGTGAGGGAAAGCGGCTTCAGGCGACCCGGCCTGCGGGCGGAGGTTGCCCCTCGCGCAGTACGTGCCGCACTCCGGCGGCGACCCGCTGCCGCAGGCTGATCTCCGACTCGGCGGACAGGAACGCCCGATGAGCGGTGACGATGACGTCCGGTCGGCACAACAGCTCACGACCGATCTCGTCGTCGTTGGGGTCCTCCGGCGAGAAGACGTCCGAGGCGAACCCGCCCAGGCATCCGTCGCGAAGGGCTTCCAGCACCGCGGGCAGGTCGACGAGCCTGCCGCGAGCGGTGTTGACCAGCAAGGCGCCCGGCTTGCACGACCGGAGCAAGGCCCGGTCGACCAAACGGTCGGTCTCGGCCGTCAACTCCGGGTGCAGGACGATGACATCCGAGACGGCGAACAGTTCGGCCGGCGACGCACAAGGGCAGACGCCGTGGCTTGCCATCAGGTCCGTCGCGACGTTGGGGTCGTAGGCGACGACACGCCCGTAGAAGGCGTGCAGCTTACGGCTGGTGGCGCGGCCGATCCTGCCGAAACCGACGATGCCCGCTGTCAACCCGGCGGTGCGCCGGGGAATCCGACCCGCGTGGATGTTCCACGCGCGGTTGCGCACCAACTGGTCCTGCACGCAGACGCCGCGTTCGAGGGCGAGTGCCAGGGCCAGCGTGTGGGTGCTGACCTCATCTCCGCAGTAATCGGGAACGTGAAAGCCCCACAGTCCCTGTGCACGCAGCAACTCGGCGTTGAGGTTGTCCAGCCCCACCCCCTGCCGCGCGACGACCCGGCACGACGGACCCACCGCGTCGAGCAGTCGCTGAGTCACCCGGGCGCGGTAGACGACCAGCGCGTCCGCACCGGCGACGTGGTCCTCGAATTCCGCCCCATCGATGAGGAACCGGCCATCCCGGCGAATGCCGAGCCCGATCTCGATATCCTCGCCGTAGATCTCGCGCTCGATCTTCGCCAGCGCCGGATCGAGTTCACCACCCACGTCGACAGCCCACGCCGGGTCCGTATACACCACACGCATCAGCCCTGCGCCCCGTCCTGAGCGTCGTAACCCCAGCCGAGCCGATCACGGCGCCCTCTGCGCAGCACCTGCCGGGCCTGGAAGGTGTTCGATAGCTCGAGGTAGTCCAGGTAGGACATATGCTTTCCGCTACCCAACTTCACCACCGATCCCGAGCCGGACCAGCCGTGCGCGACGAACGGCGACACCCATGCGCTGCCGTCCGCGGTCAGCCGTGCGGAGCCGATCCCATCGCCGTCCTGCCGCCACCAGAGGGTGATCTCGCCGTCCAGCACGAAGTAGTGGGTCTCACCCAGGTCGCAGAGATCGAGCACCGGCGCCGGGGTGTCGTTGTCGATGCGCACGTACAGCCCGGTCAAGTCGGGCAGATGCGGCGCGGCGGCGAGGGAAGCGACCTCGTAGTCGTGAAACGGGCGGATACTCGCCACGCTGCTGTCCACCGAGCAGAACGTCTTGCCGACCTCGTCGTATGCGCGCATCGGGGGGAGAAGGACCCGGTAGTCCGTCGCGAGCACCCCGGCAACCGTGCGCAACTCATCGAGCGTCAGGTCTGCCACGGCGGCGAGACGTTCGTGCGGGATACCGGTCTCCTTTGCCAGGCTGGTCACGTCGTGACCACGGCGGGCCAGCAGGCTCCGCAGGATCGCCGCGGGCGAGCCGTCGGACACCGACTCCGCCATCGTGTCGAAGGCATGGTCGGACCAGGTGTTCGTCTCCGCCACCAACGCCTCGAGCCCGGACACACCGGTGTAGGAGATGATCCGTGCGGGCACATCGGTCGCGAGGGAGTAGGTGTGCGGGCAGAAGGACGGCTCCACGTAGGAATCGCCCGCCACCCACGGCACGGCCGAGGTCCCCGCGCGCATCCGCTGCCATGTCGCTTCCGTGAGTTCGGTTCCCCAGCGGCCGTTGATGTCACCCGGACCCAAATTCACAGTGATCGCGGGCTCGAGGTGACCGTTGTTCAACGCTGGCAACCGGTCGGCGGGACACAGGATATCGAGTACGACCGGCGCGACCTTCCCAGTCGGCGCCGCCATCGTGTAGTAGTTGTAGAAATGGATTCCGTCGCGCGGTACAGCACGACAGGTGGCCCGCATTTCGGCCGCCGTGCGGATCACCACGAGGTCCTTCACGGTACCGCCGGACAATTGCGAGAGTTCGATCTCGAGCTGACCGGCCAATAACTCGGCGAACTCGTCCGGCACATCGAATTCGTCCGCGGCGAGTAATCGACCGAATTCCCCGTCATCGATTGTCAGCCGCGCCGCGAGTTGATGACCGGTGATCTTTCGGGCATTCATCCAGTGAACGACCTTGAACGTATCCAACAGCACTTTCACCGCTCCTTGATCAATGGCGAGCTCCCGACAGAATTTCCTCGGCCGATCGATCGGCGGAACGTGCCAGGGGAACCTCCCGCAAACTCCGTACGGCCGGAGCCGACAGCCAACTACCCGCACTCGTCGTGACGACCCCACCGACGACTATTGCGAGAGCGAGTCCGGCTCGTTCACCGAGCGCACCGACGAGAACCGTGGCGAGCACGCCGCCCAGCAACGCTCCCAGCGGCAGGGTCCCCCAACTGATCGTCCGTATCGAAGCGAGCACGCGGCTCTGCAGACGGACAGGCGCCAACACCTGGCGTGCGGTGGACACCTGGCTGTTCCAGATCGGCAGCCAGGGTGAGGTGAGCGCGACGATCACCCCCAGCGCCTGGGCCGGGTGACCGAGGAGGGCCAGCGGTGACAACAGCCACGCCACCCCTTCCGCGACCGTGATCAGCAGCGTCCTGCCGTAACCGAATCTCCGCACGACGCGCCCCGCGACCGATGCGCCGAGCACCGCGGCGACTGCTGCGACCGCCAGGATCACTCCCATGGTGTCGACGCAGATGTGCAGTGCTCGATACGCGTACAGGAAGATCACCGTCTTGATCACCGTCGTGCCCAGATTTCGCACTGCGGCAGAGAGCATGAGGGGTCGCAGGAGGTCGTGGGTGAACACGAACGCGAAGCCCTCTCGGAGCCGGCCTGCCATCGTGTCCCGTGGTGCGTGCGGCTCGGGTGCCGGTTCGCCCGTCCGCACGGCCAGCACGCCGAGCATGGAGGCCAAAAAGGACGTCGCGTTCAGGGCCACCGCGGAGCTTGCCCCGAATACGCGCGACAGCACCCCGCCGAGTGCGGGTCCGATAGCCTGCGAAGTGGTCCGGGAGACTTCCACCGCGGCGTTGCCGCGCGGCAGTTCGTCGCCGGGTAGCAGGATGGGCAGATACCCCTGCAACGCCACGTCGTACAGCAGGGTGAAGCAGCCACTCACGCCGACGACCAGGAGCAGTTGCTCGATGGTGAGCACGCCGAACCGGTCCGCGAGCGGAACGCTCATGAACAACATGAACCGCGCGGCGCTGGCCACCAGCATCATCGGTCGGCGGCTGAACCGATCGACGAGCAGTCCCGCACCGATACCGGCGACCGGGTACGCGATGTAGGTGGCCATCGTCAAGAGGCCGACTTCGAACGTGGTCGCGTGCAGGGTCAGGATCGCGATGGTCGGCACGGCGAAGGTGGCCACCCGGTCGCCGAGCAGGCTGATCGACTCACCGCACAACAACACGCGGAAGTCGCGCTTTCCGGTGTCGTAGGTCATGTCCGGCGGGTGAGTTGGAAGAGGAAGTCGCCGCTATGGCCGAGTACCGGCAGGTGCGCGATCTCGTAACGAGTGCTGTCGGAAATCACCTGTGCGGCCAACTCGTCGAGTTCGCCGGTTCTGATCCGGTGTTCTCGTCCCCTGGCGACGTAGAAGTCGACCAGCATATCCATGGGGATGTCGCCGTGCGGCGGCAACACAGTGGCGAGCCATTCCGCTGCGCCGCTGTAATCGACGTCGAACTGCGCCTCGTCGAAAACCGCGGACGTCTCCCCGCGCCGAGCGGCCTCGGCGAGCACCGGCACGTCCCGCTCATAGAGCCCCAGCCGGTAGCTCAGCCGCAGCTTCCCGCCGGGGCGCACCGCGCCGGACAGGGTGCGCAGGGCGCCGCGCATTTCGGCGAGGACGAACCTATTGACAAGTCGATCGGCCAACACGAGATCGAACGCGTCGTCGAACCGCGGGTCGGCGCGGGTGACGTCGACCCGGACGAACTCGGCCTGTCCAGGGAGCAGATACTCCAGCTCGGCGAGCATCACCGCGGAGAAGTCTGCGACCACCAGCTCGGCGCCGGCGTCGAGCACTGCACGGGCGAGTGCGACCGTGCTGGCGCCTACGAGGAGCACTCGCTCGCCGGCCGCGACTCCGTCGAGGTACTGAACACACGCCGAGGGGTTCGGGCCGCCGTTGTAGTTGAGGTTCCAGTACGCACTACCCAGCCGGTCCCAGGCGACCGCCTTCGGGTTGGTGATCTCGCGGTCCGCGGTCACGAGCGGCTCCTGTGGGTCATTTTTCTCCTGATCGGATGAGAGCACTCAGATGACAAAGGTCTTGATCCTTGTCATCTCCTCGATCGCGTATCTCGCACCCTCGCGACCGATGCCACTGTCCTTCATCCCGCCGAACGGAATGTTGGGCGACTCGAACTGCGGTCCGCCGTTCACGATGACCGCACCCACGTCGAAGAGTTCGGCGGCCCGGCGGGCGTGGTCCAGACTGTTGGTGAAGATCCCCGCCTGTAGGCCATACCGGGTGTCGTTGACGACCGCGACCGCGTCGTCGAAGTCCTCGACTCTGATCACCGGTGCGGTTGGGCCGAAGGTCTCGAGGCGCACCAGATCGGCGTCCCGCGGCACGTGGTCGAGAACCGTCGGCCAGTACTGGGCGCCCGCACGCCGGGCCCCGCACAGCACCTGCGCGCCCGCGGCCACGGCACGAGCCACTCGGTCCGCCACTTCGTCCGCGGCAGTCTGGTCGATCAGCGTGCCTATGTCGGTCGCCGGGTCCGCCGGATCGCCGACGACCAGTTCCGACGCGGCGGCGGCGAGTTTTCCGGCGAATTCGTCGGCGATGTCCTCGTGCGCGATGATGCGTTTCACCCCCCGGCACGACTGGCCGGACGTAGTGAACGCGCCCGCGGTGGCCGCCGCGACAGCCGCGGGCAGGTCCGCATCGGCCATGACGACCAGCGCGCCACTGTCCCCGAGCTCATAGGTTTGTCTGATCATCCCGGCCGACGCGGCCAGCAGCCGGCCCACCGCGGTGCTGCCGGTGAACGTCAACATGTCGATATGCCCGGAATGGATGAGCGCGTCCATGAGGTCGCCGGGGTCGCCGCACACCAATGCGATCATCTCGGGCGGCAGGCCGGACCGCAGCAGCGCGTCCACGAAGCGGATCGCGCTCAACGGGGTCTTTTCCGACGGCTTGACGACCACCCGGTTGTTGGCGGCGATCGCGGGGGCAACCTTGGTGACGACCTGGTTGAGTGGCCGGTTGAACGGCGTGACGGCGCACACGACGCCGATCGGCTCACGGGTCGTTATCGCCAGGCGTCGCTGTCGTGCGCTGGTGATGTCGGTTCGGATCGCCTCGCCCGTGATCCGCGTGGCCTCCTCCGCGCAGTACCGGAGTTGAGTGGTCGCGCGGTCCACCTCGCGCCCTGCGTCGCGGATGGCCAGGCCCGACTCCTGGGAGATCGTGCTCGCTACGTCGTCACGTTCGCGGTGCAGCAGGGCCGCCGTCGCGGCGAGGATCTCGCTCCGGTCGTGCGCGGTCAGCTCGGGCCTGACCGCACCCAGCCCACGCACTGCCTCGACCGCCTGCTCCCGACTCGCGCGAACCACGGTCCCCACCACCTCGTCGGTGTACGGGTTGCGGACTTCCGCGCTGCCGACGCCGGGCGACCAGCGGCCACCGGAATACAGCCCCTTGATCGCGTTCATCGGCCGACTTCGTCGGCGACGGCGACATTGTCGAGCAGGCGGGCGCCACCGATGTGCACCGCCGCGAAGACTCGCAGTTCCTCGACCGGGGTGTCCGCGACGGCCGGGCGCAGTGCGCTGGTGTACACCTCGACGTACTCGACCAGGTCGAATCCGTGCGCGAGCAGGCTCCGCGCGATCTGCGTCGTGGTCTCGCCGATGACGTCGATGCCCTGCTCGGCGATCCGACGCGCGCCGCGCCGGAGTTCCGCGTACAGCTGCGGGGCAATCGCCCGCTGGCCCTCGTCCAAGTACGTGTTGCGGCTGCTCAACGCGAGGCCGTCGGTCTCGCGCACGGTCGGGCAGGGAACCACCGCGACCTGGAGCCCCTGATCCTCGACCATCGCCCGGATAATCGCGTACTGCTGGTAGTCCTTCTCACCCCAGTAGGTGCGATCGCAGTCGACAATGTGCAACATCTTGAGAACCTCGGTGGTGACTCCGTCGAAGTGCCCCGAGCCCTGCGTGCCGCTGCCGGTTGTCCACTGGCGTTGCGGGCCACACAGCACATCGGTCAGCCCGGACACGATGACCTTGGTGCGCATCTGGTCGATATGCCGCTCACCCGAAGGGAAGATCGTTTCCGTAGCCGGTGCGAAGACCGCGTCACACTCCCGGTCGCGCAAGGCGCGGAAATCCGCTTCCTCGGTCCTCGGATAGCGGGCGAAGTCCTCGGCAGGTCCGAACTGAATCGGATTCACGAATAGCGTCAATACCGCCTTGTCACATTCTTTCCGCGCGGCGTCGACAAGGCTCAGATGCCCTTCGTGGAGAGCGCCCATGGTCATGACGCAGCCAATGGAGGAGCCAGCGGCACGCCATTCACGCGTTTGCTCGCGTATTTCCTCGATCGTGCGCAGCACTTTCAACACGTGCCCCTCCACAGAAGGTTCTGCCGTAATCGACCAGCGATTCGAATCATGAATCCATGTAGTGAAGATCTAACCGGAACGGAGAGCGTATAAACGGTCCGTTCCGGGATGGCTATCGGTCGATAGACAACCCCCACCGCAGGGATCGCTCGCAGGGGGCGAGTGCCGCGGCGTCGTGGTGTCGACAGCCGAAACACCCACCGACAAAGGGATTCCCGCGCGATCGGACAGAACGTCGAACGGCACGGCCATCTCGGAACTTTCTATCGCTCGATCGAGTTATCTCGATCGCCCGAATTTCGGTCCGATTCGAAACTCGCCGGTGCTACTCTCGCCTGCAAAAGAAATCCGGGGATATCGCGTATTCTCTGTGCGTGCGGATCTATGCGCATGGTCGAATCAATAGGTATTCTCTCCGATCGAAAGGAACCCGTGGAACCGGAAACGGACCTGGGTGACCTCGCCACACCCGAAGAGGTCGGTCTGTCGTCCGCCAGGCTCGCCAGGATCGAATACTTGCTTGCATCACAGGTGGACGACGGCCAGTTCCCCGGCGCAGTAGCACTCGTGTTTCGCCGCGGTCGGGTCGCGTACATCGCGCGGGCAGGCATGGTGACGCCCTCGACCGGCACGCCGATGCCACTGGACGCGATCTTTCGCATCTACTCCATGACCAAGCCGATCACGAGCGTGGCCGCGATGTCCCTGCATGAGGAGGGACTTCTCGACCTCAGTGATCCCGTCGGGCGTTTTCTGCCCGAATTGGCCAACCTACCGGTCGGCGAATCCACATCCGACGGTGGCTATCGCCTCGTGACCGCCGAGCGTGAGATGACTGTGCTGGATCTGCTGCGGCACACATCAGGCATCGTCGGCGGGTATTTCGGTACCCCCTGGATCCTGAAACTGTACGAGCAGGCCGGTATCCGGGAGTTCGACCACACCGACGTCGCTTTCACCACATCCACACAGGACCTCGTCACCGCCCTCAGCACACTGCCCTTGGCCATGCAACCAGGCTCGCATTGGGAATACGGTCGATCCGGCGACGTCATGGGACGGCTCTTGGAGATTGCCGGCGGCCGGTCGCTGGACGCGCTGCTCGACGATCGAGTGTTCACCCCGCTCGGCATGGCCGACACGGGGTTCTTCGTCTCACCGCAGCAGGCCCACCGGATCGCGCAGCCGGCCGAGTCCTTCGCCGCGGACACGGTGCTGCGCGACTTCACCTCTCGTCCGACATTCCTCTCCGGCGGCAGCGGCGCTTTCTCCACCGTGCGCGACTATCTCCGCTTCACCAGGATGCTGCTCGGAATGGGCGAATTGGAGGGACAGCGGGTGCTCAGCCGGAAATCCGTCGAGCTGATGACTTCCGACCATCTCGGCACGATCTACGGCACCGGCCCCGACTACATGCCGCGCGACGGGTACACCTTCGGCTTGGGCGTTGCGGTGCGCAAAGAGCCGGGACTATCCGATGTCCTCGGCTCGGCGGGCGACTTCTGGTGGCTCGGACGCGGATCGACAAGCTTCTTCGTCGACCCGGCCGAGGATATGATCGGGCTGTTCATGACCCAGAGATACTGGCGGGCCAGGCATTACCAACGGGTCTTCAAGAACCTCGTGTACCAGGCCGTCATCGACTAGGGTGTGTCTCCCAAATTGTGGGTCCCGACGCGGGCATGGATGACGGCGCAAGCCAATAGCACGCCGCCGAGGTAGGTCAGCGCGTACTTGTCGTAGCGGGTCGCGATGCGTCGCCACTGTTTGAGCCGGTTGAAGCCCCGTTCCACGGTGTTGCGCAGACCGTAGAGTTCGGTGTCGAACGCAGGTGGCCAGCCCTCCTTTCGATCCTTTCGCCTTACAGCGGGCGATCTGGTCTTTACGCTCGGGGATGGTGTTTTTGATTCTCCTGGAACGTAATTCGGTTCGCGTGCTGGGATGTGAGTACGCTTTGTCGCCGAGCAGCCGAAAGTCGCCGCCGGGATTACCCGCGGCTCGACGGGTCCGGGCGTAGTCGTCGAGCAACGGCACCAGCTGAGGATTGTCCCCGGCTTGGCCCGCGGTCAACCGAACCGTGACCGGGGCCTGGCGCTGATCGGTCAGAGCATGGATCTTCGTGGTCAATCCGCCACGCGAACGGCCCAGCGCATGTTCGCGGGCTCATCGGCGGCTTTCCTTTAATTCGACAGAGCCCCCTGTGGCGAGCGTGTCGGAGCGTGCACTCGCGGCATGCTGATGCGCCCGCGCGCTCGTCGAGTCCACCGACGGCAGCTCTCGACATCACCGGCCATCTCCGGGTCGAACCCGAACACAACTGCTACCCCGGCGAACATCTCGTCGTAGGTGCCATCCAAGGACCACCGGTGATGCCGCTTCCACACCGTCTGCCACGGCCCGAAAACAGCGGGCAAGTCCCGCCACGGAGTACCGGTGCGGAACCGCCACGCGATCCCCTCGAGCATCAACCGGTGATCACCGAACCTGTTGCCTCGCTTGCCCTTATCCGACGGCATCACAGGCTCCACAGCCGCCCAGAACTCATCAGAAATCAAACCCAACCGCGTCACCGGCCACTCTTCGCGGGACTGTCAATTCAACGGCTCTGTCGCACTTTCGGTGGTCATGGCACGGCCGCCGAACCCGCTGCATTAGGTAAGAGGCGAATAATATTGTGGTAGTGGATGTTTCGCGTGCCGGTCACGATCTGTCGCCGACACGGACGGCCGGATGCGGGCACGACCACCGAATGTGCACCAGAGCCTGAGACTGGACAGACCCCGTGCAGATTTCGTTGGGACGTTGGTCGTGCGCTGGCAGCCGTGGTGGGTGTGGTGGTGAGGGTCGGCAGCGTTGATGGAGCGTGGGCACGCTCAGGCGGTGGTGGTGTGAAAGACTGGCCACCCGATTTCGGTGCGCCAGGCCGTTTCGTCGCGGGTGTCCTGGGGGCCGACGAGGAAGTACTCACGAATGGGCTCATCGACGGGGATCGCGTGTTGGGCGACGTGGGTGGCCAGGGCGCCGTAGGCCAGGTCGAAGTCGTGATACGAGCCGGCGTGCACGACGGTGACCAGTTCGGCGGCGGGCACGAGCAGTTCGGTGAGGCGTCCGGTGAGGCGGATGTCGCCGGCGAACGGGACGAAAACGGTCGCCGGTCCTCGTTCGTTGGCGACTAACTCGTCGGCGAAGATGCCCCCGGCCGAGCCGCTGATACGCGCGCCTCGAGCGGTAACTGTGGCGTACAGCTCGGCCAACGCTCCCTGGACCCATGTCAGCGCATCACTGAGGTCGACGACCTCGCTGATCGCGACCGCCTCGGTCGCTTCGACTCTGCGGTAACCGATCCGGCCTTCGGCGGCAGGTCCGGGCTCGAGCAGTTGACGCAGCGACTCAACGGCGTGCTTGGTGTGCGCGAGTTGGGATTCCAGTCGCGTGAGGTGCGCGTTGATCAGTTCGTTGCGTTGACGAATGTCGGTGGTGCTCATCACGGTGCCGATTTCGTCGAGCGGCATTTCCAGAGCCCGGAAACGGCGAATGATCTGTGCTGTGGAGATCTGCTCGGTGCTGTAGCGGCGGTAGCCGGTAGCGCGGTCGACGTCGACGGGCTCGAGCAGCCCTATCTGGTGGTAGTGGCGCAGCATCTTCACGCTCAACTGCGTCGCACGGGAGAAGTCCCCGATGGCCAACAGCGTGGGTGAACTCATGGCTTCAGTGTGCGCTCTCCCCTTGGGGGAGACTCACGCCCAGAACATGCCTTGACTCGCCCACGATGTGAGCGCGCACGGTGGGATCACCGGCTGCACCATGCGCCGGACACGAATCAGGAGACAAGAGCATGAAAGAGACAGACCTGACCGGGATCGTCGCCGAACACATCGAGACGATCAATGCCCACGACCTCGATGGCGCGGTCGCTACGTTCGCCGCGGATGCCTACGTCAACGACAACCACCGCGAATTCGCCGGAATCGACGCCATCCGCCGCTGGGTGGCCAAGGAGATGGTCGGCGACAAGGTGACGATCGAAGTTCGCGAGGTGCTCGATCATTACGGCGATACCGTAGTGCGCGGAGCCTACGACGGTACGTTCGACCGGACCGATCTGCCCGACGAGATTGTTCTGACGAGTTACTTCAGCGTGCGTGACGGCAAGATCGTCAGCCTGGTGATCGTGTTCAACCAGCCCGCCGACTACTGACCTGATACAGCGGGGTCGCCGTTGTATCAACTGTCATTCCCCTCGGATTTGGATAGGAGCAAATCATGGTTGCGGTTCCCACCGGATACGATGACCTGCTCGAGCGCCCGCTGTACGGGCATTTGGCGACGACCCGGCCTGACGGCGCGGTGCAGGTGAGTCCGATGTGGTTCGACTGGGACGGCGAGCTGCTGCGGTTCGCGCACACCACCAAGCGGCAGAAGTACCGCAATATACAGATCAACCCGCGGGTTGCGATGTCGATCTCGGATCCCGACGATCCGTACCGCTACCTGGAGGTGCGCGGCAACGTCGAGCGCATCGACCCCGATCCAGCGGCGAGCTTCTTCCTGCGTATCGCCGACCGCTACAAAGGCTCGGAGCCTCCCCCCGACGCCCCGCCCCGGGGCGAGGCTCCCGCCGACGCCCCGGACTGGGTGGTCATCGTGGTGCGCCCGACCGGGTTCAGCAAGCATTAGCCCAGCCAGCAGTGGCCCCGGGACCGGGCCAGGTGTGCGCGATCGTACCGGTTGCCCGGGCCGTCGATCTCACCGTGCCGAGAAGCTACTTCGGCACTGAACCGAGGGAGTAGAGCATGCGATTCGTCACAGCGTCGCACCACGGGCCTCCTGACGTGTTGTTCGTCGAGGAACGGCCGGTTCCCCAGCCGGGGCCCGGCGAAGTGGTTGTCGAAGTGAAGGCCGCCTCATGGACACCTACGTCCGCCGCGGCATGCCCGCAGGCCACTTCAACCATGAACCGCCGCTCAGTCTGGGGGTCGACGGAGCGGGTATCGTGACGGCGGCCGGTGACCAGGCCGCCGCGAAGGTGGGCGACCGGGTCGGGTGGATGGGTGTCCCGGGGAGCTACGCGGACATGGTGGCAGTACCGAACGATAGCCTCGTGCCGATCCCCGAAGGGGTGAGCCTCGAAGCTGCTGCGGGCGGGCTGATGCAGGGGATGACGGCACAGTATCTGACCCATGTGTCCGTCCCCGTCCGGCGGGATGCGGTGGTGCTCGTGCACTCCGCCGGCAGCGGCGTCGGCCGCATGCTCACCCAGTTGGCCGCCCACCGGGGTGGCCGGGTGATCGCCACGGTGTCACGGGCGCACAAGGCGGGCGCGGCCCGCGAGGCCGGTGCCTGGCAGGTACTGGTGCGTGATGAGATCGAGGACCTGGGCGCGGCGATCCGGGAACTGGTCGACGGCAACGGTGTGGACGTCGTGTTCGACGGAACCGGAAAGGCTCTGTTCGACGAGATCCCGCGCGACTTCCCCATCGAACCGGCGCCGTTCAGCCAGGAAAACGGCCTGCTGACCGGCATCGGCAAAATAGCGCGCCCCAAACTGAAGCAACGCTACGGCCGGCAGCTGGAACAGCTGTACGACGATCTGGCCCACGGCCAGGACAACGAACTGCGCCGGCTGCGCCGCAACGGCGCCGACCAGCCGGTGCTGCAGACGATCAGACGGGCCGCGGCAGCGCTGCTCGGCACAGCGGACAGCGATCTGCGGCCGGATGCGCAGTTCAGCGACCTGGGCGGAGACTCGTTGTCCGCGTTGACCTTTGCCAACCTGCTACACGAGATCTTCGGCATCGACGTGCCGGTGGGCGTCATCATCAGCCCGGCCACCGACCTGCAGACCCTCGCCCACTACATCCAGGCGCAGCGACAACCCGGCAGCCGCCGGCCTGCCTTCGCCTCCGTCCACGCACACACAGACGATCACCGGGAAGTCACCGAGGTCGCCGCCGGCGACCTCACCCTGGACAAGTTCATCGACACTGGCGGTCGCGCCGACCCTGCCGCGGCGCCACGCACACGTGCGCACCGTTCTGCTGACCGGTGCGACCGGATTCCTGGGACGGTTCCTGGCCCTGGAGTGGCTCGAGCGGCTGGCCCCCGTCGATGGCACACTGATCTGCCTGATACGCGGCAAGGACGACACCGCCGCCCGCGCCCGGCTGGACCAGACATTCGACAGCGGCGACCCGGCGCTACTGGCGCACTACCGCGACCTGGCCGCCCAGCACCTGCACGTGATCGCCGGCGACAAGAGCGAGCCGAACCTCGGGCTGGATCAACAGACCTGGCAGCGGCTGGCCGACACCGTCGACCAGATCGTCGACCCCGCCGCCCTGGTCAACCACGTCCTGCCCTACAGCCAGCTGTTCGGCCCCAACGTGGCAGGCACCGCCGAACTGATCCGGCTCGCGCTGACCACCAGGATCAAGGCATACAGCTACGTGTCGACCCTCGGAGTCGGTGACCGGACCCCACCGTCGCAGTTCACCGAAAACGCCGACATCCGCACCATCAACCCGACCCGCAGACTCGACAACAGCTACGCCAACGGCTACAACACCAGCAAATGGGCCAGCGAAGTGCTACTACGAGAAGCCAACGACGTGTGCGGCCTACCGGTAGCGGTGTTCCGCTGCGACATGATCATGACCGACACCCGATACGTCGGTCAGATGAACCTGCCCGACATCTTCACCCGGCTGATGCTTTCCCTGGTCGCCACCGGTATTGCGCCTTACTCGTTCTACGAACTCGACAAAGACGGCAACCGCCAACGCGCCCACTACGACGGCCTGCCCGTCGATTTCATCGCCGAAGCGATCGTCACCCTGGGCGCCCAGCTGGAAACCGGGATCGAGACATATCACGTGACCAACCCGCACGACGACGGCATCGGGCTCGACGAATACGTCGATTGGCTCATCGACGCCGGCCACCCGATCCAGCGCATCCCGGACTATCACGACTGGCTGCACCGATTCGAGACCGCCATGCGTGCTCTACCGGACCGGCAACGCCAGCATTCCGCGCTACCGCTGCTGCACTTCTACCACCAGCCCGCACAGCCGCTGCGCGGAGCCCTCGCGCCAGCCGAACGGTTCCATGCGGCAGTACAAGAGGCGAAAATCGGCCCGGACAAAGACATTCCACACATCACCGCACCGATCATCATCAGATACATCACCAACCTGCAACAGCTCGGACTGCTGTAACAGCGCGGAGCGCCCTGAATCGCCTCCCGGGGTGGGACTGTCTGAGATCTGGCTCTGTCGCACTTTCGGTGGTCACGGCACGGACGCCGAATCCGCTGCGTCAAGTAAGAGGCGAATAGTATTGCGGTAGTGGATGCTTTCGCGCACAGGTCACGATCTGCCGCCGACGCGGACGGCCGGATGTGTACCAGAGCCGAATGGGAGACAGAGCCGTCTATTTTCAGTCCCCTCTTCGCCGATCGAGACCTGAATATTTGAGAGGCACGCGCTAGCACGAACGGTTACGTACGGACCGACTCGAATCCGACCACCATCCGCTCCGGTCCGCGCAGATTCAAATGCGGACGGTAACGCAACGAGTCCTCGTCCAGTTCTGGCCGAACAACCCGATCGGCGAACGCGGACAAGGCAATCGACGCTTCCATCCTGGCCAGACCGGCACCCAGGCAGAAATGCGTGCCGGCCGCGAAAGACAGGTGTGCTCGCGCGTCCCGGGTGATGTCGAACCGGTCCGGCTCGTCGAATACCGCCGGATCGCGGTTGGCCGCGGACAGAAACATCAGCACCATCGCGTCGGTCGGCGCAGTGACCTCCCCCAGGACGGTGGGCTTGCGCACGATCCGGGTGGCCAACTGCACAGGAGTGTCGTAACGCAGCGCCTCCTCCACCGCCCCGGAGATCAACGCCGGATCCGTTCGCAGTGCGGCGAGCTGATCGGGGTGGCGCAACAACGCCAACACGCCGCCGGTGATCAGGTTGGCGGTCGTCTCGTGGCCGGCGAGTAGCAACAGCACACAGGTGGTGATCAGTTCATGTTCGGTGAGCTGGTCGCCATGTTCCTCGATCAGCACGAGCTTGGACAGCAGATCCTCGGTCGGCGTCCGCCGACGGTCCGCGATCAGCCCGAGAAAGTACTCCCGGAACTCCCGTTGCGCGGCATGAATATCGGCCAGCTGGTCCGGGGCGTTGACCGAGACCGCTGGGTCCAGCCCGGCCGCGACCCGGCGACCGCAGCCCTCGAACCACTCATGATCGGCCACGGGCACGCCGAGCAGCTGGGTAATTATCCGCACCGGCAGCGGATAGGCGAACTGGGATACGACATCGAAGGAATCGCTGTCCGCGATGTCGGCGAGCAGCTCGGCCACGATCGCTCGGATGGTCGGCTCGAGCTCCGCGGCCACCCGCGATGTGAAGGCCTTGGAGACCAACTTCCGCAGCCGGGTGTGATCCGGCGGGTCCATGGTCAGAAATGACAGCGGCGCATCGTTATCCGGTGCGGTCAGGGTCCCGGGCACCAGAGAGCGCCTGCGATCGCTGCTCACCGCCGGGTCACGCAGAATCGCGGAGGCCCGCTCGTGATCGGTGACCACGACCATGGCGCCGTTCATCGCCAGAAACGGGCCGTTGTCCCGCAGCGCGTCGAACAGCGGATAGGGATCGGGCCGACTCGCCGGATCGAACAGTCGTGCCAAAACGAGTTGTGGATTCCCGAGGTCTACTGAAGACGTCTGGGGCTTCTCTTGTGCTGTGGCCACGTGCCCACTTTCCCATGTGTATCGGGGTTCGAAGCGAGAGAAATCCCCACGTCATACATCTATCTATCGACCGAATCAAAGATCGAATAACGATCGGTAGACCCCTGGAAATGCCGCAATAGTTGCCCGGACTGGATATCTCGAATAGCGATAAGCTCCTCATACGAAGGAACTCAGCCATGAGCCTGGCCAGCACGCCCGAGCAGCCCACCCTGGCGCCGGGTGAACTGCCGGTTGAATTGCAACTGATGTTGCAGATCTTCAACCCCGCGAATCGGCACGACCCGTTCCCTCTTTATCGGCAGTTACAGGACCTCGGTCCGGTGCACCGGTCGCCGCTGGGGCTGAGCCTGCTCACTCGCTACGACGAGGTCGTCACCGCGCTCACCAGTTCCGACTGGGGCCACGACCAGGAAGTCGAGCACCTGCACTCCGGCCAGGAGGAAGCCTTCCCGCCGGTCTTCATGTGGATGGAACCCCCCGACCACACCCGACTGCGCGGCCTGGTCTCCAAGGCGTTCACCCCCGGGCGGATCATGTCGATCCGGCCGCGGATGGAGGAAATCGTCGACGGGCTGCTCGACACCGCACTGGCCGCCGAGGAGTTCGACGCAATCACCGGCATCGCCTACCCGCTGCCGCTGACCGTGATCTGCGAGATCCTCGGCGTCCCTGCGCGCGACCACGACCTCATCCAGGAATGGTCACAAATCCTGTCCTGGGGCCTGGACCCCGACCACCTGCTGCCGCAGGAAGCCAAGGACGCCCGCTCCGAGGCCACTCCGAAGTTCCTGGAGTACCTTCGCGCGCTCATCGCTGAACGCCGCGCCAACCCCGGCGAGGACCTGATAAGCGCATTGGCCACCGTGGAGGAGCAGGGCGACCGGCTCAGCGAGGAGGAAATGCTCGGCACGATCATTTTCCTGATCGTCGCCGGTCACGAGACCACGGTGAACCTGGTCGGCAACGGCCTGCTCGCGCTGCTGCGCAACTCCGACCAGATGGACCTACTGCGGTCCCGACCCGAACTGGTCCGCCCGGCCATCGACGAACTGCTGCGCTACGACGGCCCCCCGCACCTCAACACCCGCTCCGCGAAGGTGCGCACGACTCTCGGCGGCCAGACCTTCGAACCCGGTGACGGTGTCGTCACCCTGCTGGCCTGCGCGAACCGCGACCCCCGGGCTTTCGACAACCCGGACAAGCTGGATATCACCCGCTTCGACGGCCACGCCCCGGTATCCCGGCACCTCGCGTTCAGCCGCGGCCACCACTACTGCCTCGGCGCGCCGCTGGCCACCCTGGAGATGGAAGTCGTGCTCACCGCCCTCCTCGCACGGGTCGGCTCGATGGAACTGCTCCAGGACAACCCGCCGTACAAGCCGAACGTGCTCATCCGCGGCCTCGCGGAACTCCAGGTCCGCTTCAAGAGCTGAGTCACATTGGATCGAACGGATAAGGACCTCACCCGATGACCACCGTGCCCGAAACCGATCCCGCGCCGTTCGACGGATTCCACCCGATGTTCCGGGAGAACCCGTATCCGGCGTACGCGAAAGCCCGCGCGGCGTCCGCATTCAGCCCGTTCGACCTCGGACCGATTCCGGTCACTGTGGTCACCCGCTACGAGGCAGCCGCCTCGATCCTGCAGAGCACCGACTGGGGTCACGGCTACACGGCGGGCATCAGCCCGTTCCGGCCGGGTGTGAAGGCCGAGGATGTGCCCGCGTCGTTCCTGGCGATGGACCCGCCCGATCACACCCGGCTGCGCGCGCTGGTGTCCAAGGCATTCACACCTCGCATGGTCGGCGGGCTGCGCCCGGGTATCGACGCCCTGGTCACCAGCCTGATCGACGCCGGTTTGGACGCCGGCGAGATGGACATCGTCGGCGATCTGGCCCGGCCGGTGTCCGTCGCGGTGATGTGCGAACTGCTCGGCGTGCCACAGGAGGACGCGAGCATGATGGGCGGCTGGGGTCGCGCGATGGCCCGAGGCACCGACCCCGACTTCATGCTCACCGCCGAGGAAATCGAGAACCGGGTGCGTGCCAACACCGACTTCGGCGCCTACTTCAAGGACCTGATCGCGCTGCGCCGCGCCAACCCCACCGGTGACCTGGTCAGCCTGCTGGCCGATGTCGAGGAACAGGGTGCCCGGCTCACCGAGAAGGAGATGCTGGACATCCTCGCCCTGCTGATGGTCGCCGGCGTGGAGACCACGGTGAACCTGATCGGCAACGGCGTACTGGCGCTGCTGCGCAACCCCGAGCAGTTGGCGCTCCTGCGGGAGCGGCCCGAACTGGCCGAGTACGCCGGTGACGAGATGCTGCGCTACGACCCGCCGGTGCACTTCACGATCCGGGTGGCGCTCAACGACACCACCGTGGTCGGCCGGGAGTTCACCCGCGGCTCCGGCGCGGTCGTGCTGATGGCCTCGGCCGGGCGCGACGAGTCGGTGTTCCCCGAGGCGGACCGGTTCGACATCACTCGGTACGCCGGGGCCACCCCGGCCCGCCGCAACCTCGGTTTCGGGCTGGGTCTGCACTATTGCTTGGGCGCGCCGCTGGCGAAGATGGAAGCCGAGGCGGAGATCCGCGAACTGGTCACCCGGGCGCCGAAGCTGGCGCTGGCCGACGACAACCTCACCTATTTGACCAGTCTGGCGCATCGTGGCGTGACCGCGCTGCCGCTGACCCTGGCCTGAGCGGAGACAACGCCCGACATGTGGACCAAAGATATCGTCAGCGAGTTCATCAAGACGCTGAACAGCCAGGACTGGGAACTGCTCGGCGCACGGTACATGGCCGAGAATCTCGTGGTGGAAACGCCGGGAGATGGCACCCTGGTTGGTCGCCGGAACTTCCTGGATCTGTTCTTCGTCCCGATGCACAGTGGTGTCGAAGAATATTTCCGGGACATTCACGCCATGGCGATCGACGACCCGTGGCTGTTGCTGGACATCACCGTGGAATACCGTTGCGTACGTGACCATCCCGGTTTCCCGATCCAGCCGCTGACGGTCGGCAACACCCTGTGGGCGCAGTACTTCTTCCTGTACCGGATCGAGGACGACATGATCGCGTCATTGAAAGCAGTCCGGTACGGCACCCGGCTGGCGAAAACAGAACACTGACCTGCACCTGGATGCCAGGCTGCGGCGAATCCGGGCAGTGTCGTCGCGAACCACTTGCAACAGGCATACGATCCGGCGAACGTATGTTGAAGCGGTTGCGATGAGGTCGATGTCCTCGGACGACCAGCCGTCAGGTATCACGATGTGGCTCAACGCCGTTCCGAAGAAAAGAATTCGGTCGGGAAGGTATCTTCCGACGGTGGCCAGAACGTGCGAAATCAGGTGACCTCGGTGAACCTGCGCGCGAGCCACACCGAAGCAGTCCATGACTCGGTGTTCATCGGCCGGGGTGAGCACCAGTACCCCCTTCTGGTGCGCCGTTCAGACGTCGCAGGCTGGCGTGACGCCGTTGCTGGGCGCCAGCTCGGCGAGCAGTTCGTGATCGGCCCGTCGCAACAGTGCACGGGCGGCCGCGTTGGCTTCCTCGGGGAGGGCGCCTGGATGAGGGCGGGCGGACAGATCCAGGATGGTCTGCTCGACCGCGGTGCCCCAGCTCGCGTGCACCCCCCACGCACACGGACCACACGACCCAACCCATGCCGTGTCTCGTGCGCATGATTTTCCAGGGTGTGCTCGCCGTGCCGTCGGCGGTCAGCATCTCCGGCAACGCTGTGCACGCCTTCGCGATGATCCTTGCCGCCTCAGTGGCGATCGTGCGGGGCGAGTAGCTCGTAGCTCGGCCACCGTCACGGAGGCATGATCACATCGACCCACCGGCCGGGTGCTCGCCGACTATCTTGCGGTGGAATTCCTGTTCACCTGTGCGCTGGCCTTCGTGGTGCTCAACGTCACCGCCGGTGGGTGACGTTCTCTCAATCCGTATCAGGGAGCTACTTCAACGCGTCATGGGTCATGCCGAAACGAGGCACGGTCTCGAGTCGGATGCACACCGCCGGCAGTTGCGGACTCGGCGGTGAGTCCCTTGGCTGACGGATGAATAGCAGCGTGCGATTCGGCGGTTGGAGATGCACGGTTGACACCAGGACTTCTACTTGATGGCGATGCTTCTCGTCGCGGAGGTCCGCGTCGTTTCTACCGCTCGAAGCCGAATATCTATCGAATCGCTGCCGCCGAAGCCGGTGGAGGATTATCGAGCTGTGCGGATTCGGGTGTTTCCATGCAATCGAGAAAGGCGTCCACCGCGGGGTTCGTTTCTCCCGATCGCCACACGGCATACAAATCCAGAGTTGGGACCGGGTCCATCAATTTCACCGCGACTGCCGGGCTGTCGGGCTCGCCCATATTCATAGCAATCGCGCGTGGTAAGGACGCGAAACCGACCAGTGGGCGTACGGACACCAGGTGCGCGGTCGCGCCCGGATCATCGGCGTGATGGGACACCGACAGTGAGATCTGTGATTGTGCGGCGGCGTGGAAGATGGTGTCGTACATGGCTGGGCATTGCTCGCGGCCGAACAGCACGCACTGCTGATGCTGTAGTTCGTTGAATGACACACCTGGCCGATCTGCCCATCGATGGCGGCGCCCGACCACCGCGACCAGTGGCACCCGGTGCAGCACTCTTCGGTACTGGAACTCCGTGGTGCTGGGCTGACCGTAGACGAGGGCAATATCCAACGATCCGTTCGAGAGCGCAGCGAGCTGGGGCCCGGTGCGTTTTTCCCACAGCGACACCACGACATCCGGATGTCGCTCGGTCATCCGGGTCAAGGTGTGCGGCAGTATGTGGCGACTGGCGGGCACGTTGTAGCCGACACCGACCGAGCCTGCGCGGCCCTCGGCGGTGGCCTTGGCTACCGCGGCCGCGCGGTCCATCCGGGCCATGATCTGACGGGCTTGTAGCTCGAATGCCCGCCCAGCCGCGGTCAATTGCACCTCGTGCGAGTTGCGGGCGACCAGTTGTACCCGGAGAGACTTTTCCAACTTCTGTAGCTGGGTGGACAGGCTTGGTTGAGTGAGATGAAGGCGCTGCGCTGCGCGACCGAAATGTAGCTCTTCGGCGATGGTGATGAACGAGACCAAATGCCGGAATTCCATGACGCTGCTCCTTCCGAGCACTCGCCACGGTAGCTTCGAGAGATAACCGGCGATGAACCAGTGGGGCACGGTCACCATCGATGTGGTTGCACACACGTGAATCCGAGTAGCCGACCCACAAGCCAAGTAATTACAGAATGCTATATCGCCAAGAATCAGCTCTGCAATTCGCGGTCGGACACGGTGTCGCAACAAGACCGGTCACCAGGTGTGGGTCTTCATCCCGGGAACCGAATACCGAGCCCGCTCAGCGTTATTGATGATAGCCCATTTTCACCAAGCGTCCAGTTCGGATGCCGATCCGGGCCGGTCCGTCGACGGGCAGTTCGGGGGCAACGGGATCATTGCCCAATGTTGGTGATCGCCGAGGTGGTAGTGGTTGGCGCACATCGCAGCTGGAGGCTGCGGTCTCCTCGGTACCGATCCATTGGGCAGGGTTGACGGACAACGCTCACGCGATCCGCGTGTGAACCGACGGTAACGCTATCTCGCAGTTACTAATTGCCCGGTTGCTGTGTGCCGCTCGATGACGGTTACCGCGCCGGGAAGTGTGTGGTATTGACCGATTTCTCCGTTATGAGGGGCGCGCGCAGCCGGACTCGCCGGGAGATTGCCGGATGTGAACGCCGGGTGGATAGGGTGGGATCCGCCGTCGCGGCATCGGGTGGATAGTGGCGTAATCGCGATGGTGGAGCCCCGTTCGTCCGCGTCGTCCGTGGCAGGTCCGCTGCGAGACGGGCGGGGCTATCCGATTGGCGGGGGGTGAGAACTGGGGTGATTCCGATGATGAAGGAAAGGAAGCGATGCCGGTTCTGAACACGACCGCGGCGCATCTGGTGAGGGATATCGTGGCCCGATACGGTTCGTTGGACGCGTTCTGTGCGCGTCTGCGAGGTAGTGTCGAGAATCCGACCGAGGAGCTACGCCGCTTCACAGGCCACTGGGCTGGACCCGGGGCGATTCAGGCACAAGAGAAGGCTGTGGGCCAGAGCGACGGCGGCAGGCACCGATTGCAACGCTGAGTCTTGACCGGCGCCGCGCGAGGTGCGGCGCAGTGGTGGTGATTGTCCCTCGATCCTGGTTCTGCACCCCAGGGCAGCGGACGTCTTCCCCACGAGCTGGTCGAGGACCTACCGGAATGTCTTGCGGACCCTGATCCGGCTGGGCCGACAAGCCCCTGAGAGCGGTGATTGACTTCCAGGCCCGCAGGGCGCGCTCGACGGCGTCAGGGTGCTCATTCTGGCGCACGAACCGTGATCATTTCACCGGGAGGTGCTGGTCGACGGTTGCGTGGTTGAGAAGTAGGCGCTTGCGCAACAGATCCAGTTTGGCCCGGCCGAAGCACTGGGCTTGTGGTGCTTGAGTTTATTGACGGTGCCTTCCACAGGCCCATTTCTCCACGGAAGCGTCAGCCCCGCGGTGACCGCCGCGAAGTCATGTTCGAGCCCGGTCACGAACGAGTGCAGCGCTGGCAGATTGTCGGCACGGACTTGCGACATCCACTCGGGGAGACGATCACCGCGCAGGTCGCGCTTCATGACGGCGAATGCACCGACGTGCCGGCAGGTGGCCTCGAGTTCTGGGCAGCAGGCCAGAATTCCGGCGAGCTGCTGGGCGTCGTCGCTGGCCAGCGTATCCGGGTCCCGCATGATCCACGCGGTTACGGCGCGGATCTTCGGCGCGGCCGGCGGGACCACGGCTGGCCGCGCGTTCCTGCGGCCGTCGCGGTGGGGCTACAGGTAGCGATAGACGGTGCGCTGGCTGCCCCGATAGTCGAGCCGGCGAAGCTCTTCGATGAGAACCGAGATGTCCGAGCATCTGCGCAACCGATCGGTAGCAGCAGGTGACCGTGTCGATGCCAGGTCGTAGGGTTGCTCGGCGAATCGGGCAGCCTCTCACCCCGGACACGATGCCGACGCGGGGTGCCCGGCTAGCTCGCCTTGTTGTATGCCTCCAGGACGCTGGCCTGAATCCGGCCGCGATCGGACACGTCGTAGCCGTTCTTGCGGGCCCATTCCCGAACCGCTTTGGTCTGTTCCTTATCCGCCACAGTACGATTGCCGACCTTGCCTTTGGCCTTGGGAATCCGGCCGACCTTCCGGGCAGGCTCGGTCCACTGTTCGAACGCCTTACGCAGCTTGCCCGCGTTCTTCACCGACAGATCGATCTCGTACTCGACACCATCGATGCCGAACACGACAGTTTCCTGCGCCGCGGACTTACCGTCATAGTCGTCGATCAATTCGACGGTGACCTTCTTCGCCATACGAATCTGCTCCTTGTCTTCATCACAATGCCGCAGCGGCAAGCGTAGAACCTCGACGGATAACGCGCACGACCGGTACGTCCCAAAGGTAACAGCGTATCCGGGCGCAGTGGGGTATAAACCCTGACCACGGAAAGGATTACAGGCGCTCGCGGAGTTTCGACAACAGTTCACAGGCACCCGACTCGGGCTCTTCGAACGTGATCGTCAGTGTCTGCGGAACCCTCAGCAGTTCCAGGACGGCTTGTCCGTGCAGGACAACCTGTTCACTGGCACCCCTGCCGGGCATCGCGGTCGAACCGATGTGCCCGTAAACGAACGTATCGGTGTTGTCCCAGTCGAGAAGAGTTGAGCGCACGCTCGGCACCATACGGGGGCCTTGGATCAGCCCGTTCTCGATGGCCGCCTCGAGCGTGACATCGATGTTGTGAACACATGCGGCGCAAACCGAGCTGGGGACGTCAACATCGTCGACCCGGCCGCCATCAAAAAGGCGGTGCGCACCGCCTTCGGCGTAGACGTGCCGCAACCCACCCGCGCTCGGCCCCGGCATCGTCGTCGCTGGTGCGGGACCGCCGCCAACGTCACCACGGTCCGGATTCGGTTTCGCCGCGTCCTATTACGGTCTACCGGATATCGGGTTCATCGCCTGGCCGGACATGGTCGGGTTCGTGCAGCGGTTGCGGCTGGCGTTCCCGCGCCAACATCTGCTGGTCGACATCGACGATGGGTATGTGGATGCGGAGGTGGTCTGTCATGTGGTCGAGCAGTTGGAGATGCTCGGCGCGTCGGGGTGATCGCGCGGAAGCGCTGGCTGCAACCGACGCTGATGTGCTGCTGGTCGACGGTGTGCGCAGTGTCGACTGGATCCGGAAGGTGCGTGCGGTCATCGGGTCGAAGCCGTATCTCCCGCCACCACCCACGGCGCGGCGACCCGCGCGAACACCGCTGAGAGGTCTGCGAAGGTGATGCGGCGGGGGATCTGGCGGGCCCGCCGCTCCCGCGACCGGCCCGCCCGGCGGGGGCGTTCAGCGATCCGGCCGGAATCATCCAACTACGGTGGCCGGGTCGCCGCACGGTCCGACTTACTGCCGCAGGGCGGGGTCTTCGTGGTGCGGGCTGCTGGTTCGGAAGGTTTGCTGCACATCGGTTTTGGTGATGGCCAGGTAGGTGACCAACGCAAGGATGAGCAGTCCGAGGACGGTGATGACGGGGCCGTCACCGAGTCCGAGCCCGGTCACTTGTCGTGGTTTGCCGAGCCAGTCGGCGATCGAGGCGCCCAGGGGGCGGGTGATGACGTAGGCGGTCCAGAAGCACAGAATCGGATTCCAGTTCAGCCGGCGGTAGCCGGCGGCGGGGATAAGGATCGCGGCGGCGAACACGGCTGCAGAGGCGGCGTAGCCCAGATGCAGTGTGTAGGCGGTGAAGTCGCCCAGGGCGGTGCCCATGGCGAAGGTGGCCACGACCGCAGCCCAGTAGAACAGTTCGCGCCGGGTGGTGTCGACGGCGTGGATCGACAGGGTGCGTTCGGTGCGGTACCAAAGCAGGAATACCGCCGCGAGCGCTGCGGCGTAGAAGCCGGTGGAAACCGGGTAGGGGATGCCGAGGACGACGTGCATGACGTCGGCGGCCATGGTGCCGAAGACGCCGACCATGACCACGGCGAGCCAATACGACCACGCCACGTAGCGACCGATCCATAGTTGCAGCATGAGGGCCGCCACGAAGGCCAGGAAACCCAGGACGACCGCGATCTGCGGGTCGATGCTGGTGACCAGGAAGTCGGAGGTGGATTCGCCCATGGCGGTGGACAATCCCTTGACGATCCAGAACACGGCGGTGATCTCGGGGACGCGCAGCGCACCGGCGCGGGTCAGTGCCGGGGAGGACGAACTCGGTCCACCGGAGGAGATGCTCAACGGGTCACCTTTGCGAATGAGACGGGACGGACACAGCGATCGACCGACACCCCCATCTCTCGGCGGGATGGTGTCGAAAATGCGGGCAGGCAAGGCTTTCAAGCCGATTTCCGGCGGTCGGCGGTTCGGGTTTCGGGGCCGAGCGGCGGGCGTTGCGGCGTTGGCGGACAGGGGCTCGCGGCAGTATCCGCGACCGGCACTGAGAGCACGCTGAGAGCCGAACCCGCGCCGATCGTTGAGGTGCGCCCTCTGACCCGGGTCAGGAGAGTATTTCGGCCGGTGGTGGATGCAGTGGGAGGTCCACGCTCAAACGTGCTCCGCCCAGGGGTGATCGGCCGATGTCGACGGTGCCGTGGTGGGCGGTGACGATTTCGGCGACGATCGCCAGTCCGAGTCCGGTGCCACCGCTGCTGCGGCCGCGGTCGTCCTGTAGGCGGACGAATCGGTCGAACACCCGCAGCCGGTCGGCGTCAGGGATGCCGGGGCCGTCGTCGTCGATGACCACCCGTGCGGTGGTGTCGGTCGCGGTGAGCGTGACGGTGACCATCGAGCGGGCATGCGTGACCGCGTTGTCGAGGAGATTACGCACGACGCGGGTCAGCGCCTGCGGGTCGCCGTCGATCCGCACAGGCTGCAACTGGGCGGTCACCGCCACCGCCATGCAGGTGTGACGTACCGCGGCGACGACGGTGGCGGCGATGTCGTCGAGGTCGACGTCGGTGGCGTGCAGGGTGAGGCCGTGGTCGTCGGCGGTGGCGAGGGTGAGTAGGTCGGCGATGAGCTTCTGCATGCGCACGGCTTCGGGCAGCAGTGTCGCTCCGATCAAGCTGTCATCGGCGGTGTCGGGATGGTGATGGGCCAGTTCGAGTCCGGCGACCAGCGTGGCAAGGGGGCTGCGCAGCTCGTGGGAGGCGTCGGCGAGGAAGCGGCGCTGGGCGGTGTGCCCGGTTTCGATGCGGGTGAGCATCTCGTTCATGGTGGTGGCCAGCCGGGCGATCTCGTCGCGGGCGAGTGGGACCGGAACCCGTTGTGACAGTTCGGAAGCGCCGATGTCGGCGACCCGGGCCCGGATCGCTTCCACCGATGCCAACGACCGCCCGACCAATGCGTAGGTGGCCGCCGCGGCGGCCAGGACGACGATCGGGCCGCTGAGGGCAAGCCCGAGCGCGACGTCCTTGAGCGCGTCCTCGGCCGGTTCGGCGCTGACCGCGGCCAGGACGGTGAACACTCCGGCCGGGCCGTGCACCGTGCGTGCCGACACGCGAAGGTCGGCGGGGCCGTCGGCGGACAATCCGGTCACCGCACCGGAGCCGGGCACGGTGACCAGCGGACGCCCGGGTGCCCCGGCCGAGGAGCGTACGAGCGCGCCTGTGGCGTCGAAGATCTGCACCGCTTCGATGTGCGAGGTCGCGGACAGCAGCGCCGGATTCAGCCCGCCGGGTGCGGTGGTGTGCAGCTGGTCGGTGATCTCGCTCAGGCGGGCCAGCGCCGGGGAGTCGACCGAGCCGTACAGCGATCGGTACAGCAGCGATACCACGACCACCGCACCGAGCAGCACCACCACCGCGACCACCCCCGCCGCGGTGAGCGCCGAACGCACCCGCACCCCCCACCGGTCCGGGCTCCAGACGATCTCGAGGTTGCCCATGCCCCACATCCTCATCCACGGCTGCCCGGAGCACGGTGCCGGTCTCAGCGTGTTCTCAGCACCTTCCTGCCAGGGTGGCCTGGTGATATCGAGTTTCCACCGCTGGGATGGCCGGTTATGCAACATCTGATCCTCAGCTATGGCCTCGCCGCGATCCTGTTGCTCATGGCCGCCGAGTCGGCGTGTATACCGATTCCGTCCGAGGTGACGATGCTGCTGGGTGGGGCTTTGGCCGCCGGAGCGGTGAGTGGGCCGCACCCGAATCTGGTCGCGGTCATCGCAGCCGGCACCGCGGGCAATGTGGCGGGCAGCTACGTGGCATGGCTGGCCGGCCGCTACGGCGGCCGCCCCGCCCTGCACCGGTGGGGCCGCTACATTTTCCTGCGCGCCGAGGACATCGACCGCGCTCAGGACTGGTTCGTGCGCCGCGGTGCGGCGTCGGTGTTCTGGGCGCGGCTGCTGCCCGGCATCCGGACCTTCATCTCGTTGCCCGCCGGGATCGCCGGCATGTCCGCCCTCCGGTTCGGGGTCTACACCCTCGCGGGCTGTCTGCCGTGGACCGCGGCCCTGGCCATCGCGGGCTACGGTGTCGGCGCCAATTGGCAGCATCTGGAAGACACCCTGCGCGGGCCGAGTTACCTCATCGCCGCGCTGGCCGCGATCGCGATCGCCGTCGCCGTCGCCGTCGTCCTGCGGCGCCGACGCCGAAGGGCCACCGGTATCGACCAGTCGGCGAATCCCGAGTTCGGGGCCACAGCCCAGGGCTCTGCAACAGATTGAGCAGGTGCTCGCCGTGTACGGGTTCACCGTGGACTGGGCCAGGACCGCGGCAGAACAACTTGCGCCGCAACACAATCCCGACCTGGTCCTGCTGGACCTGGGGCTGCCCGACCGCGACGGGGTAGCGCTGTGCCGGACCCTCGTGTCGCGCTGCGTGTCACGGTCATCGTCGTATCGACCGCTCGCACCCAGGAATTCGAAGTGGTCGAGGCCTTGAACGCGGGCGCCGACGACTACGTGACCAAATCGTTCCGGCTCACCGAGCTGCTCGCCCGGCTGCGGGCGCATCTGCGCCGCCGCTCCACGGCCCTCGGCGCCCCCGTCCTCACCACCGGCCGCTGCGCATCGATCCACACGCCCACCGCGCCTGGGTCGCTCGTGTTGCGGCCCAAGGAATTCGACGTGCTGCACCTGCTGGTCGAACACGCCAGCCACGTGGTCACCCGCGACACGCTCATCACGACGATGTGGGACGAGCACTGGTACGAACCGACCGAAACCCTGGATGTCCACGTCTCGGCCCTGCACCACCGACTCGCCGAATATGGTGAGGACCCCTACCGGATCACAATCGTCCGAGGCCGCGGCTACCGGTTCGAATCGCAGTCCTGACGACGCCCACCACGTGCCGGTGCACGAACGTGGCGGGTCGATGGTCGGCGGGGTATCAGCCGCGCACGGTGAAATACACTGCGCTGCCGATCCCGACGACCAGGCAGTAGACGGCGAATGGGGTCAAGGTCTTGGTTTCGAAGTAGGTGACCAGGAACTTGACCGAGACGTAGGCCAGCAGGCCGGCGGCGAGGGCCCCGGCCAGCGCCGGGCCGAGGACGGAGTGGTTCTCCGGAGCGAACAATTCGGGTGTCTTCAATACACCGGCGGCGAGGATGACCGGGGTGGCCAGCAGGAACGCGAAGCGGGCCGCGTCCTCGTGGCGCATTCCCTTCAACAAGCCCGCCGTGATGGTGGCCCCCGAGCGGCTCACGCCTGGGAAAAGCGCTGCGATCTGGGCTGATCCGATGATGAGTGCGTCGGCGATGCTCAGGCGCGAGAGCCGTGCATCCGTGGCCCTCTCCGAGTACGCGACAGGCAGCACGGTGGTGTCCTGAGCGGACAGGTCGGCTCCGTGCCCGCTGGGGGTCAGCACGGCGTGGCGTTTGGCGTCGCGGTGGCGCAGCAGTTCGACCGACCCCAGCACCACGCCGTTGAGCGCCAGGAATATCGAGGTCGGAATGGGGGTGCCGAGGTAGTTGCGGACCATTTTCTCCAGCGCTAGTCCGGCCAGGCCGACGGGGATGGTGGCGAGCACCAGCAGCACACCCAATCGTGCCTCGGGAGTACGAATCTGTCTGGTGCGCAACACATCCCAGAGCCCGGCAATGACGCGCATCCAGTCACGACGGAAGAACACCACCAGTGCGAGTGCGGTGGCGACGTGCATGGCTACCAGGATCGCCAGATACGGTGAGCCTTTCGTGGACATGTCGAGGTCGGTGGCCCATTGTCCGCCGATCCAGGCCGGCAGCAGGATGCTGTGACCGAGGCTGGAGACCGGGAAGAGCTCGCTGACTCCCTGCAATGCTCCGACAACGATCGATTCCAGATACGTGATGGCCATAGGCGTTCTCCTGTCGAGGATCGCGGTGGGCCCGGACAGCGGTAGGTCCGGGCCCAAAGATGAATCGAGTGGGGTGTGCTTCGGCGTTCCGAGCACGGCGAGTCCGGCACGCGAACAGGCTGCCCTCGCTATGCCGGGCTGAGAGTGTCGTGCGCTGGATCAGCGCAGTGCGGCAAGAAGATTCGTCAGGGCCTGGGTTTCAGCCCCGGGATCTGGTGTCTTCGCGCGCAGCGCCTCGAGTACGATGTCGATCTTGCCGTCGAGCACACTCCAGCCGGAGTTGTCCATCGGCTGCAACGTGTCCTGGTCCTGATCCCACGCCGTCTCGAGGTCCTTGATCTGTGCGGTCGCTTCCTTCTGCTGACCGGCTTGCACCTTCGACACGGTGTCCTGGGCGATGGTCCGGAACTTGGTAATCTCCGCCGCCGGGAACTTTGCTGCCACTTCGCCCGGGGCCAGTGTCGCGGCGGTCGGCGCGGCGGCCGGCTCGTCACTCGCGGAGGCGTGCGGCTGCGCGGACGTCCACACCAGTAGAGCACCCGCGGCCACGGCGACGACCGCGTAGTAGCCGAGCATGAGGCCCTCGCGGGCCGGGTTGGTAGCCGAGGCCGGCGTTTGCCGCTGTGGACCGTCGATCACGTCGCGGCGCGAACGCGTGAGGTAGACGACCACGACGAGGATTGTGGCCAGGAAGATGACGCTGGTGATGGCGGTACCCACACCGAGCCCGTGATCGGCTCGTGGGGAGGCGAACCAGTCACCGAGGTTCGCCCCCAGCGGACGGGTCAGGATGTAGGCCAACCAGAACGACAGCACCGCATTCGCCCCCAGCCGCCAACCCACGACGACCGCGAGGATCAACCCGGCCGGCAACAGCACCGAGGTTCCCGGTCCCCAGCCGGTCAACGACAACGTCCAGTCACCGGCCGCGGTCCCCAGCGCGAAGGTAACCAGAATCGCCAGCCAGTAGAACAACTCGCGCGGCAGCGTGACGATGGAATGGATCGACAGCGTGCCCTCACGGGAGTACCAGATGCCGAACACCACCGCCAACACCACGGCGAAAACGCTGGTGCTCACCGCCAGCGGCACCGAAAGCTTGTCGGTGAGGATATCGGTGTACAGGGTGCCGGCCACACTGACCACCACGACCGTCAGCCAGTACACGAACGGCACATACCGATTCAGGCGCAGCTGCCAGCCCAGCACCGCGGCCAATACCACCGTGAACAGCACGGCCGTGACGACCAGGCCGAAACCCAGCGAACTGTTGATCCAGTCCGCGACGGTTTCCCCCACAGTGGTGCACAGAATCTTGATGACCCAGAACCACACCGTGACCTCGGGCACCTTGCTCAACATCTGCCGGGTCGTACGGGCCTCGGCTCCCGTCATCTCTGTCACAGACCGCGACCGTAGTGACAGCTCGCTGTGGCGACGCTGAGAAATATCGACCATGTCAGATCACGACACGACTCGTGCACATTACCCGGTAGGTCAATCAGGACAGACTGCCTCATGAGACGACAGATTATGGGGGGAGAGAACGGGGAGTGTCGGATTATTGGCGTTCCGACATTCCCGGAGAACGTGGATTCACCGAATTGAGTACGGCGAGTGGCGCCCCGAGGCACAAAACTACGTTCATGCAAATGTCCGTCGCCGTGTCGAACAGGGTCATGCCGCCGGCGAACAGCAGTGGCAGAGCCGCGTCGTGAGCGGATGGCGTCGGCCCGGTCGCTCGGTCGCCGGCGTTGGCGCGGTCGGCCCAGGCACCCGGCAGGCACCCCGCGGGACGCGGGCCCCCCGGGAGGGCCACACCAAGACTGCTGGTGCAGCCGACGAGAAAGCAGCCCTGGGATACTCGGACTCGATCCCGGTCGGGCACGAGCCCAACCGGTGGGCGTGCCGCTTTGCCGGTGCGGCGCGGCGGATACAGCTGTTGTTCTATTGGTGGGATGGCTTCTTCTGTGCTCCGGCAGGGGCGGTGTCGGGTTGTGCGGGGGCGGGTTTGCGCATGCGGTTGATGATGAGCCCTGTCGCTGCGAGTGCGCCGGTGATGGGCCACTCGACGGTACCGGCGATGGTGAGTGCGCCCAATCCTCCGTAGTAGAGGTAGCGGGTGGGGATGGCGAGGTTGACCGGTCCTGCCTTGATCCGGATGCCAGGGCCGGGAATTGCTACTTCGGCGCTGAGGTAGGGCAGGTTGATCGTCGCGGCGGGCGCGGCGGGACGTTCGGCCGATGCTGGAAGGGATTCGGGTTCAGGCGCCGAGGCGGGCCGGTCGTTGCTGGTGGTTCTACTGCGGGAAGGCATGGTTGTGGTCCTGTCCGTGTGTGAGAACTACCGGTTTATGTCACCACCGGCATGAACCGGATCCGGTGGTGCGAAGTGAGTGGTTTGTTCATGGTCGCGCACGGGTGAGATGGTCGGCAAGCGTTCGGCTCGTTCGATCAACGCGTCGGTTCGTCGAGTGAACCAGGCCGGTGCGAATACCACTACAGCGGTGGTGGCGGTGACGGCGGTGAGCACTCCGCCCCAGGCCAATGGTCCCAGTGGGGTGCAGCCGAAGAAATGGCTGACTCCGGGAGTCTCGACGATCGCCACGAGCACCGCAGCGCTGCCGACGGCGGTGGCCATCACGAGCGTGCTTTCCTGGCGCAAGACCAGGGTCTGGGCAAGTTGGGCGCCGACCAGAGCGGTCAATCCCATTGTGGCAGAGCGCCGCCGGGTGCCCGGCGTCCACTGCCCGATCGCCCAGGCGGCGGTGGCCGCAGCCGCGGTGGCGGCTCCTCGGCGGGCGATGGCCTGGATCAGTGGTCGTTCGAGCGAGGGAGCCGGGGCCGACAGCACCGACACCGCAGCGGTGGAGGCGCCGTCGGCTGCGGTGGGGTCCGCGTCATCGGCGCGCCCCGGTGGCGAGACCGCGATGGCGAGCGCGGGGAACATGTCGGTGAGCAGGTTGACCAGCAGGAGTTGGCGGGTGCTGATCGGAGCGCCACCGCGACCGAGTGCGGTGCCGAGGATGGTGAACGCGACCTCGCCGGCATTCCCGCCGAGCAGCAGTGTGAGGGCATCACGGACGCTGGCCCACATGTTCCGGCCTTCGACGAGGGCATCCAACAGGACAGTGAGGTTTTCGCCGGTCACCACGAGATCGGCGGCTTCTCGTGCGGGCGAGGACCCACGCCCGGTCACTCCGACCCCGACATCGGCCATGCGGATCGCTGCGGCATCGTTGGCTCCGTCGCCGACCATGGCGACGACGCGGCCGGACCGTTGCAGCGCGGAGACCACCTGCACCTTCTGTTCGGGGCTGACCCGAGCGAAAACCTGGGCCGAGCCGGCGAGTGTCGAGCGGGCATCCTCGTCGGCGTCTGCGAGTTCGGTGCCGGTGACCACGCGCGCGTCGGCGGGAAAGCCGAGCTGGCGTGCGATTGCCCGAGCGGTGACCGGATGGTCGCCGGTGATCAGCGCAGTGTTACGGCGCGCCGCCACCAGCTGTTCGAGCAGCGGGCGCGCCGAGTCGCGGATGGTGTCGGCAAGTCCGACATAGCCGACGAGGGTCAGGTCGGTAGCCAGTGCATCGATCAGATCCGGATCGTTCACCTCCTCCTCGTGAACAGCATCGGTCGTGCGCTGTGCGACAGCAAGCACTCGCAGGCCCTGATCGGCCAAATGGTGCACAAGGTCTTCGGCTGAGGCACGGTCGTGGCCGCCGATGTCGAACCGGCAGCGCGGCAACACCACCTCCGGCGCGCCTTTGAGGACCAGCTGCGCATGCGAAGCCGACTCGGTGCCGGCAGAAGCGATGATCGAGGCGGAGTAGCCGCGGCTGGATTCGAAGGGAACCTCCGCGACGGTCATCGGTTCGGGACCTTCTTCGCCGACGCGTACGGCGGCGGTGAGGATCGCCTCGTCAGTGGCATGGGCGTGCCCCTCACCGTTCTCCGGACGTGGACACGCCCGTGCCGCACAGCGCACCACCGCGGCGGCTCGGGGGTCGGTGATCTCCAGGTAGGGGCGATCAGCGGTGAAGCCGGGTGGGACTGCGGTCACGACCGCGAGCCGATTCAGTGTCAATGTTCCGGTCTTGTCGAAGCAGACCGTGTCGACTCGTCCGACGGCCTCGAGTGTGCGTGGGGTGCGGACGAGCACACCGAGGCGGGACAGGCGACGGGCGGCGGCCAGCTGCGCGAGGGTGGCCACCAGCGGCAGCCCCTCCGGGACCGCCGCTACCGCGATCGCGACCCCGTCGGCCACTGCCTGACGCAGCGTTCCCCGACGCGCGAGCGACAAACCACTCACCGCGGCACCCCCCGCCAAAGTCAGCGGCAGGACCTTGGCGGTGAGCTCGCGCAGCCGGTTCTGCACCCCCACGGCCACAGCCGCATCGGAGACCGAGGAGATGGCGCGGTGCGAGGCGGTGGCCGGCCCGGTGGCCACGACAATGGCGCGAGCGTGCCCGGCAATGATCGTGCTGCCTTCGAAGAGCATGCTGGCTCGGTCGGTAGCGTCGTTGGCCACCGCCTCGACCTGTTTGATCACCGGAACCGACTCGCCGGTCAGCGACGACTCGTCGACTTCCAGATCGTCGGCGACCAGCAACCGAGCATCGGCCGGGATCACCTCCGGTGCGCGAAGATCCAGGACGTCGCCGGGGTGCAATCGGGTAGCCGGGACAACCGCGACGCGCCCCGAGTTACGCGCTGCGTGCAGCCGACGTGCCGTGGTCGCCACCGTGGGGACCACCACCCGCCGCACGGCCTGTTCTTGTTCGGCGAACAGCGCCTCGGTGGCCTTCTCGGCGCGCAGACGCTGGAGGCCACCCACCATCGCGTTCACGCTCATCACCCCGGCAACCAGCACCGCATCGATATTGCTGCCCAAGATCGCGGCCGCCGCCGCACCGACGGCCAGGATCGGAGTGAGCGGATCGCGCAATTCACGACGGGTGGCATCGGCCAGCCTGACCAGCAGTGTGGCCGGGCGTCGAAGAGACTCTCCGGCACCGGTTTTCGACAGTTCGGACAGCACCCGGTACCACTGCGAGCTCACCGACGGCAGCGATGAGGGCATGGCGCCGGAAACTCGCGAATACACGATCTCGGGATCGAGGGCATGCCACGCCGTCAGCGGCTGAGGTGGCGGGTCCGGCAGCCTCATGACCCGGTGAGCCGCCCACGCGCCGGAAATCCAGGCGCTCGCGCCCGCAGCGTTGACCGGGCTGAGCCATTGCCCCAGACCGAGCCGACCGCGTCGACCAGTTTCTCCCGTGACCAGCAGCAATCCCGCCAGGGTGCTACCCGCCTTGGCCAACCGCACCGCGGATTCGGTGGCTCGGTGCGCAGCCGACAGAGCCGTGAGTACCCGCACCGCCGCGACCAGATCGGTGCCGGCAATGATGTCGGCGGTCCAGGGCGTCGCCGCCGCGGGATCGTCCAACGCCAGCCCGATATCGGCGACAGCGAGCGCGGCCAGCGTGTCGATGGATAGGAAATCCGGGTGCAGCGCAGAGATCAACATGACCGGGCCGCGGTCGTCCCGTAAATCCCGCACAATGTCCAGCAGAGGAGTGCCCGGCTCGTATGCGGCCGCTACCGATGCGGCCAATTCTTCGGTGCCACCCACATGCCGCAACACCACTCGCGCGCCGCTGCGACGAGCCGTCTCCACCAACGGAATCGAATAGGGGTCCGGTTCCCAGCCGACCGCGAGGGTGGCCACCACCCGCCCATCGACCAGCAGGTCGGCATACTCGACTCCCAGAGCCGGTGTGGTGACATCCGGTCGCTGATGCCAGCCCAAACCGGCACTCTCGGCGGGCAACTCGTCAGGATCGGGCGGTGGAGCCTTCTCACCGTGCAGCAGCGCATCGGCAACCTCGTACACCCGCTCGTCATCCCACCCCGGCACGCGCACCTGGACATCGAGCACCGTGCGGGTGTCGCCACGCAACGCGGCGCCATCGATGACGACCACCCGAACCCGGTCCAGACGCCGTAACGCGCCCGGGTCGAGGACCAGGAGCCCCGCCTTGGCCAGCCCCCGGCCCAGGGCCGCCGCGAACGATTCCCTGCCCAAATACGCCGCCTTGGGAACCCCGGCCAGCACCGCATCGGCGACATCGTCGACCGTGCCACCCGCCAGGAGAGCCCCCGCAGCCGCCACGAGCGAACCGTTGGCGGACTGGTCGGCGTAGTCCTCGACGACGCCGACCACTGCCGAGGCGGCGGCATCGACCGACACGTCAACGGTCGAGTCGACGACCACATGCGAGGCCTCTCCGGCCGCAGCGACCGCCCAACTGTGCCGCGGGCCGTCGGAGTCCTGCGCCGTCGAGATCACCGCCATCGCCGGGCACTGCGGCCGCTCGGCATCGGCAAGGCCCGGCTCACGCGTTCGCCAGGTCTGCCGATGAGCCAGCGCCTCGGAAATCTGCGCCGTGCGCTGCATCAGATCCAACAATGGGCTGCCCGGTGCCTGAGCGAGCCCATGAGTTGCCGCGGAGATCGCGTTCAACAGCAGATCGGTACCCACGCGCCCGAGCCGAGCCTCCAGCACGGCAACCACCCGGGGCTGATGCTTGATCACCGCCACAGCGGCCCGCGCGGCACGCGGTGCACGAGGAACCCTGCCCAGCCATCCGGTAACCGCTCCCGTCACCGCCAGCACGTCCATCCCCGCCGCCACCGCCGGAACGATCAACGCCAGCGGATCCCCTGGATCAGCCGCCGGCACCACCGCCCTCATCGGCCGATTGCCCGCGCCCGCAACGGCCTCGGGTACGGCCTCGGCGACACGGCGGATCACCCGGTGGATCTCATCGATGCCGGCAGTCTCCTCCCGCTCGATCACCAACCGCCCGAGAACCCCCTCCACATGAACCGAAACCACCCCTGGAACCGCCTGAACCGCACGCTCCAACGCCGCGGACCACTGCACCCACGCCGGAAATGGCAGTACCGGGTCGAGATCGATATGCAGCCTGCGTCCCGCCAGCCACGCCACCGACCGGCCCGCATCGACCTGGCCGCTTCCCTGCGGACCGCCGAACATGACGCGCGCCGATGCGCGAACCGGGCCGGCCACCGGACCCGCCAGCGCCTGCGCAGCCACCACCGTCTCGGCCCCCAGGCGCCCAACCAACGACGCTACCGATACAGCGTTGCGCGTAAAATCACCGAAACCAATGCTCCGCATGCCCCAGGCTCCCGGGTAATCGGCCGATGTACTTCGACTCAGTCTAAGCGGGCGACGAAAAAAGTTGCTGAGGCGCACATCATCACGCGCGCCCGCAATAACCATGCCGACCCGGAATTCACCATCCGAATAGCCCCACACCGCGCACGGCCATGAAGCCCAGAAGCCAGCACATTCCCGTCCTGGCCGACACAGCAATCGCGGGAATGCCGACAGCGCATTGCATCAGTGGCGCGTGGAACGAGCAGGCGAAGATGCGGACATGATGAACGTCCGTAACCGCTGGAGCACGCATCGGGTCTCGGTCGAGGCTAAGACCATGCCTCACATGGATGTGATTCGTCCGGTATGCGCTGAATTTAGTTGTGTTGCATGATGTTCGGTCGTGGTGGATGCGTTGTCACAGCGGTTGGTGCCGGACGAGTTGTGGGAATTGGTGGAGCCTCCGCTGCCGAAGTTTACGCCGCGTCCGCAGGGTGGCGGGGTGGTCCCGACCGACCAGCGGGCGGTGTTCACAGCTGTGGTGTATGTGCTGACCAGCGGTTGTGCATGGTGGATGCTGCCACCCTCGTTCGGGGTGAGCGTGCCCACGGTGCATCGCCGGTTCTCGGTGTGGACCGAGGCCGGGGTGTGGCGTCGGCTGCATCGGGCGGTGCTCGATGAGTTGGGTGGCCAGGGCTTGATCGACTGGTCGCGAGTGGTGGCCGGCGCAGCGAGTGTCCGGGCGAAAAAGGGGCGATCTGACCGGCCCGAACCCGACCGACCGCGGCAAGCCGGGGTCCAAGCAGCATATCTTGTCCGATCGGGCGGGAATCGCTCTGTCCGTGGCGGTTTCGGCTGCCAATGTCCACGACTCGCGGGCGTTGAAAGCCCTCGTCATGGCGATTCCGGCGGTGCGGTCCCGGCTGGGCCCCCGACGGCGCCGGCCGGGCACGTTGCACGCCGACAAAGCATATGACCAGCCCGAGTTGTGACTGTGGCTGCGTCGGTGAGGGTGTGGCAGTTCGTATCGCCCGCGAGGGAATCGAGTCCGCTGAACGACTCGGCCGCCACAGGTGGGTGATCGAACGGACGGTGTCATGGCTGACCGGCTACCACCGGCTCAATATCCGATACGACCGCAAGGGAATTCATTACCTGGGCTTCCCGACATTGGCTGCTGCGCTCACCTGATTCAAGAAGGTCGCGAAAGCGAAGAAATCCATTGTCCGTTCCGGTCGAACTTTGCGGGCGTCGAGTCGCTGACCTGCACCCGAAACGTTGTGCGGACGATTCAAACTGCCGAAGTGTTCGCACCTACTTTGCCGATTGTGGGGGGACTTCGGTGCCGGTCTCGACGAACGAACGACGACACGACATCGTCATTCGTCCCGGCACGGGGAACTCGAGTTACCGTCCCGAGCATGGACATCGCGCTCGACCCGCCCATGACGGTGGTGCTCCAATACGTCAATGCCTTCAACAACGGTGACTCGAAGGCGATGGCTGCGCTGTGCGCTGATCCGATGCAGATACTCGACGGAATGTCGCCGCATGTGTGGCAGGGACCGACAGCCAGCGAGGACTGGTGGAGGGACGTACGCAGGGAGGGCGAGCACGCCGGAGCCTCGAGCTACCACATTGCGCTCGGCGAGCCACAGCACGTCGACGTCACCGGCGACCACGCATATGTCGTTGTTCCCGCCACCATGACGGTCAATCTGCAGGGCAAGCAGGTAACGCAAACCGGCGCGCTCTTCACCGTCGCGCTCGGCAAGGCGGGGACACAGTGGCGGCTGACGGCCTGGGCTTGGGCAAAAGGCGCCTGACCGGTCGGCTCGACCATGTTCGCGGTTGGGTGTATCCGTCGACCTCTCACCCCGTAGGCCAGCTCGAACTCCCAGACCGGCGGCGACGGTGCACCGCCGCAGACCACGCTCAGGCTCAGCTCGAGCACCGGGTCTGCCCGCCAGAACCCTTCCACGTCTTCAGAACAAGAAATCTATATCCGAACTCTGCAACCACCCCGCAAACCAACCCCGAACTCCGCAACCTATACCCGAACAGAACATCCATGTAAGACGTGGTCTAAGTGTCGAGAGTGCTCTCCGCGGGAAATCGACCATGCGGATGCTCGCGGACTTCGGCAACGTCTCGTCGATCTCGCTGCCGACCGCGACGCGGCCTCGGCGAATTTTCACCGCCGTGTCGTCTAACTGTATGAGGTCTTGACGTTCGTGACGCCGGTAGGCAGGCAACTGGCTGGCGGCCGGTTTCCGGTGGCCGAATGGGTAGTTGTAGTGGATGTTCCAGATTTGCAGTGCCTGCTGGCGTTGCAGATCCGAGATCCATTCGTGGGCGTAGAGGAATTCCTCGGCCAGGATCCGGTTGTAGCGTTCGACTTTCCCGTTGTGGCGGGGCGTGTAGGGGGTGATCCGCTGGTGACGGGCGCCCAGCAGCGCTTTCGCGAAGTCGCGGGCTTTGTAGCAGGCGCCGTTGTCTGTGACGATCCGCTCGATCCGGGTGATGCCGTGCGCGGCGAAGAACGCGCCGACTCTGAAAGTGAAACCGATTGCGGTGACTGCTTTTTCGTCGGGCAGGGCTTCGGTGTAGGCCAGGCGCGAACAACCGTCGACCGCAGAGTGCAGGAACATGTGGCCGGGCCGGGTGCGCCGGTTCACCGCCCGGGTGGCCTTGTGCTGAGCTGAGCCTTTCCCATGCACCCGCCAGCCACCGCCGTCGGGGATGTGTCCGACACCCCGGCGCCCTCGGCGGCCAACTCGAGGGCGATCCGGCGCGCGGACCATTTACGGGCCCGCCGCAACTGCTCGATCCGGGCCACCACCCCGGCACCGGTGGCCGCCGGTGAACGATGCGGAGCGCTGGACCGGTCGAGTAAACCGAGCTCGCCGTGCCGACGAAACCTGTTGACCCACTTGCTCGCACATTGGCGTGAGATGCCCATCTCGGCAGCGACATGCGCGATCGGGTGGGTACGGCAGCGTCGCACGAGCCGGTGACGGCCTTCAATGGTCAGTGGGGCATTACGGTGAGAGACGGCGGTTCTTTCAGGCAGTGGCGGACGTGGTGTTGGCGCTTCACATCCTGCCGCCGAAAGAACCGCCCTCAGCTCACCCCACCCACGCCCGCGTCACCAACGTCACGACCCGCAACAGCTAGCGCGACCAAGCGCAGCACGGATGCTGCCGTTGACCGGGTGAGATTGGACCACAATGTATTTCGGCGGTGACTTCGGTGATACCGGGCCGATCCTGTGGTTCGGGGCTCGGTGGTGGCGGCGGACAAGCTGATGCGGTGCGCGCCAGGGTGCGTTCGACCGCCTCGCCAGGGTTGCTCTAGGTGTGCCCGCGATCGGCGAGCTGCAGCGGTCCGGCGCTCCCGCCGCAGTGCCTTCGGCGTAGACCCCGGCCCCGTCGCGGTACTCGATCTCCGCGCCCGGGTGAGGCGCAACCAACCCGTGAAAACTTCCACCGCCCGGTCCTCCAGAACCTCGATCGGGCGGCGGGTCTACATGTCACGGCACAGCGGCGAAGTCGGCGCTCGGGCGCAAGACGTCGGAGTTGTGCGGTGGCGCGGGCGGATAATGTGCCATTCGGCGAGGTAGGCATCACTACGGGACGATCCTGATCGAGCTGGTCTGTGCTACTCGAGCTCGGCAACCGTGAGATAACGATTGCGCCGCGAGAGCCGTGTAGACCCCTCCATCTCTAGTAGAGATGGCTAGTGATGCTTGACATAGCTACCGATTGTCGGCAGGATGGGCGAAGCCGGTCCAGGTGCACGACGGGCATGCGGTCCGCCGGTTCAGCTCGCTCGCTCGTTCGATCGGCGGCCCCCGGAGGTAACGGCACGCCGGTGGGTTCTTTGGTAGAGGAGGAGACACAATGTCAGCGGTCGTGGCCGACGCATTAGGGTTTCATGGCCATGGCACCGGGATGTGCTTTGTTGAGGCCTGCAAACAGTCGTACAACTTTACCATTGCGACAGCATGAGCGGCGGCGTCGCAAAGGATTCGGTGACCTGATCCATTGCCGTATCTCAAGAAATCGATATCGGATGCTCCTCTTCTTTTAAGTCTGCGAACTGAAGGAGTTGTATGGCGTTCTTGCAATAACAGGTATTGGTAGGGTGCGGGCGGTGCTCATATTGGGCGCCATCCCTTCTGTCGCGTTCAATCAATGCAATCAATGGGACCTGTCTGTGCTTCCCTGTACGCGTTTGGGTTCCGTCGTAATTGACTGCGAGTTCGAACTGAGTTCGGTGTGCTGCCGTAAGTATGGCTTCGGTGGACTCGGTGGACGATCAGTCGAGAGGAGAAATTTCAATGTCAGATCAGAAACCCGCAGCGGCGGATCAGGGGGCGGAGAAGCCGTTCACGATCATGTCCGCGGACTCGCACGTCGGACTTCCGCCCGAGGAATACCGCCCGTATCTGGATCCGCAGTATCGCGACGCTTTCGACAGCTACCTCGAAGACAATCTGGTTTTCCAAGGGATGTTTCGTAAGCTTGGCTACCCCTGGAGCCCGCAAGTCCTCGACGTGATCGACAAGGAGGGCGTTTACTGCTCGGGAGGCGTGGCCGGCTTCTATGACCCGCATCGTCGGCTGCGTGTCATGGAGCGCGACGGTCTGGTCGCGGAGATCCTTCACCCGGGTGGGCCTATGGCAATCACCCCCTGGGCCGACCCTGGTACTCGGCGCGTGTCCGAAGAACTTCGCGCGGCGGGAACCGCAGCCTACAACCGCTTTCTTGACGATTTCTGCAGCGCGGACCGCAAGCGACTGATCGGTGTGCCGTCGACCTATCCGTGGCCTGACATGGATGCCGCCGCGCGAACCGTGAAGTGGGCTGGCAAGCAGGGCATGGTCGGTGTGTATCCGGCTCGTTTCGCAGGCGCTCCAGACGATCTGCCGCCGATTTACGATCGCTCTTGGGACCCGTTCTTCAAGGCATGTAGTGATACTGGAGTCGCGGTCCATCTTCACGCCGGGAGTGGCAAGCCTCAGGGCTTCATGCTCACTCGCATCAAGACCGCGTTGGAGAAGGCCGGGCAAGGCCCTGATGCGCTTGCGCAGATCTTCGAGGGGATTTTTGACGAACGACGCCCGCTCTGGCAGATGATGTGGGCGGGGGTCTTCGATCGCTTCCCGGATCTTCGAGTCGTATTCGCCGAGATCCGCAGCCACTGGGTCCCGCCGACACTCGATGCGCTGACTCGCATCAACGACGAGGCCGGCGGTGTCCTCAAGCGCACACCATGGGAATATTGGGAGCGCAACTGCGCGGTGACGCCCACCTTCATGCGGGTGTCCGACCTCGAGGTCCGTCACCGGGTGGGCTTGGAGAAGACGATGTTCGGCAGCGACTATCCGCACGCGGAAAGCACCTGGCCGAATACGCTCGACTTCCTGCGGGTCGTACTCAACGACGTGCCCGAGCCCGATGCCCGCGCCATTCTCGGTGACAATGCGATCAATTTCTACGGCCTCGATCGTGTTTACCTCGAGAACCTTGCTCAGAAGTACTGCCCCAAGCCGTCGGAGCTTCTTGGCATGGCTCATGCCGTCGACCCGCAGCTGATCGAGCACTTCAACAATCGAAATGGGCTCAACAAGAAGGTCTCCTTCGAGGAGGAGAAGTTCAACGAGGTGGTGTTCAAGGACACCGAAGCTGCGCTCGGTATGCGATAGTCTACGGAACAGCTGACCCGATGGTCGTCGACACCAGATCGGTGCCGACGACCATCGTTTGCAAGTGTGCAATGCGGGCTTATTCGGTCCCTCGCGGGCGGAGTCATTGACTATTGATCCGAGCAGTACGCCGGCAAGACCGACTCGGCTGTGGCTGCTCACGATGTATAGCTGAGTATCGTCGGAAATCTTGAGAATGGCGTGTGTGGGACGATCATGCACAACGATCTGTTTGATCAGGCTACTCGGGTAGCGTTCAGCGAAGCCATCCCGGCGAATCGTAAACACCTCGTCGACGTTCTTCTCTGTGTCGGCCGGTAGTCAACTTGTCTGATGGAGACCTTGGACAGCGTTGGGCACCGCAGGTGCAAGCGACCAAAAGGAGTTCGGTTATGAGGTTCGTGCTCGTTCACGGGGGGTTCCATGGCGCGTGGTGCTGGGGTCGGACGATCTCGGAACTTCGTCAGCTCGGCCACGATGCCATCGCCATCGACCTCCCGGGGCATGGCGATCGGCGCGATCAGCGTTCGACGCTCTCCGATCGCAGGGACGCGATCGTAGAGGCAGTCGAGCCTGGTGATGTCCTGGTAGGTCACTCTTCCGGTGGTTATGACATCACAGTTGCGGCCGATGTGATTCCGGAGCTGTTGCGGCACCTGGTGTATCTGGCAGCAAGCTTGCCTCTCGAAGGACGGACTTTGCTGGAGGCCACGGGGGCGCTACGAGTGAAGAGGGCAATGGACAGGTCACGGACGTAATGACCAATGACACCGGGATTTCGACGTTCACGCGACCAAATGCCCAGGGTCGAATGGAATGCGTTGATTTCCCCGGCGCTTGGAAGTTCTTTTATAGTGACTGCGACGAGGTAACCGCACGGTCAGCGTACCGGCAACTGTGCCCGCAGCCAGTGGGTTTCCTGACTGAACCGGTGTCCATCCTGCGCTTCTGGTTGGCAGATTTGCCTCGGAGCTTTATCAGGTGCGATAAGGACAGAGCAGTTCCGGCAGCGATGGCCGCGCAGTTCATTGCGCGGCTCGGGGTCGATCCGCTGTCGATCGACTCGGGGCATGCTCCCTTTCTCAGCCGACCGCGGGAGCTCGCCGCGCTTCTGGTCGAAGCAACCACCACGAAGCCGATCGGACCGCTACGGCCACACGGGGCGTGGCCCGAAACACTTACACGGGCTCGTGATATACGTCGTGCGGAACTCCGCGGAGATGCTCGACGTAGTCGCTGATATGTCAGATTGTCGTTCCGCCCGGCTTCCAAGGGGCTGAGACACCGATGCGGAATTCGTCGAACGGCGGCCCTCGGCGAGCTCATCGGATGTTCCGAGGCGGAATGCTCCTCACGGCCAGGATATTTCGGAGGAAGCTGCGGGGAACCGCTGTGGGTGCAGTGTGGCTGGTGTAGCCCTCGGCGAGCATCCTCCGCAGCAGGGGACCCTCGTCGGCGACGAGTCGGACTAAGCGAAGCTCCGCGCACCGAGCCAGCGCCGGGGTAGCGACTTCCCATGCACGAGCTTGTTGTTGATTGTCGAAAAGCGCTGCTGCCCAGAGAAGCTCAGCGGATACACTGGCTCGATGGCGTTCTCGCCCGGCGATTGCGCCAGCCAGGCCTTCAGCGTATCGACATGCCGTCTCTGTTGCGGCAGAGTTCTTTTCGGATAGGAGAATGCGAATCGCGGTCTCCTGTTCGAGTTCTCGCGTCAGCTCACGTAGACCATCTGTGTCACAGTTGTCTACCGGATCCAGCGACCGAAGCAGTGCTGCCCTGTCGTCCGAATCTATCGTGAGCCCCAGTCGGACGCGTTCATTGAGAATACGGGCCGACAATCGCGGCAGGTTCAGAGTTTCGGCCAGCTTCGCGCCCTCGGAGAGCAGGCTTTCTGCGCCGATCAAATCACTGTTCAGCGCCTTGACACGGCTACCGACGCCATAAGCTGCAAGCATGAACTCGATCGACATCGCCTCCGGCCCAAAGTCGCTACCTTCCTCGAGGAGTTCTGCCGCGCCGGTGATGTCGTCGGCGAGATAGCGAAGGTATCCCAGCAATGAAGACGCCAGGCGGACACCGTGCGAGTGCGGTCCAATCGATCGTGCGAGAGCAAACGCAGTTCTCAGGTCGGACTCCGCGGCATCGAGATCGAGTAGTTCGAGCGCGGCAAGCGAGGACAGACAGTAGCTGTACACGACCCCGATGTGGCCCTTTTGCTGTGGTTGACGTGGAGCGGCCCATCGGTGCCAACGACGAGCTTGGCCAAAATCGAAGTCGTATAGGGCGACCATGGATGCAACGTTCGCTGCGGAGACTGCAAGGAAGGGGTCGAGTTGATCTTCCATTCGTTCTTCGACGACCTGGGGGACCGACTCGTACCGATCGGCGAAGAAGCTCGCCGAGGACCGAATGAGGCCGATCTCGACGCGCATGTCTGCGATCTCCAGATCGTCAAGGCCTCGCGGGGATTCGAGGATGAGTTCAGTGAGGTCGAGCGCGGTGTAGGTGGACGATAGTCGGTGCAACGCGAGGTTCGCCCATGCCACGTACAACTGCAAGCGAGGGTTCGCTGTTGAACAGGCCGACGGGAGTTTCTCGATGAGACCAAGCAAGGTCGTCATCTTCGATTGTCTAAGCAGATCCTGACCATGTGCGGTGATAACTTGCACGGCTCGTTCGCAATCCGGGACTGCAAGCGCATGGTCGACCGCGTCCAGGAGCATGTCGTGTTCGGAGTACCAGGAGCAGGCTCGTAGGTGCAACTCCTGGACTCGACGAGGTTCCTGGCGAGACAGCTTGTGTACCAATACGGCACAGAACAACCTGTGATAGCGGAACCATTCCGGGTCCTCATCTCGCTGTAAGAAAAGCCCGAGCCGTTCTATCTCCTCCAGAGTTTCCTGTCCATTCGATGTGCCGATCAGAGCGTCCGCCAGGCTGGCGCAGATTCGACGGGAGATCGACGTTGCCAGCAGGAAGTCGAGCATGTGGGGGTCGAGATGACCGAGCACATTCGTTGCGACGTAGTCATCGAGGGTGCGACTGATCGTCGGGAACTGTGTAATCGAGCGAGCTGGTTCGAGGGAGTTGTGGAGTGACAGGGAAACGAGTTGGAGCGCGGCCGCCCAGCCTTCGGTAGAGGCTCGGAGGCCGACGACGTCGGCGGCTGGCAACCGAAGCGCGTGGGTGTCGAGGAAGGTGTCGGTTTCGACGTCGTCGAATCGGAGGTCCTCGGTATCGATCTCGTTCAACTCGTCGCGCACACGCATTGTCGCTACAGGCAGCCCATCGGTATTGCGGCTGGTCACGATGACCTGAAGATGGTGACATGCCTGGTCGAGTAGGAACTCCATAGTGCGGACGACATGTGGATCCGTGACTTGATGCCAGTTGTCGATGACGACAGCCAGGCGCTCACCACGATGGTGTATTCCATCGATGAGCGTTGTGACAACGTAGCGGACCGCATTAGATGACGCCCGCTTCTCCAGGACGCCTCCCAACTGCTGCCCCAGGTTTGGCCGCGCTCGTTCGATAGCCTCGATGAGATGAGACAAGAACCAGACAACATCGTTGTCGTCCGCGTCGACCGTCAACCAGGCAACCGGAATGTGGTCGGCCTCCAAGGTGTGTGCCCACTGAACCGCCAAGGTGCTCTTGCCGAATCCAGCGGGGCCGTGGATGACGGTGAGCCTGCGTTCGCGGTGTGTCTCGAGTACGTGAAGTAGTCGTTTGCGGACTACCGGGGGCGAGGTCGACACTGGCGGACGGAATCTGGTGGCCGCTGTCGGCGGGGGAGTGACCGAACGGTGTCGACGGGCTTTTCCCGAAATCGGTGGGCGCGAGGCGAGCGGAGTCACTATGACTCGGGAACCGACCGATGTGAGTGTGTTTCTGAGTAGCTTTTGATAGATCTGCACCGACTCGGGCCGGTCTTCAGGGTTCAGCGCCATCGCCCATTCGATGGATTCGATTACGGTGACTGGAATGTCGGTCTCTCTGAGATCTGGAATCGGGTCGTTGCGCATGCGGAGAAACTGGGCGACTACGCTCTCGCCGGTTCGGCGTTCGAAGGCGGCGTGCCCGGTCAGCAAGCAGAAGAGCGTTGCGCCGAGGCTGTAGATGTCCGACTTTGCGTTAGGGCGCTGGCCGCTCAGTAGTTCAGGTGCAGTGAAGGAAGGCGTGCCTGCGACGTGGCCACGGGTGGTTTCGAATCCCTCCCCGATCCGGGCGATACCGAAGTCGGCGAGTTGGGGTTCGTCGTAGTCATCTACGAGAATGTTGGCGGGTTTTACGTCACGGTGGATGATGCCGATCCTGTGCGCGGCTGCTAACGCCCCAGCGATACGCTCACCGATCCGCGCGACTTCGTTCCAGGACAGTGGGCCAGATTCACGTAGCCGCTCTTCCAACGAGCCTCGAGAGTGGAACGGCATGACGATGTACGGGATTCCACGCGAGGTGACATCGGCCTGCAATATCTGAACGATGTTCGGATGTCCCGACAGCCGACCGAGGGCATGCTGTTCACGCACGAATCGTTCGCGATCCTCGGTAGCGACAGTTGCGGTAAGGACCTTGATGGCGACATTTCGATCGAGAGAGCTCTCGACACATCGGTAGACGATCCCGAAACCGCCCTGGCCGATCTGCTCCGCATCGAAGAAGCCGGCGGCCGCCAGTTCCGCGGGAATACCGCACTGCGTATCGCTTTGTGTGGCATCGGTATTGGGCATGACACAATCCTGCTAACGCGATCTGGTGTCGACCGTGACGCCGAGGGGGCTAGCCATGGATCACCTCGCAGGGCCAGGCTGGTCGGCGTGACCGGCATCGACCTGTCTTCGGTGGATTTCGGCGTCGAAGTCGCTCTCGACATGGACGAACAGGGGAGTGAATTCGACCGCGAGCAGTCCGAGCAAGCTGAAGCGGCTGAGGTCGATCGTTGCCCCCTGGGCGTGGATTGCTTTGCGGCAATCCGGTGTCGACGAGGCGACATGTGAGTGCTTCGTGGTCGACGTGTCCTTGGAGGACCATCGGGGGGTGCGTGAGAATATGTTCATGGACAGACCAACTATCGACTACCTGCGAGATGGGGGAATCCGGTGTCGTCGACATCGACGACGGTGAATCGCGAAGACACCGGATTCCCTTACCGCCGGCTGGGTGGCGGTCTCACCGGGGTCCGAAAGGGGTGGTCGGACCCCGACCATTGGATTCGGGGTAGGTCGAATCCAATAGGTCTGTTTGGAGTTACGGAGTAATGACCGGCGAAGTCGAACAGTCATGCCCGAGATCTCGGAAGATGTACTTGCGCCAGACCGGCCATACACCAGTCTGGCTGCTAGCCTGCAGACGAAGCCGACCACCGTAGGTACTAGCCCTGCCGCCAAGACATGCCAGGCCGGGAAGGTCAGTGCGATGATGATGGCGACAAATACGTAGATTGTGAGCGCATAAAGCTCGATCACAGTCCTTATCGATGCATGGCCTATGGGTGTCGAACTGGCTTCGGTCGTATTGAAGCCCGAGATGGGCGCCGCCCTGGCAGCACGCTTCTCCATTGGCCTGCCTTTCGACTGCACGGACGTCGGGTGTCCGAGCTGACAACACGAACCGGTGCGTACCGCCCTCGCTGAACCCTCATCATGTCGTAGAGCTAGCTACACTTGTCATGACTACTTATACTAGATTTCTGGTAGATAGATATACACCACCCTTGTGCGGATGGCAAGGTGTCGGTCGGTTCATTGATGAGACGGAGGTACCGGCGGTTATGCAGAAGATGTATGCGGGCCCTCGCCTGCGAGCTCTGCGCGAGCAGCGAGGTCTGTCCCAGTCGGGGCTGGCTCGGGCGCTAGGGATCTCAGTCAGCTATGTCAACCAACTCGAACACGACCAGCGCCCACTGACAGTGCAAGTGCTGCTGCGGCTCAACACCAGCTTCGCGCTCGACATGTGTTACTTCGCACGTGACACTGACGCCAGGTTGATTGCTGACCTTCACGACGTCTTCGCTGAGGATCCGGAGGGGGCGGCGATCAGTCCTGCGGAAATCGATGATTTGGTAGCCCGTATGCCAATCGCTGCCCGCATGCTCGTCGGCCTGCACCGGCGTGCGCATGGGGCCCTTGAACAGCTCGAGCGGGCGTCGGAGGGGACCGACAGTTCCGCAACCGAATCGCCCATTGCTCGACCGTATGAGGATGTGCGGGACTACTTCTATGACCGGCGGAATCACGTAGCCGAGCTCGACGCCGCAGCAGAAGAGCTTTTTGGCAGCAATCGGTTGACACTCGGCGGCCTCGATCTGCAGCTCACGCGGATCTTAAGAGAGCAGCACGACATTGCCGTCGTCATCCGTAACTACGATCCGCTCAAGCCTGGGCCGAAACGGCGTTACGACCCGAAATCGCGGGTACTGACTCTGGCCCGTCGGCTCTCGCACGGCCAGCGCGCGTTCCAGCTAGCTGCTCAGCTCGCGTTCCTCACGCAGACCGAGACCATGGCCAGGCTGATCGACTCTGCTGAGGGGATGCCTGATCTGTCCCGTGGCGTGCTACGCATTGGCCTCGCCAACTACTTCGCCGGTGCTCTCGTCTTGCCCTACACACTGTTCCACGCGAATGCGGAGGCACTACGCTACGACATTGAGCTGCTGGCAGCGAAGTTCGAAGTGGGTTTCGAAACCGTTTGCCACCGTCTCTCCACCCTCCAGCGTCCGGAGCAGCGTGGAGTGCCGTTTTGCTTCGTACGCACGGATCGTGCTGGCAACATCTCGAAACGCCAGTCCGCCACTGCTTTTCACTTCTCGCAAGTTGGCGGGAGTTGCCCACTGTGGGTTGTGCACGAGGCATTCTCCGCCCCCGGCTGCATCCGCACTCAGATTGCGCAGATGCCCGACGGACGCACCTACCTGTGGCTCGCACGAACCACTGATGAAAACACTCCGGGCTATTTGGCTCCCAAGCGTGATTTTGCGGTCGGCCTGGGCTGTGACCTGACCTATGCTGAAAAGATCGTCTATTCTCACGGTCTGCCGATCAATGACCCGAGAACCGCGGTCCTCATCGGTGCCGGGTGCAAGGTCTGCGATCGTCGGGATTGCGCTCAACGCGCGTTCCCGCAGATTGGGGCGCCGGTTCACGTCGACGACAACCAAGCTCTTACTGTTCCCTATGGGGCATAGGCTTTTACCGTTGTCGGAGGTGAGGCTGACCGGATGCGTTCGTGTCCACTTCTGTTCAGGATTTACGGTCAGCAGATCGTATCGCATATCAGACTGGGCTGATGTTCAGTGACCGCCGGGTTGGGCACGGTCAATGCTGTGGCGTCGACCGGAGGCAACGCCACAGCACATGGAAGATTGGCAGCTCGACCGCCTATGATGAGATCTTGATGACGTGGTCCAAGGGCCCAGTCATGTTTGCTGTCGGCCTGATCGAACTGATCATTGTTGCGTCTCGTTCCTGTCCGTTTCTTCTTCATCGGCATCCCGGCGAGGGTAGGTGCGCTGAGAATCTACCGCGAAGATATCCGTGATCTGACAGATCTCGGGCGGCATCCGTCCTTCGTCGAAATGCTCGACTCCAGGGACAACCAGTGCCGTTGCGCCGGAGTCCTTTACGGCTCTCAGCAGCTTTTCGATGGGATGCGAGGTTCGGTCGCTGAAGGCAACGATCTTGCCGAGTTCCAGCCCCATAAGGCGGGCGTGATGTCGTATGTGGTACTCGTCCCAACGCTGCTTGTATCTGCTGACATCGGATCTCAGGTAGCCGAGTGCGCGTTGCCTAGCCATCTTGATCGCCTTCCTTCGCCTGGTTCGGGGAGGTCGCGAAAATGCCTTCTGGGGGAGGGAGAGTCATTAGTGGTCGTTGGTGCTGACATCGGGGTAGGCGACGTGCAGGTGGCGCGTCGGCGATCGATTGATTCGGTGGGCCTTCAGGTTCGACGTGAACCTCGGCTTGTGCAATTACCGGCAGGTTCGAGGCCCCATACAGCCGGATGCTGTGGATCTCGGTGTTTGCGGGGCAGAAGGTGGGGCGGGCCGATCAACTCTGGCTGCGGGTTCTGTCACACCCTCGGTCCCGCCCCCGGGGCTGTCAGGCAACGGAACGTTGTGGTACGCCAACGTATTCGCTGAGCGGCCGGATCAAGGCATTGGATCCACTCTGTTCGATGATGTGGGCTGTCCAGCCGGTGATGCGGCTCATGACGAAGATTGGGGTGAACACCTCGATATCGAAACCGAGCAGGTAATAGGCTGGGCCGGTAGGGAAATCGAGGTTTGGCTTGATACCCGTCGAATCATTCATGGTGTTCTCGAGAATCTGGTACATGCGTACCCACTTCTGTCCGCCGGTAGCTGCAGCGATGTCCAGGAACGCTTTCTTCATGGTCGGCACCCGAGAGTCACCATTCTTGTAGACCCGGTGGCCGAAGCCCATGATCTTTTCCTTGTTCGCCAATTTGCTGTGCATCCACTCCTCTGCCAGCGCTGGATCATTGATCTCGAGCATGTTGTGCATGACGGCTTCGTTGGCGCCGCCGTGCAGCGGCCCTTTGAGCGCACCGATGGCGGCGGTGACGGCGCTGTAGATGTCCGATAACGTTGAGGTGACTACTCGGGCGGCGAAAGTGGACGCATTGAAGCTGTGCTCGGCATACAGGATCAGCGATACCTCGAATGCTTTGACCAGCTCGGGTGCCGGCACCTCGCCGAAGCACATACCCAAGAAGTTCTCGGCGAACCCAAGATTCATACTCGGTGCTATGGGATCCAGGCCGTGGCGGCGTCGGTGGTCGGCGGCCACGATGGTCGGGAGCACCGCCATCATGCGTATTGCCTTGGTCCGATTAGCTTTCGGCGAGTTGTCGTCTTCGAGCGGGTCTTCCGCGCCGATATAGCTGATCGCCGTGCGCACCACGTCCATCGGATGGCAGTTCTCGGGCAGCTTCGCGACCAGTGACAAGAGGGAGCGATCAGCACTCCGGCTCGCGCGTTCTCGCTGGCAGAATCGGTCGAGTTCGGCGGCGGTCGGCAGTTCGCCGTGCCACAGCAGGTAGGCGACCTGCTCGAAGCTGCAGCTGGCGGCCAGATCTTGCACCGCGTAGCCGCGATAGGTCAGTGAGTTGGTTTCCGGCACCACCTTGGAGATCGCGGTGGTGTCGACGACGACGCCGGCGAGACCCTTGTAGACGGTCGGTATCGCAGTCTCCGCCATTACTGGTTCCTTCCCAGGGTGAAATTGAAGATGTCGGAATCGAATTCGTTGTAACGCTCGTACTGCAGGAGCTCGTAGAGGCGGCTGCGCTGCTGCATACGGCCCAGCAAGGTGGACTGGGTGCCGGTCGCCGCGATCTCTCGCAGCCCGGTCTCAGTGGCGTACATCGCGAGCCGAAGGGTGGTCACTGGGTAGATGACCGCGTCGTAGCCGATCGACTCCAACGTCTGCGCCGGTATCAGCTCGGATTTGCCGAACTCGGTCATGTTGGCCAGCAGAGGAATCGACACTGCACCGCGGAACTTCTCGAAATCAGCCGCCGTGTCGAGCGCCTCCGTGAAAATGAGGTCTGCACCCGCGTCGACATAGGCCTTGGCGCGTTCGATGGCTGCGTCGATTCCCTCGATCCCGGCTGCATCGGTGCGCGCGCAGATCACGAAATTCGGGTCACGTCGTGCGGATACGGCTGCGCGCAACCGTCGCACCATCTCCGCGGTCGGCACCACCGCCTTGCCGTCCAGATGGCCGCACCGTTTCGGGTTGACCTGATCTTCGAGATGACAGCCGGCGATACCTGCATCCTCGAGGACGCTTACTGTGCGGGCGGCGCTCATGGGTTCACCGAAGCCGGTGTCAGCATCGATGAGGACAGGTAAATCGGTGACGCTGGCGATCTGCTGGCCGCGTCCAGCAACCTCGGATAAGGTGGTGAGCCCGATGTCGGGCAACCCCAGGTCGGCCGACAGCACCGCGCCGGAAACGTAGACGCCTTCGAAACCGATCTCCTGAATCAGCTTGGCCACCAAAGGGTTGAATGCGCCGGGGAACCGCTGAATCGTGCCGGAGTTCAGGCCGGCTTTGAGCGCGGCACGCTTGTCTGCGGCAGAGGTGGCGGCAGCGATGAGACCGGTCATCAGAAGAGCCCCCTCGGAGACTTCGGCGCGCGGGCAAGCACTTCATCTGGGACCGAGAAACAGAGCTGGGAAAGCTCTCCGGCTGCAAGCTCTCGCGTGTTCTGCACGGCCTCCAGGAAGCGGTCCTGCTCGGCCGGCACGATCACGTCTTCTGCCAGGGTGCGGAACTTCTCGACATATTGTGGGCGAGCGAACGGCCGAGCACCGTATGGATTGGCGTCCGCGATTGCCAGCTCGTCCACGATGACCTCCCCATTCTCGAGGGTGACTTCTGCGCGCGCGCCGAACGCCCTCTCATTCGGATCCAAGGCGTGGTAGCGACGAGTCCATTCAGGGTCCTCGGTAGTGGAGATCTTGTTCCACAACGCGATCGTCTCGGGGCGCTGCGCGCGTTCGGGTGCGTATGAGCGTTCGTGATGCCAAGCACCGTCTTCCAGCGCGACCGCGAAGACATACATGACCGAATGATCAAGCGTTTCGCGCGAGGCCTTGGGATCGAACTTCTGCGGGTCGTTGGAGCCGGTGCCAATCACCACATGAGTGTGGTGGCTGGTGTGCAGGACGATGGACTGGACCTGTGTCAGGTCGCCGATGCGTTTGCGCATGCGGCGAGCCAGGTCGATCGGCGCTTGACTCTGGTACTCGGCCGAGTGCTCCTTGGTGTAGGAGTCCAGGATTGCTCGTTTTGCCTCGCCCGGGCTGGGCAATGAGACCGAGTACTCCGCGTCGGGGCCACCCAGCAGCCAGGCGATAACGCCGTCCTCACCCTCCCAGATCGGGGAAGGCGCACCCTCGCCCCGCATCGCGCGATCGACGGCTTCGACGGCCATCTTCCCAGCGAAGGCCGGGGCGTAGGCCTTCCAACTGGAGATCTTGCCCTTGCGGGACTGGCGAGTGGCGGTGGTGGTGTGCAGTGCCTGGCCGATGGCCTGGTAGATGGTCTCGGTGTCCAACCCCAGAAGGGTGCCGATTCCCGCGGCGGCAGAGGGGCCGAGGTGGGCCACATGGTCGATCTTGTGCTCGTGCAAGCAGATCGCGCGCGCGAGATCGATTTGAACTTCGTAACCTGTTGCGATACCGCGGATCAGGTCGCGCCCGGTGCGCCCGGTGTGCTGGGCGACAGCCAGGATCGGCGGGATGTTGTCGCCCGGATGCGAGTACTCTGCGCCGAGGAATGTGTCGTGAAAGTCCAACTCGCGCACCGCGACGCCGTTGGCCCATGCAGCCCACTCAGGAGAGTAGGAACCGTTGAGACCAAAGACCGCCGCACCTTGGTCGTAGGGATGGGCGATTGCCTGGGCACGCGCGTTGGCGACGGGGCGACGGACCAACGAGGCTGCAGCGACCGCGGCGTTGTCGATGATCCTGTTGACGATCATCTCTTCGGTGTCGGCGGCGACTTCCGCACTGTCGGTGGCGACTTCGGCTATCCGCCAGGCAAGGTGTTCTTCGCGAGGGAATTCCTCCGCGGAACGATGGGTGCGAACGATATGGTTCTTCACAGTTCGGTGGCCTCCAGACGTGTTTTCACCGGATAATTCGGACGTTACACAGAATGAATTGGAGACGGTACCTGTTGCAAAAGTGTAATTTTGTGGAAGCTCACTTGCGAATTTGACAAGGTGGGCGGAAAGTTGGGTTTGTATCCCTGAATCGCGTGCAGGGCGGTGGTGTTGATCGGATGCCTAGTTCCGCGTCAGACCGTGTCGCCCCCAGGAATGTGACATATTGCATAGCTTGAGATTCTCTGGCGTGCTCCGCATTTCGGATCGTTTTCGTATGCGAGTGATTACCAGTGTCAGCGCCGCTCACAGTCCGGATGATCCCTGACCGACACCGGGGTGGAGCGCGCATCGAGGGCGCCGACAGTCTTCAACGGTAGCCGTCCATCCGCTCGGATCGCCGTGGTCCGGCCGACCGTGGGTCTTCCTCCTCCAGCTGGAGGTGGGCAAGTCGGACAATGGTTGCGGTGCTGGTCGGCGTAGCGGTCGAGCAGCGAGGGAAGCTCGGAGGTGGTAGTCGTTTCGCCGAGCCCGAGGAAGATGCTGTGACGCGCACGCGCTGGAGCTGACGGCGCACAGTGCCGGTGCCGAATTCAGTACCCAGCTGCTGACACGAGCCAAGGAATACGATGTCGAAGTGCCAATTCCGGCAGCGGCTGATCCCGAAAGCATATGCGATGCTTTGCGGTCAAAGGCTTTCGTGATGGCCCCGGTCCACGATCCAGGCCGCGATCTGAGCACGGGAAGTGAAGCCGAGTTTGGTCAGAATCTTTTCGACATGGTGCTCTGCGGTGCGTTGCGAGATCACCAATTTTGCTGCGATTTGCTTGTTCGTAAGCCCTTTGGCGACAAACTCGGCGACCTGCCGTTCGCGGTCGGTCAACTCCATCCCTGAAGCGTGGGGGGTGGCATTTTCCGGCTCTCCCAATGCGTAGGCCACCGCAGCGTTCATTCCCATGGCCTGACCGCGCTTGAACATCGCATCGAATCGTTGGTTACCGAGCTTGCGACGCACCATGTGCTCGCATTCGTCGTGTGCGTCGGATAGCTCGGGGAAGAAAATCGAAACGCCGGAGGTGGACCGGAGCAGATTTTCTGCGGCACCCATCAGAACGGCTGCGCGCTCACTATCATGATCGGCGGTGGTCCAGGCCAGCCCCTCGATATCGAACGCCGCGATCATCGGGCTGCGCACGCGCCGATTGACTCGTAGCGATTTCTGCAGTAATTCTTGTGCGTGTGGTTGCTGGCCTTGTTGCCACGCGGCGATTCCCATTCCCCACAGCGCACGCGACCGAAGCAGAGATTCGCCACTCTCTTCGGTGATGGCGAGCATTTGCTCGTGACACTCGATCGCCCGCTGGGTATCGCCCTGCGATGCGTACGCCCAACCCAGCAACATCAGCACAGCAACGTGGAAATATCCCTTTCTGTTCGAGCTGAACACCTCGACCGCTCGCTCGAAGGAAGATACTGCCCGCGCAGGTTCGTCTCTATACAGCGCCAAGGAGCCGTCGGCCCAGGCAACCAGCGCCTGGTTCATAGGAGTGCGATCCTGTTCTGCCAGAGCGCGCGCCTGCTCCAGTAGGGCCTCGGCCAACGAAAAGTCTCGCTGCATCGTGGCCAGGACAATGCCGGCATGAAGCGCCCTGATGCGGTCGGGAATCGAACGAACGGTGGGATGGGCCAGGGCGCGGGCGATCCAGCGCCGACCTTCACCATGCATACCGCGGTAGCTCCAGAACATCCACAGCGCCGCGGTGGTGCGCAGCCCAGCTTCGCCCGAGGTTGCGCTGTCGTCGGAGGTGTAGAACTCGAGCGCCTCCCGCAGATTCGGTTGCTCACGCTCGAGACGGGCCAGCAGGTCAGGCTGTCGGTCGCTTATCCACCCGGCCTCGGCATCCAGCGCCAACCGCTGGTACCAGTCACTGAACCGACGGCGCAGATCCAGATCTTCGCCGGACTCGTTCAGCTGTTCGCGACCGTATTCTCGCAGCGTCTCGAGCATACGGAATCGCACCACGCCATCAGATTCCTCCCGGTTCACGATCGATTTATCCACCAAGGACGACAACGCGTCCAGGAGGCTCTCCGGCGCTAACTCGGCACCGCAGATCTGTTCGGCGGCATCGAGTTCGAAACCGCCGGCGAACACCGACAACCGGGCCCACAGTCGCTGCTCGACCGTGGTGCACAATTGGTAACTCCAGTCGATGCACCACCGCAGCGTCTGCTGCCGCTGCGGCGCCGTGCGGCTACTGTGGGTCAGCAGGGTGTACCGGTCGGTCAGCCGCGCCAGGATTTGCTGTGGTGACATCGTGCGCATCCGCGCCGCTGCCAGCTCAATCGCCAGCGGCAATCCGTCCAACCGGGCGCAGACCCCGGCCACCGCGGCTTTGTTGTCCGCAGTGACCTCGAAGCCCGGAACCACCGCCGCGGCGCGCTCGGCGAACAAGGTTACCGCGTCGTATTGGGGCAGCCCCCGCAGCGTGGGCTCACCGTCGGAGCTCGGAACGGACAGCGGTAATACCCGCAACACCGCTTCCCCAGCAATATCCAGCGGCTCGCGGCTGGTGAGGAGAATCCGCAGGTCCGCACACGCCACCAACAATGTCTCGACCAATCTCGCCAACGCCTCGACAACCTGCTCGCCATTGTCCAAAACCAGCAACGCTTCCCGGGAACGTAGGAAGTTGACCAGCACCTGCGGCATCGGCTGGGCCGAATCGCCCCGCAAGCCCAGCGAGGCAGCCACGACGTCTACCAGCAGTGTCGGGTCGCGCACGTCGGCCAGTTCGATCACCCGTACCCCATCGGCGAAACCTGATCGAGCATTCGACGCCGCCCGCAACGCCAGCCGGGTTTTGCCGACACCACCGATTCCGGTCAATGTCACCAGCCGCGTCACCGACAGCAGGTTCTTGATCTCGGATGTCTCAGCGCGGCGGTTGACGAAACTCGTCAACTCGAGCGGCAACTCACCCGTACTTCGGTAAGCCTCCATTTGTTGCGAGGGGGGCGACTCCCCCCTCGCGGGAGTACGGCCAGGCAACCCTGGTGCCGCAGTCGGTGTGCCATACACGGCCATCTCACCGACCTGATATCCGTGGTTCCGCTGGACCTGGCGGATCGTCTCGCCCAACCTCGCCGCCGACGGCCTCTGCTGCGGATCCCGGTTCATCGCCGCTCTCACGACCGCCGCCACATCGTCGGTAATACCGCCCTGCCGCAGGTCCGGCGTGGGCTGGCTGGTGATCCGCAAAAACTGTGCAACCACCTCCTCACCGCTGTGACGCTCGAACGCCGCATGTCCGGTCAGCGCACAGAATAGAGTCGCACCCAGCCCGTACACATCTGCTGCCGGTGTCGCGGTCCCGCCACTGAGCACCTCCGGGGCGGTGAATGCTGGAGAACCCGTCAGGATGCCCGTGGCCGTCTGGAACCCTCCTGCGATACGCGCGATACCGAAATCGGTTAATGCAGGTTCCCCGTAGTCGGTGAGCAGAATGTTTCCCGGTTTCACATCGCGATGCACGATCCCGAGTCGGTGCGCGCTCTCGAGCGCACCGGCGATCTTCACCCCGACCCAGAGCACCGTCTCGGTCGGTACCGGCCCTTGTCGGCGGATCCAAGCATCGAGTGAATCCAAGGGGTGATACGGCATTACCAGATATGGTCGCCCGACGGCCGTGACACCCACCTGCAGCACCATGACGATGTTCGGATGCCCAGTCAGCCGCCCCATCGCTTGTTGTTCGCGGAAGAATCGCTCCTGGTTGTCGGCATCCAGTTCTGCAGTCAGCACCTTCACGGCGACCGTGCGGTCCAGCGCTACTTGCGTGCACCGGTAGACGACACCGAAACCCCCTCGGCCGATCTCCTTCGCATCCTCGAGCCCGGCCGCACTCAACTCCGTCGCGACGGGCATATTCACGTCGCGGCGGGTTTCCAGCGGATCCTCGTCGACCATCACATGCACGCGATCCGCTGGGCACGTGCACGGTCACCGGGCACCATGCGCTCACCTTCCGACAACGCCAGCGTATCGCCAACCACGGTGCTAGGGCTGTCGGTTCGAGCTGCAAGCTATCGACGTCCGACCGAAGGGGTCGTAGACTTTCAGGCCGTCTCGCAGGTGGGTAGCAACGGCGGGCAAGACTTGGTGACCGACCCGTGGTTCTGGCGACACTGATCTCCTTGGACTTCTCCAGATCGACAAAACACAGTCATTGGCCGAGATCTGCTCGACTGAATTCGCGGCCTGCGGAACAGTTATCTGAACTCGGTTTTCTTTAATTGCTAACAATCTGGTCCTATCTATGTCGGCCTTATCTGCCGCC
>NZ_BAGB01000026.1 GCF_000308615.1 Nocardia jiangxiensis NBRC 101359
ACTTTAAGCCTCAACCCACGGCCGTGATGCCAGAAACCCGCTCTCCACCAGCGGAGTACGGCATATCACCGGGCGTTCAGGAATGAGCGCGGCCTGCGAGTCCCGGCCGCGCTCCCGTGACCTGCCGGGGCTCGGGTGTCGTGATCGGGGTAGCGGTCGGCGGTGTGCTGCTTTCGCGCCAAGTGTGCAGCAGGCGGCGGACCTGGCGTTCGCTGCCTCGATAGCCGCGCTCGCGTAGTTCGCCCGCCAGGGTGGCGGCATTGAAGCACCCTTCCTTCCAACGTTCAGCCAGGTAGGGGGTTGTGCTTGCGGCTGTTGTTTTTCATGGGCCTGGGTTCATCAGCTTTGGGCTGAGTCGGAGCGGGTGGTGGGGCGGGATCCTCGATTCGGGGTAGCCGGGTATCTGCCGCTTCATTCCTGAGCGAGGGAATGTGAATGTATGTTCCGATGATTATACCTGCGGTCATGATTTGCTCATGTGGTCAATGCTGAGTATTCACGAAACTTGCTTGGTTTCAGGCATTTTGAGGGCAATCGGTTGACCGGGTCGGTTCCGTCGGCAGACTTGGGGAAACCGGAATGATGATTCTCATATCGTAGTGATTGGAGGGCCGGGATGACGGTCCGGGAAGAGTTCGAAGTGCGTCCGTCCGAGTGGGCGGGACGGGTGGCGGAGCTGAAGGAGCGGGCGCGCGGGCTTCGGCGGGAGCTGCCGGAGAGTGCGGCTGCGGCCGATGCCGCGAACGCCGACTCGGCGGAGAGTATGCGGCGGATCTGGGAAGCGGGGTTGTACGAGTTCCATCTGTCGTCGCGGTACGGCGGGATCACGGGGGGTGATCCAACGGTGCTGACGGAGGACTTCGCCGAGATCGTGCTGGATCTGTGTGCGGGTGATTCGGCCGCCGGGATGAACTACACGGTGCAGACGCTGGTGACCATCGAGATCTTCGGCCCGGACAGCGGCCTGCCCGAATCGACGAAGGCCGAGATGGCTCGCCTGATCACGCAGGAGGGGATCCGGTTCGTCGCCTCGAACGCCGAAACCGGTTCCGCGCGTCCGGTTCTGGGGCGCGTGGTGCCGGGCGGGATCCGGATCAGCGGGGTGAAGACGTTCAACACCAACAGCGGCGGTGGCGGCTGGGCCAACGTGGGACTGCGGATGGCGGAGGACGACCAGCCGATGAGTTATCACGCGCTGGTTCCGCTGGACGGCGAGGGTGTGACGTGCACCCACGAGTGGGACATGATGGGCCAGCGCGGTACGCACAGTCAGACCATCGAATACGACGACGTCTTCGTGCCCGACGGCTATCACTTTCCGCGGCAGGGCATGTCCGGGGCGGTGCTGTCGGCTTTGTTCCTGATGCATTCCGCGATCATGCTCGGGCCCGGATACGGCGCACTGGACGCGGCGCTGGACCATGTCAGGAAGCTGGACCGATCGACGCTGCCGGACGAATTCGACTCCGCGACAAAGGATCCCCTGGTGCGTCGACGGATCGGGGAGTACGTGTCGACCCTGGGGGCCGCGCGTGCGTATCTGCTCCGCACCGCGGCGCAGGTGTCCGCGGGCGAGGAGGATCCAGCGTTGACCATCGAGTCGTTCGCGGTCAAGGTCGCGTGTGTGTGAAGGCCGCGCTGGAGGTCACCTCGGGCATCTTCGATCTCACGGGGGCACGCAGCGCGTCGAACCGGTACCGCTTCGACCGCTTCTGGCGCAACGCCCGGACCTTCTCGCTGCACGACCCGACCGATGCCAAGGAGGTCTGGGTCGGCGACTACCACCTGACCGGGGCCGAGCCGCCGATGGTCGCGCGCTTGCGGGTGTAGCGCCCGGGTAGCCTCCATGCCATGAGCGCCGAGGGTTCGGGTGCCGCGGGTCCGCGTCCCCCGCAGCAGGAGCGGAGCCGGGAGGCGCAGCGCAAGGTGCTGGCGGCCGCCGAGGCACTCCTGCGAACCGAAGGCTCCGATGCGTTCACCATGGCGAGCGTCGCGGAACGGGCCGGTGTGTCGGTCGGTGCGGTGTATCGCCGGTTCGCGGGCCGCGAAGAGTTGCTCAACGCGGTGAAGGACCGGCTGATCGACAACCTGGAGCAGGAGCTGTCCGCGGCGCTGGCCGACGTGGACGCCGGGCTCGAAGGGGTCGTCGACGCGTTCGTCGGAGCCACCGTCCGCGGACTGTCGGCGGGGACCGATGTGTTCCCGTATCTGCTGAGCGGCAAGGGGGGCGAGGCGAAGGAGGAACGCACCGGGCGCGCGGTGTCGGTCATGCAGCGCCTGTTCCTGGACGCCGCGAGTCCGCACGTTGCGCAGGTGCGGCGTGCGGACGCCGTGACGGCGTTGACGACGGTCTTTCGCGTCGTCCTCGGTGGGTGCATTCACCGCATGCTGACCGTGCAGACCGTCCCGGACGGCATCTCCTGGCCGCGCTGGACCGAGGAGACCTCCGATATGGCGATCGCCTATCTGACCACGTCCGGTCGCAGCCGCGGGTGATGCGCGGGCCGATATCTGCTGTGAGCAGAATCGGCCCGTGCCGCGGGCGGGGTGATCGTAGGCTCGGCACATGGCCCAGCATCCGCGACTTCATGCGATCCCCGGCGGACGGGACGAACGACCCGCGCCGGATGCGGCTCGACCCGCACCGCCGCAGCAGACCGGCGAGCCGCTGTGGCGGGAGGCGCTCGGTCGAAGGCTGCGGACGCTGCGCACCGAACAGGGCGAGACGCTGGTCGAAACCGCCGGGCGCGCAGGGGTTTCGCCGCAGTATCTGTCCGAGGTCGAGCGCGGGCGCAAGGATCCCTCCAGCGAGATGATCGCCGCGCTGGCCGGCGCCCTCGGTCTCACCCTGATCGGCCTCACCGAACAGGTCGTGCGTGATCTACATCAGCAGCGCCGCACGGCATTCACGACCTCGGGCGCACGCCGTCGCACCTCGGGCCCGACGATGTATGCCCTGGCGGCGTGAACGTCGGCCCGTAGCAATGGGTTTCGAGAACTGCTGCGGCGTCCCCGGCGCGCCGTCCGGGGACGCCGGTCAGGCGACGGGGTCGAGGATTTGGTCGACCAGGCCGTAGTCGACGGCGGAGTGCGCCGTGAAGACACGGTCGCGGTCGGTGTCGTGACGGAGCGTTTCGACGTTCTGGCCGGTGTGGCGGGACAGGATGGATTCGATTTCGGCGCGCATCCGGACCAGTTCGTCGGCCTGGAGAATCAGGTCGGGGATGGCGCCCTGGCCGCGGGTGGCGGGCTGATGCAGGACGACCCGGCCGTGCGGCAGCATCGAGCGACGTCCGCTCGCACCGCCCGCGAGGAGCACCGCGCCGACCGCGATGGCCTGGCCGACGCAGGTCGTCGCGACGGGTGAGCGGATGTACTGCATGGTGTCGTACACCGCGAGCATGGCGGGCAGATCGCCGCCCTCGCAGTTGATGTAGAGGTTGATGTCCTGTCCGGGACTGTCCGCGTCCAGGTGCAGCAGTTGTGCGATGAGCGCGTTGGCAACTCCCGCATCGATCGGGGTGCCCAGGTAGACGATGCGCTCGGTGAGCAGATGGGAGTAGACGTCCATGATCCGCTCGCCGCGCGGATGCTGGGCGATGACGTTCGGAATCGTGTAGCTGGTCATGAGTGCACCTCGCTGGTCGTGGTCCGGCCGGTCACGCGTTGATCCCCACCCGTGGGCGCTGCGGGATCACCTGGTCGAAGGAGTCGACGATCCGGTCGACGAAGCCGTAATCCCTGGCCTGTTCGGCGGTGAACCAGCGGTCGTGCAGCGAATCCTCGTAGATGCGGTCGAAGGGTTGTCCGGTGTCCTCGGCGATGATGCCGAGCACCGTGTTCACCGTGTGCCGCAGATCGTCGGCCTGCACCTCGACCTCACCGGCGGTGCCGCCGATCCCGGACGAGCCCTGATGCATCAGGATCCGGGCGTGCGGCAGCGCGAGACGTCGCCCGGGGCTGCCCGCCGAGAGCAGGAATTGTCCTGCGCTGCAAGCCAATCCGAGGGCCAGCGTGGACACCTCACACGGGATGAGCCGCATGGTGTCGCGGATCGCGAGCATCGAGGGCACCGAGCCGCCGGGGGAGTGGATCCACAGGGAGACGGGTGCGCCCGGATCCTCCGCGGCGAGGGTGAGCAGTTGCGTCATCAACACGGTTCCGTTGTCGTCGTCCAGCGGACCGTCGAGTACCAGAATGCGGCGGCCGAACAGCTGTTCGCGCATCCGCCATCCGAACATCGGAGTTTTGTCGTCCTGAGCCATGTCTCCACAGTGCCGGGCGATCACCACGAAATCGCCCAACGCTGCCCAGGGCGGATCTGCTCACAGCAGCGAATACGGGACGGCCCCCTCTCGACGATGCACTCGCCGGGAAGGGGCCGTCGCTCGGATCACTCAGTGTGCGTCGAAAGCCCTTGCACGCAAGGAACGTTCGATCCCCGCCTTGCCCTCGACGACCAGGCGGCGCAGGGCCGGAGGATGGTCGCCGGCGAGGAACTTGTCGGCCACGGCGACGGCCTCGTCGGCGATCGCCCAGTGCGGGTAGAGCCCGACCACGACGGTCTGTGCGACCTCGCTGGAACGCCGCTCCCACACCGCGGGGATCTCGGCGAAGTAGCGCTCCACGTAGGGGGCGAGCAGTTCGGCCTGTCCGTTCGGTGCGAAACCACCCACGATCGCGCGGGTGGTGATGTTCGGCAGCGAATCATCGGTCAGCACCGAATCCCAGGCGCTCTGCTTGACCGCGGCCTGCGGACGCGCGGTCGCGGCGGATGCGGCCTGACGCCGACCCGCGGCGGTGGGATCACGATCCAATTCGGCGTCGATGACCGGTGTTTCGACGCCCTCGGCATCGATGACGCCGGATGCGGCCAACGCCTGCACGATTCGCCAGCGCAGATCGGTGTCGACCGCCAGACCCGGCAGGCCCGCATCCGCCGGATCGCCGGACAGCAGCGCGTGCAGCACCCCGGTGTGTGCCGGGGACAACCGCGCGACGGTGAGTGCGTTGACGAAGGCGAGCTGGTGGTCCGATCCGGCCTCGGCGGCGCGCGCCAGCTCCAGCAGCCGGTCGGCGAATTCCGGCCAGCCGGTTGCGGCGGCCCACTCCGGATCGGCGTAGCTGCTCAGCGCGGTGTTCGCCTGCATCAGAAGACGTTGCACCACACCGATTTCCGACTCCGCGCCGACGCCGCGGCGAATCAGCGCGACGAAGTCGCGGGCCCGCATCTCGGCCTGCCGGGTCATCTCCCACGCCGCCGACCAGCACAGCGTGCGCGGCAGTGATTCGGCGATATCGGCGATGCGGGCGGTGACCGTCTCCAGGGACTCCGGGTCCAGCCGCACCGAGCAGTAGGTGAGATCGTCGTCGTTGATCAGCACCAGCTTGCCGCGTTCCACGCCGACCAGTTCCGGTACGTCGGTGCGCTCGGCAGCGTCGACGTCGAGTTCGATGCGCTTGGTGCGCACCAGCTTTCCATTCTGATCGTCGTAGACGCCGATGGCCAGCCGATGCACCCGGTGCTCACCCGCGCCCGGCGCTGCGCCTTCCTGCACCACCGTGAAGGAGGTGAACTTGCCGTCGGCCACCTCGAACTCCGGGCGCAGGATGTTCAGTCCGGTGGTCTTGAGCCACTGCGCACCCCAGCCGGAAAGGTCACGGCCCGAGGACTTTTCGAGCGCGCCTACCAGATCGTCGAAGGTGGCGTTGCCGTAGGCGTGGTCGGTGAAGTAGTCCCGCAGTCCGGCCAGGAACGGTTCCCGGCCGACGTAGGCGACCAACTGCTTGAGTACCGAAGCGCCCTTGGCATAGGTGATTCCGTCGAAGTTGACCTCGACCGCGGCCAGATCCGGGATGTCCGCGGCGATCGGATGGGTGGAGGGCAACTGGTCCTGCCGGTACGCCCAGGACTTCTCCACGTTCGCGAATGTGGTCCAGGCGCTGGTGTATTCGGTCGCCGAGGTCTGGCACAGCACCGAGGCGAAGGTCGCGAACGACTCGTTCAGCCACAGGTCGTCCCACCACTTCATGGTGACCAGGTCACCGAACCACATGTGCGCCATCTCGTGCAGCACGGTCTCGCAGCGGCGCTCGTAGGAGGCGCGAGTCACCTTGGAGCGGAACACGTAATCCTCGAGGAAGGTGACCGCGCCCGCGTTCTCCATTGCGCCGGCGTTGAATTCGGGTACGAACAGCTGGTCGTACTTGCCGAAGGCATACGGCACACCGAAATTGGCGTGGTAGAAGCCGAAGCCCTGCTTGGTCTCGGTGAACAGCCGCTCGGCGTCCATGTGCTCGGCCAGCGAGGCGCGGCAGTAGATGCCGAGCGGGATGTTGCCGTGATCGTCGGTGTAGGTGTCGGTCCATTTCGCGTACGGACCGGCGATCAGCGCCACCAGGTAGGTGCTCATCTTCGGCGTGGTCGCGAAGGTGTGCCGCACCACCTCGCCGGTCTGCTGGGTATCGGTCGTCGCTCCGTTGGAGATGACCTCCCAGTCCTGCGGCGCGGTGACGGTGATGTCGTAGGTGGCCTTCAGGTCGGGCTGGTCGAAGCAGGCGAACATCCGCTTGGCATCGGCGGTTTCGAACTGCGAGTACAGGTAGACCTTGTCGTCGGTGGGGTCGACGAACCGATGCAGACCCTCACCGGTGTGCGAATATTCGGCGTCGGCCTCGACGACGAGTTCGTTGTGCTCGGCCAGGCCGGTCAGCGTGATTCCCGCGGATTCGTCGTACTCGCCGATCTCGACCGGGGCGCCGTTGAGCACCGCGGACCGCACACCGGCGCCGACGAAGTCGACGAACGTCTCCGCCCCGGGCTGCGCGGTGAACGTGACGGTGGACCGGGAGAAGAACGTCTCGCCCGTGCCCGCGGCACTCGCGTCAGGCCCGGAGGCGGCAGCTTGCGTAACCACGGAGGGCCCGCGAGTGCCGCCATCCGACACAGCGGTCGGCTCACCCGTCAGATCGAGTTCGACGCGATAGTTCTCCACGGTGATCGTCGCGGCCCGTGCGATCGCCTGCTCACGGGTGAGGTTCGGTGCGGACAAGGAGACTCCTTCGCTGGTCGGAGAACTGTGCCGGACAGTCCGCTCGCTCCGGTCCGTGGAGCGGGCAGCACCGTCGGCTCGGTGCGTCGTGCGGTCCACAGCCCGCGCCGCCGACCGGGATCACCTGTCGTGCACGGGTGCGAATGCAACGTTGCCCAGAATGCCACGTCGCGGGAGAGCGGGGTGTGCACATGCCCGCGACCGGCGACGGTGTGCGCCTCGGTAGGCTGTGCGACGTCCGCGCCGCTCGGTGCCGAGCGCGCATGGTCGGCCATCGGGTGTATCACCGGCGCGCATACGAGGAGGACAGTTGAAGCACATCCACGCGGGTAAGGTGCGCGATCTGTACGAGGACGGCGATTCGCTGATCCTGGTCGCCTCGGACCGGGTCTCGGTCTACGACGTGGTGTTGCCGACGCCGATCCCCGACAAGGGCGCGCTGCTGACCCAGCTGTCGAACTGGTGGTTCGACCACCTGTCCGGCATCCCCAATCACGTGCTCTCGACGACGGATGTGCCCGCGGAGTTCGCCGGACGCGCGGTCCGGGTGAAACCGTTGAAGATGGTACAGGTGGAATGCATTGCCCGCGGCTACCTGTCGGGCTCGGGCCTGAAGGAGTACCAGAGCACCGGTTCGGTCTCGGGCATCGCGCTGCCGCCGGGCCTGCGCGAGGGCGATCGGCTGCCCGAGCCGATCTTCACCCCGAGCACCAAGGCCGCGGTGGGGCACGACGAGCCGATCACCTTCGACGACGTCGTCGCCCGGGAGGGCCGCGAGGTGGCCGAGCGCCTGCGCGAGCTGACCCTGGAGATCTACTCGCGCGGCGCGGCCCACGCCGCCGAACGCGGTGTGATCATCGCCGATACGAAGGTCGAATTCGGCTGGGACGCAGACGTTCTCACCCTCGGTGACGAGGTCCTCACCTCGGACTCCTCACGCTACTGGCCCGCCGCTACGTGGCAGCCCGGCCGTCCCCAGCCCTCCTTCGACAAACAGTTCGTCCGTGACTGGTCCACCTCCACCGGCTGGAACAAGGAGTACCCGGGCCCGGAGATCCCGGACGACATCGTCGCCGCCACCCGCAAGAAGTACCAGGAAGCGTACGAACTCATCACCGGAAAAACCTGGACCTCGCCCGTCGCCTGATCGACCTAGGGGCGACAGTCACAGGGGGCAATCTGGGGGCGGCGAGACCTCCCGACGGGCCTTCGGTGACGATCGGATACAGCACCCGCGGGATCGATTCCCGTCGGTGTTGCTTATCGGTCGAGTTCGACCTGCACGCCTGCGATTTCGACCGGAGTCTCGATCGGTTTGGTGATGGTGGTCCGATAGCCGTCGGCGGTCGGTGTGGTGTTCAACGTCCACACAGCACGCTCCTGGTCGACGATCAAATACTCGGGAACTCCGGCCGAGGCGTAGATGCGTGTCTTGTCCACGTAGTCGGTTTCCTGGCTGCTCTGCGAGACGACTTCGACGAAGGCGAGTGCTTTCGAGGCGTGCAACTCGGCGTTCTTGTAGAAAAGGCCGAAGTCGGGTGCTTTGTCATGCTCGCCGGTTCCTGGGATCTTGACATCGGAGGTGGTGCGAAGGTTCGGGGCATTCAGCCGGATGCAGAAGTCGATATCGGAGATGATCCGCCAGCGCTCGGGCCGTTGCGGCGACACGATGATTACCTCCCCCTGTGCGTCGGCCCGGAACCCTTCGGGCACATCCATTCCCGCTGCGAGCTCGACCAGCTCATCATGCAAACTCGTTCGAACTCCTGATGTCGCTTGCGATGACCTCCCCATCGGGAGCTTACCGGAACTCGCCTCCGACCTGGGTGGCGTCGATGCCGGGTCCTGCCTCGGCGGCGATCACGGAATCATTCCAGGGTTCGGCCGCCGGACGGGTGCGGAGTTCCGTGCCATCGGCTTGATCGCCGCGCGGACTCGCCGGTGGTTCGGGTGTGTTGAAAAAGGTTTCGGCGCAACGTTATTGCCGGAGTTGGGCGGCGCGCAGGAGTAGGTAGTCACGTTCGGGGGTGCTGGTGGTGCGGCGGGCCGCGGCGGTGTAGCAGGCGATGGCCTCGGGGCGGTCACCTGCCATTTCGTGGAGGTGGCCTCGGACTGCGTCGAGGCGGTGACTGGTCGACAGGGCGGGTTCCAGGTCGGTGGTCAGGGCCAGGGCTGCGGCGGGGCCGTGCACCATGGCCGTGGCCACCGCGCGGTTCAGGGTGATCATGGGGTTCGGGGTGAGCGCTGCCAATTTGGTGTACAGCAACAGGATTCGGGGCCAGTCGGTGTCCTCGGCTCGGCGGGCCTGGGCGTGCAGGGCCGCGATCGCGGCTTGCAGGCGATAGGGGCCGTCGAGGCCGGTGGTGATGGCCGTGGTGGCCAGGCGGATGCCCTCGGTGAGCTGGGTGCGGTTCCAGCGGGTCCGGTCCTGTTCGGGGAGGGGGACGAGTTCCCCGCCGGGACCGGTGCGGGCCGCGCGGCGGGCGTCGGTGAGCAGCATCAGGGCCAGCAGGGCGGTGACCTCGGGGTCGTCGGGGCGCAGGCGCTGGGCGATTCGGGTCAGCCGGATCGCCTCGGCGGCCAGGTCGGCGCGGTGCACGGCTGCGCCCGCGGAGGCGGTGTGGCCCTCGGTGAACATCAGGTACAGCACGTGCAGGACCGAGTCGCGCCGATCGGCCCATGCGGCGGTCTCGGTTCGCTCCGAGGAGGCGAACGGGCGTTCCAGCGTCGCGAGACGTTTCTTCGCCCGCGAAATCCGTTGCGCCATCGTTGGTTCCGGAATCAGGAAAGCGTGGGCGATCTCCTCGGTGGTGAGGCCGCCCACCGCGCGCAGGGTCAATGCGATCGCGCTCGCGGGTGACAGCGCGGGATGGCAGCACAGCAGCAACAGGGTGAGCGTGTCCTCGCGTGCGGGCTCGATATCGCTGGGCGGCTGCACCTCTCGCGTCGCGGCGGTGACCTCGCGGTTGCGCCGGGCGATGTCGGACCGGACCGCATCGGCCATCCGGCGCTGCGCGACCTGGATCAACCAGGCCCGGGGATTGTCCGGCAGACCCGTCCGGGGCCACTGCATCGTGGCCGCCAGCATCGCCTCCTGCACCGCATCCTCGGCGGCGTCGAAGTCCCCGAACCGCCGCGCCAGCACCCCGAGCACCGTCGGCGCCACCTCTCGGAGCAGGTAAGCGATCTCCATGTCCCGCTCACCCGCTCCGGTACGACCCGATCCGGTGGCCGTATCGGCATGCGGGGCCGGTGCCTCCGCCTGTTCGGTCACATCACGGTCCGGTGGACTGCTGTCGACCGGTGGACTCTCGGATTCCGTCGCGGCGGAGAATGATTCGATCACGAGTCGGCGGCGGGGGCGTCCATGACCTGACGGACCTCGATGCGTTCGCCGATGGGTTTGCCGCCCGGACCGGGAGCGGCCGAGGCCTGCGCGGCGATCTCGATGGCGCGGTCGGGGGTGTCGACGTCGACGATCCAGTATCCGGCCAGGAATTCCTTGGTCTCGGGGAACGGTCCGTCGGTCACCACCGGCGCCGAGCGGCCGTCGGAGCTGACCACCTGCGCCTGATCCGGATAGGCCAGGCCCTGGGCGTCGACGAGTTCACCGGAGTCGCGCAGCTGTTCGCCCAGCATCCGCTGGAACTCGATGTGCGCGGCGATCTCCTGTGGCGTCCACTCGGTGATCGGGGTGTCGCAGTATTCGGCGGGCGCATAGGTCTTCAGCAGCATGTATTTCACGGTCGGCTCCTGTGTTTCGTCGGCCGCTGCTCCGCTTCGGCAGGCATACGGTCCGCATCGGTTGTCTGCTGTGAGGTCGGAGCTGGGGGCGAAGAATTATCGCATCGGCGTAGTGACTTGCATCACAACGTCGTGGAGGTGTCGGCCAGACGCCGACGATCGACCGGATCGCCGGTCCGGATGAGTTCCTTGATGCGGTCGGTGACATCCCAGACGTTGACGTTCATCCCGGCCAGCACCCGATCGCGGGAGTCCAACCAGAAGGCGACGAATTCGCGGGCTGCGGTGTCGCCGCGCACCACGAGGGTGGTTTCCTGGTCCGGGCCGACGTAGCCGGTGTACTCCATGCCGAGGTCGTACTGATCGGTGAAGAAGTACGGAACCCGGTCGTAGACCGCCGGAGTGCCCAGCATGGTCTGCGCCGCCACCGTGGGCTGATTGAGTGCGGTGGCCCAGTGCTCCACCCGAATCCGCCGGCCCAGCACCGGATGCTGCTGATCGGCGATATCGCCGACGGCGACGATATCCGGATCGCTCGTGGCCAGGGATTCGTCGACCAGGACCCCGCCCTCGACGGCGAGTCCGGCATCGGCGGCCAGATCGGTATTGGGCCGCGCACCCACGGCGACGAGCACCGCATCGGCCTCGAAGACGGTGTCGTCGTCGAGCCGGACTCCGGTGGCGCGACCCTGATCGGTGACGATCTCGGTGACCCGGACCCCGCAGCGCAGATCCACTCCGTGCGCGCGATGCAGATCGGCGAACACCTGACCCATTTCCGGGCCGAGTGCGGCACGCAGCGGAACCGACGCGGTCTCCAGGATCGTCACCTCGACGTTCGCCGCGCGGGCGGCCGCGGTGACCTCCAGGCCGATCCAGCCCGCGCCGATCACCGCCAGCCGCCGGGCCGAGTCGAACAACTCGATCAGCGCATCGGAATCCTCGATGGTCCGTAGGTGGTAGACGCCCTGGGCGTCGGCCCCGGCGAGCGGCAGCCGACGCGGGCGCGATCCGGTGGCCAGGGCGAGCTTGTCGTAGGGCAGGGTCGAACCATCCGGCAGCGCAACGGTTTTCGACGCACGATCGATTCCGGCAACGGTGGTGCCCAGCATCACCGCGACATCGTGATCGCTGTACCACTGCGCGGGTTGTACCGTGAAATCGGCCAGCGCCTGCTTGCCCAGCAGATGTTCCTTGGACAGCGGCGGCCGCTCGTACGGCAGATGATCCTCCGCGGCGATCAGGGTCAGCGCACCGGTGAAATCGCCGGCACGCAAATTCTCGGCGATCTTTGCCGCGGCGAGCCCGCCGCCGACGATGACGAACCTGGAATCTGTGCTCATGCGAACCCTCCGTGCGACGGTGACCAGGTCGTCTCCGACCCTACTGCGGCCCGCCGACACGGTCGGGAAATATCCGGAACTTTCCGTGGTTGATCAGAATTGACGGTGGGAGTGCACCACCGCCCCGAACTTTCGAGAGGACTGCGACGTGACCGATGTGACGACCGGCGCCAAGGACCGGGTGGACTTCTGGTTCGATCCGCTGTGCCCGTGGTGCTGGATCACCTCCCGCTGGATTCTGGAGGTGGAGAAGGTCCGCGATATCGAGGCGCGATTCCACGTGATGAGCCTGGCGGTGCTCAACGAGGGACGTGAGGGCCTGCCCGAACGGTATGTGGAACTGATGAAGTCCGCCTGGGGACCGGTGCGCGTGGCCATCGCCGCCGCACAGAAGCACGGTGACGAGGTGCTCGCCCCGCTCTACACCGCGATGGGCACCCGCATCCACAACCGCAAGGACGAGTACGAGCGCGAGGACCGCGCCGAGACGTTCGCCCTGGTTGTCGCGGAGTCTCTCGCCGAGGTCGGGCTGCCCGCGGAACTGGCGGAGGCCGCCACCAGCACCGACTACGACGAGGCGCTGCGCGAGAGCCATCACGCCGGGATGGACAAGGTCGGCCCCGACGTGGGCACCCCCACCATCCACATCAACGACGTGGCCTTCTTCGGCCCGGTGATCTCCCGCATCCCGCGCGGCGAGGAGGCCGGGAAGGTCTGGGACGGCGCGGTGGCCCTGGCCTCCTACCCGCACTTCTTCGAACTCAAGCGGACCCGGACCGAAGGTCCGGAATTCGACTGAATCACCCTGGGGCGCACCGTGATCCGGTGCGCCCCAGCGATCGTCGGCGGATTCCGGGCGATCAGCGGACGTTGCTCGGAATCTCGGTGTAGTGCCCCGGCGGCGGATAGCCGGGCAGCTGAGCACCGTTGTGCTGCACCGGATCCGGTGCGCTGGGCCGCAGGAACAGCCTGCCGTGGCGGCTGCGGTCGCGCAGTGCCCAGATCCGCCAGGTCAGTACGGGATGCGAGGACATCGCGTTGGCCACCCAGATGAAGAAACCCTTCTCCCGCGGGGCCCGATCCGCCATCTCGTTGATGTCGACCAGCGAGTTCAGATACTTTCCGGCGGCCAGCACGCGCATCGCGCCGGGTGCGCCCATGTGCCGATTGCAGTAGCCGTGATTGTCCGCGGTGTACTCCTGGGTGCGGATCAGCGCGTTGCCCAGGATCGGCAGGAACGGCGCCAGGAACATGCCGAGATTGCGCCAGTACGAGGTGTGTCCGGCGGCGATGTGGCCGACCTCGTGGCCGATGATGAACGCGAGCGCGTCGGGGTCGCGGGCCTGGCCGCCGACCTCGAACATATCGCTGTACACGCAGACGAAGCGGCGGAAACCGTGCCCGGAGGCGAAGGCGTTGATCTGACCGTTGCCCAGCACCACGTAGGCGTCGGGCACGGTGGGCATGCCGTAGCGCGCGGCCGCCTCGACCACCATCCGGTAGCCCTCGGGGAACTGGGTCGGCGACATCTGCACCGCGTTGACCCGCTGCATCGCGTAATTCGCGCCGCGGCCGAACCACAGCAGGATCGGCGCGGCCAGGAATGCCAGCGTGTAGTCGTTGATCACGCCGAGCAGCACCAGCATCAGGGTCACGACATAGGCGAGCACGGTCACCGCGATCACGACGATCAGCATCGGGATCTCCCAGCTGTGCCGCGCGGGCATGCCGTACGGCGACAGTCCCCGGGCCTGCTGCACCATCGGCGGCTGCGGCGGCGTGTACGGCGTCTGCGGGGACCAGCCGGGCGGACCCAGGCGTGGATCCCAGCCGGACATGCCGGTGACCGGATTCCAGCCCGGTGGTTGCTGCGGTGGTGGCGGCGGCAGTTGGTCCTCGGGCTGCATGGCCTGAACTCTATAGAAATCCGCCGTCGGCCCCGCGTCGGAGCGGTGCGAGGGGCCTGACACAATCGCTGCCATGCGCGTATACCTGGGTGCCGACCATGCCGGCTTCGAGCTGAAGAATCACATCAGAGATCACCTGAAGCAGGCCGGACACGAAGTGGTCGACTGCGGCGCACACGAATACGATGCCGCCGACGACTACCCGGCCTTCTGCATCGATGCCGCGCGGCGCGTGGTCGCCGACGAGGGCAGCCTCGGCATCGTGCTGGGCGGTAGCGGAAACGGCGAGCAGATCGCCGCGAACAAGGTGCCCGGCGCGCGCTGCGCCCTGGCCTGGAGTGTGGAGACCGCGCAGCTGGCCCGCCAGCACAACAACGCTCAGCTGATGGGTATCGGCGGCCGGATGCACCCGCTGCCCGAGGCGCTGGCGATCGTCGACGCCTTCCTGGCCACCCCGTGGTCGGACGAGCCGCGGCACCAGCGTCGCATCGATATCATCTCCGAGTACGAGAAGACGGGGAAGGCGCCGGAGGTCTCCGCCGGCTGATCGCACCACCAGGAGTCGATCGCACCCCGTCCACGGAGCTCGACGGGGTGTGGTCGTCTGTGGTGAGTGTCATCGGTCGCGGGGCAAGGATGAGGTGAGGACGGGTCATGCCGGAGGGGCATACGCTGCATCGGCTGGCGAAGCTGCATCATCAGCGGTTCGCCGGGGGAGTGGTGCGGGTGTCCAGTCCGCAGGGCCGCTTCGCCGAGGGGGCCGCGCTGGTGGACGGCCGGACGCTCGTGCGCGCCGAGGCCTGGGGGAAACATCTACTGCACCACTATGATTCGGGCGTGGCCGTGCATGTGCACCTCGGCTTGTACGGGACCTTCACCGAATCGGCCGGGCCACCGGGTGATCCGGTGGGACAGGTGCGAATGCGGATGGTCGGTGCCGGTCGCGCCGATGCGCAGCTGTACGGCGCGGATCTGCGCGGCCCGACCGCCTGCGAGGTGCTGCACCAGCCGGAGGTCGCGGCGCTGACCGCGCGACTGGGTCCGGATCCGTTGCGCCGCAACGCCGATCCCTCGCCGGCCCGGGATCGCATCCGACGTTCGGCTCGTCCGCTGGGTGCGTTGCTGATGGATCAGAAGGTGCTGGCCGGAGTCGGCAACGTCTATCGCGCGGAATTGCTTTTCCGCCACGGGATTTCACCGCATCGGCCGGGCCGTGAGCTGAGCCCGGCCGAATGGGACGAGCTGTGGGCCGATCTGGTCGAGCTGATGCGGGTCGGGGTGCGGCGCGGCAAGATCGTCGTCGTACGCCGCGAACACGACCACGGCGCACCGTCATACACCGAGGGGAAGCCTCGCACCTACGTCTATCGCCGGGCCGGAGATCCCTGTCGCCTGTGCGGTTCGACCGTCCTGCATTCGGTGCTGGACGGCCGGAATCTGTTCTGGTGCCCGTCCTGTCAGCCCAGCTGACAGGACGCAATCACGTCGCCTGCGGGCGATTCGATCAGTGCGGGGCCCGGGTGGTGAGAGCCAGCGCCCGGCCGCGTTCGCTGATCTGCCAGCAACCCTTGTAGGGGATGGCGACGATCAGACCACGGGCCTGTAAGCGCGCTAGTGCATTCCGAGTGCTCCATCCGGTGAGCTGTGCCTGGCGCTGGATCTGCACCGCCGACAGCAGCCCGCCGGGACGCAGGATGCTCAGCACCACCGACTGTGCTGCCTGGCCGAACCTCATGGCTTCTCCTCGAAATGATCGAATTCCGAAAGATGTAGGCAGAGCCCTGAATTCACTGGAATCGCGCGGGTTACACTTACCAGGGTAATTATCGACATCAGCTGCTGTCAACAGCGTGTGATGTCAACATCTGCCCGGTGAAATTGTTGTGAGAGGACACACATGCCGAACGCCACCGAGGAGCCCGGCAAGGGCGAGTCACGGCGTTGGCGGGGACAGGATCCCGCCGACCGCATCGCCACCCGACGTCGGCAGCTGCTCGACGCCGGACTGGAGCTGATGGGGACCATCGGGGCAGCGGAGATGTCGATGCGCGCGGTCTGTCGCGCGGCGGGCCTGACCGAGCGGTATTTCTACGAGAGCTTCACGAATCTGGACGCGCTGCAACTGGCCATCCTGGACGAGGTCGTGCTCGGTGCCCGCGATCGGCTGCTCACCGCGCTGGCCGACGCCCCGCCCCAGCCGGACAAGGTTTTCGCGCATGTGGTGACCCGTTTCACCGACTACATGGACGAGGACCCGCGACGCGGCCGGATCATGTTCGTGGAGTCCCAGGCGACCATGGCGCTGGGTGAACGAGGCAATCAGCTCATCGTCGAATTCACCGCGCCGATCGCGATGAGTCTGGCCGGCGGCGAGCGGAAGAGGAATCCGCCGGACGAGGTCGATATCCGGCTCAACGCGCACGCCATCTTCGGTGCGCTGGCCTTCCTGTACCGGCCCTGGCTCGACGGTGCGCTGGACATCTCCCGCGACAGATTCGACCGGCACGCGACGAGCGCGATCACCGAACTCGCGCGGGCGCGGTCGTCCTCGCCGGGGCGGCTCCCCGCGGGAAAGTAGTCGACGGGCTTCGGGCGAACGCGCTCAGAAGCTGCCGTCGAATCCGCCGCCGCCCCAATCGCCGCCGTCGAATCCGCCACCGTCCCAGCCGCTGCCGTCGAATCCGCCGCCCTGGTCGTAACCACCTTGGTCGTAGCCGCCCTGGTCGAATCCGCCATTGTCGTAACCGGATTGGTCGTAACCGCCCTGAAAGTCCTGTCCGGCGGCGAAGCCGTCGTCGTAGCCCGAGCCGTAGCCGCCCTCGAATCCGGCGGCGTCGTACCCCACACCCGACATGCCGTGGAAGAGGGTGTCGAACAGCAGGACCGAGCCCACGCCCCAGGCTCCGGCCACCAGCGCGGTCTTCCACCACGGTTCGGAGTACCACCCGGCCGGGACCGGTCGTCCGGCGACGCGGCCGCCCGGATAGTAGTTCGGCGTCCGCGCCGACGGTATGGGCGAGGCCTGGACGCTGCGGCCGTCGAAGTCGACCGTGCGATCCTCCGAGACCCGCCCCGCGGAGCGCTGCCCGTCGAGTTCGGGAATCGGCGGGCCCGGATCCAGCTCCATCGCGGTCCGCGCGGCCCGCACGTAGTAGAGCCCTTCCACGGCGGTCTCCTTCGCCAGGTGGGCCTGGGCGACGGTGGTCGCCTGCTCGATCTGCGATCCGGCGGCGTTGAGCCGCTCACCGGCATCGGCGAGAGCTTGTTTGGATGCCTGATCGGTGCCCGTGAGGTTGTAGACCTGCCCGCCGAGACGCTCGATCAGCCGACGGGCGTCGGCCTTGGCGTCGGCGAGCTGGGTCGCTTGATGACCGCGGGCGGTATTGCGACCGGCGAAGTTCATCACCAGGAAGACCGCGAGGACGACGACCAGGATGACCAGGAGTATCACCACGTCGTCCAGCGTACGCGGATTCGATTGCCGCCCGGTTGCTGTTATCCGGCGACGGCCACGTCGTAGGGCAGTTCCGCGAGGATGGGCGTGCCCGGTTCGGACTCCTCGTCCTCCGGCTCGGACACCGCGAATCGCCGCTTACCTGCGGTTTTCGCCGAATACATGGCTCGGTCGGCGCTGCGCAGCAGGTCGGAGAAATCACAGGCCCGTCCGGGCGGGCAGTACGCGGTGCCGACACTCGCCGACACCGGAACCGGGCCCGAGGCGGTGGGAACCGGATCGTTCAACGCGGCCAGCACGCGCATGGCCACCTCGCCGAGGGTGTTGCGCCGGGCCGAGAGCGCGAGCACGAATTCGTCGCCGCCGTACCGGCAGACCACCGTGTCCTGCGGACAGGTGATGCGCAGTCGACGCGAAATCTCCACCAGCACTTCGTCTCCGACGCTGTGCCCGTATCCGTCGTTGATCTGCTTGAAGTCGTCCACGTCGATCAGCAGCAGGCCGACGCCGCGCGAACGGTCCGCGGCCATCAGGCGCACCCGTTCCTGCAACAGCGAGCGGTTGGCCAGATCGGTGAGTGCGTCGTGGGTGGCCTCGTGCCGGAGTTGGTGGTGCAGCTCAGCGATCTCCTGGACCCGGACCGAGACCCGCTCCTCGAGATTGGCCTCCTGCTGCGCGAGGGCCTGCTGCTGCAGCGCCTCGGCGTAGCTCTCGATGGCATGACTGGCCACGAGTGGCCAGCGGGTGGCCACGAGCGAACCGGGATATCCCGGCGCGAAGCCGAGCAGGGCGCGACTGGCGGGAGCGAGCATGCGGGTGCGATCGAACGGCGCCTCGGCCAGCCGTCGCCCGATGCCGCGGGCCGGCCGGACCGGGAACGGCTCCGAACGCGCCAGATCGAGCAGTTCGTTGATGAGCGAGGCGAACACCCGCTGGAGATGTTCGGGCTGCACCGTGAGCCCACTGCTGGGATAGACCGCGGAGACCCAGTACCGGGACGTCGTGGTGACCGCGGCGGCGGTCACCGGATCGATGTCGGCGAGCATGGCGCTCACCCCGTACAGACGTCACGGGGCGCGCCGGGCGCGCCGACTGTGCTCTCCGGACCGAAACCCTCCGGGTCGTGCCTACTGCTATGCGGTCCGCTCCACCGAACTCGGTGCATGCTCACCGCCCCCTTTCCAGATACCCCCGTCCGGCAAAAAGGATCCTAGCAAGCCACCCGACTCCGAAAAATGCTGTTTTCCAACCTCTTCCGGAATTCGGCGAATGGCAACGCGTAGGTCATCGCGGCGAGAGCTGCGGCGTTACAGCCGCCCCCAGCGTGTCGTCCGCGACGCGCCGAAACAGCCCGACCTACCTCGGCGAATCTTGATGTGACATGTGTCTCGCTCGCTTTGGGCGCGTTCACCTCGCGACCGTCCCACGCGGGCCGATATCGGCGGCGCGTCAGCGCGCCCGGCAGGGCGATTGGCATTTCCGAAGTGAGGTTCGGTACAGTCTCAGGCGCAGACGACATCGAGGCGATCCCGTCGGTGTCGTGTGCCTGCGGGTGTAGTTCAATGGTAGAACCTCAGCCTTCCAAGCTGATGGTGCGGGTTCGATTCCCGTCACCCGCTCTGGCGGTCCGCTGTGACCCCTCCGGGATGTAGCGCAGCTTGGTAGCGCATCCGCTTTGGGAGCGGAGGGTCGCAGGTTCAAATCCTGTCATCCCGACTGTAATTTCTTGTTGTTCAACGAGATCCGGTCGCATCGGACTCCGCTCCCCGTTCGGGTGTCGCCATCTCCGGTTGATGCTGCGGTGTCGGTGCTTCCGCCGTCGGTCCCCACAAACCCGCCGCATCCAATGCCGCGGCGGTGATTTCACGGCCTCCCGCGATGACGTCCGCGGCACGGTGGAAGTCCAGGGTGCGGCAGATCGAGCGGGGTATTTCGATCAGCAGGTCCGGGGGTTGGGCGGCGAGTTGGTGGCGGGTCAGGGCGGCTTGCATGACGTCGAGGGAACGGTTGAGCAGGTCGACGCGGCCCAGTCTCGGGGCGGCGGGGGAGGTTTCGGCGACTCGGTGATGCGGTTCGCCGATGATCTGCGGAGTTCCGCCGAAGCGGCCGATGATGGTCGAGGTCATCTGGGCGGCGCCGCGGCGGATGCGGTCCACCCATTCGTCGATCGCGCCGGGTTCCTTGGGAGCGGCCGCGTCGCGTGGGGTTTCGGGAATCGGATCGTTGCCGGTCAGGCTGACGCCGATGGTGATGTCGGCGTCCTGGATGGCCAGGGTCGGGACCACCGGCAGCGGGTCGAGGATGCCGCCGTCGGCCAGCACCCGGTCGCCGATCACCAGGGGTGAGATGACCCCGGGGATCGCGATGGACGCGCGGATGGCGGTCTCGACCGGACCGTGCTGGAACCACACCGAGCGGCCGCTGGTCAGATCGGTCGCGACGGCAGTGTAGGGGATCGGGAGTTCCTCGATGACGGTGTCGCCCAGGATCTCCCGGATGCGGCCCAGGATCTTCGCCGCGCGGATCGCCCCCGGCTCGGAGAACGACGGATCGAGCAGGCGCACCACCTCGAGCTGATTCAACGTGGTCGCCCAGTCCGCGTAGTCCTCCAGTTTCCCGGCAGCGAACACACCGCCCACCAAGGCGCCCATCGAGGATCCGGCCACACCGGCGATCTCGAACCCGCGTGCCTGCAACTCCCGGATGACGCCCACGTGCGCGTACCCCCGGGCGCCACCGCTGCCCAGGGCGAGGATCACTCGCTTCGGTCCGGCCATCACCTCATCGTAGGGTGGTCGGCGTGGCCGACTTCGACAATGCGCCGGGTGGCGAGGCGATCACGCAGGTTGCCTGGGTGGTGACCGATATCGCCGCGACCGAACGATTTCTGAGCGCCTGCTTCGGTGTGCGGGCCTGGACCCGCATGCCGGATGTGCACTTCGGTCCCGAAACCTGTTCGTACCGTGGTGAACCCGCGGATTTCACCGCGCACATCGGGCTGTCCTACCGCGGTGCGGTGCAATTGGAGCTGATCCAGCCGGTGCGCGGGGTGTCGATCTACTCCGAATTCCTCGACCGGTCCGGCCCCGGATTGCATCACATCTGTTCCGAGCCGACGGATTTCGATGCGGCGGTGGCGGCCGCGTCCGCACAGGGCATCGAGATCGTGCAGCAGGGCGATATGTTCGGTGAGATGCGCTTCGCCTATCTCGACGGGGCGGCGGCGGGGGTGCCGTTCGTGGAGATCGCCGAGATCGGTCCGAATATGCGCAGGATGTTCGAGCGGATCCGCCAGGAATCCTGAGCATCCAGGCAGCGACCTGAGCATGAAATATAGACTCCGAACATGAAATTCAGCGCCGGAGTCCTGCTGTTCCGCCGTACCTCGGGGATCGAAGTGCTGCTCGGGCACATGGGCGGGCCGCTGTGGGCGCGCAAGGATCTGAAGGCCTGGTCGATTCCCAAGGGCGAATACGATCCGGAAACCGAGGCCGCGCAGGCAGCGGCGCGCCGGGAGTTCACCGAGGAACTGGGACTGCCGGTGCCCGACGGGGAATGGGTAGAACTCGGCGAGGTCCGGTACGGCAGCGGCCGCAGCAAGAAGGAGGTCACCGTCTGGGCGGTCGAGGCGAATCTCGATACCGCGCAGGTGAATCCGGGCAGGTTCGAGATGGAGTGGCCGCCGCGGTCGGGCCGGATGCAGCAGTTCCCGGAGATCGATCGCGCCGAATGGTTCGATACCGCCACCGCACACGAGAAACTCGGCGTGGGTCAGCGTCCCTACTTGGACCGCCTCGCCGAACATCTCGCGGCCCGCTGACGCGCCCGTAGGAAATGCCCAGTCGGCATGCAGGAAGCTCCCAGCTTCGCTCGGTAGAGATAGGTCGGTGACCACTGTATTCCGGCGCACCCGCGCAATGCTGGGGCGTCGAGTATCGGCGGTCCCGCTGCGTATCGTGCTGGTCGTCGCCATGGTGAGCCTGGCCGGAGTCGTGTTGGCCGCCTCCGGATTCGCGGTGACCTCCGCCTTGTCGAAATCCCTGACCGATCGCACCGACGAGCAGTTGTTCGACGCGGCGCACACCTGGGCTCGGCCCACACCGATGAAGCTGATCAGCACCGGCGAGGGCGAGATGACGTGGGTTCCCGCCGATGCGACCGCCCCGCCGCCCAAACTCGGCTCGGCCGACCAACCGCACCGCTTCTTCGAGCTGCGTCGCGGTCCGGAGGGTGAGCTGTATCGCATTCAGCCCGACAAGACCTCCTCGATGCCGAAACTGTCGGGGCTCACAGCGCACACTCCGGTGACGGTCCCTTCCTCGGACGGTTCGGACACCGACTGGCGAGTTCTGGTGACCACCAACACACATGGGTCCACCATCATCGGTCTGCCGCTCACCGACAACGTCGACACCGTCTCCAAACTGATCGGATTCGAGATCGCCACCAGCGTGGGTGCGCTGGTTCTGCTCGGCGCGGGCGGCTATCTGGTGGTGCGGCGCAGTCTGCGCCCGCTGAGTCAGGTGGAGGAGACCGCGGCTGCGATCGCCGGGGGTGATCTGAGCCGTCGTGTGCCGGTGCGTGACGTGGATACCGAGGTCGATCACCTGGCTCGTTCGCTCAACGTGATGCTCACCCAGATCCAGCACGGCGTCACCGCGACCGAGGCGTCGGAGGAGGCCGCGCGACGTTCGGAGGCCAAGATGCGGCAGTTCGTCGCCGACGCCAGTCACGAACTGCGCACCCCGTTGACGACCATCCGGGGATTCGCCGAACTGTATCGCCAGGGCGCGAGCCAGGATCCGGCGCTGGTGCTCGAACGTATCGAGGCCGAGGCCGGGCGGATGGGTCTGCTGGTCGAGGATCTGCTGATGCTGGCCCGGATGGACGCGCAGCGTCCGCTGGAATCGGTGCCGGTGGACCTGCTCGCGCTGGCCGGTGACGTGGTGCACGGTGCACAGGCGATGGCCGCCAAGCAGGACGGCCCGGATCACCCTGTGGCACTGGACATCCGGTCCGGTCCGGGCACGCTGGAGGTGCCCGGCGACGCCGCGCGGCTGCGTCAGGTGCTGGCCAATCTGGTCGGCAATGCGATGGCGCACACGCCGCCCGGTACGCCGGTGACGGTGCGGCTGACGCCCGGCGAGGATGCGGTGCGGCTCGAGGTCGGCGACAAGGGCCCGGGGCTGTCGCCCGAGGCGGCCGCGCGGGTATTCGAGCGGTTCTATCGCACCGACACCTCGCGCGCGCGGGCCAGCGGCGGCAGCGGACTGGGTCTGTCGATCGTGCAGGCGTTGGTGGCCGCGCACGGCGGCACGGTGGCGGTGGACAGTGCGCCGGGCGAGGGTGCGACGTTCACCGTCGTGCTGCCGCGTACCCGTCCGAAGTAGTCGCAGGCCGGTGGCGAATCGGGGCTCCCAGCGATCTCGCAGCTCCGATCCAGTGCTCACCAAGGCTGACCGGAGAATCTTGGTGACATGACCGAGACTTCGACCGTTACCGCTTCGAACCGCAGGGGCGCGGCGGTGGCGCGCCCGGTGAGCCCGGAGGAGGCAGCTTGCGTAACCACGCAGGGCTCTCGGAAGCGCCACGATGCGGCACTGCCCGCGCCCGTTCTGGATGTGGTTGTTCCCGTTTACAACGAGGAACGTGATCTCGGCGTCTGCGTGCGCCGTCTGCACGAATTTCTCAGCGACGGGTTCCCGTTCAGTGCGCGGATCACCATCGCCGACAACGCGTCCACCGATGCCACTCTCGATGTCGCGAACTACCTCGCGGCCGAGTTGGACGGCGTCCGGGTGGTGCATCTGGACCGCAAGGGGCGCGGCCGGGCGCTGCGGGCGGTCTGGGAGGCATCGGACGCGCAGGTCGTCGCCTATATGGACGTCGACCTGTCCACCGACCTCAACGGACTGCTGCCGCTGGTCGCACCGCTGGTGTCCGGACATTCGGATCTGGCGATCGGCACGCGGCTGGCGAAGTCCTCGCGCGTGGTGCGCGGGCCCAAGCGGGAATTCATCTCGCGTTGCTACAACCTGATCCTGAAGGCGTCGCTGCAGGCGCGGTTCTCCGATGCGCAGTGCGGTTTCAAGGCCATGCGCACCGACGTGGCGCGCAAGCTGCTGCCGTTGGTGCAGGACGGCGAATGGTTCTTCGATACCGAGCTGCTGGTCCTGGCCGAACGCGCCGGACTGCGGATTCACGAGGTTCCGGTGGACTGGATCGATGATCCGAACTCCAGCGTGAACATCGTGGACACCGCGCGCAAGGATCTGGAAGGTGTCTGGCGGGTCAGCAAGGGCCTGGCCAAGGGGACGTTGCCGGTGAACGAGCTGCGCGCGGCCATCGGACGCGAACCGCTGATGGACGGTGTGCCGCTGGGCATGGTCGGGCAGCTGGTGCGATTCGGCATCATCGGGGTCGTCTCGACGCTGGCCTACATGCTGCTGTATCTGGTGTTGCAGCCGCTGGCCGGCGCGCAGGCGGCGAACTTCCTGGCCTTGCTGATCACCGCCGTCGGTAATACCGCGGCCAATCGGGCCTTCACATTCGGTGTGCGCGGCTCGACCAAGGCCGTTTCGCACCAGGTCCAGGGTCTGCTGATCTTCGCGTTCACCTGGTTCCTGACCAGTGGTTCGCTGTTCGCGCTGCACCACTGGGCTCCCGCGTCGGCCGTACACCTGCAGTTGTTCGTGCTGGTGGTCGCGAATCTGGTCGCCACGCTGATCCGCTTCGTCGCGCTGCGCTGGGTGTTTCGCAACGCGGTTCCCGCCGACGCGATCCGCAACGAGCAGGTCGCGAGCGAGATGGTCGCCGCCGAGCCGGCCGCCCCGCAGGCCGCCACGGCCGAGATGGCGCTGGCCTCCCAGGGCGAGCGGCTCTGCGCCGACTAGTCACCCGATCGGTCAGCACTGTGGCCGGGATCCCGTCGGATCCCGGCCACAGTCGTGTCCGGGGCGGGCCGAGGGCGGCTCCCAGCTTTTTCTCAGCGTGGTCCCAGGAGAGGAGGGGACGGATGGACCATGATTGGTCGCCATGACCGACACCGCGATCGCGCCGAGTCTGCCGAGCAGCCCGCCCGCCCGTCCGGGACGGGGCCTCCTGCGCTGGGAGAATCTGAGCGTGGCCCTGCTGCTGATCGGGACCGCGGTCGTCTATCTGTGGAATCTGGGTGTCAACGGCTGGGCCAACTCGTTCTACGCGGCCGCGGTGCAGTCGGGTGCGCATTCGTGGAAGGCGTTCTTCTTCGGCTCCTCGGACTGGGGCAATTCGATCACCGTCGACAAGACTCCGGCCTCGCTGTGGCCGATGGAGATCTCGGCGCGGCTGTTCGGTATGCATCCGTGGAGCATGATGCTGCCGCAGGTGCTGTTGGGTGTCGCCTCGGTGGCACTGTTGTGGGCGACGCTGCGCCGCACGCACGGCAGCGCCGCGGGCGTACTCGGCGGGCTGGCGCTGGCGGTGACTCCCGTTGCGGCGCTGATGTTCCGGTTCAACAACCCGGACGCGCTGCTGGTGTTCCTGATGATCGCCGCGGTGTGGGCGATGACTCGCGCGTTGGAGGACGGGCGCTGGCGGTGGTTGGTGCTGTGCGGGGTGCTGGTCGGATTCGGTTTCCTGGCAAAGCAATTGCAGGTGCTGCTGGTGCTGCCCGCGCTCGCGGTGACCTATCTGATCGCCGGTCCGCCGCGTGTGCTCACCCGTCTGTTGCAGCTGTGCGCGGCCGGGGTGGCGATGGTCGCGGGCGCGGGCTGGTGGGTGCTGGTCGCCCAGCTGTGGCCCGCCGCCTCGCGGCCGTACTTCGGTGGCTCCGAGCACAATTCGATCATCGAGCTGACCCTCGGCTACAACGGGCTCGGCCGGTTGGGTGTCGGGTCGTCGAGTCCGTTCCCCGGGCCGCCGGGCGGGCACCTGCCCAAGGGCGGTTTCTTCGGATCCTCGGCCGGGATCACCCGGATGTTCCAGGAGACCGTCGGCGGTCAGATCGGCTGGCTGATCCCGGCGGCGGTGGCGTTGCTCATCGCGGGAATTCTATTGCGCGGCAAGGCATCCCGGACCGATCCGCAGCGGGCGGCACTGCTGTTGTGGGGTGGCTGGATGCTGGTCACCGGACTGGTGTTCAGCTTCATGCAGGGCATCTTCCACCAGTACTACACCGTTGCCCTGGCACCCGCGGTCGCCGGGACCGCGGGGCTGGGTGCGGTGATGGTCTGGCGCGGGCGCGATCGGATGTGGGTGCGGTTCGCCGCGGCGCTGGCCGTCGCGCTGAGCACGGCCGCCGCCATTCTGCTGCTCTCGCGCACTCCCGACTTCGTGCCGTGGCTGCGCTGGGTGGTGCTGGTCGTCGGCATCCTGGCCACCGTGGCGCTGCTGGTTCCCCGGCCGCACGGCCTCGCGGTGCCGGCGGCGGTGGCCGCGGTGCTGACCGCGCTGGCCGGTCCGGTCGCCTTTTCGCTGCAGACGATCGGGACGCCGCATTCCGGCGGCATCGTGCTGGCCGGTCCGAAAACGCAGTTCGGTGACTTTCCGTTCGGCCCGCCGCCGACGCAGGACGAGCCGAAGGGCGGTAAGGCCACGCCGGGGCAGCCGAACGGCCACGGTACGCCCGCCGACGCGAATACCCCTGCGGGACAGAAGAACAAGGGGCATCAGGGGCCTCCGTTCGGCGGCCCGCCCGATCCGGCCCTGATCACGAAGTTGCGCGACGGCGGCCCGAACCACACCTGGACCGCGGCGTCGGTGGGATCGATGGCGTCCTCGGACCTGCAACTCGAAGCCGGCTATCCGGTGATGCCGATCGGCGGCTTCGCCGGCGGCGATCCGTCGCCGACGCTGCAGCAGTTCCAGGACTACGTCGCGCACGGCCGGATCCACTATTTCATCGGCCGCCCCGAACAGATGCGCGGTGGGCCCGGCTCGCGCGACCGGACCTCCGCGGCCTCGGAGATCACCCGGTGGGTGGAGCAGCACTACTCGGCGACGACGATCGGTGAACTGCCCGTCTACGACCTCACCGCACCGAAGAACGCTGCGCGATAACGAGACCGGAGGCCCCGCGCCTGCACCTACAGGCGCGGGTCGACCGGCTCGGATTCCAGGGCCAGGACTGCGAAGACGGCTTCGTGGACGCGCCACAGCGGCTCTCCCGTGACGAAACGGTCCAGCGACTCCAGCCCGAGGGCGTATTCGCGCAGGGCCATGGAGCGCTTGCGGCCGAGGCCACGCGAGCGCAGACGGCGCAGCTGGTCGGGGCGCAGGTACTCCGGGCCGTAGATGATGCGAAGGTATTCCGGCCCACGGCATTTCACACCCGGTTGCACGGGACGGCCACTGCGCGTGGCAGTTCCGTGCGTCAGCGCCTCGACCGGCTTGACCACCATGCCCTCGCCGCCGCTCGCGGTGAGTTCGGTCCACCACGCGGTCGCCTCGGCCTCGGCCCGCGGGTCGGACAGTTGCACGATCGTCCGGCGGGTCCGGGTGAACAGTTCGGTATCCGCGGCGGCGAGTGCATCCAGCTTGGCCAGATGCCATTCATGTTCGCGCACAGCGTAGTTCACGCCCTCGGCGGCCAGGATCTGGAACGGGGCGAGCCGCAGGCCGTGCATGCCCGACACCGGCCAGCAGTACCGGCCGTACGCGGCGGTGAACGCCTCGGCGTCCGCACGGCGCGCGGAGGTGCGGGCCGCGAGCTCGCCGACGTCCTGGCCGCGTGCGGCAGCGGCCGCGAGCAGTTCGTCGGCCGCGCCCAGCGAAGCCCGCGCCGCCGCACCGACGGCCGCGTACTGATCACGCAGCAGACCCATCGCCTTGGCCGACCACGGCATGAGTTCCGCGTCCAGGGCGAACCAGTCCGAGCCCAATTCCTCGAACAGGCCCGAACTTTCGGCCGCGGCGCGGATCCGGCTCAGCACTGCTTCGGTCAGCGCCGGATCGTCGAAGAAGGGTCGGCCGGTGCGGGTGTAGAGCGCGCCGGTGCTGCCGTCCTCGATGCCGAAGCGGTCCCGGGCGGTGTTCGCCGAGCGGGTCAGCACCGCGATGGCGCGCGAACCCATGTGCTTCTCCTGACACACCACGGCGGGGACGCCCTCGCTGCGGTAGTACGCGAACGCCTGCGCCGGATGTTCCAGCAGAGCGTCGGAATCGGCTGTGGCGCAAGGTGACATCGTCGGCGGCAGGTAGATCAGCCAACGCGGATCGACCGCGAATCGGCTCATCACCTCCAGCGCCGCGCTCGCGTTCTCCTCCTGAACGCTCACCCGGCCGAGTTGACGGGTCTCCACCACACGGCGGCCCAGGACGTCGTCCAGCTCCAGGACGCCCGGATCACGGTGCGTCGCACCGCCCGGCGCCGCGATGTCCTCCAGCGGGCGCGCCGGTTCACACCAGACCTGCTGTGCGGGAACCGATACCGGTTCACGCTCGGGATAGCGCAGCGCGGTGAGCCGTCCGCCGAACACCGCGCCGGTGTCCAGGCACAGGGTGTTGTTGACCCAGCGCAGTTCGGTGGTCGGAGTGTGCCCGTACAGGACCGTGGCGCGGCCGCGATAGTCCTCGGCCCACGGGTAGCGCACCGGCAGGCCGAATTCGTCGGTCTCCCCGGTGGTTTCGCCGTACATGGCGAACTGGCGCACCCGGCCCGAGGCCCGTCCGTGGTACTGCTGCTCGAGTCCGGCGTGCGCCACCACGAGATCGCCGCCGTCCAGGACGTAGTGTCCGATCAGGCCGCGACAGAAATCGTGTGCGGCCCTGCGGAATTCGTCGTCCTCCTGATCGAGCTGAGCCAGCGACTCGGCCAAACCGTGCGCGATGGTGACCTTGCGCCCGTCCAGCGCGCGGACCAGTTTGTACTCGTGGTTTCCGGTGACGCACAACGCATGCCCGGCCTCGACCATGCCCATGACCAGCCGCAGCACGCCCGGGGTGTCGGGGCCGCGATCGACCAGGTCGCCGACGAATACCACCGTGCGCCCGTCGGGGTGCCGGGCGTCCACCGGACGTCCGGACTCGTCCCGGCGCAGGGCGTAGCCCAATTCGCCCAGCAGCGTCTCCAATTCGGCGCGGCAGCCGTGGACGTCGCCGATCACGTCGAACGGGCCGGTCAGCTCGCGGCGGTCGTTCCAGAGCTTCTCGTCGACCACGGTCGCCGCATCGATCTCCTCGACGCCGCGCAGCACGAACACCCGGCGGAAACCCTCGCGTTCCAGACTTCGCAGGCTGCGGCGCAGGTCGCGCTGCTGCCGGGTCACCACGTGCGCGCCGAGGTGCGCGCGTTCGGTGCGTCGGGCATTGCGATCCAGGCAGACCCGCTCCGGGACGTCCAGCACGATCGCGACCGGGAGAACATCGTGTTCGCGGGCCAGCCGGATCAGCTCCGCCCGCCCGTGCTGCTGCACATTGGTCGCATCGACCACGGTCCGCAGACCGCGCCGCAGCCGCACGGCGGCGATGTGGTGCAGGAGTGCGAAGGCGTCGTCGGTAGCCGACTGATCGTTCTCGTCGTCGCTGACGATGCCGCGGCAGGCGTCGGAGGAGACGATCGCGGTGCGCGGGAAATGCTTGTGCGCGAAGGTGGATTTACCCGAGCCGGTGCAGCCGACCAGTGCCACCAGGGACAGTTCGGGGACGGACAGTTCGACCATCACGCCGCTCCCTTCCCGGCCGCCCGCGCCGGTTTGTCGAAGACCGCCAGCTGGGTCGGGGATCCGTACGCCGGATCCCGTGGGCCGACCGGCTCGAAACGCACCAGGTACCCGTACTTTTCGGCGACTCGACCCGCCCACGCCTCGAATTCCGCACGGCTCCACTCGAACCGGTGGTCCGGATGCCGGAACGATCCGGCGGGCAGCGTCTCGAACAGTGCGTTGTATTCCCCGTTCGGTGTCGTCACGATCACCGATCCCGGTGCGGCGGAACCGAATACCGCCTGTTCCAGGGCGCCCAGCCGCGGCGGATCGACATGTTCGATCACCTCCATGAGCACCGCCGCGTCGAATCCGCGCAGTGCGGCGTCACCGTAGGTCAGCGCCCCCTGTCGCAATGTGATCCGGTCGGCAACCCGCTGCGGGGCACGATCCAGCCGCAACCTGCGCTGCGCGATCCGCAACGCGCGCATCGACACATCGACTCCCACGATCTCGGCGAACGTCTTGTCCGCCAGCAACTCCCGCAACAGGGCGCCCTCACCGCAGCCCAGATCGAGCACTCGGCGAGCGCCCACGTCGTGCAGCGCACCCAGTACGGCAGCACGTCGCGCGACCGCCAGCGACGGTCGTGCAGCTTCCTGTGTGGTTCCTTCGGCCGGAACATCCGAGCCCGGGGTCTGCATCGAATCACTCGCGGCGTTGTCAGCGAGGTCGGAGCTGTCGACGCCCGTGCCGGGCGCATCGTCGATCTCTACGGCGATGCTGTTGCTCTGTGCACGGTCGTCGATCGAGTCGGTGGCCGCGGTGGACGACGTCCGGCCGTTCCGTGCCGACGCTGTCGATTCGTGCGCCGGGAAGGCCCTCGTCTCGGGCACGACTATGCTCCGCTTCGCAAGCTCGCTGGAAGTCGGTGTCTCCGAACCGTATTCGTCCGTACCGGGCTCGTCGACCGCATCGAGGGACTCCGGGTCGGTGTCATCGATCTCGGCCAGGCGGGCCAGAGCGGTGCGCACCAGGGAGTGCCTGCGCGCGAGGTAGCGGCGGGTGATCCAGCTGCGTTCGGGGTGAGCGGGGAGCCAGCCGGAGCCCGCGCGCAGCAGTTTGTCGATCTCGTCGGCGGCGAGCCAGTAGTGCTTGCTGCCGTCCAGGACCGGCAGCAGCACGTACAGGTGGGACAGAGCGTCGGCGAGACGTATCGCTCCGGTCAATTCCAGTTGTACGTAACGGGATTCGCCCCATTCGGGAAATGCCGGATCGAGCGGGATCGGGGTGGCGCGAACCTGCCAGCCCAGCGGTGCGAACATCCGCTCGGCCGTGTCCGGGCCGCCCTTGCAGGCCACCGCGGGCAGTTCGATCCGCAGCGGCAGCGCGCCGGCCGCGAGCTCGGGGCGCTGACCGCACTTGCCGTGCAGGGCGCTCTCGAACACCGTCGAGATCGCGACCGACAGCAGTGAGGAAGCCGCGTAGGGCCGATCGTTGACGTACTGGCCGAGGCTGAATTCCGGTGTGCCACGGGTCTTTCCGCGCACCAGCCGGACAGGGTCGATCTCCAGCAGCAGCGCCGCGGTACACCGCTGCTCGGTCGCCTCGGGATACAGGACGTGCGCCGAACCGTAGGACTGCTCGAACACCTGCACCCGCGCCGGGTTCTTGTGCAGCAGAAAGCCCAGGTCGGTGGCGGCCCAGTCGGCGCCTTCGGCTCGGGTACACGTAATGCTCAGCAACACTCTGCGATCTTCACCCGCACACATCGATCGCGGCAACCCAATTCCGGACACCGCCGCGCCGAGTTCACCTCGCGCGATACGGCCACTTCCAGTCCGCGACCGCGGGAATGTCCACCCCGTGCTCGCGGGTCCACGCGCGGGCCGCCAACCGGGCGTCCACCATCTCCTGCCGCAGTCCGGCGGCGCGCTCACGCAGGCCCGGCACCCGGTCCACGACGTCCATGACCAGGTGGAAGCGGTCCAGGTCGTTGAGCATGACCATGTCGAAAGGCGTTGTCGTGGTGCCCTTCTCCTTGTACCCGCGGACATGCAGACCGCTGTGGTTGGTGCGGCGGTAGGCGAGCCGGTGGATCAGCCACGGATAGCCGTGGAAGGCGAAGATCACCGGCCGGTCGGCGGTGAACAGGGTGTCGAACTCGCTGTCGGACAGGCCGTGCGGATGTTCCTCCCGGGGCACCAGGCGCATCAGGTCGACCACATTCACCACCCGGATCCGCAACTGCGGCAGTCGTTCTCGCAGGATCGCCGCGGCGGCCAGGGTCTCCAGCGTCGGCACGTCACCGGCGCAGGCCAGAACCACATCGGGACTGGTTCCGGTCTCGTCGTTGTGCCCGGCCCAGTCCCAGATGCCGATACCGCGGGTGCAGTGCGTGATGGCCTCGGACACCGAAAGCCAGTCCGCCTGAGGCTGTTTCCCCGCGACGACCACGTTCACATAATGACGCGAACGCAGACAGTGGTCGTAGGTGGACAGCAGGGTGTTGGCATCCGGCGGCAGATACACCCGCACGATCGAGGGGCTCTTGTTCAGCACGACGTCCAGGAATCCCGGATCCTGATGGGTGAATCCGTTGTGATCCTGCCGCCACACATGTGAGGACAGCAGGTAGTTCAGGCTCGCGATGGGCAGTCGCCACGGGACCGCGGCGCTGGCGTCCAGCCATTTGGCGTGCTGGTTGAACATCGCGTCGACGATGTGGATGAACGCCTCGTAGCAGGTGAACACCCCGTGCCTGCCGGTGAGCAGATAGCCCTCCAGCAAGCCCTGGCACATGTGCTCGGACAGCACCTCCACGACCCGGCCGGTGCGATCGAGTTTCACGTCGTACTCGCCGATCTCGGCCTGCCAATTGCGGCCGGTCACGGTGAGGATGTCCTGTAATCGGTTGCTGGCCAGTTCATCCGGGGCGAAGGTGAGGAAGTTGTCCGGATTGGCCGCGGTGACATCGCGCAGCCAGGCGCCCAGCACCCGGGTGGCCTCGTGCGCGGTCGCGCCCGGTGCGGGCACCTCGACGCCGTAGTCCCGCCAATCCGGCAGCCGCAGATCCCGCACGAGCGCGCCGCCGTTGCTCACCGGATTGGCGCTCATCCGCCGATCCCCGAGCGGCACCAGCGCCCGCAGCCGGGGCGTCGGCGCGCCCGTGTCGTCGAACAACTCCTGCGGTCGGTAGGACCGCAGCCACTGTTCGAGCACCGCCCGATGCCCCGCGTCCGTGCGGGCCGCGGGCAGCGGCACCTGATGCGCCCGGAAGGTGCCCTCGACCCGCTCGCCGTCGACCACCGGGGGACAGGTCCAGCCCTTGGGTGTGCGCAGCACGATCATCGGCCAGATCGGACGCTCGTCCACGTCGTCCTCGCGGGCGGCGCGCTGGATCTCGGCGATGCGGTCCAGGCAGCTGTCCACGGCGGTGGCGGTGGCCTGGTGCACCGCGGCCGGATCGTCGCCCGCGACGATGATCGGCTCGTAGCCGTATCCGCGCAGCAGCGCGACCAGCTCGGCCTCCGGAATACGGGCCAGCACAGTGGGATTGGCGATCTTGTACTCGTTCAGCGCCAGGATCGGCAGCACCGCGCCGTCCCGGGCGGCATTGAGGAATTTGTTCGCGTGCCAGCTACCCGCCAGCGGACCCGTCTCGGCCTCGCCGTCGCCGATGACGCAGAACACCGTCAGTTCCGGATGATCCAGTGCCGCGCCGAACGCGTGCAGCAGCGAATAGCCGAGTTCGCCGCCCTCGTGGAACGAACCGGGCGTCTCGGGGGCGCAGTGGCTCGGCACGCCGCCCGGATAGGAGAACTGCGCGAACAGTTCGCGCATCCCGTCGGCGTCGCGGGCGATATGGCTGTACAGCTCCGAATAGGTTCCTTCGAGCCAGCCGCAGGCGTTCGGGCCCGGCCCGCCGTGGCCCGGTCCGGCCACGAACACCGCGTCCAGATCGCGGGACAGAATCGCCCGATTGGCATGTGCCCAGATCAGATTCAATCCCGGGACGGTGCCGAAATGCCCGAGCAGGCGCGGTTTGATGTGCGCGGGTTCGAGCGGTGTGCGCAGCAGCGGGTTGTCCATCAGATAGATCTGGCCGACCGCCAGATAGTTCGCCGCGCGCCACCACGCATCCAGATCCGTGAGTTCCTCGCGGTTCAGCGGACCGGGTGCGTCGGAGAGCAGATAGGGCTGCGGGGCGATGGTCTCGCCGTCGTGGCCGCCGACATTGTCGGCCGAGGTGTCCTCGGAGATGGTTGCCTGATCGGTCATTGCGCAGAATCCCCTCTCGAACGAAAGGTTGTGCTGGGCTCGGGATGACGCGAGACGTAACCGCTTCGGATTCGGCTCTCACGCTACCGGGCGCAGTGCGCGACAGCACGGTGGATTAGGGTGCGGCGCATGCACACACTGGCCAGAATTCTCGGTGCGACGGCGGTCACGGCGGCTGCGGTCGCGCTCACCGCGTGCAGTAGCAGCAGCACCTCGTCGTCCTCGGCGAGCTCGACCAGCGCCGCGGCCTCGACGGCCCCGCAGGCGCAGTCCGCCGCACCGGCGAGCCACGGGCGTGAATGCACCGCCGACGACGTCAAGACCGCTGGCGGTTTCGGTCAGGCTCCGACGATCACCATTCCCGACGACTGCGATCCGCCCACCCACCTGGTGACCAAGGATCTGATCACCGGAACCGGACCGGCCGCGAAGACGGGCGATCAGGTGAGCATGAACTACACCCTGGTCACCTGGTCGGACAAGAAGAAGCTGGACAGCTCCTTCGATCGGCACGAGCCCTTCCCGCTGCAACTCGGCGCAGGTCAGGTCATCCCCGGCTGGGATCAGGGCCTGGTCGGCATCCAACAGGGCGGCCGCCGCCTGCTGATCATCCCGCCCAACCTCGGCTACGGCGAGGGCGGCAACGGCATCAAGCCCAACGAAACCCTGGTCTTCGTCACCGACGCGGTCAAAGTCGGGTAGCTGACCGGTCCGCCTCCCCGCGATTTCAGCGTGCCGTCGGGCGCAACGAGACTTTCGTGTCGGGCCGACGGTTGGTAGGGCGCTCGGGCTTCGGGCGTACCCCGGGAGTACCCATGTCCATCCGAGATCAGTTGTTCGGTTGGCATCCTGGCCGGTTTCTGCACGGGGACCGGGGTCGACTAGGCTGTTCGGGATGCGTCCGGGGGGACGAAGACTTGAACTTCATCCAGTGAACAACGAACAAGGAGCATGTCCGTGAAGAGCACCGTCGAGCAGCTGAGCCCGACCCGGGTCCGCATCAACGTCGAGGTGCCCTTCGAGGAGCTGAAGCCGGACTTCGATCGGGCCTACAAGGCGTTGGCCGGTCAGGTGCGTATTCCGGGTTTCCGTCCGGGTAAGGCCCCGGCCAAGCTGCTCGAGGCCCGGCTGGGGCGCGGAGCGGTCCTCGAACAGGTCGTCAACGATGCGCTTCCGGCCCGCTACAGCGAGGCCGTGACGGCGGGCGAGGTCAAGGTCATCGGCCGCCCGGAGATCGAGATCACCAAGATCGAGGACGGCCAGGAGCTGGCCTTCACCGCCGAGGTGGACGTCCGCCCGGAGATCACCCTGCCCGACTTCTCCAGCATCGCGGTCACTGTCGACCCGATCGCGATCGAGGACGCGGACATCGAGGAGCAGCTGCAGTCGCTGCGTCAGCGTTTCGGCACCCTGACCACCGCCGAGCGCGCGGTGCAGGACGGCGACTTCGTCTCCATCGACCTGTCGGCCACCGTCGACGGCGAAGAGGTCCCCGAGGCCTCCACCACCGGCCTGTCGCACGAGGTCGGCTCGGGTCAGCTGATCGAGGGGCTGGACGAGACCCTGGCCGGTATGAACGCCGAGGAGTCCAAGGAGTTCACCTCCACCCTGGTCGCCGGTGAGCACGCCGGTAAGGAAGCGGTCATCACCGTCAAGGTGAACTCGGTCAAGGAGCGCGAGCTGCCCGAGGCCGATGACGAATTCGCCCAGCTGGCCAGCGAATTCGACACCATCGACGAGCTGAAGGACGACCTGCGCACCCGCGTCGAGCGGGTCAAGAAGGTCGAGCAGGCCGGCGTCATCCGCGACAAGGTGCTCGAGAGCCTGCTCGAGCAGACCGAGGTGCCGCTGCCCGAGGGCGCGGTGCAGGCCGAGATCGATGCGGTCCTGCACGACGCGGTGCACGGCTTCGATCACGACGAGGCCAAGTTCGCCGAGGCGCTCGAGGCGCAGGGCTCCTCCCGCGAGGAGTTCGACAAGGACACCAAGGAGTCCGCGGAGAAGTCGGTCAAGACCCAGCTGCTGCTGGACGCGGTCGCCGACGCCGAGGACACCCAGGTCGGCCAGGACGAGCTGACCGAGCGGATCCTGTTCCAGGCGCAGCGCTACGGCCTGTCGCCGGAGCAGTTCATCCAGCAGGTGCAGCAGGCCGGTCAGCTCGGCGCGATCTTCGCCGACGTGCGCCGCGGCAAGGCCCTGGCCGGTGTGGTCGGGCAGACCACGGTCACCGACACCGCGGGTAACACCGTCGACACCGACGAAATGTTCGGTGGCCCTGCCGATTCCGAGGACGAGGGGCAGGACGAGCAGGCCGCGGAGACGGCCGCCGCGACCGCCGAGTGAGCAGGGAAATTCGCAGCGAAGTTGCGCTGTAAGCGATAACAGGGCGGTACCGGGAGTTCGGTGCCGCCCTGCTTCGTTAGGGTTTGTGTCAGCGAATCAGATTTGCGGTCGATCCGACGGGCGGTCCGGTGGTTCAGGACCAGGCGCCCCCGGGAGATCGCAGGTTGGATAGAGACTGCGTGCTTGCAAGCAGCGAGCCGGTGAGAGAGGGCAGGTATCCGTTAATGACATCCCCAACTTCTGGGCTCAACCTGAGTGATTCGGTCTACGAGCGCCTCCTGCGGGAACGAATCATCTTCCTGGGCACCGACGTCAACGACGACATCGCCAACAAGTTGTGCGCCCAGATGCTGCTGCTGTCGGCCGAGGATCCGACGCGCGACATCTCGCTGTACATCAACTCGCCCGGTGGTTCGGTTTCGGCCGGTATGGCCATCTACGACACCATGCAGTTCGTGGATTGCGATGTCATGACCATCGGCATGGGCCTGGCGGCCTCGATGGGCCAGTTCCTGCTGACCGCCGGTGCGAAGGGTAAGCGACTGGCCCTGCCGCACGCCCGGATCATGATGCACCAGCCGTCGGCCGGTATCGGCGGCACCGCGGCGGACATCGCCATCCAGGCCGATCTGTACGCGAAGAACAAAGAGGAGATGAACCGTCTGCAGGCCGAGCACACCGGCAAGACGGTCGAGCAGATCGAGGCCGACGCCGATCGCGACCGCTGGTTCACCGCCGCGGAGGCCCTGGATTACGGCTTCATCGATCGTGTTATCAGCCGCGAGGCCCAGGCCAATAACGGCCAGAGCGAATAAGCACACCCCACAAGGACTTTGGAGACGAAGATGGCCAATCTTTTCGACCCGCGTGCGGGCCTCGGCGGCAAGGCGTCACAGGGCGCGCAGTCGCGCTACATCCTGCCGTCGTTCGTGGAGCACTCGAGCTTCGGCGTCAAGGAGTCGAATCCGTACAACAAGCTGTTCGAGGAGCGCATCATCTTCCTCGGCATGCCGATCGACGACACCGTCGCGAATGATGTCATGGCGCAGCTGCTGGTGCTCGAGTCGTTGGACCCCGATCGCGACATCACCATGTACATCAACTCGCCCGGCGGTGATGTGACCGCGCTGATGGCCATCTACGACACGATGCAGTACGTGCGCGCCGACGTGGCCACGGTCTGCCTCGGCGAGGCGGCCTCGGCGGCGGCGGTGCTGCTCGCGGCCGGGACCCCGGGCAAGCGTGCGGCCCTGCCCAACGCCCGCGTGCTGATCCACCAGCCCCGCACCGGCGGTATCCAGGGCCAGGTCTCGGACCTGCAGATCGCGGCGGCGGAGATCGAACGGATCCGGTCCCAGATGGAGGCCATCCTGGCCCGCCACACGGGTAAGTCGGCGGAGGAGGTTCGCAAGGACACCGACCGCGACAAGATCCTCACCGCGGAGGAGGCCAAGGAGTACGGGATCGTCGATCAGGTCTTCGACTACCGCAAGCTGAGCGCCCAGAAGAAATGAGTGGTCGGGCGGCGGCGTCCCGGTGGCCGTAGTCTATGGGCACTGGGACGCGCCGACCATGACCTCGAGTCCGGTCGAACCGGACACGGCGTCGTGAGAAACACGCCAAGTTGTCGCCCCGTATCGGGCTCAGCAGGTACGGTCATTCCAGGGACCTTTGCTCGTGGTTGTCGGCAAGGACCGCACAAACTCATCATGTCGGGGCCGGGGGAGTATGAGCCGGTGGCCGACACCGCACAGGGTGTTGCGGGTAGCGTTGTTTGAAGGCGGCTTGTCGGCGACCGGAACAGACGGTTGCACGCGGACAAGGAAGTAGGGACCCACGAGATGGCGCGCATCGGTGATGGCGGCGACTTGCTCAAATGCTCGTTCTGCGGAAAGAGTCAGAAGCAGGTCAAGAAGCTCATTGCGGGACCGGGGGTGTACATCTGTGACGAGTGCATCGACCTGTGCAACGAGATCATCGAGGAGGAACTCGCTGAATCGAGCGAGGTCAAACTCGACGAACTGCCCAAACCTGCCGAGATCCGGGACTTCCTCGAGAACTACGTGATCGGCCAGGACACCGCCAAGCGCACCCTGGCGGTCGCGGTCTACAACCACTACAAGCGCATCCAAGCCGGCGACAAGAGTCGCGACGGCCGCGGTGAGCCGGTCGAGCTGACCAAGTCGAACATCCTCATGCTGGGTCCGACCGGCTGCGGTAAGACCTATCTGGCCCAGACGCTGGCCAAGATGCTGAACGTGCCGTTCGCCATCGCCGACGCCACGGCGCTGACCGAGGCCGGTTACGTCGGCGAGGATGTGGAGAACATCCTGCTCAAGCTGATCCAGGCCGCCGATTACGACGTCAAGCGCGCCGAGACCGGCATCATCTACATCGACGAGGTCGACAAGATCGCCCGCAAGTCCGAGAACCCGTCGATCACCCGCGACGTCTCCGGTGAGGGTGTGCAGCAGGCGCTGCTGAAGATCCTGGAGGGCACCCAGGCCAGCGTGCCGCCGCAGGGCGGGCGCAAGCATCCGCATCAGGAGTTCATCCAGATCGACACCACGAACGTGCTGTTCATCGTGGCCGGTGCGTTCGCGGGCCTGGAGAAGATCGTGCAGGACCGGGTCGGCAAGCGCGGCATCGGATTCGGCGCGGAGGTTCGTTCGAAGGCCGAGATCGACACCACCGATCACTTCGCCGACGTGATGCCTGAGGATCTGATCAAGTTCGGTCTGATCCCGGAGTTCATCGGCCGTCTGCCCGTCGTGGCCTCGGTGACGAACCTGGACAAGGATTCGCTGGTGAAGATCCTGTCCGAGCCGAAGAACGCACTGGTCAAGCAGTACGTGCGGCTGTTCGACATGGACGGCGTCGACCTGGAGTTCACCCAGGACGCGCTCGAGGCCATCGCCGATCAGGCAATTCTGCGCGGCACCGGCGCTCGTGGTCTGCGCGCCATCATGGAAGAAGTGCTGCTGCCGGTGATGTACGACATCCCCAGCCGCGACGACGTCGCCAAGGTGGTCGTGAACGCCGACACCGTCAACGACAACGTGCTGCCGACCATCGTCCCGCGCAAGCAGTCCCAGCGCACCGAGCGTCGCGAGAAGTCGGCCTGAGTTTTCCGCCTACACGTCCGAACGGGCCCCGGGAGAGCGAATCTCCCGGGGCCCGTTGTCGTTTCGGCGCACTGTCGCCGAGCCGGCGTGCCCCGAGCGGTAACGGGGATCAGTTCGGCCAGGACGGGTTGCGGCCCAGGTAGGCGAGGATGCGGTCGAGCGGGTCGGCCTCCGACGCGACGGTCAGCTCCGGGGCGAAGGCCGACTGTGCGGTGGTGCGGGCCTCGCCGGTGGGCACCATGAGGGTGATCTCGAGTGCGGGTTCGACGAAATCGTCGGCGAGCCGATAGGGCAGGTCCAGGGCGCGGGCGATATCCCAGCCGTGCACGACGTAGTCGATGAAGTGGGCGCGCAGGGCCATACTGCCGGGCGCCTGGACGCCGGGTCCGAATTCGGGGAGATCGAACAGCCGATCCAGGATGTCGGGTCGGTCGTAGGCGGCGGTGACCTCCGCGGCGGCGTCGGCGTAGTCGCGCACCGGATCGTCGGCGAGCGGTTGCACCTTCCAGACGTCGAGGTCCGCACCGTTGCCGCGTGCGGCGGCGGCGAAGCCGCGGTGCTGAACGGTCATGTGTGCCAGTAGATCCGCCACGGTCCAGGCGGCACAGGGGGTGGGGTGTTCGAGGTGGTCGGGGGTCAGATGCCCGACGATCTCGACGGAGTAGTCGACGGCGCGGCGATTCAGATCGCGGATATCGGGAGTGGTCATGGTCCAGATAGTAAGCGCATGCGTATCGTATGTCCATGCTTACTAATTGAGAGCACGTAAAGTCTGCTGACATGACCGAGTTCGACGGCGGCGCTTCGCAGGGCTCTGCGCGGTCACCCGAGCCGCCGACATCCGATGTGCCGCGCAGCGGGCGCCCCGATCTGGCGGCGATGATCGCACCGCTGGCGCGCACGCTGATGGCGGCGGAACTGCCCGTACTCGACAAGCACGGGCTGACGATGTGGGCGTATGCCGTATTACTCGGGCTCGATCGCGGACCCGCCCGTGGGCAGGGCGTGCTGGCTCAGGAGATCGGCGCCGACAAGACGCGGATCATCCCGGTCCTGGACGACCTGCAGCAGCGCGGCCTGATCGAGCGTCGGCCGGATCCGGCGGACCGGCGGGCACGGGTTCTGGCGTTGACCGCGCACGGGCGAGCGGTGCGCGATGCCGCGCAGGCCGATATCCAGGCCCAGGAAGAAAAATTGTTGAACAGACTCAGCGCCGCCGACCGGCGGGGTCTGCTGAATTCCCTGATCGTCCTCTCGACTGTGTCGCGCGAAGAGATCGTCGGGCAGGACGACGGTCCCACGCCCCCTTGAGTTAACGGCGAGTGCGTTGTGGCGCACCCGCCACGGACCGGTGACGATCGGAATGCCCGCTCGTGCCCGTTGCCGGAGATCGTCGTCGACCTCCCTGGTTCGCCGTTGAACCTTCGTCCGTTATTGAGGAAATCGTCGGCGGTGGCGGCCTCGTTACCGGCCGATCCGCTCATCTGTTACGACGGCCCGGCAGCCGGAAAGTCATCGGCGCCGGATCGCGGAGTTGGGCGCGTTCGCGGGGTGCGGCCAGCGCCGCGACCAGGCCGAGCAACGGTGGCAGGATCGCGGCGAAGATTTCGAGAACGTAGTTGCCCGTGGACATTCCGTCCGGGCGGTGGGTGAGATGGTAGATCGCGTGCGGCACCCCGAACACCACCCAGCCGCCACCGGCCACCCGCGCCAGCAGGCTGTCGCCGTAGAACAGCGCGGCGGCGGTCATCGCGCCGACTGCCAGGAAGAATGCGCCCGTGTCCGCGACGAGGTGGTGGTTGTACGGGCCGTCCATCGCGACCCAGTTCAGGCCGAGGCCCGGCATACTCCGATAGAACGGCCCGGGTGCCAGGACACCCCAGAGTCCGACCAGGATGCCCACGATCGCCAGGATCCACAAGCTGATTCGGGTGATCAGCCAGCGTCGCCGGTTGACGTCCAGTCGCATTCGCACCCGCAGGTTGTCCCCTGCACGCTCGACCGAGATCCGCATCCGATCCTCCCGCCTCGCCGCACTCGCGTTGCACAGTCACGGTAATTCGGGCGAATGCCGCGGACAAGAGCGTTGGCGTGGCGGGCGGCGTGGCGTGGGTCAGATGGGGTCGACCTGCAGGTCGTCCTGGCTCCAGTAGGCGCGCATGCTCAGGATGCGGCCCTCGTCGTCGAATTCCATGATGTCGATCGGGGAGATGGTCATCCGGTGTCCGTGTCCCTCGGAGACCATGGTGAACGCGACCGCGGCGTGGTTGCCCGAGACGCGGATCGTGGTGGGTTCGGCCTTGCGCTGCAAGGGTTCCAGGACCGCGTACAACTCACGGATGGCCTCGAGTCCGCGCCGCGGTTCGCTGCCGATCGGGTCCTCCACCACCGCCTCGGGGGCGTAGAGCTCGAGGATCTGTGCGGCTGTACCGCCGGCCACCAGCTCGATGTACCGTTCGACCGTCGCGCGACTCTGCTGCGTACCCATGACTGCTCCCAGTGAATTGAAACGTGTTTCAGTTCCGCAGCGTAACAGTCGCGGGGGCCGGAATCAGTCGACGTGTGCGGTGAGTGGGAGGGCGGTGAGGCGTTCGGGTCCGGAGTAGACGTTCATGGTCTCTCCGCGCAGGAAGCCGACCAGCGTCAGCCCGGTCTCCAGGGCCAGGTCCACCGCCAGGGAACTGGGTGCGGACACCGCGCCGAGCATCGGGATACCGGCCATCACGGCCTTCTGCACGAGTTCGAACGAGGCGCGGCCGCTCACGATCAGCACCAGATCGTGCGCGGGGATCCGGTTCTCCCGCATGGCCCAGCCGATCACCTTGTCCACCGCGTTGTGGCGGCCGACGTCCTCGCGCACCGCCACCGCCTCGCCGTCGGGGGTGAACAGACCAGCCGCGTGCAGGCCGCCGGTGGAGGCGAAAACCTTCTGGCGGTCCCGCAATTCGTCCGGAAGGGTGGCCAGGGTCGCGGTGTCCACGGTCGGGCCGTCCGAGGTCAGGGGGTAGCGGCTGCGGGTGCGGACCTCGTCGAGGGTGGTTCTGCCGCACAGGCCACAGGCGCTGGTGGTCAGCACGTTGCGGGTGGAAATCGGTGTGGGCGTGCGTAGTTCGATATCGAGGATGTTGTAGGTGTTCTGTCCGGCGGTGCTGTCCGGCGGTGACTCCGGGAAGCCGAGATGGTTGCGCATATTGCTCGCGCCGGGTGCGCAGCGGTCCGCACCGGCGCAGTATCGGGCCGAGACGACGTCCTGTGCCGAGCCGATGATGTTCTCGCTCAACAGGAATCCGTGCGCGAGGTCGATATCGTTGCCCGGGGTGCGCATGGTCACCGTCAGTGACTCGCCGTCGACGCGCAGTTCGAGCGGTTCCTCCACGGCCAGGGTGTCCGGGCGGTGCACCTGGCCGTGGGCGGTGATTCGCAGCGTCTTGCGACGGGCCGTCACCCTGCTCATGGTTGTGCCTCGTTCCTGTTCTCGCCCCGTGTCATCGGTTCCGGGTCCTGTGGCGCGGTCATGTGGTGTAGCTGCTCACGCGGTGTGGACGTGCGGTTCGAGCCGGATGGTGACGGCCTTGGAGACCGGAGTGTTGGAGCGTTCGGCCACGTGGTTCAGCGGGACCAGCGGGTTGGTCTCGGGGTAGTAGGCGGCCGCATTACCGCGCGGAGTGGAGTAGGCGACCAGGCGGAAACCGGTGACCCTGCGTTCCACGCCGTCGGTCCACTCCGAGATCAGATCCACCAGATCGCCCTCGGCGAAACCGAATTCGGCGATGTCCTCGGCGTTGACCAGGACCACCCGGCGGCCGTTGTGGATGCCGCGATAACGGTCGTCCAGGCCGTAGATGGTGGTGTTGTACTGGTCGTGGCTGCGCAGGGTCTGCAGGATCAGCCGGCCCTCGGGCACCGGCAGCCACTGCAACTCGTTGACCGCGAAATTCGCCTTGCCCGTGGCGGTTCGGAACTCGCGGGCGTCGCGCGGGGGATGCGGCAGCTGGAAACCGTTGCGGCCGCGGACTTTCGCGTTGTAGTCCGTGCAGCCCGGGACCACCCGGGAGATCGAGTCGCGGATCGTGTCGTAGTCTTCGCGGAATTTCGCCCACGGCACGGGATGTTCGGGACCGAGCAGCTCCTGCGCGAGTTCGCAGACGATCGCCACCTCGCTGCGCAGCTCCGGGCTCACCGGTGTGAGGCGGCCGGTCGACAGATGCACCATCGACATCGAATCCTCCACGGACACCTGCTGTTTCACTCCGCCGGGCGAAAGGTCCAGATCGGTGCGGCCCAGGGTGGGCAGGATCAGCGCGGTGCGTCCGTGCACGACGTGGCTGCGATTCAGCTTGGTGGAGACCTGCACGGTCAGCGCGCACTGCCGAAGTCCGGCCTCGGTGACCGCGGTGTCGGGGGTGGCCGAGACGAAATTGCCGCCCATGCCGAAGAAGACCTTCGCGCGGCCCTCGTGCAGGGCCCGGATGGCATCGACGGTGTCGTAGCCGTGTGTGCGGGGGCTGGTGATGCCGAACTCGGAATCCAGTGCGGTGAGGAAGGTTTCGGGCATCTTCTCCCAGATGCCCATCGTGCGGTCGCCCTGCACGTTGGAGTGTCCGCGCACCGGGCACACGCCCGCGCCCGGCTTGCCGATCATGCCGCGCATCAGCAGCAGATTCGTGGCCTCCTCGATGGTGGCCACGCCGTGCCGCTGCTGGGTCAGGCCCATCGCCCAGCAGAAGATCGTGGACTTCGAGGTGGCCAGCAGTTCGGCGGTGCGATCCAGATCCTCGCCGGTCAGGCCGGTCGCCTCGAGCACCGTGGCGAGATCCACCGCGCGCATCTGCTTCTCGTATTCGGCGAAACCCGCGGTGTGCGCGTCGACGAAGGCGCGGTCCACCACGGTGCCGGGTGCGCGGTCCTCGGCCTCGAACAGCAGCTTGGCCAGACCCTGGAACAGGGCCATATCCCCGCCGAGGCGGATCTGCAGGAAGTCGTCGGCGATATCGATCCCGGTGGTCAGGCCGCGCAGGGTCTGCGGATCGCGGAAGCCCAGCAGACCCGTCTCGGGCAGCGGATTGATCGCGATCACGCGGGCTCCGTGCTCCTTGGCCTTCTGCAGCGCCGAGAGCATGCGCGGATGATTGGTGCCCGGATTCTGCCCGGCCACCACGATCACCTCGGCCGCGGAGAAGTCGTCGATCGTCACCGAACCCTTGCCGATACCGATCGAGGCGCTCAGCGCGGTGCCCGAGGATTCGTGGCACATGTTCGAGCAGTCCGGCAGATTGTTGGTGCCGTAGCTGCGCACCAGCAGCTGATACAGGAAGGCGGTCTCGTTGGCGGTGCGGCCGGAGGTGTAGAACAGGGCCTCGTCGGGGGAGTCCAGCGTGCGCAGCTCCTCGGCGATGAGCCGATACGCCTCGTCCCACGCGATGGGGCTGTAGTGGTCCTCGCCTGGGCGCAGCACCATCGGATGAGTGAGTCGGCCCTGCTGCCCGAGCCAGTAGCCGGACTTGTCGGACAGGTCCGCGATCGAATGCCGGGCGAAGAACTCCGGATCGACCGTGCGCAGTGTCGCCTCCTCGGCGACCGCTTTGGCCCCGTTCTCACAGAACTCCGCGGGGCGGCGATGATCGCTCGGCTCCGGCCAGGCACAGCCGGGACAGTCGAAGCCGTGCCGCTGATTCACCCTGGTCAGGGTGCGTGCGGTGCGCAGCACGCCCATCTCCTCGACGGCCCGCTCGAGCGCGATCGTCACGGCCGTGACGCCGGCCGCCTGATGTTTCGGTGGGGTGACAGCGACCTTGGATTCGTCGATGTCGTGAGATGGCGCGCGGCGATGCATCATTCCATCGTCCTCCTGACCGAACGACTAGGACAAACGGCCCATGCGCCGATCGGCGATCGCAGGCCGAATGCCGAGCGTACGCGCGGTGTCACGGTGGTCGCGGCCGATGTTCGGGATCGTTCACGAATCGGCACGATCGTGCGGTGTTCGGGCACGACACACTTGCCGCGGATGCCGCGAATCGCCCCCATGGCGGCCTTCGGGAGGCAAGTATCGATGCGACCGCCGGGGCAGCTGCCTCGGAACCGGACAGCAAGGATCGGAACAGGATGGACAAAGGACTCAGGACCGCGCGGATTCGTCGGCGCCTCGTACGTCCCGCCGCGGCGGGCCTGGGGGTGGCGGCGCTGCTGCTCACCCCGGTCGCGCTGCTCACCGCGCCCGCCGGTGCGACCGCCACACAGGTCGGTGCGGAGCCGGGTATGAACTACGGTCTGGGCACCAATTACGCGGTGGGCTGCCAGTCCGCGGTGCAGGTCACGGTCTCCGACCCCGTGCAGCCGGTCCAGGTCTTCGACAACAACGGCTCGATCGGCTGGTTCCGGCCCTCGGGCGGCACGGTCGTCGCACCCTGGACTCCGGCGACGGTCGGTTGGCACCACATCACCGCCGTGCAGGCCGCGACACCGGCCGGCACGCCGACGCCGTACGTCGACATTCGCGTCGCCAACGGGGCGCACATGGGCAACAACTGCGCCGTCTTCGGTTGAGCGGCAATGGATTCGAGATGCGCGGCGGACGCTCCGTGAACGAGTGGATCGTGCCCGGCGGGCGCTGAAGTCTCGAAGACGAGTGCGGGCGGTTCCCCCAGGGGAACCGCCCGCACTGCTTCGTCTATCGGGTGTCTACCGGATGTCGAAGTTCAGCGGACCCGGTTTCCACCGGGCGGACCGCTGTTCGGTGACCGTGTCCAGCTGGGCGGGGGTCGCCTTCGGATCCAGCGGGACGAGGCGTTCGATCTCGCCCCAGTTGCGCTTCCAGTCGTCCTTCAGATACGAGGACATGACCTCCGGACGAGTGAGCAGCTGGACGTAGCCCAGCGGACCGCCCGAGGCGTGGCTCTGCCAGTTGGTGGTCATGATCGCGGCCGCGAAATCCGGGGTGATGCGGTACCGCGGGATCTCCGCGACACCGTCCCGGTGCCGGAACGGCTGCTGGCACGGGAACTGCAGACCGACCAGCCAGTCCAGCATCACCGGATCGGTGTGCCCGACCAGCGAGTCGAGCGTCTGCAGATGCGGCACGCGTGGCGGGGTCACCGCGACCCACTGCAACGGATCCGAGCTGTTCACCGAGGCGACCACGCGCACGACGTCGGCCTGGGAAGGCAACTGCTGCAACGGAACTCGCAGATTGCGCCAGGACGGCTGCAGCACGCTCACATCGTCCGGGGTGACCCGGCCCAGCGACTGCACCCCGCCGGGACCGGCGACGCCGTACTCGAGCTGGACGTTCTGTCCGGCGACGGGCAGGTTGTCGATATCGGTGGAGGCGACGCGCCCGGCGGCCGCGATCGAGACGATCTTGCCGCGGCTGCCCGCGGAATCCGCGGCGGGCAGGCGATACCAGCCCGAGGTCAGCGACTTCTCCGCGCCGGGACTGCCGTAACTGCCCAGGATCGGTGTCGTCGCCGGATCCAGGCCGAACGGCAGCGGAATGGTGCTGCCGTTGATGCCCGGCTTCGCGGCCTCGCCGCCGGCTCCGGTGCTGTCCTTACCGGTCTTGGTGGTGGTGCCCGCACTACCGAGGGACTGGCCGACCGAGGCCGCGGCCGCGGCCGAACCGTCGGGGGTCAGGTCGCCGAGGTTCAGGCCGTCGGGCGTGAAGCCGTCGTTGGTGCCACTGCCGAGCGCGGTCGCGGGACTGCCCGACAACGGGCGCAGCACACCGGCATTCGCGTCCGGCTCGACCAGCACGTCATCGGCCATGGCACACGGATCACCGGTCAGCGCCTTGATGTTCGAGGACGCGAGCGAGTACGCCGGATACTGCTCGACCGCGGCCTTGACGAACGAGAGCACCTCGAACAGCACGACCAGCGCCGCGGCCACGGCGAGGATCGGGATCGGGCGACGCGGCGTGCGTGCTTCGCCGTGGAACGGTTCACGGATGTGGAACCAGCCCGCCGCGACGATCAGCAGCAGCGAAATCGCCAGCAGTACCGTGCCCGCGCTGATCCCGTGCACCGAGATCGGCTTGTCCCACCACGAGATTCGATAGCTCGCGACATACCACCAGCCGTTGGAGCTGGCGAACGACAGTGCCAGCATGGCGAAGACGGCGGCGGCGAACAGCGCGCGGTTGCGCGCGGACCGCAGCGACCGCGATCCCACCGCGACCGCGGCGACCACCGCGACCGCGCCGCCGAGTCCGGCGAATACGCCCAGGTGATGGGTGAACTTGGTGGGCGAGAACATCATCAGCGGCACCGCGGCGACGGTGGTGCCCAGGATGCGCCGGGTGGGTCCGGCCGCGAGTCCGGGAATCCGGCCGCTCTTGCGCAGCAGCGTGATCACCGCGGCCGCCAGTGCGAGGAACATCACCAACATCGCGAACCGCCGCGCGAGGGAACCGTCCGGGGTCGGCTGGAGCAGATCCTGATAGACGAGATAGTCGGTGTACCAGGGCATATCGGGACCGACGACCTTGTGCGCCTGACGCATCGCCGAGACCTCGGCCAGCGGCTGCCCGGCGAAGACGATGGTCAGCACGACCAGACCCGCGGCCAGCGCGGGTGCGATCAACGCCACATAACCCGAGGTGCGGGCGCGTTGCACGATGATCTGCACCAGCGGGCGCGCCCCGGCCAGCAGGGCGGCGAAGCAGATCAGACCGGACGGGTTGGTGACCACGGCCAGCGCCGCGGGGATCAGCGCGACCGCGGCCGGGGCCAGGCGCCGGGTGGCCAGTGCGCGTTCCATCGACACCCAGGTCAGCAGGACGCCCAGCGCGATCGCCGGTTCGGGCCGCAGACCGTTGTTGTAGGGCAGCCAGAACGCCAGCAGGACCAGCCCACCGGCCCAGATCGCCGAGCGTTCGGTGCGTGCGCCGACGCCCAGGCGCGGTACCACCTCGCGGCTGATCAGGAACCAGCACGCGATGCCGAAGATCAGTTCCGGCAGTCGCACCACGATGCTCGCGGTGGACACGCGGGCGAGCAGTTCGAACAGGTTGTCGTACGGGATGCCGATCGGCGTCTCGGGGACGCCGAAGTAGGCGAAGTAGTTCGCCAGATATCGGGCGGGCCCGGCGGTGCGGGCCATACCGAAGATATAGCCGTCGTCCGCGGTGCCGACGCCGATGAAGTACCACAGGATCAGCGTGCCCAGTACGGCGAAGTCGACCAGCCGCGGCCGCCACCAGCGACGCGGCAGCGCGCGACGGTTGCCCCGGCCGTCCAGGCCGTCCAACCGGTGCAGCGAGTACAGGGCCACGGCGGTGGCGATGATCGCGCCGATGATCGCGATCAGTTTCAGCACGGTCGGGGAGGTGGTGAATCGCGAGTCGATCACCACGTCGGCGTGCATACCCGACGGTGCGGCGCCGGTCAGATCGGTGAACAGGCCGACCAGCTGCGGGCGGTGCTCACCGGCCAGCGTGACGGGCGCGCCGCCCGCCTGAACCGAGGTGGCGGTGCTGTCGGAGGAGATCGTGATGGTGCAGCCGCGCGGCAGGTCGCGCACCGGAGTATCGATCAGCGTCTGATCGCGCAGCACCACCTGCAGCCGGTCGCCGGTGGGTGCGGCGGAGACCAGGACGTTCAGGCCGTAGTGCCAGGACGATCCGGACGCCGCCGGGACCGTGGCCAGCAGGGTGCCGCCGCGCGGTCCCAGCGCCGTGGCGGCGCTGCACGGGATGTCGGCGTGCACGCTGGTCGGGGAGTAGGACACCAGTGGCGCGGTGACGCTGGTCGCGCGGCCCGCCTGCGGCCAGGACAGCGAGGACTGCTCCTGATGCACCGGCAGCAGTGGCACCGCCACAGCCAGCAGCGCGCCGAGGATGCCGGTCACGATGGCGAGGATCCGCCACAGTCGACCGCCCCCACGTCGGGGGGCGAGTTGGTCCAGCGGCCGATCATCGGCCGGGTGTCGACTGAGCGTCTGGGTCACGGTCGGGCATGCTATCAACCGGAACTGAGACCGCGTCCAGCTCACTGACACCTCGGCCGATGCGCTGCGGCGTCGTGCTCAGCCGACCGCGCTCACCAGCTGTGATGCAGCGGGTTCGGTTGTGGCCGAGCGGGTTTGCGGGCGCAACCCGAGCAGGGCGGCGGCGATGGTCGCCGCACAGGTTCCCGCGCCCACCCAGAACGCGACCGTGAACTGGCCCTCCTGCGGCAGCGGCAGGTGCGGGAGCAGCTTCGCGGTCAGCAGCGTGGTGATGACGGCGCTGCCCAGCGCACTGCCGACGGTGCGGGAGATGGAGTTGATGCCGTTGGCCACGCCGTTGTGCCGATGCGGCACGCTCGCGGCGATCAGAGCGGGCATGGCGGCGTAGGCGAAGCTGATCGCGATGCCGACCACCACACTGGCGGTGATCACGGTGCCGGTCGCCTCGTGCGCCAGGGCCATCCAGGCGAATCCGGCCGCGCCCACGATGCCGGACAGGGCCAGCACGTACCGCCCGCCGATCCGCCCGACCAGCAGTCCGCCCAGTGGCGCGGCGAGCATCGACGCGATCGTGCTGGGCAGTAGATATTCCACCGAGGCGCGCAGGATCGAGGCGGTGAAGCCGTATCCGGCGATCCGCGCGGGCATCTGAGCCAGATACGACACCCCCATGAACAGCAGGAACATCGCGAATCCGATGAAGACGCCGGACAGGTTGGTGAACAGCACCGGTCGGTGGGTGAACATCTCCAGGTCCACCAGCGGTGCGGCCGAGCGACGTTCGATCAGCACCCACAGCGCGGCCATGACGATCGCGCCGCCGAAGCAGCCCAGCGTCGCGGCCGAGGTCCATCCCCATTCGTGGCCTTGGGAGATCGGCAGGAGCAGCAGGATCAGCGCGCCGCCGAGGGTGATCGCACCGGGCAGGTCGACGCTGCCGGGATGGCGGGTGCCCGTCGCGGGCACGACGATCGCCGCCAGGGCCAGTGCCACCACCGCCAACCCGGCGGTGAACCAGAAGACCACGTGGTAGCCGGGATCACTGCCCTGGGTGAGCAGACCGGTGGTGACCAGTCCGATGCCGCCGCCGAAGGCGAGGGTGCCGCTGACGATGGCCATCGCCCCGTGCAGCCGTTCGGCCGGGATCTCGTCGCGCAGCACCGACAGCGCCAGCGGGAAGATCGCCGTCGCCACGCCCTGCAGCGTGCGCCCGGCCAGCAGTACGCCCAGTGAGCCGGCCGTCGCGGACACGACCGAGCCGATCGCCGCGATCACGAGCGTGCCCAGCAGGGTGGGCTTGCGGCCGTACAGATCGCCGATCCGGCCCAGCAGCGGGGTGAACACGGCCGCGGACAGCAGGGTCGCGGTGGTCACCCAGCTCACCGACGTCGTGGAGACGTGCAGTTTCGTCGCGATCAGACCCAGGATCGGTACCGCCTGGGTCTGCATGACGGTGACGATCATCGCGGCGAATGCGAGGACGCCGGTCAGCAGCGAACTCCTCCGCGTCATGTGACACCTCCAGAAGCTTGGGAACAGATATGTTTGAAGTCCTCAAGCATTTAAGGCTTCAAATATATTCGTTGTCAATCGCGCCGGTAGGATCGCCGCTATGAGTCAGGCCACAGAACCGAGTCCCCTTGCGTTACTGATCGGACGGTTCGTGTCGGCCTACCTGCAGGACTTCCTGACCGCCGCGGAGGAACACGGCCTGACCCTCACCCAGGCCAAACTCCTGCTGGCACTCAACGAACCCCCCGCCGAACTGCCCATGCGCGAACTGGCCGGACGCCTGGCCTGCGACCCGTCCAACCTGACCGGCGTCGCGGACCGCATGGAGTCCCGCGGTCTGGTCCTGCGCACGGTGAATCCCGCCGACCGCCGGGTGAAATATCTGGCCTCCACCGACCAGGGGCGCGATCTGGCCGCGCAGATCCGCGGTTCGCAGGTGCGGGCCTACCGCGCGCTGGCCGAGCTGACGCCGGAGGAGGAAGGGCTGCTCGAGGGCATGCTCGAACGTCTGGTGCCGAAATTGGAGGCGGCCGAGTAGTCGGCGGCGGCCACGGCTTCGGCCCGGTCGGCGAACAGCAGTGCGGTATCGCCGAATTCGTGCCAGAGGTAGCCGGTCTGCAATGCCACGCGGTAGGCGGCATCGACCCGTTCCGGTCCGGCGACCGCCTCGAGGAGCTGGAGGTGGGAGGCTCCGGGTTCGTGCCATCCGGTGATGAGGGCGTCGACCGTGCGGGCGGGGCGGTCTGCGCCGAGAATCAGATCCGTCCATCCGGCGGCCGGGTGGACCAGGCCGGAGGGGGTGGCAGCGGACTCCAGGGCGCGGGTGACGGTCGTGCCGACGGCGATCACGCGACCGCCCGTGGCGTGGGCCGAATTCACCAGGCGGGCCGTGGTTTCGGAGACGCGGTAGCGCTCCGGGCTCGGCGGTTCGCCGGTTTCGGGGGAGGAGACGCCGGTGTGCAGGGTGATCGGCGCCAGCGTGATTCCGGCCGTCACCAGGTCGGTGACCAGGGTGTCGGTGAACGGTCTTGCGGCGCTGGGCATCTCGGCGCTGCCCGGTTCACGGCCGAAGACCGTGCGGTAGAACTCCGGTGACCATCGTTGCGTCACATAGGAATAGGTGATCGGGCGGCCGTGGCGGGCCAGCAGTGCGGTGACATCGGTGTCGACCTCGGCGATCCAGAGGCGTCGGGCGGGCGGTAGCCAGAGCGCGCGCAGCGTTGCCGTGGCGCCTGGAAGTTCCACGCGGGCACCGGATTCCGGTTCGGCCGCGGTGAACGGGGTGCCCTCGGGGGTGCGGAGTTCGACCGCCCAGCTGCCGTGATCCAGTCGCGCGGCGAAATGCAGGACGGCCGGGACGCCCCGATACCGTGCGTCGACCGCCGCGGCCAGTGTCGACGAATTGTTCACCACGACAAGGTCTCCCGGTCGCAGGAACTGCGGCAGCTCCCGGAACCTGGCATGGGTGATGCCCGTGTTGCCGGACACCAGCAGGCGGACCTCGTCGCGGGCGAGTCCGCGTGCCTCCGCCGGAGCGGTCGCCGCGCGGTCGGCGGGCAGGACGAATTCGCGTGGGACGGCTGTCATGGCTGCCTCCGATGTTCGGCCGGAATCGACGGGTGTGGTCCGGTCCCGATTGGTAGGTGGTGTCAGTGCGCGACGGACAGTTCCGCGGCGGTGTATCGGCCGCTGGGCGGCCGGGTGTCGATCAGCTGCAGCAGCGCCGGGACGACGGTCTCCGGTTCGGGGCGATCGGAGATGTCCTCACCGGGAAATGCGGCCTGGTGCATGGCGGTGCGCATATCGCCGGGATCGAAGCTGTAGATGCGCAGTCGCGGATTCTCGGCGGCGAAGACGGCGGTCAGCTGGTCCAGGGCCGCCTTCGACGCGCCGTAACCACCCCAGCCCTGGTACGCCATGACCGCAGCGTCGGAACTGATATCGATCACCGTGCCGTCGCAGGCTCGCAGTGCCGGCAGTGCCAGTTGCAGGACCGCCAGCGGTGCGACGACATTGGTCTGCAGCACCGTGGCGAATGCGCCGAGTGGAAGATCCGCGAGGTGCGGCAGCGGGCTCGGGCCCAGAGCGCTGGCATTGTTGAGCACCAGATCGAGCCGATCGCGCTCGGCGAGTACCGCGGCCAGTCGGGCGCGATGCGCCGGATCGGCCACATCGCCCGGCAGGGCCGTCGCGCCGGTCGCCCGACGCACCTGCTCCAGTGGTTCGGCCCGGCGTGCGGTAATGATCAGATCCCAGCCGCGTTCGGCCAGGACCAGGGCCGTCGCGCGGCCGAATCCCGCCGATGCGCCGGTGATGAGGGCTGTGGAGGTTTCGGACATGACACCATCGTGAAACCTGAAGCGAACTTCAGGTCAAGGAGAGGATTTCCGCCTACAGTGAACTCTGCCTGATATGTGGCCGGCCGGTGCGACTCGCGGCCGATGAAAATGTTGTCGCGGTGCCGTCTCAACAATGCGAAGTCCCCAACGTCTTCCCAGGAGCCACCATGACCTACACCTTCAAATCCGGAGATCCCTGCTGGGTCGAGCTGTTCACCTCCGATCCGGAGCGTTCCATCGCCTTCTACGGCGAACTACTCGGCTGGACCGCCGAACAGGCCGGGCCCGAATACGGCGGATACATCACCTTCAGCAAGGACGGCGAACCCGTCGCGGGCGGTATGCGCAACGACGGCTCCTCCGGCGGGCCGGATCAGTGGACGATCTATCTGGCCAGTACCGACGCCGAGGCGACCACCTCGGCCGCGACCGCCAACGGCGGTCGGGTGGTGGTACCCCCGATGCAGGTCGGTGAACTCGGCACGATGGCCGTTCTCGGTGACCCCAGTGGTGCCGGGGTCGGAGTGTGGCAGCCGGGCGGGCATCCGGGATTCGGGGCGCTCGGTGAGGTCAGCGGCGGTCGGTGGAGCGACCACGTGGGCAACCCGTCCTGGTTCGAACTGCACACTCCCGCCTACGACCAGGCGCTGAAGTTCTATCGCGAGGTCTTCGGCTGGCAGGACCCGTTCACCGTCTCCGACATCCCGGAATTCCGTTACACCACAATCCATTCGACCAGCCCGATGCTGGGCGGCGTGATGGACTCCGCGGCCTTCCTGCCCGACGGGTCCCCGGGTGGCTGGCGGGTCTACTTCGGTGTCGAGGATGTCGACGCGTCGGTGAAAACCCTGGTTTCCCTGGGCGGTTCGGTGGAACGCGAACCCGAGAACTCCCCGTACGGGCGGATGGCCGCCGTGATCGATCCGGGCGGCGTGCGATTCAGCCTGGGCGGCAACAACTCCTGAACCGGACGCCGGGCGTCACCGCGACGTCCGGCGTCACTACAGGCCCACCGCACCGTCGATTCGCTCACGCAGCAGATCGGCATGGCCGTTGTGGCGCGCGTACTCCTCGATCATGTGGGCCAGCACCCAGCGCAGCGACACCTTGCCGAGCCCGGGGTCCTCGCCGGTCAGCCCCAGATCGGATGCGGCTGTGGTGAAGCGGTCGGCGAAGGCGACCTCGGCCCGCCACGCGCCCCAGGCGGCGGTGATCGATCCGGGATCGGTGTTCGCCCCGTCGAAGTCGTCATCGGGGCGCTCCGCGGAGGTGAACAGCGGCGGGGCCTTCTCACCGGCGAGCACCCGGCGGAACCAGTGCCGCTCGATATCGGCCAGATGCCGTACCAGTCCCAGTAAGGACAGGGTGGACGGTGCGACCGACCGACGGGCCAGTTCGGTGCCCAGACCCGCGCACTTCAGTTCGAGCGTGGCGCGCTGACCGCCCAGTATCTCGGTCAGGACGCTGCGTTCGTCACCGGTGGTGTGGAGGCGGGTGCGCGGATCGTGTTCGGGGGCAACGAACATCTCGGCCCGTCGGGTATCGGTCGGCGTCTGCCGGGTATCGGCCACACCCGCCTCCTTCGCATTGTTCCAGCTGCCCGCACCGGCAAACCTGGGGCTCGACCGATCGGGCACGATCGGGACGATATCGCGTGTGGCGGTTCATCGGAACGTTCGGCGGCACATCGCTCTCAGCGTACGGAGGAAAACGCCGCCGCGCCGGACAGCAGCCGCGCCGCTATCGGCGGCGGTTCATCGGAACATCTGCGCCGCGGCGGCTGCCGCGGCCGCACGGTCCGTGGCGACCAGGCCGATCCGGGTGCGGCGATCCAGCAGATCGTCCGCGTCGAGTGCGCCCTCGTGGCTGATCGAATACGCGAATTCGGCGCGCAGCACATCGATTCCGGGGGCCACGGGTGTGGCGAGGTCCGGATCGTCCTGTGCCAGAGCGAGGATCGCGGTCGCCTGGCTGCCGTAGCGTTCGATGAGCGTCGGCGGCGCGTCCAGACGATCGCGTGCCGCGCCGGATACCGCACCGGTGAGGGGGATTCGCCGGGTCCGGCACGGGCCCGCGGTCAGGCCCGCATGGGCGACCGCGGCGTCGACCGCGTCCTGCGCCATCTTGCGATAGGTGGTGAGCTTGCCGCCGACGATCGTGATCGGGCCGCCGGGGGAGTGCAGGACCGCGTGCTCGCGGGAGATGTCGGCGGTGCTGCCCTCGGCGGTGCGCAGCAGCGGGCGCAACCCCGCGAACCGGCCGCGGATATCATTGCGGTGCAACGGCTCCCGCAGGACCGTGTTGACGGTGTCGAGCAGGAAGTCGATCTCGGCGTCGGTCGGTTCGGGTTCGTCGGGCACCGGACCGGGCGCGTCCTCATCGGTCAGACCCAGATACACCCGGCCGTGCGCGGCGGGGAACGCGAAGACGAAACGGCTGGTACTGCCCGGAATCGGCACCGTGAGCGAGGCACTGAGACCGCCGAAAGCAGCCGCGTCGAATACCAGGTGGGCGCCGCGACTGGGCCGCAGCTCGATGGAGGGATCCACCCGATCCGCCCACACGCCGGTGGCATTGATCACCGAACGCGCTCGGACGGTGAGGGTTTCCCCGGACAGGGCATCGTGCAGCACCGCGGAATCGCCGCTCACCTGCTCGGCCCGGACCCGGGTGAGCACGCTCGCCCCGTACCCGGCCGCGGTGCGCGCGAGGGTCACCACCAGGCGCGCGTCGTCGACCAGTTGGCCGTCCCAGGCCAGCAGTCCGCCGCGTAATCCGGCACGGCGCACCGTGGGAGCCAGCCGCAACGCCTCGGCGGCAGCGGCCCGGCGCGAGCGCGGCAGTACCGAGGCCGGAGTTCCGGCGCTGCGCCGCAACACGTCTCCGGCCGCGAATCCCGCGCGCACCAGCATCCGCTGTGCCGCACCGATATCCGGCAGCAACGGCACGAGCTGGGGAATCGGCCGGGTCAGATGCGGCGCGGTCGAGGTGAGCAGGATATGCCGTTCCACGGCGCTCTCGTGTGCGATCCCGACCCCGCCACTGGCCAGATACCGCAGCCCGCCGTGCACCAGCTTGGAACTCCACCGGCTCGTGCCGAAGGCCAGATCACGCGCCTCCACCAGAACCGTGCGCAGTCCCCGGGAGGCGGCGTCCAACGCCACCCCGGTCCCGGTGACCCCGCCGCCGATCACCAGCACGTCGACGACTCCACCGTCGCCGAGTTCCCGCAACTCCCGTTCCCGGCGTGCGGAATTCAGCGCGGAGTCTCCGGGAACTCTTGCGCTCGAGTTCATCTCACCACTCCACATCTCGGCGGTCGTCGGGCACGAGGTAGCCGTCGAGGGCGCGCGCGAGTTCCGCGTCCAGCCGGGATTCGGACAGGATGTGTCCGACCATTCCGGCGGATTGGACCGCGGACTGGGACATCAGCAGAACCATGGTGGCCAGTTCGTCCGGATCACCGGGACGCACCGAGCCGTCGCGCTGGCCCTCCCGGATCAGGGCGGCGAACAACAGGATCAGTTCACGCTGGTTGCGGCCGAGGCGGCCGAAGACGTAGGTCAGCATCAGATCGGTGTCGGTGCGGAATATCTTGGCGAACAACGGATTCGCGCGAACGATCGACGCCCCGGCCACGACGCCGTCGACCAGGCGGACCCGTGCCGGGCCGCTGCCGGGCATGGTGCGCCCGACGATCTTGCGCAGTTCCCGCACCAGCAGTTCGGCGAGCAGTGAGCCGGTATCGGGCCAGCGGCGATAGACCGTGGGACGGCTCACACCGGCGCGGCGGGCCACCTCGGTCAGCGTGGTGCGGCGGACTCCGAACTCCTCCACGCAGGCGCGGGCGGCGTCCAGGATCGCCAGGTCGATTTCGGACGGTTCGTCGCCGGTGCCGGCGACGTCGATTGTCTGCATCGGATCACTTGTCGGGTCGGGCGCGGGCGTCGACGGTCCGCGCGTCGGCTGATTACTGCTTGACATTCTATGTAAGACTGTAACGCATGGTCGATGAACGGCAGAGCGGGTCTTCTGTGGCAATGCCGGGCGAGTTGTCATCCCGCCCGAGTATGGTGTGGGACGCCTGGGGCATTCCGTCCGGACATGCGCCGCTCCCGGAGAAGATCCGGACCTTGCTGGTGCAGGTGTTCGGAGTGTCCGGTGAGTCGATGGCGCGTCGCGATGAGGGCAATGTGCCATTGCGCGCCTCGGCCCTGTCCCAGGCGCAGCTCACAGGGTTGTCCGCGGTGGTCGGCCCGGAGCACGTCCGCACCGACCACCGCGCCCGCTTGTTGCGCGCCGGTGGCAAGAGCACCCCGGATCTGCTGCGCCGACGTTCCACGGATCCACAGGACGCACCCGATGCGGTCGTCTTCCCGGCGGATCACGACGAGGTCCTGGGCGTCCTGAGCTACTGCGCCGAGCGCGGGGTCGCGGTGGTGCCCTTCGGCGGCGGCACGAGCGTCGTCGGCGGGGTGGATCCCGCCCGCGACGGCTTCGAAGCCGTTGTCGCCCTGGACCTTCGGCGCCTGTCCGCGATGACGTCGCTGGACGAGGTCAGCCACACCGCGACGCTCGGAGCCGGACTGACCGGACCGCAGGCCGAGGCGCTGCTCTCGGCGCGCGGCTTCTCCCTCGGGCATTTCCCGCAGAGTTTCGAATTCGCCAGTATCGGCGGTTTCGCCGCGACCCGCTCGAGCGGACAGGCATCGGCCGGATACGGCCGCTTCGATGACATGATCCAGCATCTGCGGGTCGCGACTCCGCGCGGCACACTGGATCTCGGCCGCGCCCCGGCCTCGGCCGCGGGACCCGATCTGCGCGAGCTGTTCTCGGGTTCGGAGGGCGCGCTCGGCGTGATCACCGAGGTCACCCTGCGGGTGCATCCGGTGCCGGAAACCGTTGCGTATCAAGCCTGGTCGTTTCCGGACTTCGCGACCGGCGCGGCCGCACTGCGCAGCGTGATCCAGACCGGGGCCGCCCCGACCGTGCTGCGACTGTCCGATGAGGCCGAGACCGGCCTGAATCTGGCCCGCGCGGGCGATATCGGCGGCGCGCCGGTGGCCGGATGTCTCGCGGTGACCACGTTCGAGGGCACAGCGGCTCATGTCGAGGCACGCAGCGCCGAGGCGCATGCGCTGCTCGCCGCGGCCGGTGGGACCGCGTTGGGCGAACATCCCGCGCGGGAGTGGGAGCACGGCCGTTTCGCCGCGCCCTACCTGCGGGATGCGCTGCTGGACACCGGAATTCTCTGCGAAACCCTGGAGACCGCGACGAACTGGTCCAACCTCGCCGAACTCAAGGCGAAGGTGACTGCGGCGCTGGCCGACTCACTGGGCGGCCAGGGCACCCCGCCACTGGTCATGTGCCATATCTCGCACACCTACCCGACCGGCGCCTCGCTGTACTTCACGATCATCGCCAAACAGCTCGACGATCCGATCACCCAGTGGCACACCGCCAAACGAGCGGTCGGCGACGCCATCGCCGCCGCCGGGGGAACCATCACCCACCACCACGCCGTCGGCCGGGACCACCGGCCCTGGATGTCCGGAGAGATCGGCGACCTGGGCGTGCAGGTGTTGCGCGCGGTCAAGCAGACGGTCGACCCCGCCGGAATCCTCAATCCCGGAAAGCTGATCCCGTGAACGGATCCACCGGGGTGGGTTCGGTCCTGATGGTGACCAATCCGTTGTCGGGTCACGGCAGGGGGCAGGCAGCGGGCGCCGTGGCCGCGGCGCGGTTGCGGGCGCGCGGTGTGACGGTGACCGAGGTGTGCGGCATCAGTGCCGCGGAATCGGTTCGCCTGGTTCGAGATCGGCTCACCGGCGACGCCGCGCCCGATGTGGTGGTCTGCGCGGGCGGTGACGGACTGGTCTGCATCACCTTGCAGGCGTTGGCCGGGACCGGTGTTCCGCTGGGCCTGGTGCCCGGCGGCACCGGTAACGATCTGGCTCGCGAACTCGGTGTGCCACAGGATGATCCGATCTCCGCGGCCGACATCGTGCTGGGCGGAACGGTGCGCGCCATCGATCTCGGCGCGGCGGATGCCGCGGCTCCCGAGGGCGGGTCATCCGAATCCGGCACGGCGGGAATCGGATTCGGCATTCCCGGACCGATCAGATTCGCGACCGTGGCCGGTACCGGATTCGACGCCCGGGTCACCCTGCGCGCCAATCTGATGCGCTTTCCGAGGGGACGGCTGCGCTACACCTTCGCCGCCGTGCGGGAACTTGCCGGGCGGCTGGCCGTACCCTACCGCCTCGAATTATCGGGCGTACCAGGGCAATCGGTGAACTCGGTGGTCGAGACCGAGGCGGTGATGGTCGCGGTGGGCAATACCCGCACCTACGGGGGCGGCATGCTGATCTGCCCCGACGCGATGGTCGACGACGGGCTGCTCGAGGTGACCGTGGTCGGTGCGATGTCCCGGCGGGACATGGTGCGCCTGCTTCCCGCGCTGTCCGCGGGAAAGCGCGTCGACCATCCGGCGCTGAGCCGATATCGCGCGGCCGCCGTCGAACTGCGGGCGCCGGGCGCGCCGGTGACCGCGGACGGTGAACCGGTCGGCATGCTGCCGACGACCTTCCGTGCGCTGCCCGGCGCCCTGCCGGTACTGGTTCCCTGACCGGGTTCGGCTACCAGATCTGCACCACGGCCAGTTCCGGTCCCGGCTCCACAACCAGCGCGACGCGGCCGCCGGGCCTGCCCGCGGCCTCGGTGACGATGCTGGGCAGATCGGCCCGGACGTGATCGCCGCTCCTGGGCAGTTGTGAACCGCGGCCGATGCCGACGGCGATGGCGTCGGGCGGCAGGGCCTGATCGATCAGCGCGGGGATCGGACCGTTGGCGAACGTCTGCGTCTCGCCGTGGTTCAGCTCCACCCCGACTCCGCCGGTCCGCGGCACGGTGAACGGGACGACCGCCGCGGCCGATCCGGCGCCGACGCATCCGGCGGCGATACCCGCCGCGGTGGCCACGGTGGCCATGACAACAGTCCGAGCACGCATGAGAATCCTCTTTCGTGAGTGATCGGCGGTCCGATCACGGCGCGAGCGAATTTCCGGAGCAGGAACAAGCAGATCTGCACTGTTCGACCCAAGTAGGCCGGATCGCGGGCCGGGCGGCAACTCGAGCGGTGCGCGTCACAGCCCGGGTGCGTGGATACCTGAGGTGCGCCTGAGTGGCAATCCTGCACGAACACAAAGGATTCGGTGCCGAACCTGAGAATTCGATATGGAAATGGGAATACGGCGCGAATCGGCGGTAACCTGAGTCTGTGGGCGGGGTTTTCGGTGTCCCTCATCCGCCGAAACCCCCGCCCTCTCGGGTATCCATACCCCCGTTCGGCACGCGGGCGTGATCGCTGCGGAGCTGCCTGCGAGCCGATGCGGTACTACTCTGCCGGGGCCGTCGTCCGGGCCTGGACCCAACTCCTTAGAATCACACGGTGACCAGCACAGCCCCTGAGAACTCACGAAATCGTGCCGATGCCCTCCCCAAGAGCTGGAATCCCGGCGATGTGGAGTCGGACCTGTACGAGGGCTGGGTAGCCGCTGGTTACTTCGCCGCCGACGCGAAGAGTCCGAAGGCGCCCTACTCGATCGTGCTGCCGCCGCCCAACGTCACCGGCAATCTGCACATGGGCCACGCCTTCGACCACACCATCATGGATCTGCTCACCCGCCGCAAGCGCATGCAGGGCTACGAGGTGCTGTGGCTGCCGGGTATGGACCACGCCGGCATCGCCACCCAGTCCGTGGTGGAGAAGCAGCTCTCGCGGGACGGCAAGACCAAGGAGGACTTCGGCCGCGAACTGTTCGTCGACAAGGTCTGGGATTGGAAGCGCGAGTCCGGCGGTGCGATCCAGGGCCAGATGCGCCGCCTAGGCGTCGGCGTGGACTGGGCGCGGGACCGCTTCACCATGGACGAGGGCCTGTCCCGCGCGGTGCAGACCATCTTCAAGCGCCTGTTCGATGCGGGCCTGATCTACCGCGCCGAGCGCCTGGTGAACTGGTCGCCCGTCCTGGAGACCGCGATCTCGGATGTCGAGGTCAAATACGAGGACGTCGAGGGTGAGCTGGTCTCCCTGCGTTACGGCTCACTGAATGACGACGAGCCGCACATCATCGTGGCGACCACCCGGGTGGAGACCATGCTCGGCGACACCGCCGTCGCGGTGCATCCCGAGGACGCGCGGTACGCGAGCCTGATCGGCACGACGATCTACCACCCGATCACCGGACGGCAGATCCCGGTCGTCGCCGACGACTACGTCGACCCCGAATTCGGTTCCGGCGCAGTGAAGATCACCCCGGCACACGATCCGAACGACTTCGAGCTCGGCATGCGGCACAACCTGCCGATGCCGACCATCATGGACAAGACCGGCAAGATCGCCGATACCGGAACCGAATTCGACGGTATGGACCGGTTCGAGGCGCGGGTGAAGATCCGCGAGCGGCTGTCCGAAGAGGGCCGCATCGTCGCGGAGAAGCGGCCGTACGTGCACAGCGTCGGGCATTCCGAACGCTCCGGCGAGCCCATCGAACCCCGGCTGTCCATGCAGTGGTGGGTGAAGGTGGAATCCCTCGCCAAGGCCGCGGGCGACGCGGTTCGCAACGGGGACACCGTGATTCACCCCGCCAGCCAGGAACCGCGCTGGTTCGACTGGGTGGACGACATGCACGACTGGTGCATCTCGCGTCAGCTGTGGTGGGGGCACCGCATCCCGATCTGGTACGGCCCCGAGGGCGAGGTCGTCTGCGTCGGCCCGGACGAGCAGGCCCCGGAGGGCTACGTCCAGGATCCGGACGTGCTGGACACCTGGTTCTCCTCGGGTCTGTGGCCGTTCTCCACGATGGGCTGGCCCGATGCCACCCCGGAGCTCGAGAAGTTCTATCCGACAAGCGTTCTCGTCACCGGTTACGACATCCTGTTCTTCTGGGTGGCCCGGATGATGATGTTCGGCACGTTCGTCGCCGACGATCCGGTCATCACCGCCGGTAAACCGGCCGACTCGGTGCAGGTGCCGTTCCGGGACGTGTTCCTGCACGGCCTGATTCGGGACGAATTCGGCCGCAAGTACTCCAAGTCCAAGGGCATCGGCGTGGACCCGCTGGTGTGGATCGTCGAATACGGCGCGGACGCAACGCGTTTCACCCTCGCGCGTGGTGCGCAGCCGGGCAGTGACCTGTCCGTCGGCCCGCCGCACGTGACCGCCTCGCGCAGTTTCGTCACCAAGCTGTTCAACGCCACCAAGTTCGCGCTGATGAACGGTGCGGCCCCGGGCGAGATCACCGATCGCGCCGCCCTCACCGATGCCGACCGGTGGATCCTGGATCGACTGGAACAGGTTCGCGCGGAGGTGGATTCGGCGTTCGACCGATACGAGATCGGCAAGGCCTGCGAGGCGCTGTACCACTTCGCCTGGGACGAGCTGTGCGACTGGTATCTGGAACTGGCCAAGGTTCAGTTCGCCGAATCCGACGAGCGCGCCGCGAGCACCCGCACGGTGCTGGGCGCCGTGCTGGATTCGGTACTGCGCCTGCTGCATCCGGTCATCCCGTTCGTCACCGAATCGCTGTGGCAGGCGCTGACCGGTGGTGCGGAGGGTGCGTCCGTCGTGGTCGCGTCCTGGCCGCAGTCCTCGGGCGTCGCCGCCGATGAGGCGGCCGCGTCCCGGATCGCCGACGCGCAGCGCCTGATCACCGAGATCCGCCGTTTCCGCAGTGATCAGGGCCTGACCGACAAGCAGAAGGTGGCCGCCGCACTGATCGGCATCGAGGACGCCGAGCTGACCGGGCTGTCGGTCCAGATCGCGAATCTGGCCCGGCTCACCGAGCCCGGTGACGATTTCAGCGCGACCGCCTCGGTGCAGGTGCGGCTGTCCGGGGCGACGGTCACCGTCGAACTCGACACCTCCGGCACGGTTGATCTGGACGCCGAACGTCGTCGTCTGGAGAAGGATCTCGGTGCGGCGCAGAAGGATCTGACCAGCACCACGGCCAAACTCGGCAACGAGGCGTTCCTGGCCAAGGCCCCCGACGAGGTGGTCGCCAAGATCCGCACCCGCCGGGAGGTCGCCGAATCCGAGGTCGCCCGCATCGGCGCGCGGCTGGAGGAGATCGCACGTCTGGCGGCGACCAAGTGAACTCCGAGCCGGAATTCCAGCGGGGGTCGTCCGAGCGGCTGCACTCCGGGCCGTCCCCGGTGGATCTGGCGGAGATGGCGCTGGTCGAGGCCGAACTCGACAAGCGCTGGGGTGAGACCAAACTCGAACCGTCGCTGACCCGGATCGTCACGCTGCTCGATCTGCTCGGCTCCCCGCAGGGTGCGTACCCGGCCATCCAGGTGGCCGGGACGAACGGCAAGACCTCGGTCACCCGCATGATCGATGCGCTGCTGACCGCGCTGCACCGCCGCACCGGCCGGATCACCAGTCCGCACCTGCAACTGGCCACCGAGCGCATCGCCATCGACAACGAGCCGATCAGCCCGGCGAAATATGTCGAGATCTACCGGGAGATCCAGCCGTACATCGAGATGATCGATCAGCAGTCCGAGGCCGCGGGCGGGCCGAAGCTGAGCAAGTTCGAGGTGCTGGTGGCGATGTCCTATGCGGCGTTCGCCGAGGCGCCGATCGACGTCGCGGTGGTCGAGACCGGGATGGGCGGCACCTGGGACGCCACCAACGTGGTGGACGGCCAGGTCGCGGTGATCACGCCGATCGGCCTGGATCACATGGACTATCTGGGTCCGGATCTGACCTCGATCGCCGGGGAGAAGGCCGGAATCATCAAGAAGGCTCCCGAGGATCCGCTGGCCCCGCGCGACACCGTGGCCATCATCGCGGAACAGGATCCCGAGGCGATGGACGTGCTGCTGCGCCGCACGGTGCAGGCCGATGCCGCGGTCGCGCGCGAGGGTTCGGAATTCCGGCTGCTGTCCCGCCGGACCGCGGTCGGCGGGCAGGTGCTCGAGCTGCAGGGCCTGGGCGGGGTGTACGACGAGATCTTCCTGCCGCTGCACGGCGAGCATCAGGCGCACAATGCCGTGGTCGCGCTGGCCGCGGTGGAGGCGTTCTTCGGTGCGGGCGCGGATCGGCAGCTGGACATCGACGCCGTGCGCGCCGGATTCGCGAACGCGATCAGTCCGGGACGGATGGAGCGCATGCGCAACGCGCCCACGATCTTCCTGGACGCCGCGCACAACCCGCACGGCGCGCAGGCCCTCGCGGCGACCCTGACCGACGAGTTCGACTTCCGTAAACTGGTCGGTGTGGTCGCGGTGCTCGGCGACAAGGACGCCGCGGGAATTCTGTCCGTGCTCGAACCGGTGCTGGACGAGGTCGTGGTCACCACGAACGGTTCACCTCGCGCCCTGCCGGTCGACGATCTGGCCGATATCGCGGTGCAGCGGTTCGGGGACGAGCGGGTGGTCACCGCGGCGACGCTCGCCGATGCGGTGGAGACCGCCATCGCCATCGCGGAGGAGGCGGGCGAGTCCGGCGAGCCGGTCTCCGGTGCGGGGATCGTCATCACCGGATCGGTCGTCACCGCGGGGGCCGCGCGTTCGCTGTTCGGAAAGGATCCCGCATGAGTGAGAATCCGGTGCCGCCCCCGGCGACCGATCCGTGGAAGGGGTTCCGCGGTGTGATGGCCGGCGCGCTGGTCCTCGAGGCCATCACCGTACTGCTGGCGCTGCCGGTGGTCGCCTCGGTCGGCGGTGGGTTGAGCTGGTGGTCGATCACCTATCTGGTCGGCCTGGCCGTCCTGATGTTCCTCGGCGCCGGACTGCAGCGGCGTTCCTGGGCGATGCAGTTCAACATCGCGATGCAGGTGCTGCTCCTGCTCGGCACGTTCGTCCACCTGTCGATCGGCATCATCGGCGTGGTGTTCGTCGCGGTCTGGGCGTTCATCCTGGTCCTGCGCTCCGATGTCAAGAAGCGAATGGACCGCGGCCTGCTCCCCAGCCAGCGCACCTGACACCCCGTCGGAATCGCCCCGGCCAGCGCAAATACACCGGATACACATCGAAATACGCCCGCCGCCAACGCAACTCGCACGGCCAGTCTTTGCAGGCGCGTCGGTCGGCCGGCGAACGTGTCCGATCCGCAGCGCCGCTCGATCGGCCCGCCCGGACCACATCGAACAACGCATCGATCTAGATGCGCTCTCAGCGCAATCCGCACGGAGCGAGCCTTCGGGGCCGTGAACCCGCCGGAGCGGAGCGGAGGCCGAAAACAGAGCCCGCGAACCGCCGGAGCGGAGCGGAGGCGATAATGACACAGTGACTGAGCAGACGTTGATACTCATCAAGCCGGATGGCGTTGCCCGTGGCCTGGTCGGTGAGATCATCACCCGCATCGAGCGCAAGGGCCTGAAGATCGCCGCGCTGGAGTTCAAGCAGGTATCGCAGGAGCTTGCCGCGGCACACTACGCCGAGCATGCCGAGCGGCCGTTCTACGGTTCGCTGATCGAGTTCATCACCTCGGGTCCGGTCGTGGCCGCCGTCCTCGAGGGGCCGCGCGCCATCTCCGCATTCCGGCAGATCGCCGGTGGCACCGATCCGGTCGAGAAGGCCGTGCCCGGCAGCATCCGCGGCGACTACGCCCTCGAGACCCAGTACAACCTCGTCCACGGTTCGGATGCGCCCGAGTCGGCCAAGCGTGAGATCGCGCTCTGGTTCCCGGAGTTCGCCCAGTAGTCGCCGGATTTTTCCGCTGGATCGGGTCGAGTCCCGGTCTGCCCCGAGTTCCGAATCCACTTCGTTTCCCGCACGAACCCCGTACGAGGAGCGGCGTTGCCGCCTCGGTGGGTTCCCGTGCGCCCAGGGCCGGGGCCGATACGGTGTGGGTCCGTGCCCGGAGGGCGGCGCTCCCGGGGGTCGTGAACACGCCGGAGCGAAGCACAGGCAATTGGACACGGAAGCCATTTCATCTGGAGCGTGTGGGATACTGGCAGTGGAAGTGCTCGAGATCGGCCGACGAGGCCGGTGCGGGTGCGACCGAATGGCACCGCGGCTCGACGCCGATCATCGCTGCCCCGGACGGTTACCAAGACTCGGCTGTCCGGCCGCACGCTGGATGAGCGCTCGGACTCGGTGTTGGAGCCAACAGCCAGGCGCCGCGTGACCGGTTACCCGAACGACGACCGACAAGGTGACAACGGGTCACGCGGGGCGGAGACCACTTGGCCTTGCGTCCACGGGGCGTGAGGCGAACGGACAGCGCCCCCGCGTTGGCCGCGTCACTCTCGGTCGAGTGGGACGCGCCCGGGGGTCCGAGGAGATTTCGTGGCCGATCAAGAGCCGCAGGAAACGTCGCACGATACGAATGGACACGCGCCGCAGCAGGCGCCAGGGGTAGGGGAGGCGGCGCAGTTGCCGGAACGTATCCGGGTACACGCGCTGGCGAAGCTGCTGGGAACCACCAGCAAACGCATTCTGGCCCATCTGACCGAGTTGGGGGCCGAGGCCCGCAGCGCGCAGTCGAGCCTGGATCGCACGGTCGCCGAGTCGGTGCGTGAAGCCTTCGTCCCCGCCGAGCAGGCGCCGGAGCAAACCCCCGCGCCTGCCGAACCACAAGCACAACAGGCTTCCGAGCCACAGCAGGAAGCCGCGCCCGCGCCGGTGGCGACCGTCACTCCGGACGTCCCGGGTGCCGAACCGGCGGCCGTCGAGCCGGTGGCAGCGGCCACCGCTGTGACGAATGTCGCGGAGACGGCGCCGGGTGGATCCGAGCAGTCGGTGAATGCGCCCGAGCCGGCGACAGGCACCTCCGAGACGGCGACACCTACGCCCGAGGCAGTAGCGAGTGCGCCCGCCTCGACGACCGAGAACACCGCCGCCGAGGTGACCACCTCGCAGGCGGCATCCGTCGCCCAGACGCCACAGCCCGAACCCGCTGCCCCGGCCGCGCCGCCGCAGCGGCAATCGCTGTTCACCAGCCCCTTCCAGGCGCACCAGCCGCAGACCCCGGAATCGGTGGCCTTCGAGCCGCCCGCGATGGTCGCCGCACCGCTGTTCCTGCCGCCCGATGCGGCGGCTGCGGAGGAGGCCCGGCGGCAGCGTCGCGCCGCTCGTCAGGCCAAGGCCGCCGAGGAGCAGGCCGCGGCCGAGGAGGCTGCCGCCCAGCAGGAGGCGGCCCGGACCGAATCCGCCACCGACCGCACGACCGCCGAGGACACCGGCACCACCGAAACCACCGAGCCCGAGACCGAGACCGAGTCGGGCGACTGGGAGGACGACCAGTCCCGGGAGGACTCCGAGGACGGCGGCCGTTCGCGGCGTCGGCGTCGGGGTCGTCGCGGCCGTGGCCGGGGCCGCGGCGAGCAGTCCGCGGACAACGATGCCGACGAGTCGGAGGATTCCGAGGAGAACGAGGATTCCACCGAGGAGTCCGGTAACGCCGAATCCGAGTCCGCCGAGAGCGGCGCCGAGGACGGCGATGCGGTGCCCGAGGGTTCGACCCGCCGTCGCCGTCGCCGTCGTCGCCGCAAGGCCGGTGAGGATGCCGACAACGAGGTGTCGGAGGACGATCCGCCGAACACCGTCGTGCACGAGCGCGAACCGCGCAACAAGCGCCGGGTCGCCGCCGCGTCCGTGGACGAGGTGCAGGGCATCAGCGGTTCGACGCGGCTCGAGGCCAAGCGTCAGCGTCGTCGGGACGGTCGTGAGGCCGGACGTCGCCGTCCGCCGATCCTGACCGAATCGGAGTTCCTGGCCCGCCGCGAGTCGGTGGACCGGGTGATGGTGGTGCGCGAGAAGGCTTTCGTCGACCACCCGAACGCGGTCACCCAGGTCGCGGTGCTCGAGGACAACATCCTGGTCGAGCACTTCGTGACCAGCACGGGGTCGGCGTCCATGGTCGGCAACGTGTATCTGGGCAAGGTGCAGAACGTGCTGCCCAGTATGGAAGCGGCGTTCGTCGACATCGGCCGAGGCCGCAACGGTGTGCTCTACGCCGGTGAGGTGAACTGGGAGGCCGCCGGGCTCGGCGGTAAGGAGCGCAAGATCGAACAGGCGCTCAAACCCGGCGACACCGTGCTGGTGCAGGTCAGCAAGGATCCGGTCGGCCACAAGGGTGCTCGACTGACCACGCAGATCAGCCTGGCCGGACGTTTCCTGGTGTACGTGCCGGGCGGGACGTCGACCGGGATCAGCCGCAAACTGCCCGATACCGAGCGCAAGCGCCTGAAGGAGATCCTGCGCGATATCGTCCCGCAGGACGCCGGTGTGATCATCCGGACCGCGTCCGAGGGCGTGGCCGAGGCCGAACTGGCTCGCGACGTCGAGCGGCTGCAGGCGACCTGGAAGACCATCGAGGAGCAGTCCAAGGGCGGTTCGGGTGCGCCCAAGACGCTGTACGAGGAGCCGGACCTGCTGGTCAAGGTCATCCGTGACCTGTTCAACGAGGACTTCTCCAAACTCGTCATCGAGGGCGAGCGCTCCTGGAAGACCGTCGAGAACTACATCCGCACCGTCGCACCGGATCTGCTGGCGCGGGTGGAGCGCTACGACAACGACAACGTCGACGTGTTCGGCAGCTTCCGCATCGATGAGCAGCTGTCCAAGGCCCTGGATCGCAAGGTGTGGCTGCCCTCGGGCGGCACCCTGGTCATCGACCGCACCGAGGCGATGACCGTCATCGACGTCAACACCGGCAAGTTCACCGGCGCGGGCGGCAGCAACCTCGAGGAGACGGTCACCCGCAACAACCTCGAGGCGGCCGAGGAGATCGTGCGGCAGATGCGCCTGCGGGACATCGGCGGCATGATCGTCGTCGACTTCATCGACATGGTGCTCGAATCCAACCGTGACCTGGTGCTGCGTCGGCTGACCGAGGCGCTGGGCCGCGACCGGACCCGCCACCAGGTGTCCGAGGTGACCTCGCTGGGCCTGGTCCAGATGACCCGCAAGAAGCTGGGCACCGGTTTGGTCGAGGCGTTCTCCACCACCTGCGAGCACTGCCATGGCCGCGGCATCGTCGTGCACGACTATCCGGTCGACTCCGCACCCGCGGAGGAGGGCGTCGGTCGTCGCGAGGGCCGTCGTCGTCGCAAGGACAAGGACAAGTCCGGTACGCCCGCGCCCGCCGCGGCTGCGGCCCCCGTCGACGCGCATGCCGAGGAGGATGCCGCCGCCAAGCGCGCGCATCCGGTGGCGCTGGCGATGGCCGCGCACCACGGCGAGGATGGCGAGGCGCGGGTGGACGTGGCGACGGTGGATTCGTCCGCCGAGCCGGAGAAGGCCGCGGTCGCGTCGGAGGAGACCACCGAGCGGCCGTCGCGTCGACGCCGTTCGCGGTCCGGTCGTGAGGCTGCGCGGGAGCGGGCGAGCGAGTCGGCGCATGCCGAGGAGTCGGGTCGTCCGGACGAGTCGGCGCAGGCCGAGTCCGCTGCGGCGGTCGAGCCGGAGGCCGTCGGATCGGACGAGGATCGGGTGGCTGTGGCTGCTTCGGTTCAGACCGATGCGACGGCGGCCGACACCGAGCCCGAGGCCGTGTCGGCAGGCGCGAATTCCGCCGAGGACGCGAGCCGGTCGGCGCGGACCTCCGAATCCGCTGTGGCCACAGCGGCCGCCGAGGAGGCCGCAGACCGCGGCGACGTCGCCGCCGAGGCGGCAGCCGACAGCTCTCCGTCGGATTCCGCCCGCAAGGGGCGTCGCCGGGTGGCTCGCTCCTCGGCCGCGCTCAGCACCGACAGCGCTGCGGCGGTATTCGTACTGTCCAGCTCCGAGCAGTCGGACGGTCCGGCGACCTCGGTGACGGATTTCACGCCGGTCGTGGTGCCGCGCAGCCGTCCCCGCCGACGCAGCTCCGGACGCGCCGCGGGAGCCCCGGAACAGGGCGACTGAGCCGAGGTGACAGGCTGAGCGGTCGGTCACAGGCAAGCTGATCGGGGACGCGGGGTCCGGGCGCACGAACGCCCGGACCCCGCGTCCTGCCTTGTCCGAGTGGACGACCGACGTAGCCCTGGTTTGGTTGCTGGGGTGCGCGTCCTGTAGCCTTGGTCAGTCGCTGCTCGGCGTCAGCACTGCCTTGTGCGCTGGCCCGTGGCCCGGTTCCGACGAGAGCCACAGGCGCTGAGGCGGCGGTGAATACCAGACCAGTCGTGCGGCGGTTTTCCGGCATCAGCCGGACAAGCAGCCGTGTGAGCAGAGTGCCGAGCACTAGTAGAGAAGAGGGCAGCCGACCGATGGCAACGTACGCGATCGTCAAGACCGGCGGAAAGCAGTACAAGGTCGCGGTCGGTGACCTGGTGAAGGTCGAGAAGATCGAGGGCGAGACGGGTAGCGCGGTGTCGCTTTCCCCGGTGCTCGTCGTCGATGGCGCTGAGCTGACCACCGATGCGGACAAGCTGGCCAAGGTCTCGGTTTCCGCCGAGATCGTCGACCAGACCAAGGGTCCGAAGATCCGCATCCACAAGTTCAAGAACAAGACCGGCTACCACAAGCGTCAGGGCCACCGTCAGAAGCTGACGGTCCTGAAGGTCACCGGCATCAAGTAAGCGGCCTGCGGGGACTCCACCCCGCACACGTCCGTCAGGATTCCCGGGACCAACCATCCCGGGCTACGAGGAGTAACCAGCAATGGCACATAAGAAGGGTGCGTCCAGCTCCCGTAACGGTCGTGATTCCAACGCCCAGCGGCTCGGCGTGAAGCGCTTCGGCGGCCAGGCCGTTCAGGCCGGTGAGATCCTGGTGCGTCAGCGCGGAACCCACTTCCACCCCGGCGTGAACGTCGGCCGTGGCGGCGACGACACGCTGTTCGCCCTCGCGGCGGGCGCGGTCGAGTTCGGCACCAAGCGTGGCCGCAAGACCGTGAACATCGTGGTTCCGGAGCCGGTGCAGGCCTGAGCCGCACCGGAGCCTTCCACACATTCTTCGAAGCGGGTCAGGGTGAGTAACCCTGGCCCGCTTCGTGCGTCCGGGACAGCCGCGCCGAACATCACGCCAGACCGCGGCTGAACCACACCTGACCGCAGTCACGATGGAGTTGCTGGTCACCGAACACCAACCTCAGCCACCCGGCTGACCCACCCGAAGAGCGCCGACAGCAACGGCGCGACCCCGATGGAGCCCAGCGACTCACGGTTTCGGCGCATCCGTTCCAGGCAACGCAACCGCAGGTCACCTGGCTCCGCCCACTTCGAATAGCGCCGGCTCCGAGGCCACGACCCAGATTGATTCCGGACTGACCGGAGCGGAGGAGCGAAGCGGGGAAGAACCGGCCTCTGGGAACCGCGGCCCCGCCGGAGCAAAGCGGAGGCCGAAGACACAGTAGGGAAGAATCACCTTCAGAGTGTCGCTACACGCTGGAGTACCAAGTTCCACCCGCCTCGAACAACGCCGACTCGAAAGGCCGCGGCCCGGGTCGATTCTGGACTGACCGGAGCGGAGGAGCGAAGCGGGGGAGCGGAGGGAGGGAAGAATCGGCCCTTGGCGGCCGCGGCCCCGCCGGAGCGAAGCGGAGGCCGAAGACACAGGAGGATGATCAACAGCATGTCGAAGTTCATCGACCGCGTCGTGCTGCATGTCCGCGCGGGTAAGGGCGGGCACGGGTGTGCTTCGGTGCACCGGGAGAAGTACAAGCCGCTGGGCGGCCCCGACGGTGGGAACGGGGGGCACGGCGGGAATGTGGTCCTCGAGGTCGACCCGAATGTGCACACCCTGCTGGACTTCCACTTCCATCCGCATGCCAAGGGCGGTAACGGCAAACCCGGCGAGGGTGGTAACCGTGACGGCAAACAGGGTGCGGATCTGCTGTTGCAGGTTCCTGACGGGACGGTGGTGATCGGTTCCGACGGTGAGGTGCTCGCCGACCTGGTCGGCGTCGGCACCACCTATGTCGCCGCCCGTGGTGGTCGCGGCGGACTCGGCAATGCGGCGCTGGCGTCCAAGGCGCGCAAGGCGCCCGGATTCGCGCTGCTGGGCGAGGACGGTGAGGAACGCGATGTCGTTCTGGAGCTGAAGTCGGTCGCCGATGTGGGCCTGGTCGGTTTCCCGTCGGCCGGTAAATCCTCGCTGGTCTCGGTGCTCTCGGCGGCGAAGCCGAAGGTGGCGGACTATCCGTTCACGACGCTGGTGCCCAATCTCGGCGTGGTGTCCAGTGGTGACACCACGTTCACCGTCGCCGATGTGCCCGGCCTGATTCCAGGGGCGAGCGAGGGGCGCGGCCTGGGTCTGGAATTCCTGCGCCATCTCGAACGCTGTGCGGTCCTGGCTCATGTGGTGGACTGTGCGACGCTCGAGCCCGGCCGCGATCCGGTGTCCGATGTGGACGCGCTGGAGGCGGAGTTGGCCGCCTACAAGCCCGCGTTGAAGGCCGATGCCGAACTCGGGGATCTGGCCGACCGCCCGCGCGTGGTGATCCTCAACAAGGCCGATATCCCCGACGCCGCCGAACTGGCCGAGATGGTGGGCGCCGAATTCTCCGAGCGCGGCTGGCCGGTCTACACGATCTCGACGGTGAGTCGGGAAGGGTTGCGGCCGTTGACTTTCGCGCTCGCGGAGATGGTGCTCGAGTATCGTGCGGCGCATCCGAAGGCGGCCCCGCCGCGGCAGGTGATTCGTCCGGTCGCCGCGGGAGAGAGCGGTTTCAGTGTCGAGCGCGATGGCGAAATCGAGGGTGGTTTCATCGTGCGCGGTGAACGTCCCGAGCGTTGGGTGCGTCAGACGCAGTTCGACAACGACGAGGCCGTCGGCTATCTGGCGGACCGGCTGGCTCGTCTCGGGGTCGAGGAGAAGCTCGAGAAGCTCGGCGCCGAGCCGGGTGCGCCTGTCACCATCGGCGATGTCACCTTCGAGTGGGAGCCGCAGGTTTCCGCGGGTGTGGACATGGTGATGACCGGTCGCGGCACCGATCCGCGCCTCGACCAGTCCGACCGCATCTCCGCGGCCGAGCGCAAGCACGCGTCCCGGGTCCGTCGTGGTCTGGTCTCCGAGGACGAGATCACCGAATGACCGCTGTCCGCCGAACCGCTTCCGCCACTCCGCTTTCCGTACGGAGTGGCGCGCGGTCGGTGGCCCGGCCGCCGCTGCTCACGCGGCGTGGTGTGCCGGGTGCGGTCGGTGTTCGGACACAGCAGTCCGAAAAATGTTGTGGTGTTGATCGGTTCAGGTGAGGTTTGATGAGTTCCGGTATGACGCAGGCGGATTCGGATCATGCACTGAGTGAGACGCGGCAGGTGATCGCGTCGGCGCGCAGTGTGGTGGTGAAGATCGGATCCTCGGCGCTGACCAGCCTCGAGGGCGGGCTCGACACCGGGCGGCTGGATCGGCTGGCCGATGCGGTGGAGGCCCGAATGCGTGCCGGATCCGACGTGGTCGTGGTGTCCTCGGGCGCCATCGGCGCGGGTATCGCGCCGCTCGGATTGACCTCGCGGCCGAAGGATCTCGCGACCAAACAGGCCGCGGCGAGCGTCGGTCAGCTGGCCTTGGCGCATGCCTGGGGCACCTCGTTCCAGCGTTACGGCCGCACGGTCGGGCAGGTGTTGCTGACCGCCGGTGATTTCTCGCGGCGCGAACACCATCGCAATGCACAGCGCACGCTGGACCGGCTGCGGTCGCTGCACGCGATCGCGGTGGTCAACGAGAACGACACCATCGCCACCGACGAGATCCGCTTCGGTGACAACGATCGACTGGCCGCCCTGGTCGCGCACCTGGTCGGCGCCGATGCGCTGGTGCTGCTCTCGGATGTGGACGGCCTCTACGACGGCGATCCGCGCAGGGGCGGTGCGACGTTCATCCCGGAGGTACGCAGCAGTGCCGATCTGGACGGCGTGATCGCCGGAAGTGGTGGTGCGCTGGGCACGGGCGGAATGGCCTCGAAACTGTCCGCGGCACGCCTGGCCGCCGACGCCGGGGTCCCGGTGCTGCTGGCCGCCGCCTCCGACGCCGCTGCCGCGCTGACCTCGGCCACGGTCGGCACCGCCTTCGCCGCCCGGCCGATTCGCCTGTCCGCCAGGAAGTTCTGGGTTCGGCACGCCGCGGACAGCCGCGGTTCGGTGCTGCTGGACGCCGGCGCCGTGCGCGCGGTCGCCAAGTGCCGCCGCTCTCTGCTGGCTGCGGGAATCACCGGCGTCCGCGGCCGCTTCTCCGGCGGCGACGTGATCGATCTCATCGCTCCGGACGGCGCCCTCGTCGCCCGCGGCGTCGTCGAATACGACAGCTCCGAACTGGAGACCATGGTCGGCCGCTCCACCAGCGAACTCCCGGATGGCATGCAACGCCCCGTCATCCACGCCGACGACCTGGTCAAGGTCTGACCCTCGTCAGTCGGCCCGGCGTCGGTCACGCGCTGTGGCCGATGCCGACCGGGCGATGAATTGTCCACCACGGCAAGTCTTTCCGTCTGTGTGGCGACTCGAAAGCTCGCAGAACGCGCGCTTTTTGTCGTAGCGCGGTTGCGGCATATTCGTGAGCTTGTGAGCCGCATGCGACGATTCGCCAGGCGAGATCGAGTTGATTCGACGCAGATGACCCGCGTCGGTGATCATCATCGCGGCTGGAACGTCCTGGCGCAGGATCCCGAAGCCTCGAGCTGAGGTAGCGGCAGACTGTTCGGCAACCCGCGGGTCGCTGGACTTCCCGGCTGCGGTCGGCGAATCCGTGGGGTCAGTGGTCCGGAGAGATGCCGGGTTGGTCCGGGGTGGTGGGGGTGGTGTTGTGCGGGATGGGGCCGGTGATGCCGGGTTGGCCGCCGGGGTCGCTGAGTCGCGGGTCTGCTGGGGGCGCAGGAGCGGGCGAAGCCGGGGGTGCCGGTGCTGGGGGTGCCGGTGCGGGTGAAGCTGGGGGTGCGGGAGCGGCTGAAGGGCTTGGTGATTGGGGCGCCGGGGTCGGAGCTGTCGAGGGGGGTTGGGTGGACTCGGGGGGAGTCGGCGAGGGCGTGGATTCGGTCGGCGGCGTGGGAGTTGCTGGGGGAGTGGGAGTTTGCGACGTTTCCGGTTGCTGTGGCGTCGCAGGGTGTTGCTGTTGGGGTGGGAGTGATTGTGGTGCAGTGTGATTCGTGCCGGAAGCATTCGGCGAGGTGTCTCCGGGCAGTGCGGGAGGATCGGGCAGTGCCGGAATTCCGGTTCCCGCACCCGAATACGCCGGTTTGTAGATCATGTTCATCGCCAGCACGGCCTCCTGACGCAGCGTCTCCTGCGCCAGCTGGGCATCGATGACGTGCGCAGCTTCGAGGGCGCGGGCGACCGCGCCGATCGGTCCGGATGCGCCGGGTGGGACGACGGCCAGTTTCACCGCCTCGGCCGCGGCGGCTACCGCACCCAATCGCGCGCCGACCTCGGCCATGACCTCGGCCAGATCGTCGAGCGATTCGGCGAAGCTGCGCGTGCTGGCATAGGCGGCGTCGGCCGCGGCGCCCTCCCAACCGGCCGAATTCATCACTCCGTCCGTCGTGGACCGGGTGATCGGCATCGCCGTTCCGATCGTGGCGGCGCCGTTCAGCCATACGAGTGACGCCCGCGCGATTTCCCCGGCATCGATCTGCTGGGTGCCCGCGTAGATCCGCTCGTGCGGTACGGACTCGAAATGTTCCATCGCGCTGATGTATTCGGGATCGGCGGGCCGCGGCTGCGGGCCGAACTGCGCGGAACCCAGGACGCGCTCACTCATGACACACCCCTGTCCGCACCCGAACCGACCAGCGACCGCGCTCGAACTCGCTCACCACGGCTGCCTCGACGACAGCGTGCGCAGAGCGGCCGCGTGCGCGATATCGGCCTCCTCGTACAGTCCGGCGCTGATCAGGAAGGCTTCCTTCATTCGATAGGAGGCGGAGATGTACCGATCCAGCTGTGCTGCCGCGTCGCGCGCCTTGCGGGAGAACCCGGCCTGCAACTGCTCCGCGGAGAAGAATCCACCGAAACCGTGCAGCTGCGACACCGACTCCAGCTGCTGCTGCAGGGCGATGAGCCCCTCGGCCTGCTCCTCGTACTGTTCCGCGCACCGCCGAGCCGCGTCCGGATCGAAACGGACCGTGCCGCTGCGCGCCGCCTGCATGAACCGGGCGATTTCGGCCTGACTGGTATCGATAGTCAATGCGCACCCCTCGAGGATCGGTCGGTCGTGCCAAGCGTAACCGCAGGGTACGACCGCGGTGAGGCGATGACGGCTTCGACGGCATCATCGTGGAATACGTTTCTGCAGGTGGGCGCCGATCTGCTGGCTCGAGGCAGGGGTCAGGTGCACCTGTTCGCCGGCGCGGATCAGATAGCGGCCGTCACCGGCGACGTCGATCCAGGTGTAGTAGACCGGCGGGGGCGGGGTGGGCCGGTCCAGCCGCGGTTCGATCCGGATCTGCCCCTCGGCGCTGTGCGGTTTGAGCAGGAGCCGGCGGATGCGCGCGGCCAGCCGGTCACCGGCGATCACGGTCTCCTCGTCGCGCACCGCGGCCGCGGTCGCCGAGCGGGCCGGTTCGTGCCCGGCGGGAGCCTCGGGCAGCAGTGCGGCGATGCGCGCGCCCAGTTTGCCGCTGTGGCCGATCGAAATATGCACCTGCCCACCGAAATCCGGCGATGAGCCGGTGTCCTGCACGGCCAGTACGGCGTGATCGTAGACCGCGGCTCCCAGCGCCCGGATCTGCGAACCCGGATCGTGTGCGCCGCCGATGGCGACCACCCGGGTATGCGGCCGGGCGAGAATGCGCAGGCATGCGGACAGATCCGGATCCAACCCCAACGGCATGCGCTCGGCCAGCGTGCGACGCAGTGTGGCCGCCTCCTGCTCGGTGCGCGGGGTCTCCAGAATCCGGATCGGGAAGGGGTACCGGTCCAGGTCGGTCTCTCGCCAGATGTGTGCGAACTCATCCGGTGTGAAAGACCAACTCACGCCCAGACTCACCCTTCACCGTTCCATCCCCCGAACCCGAACAAGCGTAACGGGGCGCTGCGGGGGCGGCCAGACGGCGTCACCGATTCCGCGATTCGACAGTCACCGGAAGGCCATGGAAAGGGCAGTGGGAGGGCCGCCGGAAAAGTGCATGCTGGAAGTGCACCCGGCGCCGCAAGGAGATGTCCCCTTCGCAGATTGCGGCGCAACCGGATCCGGTGTGGTCCGCCCTTACCACACCGGGCTCGCGGTCCGGTTCCCGCGTTTGTGGCGCCGGGTGTGTACGTAGTGAAGGTGGGCGAGGTACTGCCTGCGGGGCGCGCAGGCCGCCGGACCGGCTCGCCGCGGTCCTGGAGGTACACGTCATGTACGTACCGCAACCCGACGATCCGGCACCGTGGCAGGGCGGCGATTCCGCTGCCCGCCTGCCGGATTGGCACGAATTGCTCGCGGCTTTCTGCGGGCACATCGGCGAGGAACCCGACGCCCACCCGGTCACGAGCTGGGCCCGCGCACTCGCCGAACTCCACCTGACCCGTCGTGAATCGCCGCTGCGCACCGCCGGGATCGATTGTCGCCGTGCCGAAATCGTCGCCCACATCGACGACTGGATCGCCGTGGTCACACACACCCGGCGCCCGGCTCCGCAATCGCTCGGCGCGGTCGTGGACGCGATGGCCGCGGCTCAGGTGCGCGCGGTCGCACTGCTGCGCGGCGGTGAGGACATCGGCGACGAACGCATCCATACCGCGTGGTCCCTGCTGGCCGCCCTGGCGGACGAGTGGGCCGAGATGGTTCGCCGGACGACGCCGGTCCCGCCTCCTGAACAGATCCAGCCGCCCCGCGCTGCCGGACAGTGAGGCAGTGGCAGGGCCGAGGAAAGGCAGTGCTGTTCGCCCACCGTTTCCGTGCGCGTGGCCTGGGATGGGTTTGATCGTTGCCGATTGCGGGAATCTTGTGGTGACCCGGAACAACAGGTTCATGATCAGCGGGGCAGATAGCGCAAATGGACAACCGAGCCGAGGAATACCCCGGGCAGTCGGGTGGATCCGGCATGCCCCCGGGCGGTGGGCACGGTGCGGGAATGATCGCCGATATGGATGCCCTCGCACCGCAGGCATCGCGCGATCTGACCTCCGCCGAGTCACTGCGACGACTGGGGCTGGTGCGATACGGGCGGATCGTGTTCGCGCGCTACGCATTACCCATCATTCGCCCGGTCAATCACATCGTCGACGGTGACACGATCGTGGTGCACGCCAATCGCGCCGCGGCGCTGTCGGCCGAGCGGCAGATGGTCGCGTACGAGGCGGACGTCATCGACGAGAACACCCGCCGCGGGTGGTGCGTGATCGTGACCGGTTCCGCCGAACCGGTGCAGGATCCGGACGAGATCGAGCGTTGTCGCGGGCTGCTGCAGCCGTGGCTGCCGGGGCCGCGGGAACACCTCGTGCGCATCCTGCCCGATATGGTCACCGGACTCGAATTCGTCGATCCGGAGGACGCCGAGTAGTAACGGTCCGATCAGTACCCTGCCGCGACGTCGATACGGGCGATCAGCTCGCGGCCATGGGTGAAACGGCTCACATTCTCCGCGACATGTCCGGCGAAGGCGACGGTGCGCAGTTGCGGCGGATTCGAATCGTGCGGTGTGATCAGGGCATTGGGCAGATCCCACAGCGGATGGCCCTCGGGTAGCGGTTCGGGGTCGGTCACGTCCAGCCCGGCGCCGCCGATCGTGCCCGCACGCAGCGCCTCGACCAGCGCGTCGGTGTCCACGAGGCTGCCGCGGGCGATGTTGATCACCCACGAATCGGGTTTGAGCTGGGCGAGTTCGGCCTTGCCGAGCAGATGCCGGGTGCCGGGGGTTGCCGGTGCGGCGATCACCACGTGGTCGGTGCGTGACCAGACCTCCGGGAGCCGCTGTGCGGGAAGGGTTTCCACCACACCGGGCAGATCGATCGGGGTGCCCGAACGGTTCACCGCGATCACCCGGGAACCGAGCGGGGCGAGCAGGGTAATCAGTTCGCGACCGATGCCTCCGGCGCCGACGACGGCCACCGTGGCGTTGCGCAGGGTGCCGATGCTCCGGCCGAGTTCCTGTCGGCGCCAGGCGCGGGCCGCGAGGTGTTCGGGCAGTGCGCGCACACCCGCGAGCAGCAGCATCAGCGTGTGTTCGGCCACGGTCCTGGCGAAAGCGCCTGCCGCGGAGGTGAACAGGACGTTCGGGTGCCGGTCGAAGATCGGCGTGTCGAACCATTCCTCGACGCCCGCGGAGAACAGTTGCACCCATTCGATGTTCTCGGGCAGATGTTCCGGGAATCCCTCCGGACCGCCGTCCCAGATCAGGGCCCGTGCGGCGTCCAGGTCGGCCAGTGCGCCCCCGGCCCCGGTGATCGCGCCTTCCAGCAGCGGAGTGCGGGTCGGTCCGAGCGCGATGGGGGTCGCCGTCATGAGGTCTCCTGTGCGATGTCCGGGGCCGGTCGGATCCGACGTTAGCCGGGTGCGTCCGATTCGGCGTCGGCGGTGTCCGCGTCCAGGTCGACGGGTTCGCGATCGGCCCATTCCAGCAGCTGATCGATCCGGAAGACCGCGTCGTCGATGCCTGCGTGCAGATCGCCCAGTTCGGCGTAGCGGGCGGGCACGGTGGCGATGGTGAAGTCGCGGGGTTCGATATCCGGGATCTCGTTCCAGCGCACCGGGGTGGAGACGGTCGCCTCCGGGACGCCGCGCACCGAGTAGGCGGCGGCGATGGTGTGATCGCGGGCGTTCTGGTTGTAGTCGACGAACAGCAGTGCGGGATCGCGGTCCTTGCGCCACCAGGTGGTGGTCACGTCGTCGGGTGCGCGGCGTTCCACCTCGCGGGCGAACGCCAGTGCGGCCCTGCGCACGTCGGCGAAACCCCATTCCGGCGCGATCCGGACGTACACGTGCAGCCCTTTACCCCCGGAGGTCTTCGGCCAGCCGACGGCACCGATCTCATCCAGCACCTCGTGCACCACCCCGGCCACCCGCTGTACCCGTGACCACGGGCAGTCGGGCATCGGATCCAGATCGATCCGCCACTCGTCGGGGCTCTCGGTGTCGAACCGGCGCGAGTTCCAGGGGTGGAACTCCACGGTGGACATCTGCACGGCCCACACGATGTCCGCGAGCTCACGGACACACAGCTCGTCGGCATGCCGCCCGTAACGTGGAAAGTACACGCGCACAGTGGAAATCCAGTCCGGCGCCCCGGCGGGCAGCCGCTTCTGATGCACCTTCCCGCCGGGCAATCCCTTCGGAAACCGATGCAACATGCAGGGCCGATCCCGCAGCGCATTCACGATCCCGTCGCCCACCCCGAGGTAGTACTGCACCAGATCCAGCTTGGTGGCCCCGATCTCGGGGAAGTAGACCCGATCAGGGTTGGACACCCGCACCGTATGCTCACCGACCGGCAACTCCACCGCCGGCGAGGCAGACTTACTGGCCACCCGACCGACGATAGCGAGTCGATCACGCTCACCGCACGTGAACATGCCCACTCGCCGTGCTCGATGGGCAGCCGGGGTGTCAGGTGGGGGTGGCCAAGGCGAAGGGGAGCACGGCCGGGGCTCCCGCGGCACGCAGGGTGTGGGCGGCCAGGGTGAGGGTCCAGCCCGTCTCGGTTAGGGCGTCGACGAGCAGGACTGGGCCGTCGAGGTCGTCGAGGGGCGGGATCTCCCAGGAATCGTGCAGGGCCGCTACGCGGTGGGCCGAGTTGGCGGCGGAGACCGGCGGGCGGCCGGGGCGGATGTGCAGGGTGCCCAGGTCACGCAGGCGGCCGATGTGGGCCAGGCGGGCGGCCAGGTCGGCGGTGAGTTTCGGGTGGGTGGGCGATTCCATGGCCAGGACGGAGGTGGGGCGTTGCTCCCAACCCCAGTCGCGCAGGACGGCGATGCAGGCGTCGACGATGTGATCGGGGACCGGTGCATCGGGGCCGTCGAGCAGGGGGCGCAGGCGTTGGCCCCAGCCCAGATCGCTGAGTCGGCCCAGTATCCGGCCGGTTGCCGGACCGTCGGTGATCTTGCCGGACAGCGAAATTCCGAGTTTCGCCATACCGGTCGGCCACTGCTTGCGTGGGGACAGATCGATACCGGGCCGGTCCAGGCGGGTGCGGATGGCGGCCAGATCCGCGGTGTCGACCGTCGTATCGGGACGGGTGCCGGTGCAGTTGTCGCAACGTCCGCAGTCGAGTGCATCGGCGACAGCTCCCGACAGCGCCGGATCGTCGAGCTGACGGCGCAGGAAACTCATGCGGCATTCGGTGCTCGACTGGTAGTCGATCATCGCCTGCTGCTCGGCTTCGCGTGCTCGGGACAGGCGCTCGTAGCGTTCGGTGTCGTAGGTCCACGGTTGGCCGGTGGCGAGCCAGCCGCCTCGGACCCGGCGCACCGCCCCGTCGACATCGAGGACCTTGAGCACCATCTCGAGCCGGGAGCGATTGAGCTCGACCAGCGGTTCGAGTGCGGAGGTGGACAGCGGGCGCTCGGAATCCAGCGCGTCCAGGACGGCACGGACGATATGTTCGCGCGGGAAGGCGACGGAGGCGAAGTAACTCCAGATCCGCTTGTCCTCCGGACCGGGGAGCAGCACCACCTCCGCGCGTGCGGTGCCGCGGCCCGCGCGACCCACCTGCTGGTAGTAGGCGATCGGTGAGGACGGCGCACCGATGTGCACGACGAACCCCAGATCCGGCTTGTCGAAGCCCATGCCCAGGGCCGAGGTCGCCACCAGTGCCTTCACCTCGTTGTCGAGCAGGGCCTGTTCGAGCACCTCCCGCTCGGCCGGATCGGTCCGGCCGGTGTACGCGCCGACCCGGTGGCCGTGCGAGCCGAGGACGTCCGCGAGGTCGTGGGCCGCGGCCACGGTGAGGGTGTAGATGATGCCCGAGCCGGGGAGCTCGTGCAGATATCTGCTGAGCCATGCGGTGCGTACGGTCGCGTCCTCGATGTGGACGACGGACATGTGTAGTGATTCGCGGTCCAGGGTGCCGCGCAGAACCAGTGTGTCGGTACCGATCTGACCGGCCACATCGGTGACCACGCGGTCGTTCGCCGTGGCCGTGGTGGCCAGGACCGGGACATCGTCGCCGAGGTCGGCGACCAGGGTGCGGATCCGGCGGTAGTCGGGCCGGAAATCGTGACCCCAGTCCGAGACGCAGTGGGCCTCGTCGATCACGACCAGTCCGGCGTCGGCGGCCAGTTCGGGCAGGACCGCATCGCGAAAGTCGGGGTTGTTCAGGCGTTCTGGGCTGACCAGCAGGACATCGACCGCGCCGGCTGCGACCTGCGCGTGGATATCGTCCCACTCGGTCATATTGCCGGAATTGATCGTCGCGGCGACGACACCCGCCCGGCGAGCCGACGCGACCTGGTTGCGCATCAGCGCGAGCAGCGGCGAGACGATCACCGTCGGCCCGCGGCCCGCCGCGCGCAGGAGTTTGGCGGCGATGAAGTACACCGCCGACTTTCCCCAGCCGGTGCGCTGTACGACCAGGGCCCGCCGGCGCTCCCGGACCAGCGCATCGATGGCGGTCCACTGGTCCTCTCGCAGGCGAGCCTGTGGCCCGGCCAGGTCACGCAGCAGTGCCTCGGCGGATTCACGCAGGTCGGTTGTAGTCACGCCGACCATGGTGCCCGAGCCCACCGACACACTCCACCGCGCGGCAGCGCACGCACCCGATGCCGGCGCGTGCACCCGTTCGGCCAACTTGCTTCGAGTGCGGGCGTCGGTAAAGGGTGCGGGTCGGCGATCGGTTGCGTCGGCGGCGGGATCGCGCGAACTGGTCGTCTGTACACCGTCCAAGACTTCGCATGGTGCCGAGTCGGGTGCTGACCGGCCGCACCTTGTGTCCGAATCCGCACGGTTTCGGCCGGGCTGCGAAGTATGCGAATGATGCCAGCGGGTGCGGCTGTGACCTGGTCAAATGACTTATGGAACCGGATCGAGCCACCTCGCGTCGAACTAGAACAAACCCGGTTCGACTCAATTCGTATGGGGAGGTTCGAGCGTGAAGAATTGTCCAGGTTGCCGCACCTCGTGGCGGAACGGAATCGGCTCTCGCACACCGCGGGTACGCCCCGTCCTCCGGCACGGTGAGCTCTGTGAGCGGTTCACCTCGCGCCCCACGCGGCGCTCGCGCCCGGAGACCGATCTCCGATGAGCGTCACGAGGTTGCATCCGGTATTCGGTTCCGGATCGGGCCCGCGTCCGGGCGATCGGCCGGCTCGTCCCGCCGGGTTGTCGGCGAGTCCTGGATATCGTCCACCGATCAGCCCTGTGATCGCGGGAGACGATGAGGGAGAAGCCGCCGCGCCGTACGACTACAACGCCGCCGCGCAGCCGTGTTCGGCATCCGCCGAGCAGGCCCGGATCCATCGGCGGCGCGACGCGCTCGCCCGAGGCGTGACCGACGATCAGATCCGCCGAATGTGCACCGGTGGGCGGTGGCGGCGGCTGCGGCGCGGGATCTATTCCGAGGAGGCGGTCTACGCCGAACTGGATGTGGTTGCCCGCCATCGCATTCTGGCCGCGGCGGTATTGCCGGACATGGCGGCCGACGCGGTGGTGAGTCACCAGTCGGCGGCGGCGCTCTACGGCGCGCCGATCTGGGCCGCGCCGATGGACCGCCTGTGCGTCACCCGTAACCGGCGCAACGGCGGTCGGATCAAACCGGATCTGAAGGTGCACTGCGCGCCGATCGACGCCGTGGCCGAGGTGGGCGGTCTGGTACTGAGCACCCCCGCGCGCACCATCGTCGATCTCGGTCGCACGGTTCCGTTCGAGTCCGCGGTCGTCGCGGGGGACTGGTTGGCTCGTGAATACGGTGTCACCGCAGCCGATCTCGATGTGGAGTTGGCGGCCGCCGGTCGGCGTCGGGGTATCGATCGAGCACGGCAGGTGGCGAACTTCCTGAATCCGCACAGCGAGAGCGTCGGCGAGTCGCGCAGCCGGGTGATGCTGCGCGAACTCGGTCTGCCGATACCGCAGTCGCAGGGCGACGTCTTCACCGCCGAGGGCAGATTCCTGGGCCGGGTCGACTTCTATTTCGGTGACACCGGCGTCGTCGGCGAGTTCGACGGCCGCACTCGCTACGGCCGCCGGTCACACCCCGGGCACGATCCGGCGGACACCGCCGCGGCCGAGCGCCGACGTGAGGATGCCCTGCGCAGCACGGGGTTTCACGTCATCCGCTGGACCTGGGACGAGTTGCCCACCGCCGCGGTGGCCGCCCGCTTCCGCGCCGCACTGACCCGCATCGGCCGGCAACGCCCGCACGGACACATCCGCCGCTCCTCCCTACCCGAGCCCAGACCCTTGATGATCCGAAGTCTCTGACCGACAGCGGTATTCGCACCGGAAGACACACCGGCACGGCGGCAGCTCGGGCGGCGACAACCGCCCGAGCCGGGGTCGCGCTCTCGCGTTCAGGCGGTTTCGGCGGCCAGCGCCAGCAGGTGCGCCCGGACCAGGCCGGGACGTTCCTCGGGGATGAAATGTCCGCAGCCGGAGACGTATTCGACGGTGTAATCGGTGGCGTCGGCGGTTTCGGCGGCGGCCAGCGAACGATGGATGGCGCCGTCGGCGGTGCCGAACAGGGCGCGGATCGGGAGGGTGGCGCGACGTCGTTCACCGCGCCGCAGGGCGGGGACCTCGCGCAGCAGGAAGGTGCGGTAGGTGTCGGTGGCCGCGCGAGCGGGGATCGGATCGCGGAAACGATCGGTGTAGGCGTGCACCACATCCGGTGTGAATTCGGTGGAGTCGGCGACCGCGAGCCGGAACAGCTGGTTCAGGAAGGGAGTGTGCTGTTGCAGTGGCATGCCCAGTGCCGCGACGAGAGGTTGGTACAGCAGGAATCGCCACAGGTGCGGTGCGAGGGTGCGTGGGGTCTGCCAGGGGTGCACGATGTTCAGCGGCGCGAATCCGGAGAACCGCTCGGGTTCGCGCAGCGCCATCAGGAATCCGATGTACCCGCCCCAGTCGTGACCGACCAGTAGCGTGCGGTCGGAGGTCAGCGAATCCAGCAGCGCCAGCACATCACTGGCGACCTCTTCTTTGAACCAGCGGTGCGGCGCCGGTCCGGACCAGCCGTAGCCGGGCAGATCCGGCGCGATGATCCGCAGTCCGGGCGGCGGGTCGGCGAGCAGGTGCCGGTAGGCGTAGTGGTGCTGGGGCCAGCCGTGCAATGCCAGGACCGGGCGGCCCTCGGCCGGGCCCGCCTCGGTGACGTGGAATCGCACACCGCGGGCGGTGATGTGGCTGCGGCGCACTCCGGCGATGTCGGGGGGCTGTGAGATCGCATCGGGCATATCCGATGCTAACCGTCCGCAACCCGGCGAGTCGTCGCACAAAGGATTTCGGCGTCCGCGAGGATAATTCAGGCGCCGGGCGCGACAATGGGTGCGGCAGAGGCGATGAGCCCTCGAGCACCGCGGGAGCAGGGAGGACGGGCGATGCCGAACAAGTTCGAGTCACCCCCGGGCTGGGCGCCGCCCGGTGCGCAGTTCCAGAGCCATGGCGTAACCGGCCGCACCGTGATCGGTGTGTTGATCGGGCTGGTGGTGACGCCGATCGGTATCGCCTTCGCGGCCAAGGGCGGTGCGGATATCCGGTACTGGGTGATCATCGGCGGTGTCACGGACCGCTGGACCGCGGCCGGTGAGATCATCGTCGGTTCGGTGATATTGATGCTGGTGGCGGCAATGGCGGCGTTCTCCCCGGCGGGCACCTTCGCGGCCGGGCTGGTGTACGGCGTGTTCCCGGGGATTCTGCACATCCTGTTCCCGGACGACACCTTCCGACTGATCGGCGATCTACCGTCGATCGATTCCACCTGGCAGGTGGCGCTGCACTCCTGGGTCACCAACGGATTCGCGTTGATCTCCGGATTCATGCTGATGGGGGCGGGTTTCGCCGGTCTGATCCGCAGACGTTGAGCATCAGGAGTAGTCGCGGAAACTCAGCACGAATCCGAGGGCGGCGAACAGGAACAGCAGAACGTACGCGATCACCCGCAGCGCCGTCGTCGGCAGTTCGTGCACCCACAGACCGGTGACGAAGGCGACCAGCATCATCAGCGTTCCCAGGAACGCGGTCCGTCGCGGATGTCCTGCCATGCTGACCGGGTACCCGAACGAGCGCGGATTTCTCCCCACCCCCCGGGGCGACGGCGTGTCGGCGTGTACGCGTTCGGCGGAGGCGGCACGGTAGCCGTATGCAGGTGACCGCAGGCTCCTTCCGGCGTATCTACGATCCGAGTGACGGCGAGACGCATCCGTGGTATGTCAACGACCACACCGTGATTCGTGATGGGACCGGGCTCTGGCACCTGTTCGGGATCACCCACCCCGAGCCCGCCGATCCGTGGGACGAGACGCAGTTCGCGCACGCGACCGCCGAACATCTGCTGGGTCCGTGGACGAAGCAGCCGCCCGCGCTGAATGTGGACCGCGAGTACGGCGAGACGCATCTGTGGGCCCCGTACGTCGTCGACGGCGGCGCGGGCTACGCCATGTTCTACGACGGCGGCGGTGCGGACCGCACCGGGACCGCGATGAATCTGGCGACTTCCACCGATCTGCGGCAGTGGACGCGTCATCCGCAGGGCCCGCTGTTCCGCGACGGCTACGACGCCCGCGATCCGATGGTGCTGCGTCTGGATGACCGCTGGGTGATGTACTACTGCGCGACCAGCGAGCCGGCAGGCGGCAACCACGTGGTCGCCTACCGCACCAGCACCGATCTCGTGCACTGGAGCGATCGCGCGATCGCCTACACCGATCCGGCCACCGGCACCGGCGCCGGACCGACCGAATCCCCATTCGTGGTGCGGCACAACGACTTCTGGTATCTGTTCGTCGGCCCGCGCCCCGACTACATCGGCACCGACGTGTTCCTCAGCTCCGATCCGCTGCACTTCCGCGTCCAGGACCGCGTCGGACACATCGAGGCCCACGCCGCCGAGATCGTCACCGACGACGGCGAATGGTGGATCACGACTGCGGGCTGGGGCCAGGGGGGCGTGCACATCGCACCCCTGCAATTCGCCGACCCGACCTGAACGAGCGCCGGGGCCGTCTCGATATACCTGGGCGTGTGGGATTCGTCCCAATGTTCGGTAGGCAAGCCGAAGGCGGGTGCGCGCAATCCCTCGAGGTGCAATCTGCGCCGAGTTCGACAGAATTGCGGCCGACCGAGCCGTGGACCTGTAATTCTGGTGGCGTCGGCCGACTGATCGGCGCGGGAGCGGGACGATGTGTCCGGGCATGCGAGGAAGGGAGCGCTGATGTTTCTAGGGATCGATATCGGCACCTCCGGCTCCAAGGGCGTGCTGGTTACCGCAGATGGCACGATCGCGGCCAGAGCCGAACGGGTGCACGGTGTTTCGACGCCGCGGCCCGGGTGGGTCGAGCACGATGCGGAGGCGGTGTGGTGGGCCGATTTCGTCGCGATCACACGGGAACTGCTCGATGCCGCGGGGCCGGAATCGGTTCGCGGGCTGGCGGTCAGCGGTATCGGCCCGTGTCTGCTGCCCGCCGACGCCACGGGAGCTCCGCTTCGTCCGGCCATCCTCTACGGCGTGGACACTCGCGCAACCACCGAAATCGCGGAACTGAACGCGGAATTTGGTGCGGAACAGGTACTTTCGCGTGCGGGCTCGCCGCTCACCAGCCAGGCCGTCGGACCCAAGGTGCGCTGGCTGGCGCGGCACGAGCCGGAGATCTACGCCCGCACCCGGATGTTGTTGATGGCGAGTTCCTTTCTGGTGCACCGGCTCACCGGTCGCTATGTGCTCGATCACCAATCGGCGAGCCAGTGCGTGCCGATGTACGATCTGCGCCGCCGCGAATGGGCAACGGACTGGGCGGATTCGGTCGCGCCCGGACTCGAACTGCCCGAATTGTGCTGGCCCACCGAGATCGTCGGGCAGGTGAGCCGGACCGCGGCCGCCGCGACCGGACTTCCGGTCGGTCTGCCCGTCACCACCGGCACGATCGACGCCTGGGCCGAGGCCACCAGTGTCGGGGTGCGCGCGCCCGGAGACGCCATGGTCATGTACGGCACCACCATGTTCCTGGTGCAGGTGCTGACCGATCCGCATCCGCATCCGGGTCTGTGGGGCACGTGCGGAACCTGGCCCGGCACATACACTCTCGCGGCCGGTATGGCCACCTCCGGCGCGGTGACCGACTGGTTGCGCCGCCTGGTCGGCGGGGATTTCACCGATCTGGTCGCCGAGGCGGGCCAGGTTCCGGCGGGCAGTTGCGGGCTGATCGTGGTGCCCTATTTCGCCGGTGAGCGCACGCCGCTGTTCGATCCGGACGCTCGCGGCATCGTCGCCGGCCTGACGTTGACGCACGGTCGCGCCGAGCTCTATCGCGCGGCGCTCGAGGGCATCGGCTACGGCGTGCGCCACAATCTCGAGGCGATGGCCGAGGCCGGTGGCCAGGCGCACCGGCTGGTCGCGGTCGGGGGTGGCACCAAGGGCGGTCTGTGGACGCGGATCGTCTCCGATATCACCGGCTTGCCGCAGCAGCTCCCGGCCGAGACCGTCGGCGCCTGCCTCGGTGACGCCATGCTCGCCGCCGAGGCGGCCGGGGTGGACACCACCCAGTGGAATCCGGTGGTCACCACGGTCGATCCGGATCCGGCGCACACCGAACTGTATGGGCGGTACTACCGGCACTATCGCGCACTCTACGAATCCACCAGCGACACAGCGCATTTCCTCGCCGCCGAGCAGCATCGCACCGCCTCGAGCTGACTCTCGCTCACCGCGTGTCCCGGCTCACGGCCATCGCCATGGCATCGATATGGAATGTATGCTCTAATTCGATATAGAGGGAACATTCCATATCGAGACCGGCCGCGACCCGCGGGTCCGGCCGAGAGGGTGATTCACGATGGCCGTGCTCAATATCCACACCTGCCGCATTCCGGTGCCTGCCGCGCAGGCGGGAGCTCTGCTCGACACACTCGCCGGTCCGCACGACGCACTGTGGCCCGGCGACTCCTGGCCGCCCCTGGTCCTGGACCGGCCGCTGTCGGTCGGCGCGTCCGGAGGCCACGGCGTGGTCCGCTACACGGTGCAGGGATATCAGCCGGGCAGGTGGCTGAACTGCCGATTCGACAGTGTCTTCGGCTCGACGGACGTCGAGGGCTGCCATGAATTCCTGATCCTCGACGCCGACGGCGAGACGCTGCTGGTCCACCAGTTGGCGGCCCGGGGCGGTGGCCGGTTCCGGCTGCTCTGGCCACTGGCCGTGCGCTGGCTGCACGATGCGCTGATCGAGGACCTGCTCGATCGCGCCGAATTCGAACTCACCGGATCCGTGCGCACCCCGGCGCGCTGGAACCGCTATGTGCGGCTGCTGCGAGCCGCGCTGGGGCGGACCGGAACTCGCGCACCTCGGGTCGCAGCTCACGCGGTGTGAACCGAGTGATCCGGGGCGCGTGTCCCGGACAGTGACGTGGCCGGGGTTTCGTGGAAGAATCCGATGCCATGCAGGCGAGTTGTGATATCGGGAGGGCCGCATGCCTACGCAGGCGCTGAATCAGCAGAATTTCCAGCAGGTCGTCTCTCGCGGCGGCATCGTTCTGGTGGACTTCTGGGCGACCTGGTGCGGGTGGTGCACCAGATTCGCGCCGGTATACGAGGAATCCGCGCGGATGCACCCGGATATCGTGCACGCCACCGTCGATGCCGACGTCGAACAGCAGTTGGCGGCCGTCGCGCAGGTCAGCAGCCTGCCGATGCTGCTGGCCTTCCGCGACGGCCTGCCGGTCTACGCCGAGCCCGGTTTCAAGACCTCCGAACAACTGGAAAACGTTGTGCAGGAGATCATGTGGCTGGACATGGACGAGGTTCGCCGCGAGCTGGTGAAGCAGAATCCGGAACTCGCGCAGGCCCCGGAGTTGGCTCAGCAGAAGCATCCGATCGCCGGACTGGCCGACGGACCGCGCCTTTACGGCTGGCCGGGGCTGCGGGCCGCCGCGGTGAGCTGAGCCCGCGCCTCGGGCCGGTACGCCAGCCCGGCCACGGCAGCGAGCAGACCGACCGCGACCATGTACATCCACCCGGCGCGATAGTCGACGAGTCCGGGAACGGCCGCCCGCGCGAGAATGGCGGTCAGAATCGCCACGCCCAGTGCGGAACTGGTCTGCCGCGCCATCATCAACGTCCCCGAACCCAGTGAGAGTTGATCGGCGGGCAGCAGTGCCGAGGCGCCGAACAACGGCGGTTGCAACAGCGCTGTACTCGCCCCCGCGAGGATCGCGCCGGGCAGGAACATGATCGGATACGACGTGGTGAGTCCGGCCGTGACGGTCCACCATGCCGCGCCCAGCGCGATGGTCGCCCCACCCAGCGCCGCGCAGGTCCGCGCACCGAATCGGGCCACGAGGCGTCCGGACAGCGGTGAGAGCAGCAGGCAGCTGATCGGGATGGGCGCGATGCCCAGGCTCGCGGCCAATTGCGAGTAGTGCCACTGCCGAGTCAGGAACAGGGTGCCCTCCAGGATCAGCGCGGCGAAGGCCAGGTAGTAGGCGAACACTCCGGCCGTCGCGATGCGAAACAGCTTGTGCCGCAGGACTGCCGGGCTCACGACCGGATCCGGGTGACGTCGCGCGTGCCAGCCGAACACGCCTGCCAGCGCCAGCGCGGCCAGCAGCGTGCCGATCGTGGCGGGCGAGGTGTATCCCCAGTCCGATGCCTGCACGAAGACGGTGGTCAGGGCGGCGATGGCGGCGAGAATCAGTGCCGCGCCGAACATGTCGAGTTTCCGTCCCGCCTGCCCGCGAATATCGGGCAGTACACGCAGCCCGAATACGAAGGCCGCCACCGTGAACGGGATGTTGAGCAGGAAGATCCAGCGCCAGCCCGCCTGCAGCAGCAGGCCGCCGATCACCGGTCCGCTGCCCGCGCCCGCGGCGGCGATCGCGGTCCAGATGCCCATCACGGTCGGGTGTTCGCGCCTGTCGAACGAGGGCAGTACGAGTCCGAGACCGGTCGGTACCAGCAGCGCCGCGGCCACGGCCTGCACGATGCGGGCGGCGATCAACGCGCCCAGACCGGGCGCGGCCGCGCAGGCGATCGAGGACAGCCCGAAAAGCGCTATGCCGAGCAGGAATCCGCGTTTGCGGCCGGTGTCGTCCGCGAGACGCCCCGCGGGAACCAGCAGCGCGGCCATGACGATCGTGTAGGCGTTGAGCACCCAGGACACCGTGCTCGCCGAGGCGTGGCCGAAGGATGTCTGCAGGGTGGGGAAGGCGACCGTGACGGCGAACAGATCCAGGATGGCCAGATATTGGGCGACGGCCGCGACCGCCAGCACCCGCCATCGGCGCGATGATGCGGACGGGGGCACGAACTCGACTCGTGCAGGCCCATTGACACTGGCGGAAACAGTCATGGGTGCAACTATCCCGTCACGAATGAACGTCAACCAGTGGCTGAATCGACAATATGCGCTAGATTACCGACATGATCGATCGTAGCGAGCGGACCATCGCCATCGCCGTCGCTCCCGGACAGCCGATGTTCGAGGTGGCGATTCCGTATCAGGTGTTCTTCGAACCGCCGCCCGGCGTCGACGCAGCGGACTGGTACGACCTGCGGCTGTGCGGTCCGCGCGGGACTCGTCATGCGACACTGCGCGATCCGTTCGTCACGCTCACCGATTACGACTACGACGACCTGCTCACCGCCGGAACCGTGATCGTCCCCAGCACGCCGAACGTCCGGCAGGATCCGCCCGCCGAACTGGTCGAGGCCGTGCGCGCGGCCTATGCGGGCGGGGCGCGGATCGTGGCGCTGTGCTCGGGAGCCTTCGTACTGGCCGCGGCGGGATTGCTCGACGGCCGGCGGATGACCACGCACTGGAAGCACGTCGATGTGCTGCTGGACCGGTTTCCCGGCATGGACGTCGACCCGTCGGTGCTCTACATCGATGACGGCCGCATCCTCACCAGCGCGGGCACGATGGCGGGGATGGATCTGTGTATTCACCTGGTCCGCAAGGATCTCGGCTCCCGCATCGCCAATGCTGTCGCCCGGAATCTGGTCGTCCCGCCGCATCGCGCGGGCGGCCAGGCCCAATTCCTGGCCGCGCCGGTGCCCGCCCAGGCCACCGATCCCGGTCTCACCGCGACCCTGCAATGGGCGCTGGAACGGCTGGACACTCCGCTCACCGTCGGCGATCTGGCCAAGCGGGCCGGGATGAGCGAGCGGACCCTGGCCCGGCGTTTCCATGCCGAACTCGGTGCGACACCGCTGCGGTGGCTGCTCACCCAGCGGTTGATCCGGGCGCGAGAGTTGTTGGAGGCCACCGACTTCTCGGTGGACGTCGTCGCCGAACGCTGCGGCCTCGGTAGCGCGGCCAACCTGCGCGCGCACTTCGGCCGGGAGGTCGGCATCTCGCCCAGCGAGTACCGGCGCTCGCACCGGTCCCACCGGCACGAGGTGGTCACCGCCGACTCCGGATCGTGAATTACACTGCTGGGCAGCGGATTCCGATTCAGAGACGGTGGCGTCGCCCGGTGACCGACCGGTGTTGATACCACCAGGAGGTGGTCGCGACCTCGGCGTCCTCCAACGGTAGATACCGGCCGCCATCCCGCCAGCCGAGCGCCTGCAGGGTGACGCGCAGACTCCGGTCGAAGCAGATCGGGTCGCGCACATGCCAGCGGAACATGCCGAATCGCTGTTGCGGCTGGTAGATCTGATCCGGCGGCAGTACCTGCACCAGGCCGAGATAGGGCGTGGAGTAGGTGTGGTAGGCGTCCTGCATGTCGAAATTCCATGCGCCGCCGAAGAAATCCTCGGTACCGGTGCCGCAGATGGTGGGGTATTCGGTGTCGCCGTCGAGATAGAATTTCATCTCGCCCTCACCCCACCAGCCCGGCGCGTTGGGCACGATCGCCAGATAGGTGCCGACGTAGCGACCCGGTCCCGGAATATCCTCCAGCACAGTGTGAATCGCCGGATTGCCCAGTGGATTGCTGTGCCGCCGCCGCACGTGCAGATAGCCCGCGGTGCGCGGCACATCCTCTTCCAGATAGGTGATCTGGTAATAGACCGGCACCGAGCGATCGCCGCCGTTGTGCAGGGTGAAGCGGGCGTGCGCGCGAAACGGCATGGGCCAGAAGCTGTTCAGCCCGCCCGCCGGGGCGACCACCACCATCTCCGAATTCACCTGTGCCAGTTCCTCCCAGGCGTTGCAGAAGAACGATCCCAGCGGCACCTCGACGGCCGGTTCGGCATCGTTGTCCCAGTACACCCGCAGCGTCATCTCGTTCAGCACCGAGCGGTCGGTGGTCAGCCAGAAGTGCCGGACCACGCCGGGGCCGGAAACGTCGGCCAGGGTGGCGGTTTCGCCGGGCGGCAGATCTATCGACGGCGACATCTTCCAGCCGACGCCCAGCTCCGCGGCCGCATGCGCGCCGGTGCCCTCCGTCGCGCGCCCGCCCCCGCCCGGTGCACCGGTCGGGTTCTCCGGGCTGATGGAGCGGGTCCGGGCCTGATCGATCCGCCATATCTCGTGCACCATTGCGATTTTTGCATGCCGTCGGTGGCCGCGGGGGTGGATCGGCTCCGCCGGTGGTCCGCGCTCGGCGCGTCGGGGTGCCACGGAATTCGGTTTCGCCTCGACGACCGGCCGCTTAGCCTCGAGGGATGACGTGGACTGCCCCGGAGACAGTGCGTTCCCCGCAGCTCGTGGTGGGAGACGAGCGTTCGATGCTGCAGAACAGGCTCGATCACCATTGTGCGACGCTGCTGTGGAAATGCCGTGGCCTGACCGCCGAACAGTTGGTGATCCGCAGTGTCGAACCGTCCTCGATGACGTTGCTGGGCCTGGTCAGGCATATGACCGAGGTGGAACGAGCTTGGTTCCGCAAACGTGCGGCGGGGCAGGACGTGCCGTACCAGCACACCACCGAGCAGAACCAGGACGGCGATTTCGACGACGTCGACACCGCCGACGCGGCACACGATTTCGCGCTGTACCGCAGCGAGATCGACCAGTGCGACGCCGCGGTCGCCCCACTCGCGCTGGATTACACCTTCGTCCACCCGCGCACGGGTCGCGAGATCAGCCTGCGCTGGATCTACCTGCACATGCTCGAGGAGTACGCCCGCCACAACGGCCATGCCGACCTGCTGCGCGAACGGATCGACGGCGTGACCGGCGAATAACTTTCACAGACCGTGATCGCGGGCCCAGGCGGCGATCTGGGTGCGGGAGGTGAAGCCGAGTTTGGTCAGGATGTGCTCGACGTGGGTTTCGGCGGTGCGCACCGAGATCACCAGATCCGCGGCGATGCGTTTATTGCTGTGACCGGCCGCGACCAGCCGGGTGACGTCCTTCTCCCGGCGGGTGAGCACGTCGACGGCCGCATCGTCGACCGGTTCGGCGCGCAACGGTTTCGGCTCGGTCTGCGCGGGGGCGGCGGTGCGGCCCAGCGCGTAGTCGATGGCGGCGGGCAGCGACAGGGCCGCACCGCTGTCGTACGCCTCGCGAAATCCCTTCTCGCCCAATTCTTCCAGGACCTGGACACGCACCTTCTCGCCGACCGCGGTGGCGATGGCGTGGGCCAGGCGCACGGTGTCGCGCTGCAGGGTCTGCGCCGCGCCCATCAGCCGGGCCGCGCGCACCATATCGCCGCGGGCCGCCGCCGACCAGGCCATACCGTCGAATGCCGAGGCCAGCCAGATACATCGGTCGAATTCGGCGAACATCTCCACCGCGCGACTCATGTACGCCGCGGCCGCCTCCTGATTGCCGTGCCGCCAATGATCGACCCCGACCGTCCACAGCGCCAGACCACCCAGCAGGTGCACGCCGTGCCGTTCGGTCAACGCTCGCAGAGTTTCGGCGATCGTGGTCGACCGGTCGTCCTCGAGCAATGTCGCGCACATGAATCCGAAAGAGAGACTGTCCATCTCGGTGGTGGTGTGCCCGGCATCGCGGGCCAGTGCGGCGGCCTGCTCGGCCATCGTCAGCGCCCGCCGGGTGTCACCGTCGGTGAATGCGATCAAGGCGCTGTCCAGCCGATTCTCGGCCAGGACGTCTGCCGCGCCCAGTTCCGTCGCCAGCGCCAGGCTCTCTTCGACGAATCCGGCCGCGGATTCGCGATCGGACAGCAGCGCGGCGAGTGAGGCCGCCGAGGACAGCCCGCGCGCCCGCTCGCGCGAGGGCGTCGTCGGGGTGCGCATCAGGGCGTCGGTGAGCCAGCGGCGTCCTTCGGACAGGAACCGGTAGTGCTCCCAGTACGGGCGCAGCGCGGTGGCGGTGTCCAGGGCCAGGCGCGGCGCATCGGACATCGAGAACTGCAGGGCCGAACGAAGATTCGCGTGTTCGCGGGACAGGTCCCGGAACCAGGCCACATCCTCGGAGCTGCAGTAGGCGCGCGGTCCGCGCAATGCCAGCCGTCGATAGTGGTCGCGATGGCGCGCCCGCACGGCTGCCTCCGTGCCGGATTCGATCAGCCGGTCGTGGCCGAACTGCCGAATCGGTTCCAGCATCGAATATCTGGCCTTCTCGTCGTCCTGACGCAGCAGCAGCACCGATTTGTCGACCAGTCCGGTGAGCGCGCCGACGAGATCCTGCCCCTCGGCGGACAGTGCGCATACCGCCTCCGCGGCATCGATGTCCAGCCCACCGGCGAAGACCGAGAGTTGTTGCCACAGAGTCTGTTCCGCGTCGGTGCACAGCTGATAGCTCCAGCGGATCGCGCCGTCGATGGTCTGCTGGCGGTGTGGCGCGGTGCGCGGACCGGCGCTGAGCAGAGTCATCGTGTCGTCGAGCCGGTCCAGGATTTGCGCGGGGGTGAAGACGCGAAAACGCAAGGCCGCCAACTCGAGTGCCAGCGGCATTCCGTCCAGGCGACGACAGATCGCGGCGAGCGTCGCGCGGTTGGCGGTGGTGCTGGTGAAACCGGGATCGACCGCGCCGGCCCGTTCGACCAGCAGCCGCACCGCATCGCTGTCGCCGCCCGGCTCCTCGCATCCGCGGCGCTGGCCACCGACCGGCAGCGGCGGCACCGGCATCACCTGTTCACCCGCGATACCGAGCACCTCACGGCTGGTCGCGACCACCTGCACCGCCGGGGTGGCGGTGACGATGCGCTCGACCAGTTCGGCGCAGGCGTCGATCAGGTGCTCGCAATTGTCCAGGACCAACAGCATCCGCTGGGTGGCGAGGAATTTCAGCAGTCGCGGCAGCGGATCGCTGGTGTCGTCGCCCAGGTGCAGCGCCTCGGCGACGCTGAGCGTCACCAGATCCGGATCCCGCACGTCGGCGAGTTCGACCAGCCAGACCCCGTCGCGGAAGGCCCGCCCGACCGAGGCGCCGAGCTGACGCGACAGGCGCGTCTTGCCGACGCCGCCCGGCCCGAGCAGCGTCAGCACTCGCGTGGTCGACAGCAGACGCTTCGCGGCGGCCAGTTCGTCGTGGCGGCCGACGAAGCTGGTGACCTCGGCGGGAAGGTTCCCGCTGACACGCCGCGCCATATCCGCCACACTAGCGCGTGCCCGGATCGCTCGAATCGACCTCGCGGCGAACCGGCTGCGGGCCGCCGATCCGGCGGGCATAGGCTTGCCGATGCGTGGTCGGCGCCGGTGCCGACCACGAGCGAGAAGCATCCCACGACCGAGGAGGCCCGCTGTGCGTATCGGCATCCTGTTGAACGAACCGACCGGGCCCGAGGGCTTGCGCGGCCTGACCGACGAGCTGCGCCGCGCCGCGGACGAGGGCTTCAACTCCGCCTGGATGACGCACATCTTCGGCGTGGACGCGCTCACCGCGCTGGCCGTCGCGGGTAGTCAGGTGCCGGGGATCGATATCGGCACCGCCGTCGTGCCGAGCTATCCGCGTCATCCGGGCGCGCTGGCCCAGCAGGCGCGCACGACCGCGCTCGCGGTGGGCCCCGGGCGGCTCACGCTCGGTCTCGGCCTGTCGCACAAGATCGTGATCGAGAACATGTTCGGGTACAGCTTCGAGCGCCCGGCCCGGCACATGCGCGAGTACCTGTCGGTGCTGATGCCGCTGCTGGAGAACAAGCCGGTCTCTTTCGCCGGCGAGACGGTGAAGGCCAATCTGGCGCTGTCGGTGCCGAACGAGGGAACGGTGCCGGTGCTGCTGGCCGCGATGGGTCCGGCGATGCTCAAACTCGCGGGCCGGGTCACCGACGGCACCGTGCTGTGGATGACGGGTCCGGCGACCGTTCGCGATCACGTCGCACCGGCGATCACCGCCGCGGCGGCCGAGGCGGGACGCCCCGCACCGCGCGTGGTGTGCCCGCTGCCGGTCTGCGTCACCGATGACGTGGACGCCGCCCGGGAGCGGGCGGCCAAGGTCTACGCCGCCTACGGTTCGCTGCCCTCGTACCGGGCGATGATGGATCGCGAAGGCGCCGAGGGCCCGGCGGATCTGGCCATCATCGGTTCGGAAGAGTATGTCGCCGAACGCATTCGGTCCATCTTCCACGCTGGCGCCACGGAATTCGTCGGCGCGATCTTCGTCGGCGGCGAGGAGGCGGTCCGCACCCGAGCCCTGCTCACCGGGCTGGCGGACTGACCCGTGCCCCGATCACGGCGCGCTCGGGTCGAGGACGTGCACGAGTTGGCGCTGGCCATGCCGCACGTCACGGTCGAGTACGGTCCGCAGGAGAATCCGATCTATCAGGTCGGGCGCAAGTCGTTCATCTTCTTCCGGACCCCGCGCCCGGACGCGGTCGATCCGGACACCGGGGACCGCTATCCGGACGTGATCGTGATCTGGGTTCCGTCCGAGTCCGACAAGCTGGCATTGGTGCAGGATCAGGAGTCGCCCTGGTTCAGCACCACGCATTTCGACGGGCATTCCTCGGTCCTGGTCCGGGCGGGCCGGCTCGGCGAACTGCGCCTGGACGAGTTGCGCGAGGTCGTGCAGGATGCCTGGTTGTCCCGGGCCTCGGCGACGCGGGCCGAGCGCTGGCTGGCCGAGAACAGGCTCTGAACCGACCGGCGACAATTCGGTCCGAGATCGGTTGACCTCTACCGGGGTTGAGGTTGCAGGCTGGACTCATGACACAGTCCGCAGAGATCTGGAACACCGTCTACGACAACGACACCGCCCCCTGGGTGATCGGCGAGCCGCAGCCGCAGGTACTGGCCTTGGAACGGGAGGGCTGGATCCGTGGTCGTGTCCTGGATCCCGGGTGCGGTGCCGGTGAGCACACCATCGCACTGACCGCCCTCGGCTACGACGTGCTCGGCGTGGATCTCTCGCCCAGCGCGGTCGCCTACGCGCGCGCCAATGCCGCGAACAAGGGTGTGCCCGCTGCGCGATTCGAACTCGCCGATATGGTCGCGATCGGCGGCGATCCCGGCCTCGCGGCCGAACTCGGCGTCTTCGACACGATTCTGGACAGTGCGCTGTTCCACGTCTTCCGGGAGGACCCCCAGGCGCGGGCCGCCTATGTGCAGGCCCTGCACGCGCTGTGCGCACCGGGCGGTCGAGTCCTGCTGCTGGCGCTCTCCGATGCCGAGCCCGGCTTCGGGCCGCGGATCAGCGACGGCATGATTCGCGAATCATTCGGCGAGGGATGGGAATTGGAGGATCTACAGCCCGCGCGCTATCGCGGCCGGATCACCGCGGTCCTGTCGCCGGAAGCCCTCGAAGGGGTGCGGGCCGACGCGGACGGGAATGTGGAGACCGCGGCCTGGGTGGCGCGGATCGCGCGACGCTGAATCCGCGCCCGGACTAGCGTCCTCGCGCACGCCTCGGGAACAGGGCGCGTCCGGCCTCGTGCGCGACCTCGAGCACGACCCGGGCCAGCCGATCGAACCCCATCGCATCGGCCGGACCGGTGAGGGACAGCGCCGCGGGGGCCGCACCGCGCACACGCACCGGCGCTGCGACACAGGCGATTCCGGCCATCGCCTCCTCGTGGTCGATCGCCACGCCCTGGCGAAGCCGGATGCGCTCGAGTTCGCGTCGCAGTGCGTCGGGCTCACAGACCGTGCGCGCGGTCAGCCGCGCCGGACGGGTCCGGACCACCGATTCGGCGATGGGCGGCTCCAGCGTCGAGAGCATCGCCTTGCCCAGAGCCGTTGCGTGCGCGGGCATCCGGCCACCGAGGCGGGTCGGCAGTGCGGCGGCGAACCGGCCGCCGACCTTGTCCAGGTACACCACCTCGCGGCCGTCCAGTACGGCCAGATGACCGACCAGACCGGTGCGTTGGGCCAGTTCGTGCAGCAGTGGGCCGACTGCGTCGCGGGTCTCGTTGTGATCGGCGGCCAGGCCGCCCAGTTCCAGGGTGCGCATGCCCAGCCGGTAGCCGCCGGAGGTGTGCGCAAGCCAGCGCAGCCGGATCATCTGATCCAGGATCCGGTGCACGGTCGATCGCGGAAGTCCGGTCCGCTCAACGATTTCCACCAGGGTCAGCGTCGGGGTCGCGGCGTCGAACACGTCCAGGATCAGCGTCATCCGCTCGATCATCGACACCGGGATCGGCCGGGTCGCGGCGCGTGTGGGCTGCCGGTCGGAATCGCTCGCGTGGCCTCGGGCAGGAACGGCGCGTTCGGTGACGGGCAGCGCGGTGACGGTCATATGTTCCTCCGTTGGCTCATATGCAGTCTCGAAGTATGTGGACTGGGCATGTTCGGGTTGCATACTCGTGTTACCAGTCACAGTGGACTCTCGCGGGGAACGGCGAATCGGTGGAACTACGTATCTTCTACCGATTCGTCCCGGTCACCGGGGCTACGTATTGACCACCGAGCACGCCGAGCTGTTCCGATTACCGTCGGCTATATGTCTTTTCGGCGCAAGCGCGGTGGCTTGCGATGTCCCGCGTGCGGCCGGGCGGCGTCGTTCTCCCGTCCAGCGGGACTGTCGGCCCCGGTGAGCATGCCGGGCGGTGAGCATCGGTAACGCGCGCAATCCCCGGAAACACCCAAGGAGTGATCACAGTGGCTGCCTTCAGTTCCCTCGGCTACGTCCGGATCGGGATCACCGATCCGGACGCCTGGCGCACGTTCGCCTTCGAGACCATCGGATTCGCCGAAGGGCACGGTCCCGCCGCGGATTCGATCTATCTACGGATGGACGAGCACACCTACCGGCTCGAACTGGTGCCCGGTGAGCGCGACGAGGTGCTCGCGGTCGGGTGGCAGGTGGCCGATGCGACATCCCTGGCGCTGGTGCGTGAGGTCCTGGAGAAGGCCGACGTCGCGGTCACCACGCTCACGCCCGCGCAGGCCCGGTCGCGGCATGTGGAGGAGGCGATCGCCTTCGCCGATCCGTCCGGGCTGAGCGTCGAGGTGTTCCACGGTCCGCTGCTGGACCATACTCCGGTGCTGTCCCGGTTCGGCAACCGATTCGTCAGCGGGGCAATGGGTTTGGGACATGTTGTGCTTCCGGTGCCGGATCTCGAAGCCGCCCGCTGGTTCTACGCCGAGGTCCTGGGCTTCGCCGCCCGCGGATCGTTCCGGGTGGGCCCGCCCGAGCATCCGCTGTGGATCCGCTTTCTCGGGGTCAACCCGCGGCATCACAGTCTCGCGCTGATTCCCGGAAATCCGTCGCCGGGGCCGGGTCTGGTGCACATCATGGTCGAGGTGGATCAGCTGGACGACGTCGGCCGGGCACTGGATCGGGTGACCTCATCGGGATATCACCTGTCCTCGACGCTCGGACGGCACACCAACGACAAGATGATCTCCTTCTACGTTCGCACACCGGGCGGCTGGGATCTCGAATTCGGTTGTGATGGAATGCTCGTCGGTCCGGACTACGTCGCCGAGGAGATGACCGCGGACAGCTACTGGGGTCACGAGTGGGTGCGGGAGTGAGGTTACCGGTCGTCGGTGAACGTCACGCGCACCGAGACCGGCGTGGTCTGCAGGGCGGCGAACCCGGCGGCGGTGAGCGGGGCGAGCAGTCGATGGGGTGCGAAGGCGCGGGCGCGGGCGACGACATCGTCCTCGGGACGTAGTTCGGCGATCCCGGTACGCCACTGGTTACCCTGACGCAGACGGATATTCGGGTTGGCGGCGACATTGTTGCCCCAACCCGAGCGCAGGCCGTGCTGGCAGATGATCCAGGCGCCGTCGTCCTCGAACCGGACCGAGACCGGGACCCGGCGCGGCTGTCCGGACTTGCGGCCGATCGTCTCGAGTTCGGTCGCGAAACTCGACCGGATCCCGATCCGGTTCAGGTTGCGGAACAGCGGATTCACCACGTACCGACCGATATTGCGTTCGACGGCGAACTTGCGAGCCAGCGGGTCGGGGCGCGATCCGGACCCGCCGCGCCGGGACCGCAGCGCCTCGATTCCGTTGCGCCGCACCATCGTGGGCGCCGTGCGCCACGGGGAACGGGCCGGATCCGGATTCAGTCCGGCGCCGAGCCGATGCAGTTGATCGGTGTGCCACTGCAGATCCAGTGCGCCGTCGAAGGATTTGAGACCGCCGCTGCGGGCGAGTGGTCCGCGCAGCCCCAGCGAGATGGCCGGCGTGCGCAGCACATCGGTGCGGCCCTCCAGCAGATCGCGTGCGGCGTCGGGCAGTACGGCCGTCGGCCGGCCGATGCCGACGACATCGCACGCTCCGGATTCGATCGCCGCGGACATCGCCGCCCGCGACCGGAAACCGCCGGTGACCGCGAGCGGCACCGCGCCCGCCGAATGCCGGACCGTCTCGGCGTATTCGAGGAAGTACGCCTCGCGGGCCCGGGTGCTCGCGGCCTGGCGCGGACGTCCCATCATGGCCGGGGATTCGTAACTGCCGCCGCTGATTTCGAGCAGGTCCAGACTTTCGGCGGCGAGCGCCTCGAGTACGCCTCGCGATTCGGCCTCGCTGAATCCGCCGCGCTGGAAGTCGGCGGAATTGAGTTTCACCGCCACCGCGAAGCCTGGCCGCACCGCGCCGCGAATCGCCCGCACCACCTCGAGGGCGAAACGCATCCGCCGTGCGGCGTCCCCGCCCCAGGCATCGGTGCGCTGGTTGGACAGCGGCGAGAGGAATTGCGAGACGAGATATCCGTGCGCGCCGTGGACCTGCACCCCGTCGAACCCCGCGGCCTCGGCCACCCGGGCGGCGGTGGCGAATCGCTCGATCAGCTCGACGATCTCGTCCTCGCTCAGCGCCCGCGGCGTCGGCATGCCGGGTATGGACGGCGCGATCGCCGAGGGAGCGACGGGACGGTGTCGCCCGGCGAGCGGATTGGCCTGCCGCCCAGGGTGATTCAGCTGCATCCAGATCGGCGTGCCGCCCTCCTTGGCCGCCTTCGCCCAGCGGGTCAGCGCATCGAGGTCCCGGTCGTCGGTGATCGCGACGTTGCCGGGCTCGCCGAGCTGTGTCCGGTCGATCATCACGTTGCCGGTGACGATCAGGCCGAAACCGCCTGTGCTCCAACGACTGTAGAGCCGCCGCAAGCGTTCGTCCGGGGCCAGGTCCGCGCTGCCCAGTCCCTCGCTTAGCGCGGATTTCATGATCCGGTTGGGCAGTGTCTGCCCGCAGGGCAGCGGCAGGGGGTCGTGCGGATTCGCCATCGTCGTGCTCCCTCGTCTGCGGTCACCCGCGGGTAGACCGATCGGTGTAACGGGAGGGTAGTACACCGATCGGTATAGTGGCAAGGTATGCTGGTGGGCCAGCGGAAATGCGTACCAGGAAGGTCGCCCATGGGAGTGCGGGATCGGCTGATCGAGGGCGCGATCGATCTCATCCGGCGCAACGGCGTGGCCGGGACCGGTATCGCGCAGTTGCTGCAGTGCAGCGGCGTCTCGCGGCGCTCGATATATCTGAATTTCCCGTCCGGCAAATCGGAACTGGTCGCCGAGGCGACGCGTAGCGCCGGTCGCGCCTACAGCGCGCTGATGCGCTCGGTCGCCGCGAGTTCGGATATGGCGACGTGCCTGGCCGCATTCCCGGCGCTCTGGCGGGATACGGTCATCGACAGCGATTTCACCGCGGGCTGTCCGATCGTGGCCGCCGCCCTGGGCCGCGCCGACGCCCCCGAGGCCGCCGACGCGGCGGGGGAGACCTTCGCCGACTGGGAGTCGATCCTCGCCGAACGTCTGCGCGCCGAACACATCGAACCCGAACTGGCCCGGTCCCTGGCGACCACCATCATCGCCGCGGTCGAGGGCGCGGTGGTGATGTCGCTGGCCACCCGTTCGCCCGCACCTCTGGAACGGGTCGCCGCCCAGATGTCCACCCTGGTGGCTCATCACACCGCAGCCGCCTGAGCGCCTCGACCGTGCCGGGCGTGCGCGATCGATGCGCCTATCGCGAGTTGGATTGCGCTAGTGGTCAATTCGCGGCATGCGCGGCTTCTCGGGCTGCCGGTGCGCGATGGGGCAGGACGGTGCGGTTGCGGCCCGCGGCCAGACCGGGAAGGCCGGTGAGTATCGCGACGCCCAGCATGATGATCATCGGCAGGGTCCAGCTGCCCGCCGCATCGTGCAGCGCGCCCAGGACCAGCGGACCCGTCGCGGCGAGGACGTAACCGACACCCTGTGCCATACCGGACAATTGGCGGGCGGTGTGCGCGTCGGGGGCACGCAGGCCCAGGAAGGACAGTGCGGCGGCGAAGGCCACGCCCTGGCCGATGCCCAGCACCACCGCCCACACCCACACCGAACCGATGGGGGCCCAGGCGATTCCGGCGAAGCCGATGAGGTTCAGCACCACGACGGCGCCCACCAGTGGACGCTGATCGGTGAGGCGTCGCTCGAAGATCGGCACGGCCATCGCCCCGACCGCCTGCGTCAGACTGACCAGGGACACCGCGTATCCGGCGGCTTCCCTGCCCATGCCGCGATCGATGCAGATGGTCGGCATCCAGCCGATCACCGCGTAGGCCAGCAGCGACTGCAACCCCATGAACGCGGTCACCTGCCAGGCGAGTTTGTCGCGCCACAACTCGCCGTGCCCGCCCGGTGCGCTCGCGCCCTGTCCGCGGGCGCGCAGCATTCGGGGCAGCCAGGCCAGCCCCGCCACCAGCGCGGGAATGGCCAACAGCGCCAACGGAAGTCGCCAGCTCGAATGCAGACCGTGCTCGACCGGGACGGCCAGCGCCGAGGCCCCTGCCGCGCCGACGGTGACCGCGACGGTGTACACCGCCGTCACGGTGGTGACCCGCTCGGGATAGTCGCGCTTGATGATCGCGGGCACCGCGATATTGCCGATGCTGATCGCGACACCGGCCACCAGCGAGCCCGCGAACAACACCGCCGTCACCGGGATGATCCGGATCAGCAACGTCGCGGTGAGCAGGCCCATCGCGGCGACCAGCAGAGTTTCCGGTGCGGGCGAACGTCGCAGGAACGGCGCGATCAGACCGTAGAGACCGAAGCAGACCAGCGGCAGCGTCGTCATCGCGCCCGCCGCCGCACCGGACAGGTGCAACTGCCGCCGAATCTCGTCGAGCAGCGGGCCGACCGCCGTCACCGCCGGGCGCAGATTGATCGCGACCAGCACGATCAGCAGCAGGCGCAGGCGATGTCCCGTCATCGTCTCATCTCCCGCTCGGTCAGCGAATCCAGCACGGCCAGAGTCGGTTCCACCACGGCCGCGGCCAATCGCCCGGCCGCCTCGGCATCACCCGCGGCGATCGCGTCGAGCACCGCGCGGTGCGGCGCGGGGCCCGCCTCGGGGACCTCGTGATCCAGGCGCACCGCGCCCAGCGCCTCGCGCAACCGGGTCGCGAAGAACCGGGCGGCCTCGATGAGCACCGGATTGCGGGTGGTCTCGATGATCGCGAGGTGGAACTGTGCATCGGCGTCGCCGAATTCGCTTGCGTCCGAGACGGTATCGCGCGCCTCGAGCAGTTCGGTGAGCCGGGCGAGGTCGGCGTCGGTGCGACGGCGTGCGGCCAGACGAGCCGCCTGGACGTCGTAGGCGAGCTGTACCTCGAAGACGTCGCGCACGTCGCAGCGCTGCATCCGCTGGAGCAGCGGGCGCGGATCGGCGGTGCTGCGCACATAGGTACCGTCGCCGCGCCGCACCTCGAGCAGGCCGATATGGCTCAGCGCCCGGATCGCCTCGCGCACCGCGGGGCGGCTGACCCGCAACTGTCGAGTGAGCTCGAGTTCGCCGGGAATGCGTTGGCCCACGGCCCACGTCCCGCTCATCACACTCGCCTGCAATTGGTCCAGCACGGCGTCCACGGTCGATCCGGTCGCCACCGGCGTCAGCTCCACGGCGCTACCTCCTGTCAGATGTCAGACATCTTAGGAATGGGTGTCCCGGGTCGGCAATGGTTCGCCGGGGGATGCCGAGGTGGGATGTATCACCCGGTCAGTACGCTGGTCGACATGACAGCATCGCGTAGTGATTCGTTGACGGGTGGCGGTCGGGTGACGGATGGTCCCGCTCCCACTGCCCCGGATCTCGACGACGTTCGCACGGCGGTGCACGACGCGGCTCGCCGTGCCCGGGTGGCCTCGCGCACGCTCGCCCGGCTGACCACCGCCGAGAAGAACGACGCGTTGCAGGCCTGCGCCGATGCCCTCCTCGCGGCCGCGGACCGGGTGCTCGCGGCCAATGCCGAGGACATCGAGACCGCCCGCGCCGGCGGCACCGCCGATTCGCTGCTGGACCGGCTCCGCCTGACCTCGGCGCGGGTCGACGGCATCGCCGCGGGCCTGCGTCAGGTCGCGGGCCTGCCGGATCCGGTCGGTGTGGTGATCCGCGGTTCCACGCTGCCCAACGGCCTGGAGATTCGGCAGGTGCGGGTGCCGCTCGGCGTGGTCGGCATGGTCTACGAGGCGCGGCCCAACGTCACGGTCGACGCGTTCGGCCTGGCGCTCAAATCCGGTAACGCCGCGCTGCTGCGCGGCTCGTCCTCGGCGGCGCGCTCGAATGCCGCCCTGGTCGAGGTGCTGCGCGATGCGCTTGTCGCACAGGGGCTTCCGGCCGACGCGGTGCAACTGCTGCCGAGTCACGACCGCTCCAGCGTCACCCATCTGATCCAGGCGCGCGGCCTGGTGGACGTGGTGATCCCGCGCGGCGGCGCCGGGCTGATCGAGGCCGTCGTACGCGACGCGCAGGTACCCACCATCGAGACCGGCACCGGCAACTGCCACGTCTACGTGCACTCCGCCGCCGATCTGGATATGGCCGAGTCGATCCTGCTCAATGCCAAGACCCGGCGGCCGAGCGTGTGCAATACCGCCGAGACGGTGCTGATCGACCGGGCCGTCGCGGAGACTGCCGTGCCCCGGCTGATCGGTGCGCTCGAGGGCGTGGGCGTCACCGTGCACGGTGATCTGCCGGGCCTGGTGCCCGCCACCGAAGAGGACTGGGCGCAGGAGTATCTGTCGCTGGACATCGCGTTGCAGGTCGTGGACGACCTGGACGCGGCCGTCGAGCACATCAATCGGTGGGGTACCGGCCACACCGAGGCCATCGTCACCGCGGATCTGCGCGCCGCGCGCGAGTTCACCGATCGCGTGGACGCGGCCGCGGTCATGGTGAACGCGTCCACCGCGTTCACCGACGGCGAGCAATTCGGCTTCGGCGCGGAGATCGGCATCTCTACCCAGAAGTTGCACGCCCGCGGCCCGATGGGGCTGCCCGAACTCACCTCCACCAAGTGGATCGTGTGGGGAGACGGCCAGGTCAGGCCATGAGGCAAGGCGCATGACGGCGACAGCACCCTTACCGTCGAGGTAACGTTACCGATGGGTAAGTTACGTTTGTACGGTATACAGTCGAGTAGCGGCCGCTAGGGCCGACGGGAGTGGCCGCCCACTTCGCAAGGATGGAGTCCAACAGTGCAGACCCCGGTGCACGAACCGATCTTCGCGTCGGTCGAGGATGTGATCTCCCGCCTCGCCACGACCGGCTACCTGTCCGACAAGGCGACCGCGACCTCGGTATTCCTCGCCGATCGCCTGGGCAAACCCCTACTCATCGAAGGTCCGGCCGGTGTCGGTAAGACCGAGCTGTCCCGTGCGGTCGCGCAGGTCGCGGGCGCGGAACTGGTCCGGCTGCAGTGCTACGAGGGCATCGACGAGGCGCGGGCGCTGTACGAGTGGAATCACGCCAAGCAGATCCTGCGAATCCAAGCCGGGGCGGCCGGAGCCGAGTCCGGTTCGGCCGAGAACGGTTGGGCGGAAACGAAATCCGACGTGTTCAGCGAGGAGTTCCTGCTCTCGCGCCCGCTGCTGACCGCGATCCGGCGCCGCGATCCCACGGTGCTGCTGATCGACGAGGCGGACAAGGCCGATGTCGAGATCGAGGGCCTGATGCTCGAAGTGCTCAGCGATTTCGCGGTCACCGTCCCGGAACTGGGCACCATCACCGCCACCCGCACCCCGTTCGTGGTGCTGACCTCCAACGCCACCCGCGAGCTGTCCGAGGCGCTCAAACGCCGCTGCCTCTACCTGCACATCGACTTCCCCGACGAGGAACTCGAACGGCGCATCCTGGCCAGCCGGGTGCCCGAACTCAAACCGGCGGTCGCCGCGCAGCTGGTGCGGATCGTGCACGTGCTGCGCGGTATGCAGCTCAAGAAGCTGCCCTCGGTGGCGGAGTCGATCGACTGGGGCCGCACGCTGCTGGCCCTGGGCCTGAAGGATCTGGACGACAGGTCCGTGCGCGCCACCCTCGGCGTGGTGCTCAAACATCACAGCGATCACCAGCGTGCGCTGGCCGAGTTGAAGCTGGCCTGATGTTCGGCGGCAGAGCCCGAACGCCCGGGACGGACAGCCAGCCCGCCGACCTCCCGGACGCGGCGCCGCACGGGCTGTCCGGACATCTGGTCGGCTTCGTGAAGGCGTTGCGCGCCAGGGGAATTCCGGTCGGTCCCTCGGAGACGGTGGACGCCGGACAGGTCATCGCGGTCCTGGATCTGATGGACCGCGAGATGCTGCGCGAGGGCCTGGCCTGTGCGCTGCTGCGCCGCACCACCCAGCGCGCCACCTTCGACGGCCTGTTCGACCTGTGGTTCCCGGCTGCGCTCGGCGAGCGCACCGGTGCGGACGAGGTGGAGATCCCGCGTCGGCCCGACGGCGAGGTCGACATCCTCGAACTGCGAAAGATGCTGGCCGAGTTGCTCGTCGCGGATCCCTCCGGCGAGCGGACCCAGCAGTTGCAGCAGCTCGCCGCGCAGATGGTCGAGCAGATGGGACAGTATCGGTCGGCCAACGGCCCGTCGTTCTCCGCCTATCAGACGCTCAAGGATGTGCAGCCCGAACTGCTGGTGAGCAAGTTGCTCGCGGGATTGGCCGCGGGAGTCGACGATTCGGATTTCGGGTCGGAGGTCGCGCGTCGGGCCGCGCGGGCGCGGGTCAAGGAGTTCCGCGGCACCGTGGAGGCCGAGACCCGGCGACGGGTTGCCGAGCGGATCGGCCGCGAACGCGTCGCCACCTACGGCGTGCAACGACAGGCCGAGGATGCGGATTTCCTGCGCATCTCCGAGAACGAACTGGCCGAACTGCGGCGCAGCAGTCAGCGTCTGGCCCGGGTGCTGGCCTCCCGGCTGGCCGCGCGCCGTCGTCGCGCCCGGCGCGGGGAGATCGATCTGCGCAAGACGTTGCGGCGGTCGATGTCCACCGGCGGGGTGCCGATCGATCTCGCCTCGCGCAAACCGCGTCCCGGACGTCCGGATCTGGTTCTGCTGTGCGATATCTCGGGCTCGGTGGCGGGATTCTCCAGTTTCACCATGTTGCTGGTGAACGCATTGCGCGAACAGTTCTCCCGGGTGCGGATCTTCGCGTTCGTGGATCGCGCCGACGAGGTGACGCACCTGTTCGACCAGGTGACACCGCTGGATCAGGTGACCCGGCGCATCTTCACCGAGACCAAGGTGGTGGGCATCGAGGGGCACTCGGATTACGGTGCCGCCCTGGAAGGATTCGCCGAACAGTGGCCCGACGCGGTCACCAGCCGCACCTCACTGCTGATTCTCGGCGACGCGCGCACCAATTATCGCGATCCCGCGCTCGATACACTTCGCCGTCTCGCCGATACCGCCAAACATGCGTACTGGCTCAATCCTGAGGCGGAAAAGTCCTGGGGCACAGGTGATTCTGCTGCCAAACGGTATGCGGAGATTGTCGAGATGTACGAATGCCGGTCGGCCCGGCAGCTGACCGCCGTCGTCGGGGGACTGCTCCCGATCTGAGCGGCGGGGTGATCATTAGCTTTTATTAAGCGCGCCACATGAGCGGGTCGCGATCATCCACGCATGGATTCGGCGGAGATCAGGCACGCACTCACCCGTGCCCGCACGGTACCCGAGGGCCGTGATCGCACCCGGTGCCTGGAAGCCCTCGCCACGACCGCGCGCATCGGCGCCGATCGCGCAGCGGAGGCGGAGGTGCTGCTGGATCTGGTGCAGGCGTACACGTATGCGGGAGAACGGGATCTGGCGCCCATCGCCATCGTCCGGCTGCTGCGGATCTTCGACGAGCATCCCGATGCCACCGCGGAGTTGTCGCGTTCGGTGCACTGGTACATGAAGTGGATGACCAGCGACCTGATCGACAATCCGGCGGTTCCGCTGGGTACGGTCCGCCGTTGGTTCGACGAACTCGAAAACCGCTATCGCACGGCGGGATACAGTCTGCGCCCGGTACTGAAGCTGCGATCGATCCTGGCCCGGGATCTCGGTGAGTACGAGGAGGCCGCGCGGCTGCGCGCCCTCGCCCTCGATGCGCCGCGAGATGAGATGACCGATTGTGAAGCGTGCGAATGCAATTGGGCGGGATCACTGTCGGCCGCCACGGCCGCGGACGCCGATGCGCTGCGTCGGTGGGCTCCGGTTCTGCACGGTAGGCGGCGGTGCGCGCACGAACCGCACCGGGTCCGTGCACACGCCCTGCTGCCGCTGGTGCGCACCGGCGGTTTCGAGGCGGCCCGTGCCGCTCACCTGACCGGATACCCGTTGGTCAGAGGCGTTCTCGGACTACGTCACGCGGTGGCTCAGCACATCGAGTTCTGTGCGCTGACCGGTAACGTGGCGCGCGGTCTGGACATCCTCGCCGAGCACACCGACTGGCTGACCGACAGCGCCGCGGACGCGAATCTGCGACTGGAATTCCTCACCGGCGTCTGCGTGCTGCTGCGGCGGCTGGTCGAACTCGGACGCGCAGACGTGCGCGTCGGCGAGAGCACCGCCACAGCGCTGCTGGAGACGCTCACCGCGGAGATCTACGGACTGTGCGCCCGATACGACGCTCGCAACGGCACCGATTCGATCAGCAGGTCGGTACGCGAACGGCTGGACCGGGCTCCACTCGTGGACCATCTGCCGCTGGGAGTTCGTGCCGCGGTCGATGTACGGCCGCCGATCCGACCCACCGCGCCGACCGCGAAGTCCGGACAATGGCCCCAGGCCGAGCGGCTGGCCGAAGTGGCCGTCGCCCGGCTGGGGGTCGATCCCGCCGGGGCCGAGCAGCGCCTGCGCCGGGCGCTCGAGGCAGGCGCGTCGGTACTGCCCGGCGAGCAACTGGCCCGCTTGAGTTCGCTGCTGGTGACCGCGATCTCGGGACAGCGCGGTCGCGAACCCGCCCTGGCCGACGCGGCGCTCGTCGCTGCCTGGCGGTGGGAACCGCTCTCGCCCGTCGACGCACTGCACCACACCCTGGTCGCAGCGCGCGCCTATCACCGCGCCGAGCGGCACGGCGAGGCCGCGGCGCTGTTCGAGCAGCCGCTGGCGCTGGAATCCGGTTCGCCGGGACAGGCCTTGCCCGGCAATGCGATTCCCTATCCGCCGACCGAGATCGCCTTGATCCGACGGCAATTCGGGGAATCGCTCAACGCGCTGAACCGATACCACGACGCCGCCACACAATTCGCCGAGGCCGCCCGGCTGATCGAGCACGATCCGCAGCAGCGCGGGCTCACCTCGGAACTGGTGCACGCCGAAGCCGCGGCGCTGTCCGTATGCGGCCGCGACGCCGACGCACTCGTCGCGTATCTGCGGGCCGCGGATCTGTTCGAAACCCTCGAGCGCGTCGGGCCGCGGGCTCGCAGTCTGCGTTCGGCGGCGTGGCTGCAGTTCTGGGGCGGGGAATCGGTCGCGGCGGCACCGCGCGTCGGATTGGCGACCATGCGGACTCTGCTGGAAGATCTGGAGCGGCTCGCACGGACCGCATCCTCAGCGGAGGTACGCGGTGAACTCCTGCAGACCCGCCGACAGCTCGACACGATGCGAGAGGAGGCGAGCGCGATATGACCGGCATGGCGCCCCGCGCGGCCCTGGTGCTGGTGATCCTCGCGGTGATCGGCGCATGCCTGTGGGCCGGATCCGGATCGGCCTCCTGCACCGCGACCCAGACCGGACATCACCACCGGACGTCCGTGGTCCGGGTGGAACGCTGCGCAGCGGCGGGATTCAGGTCGCTGGTACACCGCTGAGCGCCGCCCCCTGAGCGCCCGCGACGGGCGGGGAGTGACACGCCGGGGAAACGCCGCCCAGTAAGCTCGGCAGTCGTGCAAGAAACAGGCCGGCGCAAACTGGGTGTGATGGGCGGAACCTTCGATCCCGTCCACCATGGACACCTGGTCGCTGCCAGCGAGGTCGCGCATCGTTTCGACCTCGACGAGGTGATCTTCGTCCCCACCGGCGAGCCCTGGCAGAAGTCCGGTAAGCAGGTAAGTCCGCCCGAGGACCGCTATCTCATGACGGTCATCGCCACCGCGTCCAATCCGCGGTTCTCGGTGAGTCGCGCGGACATCGACCGCGGCAAGGTCACCTACACCGTCGACACCCTGCGTGACCTCAAGGAACAGCACCCCGACGCGGAGCTGTACTTCATCACCGGTGCGGACGCACTGTCCAGCATCCTCACATGGCAGGATTGGGCCGAACTGTTCGAACTGGCGAAGTTCGTCGGGGTGAGCCGTCCGGGGTACGAACTGAACACCGATCATCTGGAGAAGCATCTGCAGGGCAGCCCGCCCGATGCGGTGACCGTGATCGAGATCCCGGCATTGGCGATCTCCTCGAGCGAGTGCCGTCGCCGGGCCGCCGAAGGCAGGCCGGTGTGGTACCTGGTGCCGGACGGGGTCGTGCAGTACATATCGAAGCGGCATCTGTACGTGCCGGTAGGGAACGGGAAGGTGGGCCGGGCGTAATGACAGCATCCGCCGAAGCGGTGCAGATGGCACAGGTGGCCGCGCGTGCCGCCGACGACAAGCTGGCCACCGATGTGGTCGTCCTCGACGTGTCCGAACAGTTGGTGATCACGGACTGCTTCGTCATCGCGTCCGCGCCCAACGAGCGGCAGGTCAACGCGATCGTCGACGCCGTCGAGGAGCAGCTACGTCTGGCCGGGCACAAGCCGGTGCGCCGGGAGGGCACCCGGGAGGGACGCTGGGTGCTACTGGACTACGTCGAGGTGGTGGTGCACATCCAGCACAGCGACGAGCGCGATTTCTATGGGCTGGAACGGCTTTGGAAGGATTGCCCGCAGGTGCCGGTCGAGGGGGTCGGCGAGGCCCGGACGGCGGATGGATCGCCCGAGTGACGGACGGATCCGCGGCGGCGTGTTCGAGGACACGGCGTCCGGTGGTCGGCTCGGCGTCGGAGACGGATACGGATACAGATGACTAAGCACGTCGGCGTTCGCCGGTTGATCCTGCTGCGGCACGGCCAGACCGAATGGAATGCTGCCGACCGCATGCAGGGCCAGTACGACACCGATCTCAGCGAACTGGGTCGTCGGCAGGCCAAGGACGCGGCCCGCGAGCTGATGGGGATCGAGCCGATCGCGCTGATCTCCTCGGATCTACGGCGCGCCTTCGACACCGCCGGCGCCCTGGCCGATCACAGCGATCTGGACGTGGTGCCCGATCAGCGGCTGCGCGAGACCCGGCTCGGCGACTGGGAGGGCCTGACCCATATCGAGGTGGACGCACGCTATCCCGGTGCGCGCCAACGGTGGCGGCTGGATGCCTCGTTCACCCCGCCCGGTGGTGAGAGCAAGCTCGAGGTGGGCGCGCGGGCGCTGCCGGTGGTACGCGAATTGTTCGACGCGCGCGCCGACTGGCCCGGCCGTACGATCATCCTCGTCGCGCACGGCGGGTTGATCGCGGCTCTGACCGCCGCGCTGCTCGAACTGCCTGCGGCGAACTGGCCCGTCCTGGGTGGACTGGCGAATACCAGCTGGGTGCAGCTCAGCAGTCACGGTCCGAGCATCGAGCAGCCCGGGTGGCGGCTGGATGTATGGAACGCGGCGGCGAAGGTAGCACCTGATGTCCTCTGACAAACCCACCCCGAACGACCGGGACGATGCGACCCGGCAGGTCTCGGACGAATTGCTGCGCAAGGCGTCCGAGGGGCCGGTCCGGCATCTGCCGGACGCGCTGTTCGGCGGGCCGGCGCCCGCTCGGCCCGGCGACGTGTCGGCCGGTGGTGAAACACCCGCACCCGAGCACGGCGGGACCGTCTCCGACGAACTGTTGCGCAAGGCGTCCGGCGGGCCCGTGCGGCATCTGCCGGACCTGCTGTTCGGCGGGCCCGCGCCGGAACCGGCTGCGTCGGAACCGAACTCGGGGGCGAACGAGGACGGACGCGTCGGTTCGGGGACTTCTGCGGGTGATTCCGAGGGAGATACCGGACCGCCCGGGGGGTCGGTGAATGTCGAAACCGCTGTGGTCGCCGGTGATTCCGGTGATCCGGTGTTGCCTGTCGAGTCCGGGCCGGATGGCCCCCTTGCTGTGAATTCCGCTGCTGACCCGGCAGATTCGAGCGTCGGTTCGCCGAGTTTCGGTGGATCGTCCGATGCCGGGGCGGTGACGGCGGACGAGGCTGCACAGCTCCGATCACCCGATGTGGAGTCGGAATCCGTTTCGGGCGAGAGTGATTCGGCTGAGGAGGTCGAGGTCGCGGACGATGCGGATGCTCCGGCTGTCGCCGAGACCGGCTCTGCGGTGAGTAGCAGCGCCGAGTCGGAGGCGGCGGAGGGATCCGGGCGGCCGGTGCTGCTGGTGATCGCCGACTCGCTGGCCTATTTCGGCCCCAAGGGCGGGCTGCCCGCCGATGATCCGCGTATCTGGCCGAATCTGGTTGCGGCGGAGCTGGATTGGGATGTCGAGCTGATCGGCCGGATCGGCTGGACCTGCCGCGACGCGTACTGGGCGCTGATCGGCGACCCGCGGGTCTGGGCCGCGGTGCCGCGGGCCGGTGCGGTGGTCTTCGCGACCGGCGGGATGGACTCGCTGCCCTCGCCGCTGCCGACCGCACTGCGCGAGTTGATTCGCTATGTGCGGCCGCCCGCGGTGCGGCGGCGAGTGCGCGACGGCTACAACTGGTTGCAGCCGCGGTTGTCGAAACTGGGTCGGCCGGTGGCGTTGCCGCCGCATGTGAGCATCGACTACCTCGAACAGTGCCGTAACTCGCTGGCGCAGTTGCGTCCCGAGTTGCCGGTGGTGGGCGTGCTGCCGTCGGTGCACGACTGCGAGGCGTACGGCCGGGTACACGACGGTCGCGAACCCGCGGTGCGGGCGTTGCGCGAATGGTCCGCGAAAACCGCTGTGCCACTGGTGGATCTGGGGGAGGCGGTGCGCGACAACGTCTTCCACGGCGAGTCGAATCCGGATGGCATCCACTGGGGTTGGGAAGGGCATACCGCGGTCGCGCGGGCGATGGTGAAGGTGATCTCGGAGGTGAGTTGCTGACGATGCGGACCGGAGGGCGCTGAGGCGATGTCCGTAGTTGTGGTGACCGATTCCTCCGCGAGCCTGCCCGCCGATCTGGTGGCGGACCTGGGCATTCTCGTGGTGCCGCTGCATGTGCTGGTGGACGACCGCGAAATTCGCGAGGGCGTGGACGAATGCGCGATCGACTACGCCTCGGCGACGGTGAGCACCTCGGCCGCCTCGCCGGGTGAGCTGCGGGCGGTCTACGAACGCGCGCTGGCGCTCAGCGGCGGCGATGGCGTTGTGGCCGTACATATTTCTCGTCAGCTCTCGGCGACCTGGGAGGCCGGGCGACAGGCCGTGCTCGACATGGACGTCGCCGACCGGGTTCGCTTGGTGGATTCGCTCGGCGCCGGGCTCGGCACCGGGCTGCCGGTCCTGGCCGCCGCGCGCCGCGCCGCCGCCGGTGCGCCGCTGGACATCGTCTACGACTCGGCGGTCGCCGCGGCCGGTCGGGGCCGGGCGTTCATCATGGTCAACCGCACCGAGCAGTTGCGCCGCGGCGGGCGGCTCAGCAGTGCCGCCGCGTTCTTCGGCACCGAGCTGGTGACCAAACCCCTGCTGCAGATGGTCGAGGGCCGCCTCGAATTGCGGGAGAAGGCCCGTACCCGGTCCAAGGCCTACGCGAAACTCGTTGCCGCGGCGGTGGATGCGGCCGGAGAGGCAGGCGCGGCAATCGCCGTCCAGCACCTCGCCGCCCCCGACGCCGCCGTCACCCTCGCCACCCAGCTCCACGAACTGATTCCCGACATCCGCGAATTGATCACCGCGGAATTCGGCCCGACCCTCGGGGTGCATCTGGGCTCGGGTGCGGTCGGTGTACTGGTGGTCCCCGGCGGCTGCGGCTGACTTCGGGGGGTGTCCCGAGCATGCGGCGGATCGTGGCGCAGTCGCCCGAATATTGCTGTAGCAGAACCTTATTCGATCTACTGGGCCGCAGCTGCCAGGACCGGTTCGGGTCGGGTGAGGTCTGTGTCGTTGTCGACGGGGGCCTACTTGTCGGCATCAGCACAGGGGACCGACATGCGCGGGTCCGGTCGGGTGTGTTGTCCACAGCGAATCGGTTGTCCACAGGGGAGTTATAACCGCAGGTCGGCGCGGCAATGGGCCGTGGTGTCGGTCCTACGGTGGCTGGCATGGCGCGGGATGACGAGCGGATGCGGGTTCGAGAGCGGCTGGGGGCGCTCGACGGGCAGGTCCCCGGCCGGCGGGCCGTGCGCGGGGGACGGTGGGATGCCGAGGAGGTCGAGTTCGAGGAGTCCGATGGCGATGGTGAGCCGTCCGGGGGATGGGACGACGAGGTGTCCGGGGTGCCGAATACCCCGCACTGGCTGAGCGAGCCGGTGGGCAGCGTCTCGCTGTGGCACGAGCGGCTGGTGCCCGAGCGGTTCCGCGGCGTCCGGCTGCATCCGGGGCGGCGCGGGGTGCTCGTTCTCGCGGTCGTCGGGGTTGTCGCGGTATTGGTGGCGGTCGTGGCGACGCAGCAGGAAAGTCCTGTCGCACAGCCGGTTCCACCTCTGCCGATGGTGCAGACCTCGGATGTGGCAGCCGCGCCCGCCGCATCCCGCACATCGGTCGAGACCACCACGTCCGCGCCCCCACCCAGCCGGCCGGCGGAGCTGGTGGTGAGCGTGGTCGGACTGGTGGAACACGTCGGTCTGCTGCACCTTCCGGCCGGCTCCCGGGTCGCCGATGCGGTGGCGATCGCGGTGGCCAGGGACGGCGCCGATCTGGCGCGCCTGAATCTCGCCCGACGACTGGCCGACGGCGATCAGATCATCGTCGGCGCGCTGAGCCCGAACGAGGGCGCACCGCAACTCGGCAGCGCCGTGATATCCGGCAGCGAACACCCCCTGGACACCTCCGGCACCACCTCGGCCCCCGCGGCCAAGGTGAATCTCAACACCGCCACCGAATCCGAACTGGACGAACTCCCCGGCGTAGGCCCCGCAACGGCCCGCAGCATCATCGCCTGGCGCACCGAACACGGCCCCTTCACCACCATCGACCAACTCGCCGAAATCCCGGGCCTGGGCCAATCCCGCCTCAACCGCCTCCGCGACCTGGTGACGCTATGAGCC
>NZ_BAGB01000025.1 GCF_000308615.1 Nocardia jiangxiensis NBRC 101359
GTTCTTCGATCGATCCGTCGCAATGCCACATTCGGACAGTAAGCTCACAGTGGTCAGAGGTCAAGTGGTCAGACCAGTTTGTGACCCAGGAATGCCTCGACCTGTCTACACCCGTTCGGCGGCCGTGACGGCCGCACTCTTGGGATCCCCCGACGGCAGGGCGATATCGGTGTCCAGGGACAGCGGCTGGCCGAAATTCGGTGTGCCGTCGGTGTTCCAAGTGAACTTCTGGGCCCGGGTGGTGCGGCCGTCGTACGTGTATGTGCTGGTGGTCTTGCCGTGGTAGGCGATCCAGTCCTCGGTGCCGTCGGGGCTCTGGAAGAAGTTGTTCGAGCCGGGGCCGAAGACGTTGGCCGAGTCGTTGCGGCCGAACACCGCGTTGGGGTACTGGGTCCAGTTGTCGGGGTTGAGCGGGTCGGCGCCGGGCGGGAGCGTTCGCATCCACAGCTGGTAGTCCGGTTTTCCTGTGTCGCAGGTGGAGTAGAGCAGGTAGGTGGTGCCGTTGCGCTGGATCGTCACCGGGGCCTCACGCACCTCGGTGCATCCGCCCGACGACGGCAGGTACACCGCGGGCCCGGACAGGGTGACCGGATCGCTCATCGGGGCGATCTGCAGCAGATTGTTCGGGCCGCTCCAGATCAGATAGTACTTGCCGTCGAGAATCAGCAACTCCGGATCGATCGCCCACGCATCCCCGAGCTGACCGACGAATGTATACGGCCCCAACGGATCTGTGCCCGATGACTTCAGCACGTAGATACGGTGAGCGTCGTTGCTGCCGTCGCTGGCGGTGTAGTAGAAGTACCAATTCCCTTCCAGCAGACGAAAACACGGCGCCCACATATCCTGATTGCGGGACGGGGTCGTATCGGTCCACACCGTATTCGGTTGCGCGGTAGCCAGATCGGCCAGCGAGGCGGCCTTCCAGATCTGCAAGGAAGTGCCCTGGCTGGCGGACAGATAGTAGTTCCCGTCGTAGTAGGTCATGAACGGGTCCGGCCCCTGGTTGAGCGGATTGCGAAACGTCCCAGCGGTTCCCGTGCCGGCGGCGGCTGAATTCTCGATCACTGGAACGGCCTTACCCCTCATCGTCGATCCCGAAACGGGCTCCGCGGCAAGCGATGACCGTCTACTGCCGATCACCCACCCCATCGCTCCAGTCAACCGGGACCCGGCCCCTGTCGCCGATGAACAGGCGATCGGGCCGTGCAGTAGTTCTTGCAGGAGTGCCTGTGGCGGCACGATGGGTGCGATCACCGGGACCCCTGGAAACACCGAACGCCGACCACTGGTGATCCGGTGATCGGCGTACTGGCCGGTTGGTAGCGCGAGACGACGGCATGCGCGGATGCCGTCGTTTTCGTGCGCGAGAGGGGACTTGAACCCCTCAGTGCGGCAGATTTGCCTGAACCATGTGTTCGATGACATCTAACATAGGTAATTTCCGTGGTTGTTTCAACGCTGTCGGTGGGTGTTTTCTGCCGTAATAGGATGTAGGCGAGCGTCTTTCATGTCGGCTATTCCTGTCGATGATCATTGGTCATCTATCGTCGCAGGGGCGAGAGGATCTTCTGGCTGGTTCGTGGGTGAATGTCGCCGCGCTGGTGACGTTGGAGTCCAGCAGGTGGATTGGGATCGGGTACTGTCGTCGGGTCAAGCTGAGCGATCGGCGGGGCGATACCCGAGCGAACCCGGTAGCCGGTGCGAACTTGCTTCCGGGCTCACTCTTTTTCGACACCATGGACGAGTGGTGGCCTAGCCCCTTCCCTGGTCGATGAGCTCGTGGAGATGGCGAGCAGTTGCCAGTGCAGCGAGTAGCCCGGCTGACACGGCTGCGACGAACCCTGCTATCAAGCCGGCTCCCGCGCCATAGGCTTTGTAACGGGTAATCCAGCTGCTGCTGCCGCCGCTCCGCCAGCACACAGGCCTACCACAACGGATAAGCCGATGATCACGGCCGACCGCAAAGAGACAATCGACTCGTCTCGATTGTCGCTCCCGGATCGGCCACGTGGCTGCTGGCTGCCAGAGCCGGTTGCTGGCGGCATTCTCGTCCTCCCTGCTAAAACACGGTCGTGACGAGAACGGCCCGTTGCCTGGGGGCGTTGCCTTATCGGCGGGCCAGCCGTCCTCGTCTCTCGACAAGCCTTCCCGTTGGGACCGATTTGGTCAAGAGGAACATTCTGGTTGTCGATTTTCGACAAATAACATAGAGTTCTGGCATGGCCAAGCAAGTAGGGGCGCTGGGTCCTGTGGGAATCCGTGTTGGACAGCGTGTGCGAGACCTTCGTCGCGACCAAGGTCTTACACTTCAAACTCTGGCATCGAGGCTGGTGGACCTTGGTCGGCCGATCGACATCTCGGCGTTGGCGAAGGTCGAGAAGGGGCAGCGGCGGATCGATGTCGACGATCTGATGGCGCTGGCTGTCGCGCTGGACGCATCGCCAAACTGGATTCTCCTGCCGAATCGAGCGTCGGACGATATGCCTGTCGAGTTGACGCCGTCGCATCAACGCGGGGGGGTGGATGCGTGGCAGTGGGCTGTTCGCGACCGTCCTGGTGAACTTGACCCACCATCGCCGCACTCTCACATCCAAGTAGCTCGAAGCGATGAATCCTTGAACCTTGAGAATCTGCGGCACGAATGGCCGGGAGCTCATTCTTCCGCTACGTATGAGGGTGTACTGAGCCAGATTCGAGATGCCTTCCAGGCGAACAACAAGCGCGTCATCATCGTCACTGGTGGGCCCGGGAGTGGAAAAAGCGTGCTCGCAATGTCTCTGCTCGTTGCCCTCCGGCAGGACGGCCGTCGGGTGCTGTATGCATCTGGATCCTCCACCCGCATCGAATACATGAGGAAATCTGTAGGTAGAGGAAGCTCTGAAGTGCAACGACTTTTCACCTATTACAGGAACCTGACTAACGCTGCACCCAACGGACTCGATGTTCTGATCGGCGACGACGCCCATCGAATCAGGAAGACGTCCTCGACCAGATTCACGCCGCGAGCATTGAACTCGGGCCGGCCGCAAGTCGATGAATTGATGTCGGCTGCAAGGGTTCCGGTGTTCTTTCTGGACGAGAATCAGATCGTCAGGCCAGATGAAGTCGGAACGTTTGATCTGATCAGTGGCCACGCGGCACGCCTCGGGCTTCCCGTAATCCATATCAGACTTGAGGGGCGGTTCCGCTATGGAGGGAGTGCTGCATATGAGGAGTGGCTGCTGAATCTGCTCGGGTTGCGAGCATTAGGTCCTTCGAAGTGGAGGGGAGACAACGACTTCGAAGTGCGTGTCGCGGCATCACCGCAAGAGATGGAAGATTTTCTCCGCGCGAAGATCAACGCTGGCGAGACGGCGCGCATCGCGGCAGGATACTGCTGGCCTTGGAATAAGCAGTTGAGTATGGACGGCACGCTTATAGATGACGTCAAGATCGGGAACTGGTCGAAGCCATGGCCCAAATTTGAAGGCAAGCTAAGTGGTGAAGCTCCTCCTGCGGCGTTCTGGGCAACAGATCCGCGCGGCTTCGAGCAGGTCGGCTCCGTGTACACTGCACAGGGCTTTGAATATGATTGGGCTGGCGTGATCCTTGGGCCGGACATTGCAGTAGACGGGCAGCATTTGACTGTTCGCAGGGACGCCAATATGGATCCTGCGTTAAAAGGCGCGAAGAGCAATCCGGTCTATGATCAAGAGTTCGAGAGGTTGGTGCGCAACTCCTACAAGGTGTTGCTGACACGCGGAATGCGGGGAGTGGTAATCCACGCAGTGGACCCAGCGACACAAGAGTTCCTCACGAGTCTCGTTGGCTAGTGCCGTGGGTGTCGATTCTCTGACAATAGCAGGCGAAGGGTCCGAAACCTGATGCGGCCCAACAGTTTTCAAACGTACACCTTATGCCTGACTGGGCAGAGTGCGGTAACGGCGTCGCATGGCGGGCGTAGACGGTTGTTGCAGGTTGGTGCCCTCGGCAGGACACAAAAAACGTGGGCAACCGGAAAACGACTGGTCATCGTGGGTACGTACCCAATCTAAGGGTTGCGATGATCGTGCCCTGGGCAGCTGGTCATTCCCGTGTTCACAGTGCCCTCGGCGGGTACTGCTAACACGGGAACGGTTCTGACCTGCGGTTTCCGATAGAATAGTTGCTGATTGAAGCCGATTACCAGCTATGACCCGATCTTGGGGCGTCAGCGGCATACGACACCCGTGCCAACCCCACGTAGTCGTAGGGTTAGCTCGGCTGTGATCGAGCCGGATTACCTGCTGTAGGCAGACAGTGCTGTGTCTTGGCGAGCCGTCTGCCCTTACCGTGTGGAGGTTTCGCCGACGGAACGGACCATTTGCTGGCGCGCAGCTACCTACGTGGGATTGGTTGGCTATGCCGAGCGATGATTCGCTCGGCTATGAGCTGGTTGCGGTGCAAGGCATCGGCGACTGCGGTCGTATCGCCCCAGGAACCGGCGGCGGCAACGATTTTCCCACCACTATCAACCCAGGAGATTCCCCGATGACAATGCCCGCCATGCCCGCCGCCGTGATGCAGTCTTTCGCCGCGTCCCAGTCCGCTGATGCCGACGCCTGGGCCGATGCCTTCGCCGTCGACGGCGTGTTCCACGATCCGGTCGGTGAGCCGCCGATCGTGGGCGCCCCGCGATCCGTGAGTTCATCGCCTCGGTGCTGCCCAATTTCAGCCCGTTCCTCGGCCTGACCCCGCGCGAAGCCCACACCGTCGGAGACTCGGTCGCGGTCTGCTGGTCCGGAGCCGCCGTCACCACGACCGGAACCCCGGTGAACTGGTCGGGGATCAACGTCTATGACCTCGATGACGACGGGCTCATTCACGAAGCCCGCGCCTACTTCAACCGAGCCATCTTCCAAGCCCAACTCGACCGATAAGACCAGCCGAATCCAACCCGAACCCGCCCACAGGATCAACAGTAGCGGTGAAGACCGACGAGGAGATCATGGAGATTCTGGCTGCCTACGATCTGACCGGCAGTTACCGAAGAGCCGCCGAACTGGTCGGCTGTGACCACCACACGGTGCGCCGCTACGTCCAATTACGTCGGGCTGGAACCGATCTCGCGGTTCCAGCCCGTCGAGCCCGGCTGATCGATGAGTTCATGCCCAAGATCGAAGAACTCGTCGAGGCATCGAACGGCCGCGTCGGCGCCGACCACGTTCACAGACGTCTGGTCGCAGTGGGGTTCACCGGCACCGACCGCACCATCCGCCGCGTGGTCGCTGCGGCCAAGGAGTCCTACCGTGCTGGTCGGGGATCGGCGACTTCAAGGTCGATCACAACCGGCGGCATCGCCATTCGGCGCTGGGGTATCTGACCCCGGCCGAGTACGGTGCCCGCTGCAGCCACACCCACCACCCCGTGGCCTGCGAAATCAACTGAAAACGGATCGAACACCCCGGACTCCATTACCGGGTTGCACCATCGGGGACCGGCACTTCGCGCACTGGGCCTGGGTGAAACCGGCTGCCGGACGGACAGGACGACAAGAGCCGTATGACGGGAGACTGTCACGCACGGGTCGGTGGGAGCCCGGGGCCTTGCCCGGAGTTCACGGTCGATACGGGCGGGCGATCAACCCTCCGAGCGGGTCTTGATGCCGGTCAGAGTGCCCTTGATGCCCTTGTTGATGATTGCCTTCAGCATGAAGTCCGGCACCGACCACTTGACCGCCATGTCCAGCTGATAGTTGAGTTCGACACCAGCCGCAACCGACGTGATGCCATAGGTCTGATCTTGTTTGACAATCGTGTCGCCCTCGGTCAGGTGTGTCTCGATGGTGGTCTCGTCGGGGTAGCTGTAAACGAGCGTATAGCTGGCCTTCTGGCCCATCGCGGAGATGTCGAACTTGACTGTCGCTGGTCGTCCTAGAGCATCTTTGTCGACGATTTCCACCTTCAGCATTTCCTTCTGCCAGGTGGGGTAGGCCTCGACATCGAGTATGGCTGACCTGACTTTTTCGGCGGTAGCCTTGATAGTGGTCGACTCGGCGATGCTGTTACTCACTTCTCTAGCCTCCGTGGTTGTGGCTGGTCATCGGTGGCCAGCCCGGTCGAAGATGGGCCGTCGTATGCCCAAACCTGTCAGGGACAAGTTCGTAAGATACTATCAAATTCTGGCTCAGTTTAGATGGATCGAAGTTCGAGAGGCCCTGCGGAAGGATCGGCGAGGATGGACGGTACTGAATTGGCGCGGGTCATGTTGCGTACGGTCGTCGGGACAACGATGATCGCCCACGGCGTGAAGCACGGCAGGTCCCTGGAGGGCACCGCGGGCTGGTTCGAATCGATCGGCTTCGCGCAGTCGCGGGCCCAGGCCCGCGCGAGCGCGGTGGTGGAGGTGGGAGCAGGTGCCGCCATGATCGCCGGAGCGGGCACGCCGCTGGCCGGCTCGGCGGTCGTGGCCACGATGGCGGTCGCGGCGCGAACTGTGCACGCCGCCAACGGCTTCTTCATCACCTCGGAGGGTTATGAGTACGTGCTCAACCTGGCGACCGCATCCGTCGTGATCAGTGCGCTGGGGAGTGGACGGTGGAGCGTCGACGGGCTCGTGTGGGGTAAGGGTCGGGGATCTGGCGTCAGGCGAGCCGCGCTTGCGGCAGGTCTCGGGTTGGCTGCGGCGTCGGTTCAGCTTGCGGTCTTTTGGCGCCGTCCCTTGCCGGGGCGGTAGACGCCCCTGCGGCGGGCCGCATCGCGTCCCTGCTGCAGGGCCGGAGTGTCCCATGGTCGGGCCTTCGGCCCGCTCGTCGATCCGACGTTCGAGGGTGGCTGTCGGCGGACGGTGTTGCCGGGGGTCAGAGCAGGCGATAGCATCTAAATCAGTTCAGATTTTGAGGGGCATTGAGAGTTGAGATTGCCCGTTGGTGCTCGATTCCCGGCCCGAGACGGTACTCGCCTTCGGCAAGTTGCCCGCGTTCAGAGAGGAACTCGGAAAATGACAGCAGGAACCACGGAGCAGACCGGCGTCAGTGGCGTGCTCCAGGCAAGCGGCGGCATCATCGAGGTTCGCTGTCCCGCCGATGGCAGGATCGTCGGGCGGGTTCCCGATCTTGGGGCGGCCGGAGTACAGGCTGCGGCGAAACAGTTGCGTGCCGCGCAGCCCGCATGGGAGGCGCTCGGTCCCGACGGTCGCGCGGAGCACATGCGGAACTTTCTCGACTGGATCCTCGACAACGAGGCCAACCTGGTCGGGATCATGCAGGAGGAATCCGGTAAGTCCTGGGGCGATGCCGCGCTCGAGGTCTCCATGGCGGTCGACCTGATCAACTACTACAGCGGCCATGCCGCGGAGTTTCTCGCCGACCGCAAGGTTCCGAGTTGGGGGGCCAGCGGACTGACGAAGAAGTTGCGAGTATTCGCCCGGCCGCATCAGCTGGTCGGCATGATCACGCCGTGGAACGGCCCGCTCGGCGGTCCGATGCTCGACGGTGTCGCGGCCTTGATGGCCGGTGCTGCAGTATTGTTCAAACCCTCCGAAGTCACCCCGCTCACCTGGGCCGAGGCATCCAGAGGATGGCTCGAGGACATCGGTGCGCCGCCGGTGCTGGCAAACGTCACGGGCGGGCCCGAGGCGGGCGCCGCGGTCGTGGACGAGGTCGACATGATCATGTTCACCGGATCGACGCGCACCGGGCGCAAGATCGCGGCGCGCGCCGGCGAGCGGCTGATTCCATGCAGCCTCGAACTTGGCGGCAAGGACCCGATGGTCGTACTCTCCGATGCCGACATCGATCGTGCGTCGAGCGCGGCCGCATGGGGCGGCATGTGGAATTCGGGCCAGATCTGTATCTCGGTGGAGCGGGTGTACGTCGAGGCGCCGGTCTACGACGAGTTCGTGGCGAAAGTGACCGACAAGGTCAAGAATCTGCGGCAGGGGATGGATCCGGACGGAAGTTTCACCACGGATATCGGAGCGATGTGCACCCCCGCGCAGTTGGACATCGTCGAGAAGCATGTCAACGACGCGGTCGCGAAAGGCGCCCGGGTTCTCACCGGCGGAAAGCGCGCCGAAGACGGGCAATTCTTCGAACCGACGGTCCTGGTCGATGTCGATCACTCGATGCTGTGCATGCGTGACGAGACCTTTGGCCCCACCGTGCCGATCATGAAGGTCGACTCCGAACAAGAGGCCGTGCGGCTCGCCAACGACTCCCGCTACGGGCTGAGTGCGAGCGTGTGGAGCAGAAGTCGCTCGCGCGCGGATCGCATCGCCCGCCAGATCGAGGCCGGCGCCGTGAATGTGAACAACGTCATGATGAGCACGTTTCAGCTGACGATACCGATGAGCGGCTGGAAAGAATCCGGAGTCGGAAGTCGCTCCGGCGGCGCGCCCGGGATGCTCAAGTTCTGCCGGCAGCAGTCGGTGGTCACGGAGCGGATTCATCTGAGCTCGGAACCGCACTGGTACCCGTATGTGCCGAAGAAGAGCGAACTTCAGGCGAAGATGGTCCGGTTTCTCGGTGCCCACGACTGGCGTCGTCGCCTCGGGCGGACGCCCAAGAGGTGATCGGCCCAAGACCGCTCGGCTCCGGAATGTCGGTGCCGAGCGTTCGGCTGTCCACGTCCCGCAGTGGCACTTAATGGCCGAGGTACTGCAGCGGATGCAGCTGTGAGCAAGAAATCTATGTCTACTTAGGTTCAGTTCTTAACATCGTGTGACCTATAACACCAGCTAGATGCGCATCGGAAAGCTCTGTATGTGTTGCCAATCGAGCGCCTGTCGACAATAATATCTAACATAATTTAGAATGGACGAATGTTTCCGGCTCATACGACCTCTAGGAGAGAACGTGCCGTCGATGACCAATCCGGAGTACCCGATCGACGAAGCGCGTCTGAAGGAAGCGGTACAAGCGGCCAACTTGCCGTCGCTCACGATGGTGCTGTTTCAGCTGACCGGGGATGAGCGGTGGCTCGAAGATCCCTACCGCCCGGCCAGGTCGCGTGGGCTGGGGCCCAACGATGCGGGGGGGTTCGCGCCAGAGATAGCCGAGGAGATTCGGTCCTGCGCGGTGTCGGCGGTGGTGGCCTGGTCGCGGGGGGTGCCGGCAGCGATGCCCAACCCGGGCCCGGAGGTGCTCCGCGAGATGCTGACCATCTGCATGGGCGAGGAAATTCCGGCCGAATACGAGCGGGTGATGCGGGAAGAGATGGGCTTCGTGCCCGCGCCCAAGCCCCGGCCTGTGCAGGCGGGAGATTTCTCGGTCTTGATCGTCGGAGCGGGAATCTCCGGAATGATCGCCGCGGTACGACTACGTGAACTCGACATACCATTCGTGATCCTCGAGCGCAATCCGGAGGTCGGCGGTGTGTGGCTCACTAATACCTATCCGGGTGCAGGGGTGGATACCCCGAGCTACCTGTATTCGTTCTCCTTCTTCCAGCGGAACTGGTCGACGCATTTCGGCAAGCGCGATGAGATGGCAGGCTATCTCGCGGATGCGGCGGACCACTTCGATCTGCGACGCGACATCGTGTTCGGCACCGACGTGGAATCCGCGGCGTACGACGAGACCGCGCAGCGATGGACGGTCACCGCGCGCGATCACGACGGGACAGTGCGCGAGTATTCCGCCAACGTCGTGATCAGTGCGGTCGGGCTCTTCAATAAGCCGAAATTGCCGGACATCCCGGGCATCGACACCTTCCGGGGACCGATATTTCACACCGCGGAGTGGCCGGACGGTCTCGACGTGACTGGAAAGAAGATCGTGGTCGTCGGCACCGGGGCGAGTGCGATGCAGGTGGTTCCCGCGATCGCGGACAAGGTCGGGCAACTGACCGTATTCCAGCGCTCGCCGCAGTGGATCGGTCCCAGTGAGGAGTATTTCGCTCCGGTGCCCGAGGACGTGCACTGGTTGATGGAGCACGTGCCCAATTATCATGCGTGGTACCGGTTCCGCCTGGCATGGGTTTTCAATGACCGGGTCCACGCGACGTTGCAGATCGACCCCGGGTGGGAACATCCCGACCGCTCGCTCAACGCTGTCAACGACGGCCACCGCCGATACTTCACCCGCTACCTGACCGAACAACTCGCGGACCGTCCGGATCTGATCGAGAAGTGCCTTCCGAAGTACCCGCCGTTCGGCAAGCGAATGCTGCTCGACAACGGCTGGTTCGCCGCGCTCAAGAAGGACAACGTCGAGCTGATCACCGCCGGCGTCAGCCGAATCACCGAGACCGGCGTGATCAGCAGTGCCGGAAGGGAAGTCGATGCGGACGTCGTCGTGCTGTCGACCGGCTTCGAAACGTCTCGCTACCTGCAGCCGATGGAGGTATTCGGTCGTGGCGGCAAGTCGCTGCGCGACATATGGGGCGATGACGACGCCACCGCGTACCTGGGCATCACGGTGCCCGATTTCCCCAACCTCTTCTTCATGTACGGGCCGAACACGAATTCGGGTGCTGGGGGTTCTTACTTCTTCATCGGCGAGTCGCAGGGTCGGTACATCATCGAAGTCATAGAGCGCATGGTTCGTGAGGGCCTGGGGGCGGTCGAATGCCGACCCGAACCGCACGACCGCTGGGTGCGTGAGGTCGATGCCGCGCACGCCCACATGGTGTGGTCTCATCCGGGAATGTCGACGTATTACCGCAACTCCCAGGGACGGGTTGTGACGAATTCGCCCTACCGCGTTGTCGACTATTGGTTGATGACCCACGATCCGGATCCGGCGGACTTCGTCATCGAACGTGCTACAGCCTCGGTGGCGCCCCCCTCGGAGTGACCGAACGGACACACTTGTACGTCTGGGTTCGCGCCAGCGCGGACCCGTGCATCGGCAGCATGAGCCGCTGAACGGTCGACCAGTAGATCTCGGTACTGGACTTCTATTCGCACAAGAGCGTCGACGCTGTGGGTGTTGCCCGCCAGCGGCGTCGACCATGGCGTCGGTCATCGCGTCGAAAGCCGCGGTCACGGCGTCGATGAACAGTGCGCGGACACGCCGGGGCCACGGCCAGCAATGCACGAGACATTCTCTGACCTTCGTATCGAGATCCTGCACTGCGTTCTATACCCGACAAGTACGGACAGCAAGTCGAGGTATACACGATCGGCGGCAAGAAGCGAATGTCAACCGCTGGCCTTGACCATTCCGTCCAAGACCAGCATCGTGAACTGATCCGCCAATTCCTCCGGGGTCAGCTTGCCCTCCGGGTGGTACCACTCGACCGCCCAGTTCAGGGTGCCCGTCAGCACCATTACGACCGCGGAGAGATCCAGATCGTCCCGGATTTCGCCGGAAGTGATGGCGTCCTGCAGCAACTCTCGCCAATAACTCAGGTAGGCGCGCTGCTGATTTATGGTCTGCTCTCGGACCCCTTCAGGGATCTGGCCGAGGATCCGCACCAGCGCAGAGGTGAACAGGCTGTTTCGCAGTACCGACAGCAAATGGGCGGTCAGCGCGGTGGAGAATCGATCCAGGGCGGTGGCATTCGCCGGAAGCGAGTTGAGGCTTTCGCGGGCGAGATCGTCGGTTCGTTTCCATGCGAGCTGCAAGAGTTCGACGACCAGATGTTCGCGCGACTTGAAGTAGTAGTACATGCTACCGGTCTGAATTCCCGCGGTAGCGGCTACATCGGCGAGCCTCGTTCCGGCATAGCCATTCTCGCGGAACTCCTTCGCCGCGGCGTCCAAGATTCGCTGGGCGCCCTCCGGCATCTTGTCGCCGGTGAGCGCGCGTTCGGCTACCGTCTGCTCCGCTGCTGCCACCGCAGCGAGCTCGCGATCGAGCGAACGGGAACTGCTGTGGCTTGTCGCCAACCCTTCCATGAACAGTGACTCGAACTGGATCTTGAATTCGGCGGTGGACAACCCGTCCCGGCGGGGTCTGAACCAGTCCGGCGAGGAGTTCATCGCTCCGAGGATCAGCATGCGTAATGTCGAGTTGTCCAGGTCGGCGCGGATGCTCCCGGAACCGTACGCATTGTTGACCAGCGTCCGCCAGAAGGTCCCGTATTCTCGCTGCTCGTGCAGCCGCCGTTTGCGGATATCCTCCGGGACTTGCCCAAGGATCCTGATGGTTGCCGCCGTGTAGTCGCCCATCTCCAAGACAGAGGCGAGGTGTGCGTCGATCGCCTCGCGCAGACGGTCGAGATCCGACGCATCCTCGGGCAGGGCGGCCACTCGGCGGCGGACGAAGCCGCTAGTGCGCTCCTGGCCTACGCGCAGCACCTCTTCCACAAGTTCCTCACGCGATGGAAAGTGGTAGTAAAGGCTGCCCGCCTGAGTGTCGGCGGCCGCGGCGACGTCGGACAAGCGAGTTCCCGCATACCCCTTGGCGCGAAACACGTGCGCGGCGGAATCGAGAATGCGTGCGCGGGTAGCGACGCCCTTCTTGCCGGTCCTGGCTCGCTTCTGGGCCACAGATCCCTCGAATCCTGTCTATCGGCAGTTGCTCTCGACGGCGTTCGAATCTACGCCGGATGAGACCAGCATACCGGCCGTCATAGCGCTGGCATCAGCATGTGTCCGCTGGCAGCCGGCCGATCGACAGAAAAAGTTGGATTAGATTCGAGACGGCCTGACGGGGCATGTCTCCAGCCGTCAGGGACTGGCCGCCGTTAGTTCCGGGCCCGGCGGCCGCGAGGCACCGCGTGTCGGCACACGTGGTCGTCGATCGCTACGGGGGGTTGCCTCCTGCACTGCGCCGATGCTGCGGGTGGGTCGGATAAACCGCAGGCCGGGTAGGGTAGCACGCTGGTCGATAGATGTAGTTTTCATATCTAAATTCGACACTGAATTCAGGCCCCGGCACGTGTCAGGCCGGTGGGAGCTGGCCTCGGATCAACAGCCATGCGATCGCCGCGACCAGGTGCTGGATCGGGTCGACCAGGTCGATGATCATCGTGTTCTCCTTCGGGTGAGCCGGCGGAATAATGCGGATTGAACTGCTCTTATTACGCCTACCTCGGAGTTGTGTCGCGCGCTCCGAGAGGGGTGGATGTTTCGTGGGGTCCTGCGCCGCAGGGCTGGCCGAGCTCATGTCTCGTGCTCGAATCCGGCTCGGCGTCCAGCGGTCAGCAGGACTCAACGACGACAAGGCTACCCCTAGCCGAGCCATAAAATCTGTGTTAGTTTAGATCCCTGTGACTCAGCGCACACAATGCATGGGAGTCCGAATGCGTCACACCCGGTAGGTGTTGCGGAACCCGCGGTCCCTGCATCGCCGGATCGAAAAATCTCATCACTTCTAGATCGATATGGAGTCACCTATGAGGGTCTTCGGCCAGAGCCGACGAGCCGTCAACGGGTGGCATGGTACTGAAACGCATAGGTAGTGAGGGCGATGGCAGGGCTCGAGATCGTGGTCGAAGGATTGACCAAATCATTTGGTCCGCAGACTATTTGGGCGGACGTAACGCTGACATTGCCGCCGGGAGAGGTGAGCGTCCTGCTGGGCCCGTCCGGCACGGGCAAGTCGGTGTTCTTGAAGTCGCTGATAGGTCTGTTGACTCCCGAGCGAGGCTCGATCCTCATCGGCGGGACCGACATCGTGCGGTGCACGAGTGCAGAGCTCTATGAGGTCCGCAAGCTTTTCGGTGTGTTGTTCCAGGACGGTGCGCTGTTCGGTTCGATGAATCTGTTCGACAACACTGCGTTCCCGCTGCGTGAGCACACCAAGAAGTCCGAGTCCGAGATCCGCCGGGTCGTGATGGAGAAGCTCGAGCTCGTCGGTCTCCTCGGAGCCGAGCTCAAACTTCCGGGCGAGATCTCGGGTGGCATGCGCAAGCGGGCCGGCCTGGCGCGGGCGCTGGTCCTGGACCCACAGATATTGCTGGTCGATGAGCCGGACTCCGGACTTGACCCGGTCCGCACGACCTACATCAGCCAACTGCTGATCGATATCAATGCCCAGATCGACGCTACGGTGCTCATCGTCTCGCACAACATCAATCTGGCGCGAACGGTTCCCGACAACATCGGCATGCTGTTTCGACGGGAACTTGTCATGTTCGGACCGCGTGAAGTGCTGTTGACCAGTGACGAACCAGTCGTAAAGCAATTCCTCAACGGCACCATGATCGGGCCGATCGGGATGTCCGAAGAAAAGGACGAGGCCCAGATGATACACGAGCAAGCGATGGTCGACGCCGGCCACCACCACGGTGGCGTCGATCATGTCGAGGGGATTATCCCGCAGCTGCGGCCAACCCCTGGAATGCCGATTCGGCAGGCGGTCGCCCGTCGCCAAGAGCGGGTCCGCGCAATGATGCGTTCGCTGCCGCTCAGCGCCCAGACCGCGATCATCGACAGTCTTGCAGAGCTCGGCGAGCCGGCCCACCCCGGTGACGAGCCTTCGGGCTCACCGCAGGCAGTTCGAATATGAGGTACGGATCATGACTGATATTACCGAGCCGATGGCGGCCGATCCGCCGCCGACCACTGGTGATACGCCGGTGCCGGAGGGTGCGCTCGATCGGTACGCCGCGCCTCCCTTGCGTGCGGCCGGTGATTATTTAATGCAAATTAAATACTTTCGACCGATCGCTTTCGCGACAAGTGGTGCTGAACTTGGCTTTTGTGTTCGAAGTTCGTAATCGTTTCGCGGGCACGTCGAGTTGTTCCACCCTCGTCTCGAGATTCTCGGGTGAGCAGGTGAATTGATAATAGCCATCGAATAACACGCGTCGTCTCATATCCGGCACCCGTATGCTTGTATCGGTCGGCGCATTCACCGATACCGAATGCCTTTGCATGGCAGGAGTAATCATGGAAAACGAGATTGCAAAATCGAAGTCGCCGCTCTGCCGGACGACGCGCCCGGGCATCTCCCGGGCGTCGTCGCGGTGGCACGTTGCCACTTGCAATACGGCGAAGGGCGGCGCCCGATGACCACCACACTACGGCCTCCGCTCACGCAGCCGCAGCAGCCGGGCTCCGCGTCCGAACCGCAGTTGCGGGGGGCCTCGGTCCTGTCGCGGGTGGGGAGGCAACTGAAGGAGCGGCCGGCGCGCTCACTGGCGACGATCGGCCGCACGGCCGAGCTCACCGTGGAGGTGTTGCGGTACACGTTCGTGGATCTGGTCCGCATGCGCCTGCCGATGGGCGAGGTTGTGGATCAGATGTGGACGTTGTTGAAGGTGACCTCACTGCCGGCGCTGTTGATGGCGATCCCGGTCGGTGCGGAGGTCGCGGTCGAGGTCGGCGGCATCATGAACCAGGTCGGCGCCAACTCACTGGCGGGCGCGGCGTCGGGTCTGGGTGTGGTCGGTCAGGGCGCGCCGATGGCCGCGGGCCTGCTGATGAGTGGTGCGGCCGCGTCGGCGATCGCCTCGGACCTGGGTGCGCGCTCGATCCGTGAGGAGATCGACGCCATGCGAGTGATGGGTGTGGATCCGGTGGAGCGGTTGGTGATGCCGCGCTTGTTGGCGATGGTCGCGATCGCACCCATTCTGTGCATCATCATCGTGGCGGCCGGTGTGTTCGCTGGCCTGATTATTTCGGCGAATGTGAATCATGTTGTGCCGGGAAGCTTCTGGGCTTCGTTCGGCGCGTTTGCCACGACGACGGATTTGGCGTTCTCGGTGTTGAAGGCGTTGGTGTTCGCGGTGATCGTGGTGTTGATCGCGAGTCTGCGCGGCCTGGAGGCCAAGGGCGGCCCGAAGGGCGTGGCGAATGCGGTGAATGCGTCGGTGGTGCTGAGTGTGTTCTGCATCTTCGTGATGAACCTGCTGATCACCCAGTTGCAGACGATGTTCTTCCCGGACCGATTGGCGTGATGATGACCACTCCTGCTTCGAAATACGTTCCGGCGCCGTTCTCCTCGGTGCTGATGCGGTCGGTCCGGTCGGCCGGGCGCCGGCTTTCCGACATGCTCGGTGAGATCGGTCAGGTCGGGGTGTTCACCGGCAAGACGCTGATCCTGTTGCCGAAGACGGTCAAGCATTACCGGTCCGCGACGTGGAAGACGATGAACGGGATGGCCTGGGGGAGTGGGTCGTTGATCGTCGACGGCGGTGTGGTGAGCCTGATGCTGTTCCTGGGGGTGGCGGTCGGCGCGGTGGTGGCGATCGAGGCGTTCATGGCGTTCAATCTGCTGGGCTTCGGTGCGTTGACCGGAATCGTCGGGTCGTTCGGCAATCTCCGGGTGATCGCGCCGATCATCACCGGTATCGGATTCGCCGCGCAGGCGGGGTGCCGCATGACCGCGGAGATCGGTGCGATGCGGATCTCGGAGGAGATCGATGCGACCGAATCGATGGGCCTGCAGGCGATTCCGTTCGTGGTGGGTACCCGGGTGATCGGTGGGATGTTGATCGTGCTGCCCGGGTATCTGATGGCACTGGTGGTCAGCTTCTTCACTTGCGGGCTGATCGTGAAGGTCTTCGACAATCAGGCTGCGGGCACCTACGACCATTACTTCACGCAGATGCTGACGCTGCCGGATCTGGGTGCGTCGCTGGCCAAGGTGCTGGTGTTCTGCGTGATGGTGACCCTGATCCATTGCTACTACGGATACTTCGCCAGCGGCGGGCCGGCCGGTGTGGGTGCGGCGTCGGGGCGGGCGATCCGCGCCAGCCTGGTGGCGATCGTGGTGTTGAACTTTGCAATGACAGTGGCCATCTGGGGTTTGAGTCCCATGTTGGTCTTCAAAGGATGAGGCGATGAGCAAACCGAGAAACCAGGACTTCCTGCGCGGTACCGACGCCCAGCAGACCCGCGTCGTCACCATCGCCGCGGTCGCCATGATCGCGATCGTGGCCGTGGTGGTGGTGGGCATGGTGTGGGTTCGTCCCCACGTGGAAAAGCCCAGCGGAATGCCGCTGAGCGTCGATGTCCCGTTCGTCGCGCCCGGTGTCGGTAAGGGCACCAAGGTGATCCTGCACGGCGCCGAGGTTGGCGAGCTCACCGATCTGGCCAATCACGGCGACGGGGTCGTGCGGATGAGCCTGTTGCTGAACCCGGGCCAGGTGCATGGTTTGACCGACGACTTCGACGTCGACTTCCGTCCCGAGAACTACTTCGGTATCAGCGCGGTCAACCTCGTCACCAAGGCCGGTGGCAAGCAGCTGGCTTCGGGTCAGGTGCTGAATCGGATGCCGACGGGTGATTTCACCATGTCGACGATGCTGCAGAAGGGGTCGATCGCGATCGACGGCACGCTGACCGATTCGATGATCCAGTCTCTGAACAAGGTCATCAAGTACACCGACGGCCTGACTCCGATGATTCAGACCGGCATCGTGTTCGCCGACCGCGTGGCCAAGGCCCAGCAGGCGATGCCGAGCGAATTGTTCGGCCGTGCCGACGATATTCTGCAGGTGCTGCCGGCATTCAGTCAGCAGGCGATCGACATGTTGTACAACATATACAACGACGATTACAACAAGTCCGGGCCCGGCGGCTCCTTCGGTGCGAACGAGGCCGCGTTCTCCGATATCGATAAGGGCCTGGGCCTGGCCGCGACCGACTTGTTCGGGTCGGCGGGCAAGTTGCTGGCCTCGCATGAGCACGAGCTCACGCCGGATGTTCAGTTGGTGCAGGCTTTGGTGGATGCGTTGCCGCACATGATGGACGGTGGCGCGATGCCCGGCAAGCTCTCGACGCTGGTGGATCGCTACAACCGCGCGTTCAGCAATGGGCCCGAGGGCTCGAAGACGTTGAACATGCGGGTGGTGCTCGATGATCTGCCCGGCATGGCCGCACCGCTGGCGGCGACCGGTCTGCCGCAGGTTCCGGGGCAGGGGGCCGAGCGATGAGCCCGAAGGTCACATTGGTTGCGACGCTGGTGAAGCTGGCGTGTGCGGGCGTGGTGGCGGCCTTGCTGACCGTGATCGTGGTCAATGGGATCAAGAACCCGGACGAGCACGCGGATCGGCACTATGTCGCGGATTTCACCGATGTGTCGGGTTTGCACGTCGATGGTGATATTCGCAGTAAGGGTGTGCAGGTCGGCAAGGTGACCTCGATCGACCTGATCCGTCAGGGCGGCCGCAGTATCGCTAAAGTGGGGTTCACGCTGGAGAAGCCGTTCGAGCTGACCGACAATACGGTGCTGGCGGTGAAGTACCAGAACCTGACCGGTATCCGGTATGTGGATCTGCAGGTTCCCGCCCAGCCCGGTCAGCGGATCGATCATCTGACGACCCAGCAGACGCGGCCGTCGTTCGATATCACGCAGCTGTTCAACGGTTTGCAGCCGGTGCTGGCCACGATGAGCACCGATCAGATCAACGCGTTCACCCAGAACGCGATCACCGTGTTGCAGGGCGACGGTGGAGGTTTGGCGCCGATGATGGACAGTGTCCAGCAGCTGGCGGATATGGCGCGTGATCGTCAGCAGGTGATCTCGACGCTGACCTCGAATATCGCGCACATCTCGGACTCGATGGGCGGTCGTTCGCCGCAGGTCATGGATTTCATGCATGCGGCGGAGATCCCGATCGACAAGGCGAATTCCATCCTGGACAAGTTCTACGAGACCAGTACTTTCGGACCGGAGTTCATGACCCCGGTGCACCGTTTGATCGTCGAGCTCGGTTTGAATGGCGAGTTCGATGTCGACCAGTTGCTGCAGCACACGTTCTCCTCACTGCCCGCCGCAGCGAATGCGTTGCGGTTGCTGCCGGTGACCATCGCCGGTTTGCAGTTGCCGGCGATGGTGGCCGGGCAAACCCTGGGCTGCAGCAAGGGCGTGGTGAAACTTCCTACGGACGTCAAGGTCCTGCTCAACGGCAGTGAGGTCGTGGCATGCAACAAGTAAGGCAACCGGCCGCCGGCGTGAAGGCCGTGCTGGGCCGGATTCGGCACAGCCACATGCTGTTGGGGTCGGTGGTGGTGCTGGTCGCGGTGATCGCCCTGGCGGCGGCGGGGCTGCTGTATATGCGTCCGATGAACCAGAAGACGATCCGGTTCGAGACCACCGACGCCTCCTCGATCAATGTCGGGGAGAGCGTGCGCGTGGCCGGTATCGATGTCGGCAAGGTATCGAAGGTGTCGATCCGGCCGGCCACGGTGCAGGTCGAGGCCCGGGTCTCCGACAGCACGTTCGTTGGCACGGATTCCACGGTCGAGGTCAGGATGCTGACCCCGGTCGGTGGTTATGCGGTGACCGTGGTTCCGGCGGGCACCGAAGCGTTGGGCGAGAAGGTGATTCCGGTCGATCACGTCAGCGTCCCGTACTCGATCGGCGACGTGCTGCAGGCCGTGCCGCACACCACGGACAACGTCAAGGGCGGCACGATCGACGCCAACATCGATCAGGTAGCCCAAGCGCTGCAACACAATTCGTCCTCGGTCTCCTCGATCATCCAGGGCATGAACAGCATCGCGACCGTGATGGACCAGCAACGCGAGCAGGTCCGCACGATCACCGATCTGGCCTCGGAATATCTGCAGTCGTTCAACAGCAGCCGCGAGTGGGTGTTCGAACTCCTGCGCAAAACCGAGATGGTCCTGACCACCTATGACAACACCCACGTCGGATTCAACGAGGCCTACCGGCTGCTGGGTGACGTGTTGTATCGGGTGACGCCGGTGATGCGTTTCCTGCTCGAGCACAACCCCCAGATCAAGCCGATGATCGAGAAGCTGCGGTCCTCGATCACCGACTTCCAGACCTCTATGGGCCCGGCCCTGGACCAGCTCGAGAACCTGCGGGATCGGCTGGCGGCGTGGCTGGGACCGGACGGGCTGGCGACCCTGGGTGGGGGAACGATATCGGCCGCGGACATCTGTGTCCCGCTTCCCGGACGGGCGTGCTGAGATGAAGAAGAATCGCAAAGTAGCGCTCGTGTCCGCCGTGGTGGTGGGCCTCGCGGCCACCGGTGCGGTGGGATACGCGGCTAGCACCGACGGCGGCGGGTCCGGCGGAGGATCGGGCTTTTGTGCCGACATGTCCGACACGGTGGGTCTGTATCCGGGGAATCCGGTGACTCAGATGGGTTTCAAGGTCGGGCACGTCGAGAGTGTGCACCCGGAGGGCGATCACGTAAAGGTCACTTTCAGTCTCGATGCCGGGCGGGCGTATCCGGCGGATGTGAAGGCGGTGACGCGCTCGAAGTCGCTGCTGGCCGATCGCAGCCTGGAATTGGTCGGTAACTACACTTCCGGTCCGAAACTGGCTGCGGGCCTGTGTGTTCCGACTTCGCGGACGTTCACACCGAAGAGTATTTCCCAGATCGCCGGGTCGGCGGCGGATTTCATCGATGCGATGAGCCCGAACGACAACAAGAAGAGCTTCCAGCAGGCGGTCGACGGTTTCGACAAGGCCATGCACGGCAACGGCGAGCTGGCCAGCCAGATGATGCAGCATGCCTCGGAGGCGATGTCGAGCCCGAACCAGTTCGTCTCGGACATCGGCTCGATCATCCACAACATGGCGCCCATGAGCGACGAAGCGCTGAAGAAATGGGCGACCATTCAGTCGATCCTCGACCAGGCGCCGGCGATCGCGCCGGCCGCTACCGATCTGATTGCGGCTGCGAACAAAGTCGCCGTCGGTTCTGTCGGGTGGCTGGTCGCCACGCTGTACATGATCCAGTCCGACTACGGCGACTTGCTGTGGCCGTCGCTGGATGGCCCGGTGTCCGATGCGATCCATCTGGCGGCGGGTCATTCGAAGGATCTTGCGGGACTGGTGGATTCGATCCCGTCGGTGGCTTCGGTGCTGCGGCAACAGTCGCACAGCTCGGGCGGGCTGGCCGTGGCCTACCAGCCGCCGACGGTGCAGGTGAATGCGCCCGACGCGGGGCAGATGTGCGATGTGCTCAACCACATGACCGCGGGCAGTTGCACCAACGCGGGCGGGCATGTCCAGGTGTCCGCGTTGCGGCTGCTGGACCTGGTTGTTGCGAAGGGAAGTAGATGAAACTCTCGACCAGGCTCAAGGCCGGTATGGGCGCGGCCGCATTGTGCTGCAGTGTCGTGGTGACCAGCACCGCGTGCTCGCTGGGCCCGAACGATCTGCCGTCGGTGACGGGTGGGATCGGCAAGTCGTACGACCTGACCGTGCAGTTCGCCAGCGTGATGAACCTGCCCGCGGGTGCGGACGTCATGATGGACGGCCTGCGCGTGGGGGTGGTGCACAGCGTGGATGTGTCCCCGGGCCGGGATGTGTCGGTGGCCGTGCAGATGAAGGCCGGCACCCGGGTGCCGGTCGACGCGCACGCGATCATCCGCCAGGACACCCTGCTCGGTGACACCTATCTCGAGCTGGATCACGACCCGAACACGCCCATGACCACTGTGCTGCAGCCGGATGGCGTTATTCCGGTGAGCCGCACCACGTCTCCGCCGCAGCTCGAGGACACCATGGCGGTGCTGGCCTACTTCGTCAACGGCGGCAGCATCCAGAAGGTGGAGGACGCGATGACCCGGATCAACCGGGTGATGCCGAATCTGCCCGATGTGCAGAACATGGCCTCGGTCGTGGCCGCCGATTTCCACGACCTGTCCCGGAACACCGGCCAGATCGACCGGATGCTCAACGGCGCCAACGCCACCGCCGCCGCGATCGACGCCAACAACCCCACCCTCGCCGAGATATTCTCCCAGCACGGAGTACGTTTCTGGTATCTGGCGGCCAAGGACATCGTCTCGTATATTGCGCAGATTCTGCCCGCAATCGGCAGCATCTTCAAGGGCGGGCTCTGGATGGTCCCGATGCTGGACTCGCTGGCCAATGCCGGCGGGCAGATCCGCGACATCTACGACGTCACCTCCTCGGACAAGCTGACCAACTTCCTGCAGAACACGGTGGCGCCGTTCGTGAAGGACCCGTCGGTGAACATTCGGTCGGTGCAATCCGCAAAGGGCGATCAGGTGATCGGTGATGTGGAGAATGTGCTGCGCATGCTGGGAGCGGTGAAATGATCCTCACTAAGACACGTATTTCCGTTGCCGGGATGGCGGCGCTGGCGGTGGCGTCGTTCGTCTACATGGATCACCTCGGTCTCGAGACCGGGGTCATGGAGCACGTGCGCACCGTCAGTATGGCGGTGCCGGACACCAACGGCCTTGTCATCGGTTCCCGGGTGCTGCTGCGTGGTGTCCAGATCGGTCACGTCACCGACATCACCTCTTCGGCCGAGGGGGCGTCGGTGGCGATGAAATACGATGACGGGTATCGGATCCCGGCCGACAGCCGGTTTCGGGTGGACAACCTGTCCGCGCTGGGTGAGGCCTACGTCGCGGTCACCCCGGACACCGAATCGGGCCCGTATCTGGCGAATCATGCCACCGTCAACCCCGCGGAGGTGACGGAGCCGACCACCTTCAAGGAGCTGTCGGCGCGGTTGACCCGCATGCTCGAACAGGTCGATCCGGACAAGATTCGGGACGTCTTCCATGAGTTGAACGTCTCTCTGCCCGACGACACCCAGGTCCTGGGCAACCTGAATCATGCCGGTGAACTGCTGGCCACCATGATCACCAACCAGGCGGACAGTCTCACCACGGTGTTCAAGGCCATGCAGCCTTTGCTGTTGCGCAGCGGGAAGGTGCCCGCAGACCTGGCCAACACCACGCCGACCATCGCGCAATTCGGTTCCACTTTCGGCGAATTGCTGAACGGGATCCGGTTCGCCCAGGGGAGGGGCCCAACCACGGTCGGCATCCGGGATGGTGCGGGCCCGTTCCTCGTCGACCTCCAGGGTTTCCTGGACAAGAATGCTACCGATCTGCACACGCTCGGTGTGGATCTGCTGCCGGGCGTGCGGGCCGGTGCCGCGGCGATGTCGACGGTGAACGTGGGTCAGGTGCTCGACAATGCGCTTGCCGCAACCGATTCCGGTGACAGCCTCACCATCCACCTCCGCGTGCCGGGAAAGTAGGTCGATACCGGACTGACAGCGAACGACCGTCGACCCGCCCGTTACTAGGAAGAGCAAGAAGAATGACCCAGAAAACAGCACTGTTCGAAGACAAGCCCGGCACCGACGCGCCGGCCGACACCGATTCGCCGCAGCACAAGCGCGGATCCGCGGCCGTCGGCGCGGTCGTCCGCAGGGGACAGAGCGTCGGTGAAGCCGCCATCAAACTGAAGACGATCGTGTCCGCGGCGGTGGCCGCCGCGGTCGTCATCGCCCTGGGCGTGCTCGGCTGGCAGCTGCACTCCACATCGAACGATCTCGATCACCTGCACGCCGGCATGGCCGCCCAGGCCCATGCCGAGCAGGTGGCCCTGGACTATGCCACCGGCGCCGCGCAGATGGACTTCCACGACCTGGCCTCGTGGCGCGGCCGGTTGACCAGGGGCACGAGCCCGGAGCTGTCCACCCGCCTGTCCCAGGCGGGCACCTCGATGGAGCAGATCATCACGCCGCTGCAGTGGGTGTCGACGGCCGCACCGGTCGCCGCCAAGGTCACCTCGGAGTCGAACGGGGCGTACTCGGTCGACTGCTTCGTCAACGTGCTTACCAAGAACAGTCAGGCACCCGACGGCATCCAATCCACGGCCACCTACAAACTGACCGTCGACAGTCACAAAAACTGGCTCATCACCGACATCGGCGGCATCGACTCGGCCCTGACGCCAGGCAAGGCACCGAGGTAAAGCACGTCGCACCCGATGTTACGGCCGTCACTGCGTATGTTCCCGAAATCGACGGCAAATTCGGCCGCTTCCGGGAAGGAATCCCGTACGCCGAGCATTTGCCGTAGCCACTGATCATCGAAGGAATCTATGACACAAGCAACCACGGACTCGATCACCCTCGGGCGCTTACCCGACCACAGCCCTGTCACCCACAACCCTGCCGATCCGGACGCCACCACACCTGCTGGCGGACTTGGACACCAGCCGTCACCGTCCACGTGAACTGCCATACATCCTGTGCACGCGCACGCACCCGTCCGAACAGATCGGTTCGCAGGACACCGGGCCGCAATGGTCTGGAGATGACCCGGTCGGTCGCAGCGCCACGCACAATCCGGAAACAACCGCCGTCGTCTTCGATGATGTCCTGGCCCAGTACGGTGGCCAGGAGTTGCGCCCCCCTGCCGGTCGGCTCGTCGACGTCCGTCCAGCGCGGTCAGCATCGCGTGTCCGTCGCGGGCGCGGGAATTGATCAACTGTTCCCGTGCACTCTGATCGTCCCAATCGATCACCGGTTTGGCGGCGCTGGCGTAGTCGTCACGCTCGTGACAAGTCCCCGCAACGCAGAGGCCAGTTCGGCATCCGCGGCGGCGAGCACGCCGCGGATTGCTGACCGGACCAGGGTGATGGTGTCCATCGTGGCGACCGCGTCATACAACGGGGTCGAGTCCAGCACGCGGCGCCGGCCCGCCAACCCGGCTGCGCGAGCGACCTCGAGCACAGCGTCGAAGATGCGGTTCGGCCGGTCCGAGCGGGCCAGCCGGGCACGCATGTCCACCAGCACCGTGTGCACGAAGCCTGGATAATCGAAATCCAGGCCACCAGCGGCGTACTTCCAGCGCGCATCGAACGCGAAGCGTTCCACCGCTTCCCGATCCGAGAGCCCCTCGATACGCTGCAGCACCATCACCACTGCCACGATCGAGGGCGGCACCGACCGCCGCCCGGCGTCGGTGAACAGATCAGCGAACAACTCATCCGGCAACAACCGACCGCATTCACGGTGCAGCACACCGTAATCGAGTCTTCGGCCACCCGGCCCGCGCAGAACTCCACCGTCGACCGCAGCAGATCACCCTGGCTCGGCACACGCCCCGAGGTCACCCCAGCATTCTGCTCGAGACCAGCCGGTCACCGCACGAAGAACACCGGTCACCTAGAGGTATGGTCGGCAGCGGGACGTCGGCTTACCGCACATGGCGGTCGAGGAACTCGATCAACGCACCGCCGAACATATCGTTGCGGTCGCCGGCGACCATGTGCGCGGCGCCGGCGACCTCGACGTACTCGGCAGTCGGGACGACCGCCTGGAAAGCGGCCACATTCTCCGCGCGTACGATTTCGCTGCGATCGCCGCGGACGAGCAGAATCGGCGCCCGCACATTTGCGAGGGCCTGCTCGAGTCTTTCTTCGCTGATATTTCGCGGGCTCGTTTCCTCGCCGAGCATTCGCGGATCCCAGTGCCAGTAATAGCGACCGTTATCTCTACGTCTCAGGTTCTTCTGCAGGCCGGTGGTGTTCGCGGGCCGTGGACGGTGCGGAAGATATCCGGCGACCACCTCGGCCGCATGCTCGACGGAGGTGAAGCCGTCCTGGTCGGCGAGCATGAAGGACATGATCGCCGCCTTACCGGCTTCGTTCGATCGGGGTACGACGTCGACCAGGACCAGCGCGGTGCAGTCGACGGCCGGCGACTCGCCGGCGGCAGTGATGCTGGCGAGTCCTCCGAGCGAGGCGCCGACGAGCGCCGCGGGCCGGGCCAGGCACTGCACGACCCGGCGGAGATCTTCCGCATAGGCATCCATGGAGTAATCGCCATCGGCGGCCCAATCGCTGTCGCCGTGGCCGCGCAGGTCGAGCGACAGCACGAGGTATCCGGCGGCGGTCAGTGTGGTGGCCACACCGCCCCAGGCGGATCGGGTCTGACCTCCGCCATGGAGGAGTACCACTAGGGGGGCATCCCACCGGCCGGTGAGCTCCGCGGCCAATTCGACGCCGCCGACGCCGGTGAAACGGAGAGTCATTGCTTCGGCTCCTGTCGGTGTCGAGGACCCGGCTGTGCCGGATCGCCTGGGGCCGTAGTCTCCCCCAGCGTAGTTCGAAGCCAACCTAATATAGGTTAGCTAGTGAGTCAAAGTAACGGACTGCGCCAGCACGTCTCAGATCTGTGCGAGTGAGTGTCGTTGGTGCGCTGTGTATCTCGAATTCTCCCTCGTCGAGCCCGTGGGCGTCGATGAAATTATGCACAGAATTCGAGCTCGGATCGCGACTGTGGGCGGTGCCTCATCCGGCGAGATAGACGCTGACGGTCAGCCCGCCGGTGACCATGAGGTACACCTCGAACGCTGCGCGAAGGCCAATCGGGGCATCGCGCAACTCCATGAAGTGCAGTCCGACGAGGCGCACCTTCGCGAACGCGACGACGATGACCGCGAGCGAGGTGACCGCACCTCCCGTCTCGGTGCCGAGCGCCCACGAGAGCGCGGTCGCGGCGACGAGCAGAAGCCAGACGCAGACCCCGGCAATTCTGAGCGGGTTCACCGGACGAGGTAGACGAGCGGGAAGATGACGATCCAGAGCAGGTCCACGAGGTGCCAGAAGCAGGCGCATCCCTCGGCGAACGATATCCCGAGCGGGCTGAGCCGATGTGCGCGCCGGGCGAGTGACCACAGAAAGATGAGTAAACCCAGGCCGAGCACCACATGAAACATGTGCAGGCCGGTCAGCAGAAAGTAGAACAGGAAGAAGTCATTTCCGGTCGGGGTGTGATGGTGCGCGATCGCGTGGTAGTACTCGAACGCCTTCACTATTGCGAATACGGCGCCGCACATCATCGCGCCGAGTACCAGGCGTGGTGCCACCCGCGGGTCGGCCGCGCGGATCGCTCGCACCGCGAGTACGACCAGCAGCGAACTGGTGAGAAGGACAAGCGTGTTCACCGCGCCCGCATCGACGCTCAGTGCGCGTTGCGAGCGCGCGAAGAGGTCCGGATCCTTCGCGCGATATCCGAGGTAGACAACGAACACGAAGCCGAAGACGATCAGGTCGCCACCGATGAATACCCACACGCCCGCTTCCGCCGGCAGTCGGCGCTCCCGGCTGGTTCGTCCCCCGGATACGGCGGTGTCTCTCATTCGATGAACAGGCCCGGGCGCGTGCGGGTCCCGGTCGGCTGGGGGCTGTCCGCCTCGGTGCTTTCTGCGCTTGGCGTGAGGGCTTGAATGGAGATCGCGCGCAGCGTGACCACGGTGGTGCCGATGAGCCATACGAAGAAGGCGACCAGCGATAGCCACCAGGAGAAGAGCCCGTTCCAGGCCAGCGGACCATGGGTGAAGAAGACATCGAGACACGCCGGGCAGTACAGCAGCCCACACCAGAGGCAGAAGAAGCCGTACCAGCGCGGGAAGATCGGGACGGTGCGACGGTCGGACAGGACCGCGACGCCGATGACGATGTTCTGGACGAAGATCGCGTAGATGATTCCGGTGAACGGGAGCCAGCCCATGTCATTCAGCATCTGGATCGACTCGTCGGAGCGCTGCGGGCGGTATGCCGCGACCTCGAAATAATAGAGGGCGGGGATGAATGCCACGGGAAGTGTGGCGCCGAGTCCGAGCTGAGCGTAGGTGAGCGGTGAGTGCCGGCCCTCGATGCGCTCGAGTTGCACAGAGATCGCGGCGACGAAGGGAACCCAGAAGACCAGGCCGAACATGCTCAGGACCATGCCGAGACGAATGGCGTTCGCATGGCCGCGGTAAAATCCCGCGACCTGCGCGGCGCTCCTGGCCGGATCGGGTGGCGGGATATACCGTGCGACCACGCCGTACCCTATGAAGAACAAGAGTGCGAAAAGCGGACCGCTCCAGACGCACAGCCGCTGAGACCAGGTGTTGTGCATATTGACTCCTGTGCGAATCATTCATGAGTGAACCAAAACCGCTGGAATCGAGGTGACCGAGCTGGTTCGGCCAGGTCACGGCCCGAGGAATAATCGTTCGCACGGCAGGCGTTCCAGTAGCCGACGTTCCTCGGTGGTGTGGCGCATGAATTCGATTGTGCACCAACGCATCCGGCTCCAGTCGTCGATCAGGTTGCGCGCCGCGACAGCATTGACCGTGTAGTCGAAGATCGTGCCCCCCAGCCATATCCGCAGGTGGACATCATCTCCGGGTGGGAACCATGTCTCGGAGGTCATGGTTCATGGTCTTTTCGGGCAGCGCCGAATGAGCACCTCTGGCTCACCAGCAGGAATTTCACCGGTAGACCACCAAGCGGGAACGCGGTGATCGTCCAACGCCGCCTGCACATCACACCAACCTTCCGGGCGAAGCATTAGCGGCCGGTCCAAATCGGCGTCCGCTTTTCGGCGAACGCGCGAGGCCCTTCCCGGGCATCATCTGATTGTCGAAGCGCCGAATACTCCATTTCGGTGAGCTTCCAGTCCGCGGACTCGGCGCTGGACAGGCCGTCGATGATATGCCGGGCGATCCGCTTACTCGCTTGAACCGCGAGTGGCGCGTTGGCGCCGATCGTGCGCGCTAGCTCGAGCGCGCGTTCGAGGACCTCACCTGGTGGCACAACGTAATTCACCAGACCGAGCTCGAGGGCGCGCTGCGCCGAAATGGGCTCGCCCGTGCAGATCAGCTCGAGCGCGACCTTCTGGGGGATCTGGCGAGGCAGGCGGAACAGCCCGCCGGCGCCGGCGATCATGCCGCGCCGCACTTCCGGTAGTCCCAGCGCGGCCTCGCTGGAGATGACAGCGATATCACTCGCCAGCACGAGCTCGGTGCCACCGCCGAGCGCCGCGCCATTGACCGCGGCGATGGTGGGCTTGGAAATGTAGTGCGAGACGTATCCGGCGAATCCCCACGCTGCCCGTGGTCCTTCGGTAGGGACGATGATCTCTCCGCGGGCGATGGCCTTGAGGTCTGCTCCGGCGCAGAACGCCTTGTCGCCAGTGCCGGTAAGGACGATCACCCGAATGTCGGGATCGATGTCCGCGGCTTCCATCGCATCGCCGATCGCCTGATTAACGGCTGCATCGACGGCATTGCGCGCGGCGGGGCGGTTGATCGTGATCACCAGAGTGTGCTGATCGCGGGTCACGGTAACCGAGTCGGAGGTGAGGCTGGACAACGTAATTCCAATCGCAGGTGTTCGCGGGATGTCTTCGGCTACTTGAGCCCGAAACGCTGGGCGCCGTCGATGCGGATGGTTTCGCCGTTGATGTAGTCGTTTCCGATCAGGAAGGACACAAGATCGGCGTACTCACTGGGTCGGCCCATCCGCTTAGGGAAGGGAACCGCACGGCCCCACGTCTGCTCGGCCTGCTCCTCGTCGAGCTGGAATGCCGGCGTGAAGAACGTTCCGGGGGCGATCGTCACGACGCGGACACCCACCGCGGAAAGGTCGCGCGCCGCGACCAGCCCCAGACCGACCACGCCGCCTTTGGCCGCGCTGTAGTCGGACTGTCCCACTTGACCTTCGAACGCCGCGATGCTGGCCGTATCGACGACAAGGCCGCGCACCCCGGACTCGAGCGGCTCGAGAGCAGCCATCGCGGCGGCGGACTGGCGCAGGACGTTGAACGTGCCCGAGAGGTAGATCGCGATGGTTCGGTCGAAGAGTTCCTGCGGCATCGGGGCGCCGTCCCTGCTCAGGATGCGTTGCTGGGCAACGGGTCCGCCGTGCGCGTTGACGGTCACCCGGAGCTCACCGAGCTCGGCCGCAGCGGCGATGGCGGCGGCGACGGATGCGTCATCGGTCACGTCGGTCCGGACGAAGGTCGCGGCGTTTCCCAGATCGGCGGCGAGCTTCTCGCCCTTCTCCTGTGCGAGGTCGGCGATGACCACCCGGGCGCCGTCCGCCACGAGGCGCCGGACTGTTGCTTCGCCGAGACCGCCCGCACCGCCGGTGACGATTGCGGCCTTACCGCTGATATCCACTGCGTTTCTCCTATGTCCTGGTCAAAGTAGTTCGAAGATCGTCGCGTTCGCCTGGCCGCCGCCCTCACACATCGATTGCAGGCCGTAGCGAATGCCGTTGTCCCGCATGTGGTGCAGCAAGGTGGTGGCCAGTCGCGCACCCGAACCGCCCGCGGGATGACCGAGCGCGATGGCGCCGCCGAGCGGGTTCAGCACAGCGTGATCGGCTGCCAGGTCGCTGGCCCAGGCGAGCGGCACCGGGGCGAACGCTTCATTGATTTCGAAGGCGCCGATGTCTCGGAGCCTGAGGCCACTTATTTTGAGCGCCTTCTGGGTGGCGGGTATCGGTCCGGTCAACATGATCATCGGGTCGGAGCCGGTGACCACCGCTGTGTGTATCCGTGCCATGGGGCGCAGACCGTGCTTGCGGGCAAGGTCACTGGTGGTGAGGAGCAGCGCCGCGGCGCCGTCGGAGATTTGAGACGAGTTGCCGGCGTGGATCACTCCGTCCTCGACGAATGCCGGCGTGAGCTTGGCGAGGGTCTCGAGAGTCCCGCCGCGGCGGATGCCCTCGTCGCGTTCGACGACACCGTCCGGGGTCTCGGCCGCAACGATCTGAGCATCGAACGCCCCGGAATCCTGGGCCGCGGCCGCGCGCGCATGTGACCGCAACGAGTACTCGTCGAGCTGCGTGCGACTCAGATCCCAGGTGCGCGCGACGGTTTCGGCGCCGACGCCCTGGTGCGCGGTGCGCCCGTACCGGCTCTGCCAGCCCTGTCCGGCATAAGGGTCTCCGCCGAGGGTGAAGGCGAGTCCCATGGTGATTCGTGACATGGACTCGACACCGCCGGCCACCGCGAAGTCGTATTGGCCGGCGATGACGCCGGCAGCGGCGAAGTGGATGGCCTGCTGGGACGAACCACATTGGCGGTCGATCGTCACTCCGGGGACGTGCTCGGGCCAGCCCGCGGACAGCAGGGCGGTGCGGGCGATGTCACCGGTCTGCTCGCCGACCTGACCCACGCATCCCCAGACGACGTCGCTGACGAATGCCGGATCGAGGCCGGTCCGCTCCGTCAGCGCACGCAGCGTCACCGCGCTCAGATCGGCGGGGTGGACGTGTGCAAGTCCGCCATTCCTGCGTCCGACCGGTGTTCGAACTGCATCGATGACAACAGCATCAGGCATTGGGTTGCCTCCGTGGGGCGGGATCGTGTGAGAGGTCAGGAGTTGGGTTCGGTGCCGACCAGCGACACGAAGGAAACACATTCGCCCGGGCCGCCGCCCAGGTTGTGGGTGAGACCGATCGTCTTGCCCGCGGCCGTCGTGCCGATGCGCCGGTCCTGCGGCGCCTCGCCGCGCAGTTGGAGCCAGCATTCGAACAGCATCCGGAGCCCGCTGGCGCCGACCGGGTGACCGAAGGCCTTCAAACCGCCGTCGGGGTTGACCGGCAGGTCCCCGTCGAGATCGAATGCGCCGTCGAGCACGGCCTTCCACGCGGTGCCGCGCTCGGCGAATCCGAGATCCTCCATCAAGACCAGTTCGGTGACGGTGAAACAGTCGTGCACTTCGGCCATGGCGATCTCGGCGCGGGGGTCCCGGATGCCCGCTTCCTTATAGGCGTTGCGCGCCGAGCTGACGACCTCCGGGAACGAGGTGAAGTCGTATGCGGGATCGACGTTGCCGTCCGCGGCGCCGGATACGAAGGACAGTGCCTTGACATAGAGAGGTTTGTCGATGTAAAAATGCGCGTCCTCGGCCCGGACCACGATCGCGGCCGCGGCGCCGTCCGAGACCCCCGAGCAGTCGAACACGCCGAGCTGGCCGGCCACCAGCGGCGAGCGGGAGATGGTCTCGGTGGAGACCTCTTTTCGAAACTGCGCTCGGGAGTTGCGGGCGCCATTGTGATGGTTCTTCCACGCGATACGGGTCAGGACGTCCTTGAGTTCGCCCGAATCCACGCCGTACTTCTCAGCGTAGGCGGGACCGAGGAGGCTGAAATTCGCGGGGGCAGTGGTGGTTCCGAGTGTGCCGCCGGTGCCGTCGGAGGGGATCGAGTGTCTCAGCAGGCCCGAGAATCCCGAGTCCTTGAGCTTTTCCACACCGACCGCCATCGCCATGTCGTATGCGCCGCTCGCGACGGCATAGCAAGCGTTTCGCAGCGCCTCCGAGCCGGTCGCGCACATGTTCTCGACGCGGCTGACCGGCTTGTCGCGAAGACGCAACGGCCGGCTGAGGGTGAGGCCGGATACGCCGGACATATAGGTGCCCAGCCAGAACGCGTCGACGTCAGCCAGGGCGACCCCAGCGCTGGCCGTGGTCGAGGTGACAGCTTCGATCAGCATGTCGTCGGCCGAGCGATCCCAGTGTTCTCCGAAGTTGGTGCAGCCCATGCCGATAATGGCGACCCGGTCGCAGATGCCGTGTGCAGGCATGTCAATTCTCCTCCAGCCGCCCGCGCGCCGGGCGGGCCTTCCAGAAATAGTTGTGGACGCCGTTGGTTGTCGTCAGCCGGCGGAAGGTCATCTCCACTGGATCGCCGATCGACACCGTCTCGCCGCCGTCGGTGAGCTCACAGCGGAAGCGCCCGCCCCCGTCGAAGTCGACGACGACCGCAACCATCGGCGGGCTCGGTGTGTAGGCGAGCCGGTCGACGGTGTAAGTGGCTACGCGCGCAGGCGTGTCGGCCATCGGCTCGGCATGCATCTGGTCGGTGGCGCCACACTGATAGCAGACGCGGACGGGCGGCAGGTGGACCGTCCGGCATTGTTCGCAGCGTGACCCGTGGAAGCCGTACTTCCAGCTTTCCGATCGGTGGCTCGGCGGCCCTGCCGGGGGCTCGGGCTCGGGGCGGCGGGGAGGTTCGCGAACCAGCATTCCGCGCCAGGACAGGAACGTCGCATAGCTCAACGTGTCGTCGCCGTCGGCTACCTGCTGGGCCACGGTCGGAACGGTGGGCCGCCGCACCCCCAGGGCGTCGGTTGTGCGCAGGATCAGCGTGGACGCCCCGTCGGCGAGCAGGACCAGCGCGATGGTCTGACGGCCGACGGCGCGGTCGAGTACGTCGCTGAGCAGGATGCCGGGTTGCGCGGTTCCGGCATTGCCGATCATCTGGGTCAGATCGGGAGTCACAGTGTTGTGTGCGACTCCGCTCGCGGCGATGAACTGCCGCACCGCCCTGGGCGATAAACCGCATACGATCAAGTGGTCCACGGTGTCGGCCGTGATATTCGCTTGCTTGAGGGCCGCGGTGAACGACTCTATGGCAAGTGGCGTGTATAGATGCTCGCCGAAGCGCTCCTCCCAGACTCGCGATGCCGTGGCGCCCGGGGTCCGCCAGCGGTCGAGGAACTCGTCGGTGACTGACGCGCAGGTGACCAGGTCGGCGAGTACGGGTGCGTCGGGAGAACCGCGACCGAACAGGAGGGCCGCCGCGGCGTCGCCGCCCTGCATTTCGTCTGCGCTCCCGGGGCGACCGGTCCGGACGTCGCTGAGTACGGCGAGGGCGCCGTCGGCCGTATCCGCGGCGGCCAGCAGCGCGCCCAGCGCTGAGCGCGGCGCACCGCCGACATCGACGGCGAGGGTGCTTCGCGGCAGGCTCAGCGCGGCATGGATGACCGCGGCATTGGTCTTGTCGAGGTACGCGGGACTGGAGGTCGCGAAGTAGATCCGGCTGGGCCAGGCGGCGTGCGGAAGACCGCGTAAAGCCACGCGCCCGGCCTCCACTGCCATCGACGTCGAATCCTCATCGTAGGAGGCCACAGCCCGCGTTCCGGCGGGCCGCCGCTCGCCGAGAACCGCCCCGATCTCGCTGAGTCGCAGACGGTGGTGCGGGATGTGGGCCCCATAGGCGATCAAACCGGTCACGCACAGCTCCCTATATTGCCGGGGTAGATAACATTGATTCTAATCTAATTCAGGTTAGGAATCAATGTATTGCCGAGCATTGGTACGTTGTCGGCTTCCGTGGTTTCGCCCTTCGGGCGTGTCGGTGTCCGTGGTCTGGTCACCGCTGCCCTGCGATGGGAAATCGCCTGTCTGCCAGTTGATCTCTGCTGACAGCTACTGGGATGACGGAGGCGGGCCGGCGGGGTTCATCACGACGCGCGAACCTACGCGGGGGCCGCCATACCGTCCAAAATAAGTGCCGACAACTGTGCACTCAGTTGCTCAGGGGTCAGATTGCCGTCCGGCCGGTACCATTCGACAGCCCAGTTCACGGCGCCGGTGAGCAGCATCGTCACCACCGAGCTGTCCAGATCACCGCGGACTTCACCGGATGTGATGGCGGCCTGCAGCAGCTCACGCAAGTAGTCCAGATAGGCGCGCTGCTGATTGACGGTCTGTTCGCGCACCGCCTCCGGTACCTGACCGAGGATCCGAACCAGCGCGGAGGTATACACGCTGCTGCGCAACACCGACAGCAGATGAGCCGTGATGACGGTGGACAGCCGGTCCAGGGCCGAGGTGCCGGCGGGCAGTGCGGCGACGCTCTCCCGGGCAAGATCGTCGGTCCGTCTCCACGCGGCCAGCAACAATTCGACGACCAAGTGCTCGCGCGAGTTGAAGTAGTAATACATGCTGCCGGTCTGGATGCCCGCCGCGGCGGCCACGTCGGCGAGTCTCGTTCCGGCATAGCCGTTTTCACGGAACACCTTGGCCGCACCGTCCAAGATCCGGATGGCGCCATCGGACATCCGATCGCCGGTGTCGTTGCGATGGGTCACGGCGCCTGCCGCTGTGGACACTGCGGTGAGTGCGCCATCGATCGTGCGCGAACCGGGGTGATCGGTGGCGAGGCCCTCGAGAAACAGCGCCTCGAATTGCCGTCTGAGCTCGGTCACCGGCAGCCTGTCACGGCGGGGCCGGAACCAGTCGGGCACCGAATTCATCGATCCGAGCAGGAGCATGCGCAATGCCGAGCTGTCGAGCTCGGCGCGGATCTCCCCGGAATCGTGCGCGTTGTTGACGAGCGCGCGCCAGAACATGCCGTATTCACGCTGTTCGTGTAAGCGCCGCTTACGGATCTCCTCGGGAACCTGCCCGATGATCCTGATCGTCGCCGCCGTGTAGTCGCCGATCTCCAGCACCGAGTCCAGGTGCGCCGCGGTCGCTTCGCGGAGGCGGTCGAGATCGGAAGCATCCTCCGGCAGCGCGGCGACACGTCGCCGCACGAATCCGCTCGTGCGTTCCTGGCCGACGCGCAGCACCTCCTCCACGAGTTCCTCGCGAGACGGGAAGTGGTAGTACAGGCTGCCGGCCTGAGTGCCCGCCGCCTTTGCCACGTCGGAGAGGCGAGTTCCCGCGTATCCCTTGGCGCGGAATGTGCGGGCGGCGGAGTCGAGGATCCGCGCCCGCGTAGCCATTCCCTTTTTGTCCGGTATGCCTCGTTTTCTACCCACGAATCCTCCGAGTCCGTTTCGGCGCGCAAGTCCCGACTTACACATCGAATCTATATCGGATGAGGCAGGCGTAGCGACTCGCCCGCTGCGGGTGCCGCCCTGCACCGGCGGTTCGCGTTTGCGGGCGCGGCGGGCTTGCGAACGTCGTGGGCAGCTGTGATGTGCCCGGCAGGCGCTAATCGGCGGTCTGCGCGGGCCGTACGCGCCGCCCATCCGCTTGACTGCGTCGGCGTTCCCTACTACTGTTAACTCTAATCTGAATTAGGTTAGAATATATTCAGTCTCATCTTTCCTCGGTCTGAGGAGCTCTGGAGGAGAAGGACATGATCAGGCTCTTGGCCGGCATCCGCGTCGTCGAATGTGCAATGTTGCCGACCGGTGATCAGACGAGTCGCTTACTCGGCGACCTCGGCGCGGATGTGATCAAGATCGAGCGTCCGGGCACCGGCGACTATCTGCGCGAACTCGGGGACCGCATCACGCCGCAGAACAGCGTCTTCCATCTGTTGTGCAATCGCAACAAGCGCAGCGTGGAACTGGACCTGCGCAGCGATGAGGGGCGCAAGATCTTCTACGAGTTGCTTGCGACCGCGGACGTCTTCGTCGACGGTTTCGCGGGTGATGCGTGCGAGAAGCTCGGGATCGGATACCAGGCGCAGCGAGCCGCAAAGCCCGACATCATTTACTGCCAGGCCAGTGGATTCGGCGCCCGCGGCGACTACAGCCAGATCCCGGTGCACGGCTACATGATGGGTGCGGTCGCCGGACAGTCTCCCTTGGAGGTTTCGGCCGAGGGGGTAGTCACCGAGGTGATCGCCCCCGAGGGCCAATACTTCTCCGGTTCGATCGACGGGCCCCTGTCGACTGCGCTCTATGCCGCGCTGACGACTGCGGCGGCGTTGCGTTATCGGGACCAGACCGGCGAGGGCAGCTACATCGATGCCGCCGGTGCGGACGCGGTACTGGCAAACCAGTGCCTGGACGCGGTTCTCGCCTGGAACGGCGAGCGAATCACCGACCGGCGCAATCCGCCACCTCCGGTCGGGCTGGATCCGCGTAAGCGCCCCAAGTACACCTACTATCAGACCAAGGACGCGAAGGTGGTGCTGCTTGCGGCCATCGAGCACAAGTTCTGGGACAATTTCTGCCGGGCCGTCGATCGTCCGGACCTGATCGACGTTAAGAACACGACTTTCGCCGTCGACTTCGCGGACGGTGGAAGGGCCGATCTGCTGGACGAGCTCATCCCGATTTTCCGGTCGCGAACATCCGCGGAGTGGATGGACATCGCAAGGCTCTACGACATCCCGTTGTGCCCGGCGAACTCCAAGGTCGGCACGCTCGGCGATGTCCATCTGGGTGCGCGCGAGATCGTGCACCACTCCGAGCATCCGGTGGCCGGCTCGTATACCAGCACCGGATGGCCCGCGCCCGTCAGCGGTCAACCGTTCGATATCGCGCGTCCGGCGCCATCGCTCGGCGAACATACCGTCGAGATTTTGAACCAGCTCGGTTACAGCGCGCAGGACATCAACGGTCTGCACGAGCGCGGGATCGTCTGATGCCAGCCGCGCCGCGCAGGAATGGGATCGGGATCCGATGAAACGCACCCTGTTCGAGGACGAACACGAGATGTTCCGGGAGAGCTTTCGCCGGTTCCTGGACAAGGAAGTCGTTCCGCACCATCTGGACTGGGAGCGGGCCGGCATCGTGCCCCGTGAGCTCTTCACTGCGGCAGGCACACACGGTTTCCTCGGAATGGCGGTGCCCGCGGCGTACGGAGGTGGCGGTGTCACCGATTTCCGGTACAACTATGTCATCCACGAGGAGGTTCAGGCCGCCGGCGTGAACGCCTCGGGGCTCGGCCTCTCGCTGCACAACGACACCGGTGTCCAATACCTGCTCGACTGTGGCAGCGCCGAGCAGCACCAGCGCTGGCTGCCCAAGGCCGTGACGGGTGAGCTCATCACCGCCATCGCAATGACCGAGCCCGGTACGGGCTCCGATCTCGGCGCAGTGCGCACGACCGCCATCCGCGATGGGGACAGCTACATAGTCAACGGCTCGAAGACGTTCATCACCAACGGGATCAACACCGACCTGGTGATCGTCGTCGCCAAGACGGATCCGTCGAAGCGCACGTCCGGCCTGAGCCTCATTGTCGTGGAACGCTCGCACGAGGGTTTCACCCGCGGGCGCAGGCTCGAGAAGATCGGGATGCACGCGCAGGACACGGCCGAGCTGTTCTTCGACAACGTCCGCGTTCCGGTCGCGAACCTCCTGGGTGCGGAGGGAGCCGGATTCGGTTACCTGACCCGCAACCTCCCGCAGGAGCGGCTGGCGATCGCCACCATCAGCGTCGCTGCCGCCCGGGCCGCGCTCGCCATGACACTGGGCTACGCCAAGGAACGCAAAGCCTTCGGCGCGCCGATCGGCTCGTTCCAGAACAGCCGGTTCGCCCTGGCCGAGATGCACTCCGAGATTCTGATCGCGACGACATTCGTCGATCAATGCGTGCTCGCGCACAACGCAGGTGAACTCAGCGCCGAGGAGGCCGCCGCCGCCAAATGGTGGTGCAGCGATTTGCAGAACCGCGTCGTCGACAGTTGTCTGCAACTGCACGGCGGTTATGGCTACATGACCGAATACCCGATCTCGCGGGCGTTTGTCGACGCCCGCGTTCAGCGGATCTATGGCGGGACGAACGAAATCATGAAAGAGATCATCGGCCGTTCCCTCGGAGTGTGACCGACGCCAGCGGGTGCGACGGCGTATGCGGCGCCCGGGGAGAAGAGTGGAGAGACGAACATGGTGATGCTGACGCCGAGCCGGTTCACTGCAGCGGGTCTGCCGGAGTCGGTGACGATCTACGAGGTCGGCCCCCGAGACGGCTTGCAGAACGAAAAAGGGGTGATCCCGACCGCTGCCAAGATCGAGTTCATCGAGCGGCTCGGCGCCGCGGGTCTTCGAACGATCGAGGCGGCCGGTTTCGTCCACCCCGTGCGGGTTCCGCAACTGGCCGACGCCGAGGCGGTCATCGATGGCCTTGACCTGGACGCCGATGTGCGCTACCCGGCCCTGGTCCCCACCGTCAGCGGGCTGACGCGCGCGCTCGGGCGGGGCGTTCGCGATATCGCCGTGTTCGGCAGTGCCACCGAGACGTTCTCGCAACGCAACCTCGGGCGCTCGATCGACGAGTCGCTGGAGATGTTCGCGCCGGTTGTGGCTAAGGCGCGGGAGGCAGACGCGAGCGTGCGCGGCTATGTGTCGATGTGCTGCGGAGATCCCTGGGAGGGGGAGGTGCCGATCGCCGCGGTGGTCGACGTCGCCGTTCGCATGATGGGGCTCGGCTGCACCCAGCTGTCCCTGGGCGACACGATCGGTGCGGGGACTCCCGGTCATGTGACCGCCCTGATCGAAGCGCTCGTCGAGGCCGGAATCGATATCGGCTCGATCGCGGTGCACTTTCACGACACGTACGGTCAGGCGCTTGTCAATGTGCTGGCGGCTCTCCGGGCCGGAGTCCGGACTATCGACAGCTCGGCAGGGGGTCTAGGCGGATGTCCGTTCGCGGAGAGTTCGGCCGGTAACCTCGCCACCGAGGATCTCGTGTGGATGCTGCACGGCCTGGGCATCGAGACGGGCGTCGACCTGCACCGCCTCGTGGCAACGAGCGTCTGGATGGCCGAGCGCCTGGGCAGGCCGAGCGTTTCGCGCACGGTGCAAGCCCTGGCCGCAGAGGTACAAGCGCCGATTTCCGAGTCGACATCCGTGACGGCCGTCCGATGACGAGCCTCGACGTGCCGCTGCACGAACTTCGACGAGAACTTCGAACGTGGATCGCCGAGAACGCTCCGGAGGGACTGGCCGATCTGATCGACTGGCGCCTTCGCGCGGACCTGCCTGGGTCGGTCGCGAGCCTGCAGAGCGAGCAGGACCTGGCCCGGGCGCAGGAGCATCCGCTCTTCCTCGAGTGGGAGCGGCGTAATCGCGAGGCCCGTTTGGTCTGTCCGGCCTGGCCGGAAGAATATGGCGGTCGCGGCTGGGAAGCGCCGCAGATGACGATCCTGGACGAGGAGTTCTCTCGGGCCGGACTGCCCCGGATCGACCGGGTGCAGGGCGAGTCGATGGTCGGTCCGTCGATCATCCTGCACGGCACCGACGAGCAGAAGGCCTACTATCTGCCGCGAATCATCTCCGGTGAGCATCGATACTGCCAAGGCTTCTCGGAGCCGGGTTCAGGATCGGACCTCGCATCCGCGAAAACGCGCGGGATCGTGCACGACGATCACGTGACGATCAGCGGCCAGAAGGTGTGGACGTCCCGATTCGCCACGGCGAACATGATCTTCGTGTTGTGCCGCACCGACCCGGCCGCGGCGAAACACCGCGGACTCTCGTATGTGATCACCGAGTTCACTCCGGGATCGAACGGGATACAAGCCCGTCCGATCCGTCAGATCACCGGGGCCGAGGAGTTCGCCGAGGTCTTCTTCGACGGAACGGTCGCGCCGCTGTCCGGCGTGATCGGCGGCTTGGGAAACGGCTGGCGTGTCGTTCAGTCCACGCTGGGCTTCGAACGGGCCGCCGCCGGACGCGCGACGACCATGCTGCTGCAGGCGCGCGAACGAGAACTCGATCAGTTGATCGCCTTCGCCCGCCGGACCGGACGGCACCGGGATCCGACGGTGCGACGCGATCTCGCATGGGCGAAAACACAGGTCACGATCATGCGGAGCAGTTGGCTGCGGACGGTGGCTGAAGTGGCCGCGGGAAAAAATCCGGGGCCACAAATGTCGACATGGAAACTTGCGTGGAGCGAGTACCACCTCCGACTGGGCGCGATCGCCCTGGATATCGCGGGTCCCGGTGCGATGGTTCGGCCGCAGGGGCCGGGCTACGCGGTCGATCAATGGCAGGACGTTTTTCTGGCCGCCCATTCCGGGACGATCTACGCGGGCACGAGCGAAGTGCAGCGCAACATCATCGGTGAGAACTCGCTGGGCTTGCCTCGGGAGCCCAAGTTTCAGGAAGGTGGGCGCACATAGTGGCGGAAGTGGACGAATCGAAACCGGACGAGCCGACCGGGAGCACTTTTCTTTTCCCGGTCGAGTCAGGGCACATTATGATGTTCGCCCGGGCACTCGGTGACGACAGCCCGATCTATCGCGACGACAGTGACGAACTCACGCGTCGGCGCGGAGGCATCACCGCCCCGCCGACCTTCGTGGCGGGTGCGGCGCAATTCGACCCCGACTGGCCTTATCGCCCACGGCCCGGCGTGCCGTGGCACGGCTCGGGTGCCGGTCCGGGCACGGCGCCACCCTCATCCGGCGCGGGCACGAGCATGCAGGCCGAACAGCACTACCAGTACCACCTGCCGTTGCGCCCGGGTGATGTTCTCCGGGGCGAACGGTCGATGGGCAGGACGTGGGAGAAGGACAGCAAGCGAGCCGGAAGGCTGAAATTCTCCGAGGAGATCACCCGCTTCGTCAACCAGCGTGGTGAACTCGCGGTGACCGCGCGCCGGGTACGGGTCATCACCGAGCATCCGGTCGAGAACTGAGGCACCGACATGTCGAACAACATTGCCGAACTGGCTGTCGGAGACTGGCACGAAGCGCCGGTCGTCCAGGATCTCTCGCGGACACAGATTGTCATGTACGCGGGTGTGTCCGGCGATTTCAACCCATTGCACAGCGATGAGGTCTACGCGAGGGAAGTCGCCGGATACCCCTCGGTGATTGCGCATGGTCAGCTGACCATGGGGCTCACCGCCAAGCTCGTGACCGATTGGATCGTCGACGGCGAATTCACCGATTTCGGCGTGCGTTTTCAGCGTCAAGTGTGGCCGGGGGACACCCTGACCGCCAAGGCCACGGTGACCGCGGTCGCGGCCGTCGACGGCCGAACCTCGGTTGATCTCGAGTTGTCGACCGTCAATCAGAAGGGCGAGCCGGTGGTGTCCGGCTACGCGCGCGTGCGCGAATGTCCGCGCGAATGGCATTGAATACCGGCGGATCAGCGAGGCGAAGGAACAACATGGAAGAGAATGTCGCAGACCCTCTCGGTGAGCGTACGGTCCTCGTCGCCGGTGGGAGCGGAGGTATCGGATCGGCGATTTGCCGTGCCCTGGCACGGGATGGGTTCGATATCGCGCTGACCTACCACCGCAACTCCGAGGCGGCGGAGAAGACGGCCGACGCGATCCGTGACCTGGGAGCCAAGGCATGGGTGCATCAGCTCGATCTGACCGATGCCACCGCTACCCGGGCCTTGGTGCGGAGTGTGCCGCGGCTCGACTCAGTGGTCTATGCGGCAGGCCCGCAAATCCCGATGTGTTACACAGCCCAGATCGAGCCCGAACTGTTTGCCGAACAGCTGCGGCGTGACGCCGTAGCCTGTTTCAACCTGCTGCAACCCGCAGTCGAACCCCTGCGGGCGAGCCGGGGCACGATCGTTTGCCTGGTCACCACCGCCCTGCTCCGCTACGCCACCCGCGATCTTCTGTCGGCGGCCCCCAAAGGGGCCGTCGAGCAGGTTGTGCGGGCAATCGCCGCCGAGGAGGGCAAGAACGGAATTCGGGCCAACTGCGTCGGCGTCGGCGTGATCGAGGCCGGACTTCTGGACGACCTGATCGCCAGCGGTGAGTACGACGAACGTGCCCTGGAGGCGGCCAAACGCGCGACGCCGTTACGGCGCTTCGGTTCGGCCGACGAATTGGCCGATGCGGTGGCATTTCTCGCGGGACCGAAGGCGTCCTATGTCACCGGACAGACCCTGCGCGTGGACGGCGGATACTCCGTCTGAGTCTGACGGACTCGTGCTCCCGCGAGCGGGGTCGAGGGAGCACGAGTCGGTTTCACAACCCGATGCCGGAGGCCACCAGGTCCTGGTGGTGTCCGATCCCTCCGAGAAGAGCCTCCGAGCCTCGTGCTCGCTTCAGGTAGAGGTGCGCGTCATGTTCCCAGGTGAATCCGATCCCGCCGTGGATCTGGATGCAGTCGCTCGCCGCCCGGGAGAACACTTCGGAGCAATGAGCCCGGGCCAACGCGGAGGCAAGCGGCAGCTCGATATCGTCTGCGGCCGCGGACATGGCGTAATAGGACGCGGATCGCGCCGATTCGACGCCGAGCAGCATATCGGCGCACCGGTGCTTGACCGCCTGAAAGCTGCCGATCGGACGGCCGAACTGCTGCCGCACCTTGGCGTACTCGACGGACATGTCCAAGCACCGGGCGGCTCCACCGACCTGCTCGGATGCCAGGGCGACCGCGGCCAGTTGCAGGGTCCGCTCGAGTGCGGGCCCGCCGGCGCCCTCGCTGCCGAGGAGCCGGGCAGGCGTCTCGTCGAATGTCACCGTTGCGAGTTTCCTGGTCTGGTCGAGGGTGGGCATTACCGCCCGAGTCATCCCGGGCGCATCCTCGCAGTCCACGATGAACAGCGAGATGCCCTCGCGGCCGGCGCTGCCCGGCACCCGTGCGGAGGCGACGAGGGTGTGCGCGGTGTGACCGTCGACGACCATCGTCTTGGCGCCCGAGAGCCGGTACCGGTCACCGTCGGCGACGGCCTCGGTCGCGACGGCCTCGGGCGCCCAGGTGTCGGTGCCCTCCGCGAACGCGAGCGCACCGCGGACCTCACCCGCGGCAATGCCCGGAAGCAATGTCTGTCGCTGCTCCTCGTCGCCCGCGACGAGGATCGCGTTCGCGGCCAATACCACGGACGAGAGAAACGGCACGCACAACAGCGCGCGGCCCATCTCCTCGAGAACCAGGCCCAGCTCCACCACGGTAAAGCCCATACCGCCGTACGCCTGGGGGATGTGCAGGGACTGCAGGCCGAGCTCCTTGCCCATTTGGTCCCAGACGCCCGTATCGAAGCCGCTGTCGGACTCCATCAGTCGGCGGACCTCGGTGATCGGCGACTTCTCCTCGCAGAATCGTCGAACCAACCGCTGCAGCTCCCGCTGCTCGTCTGTGGGTGCGAAGGTCACGACTGTCCTCTCTGGGAGCGCGGCCGGGCCGACGGCCTCGGTCGAGCACCGCTTCGTCATATCTAACTTAAAGCAGAGTATCTCAGCAAGATCTACACATCTAGTGGGCTTTTCCATTGACTAGTGTTCAAAATCTGTGTAGAAAATTATGCATCAGGTTCACGCTTCCCCACATCGAGTGGGTGGTTTCGCAAGTCTCAAAGGTGGTCGCCAATGCCGGTGATGGACAAGGTCGAGATCGTCCGAAGGTTCACCGACGGCCTGCGAGTGGGCGATATCGGCGCGTGCCTGGAGTTGCTCGACGACGCCAGCGTGTTCTCCGAGACGCCCAGCCTGCCCTTCGGGGGCGACTACATCGGCCCGCAGGGATTTCGCCGGATGCTCCGTGCGGTCGGCCAGGACTTCTCGGTGGAGCTGGAACCACCGGAGATCGCCGACGGCGACGACTGTGTCGCCGTCGCGGTCCACGGCACATTCACCTCCCGCGCGACAGGCCGGAGTATGCCGGTGGATGCCGTCGACATATACCGCCTACGCGGCGACAAGATCATCCGCGTCGACGTGTACTACAAGGACCCTCACGCGCTGAGCGAACTGTGCCGCGAGCACGAATCGCCGGCCGAAAGAGGGCAGGCGAATTCTTATACCTCCAACGATCGAGGCGAACTCCAGTGAGTGATCAGCAGACCGGAAAAGCCACCCGCGGTTGCACAGCGATGCAAGCATTGGGCCGGGACTACGACCATTACGATCCGGACTTCGCGCTGGATCCTCACCGGGAGTATGCGGCGTTGCGCGCCACCTGCCCGGTGGCGCACACAGACAACTACGGCGGCTTCTATGTGCTGTCGAAGTTCGACGACGTCTCCACGGTCCTGCACGATGCCGCGACCTTCTCTTCCTGGCCTGCGGACACCCCGGCGACTCCCGGCCACACTCGTCCCCTCATTCCGCTCGAGGTCGATCCACCCGATCACCGCCGCTACCGCACGATCGTCGACCCGCTGTTCAGGCCCAAGGCGATCGAGCACATCGCGGCGTCGGTGCGCGAGTACGCTACAGAACTGGTCGACGGGATGCTGGCCAAGCGCGAATTCGATTTCATGGCCGAGTTCGCGCAGCCGTATCCGAGCGCGGTATTTCTCCGGCTGGTAGGCCTCGACTTCAGCGTCGAGCAGCGTGACCAGTTGTGCGACTGGGCCGGAACGATTCTGCATACGACAACCAAGGGCGCCGAGCACGGTGACGTCGAAGCGCAGACGGCGGCTCGGCTCGGCGCGGGCAAGGCATTGCACAACTTCCTGCGCGCCTTGCTCGACGAGCGTTTGCAGAAGCCCGGCGATGACATCATCTCGGTGCTCATCAATGCCGAGATGCCCGGTCAGCGGAAGCTGGAATACCGCGAGATCCTGAACTTCGCGTATGTTCTGGTGCTCGCGGGCCTCGACACCGTCACGACCGCCATCGGCTTCAGCTTCCTTCACCTGGCGCGCAGGCCGGACCTACAGGACCAGCTCGCCGCGGATCCCTCGCTCATCCCCGGCGCGATCGAGGAGCTGCTGCGATATGAGCCGATCGTGCACGCCAGCCGAACCGTCATGGAGCGCAAGGTCATCAATGGTGTGGAGCTGCAGCCGGGCGATCGGGTGGTGCTGCCGCTGGCGTCGGCTCACCGCGACGAGGATGCCTACCCCGACGCGGATCAGATCCTCATCGACCGGCACGTGGACAAGTCGATGGTTTTCGGTGCGGGCAGTCATCGGTGCCTCGGTTCGCATCTCGCTCGCCTGGAGCTGACGATCGCGTTCGAGGAGATCTTCCGCCGCATCCCGCGTTTCTCGCTTCCGCCGAACGCCGAGCTCTCCGCACACGGCGGCCAGACCAGGAGCCTGTCGGTCCTCCCGTTCCGGACCTGGCGGGACTGACGGGCGTTTCCACGACCTCGGGCAATACATGCACAGGAAGGCACAGTTACATGACGGTTGAGCAGACTACGCTCCCCACGCACTCCGACCAGGACATCGCGCCGCTGCGTGCGGACGTCGTGAGGTATTTCCTCGAGCCGCAGTCGGTTGCGGTGGTCGGCGTGTCCACCAGCTCGGCTCAGGCCTACAAGGCCGGCGGCCGTGCCGTTCTCGATCATCTCGGGGTGTACGGCTACGGGGGCACTGTCACCGTCATCCATCCGACGGCCACGACGGTGGAGGGACGGCCCGCGTTGCCGTCGCTCGGCGCGATGGACTCCGCGCCCGATGTCGTCGTCATCGCCGTGCCGGCGGCGGCGGTTCTGGGTGTGCTCGAGGATTGCGCGGCTGTCGGTGCGCGCCAGGTGCTGATCCTGACCGCGGGGTTCGCCGATATGGGCGAGGCCGGACACGAGATGGAGCGCTCGTTGCTGAGCTTTGCCAGGGACAACGGGATCAACGTCGTCGGTCCCAACAGCACCGGCCTGGTGAACGTTCGCACCGGCCTGGCGATGAGCATGACCTCCGTGCTGACCGAGGGGGAACCCATTCCCGCCGGTCGGATCGCTGTGATCGCGCAGAGCGGAGCGATCGGCAGCACGATCGTCGAACGCGCCCGCGACGCCGGGGTGGGTATCTCCCACATTGTCAGCACCGGTAACCAGCGCGATATGGATATCCCGGACTTCATCTCGTACTTCGCCGGCCTTCCCGAGGTGGACACCGTCGCGCTGTACATGGAATCGATTCGCGACGGACGGCGCTTCGCTGCGGCGGTCAAAGAACTCGACATCGCCGGGAAGCGGCTGATCACCTACCTCGGTGGACGCTCCGCCGCGGGCGAGCGAGCCGCGGCCAGTCACACCGGCAAGATCATCGGGCGGGGAGCGCTCGAGTTCGGCCTGCTGCGCGCTCTCGGGGTGACCGTTGTCGATGATCCCGACGATCTCTGGGTTCTGGGCGCGATGCGGAACTACGGCCGGGAATTTCCGCGTCAGTGGGGCATGGTCGCGTACTCGGGTGGCATGGCGGTGCTGGCCACCGAGCAGCTATCGGCCGCGGGCGTCGAATTTCCGAAGCTCGGCTCGGAAACGGCGGATCGCCTCGCGGCCGTACTGCCGAACTTCGCCACGTTCCCCAATCCCCTCGACGTCGGGCCGGGTTCGATGCCCGTCGATTTCGGCGGCTATCTGGCCGCAGTCGCCGACGACCCGGCGGTGCAGGCCCTGTGCGTTCCGTTGCCCATGGGCGCCAGGGGATGGAACGGCCAGAGCGTCAAGGACATCCTCGATGTGGGCAGTCGGACGGGTAAGCCGTTCGTCGTGCTCTGGTACGGCGGGACCGCCGTCAAAGAGCATATCCAGGAGTTGCGCGCGGGAGGGGTCCTGGTAGCGGAGGGGCCGACGGATTTGGGTCGGGTGGTCCGTGCGCTGCTCGGTCCCGAACGGGTTAATCAGGCGTCGGCCCACGAGGCGCCTGTGCCGTCATCGACCGGGGCGGCCGCAGTCGGGGGTGCGCCCGCACTGCAACTGCTGGCCGACCACGGTCTGAACATCGCGCCGATGACGGTGAGTGTGGGCGTCGAACCGACGGCCGATGCGGCTGATGCGCTCGGCTATCCCGTCGTGGTCAAGTCCGCCGATGACGACATCACGCATCGAACCGAACTGGGCCTCGTCGCAGTGAACCTCTCGGGTCGTGAGGCCGTCACCGCGGCGGTCGCGCGAATGACGCAGGCGCAGCCGCGCCTCGACGGCTCGGCGGCGAGCTGGTTGGTGCAGAAGATGATCGGGGGCGGAGTGGAGTTGGTGCTGACCGTCCGCGACGCGGACAGTCTCGGCGTGTTCGGCAGCGTCGGGGTCGGCGGTGCGGCGGTCGAGGTGCTGCGCGATATCGAGCAGGTGCCGCTGCCGTGCGATCTGCCGACTTTGCGCAAGGCACTGGCACGCCTGGCGATGGCAGAGCTCTTCGTCGGGTTCCGGGGCAGCGATCCGCTCGACGAGGGCTGGATTCTGGCCACGCTCAACGGAATGGGTGAGCTGCTGAGGTCCCAGGGATTGGCGGAAATCGAAGTGAATCCGGCGATCGTCGGCGCGGACGGCGGGACGATCATCGATGCCTTGTATGTCCGCTAGGTACAGCGGAAACGCAACTGGAAAGCGCTTGTCAAGTTACCAAATTCTTGTTAGATTTAGAATGCATCAGGACCACTGTCCGCGCCTGCGCTCGCCGTCTGGACGAGGCGGCTTGGGGTCATCGCAACATCGGGAGCATCCATGATCAACACTGAACTACCGGCACTCGACGTCGACCAGCACTACTACGAGCCGATCGACGCATTCACCAGGCATTGCCCCAAGGATTGGGCCGCTCGCACGGTCCAGATCGCCAAGATCGGGAATCGAACTCGGCACATCATCGCCGACAAGGTGGACTACTCGGTTACGAACCCGACCTTCGACCCGATCGTGAAGCCGGGAGCCATGGCGGACTACTTCCGCGGCAATCCCGAGAAGAAGCATCTGCAGGAAATTCTGTCTGATCGCGAGCCGATTCCGGCCCACTACCGCGACCGGGACGCGCGGCTGGCCAAACTGGACGAGCAGGAGCTGAACTCGATCTGGCTGCTCCCGTCCCTCGGGATGGGTTTCGAGGAGCGGCTCCAATATGATCCGCCGGCGGCCGGTCAGGCGTTCAAGGCGTTCAATCGCTGGTTGCTCGAGGATTGGGGATACAACTACCGCGACCGGATCTTCGGTTCGCCGTATCTGGCCTTCGGTGATGTCGAGACGGCGGTCGCTGAGGTCGAGCACGGCCTGGCCCACGACGCTCGCATCTTCGTCGTGCGTGCGCAGGCGGTATACACCGACGGCGGCTGGCGATCGCCGGGAGATCCGATATTCGACCCGATCTGGGCTCGTGTCCAGGAGGCGGGCGCTGCGGTTGTCGTACACGTCGGAGAGGTTGGCGGTTCAGGGCTGGACAAGTACACCGATTATCACGGAAACATCATCGGCGATATCGCCTCGCCGTTGCAGATCGCTGTGGGCCATGAGCGCGCAATTGCGAATTACCTCGCCGCCGTCACATGCGACCGGCTGTTCGAGCGTTTCCCGAGTCTGCGTATCGCCTCGGTCGAGAACGGTGCGGAGTTCCTGCCGCTGCTCATTTCCGGCCTCAACCGTGCCGGATTCCAGCGGCCGGGCTATTTCGCTTCCGATCCGGTCGAACAGTTCAGGGAACATGTGTGGGTCGCACCGTTCTGGGAGGACAATCTGACGGAGGTCGTGCACCACATGGGCGCGGACCACGTACTTTTCGGTTCCGACTACCCGCACCCCGAGGGGCTCGCCGAACCCCGGCAGTACGAAAAGGTCGCCACCGAGCTGAAAGATCCAGTCGCCGAGCGCAAGGTCATGTGGGACAACGCGGCCAAACTCACGAAGCTGATCTAGCCGATGGAACCAGCAGGCAAGGTCATAGTCGTCACCGGCGGCGCCGCAGGCATGGGAGAGGCCATGTGCGGGCGGTTCGCCGCCGCCGGTGCCTCGGTTGTCGTATCCGATATCGATGCAGCCGGTGCCGAGCGAGTCGCCGATGGAATCGGCGGACTGGCGATCGCCGCCGATGTGTCCGACGAGCGGGCCGTCGTCGAGTTGGTGGATCGAACGCTGCGGCAACTCGGCCGGATCGATGCATTCGTCTCCAACGCCGGAGTTCTCTGGGGCGAGCCCCACGACGGCGTGACCCCGCTGCACGAGCGCGGAAACCCCTGGGCCTCCAACCAGGCGTGGCAGCGAGTGTGGGACGTCAATGTCATGCCCCAGGTATATGCCGCGCGCGCTGTCCTGCCGCACATGCTCGAGCGTGGATCGGGCTATCTGATCCAGAACGCCTCCGCCGCGGGCCTGCTGACGGCGCTCGGCAATGCGCCGTACGCCACGAGCAAGCACGCGGTGCTCGGGCTCACCGAGTGGTTGTCGATCCACTACGGCGACCGTGGCATTCGTGTGTCGTGCATCGTCGCCGAAGGCGTTCGCACGGCCATGCTGCGCGGCGCGCAAGGCGAATGGTTCGCGGTGGCCGGCGCGATCGAGCCGGAGCAGGCCGCTGACTGTGTGATCGACGGAATGAGCAAGGAAGAATTCCTCATTCTGCCTCATCCTGCTGTCAAGAAGTACTTCCGCGGCAAAGCCGCCGACTACGACGAATGGATATCCAAAATGCGACGACTGCATGCCAAGACCCCGGGGCTGAAATCATGACCGATCACGATCGTGAAGAGATTTTCATAGACGGAAATTGGCGGCGTTCGGAGGGTGGCCTCCTCGATGTGCATTCGGCCATTACCGGCGAGGTGATCGGACGAATCGTTGACGGCACCGCAAACGATGTTCACCAGGCGGTTGCGGCCGCGCGAGCGGCGTTCCCGGCATGGTCTCAGACGCCGCTCGAGGTCAGGCTGGGTCTCTTGTCGCAGCTGGCGAAGAAGCTCGACGAGCGAGCAGCGGAACTCACTCGGCTGATTTCGACCGAGGTCGGCACCCCGCTGCGGATCTCCACCGCGGTCCAGGTCGGACTTCCGCGACAGGTGCTGCGGAGTTACGGCGATCTGATGGATACCTTCGTGCTCGAGGAACAGATCGGCGACTCGCTGGTATTGCGTGAGCCGATCGGCGTCGTCGCCGCCATCACCGCGTGGAACTATCCGCTTCAACAGGTCCTGGGCAAGGTCGGTGCGGCGTTGGTGACGGGGTGCACAGTGGTGCTGAAACCCTCGGAGATCGCACCGCTGAGCGCGTTCGTCGTCGCCGACATGATCGACGAAATCGGTTTCCCGCCAGGCGTGTTCAACTTGGTCTCGGGTACTGGCCGGGTGGTGGGGGAGGAGCTGGTCGCCCATCCGGACATCGACATGGTGACCTTCACGGGTTCGACGGGAGCGGGTCGGCGGATCGGCGAGGTCGCGGCGCGGACCGTGAAACGGGTGGCACTGGAACTCGGAGGCAAGTCCGCCAACGTCATTCTCGACGATGCCGATCTCGAGCGGGCCGTCAAGGTAGGGGTGGCCAACTGCTTCACCAATACCGGGCAGACCTGCACGGCGCTGACCAGGATGCTGGTCCCGCGTGCCAGTCTCGCCGAGGTGGAGGAGCTCGTTCGCGCGCGGCTTGGTAAATACACGGTGGGCGATCCGCTGGATCCGGAGACGAGTATGGGGCCGCTGGCCTCGGCCGCGCAGCGTGACAACGTGCACCGCTACGTCCGGATCGGAATCGAGGAGGGCGCGCGCCTGATCTACGGCGGGACCGACGAGCTGCCCGAGGGCCTGCCTTCGGGCTATTTCGTCAGGCCCGCCGCGTTTTCCGATGTCCGACGAGACATGCGGATCGCCCGCGAGGAGATCTTCGGCCCCGTGCTCGCGATCCTCCCGTACGACAGCGAGGACGAGGCCGTCGACATCGCGAATTCCAGCGAATACGGTCTGGCCGGTGCCGTGTGGTCGCAGGACCGCGACCACGCCATGCGGGTCGCCCGGCGGCTTCGCACCGGCGCGGTCGATATCAACGGCTCATTCTTCAATATGCTCGCGCCTTTCGGGGGATACAAGCAATCGGGTAACGGCCGGGAACTGGGGCACCATGGTCTGGCGGAATTCTATGAATTGAAATCCGTGCAGCAGGCTCCGGCGACGGCGTGATCGGAAGGTAGCTACCGGTGGATTTCTCCAATGATGCAGATCTCGACCTGATTCGAGACGGTGTGCGTGCTGTCTGCGCAAAGTTCGACGACGAGTACTGGGCCGGGCTGGATTCTCGCCATGAATTTCCGTGGGAATTCTATAAGGCGCTCGCAGACGGTGGCTGGATCGGAATCGCGATACCGGAGGAGTACGGCGGTAGCGGTCGTGGCCTGCTCGAGGCGTCGGTCATCCTGAACGAGGTGGCGGCATCCGGTGCCGCGATGAACGGTTGCAGTGCCATCCATCTGTCGATCTTCGGTATGCATCCCCTGGTCCTGCACGGATCCGAGGAGATCAAGCAGCGTTATCTTCCGAAGGTCGCCGCCGGTGAACTCCACGTGGCCTTCGGAGTGACGGAGCCGGATGCGGGCACCGAAACCCTGGCGATCAAGACGAGGGCGGTCAGAGACGGCGATTCGTATATCGTGCGCGGGCGAAAGGTCTGGACCTCGAAGGCGCAGGATGCGGATAGGGTACTTCTTCTGGTCCGCACTACCCCCGCCGAGGAATGCGCTCGTCGCACGGATGGATTGAGCCTGCTGATGGCGAATCTGCGTGACCCCGCGGTCACCATCACCCCGATCGCCAAGGCGGGCCGGAATGCCGTCGCTTCGTGCGAGACCGTGTACGACGACCTTGTCGTCTCCGCCGGCGATCTGGTCGGGGAAGAGGGCAAGGGCTTCTATTACCTGCTCGACGGGCTCAATGCGGAACGGATCCTGATCGCCTCGGAGGCTATCGGGACGGGCAAGGCCGCGCTGCGGCGCGCTGTCGCGTACGCGAAGGAAAGAGTCGTCTACGGCCGGCCGATCGGGTCGAATCAGGGCATCGCATTTCCGCTCGCGGAGGCGTACGCGAAGCTCGAAGCGGCCGAACTGATCACCCATCGGGCGGGGTGGATGCTGGACCGCCAATTACGGTGCGGCGCCGAGGCGAATATGGCCAAGTATCTGGGTGCCGAGGCCGGTTTCCAGGCGGCCGACATCGCGATGCAGACGCATGGCGGGTTCGGGTACGCCGAGGAATACCACGTCGCGCGCTACTGGCGCGAGGCGCGTCTGATGAAGATCGCACCCCTGCCGCAGGAGCTGTTGCTCGCCTACATCGGACACCATGTGCTCGGTCTGCCGAAGAGCTACTGATCGAAAAATCTAACTCAATTTAGATGCTGATTCTGCACAGAATCTACTCAAATTTTGGTAGTGTGCGCCAGGTCACATTGCCATCGGGCGCGAAGGAACGCACGTGAATAACGAGGTATTCGACTTTGTAGTTGTCGGAGGTGGTTCGTCGGGCGCGATCGTGGCCGCACGGCTCGCGGAAGGGGGCGGGCACGTGCTGCTGCTGGAAGCGGGGGGGAGCGATCGACGAATCGACGTGCGGATTCCAGCGGCTGTCGCCGTCGCGTACCAGAAGGTGAACTGGAAATACCCGGCCGAGCCCGATCCCACTCGTACCGGCCGCCCGGAAGCGTGGATGGCGGGCAAGGTGATGGGCGGCGGCGGATCGATCAACTCCTGCGTCTTCGTTCGCGGCAATCGTGCGGACTACGATGGCTGGGCCAAAGAGGGCTGTACCGGCTGGGACTACGAGTCCGTGCTCCCGTCCTTCAAGCGCATGGAGTCGTGGGAGGGCGGCGAGAGCGACCTTCGCGGCGGTTCCGGGCCCATTTCGGTGAATACTCAGAGCAACCACGGCGAGGCCAACTCGGCCTACCTGCAAGCGTGCCTGGAGGCCGGCTACGCGCGTAACCACGACTACAACGGCGCAACTCAGGACGGCGTCGGTTTCGCACAGGTCAACCACCGGCGCGGGACGCGCTCGCAAGCATCGCGGGAATACCTGCGCCGGGTTGTGCTCCAGGGCGAAATAACCGTGCGGACCGATTGCTACGTGCATCGGGTACTCACCGAGGGCGGCGCCGCTGTCGGTGTTCGTTATCGGCACAAGGGCGGCGAGTCCGAAGCGCGGGTCCGGGAAGAGGTGGTGATCAGCGCCGGCGCCATCGGATCACCACGGCTGCTTCAGCTTTCCGGCATCGGACCGCGCGCGGTACTGGACAGCGTGGGCGTGGAGGTCGTGCATCATCTGCCGGGCGTCGGGGAGAATCTGCACGAGCACCCTTATCTCATGCAGCGGTGGCGGTCCACGATCCCGACCATCAACAAGATGCGGGCCGGAACCATTGTCAAAGCCCTCACGGACTATGTCAGGAACGGCAGCGGCCTGCTGGCGATGACGATGGTTCAGGTTCAGTGCATGGGACGGACCGAGCCCGGTCTGGATTCACCGGATTTGCAACTGCAGTTCGTTCCCTTCGCGATCACGCGCGCGGTGGACAAGAACGGTATGTTCAACGTTCAGCCGGCCAAGGAAGAGGGCTTTCTGTCGGCATCGACATTTCTCAGGCCGCGTGCGCGCGGCACGATCACACTCCGCGATTCCGCGCCTGACTCCACGCCCCGCATCTCGTACCAGTTCCTCGCGAACCAGGACGACGTTCGGGACTGCCTGCGTGGGGTCCGCGAAGTGCACCGCGTCATGTCCCAGCCAGCGATGACCGCCATCACCAACGGGCAGCTGCAACCCGAAGCAGACTGCCGGACCGATGCGGACTGGGAACGCTACGTCCGGCAGACGGTAACCCCGTCGTATCACCCGGTCGGCACATGCAAGATGGGTGTCGATGATCTCGCGGTGGTGGATCCCGAACTGCGAGTACACGGCATTCGAAACCTGCGCGTCGCTGATGCCAGCATCATGCCGAAAATTACCACCGGAAATACCAATGCGCCATCCATGATGATCGGTGAGCGCGCCGCGGAACTGATACTCGGCGCTTGATCTCAGAACTAACGGTAGGTCAGCGATGACATCTTCAATCAATACCAGCCTCGAACAAATCAATCGTGAGAACGACCCTGTCGTGTCTTCTCCTGATCTGCTGCAGACGGATGCCACAAAGGGGATCGTCATGGAACTAGGCAAGAACCGATCGAACCGAATTGTCGGTGATTGGCTGCGGGAAGAAGCGGCGCTCGACCCGGACCGGAAATTCGTCCAATGTGCGAGCGACTGGGTGACGCTGGCCGAGCTCGATCGGCGTTCGGATCGGGTCGCCGCCGGTCTGCAATCGCTTGGCGTCGAGAAGGGAGACCGCGTTGCGGTCAACCTTTCCAATCGGATCGAATACATCGTCCTGATCTACGCGATAGCGAAGACCGGCGCGATTCAGGTGCCGCTCAACACCTACCTGCGAGGCGAGTTCCTGCGGCACCAGCTGATTCAGACGACGCCGAAGATCTATATCGGCGACAGCGCCGCGCTGGACATGCTTTCCCCCGTGTCGGCGGGTCTGCCCGTGCAGCCCCAGCCCGTTCTGGTCGGAGACGACCCCGCCGCGGGCACCCGGCCTTCCGTGCTGGATTACGCAGAGCTGGAGGCGAATTCGGCGCAGGTCATCGCGCCGGAGATCACACCTGCTGATACGTGCGCGATCATCTACACCTCGGGAACGACCGGCCCGTCCAAGGGCTGCGCGATCACACACGGCTACTACTGCAACCTGATCAATGTATTCGTCGACTACGGCTGGTACGAGCAGGGTGATGTGATATTCGGCGCCAATCCGCTGTTCCACTTCAGCGGTCAGACATGGCTGGTGGCAGCGGCGTTGGCTGTTCGCGGGTCCGTGATCGTGGAACCGGCGTTCAGTGCCAGCCGGTATATGGCGCGGATTCGTGAGACCGGCGCGACCGCGGCCCTGGGTATGGGCGCGATGGGCATGGCGATCCTTGCCCAGCCGCCGTCGGACGAGGACCGCACCCACAAGCTGCGGCATATCACCTTCATGCCGTCGACGGCGGAGTTCACCGAGCAGTTCGCGGAGAGGTTCGGGATCGAGCCGTTCGCGGAGGTGTTCGGCCAGTCCGAGTGCTGGCCCGCGCTACTGGGGGACCCGCGGGGCGAGCGCCGGCCCGGGAGCATGGGCAAGATGACTCCGGGCCTGCGGGTGAAGATCGTCGACGATAACGACATCGAGGTCCCCATCGGTATGTCCGGCGAAATCGTCGTTCGCCCCGACGAGCCATTCCGGCTGTTCTCCGGTTATTGGAACAATGATCGGGGCACCGTGGAGACATTCCGCAATCTGTGGCATCACACCGGCGACAAGGCGCGAGTCGACGAAGAAGGCTACTTCTGGTTCTCCGACCGAAAGAAGGATTCCCTGCGGCGCCGTGGCGAGAACGTCTCCTCGGTGGAACTCGAGCAGGCCATCATCGCCCATCCGTCCATCGCGCAGGCAGCCGTGCACGCAGTGCCGTCCGAGCTGAGTGAGGACGACATCAAGGTCTGTCTCGTCCTGGCCCCGCAATGCAAGATCGAGCTGCCCGAGTTGTTCGAGTTTTTCCGTAAATCGGTGCCGTACTACGCGATTCCTCGCTACGTCGAGTTCCTCGATGCCTTGCCGGCGAATGTGAACGGCCGAGTGCAGAAGTTCAAGCTCCGTGAGCGCGGCATCACCGAGACCACATTCGACTTCGAGAAACTGGGTCACGTCGTCGCCCGTGCGGATCGCCGGGCGAGCTGACTCCCGCTACGGCAATTTCGTGATTGCCATATGGGCTCAGGGAGATCAACGGTGTAATCGATATCTCCAGGAGTGTCGTTTCTCAACGCAGTGGATAGCGACGCAACTCGTTGAGGAGAAGGTAATTGATCGCGATCGGGACTGCTCATCTGGAGTCGGCGTCTGCGTTGACGCTCCTCGGAGATCGAGCAGTCCCTGCGGTGTGGAACCGGCCCAGTGTGTTGAACGAGTTCGGCGTTCGCAGGCTGGCCGGCCACCCGGGTCGCAGATCCTCTTCGTATCTCGGCTGCTGGCGGTGAAGCCGTCAGGTCAGGAGCCGCTGTGAGTTTTCGAGTTCTTCGCAAGACCCAGCGCGTGCCGCACCCAGGTGGATGCAGAGATCAACGTCCGCATCAGGCAAGGCGTCGAGGCCGTGGCAGCCGACGGTCCCGCCGATAGCTTTCGATTCATCATCACCCGCTGAACCCGCACCCCGGCTCCCATCCAGGACGTGGTGAACCGGGCTGTCCAGCACGGCAGAATCGGTGCGTCCACTCTCCCGGATTGGATGTCGGTTCTTTCACCGAGCGACTGCGATCGCCGATGGCCCGGCTGTGGTGTGCGGCATCGTTATGGCCTTGCCGACCACACCGAAGCGACCCGATTCAGCATCCCCGCAAGTATCGCAATCGTCCCCGACATCGCTTCCGCGGATTTCGGCGAGCATCCTTGCGGCCATGTGGCCGGCACCGCCGGGACCCGGGTCAAGGAGATTCATTCACCTGTGCGACACCGGTCCTGCCGGTGCCGGTTCAGGGGTCGACTTCGACAAGCCGCGCAGCGGGGCTGTCAGTGTGATGTGGCCGCCGTGGCGAGGCTCGAGAGGTGCATACGCAGATCGAACTCTGTGTCGGCGGCCTGTTCGGCAGAAAGGCAATCACCGATTGCCAGCAGCTTCCGGGACGCCATGTGATCGCCCGGGCGATTGAGCGACTCGACGCTCTGAAGTCGTCCGTCATCGAAGCAGAAGATCGAAAAACGTCCCGACTCGGGGTCGCCGCGAAAGACGAATTCGCTGGTCGCGGCGGTGAGCCCGGCAATCTGGAGCTTCATGTCGGACTGGTCGCTCCAGAACCAGGGCACACTGCGATAGGGCTCGGGACGCCCGACGATCCGAGCCGCCAGAGCACGTGGCTGCGCAGTCGCATTATGGACGGATTCCAATCGGATGCTGCGGCCGCCGGCGAAGGAGTTGGGGCACGATGCGCAGTCGCCGACGGCGGAGATTCGGGGGTCCGCGGTCCGCAGATACTGGTCGACCACGATGCCGTTCGCGACCGGTAGTCCCGCCGCTTCGGCGAGTTCGGTATTCGGCAAGGCACCGACGCCGATCAGCACCACGTCGGCAGGAAATTCCCGGCCGTCGGCCGTGGACACCGCCGTGACTCGTCCGCTGGTTCCAGCGATGCGCTCGACGGTGGCTCCGAGTTCGATCTGCATGCCGCGCGCTCGGTGCGTATCGAGAAGGAAGCTTGCCATCGGGGGCGACAACACTCGTCCCATCAACCGGTCGGCGACCTCGATCACGACGGTATGCAGCCCGAGTGCGACCGCCGTCGCGGCGACTTCCAGCCCGATGAATCCTCCGCCGATCACGACGACGTTGTGGGCGCGGCCCAGCCGCTCGCGCAGATCGTCGGCCTCGGCGAGCGTCCGCAGGCCGACCACGCCGTCCAGATCGGCGCCGTCCAGAGGCAGTGTGCGGTTGCGGGCACCGAGCGCGAGCACGAGATGGTCGTAGTCCAGGGTGGTGCCTGAGACAAGTTCGACTCGACCGGCGGTGCGCTCGATCGCGCACACTCGGTCGGGGATGCGCCGCTCGATCTCGTGGTGGTCGTAGAAAGTCGCGGGGTGCAGCCAGAGCGTGTCCCGCGCGGCTTTCCCGGTGATGTGACCCTTCGACAGCGGTGGGCGCTGATACGGCAGATGAGGTTCGTCGCCGACGAGCACGATGTTCCCGTCGAAACCGAACTCGCGGAGCGATGCCGCGGTCTGGGTGCCGGCCTGGCCGGCGCCGGCGACGATGACAGTGGGCCGCGCCATCAGTACTGCTCCGGCACGACGCGCACGACGAGGCCGTCGAGCTCTGGGCCGAGGACGAGCTGGCAGCTGAGGCGGCTTCCGGGCAGCCGTGGGGAAGCCGTGTAGCCGAGCATCTCGTCCTCGTCCGCGCTGGGCGCATCGAGACGCTGGATGTCGTTGTCGTCGACATAGACATGGCAGGTGGCGCAGGCCAGCGTGCCGCCGCACTCGGCGACGATCTCGCTGACGTCGTTCGCCAATGCTGCTTGCATTACCGTGGTTCCGTCGGGGACCTCGACGATCACGTCGTCCCCGTCGGGACGTACGTAGGTCACTTTAGCCACTATTGATCTCCCTCCAGTTACCGATTCATCGGCGCACACCACGCCTCCGACGCGACGAACAACCTGCTGGTAGCGTCGAGCGGTCCGTCGGTTTAGTCTAAATCAAAACCGAATCATTTGCACACGATCGGTCTGTGGATCCCTGTCATAGCCTGCGGTTCGAGGCGCTCGATGCGTATGGGACCTGGCGATATTGTTGGTCTGGCCGGGCTCTTGACAGTGGTTCAGGTCACGCGTACAAACAGTACTGTACCTAAAACAGCACAGAATTTTCCTCTAATGAGGCACCGAATTGGCTCTCCGTGCGTACGGGACCCGCAGACGTACGGCGGACCGCGGTCACACATCGGCAAAACATGAAACAGGAGCTGCATCATGAACCAGCCCGCCCCCACGGCAGTGGGCGACAACACCCCGGATGCGGCGTCAGAGGCGGCGAACTTCAGTCCGTTGGACCCGGAGTTGGCGGCTGACTTCTGGCCCCGCGTCAATGAACTCCGCGAAAAATGCCCCGCCGGTTGGAGCACTCGGCCCTGGAGCGCGGACGCCGAGGGCTTCTGGGTGCTGAACAAGCACTCCGATGTGCAGGGGGCCGCCGCGAACTGGGGTTTGTACAGCAGCGCTGACGGTGCGTCTCCTGTGCAATTCGATCTCGACATATTGCGGATGGTCCCGCTCGAGACGGACCCGCCGCTGCACCGAGACATTCGCAAGGTACTCAACCCGTTCTTCACTCCCGAGGCGATGGAATCCGCGGAGCCTCGTATCGAGGAGATCGTGGACGGGCTCATCGGGCGGTGCGCGGATGCGAGTCCGGTCGATTTCGTCGCGGAGTTCACCTCGCAACTCCCGCCGATCGTCTTCTTCGAGACGTTCCTGGATCAGAAGGCGTCGGAAATCGGCTGGGTGCTGGAAGTTCTGGACACCCTGCTGACCAAGCCCGACCAGGTGATGGAGGCCGCTCCGCGGCTGCTGATGTTCTGCGCGAATCTGCTCGAGTCGCGTCGTGCCGAAGGCCGCAAGGACGACCTCCCTGGCGTGATCGCGCACATGGGGACAGGTGAGTCGGAGGATGGGCTGGAGCTCGACGAGCGGGCGAGGGTCGAGACCCTCAACCTGACAGTGATGGCGGGCATGGAAACCACGATGGGTGGACTTGCCAGCATTGCCCGGATTCTCGGCACGGACAACACGCTGCGAGAGAGCCTGCGCGGCATCGACGGCAGAACACTCGACAAGTACGTCGACGAGTTCCTCCGCTTCGAGAGTCCGGTCCCGACCGCGGGACGTACTCTCACCGCGGATACCGAAGTCCGGGGCTGCCCCATGAAAGCGGGCGATCGCATCCTGCTCAACTGGGCCGCGGCCAACCGCGACCCCGAAAAGTTCCCGGATCCCGACTCGCTCAATTTCGAACGCCAGAACGGCGCGTCGCATGTCGCTTTCGGTGCGGGCATTCACCGTTGCCTGGGCAACCATCTGGCTCGTCGCGAGATCCGGGCCGCGATCCGGGCCATCAGCGAGTTGAGCGTGTTCGAACTCGAGCCGGGATTCGAGGTCCAGTACCGCCCGTCCTTCGCCAGGGGCCCGATCAGCCTGCCGATCCGGATCGCCCGCTGACGCCGTCCGGACGACATTTACCCAGCCCACGCAAGAGAAGAGGAACTGCACATGGGAACCCTTGACGGACGGGTCGCGATCGTGACCGGAGCAGGTCGCGGCATCGGCGGCTCGGTCGCGAAGTTGTTCGCGGCAGAAGGCGCGACGGTTGTCGTCAATGACATCGGCGCATCGCTGAGTGGGCTGGAGTCCGAGGGTAGCCCCGCCGATGGACTCGTTCGCGAGATCGAGGCAGCGGGTGGCACGGCAGTGACCAATGGGGCCGACATCTCCGATCACGAGGCGGCTCGTGATCTGGTGGAATCGACGATCGAGCGGTTCGGCAAGCTCGACATTCTCGTCAATGTCGCAGGTATCCTCCGTGACCGCATGATCTTCAACATGTCGGAGGAGGAGTGGGACGCCGTCATCAGGGTTCACCTCAAGGGGCACTTCAACACCATCCGGCCCGCGGCCGCGCATTGGCGCAAAGTCGGTGATCCGAATGCGCAGAACCGGATCATCAATTACACCTCACGCGCGGGCCTGCACGGAGCCCCCGGGCAGCCCAACTACTCCGCGGCCAAGATGGGCATCGTCGGTCTGACCTATTCCTGCGCGGTAGCGCTGAAGCGCTACGGCGTCACAGCGAATGCGATCTCGCCGGCGGCGGCCACGCGGATGACCGCCACCTTCAAGGATGCCTCCGCATACAGCGAAGGGGCCGACGAGCTCTCCCCCGACAACATCGCTCCGATCGCCGCATATCTGGCGTCGGAACAGTCCGGGTGGTGCAACGGCCACGTGATCCATGCGCGTGGATACGAGGTGTCGCTGTACAGCGATCCGCAGCCGCTGGTGACGCTTCGTTCCGATGGCCCCTGGGACCTGCGCCTGATGGCCAAGGAAGTCGAGGCGGCCTTCCGCCCCTCGACCGACGCCGCCCCGCCGAACCCGTTCGTCTGATGTCGATCAGGGGAAGGGCCTACATCGCCGGGGCCTACGAGCATCCCGGCCGGAATCTGCCCGACACATCGATTCCACAGATCCACGCGGAGGTGGCCATCGGCGCGCTGGCCGACGCCGGATTGAGCCTGGGCGACGTGGACGCCTACTACTGCGGTGCCGACGCGCCGGGGCTGGGTGGCTTGGCGATGGCCGACTATCTCGGTCTGAGCCTGCGGCACATGGACAGCTCCGACATGGGCGGCTCCGTCTATATGTCGCACGTCGGTCATGCGGCCGCGGCGATTGCCGCGGGCAAGTGCCGCGTGGCGCTGATAACCCTGGGCGGGCGGCCGCGGACCACCTCGTTGCGTGCGCCCGGTCAGCTGATGGGTGAGCCACCGGAGAAGTCCTTCGAACCGATATTCGGCACCAACGTGAGCGCGCTGTACGCCCTGGCTGCCCAGCGTCACATGTACGAGTACGGCACCACGAGCGAACAGCTGGCCGAGATCAAGGTGGCCGCGTCCGTCCATGCGCAGCACAACGAGAACGCGATGCTGCGCAAGGTGGTCACGGTCGACGAGGTGGTGAACTCGCCCATGGTCAGTTCACCGCTGCATCGGCTCGATTGTTGTCTGGTCACCGATGGCGGGGGCGCGCTCGTCGTCGTGGCGCCGGATGTGGCAGAGGATCTCGACCGTCAGTGTGTGAAGGTCCTCGGGCACGGCGAGGCCGTGGAACACACTCGCGCCGGCTGGCAGAACATCACGGTCACAGGGGGAGTGCGCTCCGGCGCCGACGCATACGACGAAGCGGGCGTTCGTCCGGCCGACATCGACTATGTCGGTCTCTACGACTCGTTCACGATCACCGTCCTGCTGGCACTGGAGGACCTCGGATTCTGCAAGAAGGGCGACGGCGGCAAGTTCGTCTTGGACGGCGCTCTGCAGTCGCCGCACGGCCGGCTTCCGTTCAACACCGACGGTGGTTCGCTGTGCAACAACCATCCTGCCAATCGGGGTGGCATGACCAAGATCATCGAGGCCGTCCGGCAGCTGCGCGGCGAAGCACATCCGGCGGTTCAGGTGCCGGACTGCGCATTGGCCCTCGCGCACGGCACCGGCGGCTGGCTGTCCACCCGTATGGGAAACGCGACAGTGATTCTCGGCAGGGAGGACGCATGACATCGCCCGAACTTCCGGCGCCGCCGCCCGATATCCAGCCGGAGACGGCGAGCTTCTGGGCGGCGACGCTCGACGGCACGTTGCTCTTGCAGCGGTGCTCGCGGTGTGGGCGCGCGGGTTATTACCCCCGTTTCGTGTGTGCGAACTGCCACAGCACCGATCTCGTCGACTTCGAGGCGTCGGGCCGCGGAACCATCTACAGCTACACGGTCACCACTCGCGGGATCCTCGACTATGCCAGCGCGGGCTCGTATGTGCTGGCCATGGTCGCTCTCGACGAAGGTCCGAAGATGATCACCAATATCGTGGAGTGCGATCCGGACGAGCTGGCGATCGGCCAACCGGTCGAGGTGATCTTCGCCGACACCGGTGCCGGGGCAGCGTTGCCCCGGTTCCGTCCGGTCGCCCAGGAGGCCTGAGATGGCCGATCACGTGTTCCCCGTGGAAGCCGGGCACGTTCTGGCTTTCGCCCGCGCGGTCGGCGACGCCGATCTGGCAGCCGAGATCCCCGCGCAGGGGACCGTGGTCCCCGCGACCTTCGTCGCAGCCTCGATTCAATTCGATCCGACGCACATGCGTGGGATGAAACCGGCTGGCGCGCTGTCTGATTCGAATACGAGCGGCGTCAGCGTGCTGCACGCCGAGCAACATTTCGAGTATTTCGCACCCGTGCGTGTCGGCGATCTGCTCACCGTGCACGAATCCGACGGCCGACGCTGGCGAAAACAGAGTCGGCGAGCAGGCGCGCTGGTATTCCGGGAGATCGTGAAGGAGTACCGCAGCAGCTCGGACGAGCTGGTGCTGCGCTCACGAATGGTCTTGGTGGATACAGAGTTCGCCGTTTCGGATGAGCCGGTTTCGTCGTGACGAGTGACGTATCGGTCAGGCCCGGGGAGTTCACTGTCGGCAGCTCCCGGCGCCGGGTCGTGTGCCGCGAGATCAGTCGCACTCAGATTGTGCAGTACGCGGGCGCCGCAGGTGATTACAGCCCGTTGCACACCGACGAGCCACACGCGGTGCGCGCCGGCTACCGAGGTGTCATGGCGCACGGAATGATGGTGATGGCAGCCACCGAGCGGCTTCTTGCCGATTGGCTGGGACGAGATCGGCTGGCGCACTACGGGGTTCGCTTCGTCAGCCCGGTCTGGCCGGGCGACAGCCTCGAGGCCGTCGCCACGGTCCGCGCCGTTCGCGACGACGCGGACGGCCGATACGTCGAACTAGAGGTCGTCACGACCAATCAGGACGGTGTCGCCGTACTGGCGGGCAGCGCGAGCGCCCGCATCTGACACTTCCCGCCGAATCGGGCGGAAATCATGGGAGATCTGGAGGACAACGTGGTCGAACATCCCAATGCCCTGGTTGTTCGCCGCCTGATGGCGGCATTGTCGGAGCAGAATCGGGCGGAGATCGAGGCGGTCTTGGCCGACGAATGCGTGTGGCGAGTTCCAGGTGCGAACGCGCTGTCGGGCGTGTACGAGGGGCGACGGTCGATTCTCACCCTGTTCGGCAAGATGAAGCGAATCTTCACAGGTCCGGCGAAATTCGAGGTCATCGACATCACGGCCAGCGATGACTACGCGGCCGCTTACCAATACGGCATAGTCGAGGTCGCCGACCGGACCGTGCGGCTGCGAGAGTGCCTGGTCTACCGGGTTGTCGACGGCCGCGTCACCGAGGTCGACGAATTCCAGGCAGATATGGAAGCCTTCGACGACGCGTTTTCGGCGGAGTCGGTGGCGGCTGCGCAGGCGGGCAAGACAGAATGAGCGTGATCGTCGAGCACATGGATGCGGCATCGGCTCTTGCTCTCGTGGGCGACGGTGCGCATATCGTCGCGGCGCCGGGATGTGGTGCGCCGACCACACTGCTGCGCGCGGTGAACAAGCAGGCCCCCGGACGTGGTTGGACGCTCGGCTCGGGAATGCTGTTGGGGGACTATCCCTTTCTCGATGTCGTGCGCAGCGGTGATCTGCGCTATCGGACATGGCATGTCATGGCGCCCGTGCGCGAGCTCGTCGCCGACGGTGTCGTGGGATATGTGCCGATTCGCGCGTCGCGGGTCGCGGGCCTGCTGGCCGCTCACGGTGTCGGCGCGGCCCTCGTCCGGGTCACCCCGCCGGATCGCCACGGCTACTGCTCGCTCGGCCCCTCGGCGGGCTACGGGCTCGACGCGTTGCGGCTCGCCGGTGTGCGGATTGGCGAGGTCGATCCGGATCTTCCCCGGACGCACGGCGGAACCACGGTTCACCGGTCAGTGTTCGACGCGCTCGTCGAGACCGAAGATCCGACACCGCGTTACGAGTCGGCGAAACCCGACGCGATCAGCAAGCAAATCGCCGCCCACATTCTCGCCCTGCTGCCGCGAGATCCCACGCTACAGATCGGCATCGGGTCGATTCCCGAAGCCGTCGTGAGCTCCCTCGCCACCGCGGATGTGGGACGAGTGCGGTTCGCGGGAATGGCCACCGACGAGATGGTCGACCTGTTCGAGCGCGGGATCATCGCCCCGGAGGTGGACGAGTCACCGATCACGTCGCCCGAACTGATGGGCACCGAACGGCTGATGCGGTTCGCGGACGGCAACCCCGCGGTGAGCGTGTATCCCTCCTCGCGAGCCCACGATGCGGCGTTGCTGGGCCGCATCGAGCGATTCGTCTCGATCAACACCGCCATCGAGGTCGATCTGTCCGGTCAGGTCAACAGCGAGATGATTCGCGGACGGCAGGTGTCCGGGGTCGGCGGCAGCCTCGATTTCGTCGATGCGGCGAGCCGGTCGCTCGGTGGATTGCGCGTGATCGCGCTGCCCGCCGCGACGGCGAACGGCGTTCATCCCAAGATCGTAGGCGCGATAGGCGCGAGCGGCACCGTCACGATGCCGCGGTCGATGGTCGACGCGGTCGTCACTGAATACGGCGTTGCCGTACTCGAGGGGTTGACGACCGTTGAGCGATCCGAGGCGCTCATCGCGATCTCACATCCGCAGCACCGTGCGGCGCTGACCGAATATGCAGGGGCACAACGATGACCGTTCATCAACGACGCGGAAAGTATCTCGACGAGTTGATCGTCGGCGACGTCTACCTGCACCGTCCCGGCCGGACGGTGACCGAGGCGGACAACCTGCTGTTCACCACATTGACGATGAACACCCAGAGCCTGCACCTCGATTCGGCCTTCGCCGAGACGCAGGAGTTCGGTCAACGGCTGGTGAACAGCTTGTTCACGATGTCCACCGTCGTTGGCTTGAGCGTCGCCGACCTCACCGAGGGAACCACGGTCGGAAATCTCGGATTCTCCGAGATCAGCTTTCCCGCACCGGTTTTCATAGGCGATACCCTGACCGCCGAGACGGAGATCGCCGCCACGCGCCGGTCGGCGTCTCGTCCGGGACAGGGCATCGTGACGTTCGAGCATCGCGGCCACAACCAGCGCGGGCAGCTGGTGTGCACGGCGCGGCGGGCGGCACTGGTCCTCGCGGCGCCCCTTGGCGAGCAGACCCCGGCGAGCTCCGGTTAACGGGTGATATCGACGCCTCCGCGGATGACGAAAGTCGCTGTCCCGCACGATGTTTTCCCCGGAGACCGCTTCCGGCAGCGTAATGCCGTTTCGGAGCAACGAAGCAACGAATAGAGAAGGGTAAGAGCGCGATGTCGGATCCGATTTCCGTGATCGCCACGATCGTGGCATCCACCACCAGTGCGGTCGACAACTCCGGGCTTGGGCACGATGCCAAGACATGGGCACACGCTGCGGTCCAATCCGGCGGTGATACGGCTGAATCGCTCGCTGTACAGCTCGGCAACGCGGTGGTACAACTGCCGGAACCGGCCCAGCAGGCCGCACGACAGAGTATCGCCGCCGCCTCCGATCGAATCGCGTCGCTGGCTCCGTCGAATGTTGTTATACCACAGGCGAATACCGCGACATCGCCGACCGGACCTCGGCCCGGCATCGGTGATGCTCGAGTTCCGTCGCAGCAGGGGGCTGCTCAGGCCGATCGGTCATCATCGTCCGGCGACACCCAGTATGCGGCCGGTCTGGAAGATTTTGCCTTCGTCCCTGTGAGTCCGGCGGCGATAGCGCCGCCGTTGACGGCAGGCGGGGAGGTCGCCACGTTCGTTCCGTGGCTCGAGAAGGCCGGCCGCCTCTGTCCCGGCATCAAGGCACCCACGCTTGCCGCGCTCTACGCCGCCGAGAACGGATTCCGTTACGGTCCCACCGCCACGGTGTCACCCGCCGGAGCCCTCGGCCCCGGCCAGTTCATGCCCACCACGTGGGCGGTCTACGGCAAAGATGTCCACGGCACCGGCATCCCCGACGTCTTCGACGTCGGGGATTCGGTGATGGCCTCCGGTCACCTGCTCTGCGATACCTATCAGCAGATCCAGCAGTGGAAGCTGAGTGGGCTGGTCACCGGCGATACTCTCGATCTCACGATCGCGGCATACAACGCCGGCGCCGGAGCTGTCCTGCGATCGGGCGGAATGCCTTCCGGCAGTCCAGATTACGAATACCAAACCAAGCCCTACGTCGCTCGCATCCGAGCCACCGAAGGACAGTACGACTGGTTGCTTTCGGCAGAGGACGAGTTGCTGCCCGCTGCGCAGAATCTGCCGCTCGGTGAAGATATCGGCCGCCGGATCATCGAGCAGGCATTGAGATATCTCGGTCTTCCCTATGTGTGGGGCGGCGGCAGCAGCGCTGGCCCCTCCATGGGAGGATTCGACTGCTCCGGGCTCACCTCTTTCGCCGTGCACGCGGCCACCGGCGGCGCCATGACGTTGCCGCGAACATCGCAAGCCCAATGGCATATCGGGACCGAGATCCCGCTCTCGGCGGCTGCTCCCGGTGACCTGCTGTTCGGCAACTGGGGTCAGGATGGCCCCGGACACGTCGCCATCTATCTCGGTAACGGCCGGATGATCCAGGCGCCCACCACCGGCGACGTGGTCCGGATCAGCCCGATCATGAGCGGCATGCGCGTCCGCCGCGTAATCTAGCCCCCATCGAGGTCGGGCGGTAGGTTCCCATGACTTCTCCCTTGCTAAATGGAGGAGTCTCCAACCAGTCCAGGACGTTCAGGTTGCGGCCAAAACGGACCCAACTCGGCGGTTCACCAGGACTTGTCCGGGCCAGCGGTGGTTCGTGGGTGGTTTCTATCGGTTGTCGCAACACATCCCCTAGGTTCTGGAGGTTGTGTTGTCTTCGACTCGTCGTGTGAAGAAGGGGCCGGGGCGGCGTCCGCAGTCGGCCAAGCGCCAACGGTTCATGAAGTTGCGGGCTCGCGGCTGGAGCATTCTGCGCGCCGCGCAGGAGGTCGGGGCGTCTCGAACCTCGGGCAACAACTGGTCGCGCGGCTACAAGACCTACCGCAACGGAACGGTGACACTGGTCCTTGCAACCGTCGTCGCGGTCATCGCGTCAACTGTGATCGTCATCGTGTGCGGAGTGTTGTGCCTGGCTCGCATGGCCATGAAGGACGCCAGCGTCCCAGACCGTATCAAAATCCTGAAATCGGTCCTGGACGCCCTCGTAACTCTCGGGCGAAGACCTCATCAGCACAGCCGCTACGTGCCGGGGCGAGGTGAGGGTCTCAACAAAACTGTTCCAGCAGTGCTGCGTCGCTGATGATTCTGCTGATTGTGGAGCGGCTGCGGCCGGTTTCGCGGGCGATTTGGGTTGGTGTTCGGCCGTGGTCGTGATGGCGGGCGAGGATGTTGGCGACTTCGGTGGGGTTGCGGCGTCCGGCGGGGTCGCGGTCGCAGAGTACTATCCGGCGTTCCTGGCTGTGCTCGCCGGAAAGTCGGCTACCAACCTCGCCAAACCCGAGGCTCGCGCCGTCATGGCCCTCGCACCCATCTCAGCCCATGTCTCCAAGCTCACCAAGCCCCGCGTCGCCGCCGCGCTGCGCCGAGCTGGCCGCCAACCGTGGCATCGATGCAAGGGTATGGTGGAGATGATCTGAATAACGGGAGGGGATATTCGATTATGGAGTCATTCGATCCCGACTACTCACAGGTTCCGATCTCGGAACTGACTGCGCGCTTGGAGAATTCGCAGTCCAGGTGCGCGGTCCTCGCGCATGATTTCCCTGTGTTCAAGCCGGTGCTCACAGAGTGGCACGAAATCTGGTCCGACGCGGTCGCGGTGTTTCCCGACCCGGTTGGCGCGCTGAGGAGCGAGGTGGCCGACAGCGGTGCCATTGACGACCCGATCGGTGCGCTGCTGTGCCAGCTGGCTGACAGCGGTGACATTCTGACTCCGCTGCTGCGGCGGGTCAGCTACAGTCGCGCTCCAATCAAGGCCAAATATTGCCGATGCCACTACGGTTAGCTGACCGAGCGACGCGGCGGCCGATCGGAGGCGGGCGGTCTAGAGTTTGCGCGCTACTGCGGCGTAGAACGATACGCGCGCATCCAGGTCGTCGTCTTCCACGTTCGGCGACTGGTCCGGTCGCCAGCGGTGCGGCACTTCCACATTCGGGTCCACCAGCTCCAATCCATTGAAGAACTCGGCGAATTCGTCCCGGGCGCGGAACTGTACGGCGATGCCGCCCTCGGCGTAGATCCGCCGGATTTTGGCGAAGGTGCTCGGGTCGAAATCGGTTGTCGCGGTGGTCAGGACGAGGTAGCTGCCCGAGGGGACCGCGTCCATCAGCGTGGCGAGGATTTCGTGTGGCCGTTTGTCGTCGGGGATGAAGTGCAGCAACGCGATCAGGCTTACCGCCACCGGTTGCGTGAGGTCGAGTGTTCCGCGTAGCTCGGGCGCGTCCAGGATCGCCTGGGGTGTGGTGACGTCGGCGTCGACATACGCGGTGCGGCCCTGCGGGCTGCTGGTGAGCAGGGCACGGGCGTGGGCGAGCACGGTAGGGTCGTTGTCGACGTACACCACCCGGGACTCCGGCGCTTCGGCCTGGGCGACTTGATGCAGGTTCGGTTCGGTTCGGTCGGGATACCGGTGCCGATGTCGAGGAACTGGCGGATGCCTTGTCCGGCGAGCCAGCGTGTGGCGCGGTGCATGAACGCACGGTTGACTCGTGCCGCGACACCGACCGAGGGGAACACCGTCTCTACTCGCGCGGCATGTTCGGAGCGGGTGTATGTTGCGCACGGGTGAGTGCGATGAGCGCGACAGTTGCTTGCGTCATCGACCCCTCGATGATCAGCGGCCACAGCCAGGTTTGCTGGTGCGGAATGCCCGCCGACTCCGCAAGTGAGCGCAGGGCGGTGAACGAGAGCCAGAACGCCGCGGCGGCTATGAGCACGGTCATCGACGTCGCGATCCGATGCAGGGATCGGCTTTGGGATTGTGTGCGCAGCAGGACGGTGACACCGTGCACCGCAGTCAGTAGCGCGATCGGCGGGACGATCGCCACCGCGGCAGCGAGGATCGGGGCAGTGTGGGTGTGCACGAACGCGTGCAGGGCACGATCGGCTCGATCATGCGAGCCCTCCCGCCCAATGCCCGACGGCCTTCGGGGCCGGGACGAGAAAGTGGCATCTCCGGCAGATGCGCCGGGAGTCCTTGCAGGTTGGACACATTCTCACAGTCGCCTCCGCGTGCTCTAGTAGGTCTCGAGCACGCTCGACGCAGATGTGTCACCGGTGACCGGTTTTTGTGCGCGAGAGGGGACTTGAACCCCTACGTCCGTCAGGACACTGGAACCTAAATCCAGCGCGTCTGCCATTTTCGCCACTCGCGCGTGCTGGTACGACCGTCCAAACTCTACCGGGCGTGGCGGCTGGAGCGAAGCGCTGGATCGGCGTTTCGTACTCACGGGTAACACCACCTGGAGTTATAACGATTGTATAACGGTCAATATGAGGGCCCCTCAACTTTTCTGAACGGGGGTTACCGGCCTCACCAGCGGGTTCAAACGTGAGGGAGGGTCATGTTTGGCGGCATTCTTGTACGTTCGTGCCGAAATACTCGGCGGTAGCCGTGGGGGTACGGGGCAAACGTGAGGATTTCCTCATGATTTTGTGCCATCCTCGCCATTGATCAGTCCTCAGGGCCGAGGAGTGCGGTGTGCACACCAGGTGCGGCTCCGAGTGCAGGGGCGAGCCACCACGAGTAGGAAGTCGAACGTCTTGACGATCAACGAGAGCACCGGGACCGGATCTACCGCAAAGGTCTCCGGGGGGGTTCCCGACACGGGTATCAAGTCGTCGCTTGTGGACCGGCTGCTGGCCGGAGAGGCCTATGCGCTGGCCTTCGGCGGCCAGGGGGCGCAGTGGCTGGGCGAGCTCGAGGAGATCGGGCGTGACAGCGCCCTGGAGCCCGAGCTGACCGCGCTGGTGAACGAGGCCGCGACGCTGCTGGGGCCGGTCGCCTCGCAGCTGCTGGTGGTCCGGCCGGTCGGATTCGACCCGGTGGCCTGGATGCTCGAGGACGAGCTGGCCGACGAGGACTCCGAGGAGATCTCCGGCGCACCCTCGCCGCAGCTGCTGCGTTCGGCCGCGGTCTCCATGCCGGGTGTGTTCCTGAGCCAGGTCGCCGCGCTGCGGGCGCTGCGCCTGCAGGGACTGGATCCGGCCGAGCACGCGCCGGTCGCGGTGGTCGGGCACTCGCAGGGCCTGCTGGCGGCGAAGGCCGCGCAGGAGAACGGTTCGCGCGACGCCGAACTGCTCGCGACGGCCCAATTGATCGGTGCGGCAGCGACTCTCGTGGCGCGCCGTCGCGGGCTGATCCCGGTCGGTGAGAAGTCCCCGATGGTCGCGGTGTCCAATGTCGACCCCGAACAGCTGCAGGCGATCATCGCCGAGGTGGCCGAGGGCGTGGATCCGGCCGCGGCCGCGGTGCTGTCCATTCGTAACGGACGCCGCCGGGTGGTGCTGTCCGGCACTGTCGCCCAGCTGGACCGGGTGCGGCAGCGCTGCGCGGAGATCAACGACGAGCAGACCCGCGATCGCGACGCCAAGAAGCGCGGCGGCGCGGTGTTCGCGCCGGTGTTCGAGGATGTCGAGGTCGAGATCGGCTTCCACCACCCGGCGCTGGCCGAGACCGTGGATCTGGTGTCCGGCTGGGCCGACAAGTGCGGTATCGACGCCGAACTCGCCGGTGAACTCGCCCGGCAGATCCTGGTCGATCCGGTGGACTGGGTGTCCATCGTCGAGAGCACGGTTTCCGAAGGCGCGCAATGGATTCTGGATCTGGGCCCGGGTGATCTGCTGACCCGCCTGACCCAGGGGTCGCTCAAGGGCACCGGCGTCGGCATCGTCGCCGCGGCCACCCGTCCCGGCCAGCGCGCGCTGTTCACCCCCGGTGCGGCGCCCTCGGTCGCCGCGGCCTGGACGACGTTCGCGCCGCAGCCGATTCGGCTGCCCAACGGCCGGGTCGTGGTCGAAACCTCGTTCACCCGGCTCACCGGCCGCTCGCCGATCCTGCTGGCGGGGATGACCCCCACCACGGTCGACGCGAAAATCGTTGCGGCCGCGGCGAATGCGGGCCACTGGGCCGAACTCGCCGGTGGCGGTCAGGTGACCGAGCAGATCTTCGCCGATCGTGTCGCCGAGCTGAAGACCCTGCTGCACCCCGGACGTTCCGTGCAGTTCAACTCGCTGTTCCTGGACCCGTACCTGTGGAAGCTGCAGCTGGGCGGTAAGCGCCTGGTGCAGAAGGCCCGCGCGGCCGGAGCCCCGCTCGACGGCGTGATCGTCACCGCCGGAATTCCGGAACTGGACGAGGCCGTCGCCCTGATCGAGGAACTGACCGAGGTCGGTATCAGCCACGTCGCGTTCAAGCCGGGCACCGTCGCGCAGATCCGCGCCGTGCTGCGCATCGCCGACGCCGTGCCGGACTACCCGGTCATCATGCACATCGAGGGCGGGCGCGCCGGCGGTCACCACTCCTGGGAGGATCTGGACGATCTGCTCCTGGACACCTACGCCGAACTGCGCAACCGCGCGAATGTCGTGGTCTGTGTCGGCGGCGGCATCGGCACCCCCGAGCGCGCCACCGAATACCTGACCGGCCGCTGGTCGCAGGTGTACGGCTACCCGGCGATGCCGCTGGACGGCGTGCTGGTCGGCACCGCCGCGATGGCGACCCTGGAGGCCACCACCGCACCCGAGGTCAAGCAGCTGCTGGTGGACACCCCCGGCACCCCGGACTGGGTCGGCGCGGGCACCGCGACCGGCGGAATGGCTTCGGGCCGTAGCCAATTGGGCGCGGACATCCACGAGATCGACAACGCCGCCTCGCGCACCGGCCGCCTGCTGGACGAGGTCGCCGGTGACGCCGACGCGGTCGCCGAACGGCGCGAGGAGATCATCGCCGCGCTGAACGGCACCGCCAAGCCGTACTTCGGCGATCTGGTCACGATGACCTACCTGGAATGGCTCGAGCGCTACGTCGAGCTGGCGGTGGGCCTGGACCGGCGCAAGGACTTCGACTGCGGCACCGACCTGGGCGACGCGATCACCGACGCGACCAGCTCGGTGTGGCTGGACATCACCTGGCGGGACCGGTTCGCGGAGATGGTGCGCCGCACCGAATCCCGGCTCAACCCGGCCGACCGCGGCGAGATCGCAACGCTTTTCGCGAGCGACGACGCGTTCGAGGCTCCGGTGCAGGCGATCTGCACACTGAAGGAGCAGTACCCGGCCGCCGCCGAGGCGGTGCTGCACCCCGCCGACGTGCCGTTCTTCGTCGCGCTGTGCAAGACCCCGGGTAAGCCGGTCAATTTCGTGCCCGTCGTGGACGGCGATGTGCGTCGCTGGTGGCGTTCGGATTCGCTGTGGCAGGCGCACGATCCGCGGTACTCCGCCGATCAGGTGTGCGTCATCCCCGGCACGGTCGCGGTCGCGGGTATCACCCGAGTGGACGAGCCGGTCGGCGAACTGCTCGACCGCTTCGAACAGGACACCGCGTATTCACTGGTGCGCGAAGGAGTTACGCCTCGCGCCGTGGACGGTCGCCGTCGCGCCGACGTGATCGCCGGCGCCATCGACCTGGTGCTGGCCGCTCCCGACGTGCAGTGGGCCGGACGTACCACCCCGAACCCGGTGCACCGCCTCGGCGATCCGGGTGACTGGACCGTCGGCGAGCAGGGTGCCTACCACCGTTCCACCGGTGCGACGCTGGCCGCGATCGAGGGACCCGACGCGGACAACGCGTACGTCGAGCTGGCCGTGCCGCTGGCCCGCCTGACCGGCCGGGAGACCGAAGCCGGTGCGAGCGTTCGGATTCGGCTGACCGTGCCGGCCTCGGCCTACAACGGCGGTGCGCCGGTCGTCGCCGAGGACGACGCCGCGGCCGCGATGTCGGCGCTGCTGGCCGTCGCCGCCGGACAGGCGTTGCCGGAGGTCAAGTCTGCCGACGGTACGCACGTCGCACACGTGAATCTGGCCTGGTCGCCGGATCTGATCGCCGATCACGCCGGTGTCACCGGCTCGGGTATGCCCGCCGCGCTGAGCACCATCGGCCGCATCGTGCCGGACGTCCTGGTGGGCGCCTGCTGGCCCGCGGTCTTCGCGGTGCTGGGCGCGGCCCGCACCGAACAGGGCGGCAGCGTCATCGAGGGCATGCTGGATCTGGTGCACCTCGATCACCGGATCGAGCTGGCCGATGCCCTGCCCGACGAGCACGCGGTGCTGGCCGTGCGTGCGGAGTCCGGTGCGGTGCTCGACACCGATCTGGGTCGCGTCGTCGAGGTGAGCGTCACCGTCGGCGTGATGCGCGACCACGGACTGGACACCCCGGTCGTGGCGAAGCTGGTGGAGCGCTTCGCGATTCGCGGTCGCAACGGCAGCGGCGAGCTGACCGATCCGCCGCGTGCGGCCGGGACGGTCTCGGACGACGCGACCGACACCCCGCGCCGCCGTCGCCGTGACGTCACGATTCTGGCTCCGCGCGCGATGGCCGCCTTCGCGGCGGTCTCCGGTGACCACAACCCCATCCACACCTCCGACAACGCCGCCAAGCTGGCCGGTCTGGGCAGCCCGATCGTGCACGGCATGTGGCTGTCGGCGGCCGCGCAGCACGCGGTCTCGGCGATCGATCCCTCCTCCCCGCTGCCGCCGCGCAGCCTGGCCGCCTGGACCACCCGATTCCTGGGGATGGTGCGGCCGGGCGCGGAGATCGACGTGCGCGTCGAGCGCGTCGCGGTGGACGCGGGCACCGAGATCGTCGAGGTGTCCTGCCGCATCGACGGTGATCTGGTGATGACGGGCACCGGGCGGCTGGCCGCGCCGAAGACCGTGTACGCCTTCCCGGGACAGGGCATTCAGGCCAAGGGGATGGGCCTGGATGCGCGGTCCCGCTCCAAGGCCGCCAAGCAGATCTGGGAGCGCGCCGACAAGCACACCCGCGAGGCGCTGGGCTTCTCGATCCTGGCCGTGGTCCGGGACAACCCGACCTACCTCAAGGCGCGCGGCGTGGAGTACCGGCATCCGCAGGGCGTGCTGCATCTGACGCAGTTCACCCAGGTCGCGATGGCCACCCTCGGGGTGGCGCAGGTGGCCGAGCTGCGCGAGGCGGGCGCGTTCGTCGAGGGCGCGATGCTGGCCGGACATTCGGTCGGCGAGTACAACGCGCTGGCCGCCGTCGCCGGTGTGCTGCCGCTCGAGGCGGTGCTCGAGGTGGTGTTCCAGCGTGGTTCGGCCATGCACGAGCTGGTGCCGCGGGACGACCAGGGCCGCAGCGACTATCGGATGGCCGCCATCCGTCCGTCGCAGATCGGGCTGCCCGACGCCGAGGTGATCGACTGGGTCGCGAGCGTGAGCGAGCAGGCCGGGGAGTTCCTCGAGGTCGTGAACCTGAACCTGCGCGGCGCGCAGTACGCGATCGCGGGCACGGTCAAGGGACTCGAGCTGCTCGAGGACGAAATCGAGCGTCGCCGTGCGGAATTCGGCGGTAAGCGGGCGTTCATCCTGGTGCCCGGCATCGACGTGCCGTTCCACTCGACCGTGCTGCGCAAGGGTGTTCCGGAGTTCCGCGGCAAGCTCGAGGAGCTGCTGCCGCAGGAGCTGCACCCGGAGGTACTCATCGGGCGCTACATCCCGAACCTGGTGCCGCGGCCGTTCTCGCTGGATCGCGAATTCATCACCGAGATCGCCGATTACGTGCCGTCCGAGCCGCTCGCGGCCGTGCTGGCGGACTGGGACAGCTGGTCCGCGCGGCCGTCCGAGCTGTGCCGGGTCGTGCTGATCGAGCTGCTGGCCTGGCAGTTCGCCAGCCCGGTGCGCTGGATCGAGACCCAGGATCTGCTGTTCGGCGATCCCGATCAGGGTGGTCTGGGCGTCGAGCGGTTCGTCGAAATCGGTTTGGCCGCAACGCCGACCGTGGCGAACCTGGCGACCAACACGCTCAAGCTGCCGCAGTTCGGCACCGCGAAGGTCGAGGTGCTCAACATCGAGCGCGAGTCCGGTGCGGTGTACTCCACCGACACCGATCCCGCCCCGGTCGACGAGCCGGAAGAGGTCGAGGCTTCGACCGAAACCGCTACTGCCGCAGCGGCTCCCGCGGCTCCGGCAGCTGCCCCGGCAGCCCCGTCCGGCGGCCCGCGCCCCGACGACATCTCCTTCACCGCCGCCGACGCCACCCGCGTGCTCATCGCGCTGTGGACGAAGCTCCGGATGGATCAGATCGGCCCGGTGGACACCATCGAGGGCCTGTGCGACGGCGTGTCCTCGCGCCGCAACCAGCTGCTGGTCGACCTGGGTTCGGAACTGTCCCTGGGCGCGATCGACGGCGCCGCCGACGCCGATATGGGCGCGTTGTCGGCCACGGTGGATCGGCTGGCCCGCACCTACAAGCCGTTCGGCTCGGTGCTGTCCGATGCGATCGGCGATCATCTGCGCAAGGTGTTCGGCCCGTCCGGTAAGCGGCCCGCCGCGATCGCCGAGCGGGTGAAGAAGGTCTGGGAACTCGGCGACGGCTGGGCCCACCACGTCACCGCCGAGGTGTCCCTGGGCACCCGCGAGGGCGCCAGCATCCGCGGTGGTGATCTGGGCGGGCTGGTAGCCGGCGCGCTGGGTGACGGTGCGGCCGTGGACGCCGCGATCGACGCGGCCGTGCAGGCTGTCGCCGCGCGTCGCGGGGTGGCGGTCTCGCTGCCCACGGCCGGTGGTGGCGGCGGTGCGACCGTCGACGCGGCCGCGCTGGGCGAGTTCACCGAGCAGATCACCGGACGTGACGGCGTGCTCGCCACCGCTGCTCGGGTGGTGCTGGATCAGCTCGGCCTCACCGACCGGATCTCCGCGCCCGAGGCATCGGACGAGTCGCTGGTGGATCTCGTTGCCGCGGAACTGGGTTCGGATTGGCCGCGGCTGGTCGCTCCGGCGTTCGACGCCCGCCGCGCGGTACTGATCGACGACCGCTGGGCGACCGCTCGCGAGGATCTGGCCCGGCTGTGGCTGGGCAGCGACGGCGAGGAGAACGTCGACGGCTTCGTCGGTGCGGGCGCAGCCGTTGCCGCACAGGCGAACTGGTGGCGCAAGCGCGCGATGGGCGAGGCCCGTTCGGTGCTGGCCGCACAGTACGAGCGGATCGCCGAGGCGGCGCTGAACACCGTCGAGCCGGGCGTGTGGTCCTCGGACGTCGCGGTGATCACCGGCGCCAGCAAGGGTTCCATCGCCGCGGCCACGGCCGCGCGGCTGCTCGGTGGCGGCGCGACCGTCATCGTGACCACCTCGAAGCTGGACGATGCCCGCCTGGCCTTCTACAAGCGGCTCTACCGCGACAACGCCCGCCACGGCGCGGCGCTGTGGGTGGTGCCCGCGAATATGGCCGCCTACGCCGACGTGGACGCCCTGATCGAGTGGGTCGGCAACGAGCAGATCGACAATGCCGGTGGCGCAAAGGTTCTCGTCAAGCCGGCGATGACCCCGACGCTGCTGCTGCCGTTCGCCGCACCGCGCGTGGCCGGTGACCTCTCCGACGCCGGCGCTCGCGCCGAAATGGAGATGCGGGTGCTGCTGTGGTCGGTGGAGCGGCTGATCGCCGGACTCTCCGCGATCGGCGCGGACCACGACGTCGACGCGAAACTGCATGTGGTGCTTCCGGGTTCGCCCAACCGCGGCATGTTCGGCGGGGACGGCGCGTACGGCGAGGCCAAGGCCGCCCTCGACGCGGTGGTCGCCAAGTGGCGTGCGGAGAAGTCCTGGTCCGCGCGGGTCACCCTGGTGCACGCGCTGATCGGCTGGGTGCGCGGCACCGGCCTGATGGGCGGTAACGACCCGCTGGTCGAGGCCGTGGAACAGGCCGGAGTGCAGACCTGGTCGACCGAGGAGATGGCCGAGCAGCTGTTGCAGCGGTGCACCGGACAGGCCCGCGTGGCCAGCGAATCCGGTCCGCAGCAGATCGACCTGACCGGCGGCCTGGCGGACGCAAAGCTGGACCTGCCCGAGCTGGCCAAGCAGGCCCGCGAGCAGGCCGAGGCCGAAACCGTTGCGGACGAGCAGGATTCGGCTCCGACCATCGCGGCGCTGCCCTGCCCACCCACGGTGAGCTCGGCTCTGCCGACGCCCGAATGGGGTTCGGTCACAGCGGATCTGGAAGATATGGTCGTGATCGTCGGCGCCGGTGAGCTCGGCCCGTACGGCTCCGCGCGGACCCGCTTCGAAATCGAGGTCTCCGACGAGCTGTCCGCCGCGGGCGTGCTGGAGCTGGCCTGGACCACCGGTCTGGTCACCTGGGAGAACGACCCGAAGCCGGGCTGGTACGACGCCGAATCCGGTGAGTACGTGGACGAATCGGAGATCGCCGAGCAGTACCACGACACCGTGGTCGAGCGCTGCGGCATCCGCCGCTACGGCGACGACGGCGCCATGGCCGAGAACACCGCGCCGCTGCTGACCTCGGTGTTCCTGGACAAGGATCTGACCTTCGTGGTCAACGGCGAGGCCGAGGCCCGCGCGTTCCACGCCGCGGATCCCGAGCACACCGTGATCACGCCCGTCGCGGATTCGAGCGACTGGCAGGTGATCCGCCAGGCGGGCACCGAGATTCGGGTGCCGCGCCGGGCCAAGCTCTCGCGCACCGTCGGCGGGCAGATCCCGACCGGCTGGGATCCCACCAAGTGGGGTGTCTCCGCGGATATGGCCGCCTCGATCGACCGGGTCGCGCTGTGGAACATCGTGTGCACCGTGGACGCGTTCCTGTCCTCGGGCTTCAGCCCGGCCGAGCTGATGAGCTGGGTGCACCCGTCGCTGGTGGCCAACACCCAGGGCACCGGTATGGGCGGGATGTCCTCGATGCGCTCGCTGTACATCGACAACCTGCTCGGTGAGCCGCGGGCCAACGACATCCTGCAGGAGGCTCTGCCGAATGTCGCTCTGGCGCACGTGGTTCAGTCCTACGTCGGCAGCTACGGCGGGATGATCCACCCGGTCGCGGCGTGTGCGACCGCGGCGGTCTCGGTCGAGGAGGGTGTGGACAAGATCCGCCTGGGCAAGGCCGATCTGGTGGTCGCCGGTGGTTACGACGATCTCGGTATCGAGGGCATCGTCGGCTTCGGTGACATGTCCGCCACCGCGGACTCGGCGGCCATGAGCGCCAAGGGAATCAGCGATCGCTACTTCTCCCGCGCCAACGACCGTCGCCGCGGCGGATTCGTCGAATCACAGGGCGGCGGAACGGTTCTGCTGGCCCGCGGTGACGTCGCGCTGGAGATCGGCCTGCCGGTGCTCGGTGTGGTCGCCTACGCGCAGTCCTTCGCCGACGGCGTGCACACCTCGATCCCCGCGCCGGGCCTGGGTGCGCTGGGTGCGGGCCGTGGCGGTCCGGAGTCCCGGCTGGCGGCTGCGCTGCGCAAGCTGGGCGTCACCCCGGACGAGGTCGCGGTGGTCTCCAAGCACGACACCTCCACGGGCGCCAACGATCCCAACGAGTCCGAGCTGCACGAGCGGCTGGCCACGGCGATCGGACGCTCGGAGGGCGCGCCGCTGTTCGTGGTGTCGCAGAAGTCGCTGACCGGGCACGCCAAGGGCGGTGCGGCGGCGTTCCAGATGATCGGGCTGTGCCAGGTGCTCGAACAGGGCGTCGTCCCGCCGAACCGCAGCCTGGACTGCGTCGACGAGAAGATGAGCGAGTACCCGCACCTGGTGTGGGCGCGTGAGCCGCTGCACTTCGGAGATCGGTTCGCGCTCAAGGCCGGTCTGGTCACCTCGCTGGGCTTCGGGCACGTCTCGGGTCTGCTCGCGATCGTGCATCCGCAGGCATTCCTCGAGGCGATCGACCCCGAGCGTCGCGAGGACTACCAGCAGCGGGCGCAGCAGCGTCGGCTGAACGGGCGACAGCGGTTCACCGAGGCGATGTGCGGCGGTGCGCCGATGTACGAGCGTCCGGCGGACCGGCGGCTCGGCGGCGACGGCACCCCGGCCAAGCAGTCCCGTCAGCTCGAGGCCGACGTGCTGCTCTCCGAGCAGGCGCGGCTGGGCTCGGACGGGCTGTACCTGGCCCAGGGCGGTTGCAGCACCGGCGCTCTCGCCGAATAACGAAACATCGCACCCGGCGTCGTGACTCCTGCGGGAGGAACGACGCCGGGGCGCACACCAACTCGTTTCCGCCGCGACCGCGCGCCGATCCCGTAAGGTCGGCGGGTAGTCGCGGCGGAAATGGTCGTGGGACAACCCGTCCGTATCACGTCGCCCGCACTCTCACCCCCGCACTACGACGAGGAGTTCGTACGCCTTGACGATCCTGGGTATCGGCTTGGACCTGGTCACCATCTCCGAATTCGCCGAACAACTCGAGCGCGCCGGAACCACCATGCTGCGGGAGAGTTTCACCGCCGGTGAGCGGCGCTACTGCCAGAGCAAGGGCACCGATCCGGCACGCAGTTACGCCGCGCGCTGGGCCGCGAAGGAGGCGGTGCTCAAGGCATGGGCCACCTCTCGCTTCGCGCGCAGCCCGCAGATCGGCGACAACCCCTATCCGTTGATCGAGGTCGTCAACGACGCCTGGGGTCGCCCCAGCATCAAATTGCACGGCCTGGCAGCGGAATTCCTGCCGCGCGTGCGGGTGCACCTGTCGCTGACCCACGACGGCGACACCGCCGCGGCCATGGTGGTCCTGGAAGATCCGGGTGAGCTGGCCGATCTCATCGAACGGTCCTAGCCGCAACCGTTTTCGGTTCGGCGCGCGCGGCCGGGGGCCTCAGGCCTCCGGCTGGCGCTGGCCGCCGGTGCGGGATTCCTTCTCCGCCACCAGAAGATAGGCGACCATCAGTCGCTTGAGCTCGCCGACCGCGTCCTCGTGACGCAGGCCGTCCTGCACGGAGAAGTTCAGCATCGAATAGACCACGTGCACGAGCACCTGCGCCATCATCGAGCGGCGGGCGCGCGGCGTACGCGGCATCAGCGGGCGCAGCATCTGCTGCACGACCTCGGCGAACTCCTTCTCGTGGATGGTTCCCGTCGCGCGGGTGGACGGGGTGGACTGCATGGCCAGCCACACCTCGCGCCGGGACGGGTCGGTCATCCACAGATCGGCCATGTGGTCCACGAACTTGTTCATGTGCCGCAGCCAGTCCATCGACGGGACCTCGCCGTTGAAATCCGACAGCTCGCGGGTCACCGCGACCAGATCCTGCCGGTTCAGCTCGCACACGATGACGTACTTGTTCGCGAAGAACTGATACAGCGTGCCGATCGGCACCTCCGCGCGCGCCGCCACCTCCTCACAGGTGAACGACTCGAATCCGACCTCTACCAGCAATTCCCGGGATGCCTGCAGCAGCGCGTCGAATTTGCGTTTGCTGCGTTCCTGGGTGGGGCGGCGTCGGGGCATGAGCTCCTGTGGGTCGTCCTGCAACTCCAACGCCGGGTCCGGACGTCGGTTCGACCTCGGGGCCGTGCGCGCTTCCACCACGTCCACCAGGCTAGCGGTAGCGACACGCTGATGACACGCGGCTGCGCCGTCGGATTCCGGTTTCGTTGCGGCTCACGACCCATCCGGGCCGGATGTCGTGACGAAGACATACCGAGTACGCGTGCATCCAGGCGACTCCTCTGCTCTGAACCCAGCATTCCGCGTCGTGCAGTTCCGCGCGTGATGTGCAGAGCTCGTATCGCATGAACCCGGCTTCACCGGCACGTCGAAAGGCATGATCTGTGGTAGCACGATCTGTGGTGACCTTCGGTGTCTGCACCGAGCGCGGCGCGGTCCACGCGGTGGCCCTGTCCGACGGGGACGGCGCCCTGTCCGACCGGCTGCTGATCCAGCGGACGTTCACCATCGGCGACGGCAGGGTCGACCTGGCGCGGGCGGTCGAGGCCGCGCTCGAGGCGTTGGCCGAGAAGATCGACGCGGATCAGCAGATCGCCGGTGTGGCGGTCACCTACCGTGATCCGGCCGAGCGGCGCGCGATCGTGACGGGTCTGGCCGCGGGGCCCTGGCGCAGCGCGTCGATGGTCTCGGCCAAGTCCGCCCATCTGGCTCTGGCTCGGGCGATGCCGTGGGCGAGCGAATTCGATCATCTGCTGATCTGCGAGGTGGTTCGGGAATATCAGTGCTTCTCGTTGATCTCGCCGGGGCGTGATCGGGTGGTGGCCTCGATCGCGGCGTCGGGGTCGGCGCTGAGCCAGGAGTCCCTGCGTCCGGCGGTGACCGCGGCGTGGGACCAGTTCGATGCGGCGGGTGTGCAGCCCGATGCGGTGGTGCCGATCGGCTCGCGCGCGCGCAGCTCGGTGGTGGAGGCGAGCCTGGCCGACGGATTCGATGTGCCGATCATTGCGAGCCGGATCGGTTCGGTGGCCGCGGCGGCGGGTGCGGCGCTGGCCGTGCATCCCGAGCCCGAGGTGGAGGTCCGGCGTCCGCGGGTGTCCCGCAGTGCCGCGGCGCTGGTCACCACGGCCAGTGTGCTGGCCGGGGGATTGGTCGTGGGTGGCGTGTACGAGGCGACCTCGGATTCGCGGCCGAGCGCCGCACCCGATCTGGCCGATGCCGCGAACACCACCCCGCAGCGGCATCGTGCGGTTCCGGCCCCGCAGCCCGCCGCACAGCCCGCTCCCGCCGGATCGCCACGGCCACAGTCGCTCTCGGGGCATTCCTCGCATTCGTCCGATGCGCCCGGTGCGGCGCCGATCGATTCGGCGGGCATGCTGTGGGGCCCGGCCGGGAGCAACCGGATGGATCAGCATCAGCAGGCCCCCCAGCTGATGAAGGTGACCCCGGGGCCGGCCGCCGCGGGCCCCTCGACCGAATTCCCCCCACTGCCCGAACCGAATTCGCCGGTGGTCGGGCCCAATCAGCAGCTGTTGTTCCCGGGCGAGGCCCCGCCGCCGGAGCTCACCTCACCGCACTTCGCGAAGTGGTGGGACAACCACTGGCGGCTGATGCTGGCGTGGGCCGCCGAACTGATGCCGCACCCGATGCCGCACTCCACGCAGCACCCGAGTCCCGACTCGGCGCAGCGCATGTGAGTTCGCGGCCGCGAAATACGTGAATGCCGGGACTCGTGGACGACGGTATTCGCGAATGATGGTGCGGCCCGGCCGTTTCCGGCGTCCGGGCCGCACCTTTCGGCGCTCGCGCCCTACACCGACAGATCGCGGCGCGGCTTGGCCACGTGTCCGGTGGCGCGCAAAGTCTCTCAGCCCTCGGGGGTGTACTCAGCGTAACCACCCTGCTTGGGGAACGTCACGGCGGTGATCTCGTGCGAAGCGTCGATGAGGGCACGGATGACCTTGTGGTCCGGCCCGAGGTACGGGTTGACCGCTTCCGCCATCGCCTGCAACTGTTCACGCAACGGCGTGGAAAAGTCCCGGGGAAGCTTGCCCGGGAACTCGGGCGGGTTGTTCGGGTCTATCGGGTAGCTGACCGGGGTTATAGTCTCGTCGTCGGTCATGGCCTTGCCTCTCAGAATCTTGGATGACACACGGAGGTCGGTACGTTCACGGTGCCAGACTGGTTGTCGTAGCGAAACTCGTGGCCTTGGATGCCGCCCCGGATCGAAACAGCGATCCGCCATGTACCGGCGTAGCAGGCCGCCGACACCTTGTAGTGACGCCGCCCGGCACCCCACGTCCCCGGGACGGTCGAGTCCGGTTGCGACACCGAGGCAACCTCCCACTTCCCGCCGTGCTGCCATTCGAGCGCGAGAGTAACCACATGCCGGTCCGGCGGTACGTCACACGCTGCAACGCCTTCGCCGACTATCTGTGGTGAATAGGCAGAAGGTGTGGACGGACTGAATTCGAAATCGCAGGAATTCAACGAAGGCCGGACACAGCCCCATCACGCGGGCTCCGTCTCGTCGTCGACAAGCGTGCGCTCCTGCGTCTCCTCACCAGGACCGATCGTGCGAGCGTCGTTATAGGACTGTCGGGGGTGGTACTCCAGGTACACCCCTACGCCCGGTTCGTCTCCCGGGTGCTCCTGTATCTCGAACACGCCACCCGGAAACGTGTAAAGCCTTGAACGCGTGTCTGTTTCGTCTCCTGGGCGAGTCCGATCGGAGATCGGCTCACCGGAGGGAACTCCGTTCCCGTTTGTGCTCATCTCGACCCCTGTAGTCGGCCAGTGGAAGGCAACCCGGGGCCGGGTCTCTCTCACCAGCCCCGGGCGCTGGTTCGAAGCTACGAAGCGTCTGCCGATCAGGTCTACAAGCTTGCGGAAACTTGCATAATATGTCTGATCTGGCTATTTTCGGCAGCGAACGGCGGCATCATAGAGAGCGGCAGCGCAAGCAGTCGCAAGTAACAAAGCAGGAGCCACCATGACCCGCTTAAAGTTCCTCGGCAAGGGAGGGTCCGACAAGAGCGGATGCCCCACTCTGTATGCCACTGACCACGACACGTACGTAGTGCAGGCTTGGAAGACCGACCGAACGGGAACGGTCGAGGTGCCACACCTGCTGCTTGGGTTCGTCCTGCCGGATACCTTCATCGGTGCGGAGTTGATCGACTCTGGTCGAGGTACGTTCTTCGTCAGCGGTAATCCTGTGACAGATAGCGAGACGCTGGAACAAATGACATTCGAACCGAACGAGACAGCCGTTGAAGTTGCCAAATCCCGGAGGACTTACTATGGAATTTCGCCCCGCTGACACATGGCTGCATTTGTTCGATGAATGCCGCCGGTCAGCGTTTCATATGGAGGTTCGAGACTCCTATGCGGAGCCCAGCGAATCGGAACCGCTTCGGCGGTTCCTCCGAGGCGAATCCGGAGACTACGATAAAAGCGATTGGACGAGCCTTATCCGGGGAATGACCTCGCGGGACGTCGTTGTGAGTCGTATTCGCGTCATCACGGAGCCGCACAGCGATTATCAACGGTGGTTACTGTCCGTCACTGGTGAAAGTGTCGATGCTGGTGAAGACATTCGGTATATCGGGAGAAGTTCAGTAGATCCGTTGCTTGTTCCTGCGGATGATTGGTGGATTTTCGATGACGAACTAGTAGCGTTCAACCTCTCCGATACTGACGGAAAACCGGCCGGGGCAGCAATCACAACCGACCCCGGCATCGTGACTCGGTGCCGGAACGTCAAAGAAACACTCTGGCCGTTGTCCACGAAGTTCTACGACTATTACACCGAACGGGTGAAGTGACCAGTTCAGTTCAGGAGGCGCGCGAGGCTTTCGGTCTGAGACTGAGAGAAATCCGAAGGAATTCAGGAGTTTCAGGCCGGGAGCTTGCCGCTCACCTCCATGTTCACGAATCGAAGATCAGCCGTATCGAGCACGGTAAGGCAACCCCGAGTGCCGCAGTCCTGCGTGCGTATTGTCAGATCTGCAACGCCAATGGCGAGTTACCGGAACTCTTGGCGACTTTGAACCATCTCCAAACCATGTACATGGAATGGAGAAAACTTCTCGGGTCCGGCGTGAAGCGCGGTCAGCAACTCGTCATGAAAAACGAGTCGAGCGCTGAACTGATACGCAATTACGAAAGTCAGATTATTCCGGGACTTCTACAGACAGCCGCTTACGCCGAAGCCAAGCTTCGCCGCGTGATCGAATTCTATCACCTCCCGGACGACTTGGACGCCGGAGTTATTGCTCGGATGGAGCGTCAGCAGATCCTCTATAAACGTGGCCGGAGATTTCATTTCATAATCAGCGAGAAATCTTTGTATACGACTGTCGGCGACGACTCGGTAATGACAGGCCAATTGGATCGACTGCTTTCCATAATAGGAATGCCGAACCTTACGCTCGGTATCGTCCCGCTCACGGCGGAGGCCCTGGTGGTTATCGAAGCCTTCATGATGTTCGATACGCGAGTGGTCAAGGTAGAGGGTCACACTGCGGAACTCTCGATTACCCAACCGCGCGAGATAGCCGAATACGGCCGGGCGTTCGATACCCTCGCCGGACAGTCCGTCACCGGGGATGCTGCCCGGACCCTGATCCGCCGGGCGCTCACGGTCCGGACCGAAGCGGCCGAGTAGGTCAGTCCGGACCAGTCCGGGGCTGACCGCTGGATACAGTCACAGGTGCCTGTGGTTTGGGATATCGACCCAGCGGCCGACAGTGCCGGAATCCATCAGACGCGATTCGTTCGGCCAAAGCTTCACAGAGACCTTCCGGGTTGCCGAGCCGGCACCGCCCCGGCGCATCTCGGCCAGTCGTTCAGACGCCAATTGGATTGCCGCCGATTTGGTTTCAGTGGTGTGCCCGATACGCAGCGTTCCGTCGTAATAGTTCCGACCTGGTTCATACGCGGTACCGACCAAGTGCCGCGATACGGCTCGGCTCATGGCAGATGAACATAAGACCTGACGGACCGTTATGCGGGGTAGACGGGTAAGCGCATGTGAGCCTGCGGCCGCGAGATACGTGGATGCCTCGTGGACGACGGCATTCGCGAATGACGGTGCGGCCCGGTCGTTTCCGGTGTCCGGGCCGCACCATTCCTTCCGCTCGATGCGATGCCGGGCCGCTACACCGACAGATCGCGCCGCAGCTTGGCCACGTGGCCGGTGGCCCGCACGTTGTACTGCGCCACCGCGATCTTGCCCTCCTCGTCGACCAGGAAGGTCGAGCGGATCACGCCGGTGATCTTCTTGCCGTACATGGTTTTCTCGCCGTAGGCGCCCCATGCGGTGAGCACCTCGCGGTCCGGATCGGACAGCAGCGGGAAGGTGAGCTTCTCGTTGTCGCGGAATTTTGCGAGTTTGGCCGGTTTGTCCGGCGAGATGCCGACCACTTCGATGCCCGCGCCGCCGAGTTCGGCCAGATTGTCGCGGAAGTCGCAGGCCTGCTTCGTGCAGCCGGGCGTGCTGGCTGCCGGGTAGAAGTAGACGATCACCTTGCGGCCGTGGTAGTCGGCCAGGGACACCGGCTTACCGTCGGCGTCGGGAAGGGTGAAGCCGGGCGCGATATCGCCCGGAGCGAGCCGGGAGTTCTCGGTCATGCCAGCACGGTAGCTCACTCGCGGGCGGGTCGGGGCCGCAGCCGGGTAGCGGAGGCGTCGGCGATATCGCGGCGGCGGATAGACTCCACGGCAGCGACGCACGCCCACCGTACGAATCACAGGAGACACAACGTGGCGAAGGATACCGAGAGCATCGAGCGGGAGATCGAAGCCGCGCGCAACCGGCTCGCGAACACACTCGATGAGCTCGCCGTTCGGGCCGACCCGCAGCGGATCGCCGACAAGACCAAACACGCGGTGCTCGCGAAGTTGAACGAGCCCAAGGTGAAATACGGCCTCATCGGCGCGGGCGCCGTGGTCGTGGCCGTGACGCTGGTGAAGATCTTCCGCCGCTGAGAAATATCGGGCCCGAAAAACGAACACCCGGTGTGGCATTGCGCCACACCGGGTGTCGAGTTTTCCGGGCCGGATTACTGCGTCGGGCAAGCCATTCCGGTGCCGTCCGGGTCCAGGTACGGGGCGTAGCCCGGCTCGCCGCGGAACAGCGGCGCCTTGCCAGCCTTGCGGACCTCGTCGCAGTTCTTGTACACATGGCCGCCTGCGGAGCCGGTCTGGGTCAGACCCGCCGATCCGGTGGAGCCGACCAGGTCGTCGATGCTCGAAGACCCGGTGCCCGCCGAGCCCGACGGGATGTTGGGGCTTCCGGCAGATGCGGAGGGGGCCAGCGGGGCGGCGAGTGCCAAGCCCGTGCCCACGATCACGATGAGCCTGCGAACGTTCATGTATTCCTCGATAGTAGCTACGGATGATTGGGGCGGGACCCGACCGGCACTCCCCGTGGTGCTCGGGCCGGGCTTGCGAGTCTACTGTTCTGATGGCGTGCGCCGTTGTCAACCTGGTGTCGCGAGTGCGCCCGAATCTCCCAGCCGGTTCCCAGGGTGCGAGGGCGCCGAGTTCAGCCCTCGGACGGGCCGGGCGGGGGCGCGTGCCACGGCGTGACCGGCGGTTTCACCCAGAGAATCTTTTCGTCGGAGTAGCTGCGTTGCGCCGCAGGGTGATTCGGGTGGCGCTGCGCCCAGGCGTCTTTCTCGTCGAGTAATTGTGCTGTCCGGGACCAGGTTTCGTCGGTGCTCGGGGGATTGGTGTCCGCGGCGCGGGCGAGTTTGCGGCGGGTTGCCGGGGACAACGCCAGGAGTTCGGCGCCGGTGATGTCGCGCTGCCAGATGTAAGCCGCCAGGCGGCGCGCCTTCTCGGCGCGGCCCTTGGCGGCGAAGTCGGTGTGCGCGTAGTCGGCCATCTCAGGGCTGTGCCAGGCCGTGGCGGTAGGCGTAGCGGACGGCGTCGGCGCGGTTGCGCGCGCCGATCTTGGCAAAGGCGTTGTTGATGTGCGTCTTGACGGTCGTCTCGGAGATGTAGAGCGACCCGGCGATCTCGGCGTTGTTCAGGCCCTGCCCGATCAGGCCGAGGACCTCCGCTTCGCGGGCGGTCAATCCGTCCGGTTTGGGAGTTGCGGCCGTGGGGTTTTCGCGTGCGGTCCGGGACTGCGCGACCGTCGCGTCGAACAGTGCGGCGACCAGGCGCTGGGAGACGGTGGCGTCGAAGGTGGACTGTCCGGCGGCCGCCGCGGTGATGGCGGCGGCGATCTCGGCGCGTCCCGCGTCCTTGGTGAGATAGCCGCGCGCGCCCGCCCGCAGTGCGCCCAGGATGGATTCGTCGTCGGCGTAGGTGGTCAGCACGATGACCGCGGTGCCCGGATGTTCGGCGATGATCCGGGCGGTGGCGCCCGCACCGTCCAGTACCGGCATGCGCAGATCCATCAGCACGACGTCGGGGGACAGCTCGTCCACCGCCCGCACCGCCGCTTCGCCGTCACCGGCCGAGCCGACGACGCGCACCCCGTCGACGAGTCCGAGCAGTGCGACCAGACCCTCGCGCATCACCTGCTGATCATCGGCCACGAGCACCCGGATCGCGGTGTCGGGCTCCGCCGCCGCTTCCGGCCCTGACCCACTCATGCTCTTCCTTTCGGCCGGGCGAAATCTCGTGTGCTGACGCCCCGTCGCCGCCCGCTCAACCGGGTACTTCCGCCGTCACCACCCAATCGCGGCCGTCGCGTCCCGGTCCGGCGGACAGGGTGCCGCCGACCAACGCGATCCGCTCGCGCATTCCGGTGAGACCGTACCCGCCGTTCTCGTCGCGCGCCCGCGGTGGTTCGGCCGGTTCGGTGCCGGACAGGATCGGATTGCGCACCGACAGGCGCACTCGGTCCGGAGTGAAACTCAGCGCGACGGTCACCGCCGCGCCGGGTGCGTGTTTGGCGGCATTGGTGAGCGCTTCGCGAGCGGTCCGCAGCAGTGACACGACCGCGGCCGACTGCACCGCGCGCGGTTCGCCGTCGACCAGGCAGTCCACACTCATGCGCCGGTCCCGGCGATAGCCCTCGACGAGTCCGCGCACCGCCTCCGGGAGCGGGGGGACGTCCTCGCGCAGTGCGGCCACCGCGCCGCGGGCCTCGGTCAGCCCGTCCTGGGCCAGGCGGTGGGATCGGCGCAGATGGGTCAACGCTGCGGTCACGTCGCCCTTCTCGCTGAGCAGGCCCTCGGCGACCTCGAGCTGCACGGTCAGCGCGCCGAGGGAGTGCGCGAGCACATCGTGCATCTCCCGGGCGATGCGGGCGCGTTCGTCCAGCGCGGCGGCGCGGGCGTGTTCCTGCTGGGCGCGGCGGGTCTGTTCGAGCAGCATTTCGGTCTGGTGGATCTGCAGGCGGTACTGGCGGCGATACAGGCCCATCAACAGCACGATCACCAGGATCGCCACGGGGGTCAGCACGTGGGTGGTGAACTCTCCGGCGAGCAGATCGCCGATGATCAGCAGCACGGCCGCGACGGCGACGGCGGTCAGGATCGTGCGGGTGCTCACCGCGATCTGCCGAGCGAAGATGCCGACCGTCACCCACAGCTGGATCACCGGGGCGCTCACCGAGTTCGTGTCGGGCCACGGTACGGTCGCGACGGCCGAGAGCATCATGCAGCCGATCAGCGCGGGCACGACCAGACGCGGGCGGTTGTCCCCGAAGACCTCGTAGATCAGGAAGATCGCGTAGGCGCCGCCGAACACGACCCACAGCCAGACGGGGACCGGACCGCGGTGATTCCACAGCAGATTCGCCGCCAGCAGCAGCCCGCCGACGATCCGGAACAGCGGGCTGTTCTCCGGATCGGTGCCGAGTAACCGTCGCGCGGTACGCAGGAGTCTCTGCGCCATCACTCTCCTTACGGATCGGTACCGCCCAGCATTGTCGCCGATCACCGGCGGCGCAGCGCGGCGGCGGCGTGTCGTACGCCGCCGGTGCGGCGGGCGCACCGCTGTGCCGGGCGACGGGTCGACCCTAGGTAGTGCGGCGGCGCGCGAGAACCTGCCGGTGGTGGAGTCCGCGGGTGGAGATCTCCGCACTACACCCCGGGGTGGAGAAGGCCGATTCCATCCGTCGGTCCACGCGCTACGGGCCCTGCGCGAAATAGCTTTGTTCACATACCAACTCGGCGATCAGCAGGGAGAATCCGATGACCCAGCCCGTACCCACCAGCAATCGCGCATTCGGCGAGATTCCCGCCGCCGCAGCCGATTCCGCGGTCACCACGGCTGCCGCCGGTTCCTCCTCGGACCGGACCGGTCGGCTCCGGCGGATCGTCGTGAATCTGTCCCCGGTGGTGATTCCGATGGGCTCGTACTATCTGCTCACCGCACTCGGACACAGCAGTTTCGTCGCGCTGGTGTGCTCCACCGTCCTGTCGGCGCTGTGGGTGCTGGTCCCGGCGGCGGTGCAGCGTCGCTTCGACGGTCTGGCCGGATTCGTCCTGGCGATCAACGGTCTGGGGTTGGTACTGGCGCTGGTGAGCGGCAGCGACCGGATGATCCTGGCCAAGGACCCCATCACCGACGTGGTGGTCGCCGCCGTGCTGTTGGGCAGTTGCGTGTTCGGGCGTCCGGCGATGTTCGGCATCGTGCAGCGCCTGCGGGCGTCCGGTGCGGATCAGATCCGGGCCTGGAACGCGCTGTGGCACGAGGACTCCGAGGTCCGACGGATCTTCCGGCACTCGACCCTGGTCTGGGGCGGCGCATTCGCCGCGACCGCGCTGGTGCGGTTCGCGATGATCGCCACGCTGCCGACCTCGACGGTGGTCGGGCTGGGAAATCCCGTCGAATGGACCGCGCTGGGCCTGGCCTTCGCCTATTCGATGCACGTCCGTAAGCGGATGAACATCGACGCGCGGATCGCCGCAGCGTAGTTTCCCCGGCTTCTTTCATTACAATTGAACAGGTTTCCATCATTGCACCGGCGATTTCAATCAAAGAAATCGCCGGTGCAATGATTGTAATTCGCCGTCGGTTTTCTGGTGAGTTTCTGTCGAAAGGTTCAGATTTCCATTTTAATTTCACCTTTCAGAAATATTGGTACGGCCTGATTGACCGGTGAGGATCGGTGGGTCCGCGCTGAATGCGCAGGGTCACCGCTGTCGAAGAAAGGTTTGAGGTCGTACCAGATGAGGAAGTTTGCTGCGAGTGCAGCGTTGGTGGTGAGCGCCGTCGGAATCGCCGCGGCGCCCGCCTATGCCGCCCCGGCCGCACCGGCCCCCGCTCCTGCCGTCGCGTCGCCGTTCCAGAATGTTCCGGCATCGCAGACGGTGGTCGTCAACGGAATTCACTACACGCTGAACCGGGACGGTGGATCGGCTGTTCTGAAGGCCGTCGACGGCACGTTCAAGAAGGTCGGCGACAGCCTGACCGTCGCCGATGCCAAGGGCACCGTCGTCGATTCGGTTCCGCTGGTGTACCGCAAGGACAACACCCAGTTCCCGATCAACGCGGACATCGCGGACCACCAGGTGCGGCTGACCCCGCAGACCACCGGTGGCACCCCGGTCGCCCACCCGATCTCCGCGGCGGCGATGGCCAACGCCAAGGATGCCACCAAGGTGGATCCGAAACAGATCGACGAGTCCTTCAGCCCGCGTGACCAGCAGGAGCTGTCGGCGTTCGGTTCGCGCGCGACCATCTCCAGCCTGGTCGGCGCGGTGGTCGGCGCGCTGATCGGCGTCACCGTCGGCTGTGTCGCCGGTGGCGTGGTCGGTTCGGTCTCCACCGCGATCACCACCCTGTTCGCGGGTGTGGTGCCCGGCGCGATCATCGGCTGCATCGCCGGTGTCGCGACGATCGGCACCGTGGGCACGCTGCTGGGCACCATCCTGGTCGGCGGCCCGATGATGCTGTGGTCGGCGTACCAGTACTTCAGCACCATCAATGCCCCGTGCACCACACCCGGCGCGTTCTGCACGAACCCGGCCGCTCCGCCTGCTCCCGCCAAGAAGTAGGTCCGCGCACCGACGAAACATCCGGCGGGCGGGTCTCCTCTCCAGGAGGCCCGCCCGGCGGCGTGCGCGCGAATAGGTTGAATGCCCAGCGGAATCCGCGATTCACCGACCGGACGATGCCCACCGCGGTGGAGCATTCCGCGTATTCGCCGAGTGCCCAGCGGCGTTCGCGGGCGCGTTGTCCGGGGTACCGAACGGACTACTACCGTCCTGGCCGGCGCTGGGTATGGTCGGCGAGGCGGGGTGGTGAGGAGGGTCCAGGAAGATGAGTGAACAGGGCGGGTCGGTGAAGGTCGTCGATACGACGGTTTCCCGGCGTGGGAGTACACGGCTGATCGTGGTGCTGGGCGCGTTGTCGGCGTTCGGGCCGATCACGACGGATCTGTATCTGCCGAGTCTGCCACAGGCGGCGATGGCGTTGCACGCGAGTCAGGCCGGGATCCAGCTGTCGCTGACGACCTGTCTGATCGGGTTGGCGCTGGGGCAGCTGCTGGCCGGTCCGCTCAGCGACCGATGGGGCAGACGGCGTCCGATGATCGCCGGGATGGTCGTGTTCACCGTCGCCTCGGTGCTGTGCGCCCTCGCGCCCACGGTCGCACTGCTGGACGCGGCGCGGCTGCTGCAGGGGCTGGCCGGTGCGGCCGGAATCGTCATCTCCTTCGCGATCGTCCGGGACAGTTGGTCCGGAACCCGAGGAGCGCGGGCATTTTCGATCCTGCTCGGGGTCAGCGGCGCGGCGCCGGTCGTCGCGCCGGTGGCGGGTGCGCAGCTGTTGCGGGTGATCGATTGGCGCGGGCTGTTCTGGGTGCTGGCTGTACTGGGGCTGCTCTTCGTGATCATCGCGATCCTGGGCGTGCCCGAGACGCTGCCGCCGCAGGCGCGGCACCGAGGCGAACTCACCGCGACCTTCGCCGCGCTGCGCCGGATCGCGGTCGTGCCCGAATTCGCCGGATTCGCACTGGCCGGTGCGCTGTCCTTCGCGGCGATGTTCGCCTACATCTCCGCGTCCTCGTTCGTCTTCCAGACCCTGTTCGCGCTCAGCCCACAGGTTTTCGGCCTGATCTTCGCCGCCAACGGCATCGGGATCGTGCTGGCCAACGCCCTGAACATCCGGCTGTTGCGGCGTTGGTCCCCTCGCCGTGTCCTGGATCTGGGCCTGACCATGGTGTGCGTGGGCGCGGTCGCGGTGCTGATCGTGGCGCTCGCGCACGGCGGGCCCGTGGCGATCGAGATTCCGCTGTTCGTGATGGTGTCCTCCATCGGGCTGACGATGCCCAATGCCGCGGCCCTGGCCCTCGAGCGATTCGGCGACGTGTCCGGAAGCGCGTCGGCGTTGGTCGGCTGCACGCAGTTCGTCCTGGGCGCGGTCGTGGCCCCGCTGGTCGGCCTGGGCGGGCACAGCGCGGTCCCGATGGGCGTGGTCACCGTGACCGTCGCCGTCCTCGCGGTGGTCGCCCGCGTCGGTCTGGTGACCTTCGGCAGCCGATCCACCGAGCGGACCGAGATCGGCTAGGTCATCGGACGCGTCGGCCGCGCCCGGGACGGCTCAGGGCACGTATCGCAGGATGGCCGCCGCATGTGCGCTGTCGGGCAGGTCCGCGGCGCGCACCGCCAGTACCCGGCCGTCGGAAAGCAATACGCGGCGGGCGATTTCGTCGAGGATGCCCGGTGCGTCCGCCTGGCCGGTGGCCGCGAAGGCGAGCGATCCGTCCTCGCCGACGGTTCCGGGAACCGGGGTGTCGATATCCACCATGAGGGTTCGCACCATGCCGAACGTCGCGGCGCGGGCGATATCGGACAGATCCGCCGTGCCGCGGCCGTCACCGCGACGTTGCTCGAATTCCGCACGCAGCGCGGACAATTCGTCCGCGTAGTGGCCGTCCAGGACGGTGCGGGCGCGGGCGGCCAGTTCCGCGTCGGCCAGATGTTCCGGATTGCCCGCGAGCTCCTCGGTCAGCAGGCTCGGATAGCTGTTCACCGAGCGGAACAGCGATGCGGTCGGTTCGGCCGCGGCGAGAATCAGCGGAACATCCCTGCCGGACAGCACATTTCGCAACGCGTGATCCACCGCGCGGCAGAACTGCCGGATCCGCACCTTCCGGCCCTCGGTGCCCTGTAGCCGTCCGTGCGGGCTGCGGCTCATGCCCGGCTGGGCGATATGGTCGATCAGACTCACCGGCAGCCCGGCCACCGCGACGTCCTGCGCCGGTTCGTCCGGGGTCACCTCGACCAGGCGCACCGCATTCTCCGACAGTGCCAGCACGAAGGCATCCTGCGGAAAGGTGATGGTGCGCAACAGTGGTTTGATGTCGAACCGATCCCCGACGGTGACGCCCGCCTCGAGCCGATTCGGCACCCGGAACGTCCGCATCCGCTCGGGCGTCGCGAGCACCACCAGCGTGCGCGACTGATACCGCCAGTACTCCTCGTCGTCGATCAGGTCCTCGAACTCCTCCTCGAGGGCCACCCGGGCTTCCTTGTCGGTGACCTGTTCGAGCGCCTGGCGGGTCTGATTCCCGAACGCGATCCGATTCTTGTCCGGCGTCGGCCTGCTCACCTCGGTCGGGGTGTAGATCGAGACACACCACGGCTCGACGGTCGATACGAGGGCGAGGATCTCACCGCGGGTCGGAATATCGGTGTGCAGCATGCGTATCCTCCGTATCTCGGCGTCGGCGGGTTCGGGCCCGTCGGTGGATCAGAGCAGGCCGATATTGTGTTCGGCCGTGGTCACGACGTTGTCCAGATCTCCGTGCAGCGTCTGCCTGGCCAGGCTCAGCGTGAAGCCCGCGGCCGTCGCGCCCGGCACGTGCGCGGGCATGGCCAGTGCGTGCTTGTCGACCAGCACATCCAGCACCACCGGTCCGCCCCTGTGCGCCAACGCGGTTCGGATCGCATCGGGCAGCTCGCCCGGCTTCTCGACGCGAATTCCCTTGGCCCCCATGGCCTCGGCGACCTTGCCGAAGTCCGGGTTGCGGAACTCGGTGCCGAACGGGATCAGCCCGGCCTCCTGCTGCTCGATGTCGACGAAATCGAGCATGCCGTTGTTCAGCACGACGTTCACCACCGGCGTCCTGCGCTGCACCTGGGTGAGCAGATCGCCCAGGCCGAGCATGGTGAACCCGCCGTCACCGCACAGGGCGATGGTCTGGCGTCCCGGGAAGGCGAGTTGTGCGCCGAAGGCGTTGGGGGAGGCGTTGGCCATCGAGGCCCAGGAGAACGATCCGAACAGGCGTCGGTCGCCCCCGTAGTGGATGTGCCGCGAGGCCCAGATGACCGCGGTGCCGGTGTCGGCGAAGAACAGCGCGTCGTCGTCGGCCGCCTCGTCCAGGAGTGCGGCGAGGTATTCGGGCCGGATCGGCGTCAGCTCCGGACCTCGGGTGACGTAGTGCTGCAGATGTTTCTCGAAGCTGCGCGTCGCCTTCACACATTTGTTCAGGAATCGGTTCGCGGACTTGGCCGCGACCATGGGCAGCAGTTCGCTCACGGTGGCCTGCACGTCACCGATGACGCCCAGCGCCAAGGGAATTCGCCGGCCGAGGCGCCGCGGGTTGCGATCGACCTGGATGACCTTGACGCCGGTGTGCGGCAGGAAGTTCGGGAAGGGGAAGTCGGTGCCGAGCATGAGCAGCACATCGCACTTGTTGATCGCCTCCCAGCAGCCGCCGTAGCCGAGCAGTCCGGTCATGCCGACCGCATTCGGGTTGTCGTGCTCGAGCCACTGCTTACCTTTGAGCGAATAGCCCACCGGCGCTTGTAGTTTCGCGGCCAGAGCGCGCACCTCGACGCCCGCGTCGGCGCAACCGTCGCCGCCGAATACCGCGATTCGATCGGCGTCGTCGATGATCTCGGCCATGGCCGTGAGATCAGCGGCCGCCGCCGCAGGCCGCTGCGGCGCCGGAACCGACAGGCGCAGAGACAGTTTCGGTGCGTCCTGCACCGCCACGTCGCCGGGCAGGGCCACCACGGTCGGCCCGTGCTCGGCCATCGCGATGGTCACCGCGCTGCTCACGACGTGATGCAACTGCGCGGGATTGGTGATGCGGCCGATGTAGTGCGCCGCGGTGTCGAAGAACTTGTAGGGATTGAGTTCTTCGACGGTGCCGCTGTCCAGCAGCGCGGACTCGCTGTCACCGGCGAGGGCGATGATCGGCGCGCCTTCCTTGCGGGCATCGAGCAGGCCGTTGATCAGATGGGTCACGCCCGGCCCGGCGGTGCCGCACACCGCGACCGGCCGACCGGTCAGGCATGCCTCGGCGACCGCGGCGAAGACGCCGTACTCCTCGTGCCGCACATGGACGAAATCGATGTTCCCGTTGCGGCGCATGGCGTCGATGACCGGGTTGAGCGCGTCGCCCACGATGCCGTAGCACCGGCGCACGCCCGCCGAGACCAGCATGTCCCACAGTCCGTCGGCGACGTTCTTCGCCATACCGCTACCCGCCTCCCACTCGTCGTGATCCTGCGAGCGATCGCGAGCCGGGCAGTTGCCATGGGCCCACTCGGGAAGGATATTCAGAGCATGCGGCGTTTGCGAAGGGTTCGCTATATTTCGAACGAGTCACGATTGGGTGGGCGCGCCCGGACCTGGGGTGCAGGTCCGGACGCGTCGCGGTGAGGTGACCCGGTTCGGCGTCTGCTACTCGTCGATCTCGATGGCCAGCGCCGGGCACACCCGGGCCGCGTCACGCACCGCCTCGTACTGGTCCTCGGTGGGCTCGTCCTGCAGCAGCACCACGACGCCGTCCTCGTCGCGCTGGTCGAATACGGCCTCGGACATCATCACGCACTGTCCCGAGCCGACGCATTTGTCCTGATCCACGATGACTTTCATGAGCAAGCTCCTTACCAGGCGATGGGGAGGGAATGGACGCCGTAGACGACCATCTCGTGTTTGAACTGCACGTCGTCGATCGGAATCGCAAGGCGCAGTGAGGGTATCCGCTTGTAGAGGGTGCTGTAGACCACCTGCAGCTCCATCCGCGCCAGCGGCTGGCCCAGGCACTGGTGCACGCCGTAGCCGAAGGCCACGTGATGACGCGCCTTGCGGTGGATGTCCAGCACGTCCGGGTCCGGGAATGCCGAATCATCCCGGTTGCCTGCGTCATTGGCCAGGATGACGCCCTCGCCCGCGCGGACCAGCCGTCCGCCGACCTCGACGTCCTGCAGGGCGACCCGCCGACGTCCGCCGTGCACGATGTTCAGATACCGCAGCAGCTCCTCGACCGCGTTCGCGATCAACGCCGGATCCTCGGTCTCGCGCAGTTCGGCGAGTTGATCGGGATGTTCCAGCAGGGCCAGGGTGCCCAGCGCGATCATGTTGGCCGTCGTCTCGTGCCCGGCGATCAACATCAGCACGCTCATATCCGCGGCTTCCTCCACGGTCAGCTCGCCCGCGGCGACCTGCCCGCTCACCAGTCTGCCGATCAGGTCGTCGGTCGGCGTCTGTTGTTTGGCCGCAATGAGTTTCAGGAGATATTCGCGTAGCGCCTCGTTGGCGGCGATCGCCTCCTCGGGGGGCGCCTCGCGGGAGATGAGCTTGCGGCTGCAGGACTGGAAGAATTCGTGATCCTCGTACGGCACGCCGAGCAGCTCACAGATGACCAGCGAGGGCACCGGAAGTGCGAACGCGGTCACCAGATCCGCGGGCTGCGGACCGGCGAGCATATCGTCGATCAGCCCGTCCACGATCTGCTGCACGCGCGGCCGCATGGCCTCGACCCGTTTGACCATGAAGTTGCGGGTCAACATCTTTCGCTGTCGATCGTGTTCGGGATCGTCCATCGCGATGAACGCGCGGAAGGTGCGACGTCGCGCGTTGATCGCCGCCGACTGATGCGGGTAGCCCTCCTTGCGGGTATCGGCGCTGAACCGCTGGTCCGCGAGAACAGCGCGCTGCTCGTCGTAACCCGTGACGAGCCAAGGTGTTTCGTCGTTCCAGATGCGTACCCGGCTGACCGGACCGACCTCGCGCAGCTGTGGCGGCGGGTCGAACGGACAGCCCGTGGCTCGCGCCATCGGGTATGCGGGAAGGGATTCGGTCATCGTGACCCCCTGACAGAGTTACTAAACAATCGTTCACTAACTCGGCCAGAATAGATCCCGTTGGTTCTGCTAAGCAACGATTAGCGAGATGTGAAGGGAGTCAATCGATGACGAGCGAGATGAGCTCGTCGACGAAATCGGTCACGATCTCGGTCGGCTGTGCGCCCTGGCCGGCATGCCACAGCGCGACCCTGCCGTGCGTCCCGACGAAGACCACCACCGCGGCCCGATCCGGTGGCAGCCGCAACCGCACCCCGGTCTGCTGGCAGTGCTCGAACGCGGTGATCACCTGCTGCACGAACTGCAGGAGCGGACCCGGGCGCGCGGCCTGTGCGGGCCGGTTGTCGATCATCAGGCGGTAGTGGCCCGGACTGTCCAGGGCGAATCGGCAGTACGCCTTCATCTGCGCGCGCACCCGATCCAGCGCCGCCTCGGGCGGGAACTGCGCCTGCGCATCGGCCATCGCCGTGGCCAGTTGGGTGGCGTCGTATTCGATCAGGCCGTCGACCAGAGCGGATTTGTCGCTGAAGTGCTGATAGATACTCGCCGGTGAGATTCCGGCGGCGCGTGCCACGCCGCGGATCGTGAGTCCCTCCTCGCTGCCCAGATCCGACAGCAACCGTGCGGCGGCCTCGAGGATCTCCAGCCGCAACCGCTCGCCCTGGCCCCAGGGGTTGCGTGCGCGTTGCGAGGTCTCACCCACGCGAGCACTGTAACCGTTGCGAGTGCCGTGAGTCCGACCTTCCTCGCCAGCGTTGGCGAGCCCGGCCGGGGCCCGCCGCAATCATCGGGTCAGGCCCAGCATCGCCGCCGTCAGACCGAAGTCCGGGCCCAGGTCCTGAACCCGTCCGGTCCGGCAGCCATCGGCCCGCAATTCGACCCGCGCACAGAAGGTACTGACTATCTCCCCGCTGACGGTGCCGATCAGCGCGTGCGCGCGGCCGAACCGGCCGGGGCGATCGACCAGGCGATCGAGGTTCTCGGACAGCAGCGGGATGACGTCCGTGCTTTCGATGATCTGGGATGCGTTGGCGCGCAACTGATCGGTCGCGGTCGTCAGGCCGGTCAGGCTGTCGGCCAGCCGATCTCGATACGCGCCGAAGGCGGTGCCGGTGTTGGCCAGGACCGCTTCGAGCTGAGCCAGCGTCGCCTGGAGCCCGGTGGACTGTTCGGCCAGCAGCGTGGACATGCGGGTGACGTTGTTGCCGAATTCGCGCACGGATGCGTCGTTGTCGGCCAGCATCGAGGTCAGGTCGTTGAGCTGAACGATGATCTGCGCGAGCGCATCCCCGTTGAGCACACCCACCCGCAACGCGCCGGTCAGCGCCGTCAACGTGTCGCGGATCTTCGCACCCCGTCCGTCGAGCATGTCGTGCAGCAGGGTGCCCGACAGCGGGCCCTGCGTACTGCCCGGCGGTGGGGCCAGGGCGGCGGTGAATCTGTCGATGGTCTGCAGCAGCGTGTCCAGTTCGACCGGGCTGCGGGTCGATTCGACGGTCAGATGCGCGCCGTCGGTCAGGGTCCGGCCGCCGGTGTACGCGGGGGAGAGCTCGATATGCCGATCGGTCACGATGGACTGGGAAATCAGTGCGGCCGTGACGTTTTCGGGGATCGTGACGTCGTGGTCGATGCTCATGTGGACTTCGGCGTACCGGGGATGCGGCACGATCTTGTCCACCGTGCCGACCCGCAGGCCCAGAACCGTGACCGGATTGCCCGCGAACATGCCCGAGATACTGCGGAAATCGGCCGTGATGTGGGTCGGTTCGGGGCGTCCCGGCATCACCGAGCAACCGGTGCAGCCGAGTACGACCATGCCGATCAGCACCACCGCCGCACCCCGTATCCAGTGCGCCATGGTGCTGCTCCTCGGGGCGGGGACGGCTGGTGAACGAGGCATCGCCCGATAGCAAGCCAAGGTAGCAGCGGCGTGCCGGTCCCACTGCGCAGTTGAACAATTTCCTGGACATCTGTATCGCCGGAGGGATTCCGGTGTGCCCCGCAGGCATTCGGCAACAGAATGTGTGAAACCGGACACAGCGTCCGGCTATATCTCGGCTATTGCCGGGTCACTCCTCGACGGTGACGGTCAGTCGCGGTTTGGCGGTATCGGCCTCGTCGGCCACCATCTGCCACACCGAATCGATCATCGGAGCCAGCAGCAGTTCGCCGAACTGCCGCACCAGCACCGCGACCACCTGGGTCGATTCGCGGCGGGAAGTCGAGGCCAGACCTGCTTCGCGCAGGGCGACGACCTCGCTGCGCACCAGCTCCACCTGGCGTTCCAGGAATTTCAGCCGGGTCGGCTCCGGTTCGAGGACGGCGCGGCGGATGTAGTTCACCACGGCCGGGTTCTCGCGCAGCATCTCCCGCACGGCCTCGTCCCGCGCGCCCGCGACCTCGCCCGGGGTTCCGGTGTTGGGCACCGAGTGCACGGCCTGATAGAAGTACTCGCTCACCAGCTGATCGACGGCCTCGCGCAGCCCCGCCTTGGTCTTGAAGTGGTGCTGGACCAGGCCGAGCGTCACGCCCGCCTCGGCGGCGACCGCCCGCAGTGACACCCGGGACTCGCCGTACTGCGCGAACAGATCCATGGCGGCATTGCGGATCCGTGCCTTGGCGGTCAGATCCTCGTTCGTCGCGCGTGGATTCAGCATCGGTCCTCAGCTCGTCAGGGTCTGCCGAAGATCTTACGTCGCGTAGTAGTCCAGCCCCGCGGGAAATAGCGGTGCTGTTGACCGGCAGACAATACAACTGTACTGTCCGTTGCCGTGAACGACCGGGGTGTGCAACCCCGCGCGCCGGAAAGCAGAGGGATCACGCATGTCCGAACTCTTCCCCGACTACCGTCCCTCCTGGGAGACCGATCAGCATCGCGAACTGCGCAAGCACGCGGCGGAGTTCTTCCGCAAGGAGAGCGTGCCGCATCGCGAGCGCTGGAGCGGGCAGCACATGGTCGACCGCGAATTCTGGAACAAGGCCGGTGCGGCGGGCCTGCTCGGACTGGATCTGCCGGAGGAATTCGGCGGCGCCGGAGGCGATTTCGGCATGCAGGCGGTCGTGCAGGAGGAACTGGTCTACGCGCACGACAACGGGTTCGGCTTCTCGGTGCATTCGCCGATCGTGTCGCACTACATCCACCAGTACGGCAGTGCGGAACAACGGCGAAAGTGGTTGCCGGGCATCATCGCCGGTGAACTGGTGCTGGCCGTGGCCATGACCGAGCCCGGGACCGGCTCGGACCTGCAAGCGGTGCGCACCACGGCGATCCGCGACGGAGATCATTACGTGGTCAACGGCTCGAAGACGTTCATCTCCAATGGAACTCACTGCGATCTGGTGGTCATCGTCGCCAAGACCGATCCGGCCAAGGGCGCCGCGGGCGTCTCGCTGATCGTGGCCGAGACCAAGGATCTGGCAGGCTTCGAGCGGGGCCGGGTGCTGGAGAAGATGGGCCAGCACGCCCAGGACACCCGCGAGCTGTTCTTCTCCGATATGCGCGTGCCGGTCGCGAACCTCCTCGGCGAGCAGGAAGGTCTGGGCTTCTACCAGCTCATGGAGCAGCTCGCGCGGGAGCGGCTCATCATCGCGAGCATCTGCTCGGCACTGGCCGAGGCCGCGGTGCTCGAGGCGCTGCGGTATTCGCGGGAGCGGGAGGCGTTCGGGCGCCCGATCGGCAAATTCCAGCACAACGCCTTCACCCTGGCCGAGGTCAAGACCGAGGCGCTGGCCATCAAAACCCTTGTGGACTACGCGATCTCACAGTACGTCGGCGGAAAGAACGACCCGGCCACCGCGTCCATGGCCAAGTTGTTCGCCGCCGAGACCGCCGACAAGGTGGTCGACAAATGCCTGCAACTCTTCGGCGGCTACGGCTACATGATGGAGTATCCGATCGCCAACATGTACACCGGCTCGCGGGTGAACCGAATCTACGGTGGCACGAGCGAAATCATGAAGGAGATCATCTCCCGCTCACTGTGAGTTCATCGCTCCGGGCTGCACTGGGCGGGATCGGCGAGTTCGCCACACGGCGTACCGCCGTGCGAGCGGATGATGTCCTTGCCCGCGTTGTCGGTGAGGTAGCGCAGGAATGCCGCGGCGAGCGAGTCGTACGGCAATTCGCCGTTGCTGTAGGCGTATTCGACGCCCCAGAAGGCGTAATTGTGCGCCAGGACCTCGTCGCGGGTGGGCTGATGCTTGTCGATGGTGACCGCGGTGACGCCCGGATAATCAGCGGCCTCGGTGTAAGAGGAGTAGCCGACCGCGCCGGGAATGTCCGCGACAGCTTTGAGCATGTCACCGGTCAGCGGCACCTCGCAGGCCGCCACACCGGGTGGATTCGTGACCTGGATGGTCCGGCAGCTGGCCTCCGGGAGCGTCACGGAACTGCCGCCGAGCAGACGCTGCTGGAAGGTCTCGCGGGTGCCGGATCCGAAGGCACGGTTGACCAGTCGCACCGGCAGGTCGGGTCCGCCGAGCTTGTTCCAGTTGCTGATCCGGCCCTCGAACAGATCCCGGATCTGCGGGGCGGTCAGATCCCGCACGCCCAGATCGCCGCGCACGATCACCGAGAACACCGCCATGGCCAGCGGACGCGGCAGCAGATCGGGATAGCCGACACCCTTGGGGCCGTCGGTGATGGCCAGCAGTCCCGGATCGCCGTGGCCCTTCTCGTCGACGGTGGTCAGGCCGCGTTCACTGCCGTCGAATGCGAAGGTGAAATTCGCTGTGGGACAAGTCTTCCGGTAGGCGGTGGCGGCATCCTTGATCACCGGTTCGAAGGCCGAGGACCCCACCAGAGTGAGCTGGCCCGCAATGCAGTCCGGTGCCGGCGGATTGTTCCCGGCCAGCGAGATGCCGAATTGCACGACGATGACGACCACCAGAAATCCGATGAACGCCAGCATATTTCGGGACAGTCCGGTGCGACTCTGGGTCGCCCGGACCCGGCCGCCCTTGAGCTTGCCGTGCAGTGAGGGCTCCGGATACGGGCCGTTGCCGGTCCCGCGCGCGAGAATGGCGAGAATTTTGTAGTGGTCTCGCCGGTTCATCGGGACCTTCGGCAGGTCGATGACGCCGACGTCGTGCGTTTCGTCCGCGTGCGCCGCGATACCTCGGCCCGGCTCGAGATACGCCCCGAGGATGTTGTCGCTCAGCTCGGTCACCGCCATTCCGGCGATCCGGCGATGCGGGAAATGCAGGCGCAACCCGACCCGTTCGTCGTCGGGCATCGCGTAATCGGCGGAATCGATGTTCGTGACGCCGTCGTTCTCCACGCGGATCAGCACGGTCGACAGGTCCTGCAGATGCGTGTCCGCACTACCGCCGTCGGGCTGCAATTGTTCCAGAACGCCCGGAAATACCGACTCGATCTCCCCGGTCACCGGCGTATCCATCTGGACGCGGTAGCCCAGGCGTTTACGCCGCATGATCACGAATTCCCAGAAGAACGCGATCAACGACACCACGAGCGCGATGACCGGCAACCCGATCTGCACCAGATAGCTGTCCACTCGGATCTTTCCCCCGAATATCTTGATGTCCAGCAATTTTCGCCCCGGATGCTCCCGAATCCACCCCCGGCTCGCATTGTTGGGCAACAATTCATCGTTCGGATGGTTCGAGCGAGGCTCGGCGCCGTCGGGGCGGATCAGGCGTCGTGGAAGACCAGGCCGAGGGTGTGCCGACGACCGGAACGCACGACGCTCACCCCGTGCCGCATCGGGGCCGCGGACCAGCCGCGGGCCCCGCGCACCGGGCGCTCGCGGGTGGTGAAGATCAGCCCGTGGCCGTGCGGTAACAGCGTTGCCGAGCCGCGGGATTGGGCTCGTGGCCGCTGCTCGACCATGAGGAATTCGCCGCCGGTGTAGTCGCGGCCGGGTTCATTCAGGCCGATGACCACCTGGAGCGGAAAGATCATGTCGCCGAACAGGTCTCGGTGCAGTGCGTTCCAGTCGCCGGGGCCGTAGCGCAACAGGATCTGCGCGGATTTGTGCTGTCCGGCCCTGTGGCACAGGGTGATCCAGTCCTCCAGGCGTTCGGGCCAGCTCCCGGGACGGCCGAATTTCGCCGCCCAGTCCCGGGCGATGGGCAGGAGTTTCGGATAGAACGCGCTGCGCAGTTCGCGGACCGGTTCGGGTAGGTCGTGGTCGAAGTAGCGGTATTCGCCCGAGCCGAAGCGATGCCGGGACATGATCACCGTACTGCGGAACAACTCCGGGTGCTCGTAGAGAGCGGCCAGGGCCCGGCACTCCTCGGCGCGCAACAGCGGTCCGGTGAGCGCATATCCGTACTCGTCCAGCTCCTCGACCAGCGCGGGCCAGTCCTGGTCCGCGACCCGGGCGGCGATCTCGCTCGAATTATGCTGTGCGGCGGGCATATTCGAGGTCCAGAAGTACTCGCTTGTTGTCCAGGCCGCCCGCGTAGCCGGTCAGGGCGCCGTTCGCGCCGACGACCCGGTGACACGGCCGCACGATCAGCAGCGGGTTCGCGCCGATGGCCGTGCCCACCGCGCGCACCGCCGCGCGCGAGGCGCCGATCTGCTCGGCGATCCGCCCGTAGCCGACGGTGGTTCCGTAGGGGATCTCGTCCACTGCCTGCCACACGCGGCGCTGGAAATCTGTTCCGCCAGTGGTGTATTCGAGGTCGAAATGCGTTCGCTCGCCCGCGAAGTAGTCGTTCAGCTGAGCGATCACTTCGGTGAACGCCTCCGGCGCCGCGGTCCGGTCGCCCACGGCCGGGGTCTTCTTCCCGCCACTCATGGACACCGAATCCAGGGCGAGGCCGTCCGGGCCGAGCTCGCCGGTCAGCAGTAGTTCCCCGACCGGGCTGTTCATCGTCGCGTACACGGCCATCGCGATTCCTCTCACTCGTCGCGTCGTATCCTCACCGACGACTCTGCCCGAGTTCCCCGTCCGATACCAGCGGTAATCGGACATGGCATTCGGTGGCGATCCGGCAACGAGTTTCCTGCTCGAGGTCGTGCGCACGCGGAAATCGGACGATTGTCGGCCGCGATCGGATCAGTCGGCGGCCGCTCGCCCGGGGCGGATATCGATATCGCTCCGCGCCAGGAGTGCGGCGAGCTGCCGCCACCGACGATGCCGATGCGGATGCCCGAACATGACGTGGATGAACAACCGGACGCCGAATCCGTGCAGTCCGTCCCGCACCTCGATCTCATCGGTGTAGCGGCAACGGGTGTCGTCGATCGGTTCGAAGGTCAGGTGGTGATTCCAGATCCGCACGGGATGGCCGTTGCCGTTCCGCAGGGGGCATCGCCGGGTGCGGAATCAGGAGTCCGGGTCCGTGCGCTTCAGGAAGGATTTCGATTCGTCGATCGGAGTGTTCTGCGCCGCGGACAGCCACCACCGCCCGTCGCGCTCCACCAGGACGTACAGGGCGACTTCCGAGAAGGCGCCCGGTTCGACGGCCTGTCTGCGGATCTGGGTGACGACCACGCCCGGGGCAGGACTGGCCGCTGCCACGACCTCGAAGCGGGACGACGGTGCGACGGGTTCGCTCAGCCGCATCATTCGGCGGTGGATCGCGTTGATCCGGCTGTGCCCCACGACCAGCGCGCCGAAGGGGGTGCCCCACAACACGTCCGCGGCGAACGAGTTGTCGTAGCGGTCGGCGTCGGCCGTCTCGCCCGCCTTCTGTAATTCGGCGGCGAGGTCGGCGGCCACGGCCTGTGCGGTCGTATCGGCGGCCTGGTCGTGCAGATTCGGTCGAGTATCCATGTCATCCTCCGCTCTCTGATGCTGATCACAGCCTGCAAGCTCAACCAAAGTTGAGGTCAAGCCGGTGTGAGCGAGGTGACGGTCTCGTGGTCGGCTAGGGGTTCCGGGCCGAATCGATCCGGTCCAGGAGCCGGCGTGGTCCGGTCGTGCGGGCCCCGAGCGCCTCGATGCGGGCCCGCAGGCCGCGGTCCGCGGTGACGACGAGGACCTGTGCGTGGTCGCCGTGTTCGGCCGTGACCGCGACGATCGCGTCGTCGCCGGAGCCCGCGGCGCGTACCACCCTGATGTTGCGGAATTCGTTGTCGTCCACCGCTTTTGCGGCACCCTCGAGGACGACGACCACCTCGCACGAGTGCGGAAGGTGTTCCCGCAGCGCTGCCAGGCCCGTCAGCAGCCGCCGCGCTGCGCCCGCGCGGTCGCGCCACCAGCCGTCGGGGCGGGAGCCGACGACATTGGCCGCGTCCACGACGAGCATCCGCACGGAATCGTCCACGTGCTCAGTCTCCATCAAGGGAGTCGGCCGGTCGCGCAGCGGTGCGTGTCCAACGTGGCCGGTACTCCAGCCGTGTGTGGCCGTTCGGATCAGTACGGCGCGGTTCCGGCCGATCGTGGCGGCAGCGGCGGGAGTTCCAGATTGTCGCGGAAGGTGTCGCCCACGTAGTCGCGGCCGACGATGCCACGCTTGCGGAGTTCGGGCAGCAGTCCGGCGAGCAGGAAGTCCCGGGTGCGCGGATCGTCGAGACCGCCGAGGCCGATGACGTCGAGAACGCCTGCGGAATAACGTTCCTCGATCGCGTCGGCCAGCTGCTCCGGAGTGCCCGCGGCGGCCCAGTGTCCGGTGTCCTTGGCGGCGATGATCAACTCCCGCAGCGTCTTTCCGGACCGAGCGTAACCGGTGAAGATCTCCACCCGGCCGCGCCGCCGATGCACCGAACGCACCTCCGGCAGCAGATGTTCCGGAATCGGCTCGTCCAGTGGTAGATCGGTCAGATCGACTCCGCCGCCGAGCATATCGGCCAGGGCGTGGCGTCCCGCCTCGAAGTCGGTGGCCTCTTCGCGTTCGCGTACCAGGCGCAGTGCTTCGGCCTCGGTGGCGCCGTAGGTGGCGTGCAATGAGCTGAAGATCAACGGAAGTCCGTCGGCGCGGCCCAGTTCCGCTGCGCGCGTGCGGATTCGCTTGGTGTAGGTCAATGCGTCGTCCAAGGTGCCCAGTGAGGTGAACACCACCTCCGCGAACCGGGCGCCGAGCTCCACCCCGCCCTCGGACTGCCCGGCCTGGAACTGCACCGGCCGACGTTGCGGCAGTGGCGGGATGTTGAGTGGACCGCGAACCGTGAAGTGGTCGCCCGCGTACTCGATCGGACGTACCGATTCCGCGTTCAACCGCGCCCCGCCCCGCCCGTCCGAGGTCAGCGCATCGGGCCCCCAGCTGTCGAACAGCGCGTTGACGACCTCGATCGATTCCGCCGCGCGGGCGTACCGTTCCTCCGGACTCGGCAGCTCGGCGTCGCCGTAGTTCTCCTCGCCGACCGAGGAGGTCACCGCATTCCACGCCGCGCGGCCGTTGCTGATGTGATCGAGTGTGCCGAACAGTCGCGCCAGGTTGTACGGGTGATGGAACGTGGTGGTGACGGTCGCGATCAGGCCGACGTGCCGGGTGACCGCGCTCAACGCGGACAGCACGATCAGCGGCTCCTGCGCCCCGATCGCGCCCTGCATGCCGAAGCTGAGCAGGTCGGCGGCGAACAACGCGGCGAACCGGTGTTCCTCCGCGAGCCGGGCCGTCTCGAGCAGATCGGTGAGCGTGGACTTCCCCGGATCGATCGCCGCGGCATAGACCTTGGGAGATCCGCTCACCCCGGTCACGATCTTCAGCGGCCGCCGCCGGTCGGTGCTTGCCATACCGCGACGCTAACCAGGCACACCGGTATCGCCCACGGGTTACGCTCAGCGAGATCCTTTCCCGCAGTGCGTGATCGCCGCATTCACCCGCCCGAGGCCGCGTCCCCTGCCGCCGAATTCCGTAGACTGCGGGGGTGACCGATCTCGCGGATTTCGCCCGGCTGATCGCCGGTGATCATGGGCTCTGTGTCGTGTCGACCGCCCGAGCGGATGGCACGATCCACTCCTCACTCGTCAACGCCGGTGTGCTGAAACACCCGCTGACCGGCGAGGAAGTAGTAGGGATGGTGCTGCGCGGCGGCACTCGCAAGTTGGCGAATCTGCGGGCCCGGCCGCGGATGACGGCCGTCGTGCGCGTCGGCTGGGAGTGGGCCGCCGCCGAGGGGCCGGTGTGGATCACCGGACCCGACGATCCGGTCCCCGGAATCGACCCCGAACGCCTGCGTCTGCTGCTGCGGGAGGTGTTCACTGCGGCCGGCGGCACCCACGAGGATTGGGACGAATACGACCGCGTCATGGCACAGGAGCGCCGGGCGGTCGTGCTGATCGTTCCCGATCGCGTCTACGCCAACGGCTGAGCGGCAGCCCAGGCCAGCGGCAGCACCACGTCCACGTTGTCCCGCTGGGCCAGGGGCAGCAGCATCTTCATCGTCGCGTCGAAGCGATCCGCGAAGTGCGGAAGCGGGCGCAGTGGCCGGTCCAGCCCGGTGAAGAAGTCGTCCCAGTGCACCAGCACGACCCGCCGTGCGTCGACCGCGCCGACGACGTCGTCCCAGTACCGCCGCACGAACTCGGGTGACTGCCTGCCCAGACCGCCGATGCCCAGATAGACGACCTCCGCGCGACGTCCGTCCAGCATGCCGGGACGGTGATTCGCACTGGCGTGCATCAGAATTCGACCGAGCGGATGTTCGATGAGCACCGAGTAGGCGGTCCCGGTCTTCCATGCGCGGGTGCGCGCGGGCGGAACCAGCGGCCGCGTCACTATGCCCGGATAACGGTCACCCGGACTGTGCACCGAATCCAGGAACGTCAGTGTGAACTGCCCGTATTCGAGAGTGTCCCCGTCGCCCACCACCCGCAGCGAGGATTCGGCCAGGCCGAGCCCGCGCCCGATGTTCGCGGTGGACTCCGACCCGACCAGCTCCGCACCGGTCTGCAGGCACCACACCGGCGCGTCCAGGGCGTGGTCGTAATGCGAGTGCGCGCAGAACACCGCGTTCAGCGTCCGCACGTTCAGCCGTTCGATCGCGGCCCGGACCAGCCCCGGATCCGGCGCGATCCGCCCCAGCGCGACCCGCAGCAGCCCCGGCCGCGTGACGAACCCGTCGCACAGCAGACTCGTCGTGTCGTCCGACAGCAGCAGCGAACTGGTCCCGAGGAAGTGCGCCGTCAACCCGCCGGGTGTCACATCGGCGCGCTGCTGGTAGGCGTGGTAGGGCGCGAGATCGGGACGGCCGAGGGGAGTTCTCACCCCGTTATCCTGCACCTGTTGCCGTGCGATCGGGCGGAGCGCGCCGTGTGGGCTGCGATCTGCTAGCCGAACAGCACGGGCAGTGAGGTGGGGGATCGGAAGACCTGGCCGCGGATGTGCGGATCGTCCGCATCGGGGTCGAGCCGCAGATTCGGCAGTTTGTCCAGCATCTTCTCCAGGGCCAGTCGCATCTCGGTGCGGGCCAGGTGGATGCCCAGGCAGTTGTGCGGTCCCTGCCCGAAGGACATGTGCGGGCGCGGCGCGCGGAAGATGTCGAAGTCGTCCGGATCGTTCCACCGGCTCTCGTCCCGATTGGCGGCGGCGAGCATCAGCATCACCGTCGACCCCTTCGGAATGGGCACATCGTGCAGGACCGTACTGGTGGTGGCCATGCGGGTGATGTTCAGCAGCGGTGTCTCGAACCGGATCGACTCCTCGACCGCGCGGGGGATCAGCGCCCGATTGTCCCGCAGCGCGTTGAGCTGATCCGGACGAGACAGCAAGGTGCACAACATATTTCCGGTCGATCGATAGGTCGTCTCGATCCCGGCGGGCAGCAGCAGTCGCAGGAAGGAGAAGATCTCCTCGTCGCTCAGGCGCTCGCCGTCCAGTTCGGCCCGGGACAGATCGCTGATCAGATCCTCGCGCGGTTCGCGGCGACGCTCGGCGAGGATCTCCGCGAGATACGCCTTGACCTCCTGTGAAGCGGTGATGGCGCGTTCGCGGTTGGAGTGGAACCCGAGAATGGCGATCGACCAGCGCTGGAACTGCCGCAGATCCTCCCGCGGCAGGCCGAGCATCCCGGCGGTCACGAGGGTCGGGAAGGGAAAGGTGAACTCGGTGACCAGATCGGCGTGTCCGCGGTCGGCGAACCGGTCGATCAACTCGTCCGCGACCGGGACGATGAGCCGTTCCTCCCAGTTCGCCAGGGCCTTCTGCCGGAACGCGGTGGACACCAGCGCGCGGTAGCGGCGGTGTTCGGGATCGTCCATCCCCAGAATGATGTGCTTGCCCATGATGTCGCCCATGAGCATGTCGATGATGTGCGCCGAGGAGTAGGTCTTGCCGTCGCGCAGCACCTCGAGGATATCTACGTAGCCGTAGACGAAGAACACCGCCGCATCGTCGGCGTGCGGCATGTTCGAGGTGTCCAGGCGCTGCACCGGATGCTCCCGGCGAGCGGCGGCCAGTTCCGGATACGGGTCGCGGACATCGCCCGCGACGTCGTCGTCGAATACCTCGAAGACGCTGTCGTCACCGGCTTCGCGCTCCTGCCCGCTCGCAGCCGGCGGTTCGACCTGGTCTGCGGTGGCCTTGACGTGTGTGTCCACGAACCCTCCTCGGTAAGACCAAATATTCGTTCCGAAGCGTACTGAGCGCTCAGAGGCGGGTCAATACCCGTCAAACACGGTTCAAGTCGACCGTTGACGACGGACGCGCGCGATCCGTAACATGTGGAACGAATTTTAGGTTCGCTGCTCGAGCCGCCTGGCAGACGGAGATACACGTGGCCTACGAAAGTACTGCCGAGCCCATCAAACTCGGCTATCTGTTCGACTTCCGACTTCCCGAGAGCTTTCCGCCGGATATGCGGGACGACCTGACCCGCCCGTTCCATCTGGTGTTCGCCGAGGGACAACGACTCGGCCTGATCGACCGTCCGGTGGAGATCGTCTTCCGCGAGGTGGAGGGCTTGCCCAAGGGCTCGGTGAAGGCGGTGATCGATGCGTACGGGGAACTGGTGGACGAGGGGTGCCTGGCCGTATTCGGCCCGCACATCACCGATAACGCCGTTCCGATGCGGGAGGAGATCGAACGCCGATTCCGGGTTCCGGCGATCAATGTCTCGGGGTCGGAGGACTGGCTCGGCGAATGGACCTTCGCCCTGCCGCAGGGGTCGATGACCGACGAGCCGGTCTTCTGGGCGCATCTACTCGCCAAGGGCGGGCACACCGAGGTCGGCGCGCTGGTGGAACGCTCCCTGGTGGGCGAGAGCTACATCCGGAATTTTCGGAAAGCCTGCCGCGAGGAGGGAATTCGCATCGTCGCCGAGGTGGCCATCCCGCAGACCGCGCAGGACATCAGCGAGGAGGTGCGTGCACTGCGCGAGGCGAAGGCGCAGGCGATCGTGCACTGCGGCTTCGGATTCGGGGTCGCGATGGGGAATCCCGCACTCGCCGCGCTGAATTGGGATCCGCCGCGGTTCATGGGCACCGCATTCCAGAATGCCTGGATCAACGAACTGCTGTGGAACGCCTTCCTCGGCTGGACCGGCCTGGACCAGTACGACGAGGGAAACCTGGTGGGACAGCGGTTTCTGGATGTCTACCAGGCCGATTCCGGGCGTCGCCCGCAGTACTGCGTCCCCGTGGTGAACCGCGACATCGCGACAGTTCTGTTGCACGCCTTCGCCGATGCGCATCCGCTGTCTCCGCGCGGGGTCGCCGAGGCGCTCGAACGGGTCAAGATGTTGCCGGCCGCGGCCGGCGCCCCCGGCACCCGGCTCTCGTTCGGGAAGTGGACCCGGCGGGGGTGGATGGGCGCGGGCTATCTGGTTGCGCGGCAACTGGATCCGGACGGCGTGACATCGCACCTGGTCGCGCGATTCGGGCAGGAGTAGACCGTGAGCGCCCCGCAGGAACTCCGGTCCGGCACCCAGCCGGACGCCGCACCCGGCCGTGCGCCGGGTAGCGCACCGCGCCGCCTGCGCACGGCGGGGATCACGATCCTGATCGTGGCGGTCCTGGCCGTCATCGCTGCCTACGCGAGCCGCGGCGCGGACGATCCGCGGATCGCGAATCCCGCGGTCAGCGGCGCGCCCCGCCCGGTGCCGCCGCTGTTCGGCTGGAATCACTGGATCACGGTGCACGAGATCGGGACCGTGGTGATGATGGTGGTGCTGGTCACCGTGGTCGTCGTGGGCTGGCGTCGCTATCCGGCTCATCCGGTGCTGTTGATGACGCTGGTGACCACCGCGATCGTGTGGCAGGACCCGATCATGAACTGGGCGCCCTACGCCGCCTACAACCCGCAGCTGTGGCACTGGCCGGTGCACTGGCCGCTGGTGTCGCTGTCGCCGACGGTCGAGCCGTTCATCGTGATCGGTTATGCCACTTTCTATCTCGGCCCCTACTTTCCCGCGATCCGGGTGCTGCGCCGGCTACAGGCCCGTCGTCCGCACGATTCGTTCGTCTCGCGGCATCCGCTGTGGAGTCTGGCCGGGCTGACCCTGGTGATCGGGTTCGTCTTCGACGCGATTCTGGAATGCATCCTGGTGCGCAGCCAGCTGTACATCTACACGCAGGTGATCCCGTTCGGCTCGCTGTTCACCGGCAAGCCCTACCAGTTCCCGTTGATCTGGGAATCGGCGCTGGTCACGGTCGTGATGATCCCGGCGGCAGTGCTGCTGTACCGCGACGACACCGGACGCACGGTCGCCGAACGGCTCTCGCACCGGGCCCGGATCTTCCGGAACCATCCCGCCCTGGGCGCGTTCACGGTGATGTTCATCCTGATCAATATCGCCTACTTCTGTTACGGCGGCGGATTCGCCATCATCCGCGACAGCCGCGCGGCCACCTCGGTCGCCTGCCCGTGGCCGTTCCCGGAGGCGAAAGTCTATGACCCGCAGGGGTTCTACGAAAAGAACGGGCAGGCCGGGCCGTACTCGGCCGGGATCTGGTCGCGGTGGGAGAATGCGCAGTCGGGACGCCCCGCGACAGCGATGCCCGCCGATGGCGGACGGTGCGGGGGCAGGACGTGAGTGCCGGTGAAATCGACGGTGGTCCAGCAAGGTTCGGTCTGCTTGCCTCGGGAATAGCGGGACGGGCACTTCGGGTCGCTCCGGCCGCGCCGGACGAATCGCCGTGGACCGACGGCCGCGTGGTGTTCGTCGACGCCGAAGCTCCCGCACTCGACCAGATCGTCGAACTCACGGTGCAGGCGTCGATGATCGGCGCGGGCAGCTTCGAATCCGAGCTCCTCCGGCGGCTCGCCCGCCGATCACCCGCCGTACTCGATCGGTATCTGATGCTGGAGGGCCATCGCGCGCTGGCCGCCAACGGCGATTTGCTGCCTGTCGCCGCGAGCGCATTGGTCGACCAGAACATTGCTGAGCTGTCCGGTTGTGCCGCAACATCATTGGTGATCGCATCAGGAAAGCGCGCGCTGGGTGATCCGCCGCCGGAGTTCGGGACGATCCACCCGAAGCGTCTGCTGACCACGCAGGAGAAGTTCGCCGAACAGGGCGCGCCGGACACCCGTCCGCCCGACTCGGCCGATGCCGAGGACGATTCGCCGGACGAACTGGACGACGATGATTCCGGCGGTAAGCTCCCCGCCCTGTTCAGCAACGTCGTCGGGGGACAGGGGCTGCCGGCCCGGCTGTTCCGGCGCATGCTGAGCCTCGGCCGGGAGTCCGAGGGCGGCATCACCGCTGGCGGTGTGCCGAGATCGGCTCGGGCACTGGTGAAACCGGGGCGCATCGACACCGGAGGCACGGGCACCGCGGCCGCAGCGGATGCCGTGGCCGAACTCCGGCGCGAGGGCCTGTCCTATCCGGAATGGGACGTCCACCGCCGCCGATACCGGCCCGGCTGGTGCACGGTGGCCGAATCCGATCCTCGGGCAGGGGATCACGCGATCCCGATCGCACCCGTGAGCAACGCCCTGATGCGCGCGCTGGCCCGGCTGCGCTCGAGTCTCGACCACAAGCATCGCCGGATGCAGGGCGACGACATCGATGTGGACGCGGTGGTGGACGAACGTGTACAGCTACTCTCCGGAGCTTCGACTGACGGTGCCGTGTACATCGAAAGTGTCAGGTGCACACCGGATCTGGCGGTCGTCGTACTGCTCGACATCTCGGGTTCGGCCGCATTGCCGAGCGTTTCCGGCGGAACCGTGCACGACCAGCAGCGCACCGCGGCCCTCATGCTGACCTCGGCGCTGCACGCACTGGGCAATCGGGTGGCGCTCTACGGGTTCTACTCTCAGGGACGGGCCGCGGTCCGGGCGTTGCGGGTCAAGCGATTCGACGATCGACTGGACGCCGCGGCGCTGCGCAGGCTCGCCGCACTCGAGCCCGCGGCCTACACCCGGATGGGTGCGGCCGTGCGGTACGGCACGACGATCGCGAGCGAATATCGCTGCGCCGCAAGAACACTGCTCGTCGTGCTGTCCGATGGATTCGCCTACGACCACGGCTACGAAGGTGTCTACGCCGAGGCCGACGCCCGGCGTGCGCTGTCCGAGGCTCGTCGCCAGGGCATCGGATGTGTCTGTCTGAGCGTCGGCGCGGAGACCGGGATCGACGCGTTGCGCAGGGTTTTCGGCACCGCCGCCTACGCCGCCGTCGCCTCACCCCAGGAGGTGTCCCAGGTGGCCGCGCCGTTGTTCCGGGACGCGTTGCGTTCCGCCGACCTGCGCCGCCGAATGATGCGAGCGCGAGCCTCCTGAGGATCCGATAGCTCTGTCGCGCAAGCGAATCCCGGAAGATCACGGAGAAAGGCCAGGACGATATGGAGAATTCCGTTCGCCCCTACTACGTGCCGGTCGGCAACGAGGAACGGGTGTTCCTCGCGGCGTTCGGACAGGGGCTGCCGATCATGCTCAAGGGGCCGACCGGCTGCGGCAAGACCAGATTCGTGGAGGCGATGGCGCATCAGGCCGGGCGGCCACTGATCACCGTGGCCTGCCACGACGACCTGTCCACCGCGGATCTGGTCGGTCGATATCTGTTGCAGGGCGGGGAGACTCGCTGGGTGGACGGTCCGCTGACCCGCGCTGTGCGCGAGGGCGCGATCTGCTATCTCGACGAGGTGGTCGAGGCCCGTCAGGACACCACGGTGGTACTGCATCCGCTGGCCGACCATCGTCGTCAGCTGCCCATCGACCGGCTCGGGACGACCCTGGACGCTGCCGAGGGCTTCTGCCTGGTGGTTTCCTACAACCCCGGGTATCAGAGCGTCCTGAAAGATCTCAAGGATTCCACCCGGCAGCGCATGATCGCCATCGAACTGGGTTATCCGCCAGCGGAAATCGAGGAGAAGATCATCGCCGTCGAAGCCTGCGCCGATCAGCGCGCGGCCGCGCAGCTGGTGCGGATCGGTCGTGCCGTGCGGCAGGCCGACGCCCCCGGCCTGCGCGAGGTGGCCTCCACCCGGGTGCTGATCAGCGCGGCCAAGTTGATCGCCCAGGGGCTCGCGCCCAGGGAGGCCGCACTCGCCGCCATCGCCGGGCCGCTCACGGACGATCCGCTGGTCGCCGCGAACCTCGCCGCGGTGATCGACGCATACGTGCAGGAATGAACGACCCCGAGAGAATGCAGAAATGCATGTCCGACACGGCGGCAATGGATTTCGAATCACGCATGCTCATCGACGGCCGCCTCACCGACGGCGAGGCCGGTCGTTTCCCCGTCGTGAACCCGGCGACCGAGCAGGTACTGGGCGAGGTGGCCGATGCGTCCGCGGCCGATATGCATCGGGCGATCGCGGCCGCGCGGCGAGCGTTCGACCGGACCGCGTGGGCCACCGACCGCGCACTGCGACGACGCTGCCTCGAACAACTCCAGGCTGCGCTGGAAGAAGATCGAGAAGCGTTGCGGGAGGAGCTGATCGCCGAGGCGGGCTGTCCCCGGGCGATCACCTTCGGCCCGCAGCTCGACGCTCCGCTGGCCGACGCGGTGAAGGTACCGGCCGAGCTGATCGAGAAATACTCGTGGGAGACCGATCTCGGCGATATGCACGTGCCGGTGACCGGCCGCGAGACCAGGCGTGTGGTGTGGCGTGAACCGGTCGGTGTGGTCGGCGCGATCGTGCCGTGGAACTTCCCGTTCGAGGTCAGCATTCACAAGCTCGCGCAGGCCCTGGCCGCGGGCAACACCGTGGTCCTCAAACCCGCGCCCGACACCCCGTTCAACGCGACCCGGATCGGGCGCTTGATCGCCGAACGCACGGATTTCCCACCGGGCGTGGTCAATATCGTCACCGCCTCGGATCACCTGGTGGGGGAGGAGCTCACGCTCTCGCCGCAAGTCGATCTGATCTCGTTCACCGGTTCCACGGCGGTGGGGCAGCGCATCATGGAAAAGGGTGCGGCGACCATGAAACGCCTGTTCCTCGAACTGGGCGGGAAATCGGCGAGCATCGTGCTGGACGATGCGGACTTCGGGCAAGCCCTGCTGCTCGGGCTCGCGCCCTGCCTGCACGCCGGGCAGGGCTGCGCCAACCCGACCCGGCTGCTGCTGCCGCGTGCCCGATACGCCGAGGGTGTGGAATTCCTGGAGGCGATGTACCGGGGTATCGAACCGGGCGATCCGCAGGATCCGGCGACGCTGTGCGGGCCGGTCATCTCCGCGCGCCAGCGCGATCGGATTCGCGGATATATCGACAAGGGCGTCGTGGAAGGGGCTCGGCTGGTCGTCGGCGGCAATGCCGCGCCCGTCCCGTCCGACCGCGGATTCTGGGTTCGGCCAACACTTTTCGCCGATGTCGACAACAGTATGACGATCGCCCAGGAGGAGATCTTCGGCCCGGTGCTCGCGGTCATCGCATTCGACGACGATGACGACGCGATCCGCATAGCCAACGACAGCCGATACGGCCTGGCGGGCAACGTGATGTCCGCATCCTTCGACCGCTCCATCGCCGTGGCCCGGCGGCTGCGCGCCGGATTCATCGGCGTGAACGGCGGTGTCGCCTACGGCGCCGACGTGCCGTTCGGCGGATACAAGTTCAGCGGCGTCGGCCGCCAGAACGGCGTGGCCGGATTCGACCAGTACACCGAGATCAAGTCGGTCGGATATCCCGTCGACCGACCAGGAAAGGAATCGACATGGGGCGTGTGACAGGCAAGGTCGCCTTCATCACCGGAGCAGCACGAGGGCAGGGCCGCAGTCATGCGGTGACCCTGGCCGGGGAGGGCGCGGACATCATCGCCGTGGATCTGTGCCGTGACGTGGACACACTCAAATATTCACTGGCGCGTCGGGAGGATCTGGACGAGACCGCCGAGCTGGTTCGCAAGGCGGGCGGCAAGATCCTGGCCATCGAGGCCGATGTGCGGGACGCCGAGCAGATGCGCGCCGCGGTCCGCGACGGGCTGGCCGAATTCGGCAAGATCGACGTCGTGGTCGCCCAGGCCGGTATCGCCGGAATGCAGGGCGATCCGAAGGATCAGGCGTGGATCGATGTGATCAACACCAATCTGATCGGCACCATCAACGCGATCCAGGCCGCGCTGCCGCATCTGCCGGAGGGTGCGTCGGTCATCGCGACCGGTTCGACCGCCGGGCTCATGCAGACCAAGGCGCTGGACAATCCGGGCAGCGATCCCGGCGGCATCGCCTATCCGCTGTCGAAACGGCTGCTGTCCACCTACGTTCACGAATTCGCGGCGCAGTTCGCCCACCGCAAGATCCGCGCCAACGTCATCCATCCGACCAACTGCAACACCCCGATGCTGCACAGTGAGCCGATGTACCAGGCGTTCCGCCCGGACCTGCCGAATCCCACCCGCGAGGATGCCGAGGTGGCCTTCCCCGTGCAGCAGATCATGCCGGTGCCGTATGTCGAACCCGAGGACATCAGCGAAATGGTGCTGTTCCTCGCCTCGGATGCCTCCCGGTACGTCACCGGCATGCAGATGCGCGTGGACGCCGGAGGGTATCTGCGCTGGTACGACTATCACGTCTGAAAAGCGCGCTGTACCGAGCTCTCCGGTGAACATATCGCCGGAGAGCTTCGGCGTGTGCGGCAAGGACGGTGAATTAGCTTGCTACTGAAGAGGATTCACGCCGAGACGCGCACAGATCCCGAAGACCTCTTCGAAGATCGACCCCGGCACCGTGAACGGCTCGGTCGCGGAGATCTCCGGTAGGTGTGCGGCGATGTCGTCGGCGGTGGGCCGCGTCCCGGGCTCGGCCAGCCAGCCTTCGCCGAGGCCGACGAACACCCGGGCGAACCGCCCGGCGCAGGCGGAGTAGTTCCGATGGGTCCACTCACAGTCGCGGCTGGCCAGGAAGACCACCATCGGCACGACCAGCTCCGGGTCGATGACCTTCAGAAATCCCAAGTCTTCCAACGCCTTCGGATCTCCGACGGTCTCGGTGACCATGCGGGAGAAACCGAAGGGCAGCACGGTATTGGACGTGATGCCGTGCGGTTCGCCCTCGATGGAGATGACATTGGACAGGCCCACCAGACCGGCTTTGGCTGCGGCGTAATGCGATTCCATCGGCTGTCCGAACATGCCGCCCGAGGAGGAGATGAACACGAAGCGGCCGTACCGCTGCTGTTTCATCACCGGATAGGCCGCATGGGCGAGGTAGAAGCCGCCGTCGAGGTGGACCTCGAGCATGCGACGCCAATCGGCGGGCGTCATATCCTCGAAGGCGATGCTGTTGAAGATTCCGGCGTTGCTGATCACGGCGTCCAGGCGGCCGAAGGTGTCCACCGCCGCGCGCACGATGGCGGCCCCGCCCTCCGGGCTGGTCACCGACTCGTAGGAGGCCGCCGCACGGCCCCCGGCCTGCTCGATCTCCCGCACGACCTCGTCGGCCACGCCGGCGTCCGCGCCTTCGCCGCGCATACTGCCGCCCAGGTCGTTGACCACGACGGCCGCGCCCCGCGCCGCCAATTCCTGTGCATAGAGCCGCCCCAGTCCGCGGCCCGCTCCGGTCACGATGGCGACCTGGCCGGTGAAGTCGATCATCTGCGTCCCACCTCGTCGTGCGTGCCTCGGACCATCACGCTACAGCGGAACGAATATTTGGTCAACGCGTCGGGGGCTGTCGCCGGGCGGTGCGTGCTACCCGATTGCCTGCTCTTGTCTCCGCCGGGATGCCGCCCCGCCTGCGGAAATGCAATTCTCAACTATCGCGAATGTCATTGTACTTCGGGTCCTGATCCGTTATCGTTACCTGACGTGGCCGAAGGGCGGCTGCGGGGCGGTGTCACAGAGTCTCACGTGCCACCACCGGGCGTCGGCGCTACGCCGCGTCCCACGGCAAGGCGAAAGCCTTTCTACAGCAAGCGATGTTGATGTCGACCAAAGCTGTATCCGCCAGCAGCGCCGAGCGAGCGGTGTCCGGCGCCTTCTGCGAACTGATCGAAAGTCTGCGGTGCGGGCACGGCATCTCCGCCGCAGTCCGGCGTCTGGAGGCCGCTGCCACCGGTTGGGCGGCCACCGGGGTAACCTTGCGCGCGTTCAATGCCGAACTGCAGGCCTGTCTGACCGAGGCCATCCGCACGGTCGTGCGTTCGGCCGCACTCACCGGCGACGCCGAATCCGTGGTGGAGATCGTCATCTCCGCGACCGCGCTGGTCGCGGACGTGCATCACCGGATCTGGTGTGACGGTCGGCTGGGGGAGATTCAATCGCTCGCCGCGGCGCTGCTGTCCGGTGAGAGTCCGCTGCGGCTGTCCCGGGAGAGCGGGATCGCCGTCGCCGAATCCTATTGGGTGGTAGCCCTGTCGGTGCCGCCCGGCGCCGCGCCGGCCGCCGAACCGGTGCTGCGGCGGATCCGGATCGAGTTGACCGAGCGCTACGGCGATCGGGTGCTGCCCCGCCTGTCCGCGGCCGGTGGCACGATCCTGGTCCCGGCCGCCGACGCCGAGGACGCCCCGGCCTCGCTGGTCTCCGAATTGTCCGCGGCGGCACAGGTTCCGGTCACGGCCGCGGGTGTGTGGGCTACGCGGGACGATATCCCCGCCGCGGCGCGGCAGGCGCACGAACTGCTCGAACTCGCGCTGGTCTTCGGCCGCACCGGCCGCTGGCACACCTTCGTCGACCTGGCCCTGGAATATCAGCTCACCCGGCCCGGCAGCAGCCGGGAACACCTTGCCGCACTGCTGGATCCGCTGGTCGGCCACGCACATCTCGACGAGACGTTGCGGCTGCATCTGCGCGGCGACCTCTCGCGCCGCCGCATCTCCCAGATGCTGAACATCCACACCAACACCCTCGACTACCGGCTCAAGCGAATCGGTCGGCTCACCGGTGTGGATCCGTTCAGCCCGGACGGTCAGTGGTATCTGCGCGCCGCGCTCGTCGCGCGCACGGCGTTGTCGAAGTCGATTGCCGCACAGCAGCGCTCGGAATCGGCCGGGGATCACTCCGAGCGTGCGACGACACCGCGAAGTGTGGTGTCGCGCAGATGAATCAGCGAGGCGCGGGTGCCGATCTCGGCCAGGATGTTCTCGGGAATCCAGGCCACGCCGATCATGCAGCGCGCCAGCATCTCGTCGGAGGGGCTCTCGATCGCGATCTCGCCGGATCGAATTCCCTTGGCCAGCAGCGCTTTCATCTGCCGGACGCGTTTGGTGAAGAGCCAGCCCGGATTCGGGGTGTCCGGCGGGGACTGCCGCATCCAGGCCAGCTGGATGCGGAACTCGTCGCCGAACCGGTCGAGCATATTGGTGTTGATCCAGCTCAGCGCGTCGAGCTTCTCGATGGGGGAGGATTCCGAACGCAATACGTCGGTCCAGCCGACCGCGACCTTCTCACCGAACGACCGCATGATCGAGGCGAGCAACTCCTCCTTCGAGCCGATCACCCGGTACACCGACCCGGTGCCGAGCCCGGCCGCGGCGGCGATATCGCGAATGGTCGTGCTCTCATAGCCCCGGCGGCCGAATTCGGCCCGTGCGACCGCGCGGATGTGCGCGGCCTTGGAGTCGTCCTGCGGCTCATCCGACCAGGTCCGCACGACCGCGTCGGCGGCCAGGAACGCCGGGGAGGCATCGAGTTCGGCGTCGGTGTGGCTCGCGGCCGCGACGCCCTCCAGCAGGATCCGGCAGAACAGCCGGGCCACCTGGTCCGCCGGTGCGTTGTGCCGGATGATGTCCAGTCCGACGTGCAGCATGGTCTGGGTGATCCGGTCGGCCAGCAGGTGCAGATCGATGTCGGCCCGCAGATAACCGGCCCACCGCGCGGCGCGCAGCGTCTGGAACATGGCCTCCAGAATCGCCGTCGGCCGCTGTCTGGTCAGCTCGATCAGGGTGGGGTTCGAACTCGGGCCCTCGTAGAACGACATCTGTAGTGCCGCACGATGATCCACCGCGCAGGTGGCGATCTGCGCGCCGAGGTCGCCGATGCGGTCGAACGGTGAGCGCGAGTCGGGCCGATCCAGCGTGTCCAGGGTGCGCTCGGCGACCTGATCCAATGCGGCGTGATAGCGCTGCAGCAACCCGACCAGGATCGCTTCCTTGGATTCGAAGTGGTGGTAGAGGCTGCCGGGCAGGATCCCGCAGGCATCGGCGATCTCCTGCAACGACGTGCGCAGACCCGAGGACGCGATCAACGACGCCGCGGTCTGGAGAATTTCGGTGCGGCGGGATCTGTCGTCCTCGGTACGGCCGTTGCGTGCCGCGGGGGCCTCGGGCGTCCCGTCCGCGTTGCGCTGTCCGCGGCTCACCTGACCACGCGCCACAACACCTCCACAACATCTCGGCCCCGGTCATCGGACGAGGGCGAGCCCGGCGGTCGAGAATACCAATTCTTTGATCCACGGTATCACCAGCTGTGGTCCCGTACCGGCCGGGGCATTCCGGCGGCCGGTACGGGTTTCGTGCCGAGGACGATAATTCCGGTCGTATCCGAATCAGGACGAGGTCGGCAGTTGCCGGGCCAGATCCATGACGGTAACCGTATCTGTGCCGGTCTTCTTGAGCCGCTCCGACGAACGGTAGCCCAGATCGACATCCGTCGCCTGCGCTCGTAGCGCTCCGACGGTTACCTCGGCCTTGGGCAGCTGTCCGAACATGTCGAACGAGTAGAGCCGCAACGCATTCTGATGGGTGATCTTGTCGATCTCGGCGTCCGGAACACCGTCGAGATGGATCGCCAGCGTCTCCGGGGCAACCGGCCAGGTGGAATCGGAATGCGGATAATCGCATTCCCAGTTGAGCATGTCGAGATTGAGTTTGTCGCGTGTCCGGATGCCGAATCCGTCATCGATGAAACACAGTGCGATGCGGTCCAGGAATACCTCGCTCGGCAGTTTGTCGCCGAAATTCTGATGGGTCCACGCGCGATGCATCCGATACACCCGGTCGATGCGCTCGAGGAAATACGGCACCCAGCCGATACCGCCCTCGGACAGCGCGAAGGTCAGGTCGGGGAATTTCTTGAGCATCGGCGACCAGATCAGATCCGCGGCGGCCTGGACGATACTCATGGGCTGCAGGGTGACCATCACGTCGACCGGCGCGTCGATCGAGGTGATGACCACGCTCGACGACGAGCCGATATGCAGATTCGCCACAGTGTTCGTATCGCTGCACGCCTTCCAGAACGGATCCCAGTGCGCATCGTGCAGTGACGGATAGTTCAGCTTGGTCGGATTCTCGGAGAAGGTGACCGCGTGGCAGCCCTTCGCGGCGACGCGCCGGACCTCCGCGGCCATCAGCTCCGGATCCCAGATCGGGGGCAGGGCCTGCGGAATCATCCGTCCCGGATAGGCGCCGCACCACTCGTCGATATGCCAGTCGTTGTAGGCGCGCAGGACGGCCAGCCCCAGATCCTTGTCCTTGGCCCGCGCGAAGTACTGCCCGCAGAACTGCGGATAGGACGGGAAATTCAGTGCGGCGGCGACCCCGTTGGCGTTCATATCCCGAATGCGCTCGTGAATGTCGTAGCAACCTTCGCGGATCTCGGCGAGTTTGGTGGGCTCGGCGCCGTATTCGTCCGGCGGGCGGCCTGCCACCGCGTTCAGGCCGACGTTGGTCGCCTCCTGCCCCTCGAACACCCAGGCGTCGGTGCCGTCCGCGCGCTGGACGAGTTTGGGCACGTCATCGGCGTACTTGGCGGGGATGTGGTTGTCGAACATGTCGGGTGGTTCGACGAGGTGATCGTCGACCGAGACGAGCACGAGGTCGTTCATATCCATGCTGCACTCCTGTTCGGGCTCTGGAGGTGGTCCCGTCGCGCGAAATCCGAGCACGACCCCGCTCGCGGACCGCCGCTGATCTGGACTGTAGTCCGGAACAGATATTTGGTCAACAGGGTATTGTGCTGTGCCGTAAGTGAATAGAATCCGGACAGCAGCAGATCCGGGCTAGGAGTGAGCACATGGCCGAGCCGCGAACCGTCGTCGTCACCGGAGCCTCACGGGGGCTCGGACTCGCCTCGGGGGCCCATCTGTACCACCGGGGCTGGCGGGTGGTCGCCGCCATGCGCTCGGTCGACGCGGGTCTGCAGCGTTTGCGGGAGCGGACCGGCGCTGCGCCGGGGGATGCCCGGCTGGTCGGCGTCGCGCTGGATCTGACCGAAACGTCCTCGATCGAGCGGGCCGCGACGCAGATCCTCGAGGTGACGGGCGCGCCGGATGCGCTGGTGCACAATGCCGGGATCTCCGCGGCCGGAATGGTCGAGGAGACGCCGATCGCGTTGTGGGAGAGGATGTTCGCGACCAACCTGTTCGGTCCGGTGGCGCTCACCAAGGCGCTGCTGCCCGCCATGCGCGGGGCCGGGCGCGGGCGCATCGTGCTCGTCTCCAGCGAGGCCGGTGTGCGCGGAATGCCCGCTACCGCACCGTATTCCGCGGTCAAGGGTGCGGTCGAGCGCTGGGGTGAGTCGATGGCCGGGGAGGTGGCGCCGTTCGGCATCGGGGTCACGGTGCTCATCGCGGGCACCTACGAGACCGACATCATCACCGATGCGGGCACCACGGACACTCGCGACCTCGACGGACCCTATGCCCGCCTGCATCGCACGATCGATCGACGCGGCCGCCTCCTGGTCGGGCGCGCGGCCCGTCCGCCGGAACGTTTCGTCGGCGGGCTGGCCGCGGCGCTGGAGGACACCAGCGCATACGCCCGTCACCCGGTCGGATCGGATGCGCGAATGCTGTTGCTGGCCAACGGAATCATTCCGACCCGGGTGATGCACCACATGACTCGGCTACTGCTGGGGATTCCGCGCCGGGGCAGCCTGCGGCCCGAATGAGGAGCGCTCAACCAAATATTTGATCCATCTCGATCGCCGGATGCCTGTCGCGGAGTGGGGGTTTCGATCAGGCTGAATACAACGGGCGGGTGGGGGTGGTCGATCGCCATACGATGGCCCGGCGTGCGGACGAACTGCACTCGTCGTCCGTGCTGCGTATCGAGAGGATTTGTTGTGAAGCCGAACCGTTTTCGGAAGTCTCGCCTCCGGGCCGTGGCCGTACTGGCCGCGGTCGCTGCCCTGGGCCTGCCGTTGACCGCCTGCGGGAAGGGCGATTCGGTGCATTCGGAGAACGGTGTCACCACTCTGCGATACCTGGGTTGGACCGATCAGGTGACCCTGCCCGAACTGGCCGAGGACCTGGGGTTCTTCGACGGCAAGGTCAAGCTCCAGTGGTCCGGCAATACGATCAGCGGGCCGCAGGAGATCCAGACCGCGGCCACCGGGCAGGTCGATTTCGGCGGTGCGTTCGCCGGCGCCGTCGCGAAGTTGATCACCGCCGGGGCGCCGATCACGGCGGTGATCAACTACTACGGGTCGGACCAGAAGTCGTTCCAGGGCTATTACGTGCCCGACGACAGTCCGATCCACAACGCCGCGGATCTGGTCGGGAAGAAGATCGGTGTGAATACGCTGGGCGGCCAGAACGAGGCCGACATCCACGACGCGCTCGCCAAGGCCGGTCTGAGTCAGGAACAGATCAAATCCGTGCAACTGGTGGCGTTGCCGCCGCCGAACATCGAGGATGCGGTCCGCAAGGGGCAGGTGGACGCCGCCTCGCTGAGCGGGCAGTTCCAGCAGCGCGCGCTCGCCGTCGGAGGCCTGCGCCCGGTCTTCACCGAACTCGACGAATACGGCGGCCCCATCAACGGCGGTCCGTACGTCTTCCGCAACGACGTCATCGCCAAGAATGCCGATGCGGTAAGGACTTTCACCACCGGCGTGGCCAAGGCGATCGAATGGGAGCGTGACACCCCACGCGAGCAGGTGGTCGCCCGAATGACCCGGATCATCGACGCGCGACACCGCCCGGGTGAGAACACCTCCACCCTGAAATACTGGCTCTCGGTGGGCGTTCCGTCGAAATACGGCGTCATCTCCGACCAGGACTTCACCCGCTGGGAGAGCTGGCTGCGCGACACCGGCGCCATCCACGACAAACTCGACCCGAGCAAGTTCTACACCAACAAGTTCAACACCCTGGCTCAGCATTCGTGAGGTCCTGCCCGGGGTAGGGCGCGAACGCGCCCAGACCGGGCCCGACCGATCGCATCGATGATCGGTCGGCACGGCCGATTCCTGGCATGCCGAAATCTCCGTACGGCAGACGAATTCGTCCCGGTCGATCCCGTGGCTCAGCCCGCCGAGCCGGTCGGCGGCCGGAGCGGGGGCAGGTTGGTGACCTCCGCTGACTTGTAGTGCGCATCGACCGCGTGGCCCGACACACTCTTGTTGTGGTTCGCACGGCTCGTAGCGCTCCCGCAGTACGCCGTCAGGGCCCTGTGCTCGTGCGGGCTCAGCGGTGCCAGACCCCGGCGCACCAGCAGGGCCGAGATGACGCCCGGGAAGGCGAGAAGCACTGCACCGACCGCTGCCGAATTCATCGGCGGCAGAAGCAATGTCGAATGCCACACGCCCACCTGCCCGACCAGGCTGCCGTCGGGTTCGAAGAAGATCATTCGCGCCGTCAGGGGGTACGCGGGGTCGGTGTAGTTCGTCGCGGCGGTCGGCGGCGGGTGGCGGGGGACGGTTCACCGAAGTCAAAGCATCTGCGACCCGGTCGATCTGGTCGTCTATGCGAGCCATCTGCGAGTGTTCGAGCAGGACGATGCTCGACGTCCCGAACGTATGTCGAGTACGGCGGGCGTAATCGACCTCGAGGGTCCATGTGCGCTGACGTGCGGCCCACTTCCGACGTCCCCACAAGTCGCCCTCCTCGGTCGCTGTCACACGCTCACACCACTCGAACGCAGCCAACATAACCGCCGATTGTCAACGCTACCTGGCAGTTAGCTGTGTCTTCCTTCGTCGACGCGTCCCAGGCTCGACCGGGCCCGGGGTGACGGTGTCGAGGGTGATCGCTTGGTCTGCAAGGTGGTTGGTCAGCTTAGTTCCGAGGAAGCGGCTTCGAAGCGGGTCATCGCATGCCCAATGTGACCGCGCGGCGCAGGTCGGCGGCGTATGCCTCGGGTTGTTCCCAGGCGGCGAAGTGGCCTCCGGACCGGTGCGTCACGTAGTCGTGCAGATTCACGAATGCCTCTGCGTAACTTCGCGGTTCGGGTTTGATGTCGTGCGGGAATATCGACAGGACGGTTGGGGTCTCGATGCGGTTGGGGAGGGGGAACGGTTCGGTGTAGGTGGCGAAGGAGGTGCCTATCGTTCCGGTGATCCAGTAGGCGCTGACCCAGGTGAGTAGTTCGTCCGGGGTGAAAGCCGTTCCGTCGGACCAGGATTGCAGTTTCTCGATGATCCAGGCCGCGAGTCCGGCGGGGGAGTCGCCCAGGGCGACGGCGAGCGTGTTCGGACGTGTCGACTGCTCGGCGATGTACCCGCCCTCGGTCCGGAACCATTGTGCTGCCCGGTCCAGGTAGGCCGCCGCATCGGGCGGGAGTTGCGTGCGGTCCGCCGTGAACGCGTGCTGCGGAGCGATATTCGTCAGGTGCAGGGCGCTGACCCGGTCCGGGTGCGCGGCGGCGAGCAGTTCCGCGACGGTGCCGCCGACATCGCCGCCGGACGCTGTGTATCGCGAATAACCCAGCGCCTCCATGGCATTCGCGATGATCTCGGCAATTCGACCGGCCGACATGCCGGGTGCGGTGAGCGGGGCGGCGAACGGGAATCCCGGCAGCGCGGGGATCACCACGTGCATCTCCGTGAGCAGGGGTAGGACGCGCTCGAACCGCAGGACCGAATCCGGCCAGCCGTGCAACAGTACGACGACCGGGGCATCGGGATCCGCGGATCGCCGGTGGATCATCCGCAGCTCGGTATCTCCTGCTTGCACTGTCGCCCAGGGGAATTCGCCGATGCGCCGCTCGTGAACGGCCCAGTCGTACCTGTTCGCCCAGTGGTCGAGCAGCTCGTCGAGGCGGGTGCCGTTGATTCCGCGCGTCTCGTCGTCGCTCCACGGGGTCGCGACCCGTCGGGTTCGCCGCAGTCTTCCCCGCATCTCGTCGTCCATGTGTATCAGCGTACACATGGATGTGTACACTGATACACATGACTTCCCGCAATGCGGCCGCCACCAGGCAGCGGATCCTGGAACATGCCCAACACCAGTTCGCCCGGCACGGGTACGCGGCGATCACGGTCAAAGGCGTGGCCGATGCGGCGGGTGTCTCGCCGAACCTCATCACTCGCTATTTCGGCGGGAAGGAAGGTCTTTTCCTGGAAGCGACCCGGGTGCAGATCCCGGTCGCGAACTCCTTCGACGGGGACCGCGCGACCCTGGGCGCACGTCTGGCGGCCAGCATCGTCCGGCGCTGGTTCGACACCCCCGGCCAGGATCCGCTGTTGGTCCTGCAGCGCGCCTCCGGCGAACGCCCGCAGGCAGCCGAGGCGCTGGCCGCCTTCCTCGACGCGAATTCCCTGGACCCGCTGTACCACTACCTCCGCGACACCGGCCTGGACGACGCCGATGCCCGCGACCGAGCCGCGGCGATCGACGCCTTCGTCCTCGGCGTCTCGACCCGCCGCCGAGTCCTGCGCTCCGAACTCGGCGACCCCGCCGACCTCGAGGCATGGCTGAGCGCGACCATCCAGCGTCTCGCCGACGGGTGACGCACTGGTGTAGACGGGATTTCGCGCCCCTGCTTCGGCGGGCCGGCGCAGCTCAGTAGTAGACCGCTCCCGGAACGCCGCCACCCGCCGCGATCGCGTCACCGGTGATGGCGACACTGCGGGGTGAGGCCAGGAAGGTCACCACGTCGGCGACCTCCTCGGCATCGATGATCCGCCGCAACGAGTTTCGCGCCTCCGCACGTTCCAGGTCGGCGAGCGGCTCGCCGGACTTCGCGGATGCGGCAGCCAGACGTTCGGTGAGTCGCTCGGTTCTGGTCAATCCCGGATGTACCACCGTGACGTTGATTCCGTGCGGTCCGAGTTCGTCGGCCAGGTTCTTGGTGAGCGCCGCGACGCTGACATTGCGGATCGTCTGCGCGATCGAATTGGCTTGTCGCGCACCGAGTCCGCTGATGTTGACGATCCGGCCCCAACCCTGCGCCACCAGATGTGGCGCGACCGCGCGCGCGGTGCGCAGATAACCGAGAACCTTGATCTCCACCTCGCGCCGGACGATGTCGTCATCGGTCCCCGCGAGATCGGTAGCGGCTCCCGGGCTCCACGGCGTCGCGGCCGAATTGACCAGGATGTCGACACCGCCGAGTTCGGCGACGGTGCGGTCCACCAGCCGACGTACCTGCTCGTCGTCGCCGGTGTCGGTGGGAACCGCGAGGATCCGCCGACCCGATTCCGCGGCCACTGCGCGCGCTGCCGCCGCGAGCGGTTCGGCGGAGCGCGCCGCGAGCACCACATCGACGCCCTCGGCCGCGAGGGCACGCGCCACGGCCAGTCCGATGCCCCGGCTCCCACCGGTCACGATCGCCCGTTTTCCGTTCAGGTTCAGATCCATCCGGCCGACGCTAACACCGACTGCGAACGTCGGTGACCTGTCCCGCGCGGGCTGATCCGAATTCGGCGCGGCGCACAGGATCGTTCGGCCGATCCTGGCCGGGCGCGCGAATTCCGCGCTGATCAGGTACCGGAGTAGACGTCGGCCATGTGGTTGATGCGGTGGGCGCGGGCGAGTTTGGGCAGATCGCTGCCGTCGGCGACGTGCTCGCCGCCGGGCCCGAGGCGGTCGATGGTTTCCGCTGCCCACGCGACCTCGTCGGCCTGCGGGCTCAGCGCCTGGTTGACCGGCGCGGTGTCGCGGGCGTGCATGCACAGCTTGCCGCTCATGCCCATCGACTTCGTCACCGCCAGCTCGGCGGGCAGGTCCGCCGGGCCGGTGACGCACGGTCCGTCGATCGGGCCCGCGATCTCGGCGGCGCGGCTGGCGACGACCAGACGGCTGCGCGCATAGGCCAGGGCGTCCGCGCCGACGTTGGTGTCGCGACGGAAATCGCCTGTGCCGAAGGCCAATCGGATGGTGGCATCGGCCGAGGCGATATCGAAGGCGAATTCGATGCCGCGGGCCGATTCGACCAGTGCGAGCACCGGGATGCCCGGGATCCTGGCGGCGGTGCGGTCGACCTGCTTCGCGGACTCGGTCTTGGCGAGCATCACGCCGCTGAGGCCGGGAACGTCGCGCAGGGCCGCGAGATCGATATGCCAGTCCGGGGTGGTGATGTTGTTGATCCGCACCCACCCGGTGCCGCCGGAGCTGAGGAATTCGGTGACGTGGTCGCGGGCAGCGGCTTTCGCGGACGGGATCACGCCGTCCTCGAGGTCGAAGATGACGGCGTCGGCTGCCGATTTCATGGCGTCGTCGAATCGCTCGGGGCGCGAACCCGGGACCAGAAGCCAGGAGCGGGCGTGGATCGCCGGGACTGTGACGGTCTGCGGCGCGGACGTACGGGTCATTCGGTTTTCTTTCCTCTCGGCGCTCAGCTGTCCCGCTGCGCGAATTCGATGCGGTACGCCAACCGCGTCGAACGGTACACCACATCCAATATATTGGATGTGGACAGGGTCACTCTGTGCCCTGTGTATTCCGGGGGTTTGCCGGACGTACAGTATCCAATATGTTGGGTGACCGGGTGGAGCGGCGACGCATGAGCGATGTGGCGTTCGATCGGATCTGTGACGCGATCGTCACCGGTCAGCTCGCTCCCGGATCGAAGGTGCGCGACAGTGATCTTGCCGACCAGCTCGGCCTGAGCCGAACCCCGGTGCGCGAGGCCCTGGCCCGGTTGATCGACACCGGACTGGTCGAGGCCAAACCCGCCGCATTCACCCGGATCACTCCGCTGCACCGCGCGGATGTCGAAGCGACGCTGGCTGTCCTGGAAGTTCTGGACCAGTTGGCCGTCCGAACCGGAGTGCCCAACCTGACGCCCGACATGATCGCCCTGATGCGCACCGCCAATGACGATCTGGCACAAGCGATCAAGGCGGACAACATCGGCGCGGCCCTCGCCGCCGACGACATCCTGCACGGCGTGATCGTCGACGCCGCCGCGAACCCGCTCCTCAAGCGGCTCATCCAACAGGTCCACCCGCAGATCCACCGCATCTACTACCGCAAGTTCTCCAGCCTGCGCGGCTGGCAGGACGCGCTGGAACACCACGACAATCTGATCGAACTGTGCGCCGCGGGCGACAGTGACGCCGCGGCCGAAATCTCTTCTCAGCACCGGCGTTTCCTCGGCGGCCTGATCGGTGAACTCTTCGACATCGATGAGGACAGCTCACCCGCTCCGTCGCACTGACGGAGCGGGTGCGGTTTCCGGTCCGCCGCACCGACGTCAATGATCGGCGTCGGCGTTTCCGGCCTTCCACTCCGGCCACGGGACGTTCCAGTCGCCGAGGCCGTCGACGCCCGAAAGTGTGCTTCCCACAGTATTTTTCACGATGGCGATATCGCCGCGCTTGGCGTTCTCATAGACCCAGTGGGCGTCGGCGGGGCTGAGGTTCAGACAGCCGTGGCTGGTGTTGGAGTAGCCCTGCTGGCCCACCGACCACGGGGCCGAGTGCATGAAGATGCCGCTGTAGGACATCCGGGTGGCCCAGTCGACGCGACTGCGGTATCCGCCGGGAGCGGTCGCGGCGAGGCCGAAGGTGGTGGAATCCATGATCATGTGGTCGAAACGGTCGCTGATGATGTAGATGCCGTTGTTGGTCGGCGAGGACGCCTTGCCCATCGAGGTCGGCATCGTCCGCACCACCCGGCCGTTGTGTTCGACGGTCACCATCTTGGTGTTGTCGTCGGCGGTGAAGACCATGGGATCGCCGACGGTGAAATTGGAATGGATGTCGCTGTCGCCGATCAGTCCGCGGCCCAGATCGTGGCCGTAGGTGTTCACGGCGATGGTGATGTGGCTGCCCGGTGCCCAGAAATGCTCTGGCCGCCAACGTACTTCGCGTTTGTTCACCCAGTAGAACGCGCCCTCCACCGGCGGCGTCGTGGTCACCTGGATCGCATTCTGCACCGCGTGGCGATCCGGGATGTCCTCGTCGAACTGCACCGCCACCGGCTGGCCGATCCCCACCACCTCGTTCTCGCCCGGCAGCAGCCACGGATGTGTGCGCTTCGCCGGTTGCATCGTGGTGAAACTCACCGTCTTGGTGCTCGCTCCGCCGATGCCGATCGCCGTGGCCCGCAGCCGATAGGTTCGCCCGAATCCGAGCTGTTCGTCGGCCTGCCAGGACAGCCCGTCCGGCGCGATCCGCCCCGGCACCGGATTCCCCTCCGGCGTCGTCAGCGCGACGTCGGTGAGCAAGCCGTCGTCGACCCGCACCCGAACCGGATCGGTCACCGGCACATTCACCGCGCCGTCGTCGGCCGGCGCGACGATCTTCGGCGTGATCATCGCGAGCAGCGGCTGCCGTTCGATGGCGCTGCCCGGCCCACGCGCATGCGCCGCACACCCCGCCACCAGCGCAACCGCCGACATCACCACGACCAGATACGACAGCCCCCGAATGCTCTGCCGCCCTGTGCGCATAGGTAACCCCGTTCCAGTCGGGCGCATCCGGAAGTCCGGCTGCGCAACTCACCAGACACCCACACGGATGAACCGAGACCACGCGCTCCTCATACTGCCAGCCGGAACCGCCGCCGCCTGGCAAACACGACGATCCATTCACCCCCACCCCCGTTGACCAGGCGATTTCACGTTACGAGCGCTGAACTGTTATGGTTTCCCTCGCACCGGAACGGAGCCCGAGGGCCCCGGAAAGGAATACTGCACCAGCGCCATTAGCTCAATTGGCAGAGCAGCTGACTCTTAATCAGCGGGTTCGGGGTTCGAGTCCCTGATGGCGCACTCCCAGGTAATAGCCGCTTTCGGAAATCGAATTTTCGATCGGTTCGAGCCTTTGGCGACAATTCTTGATGACAACGCGTTCTCACGCTCTCTCATCGCCCCCGAGCATCAGTCGTTCGAAGACAATGCCCTCCCGTGGAAGCCTCGCCGCCCTGATGTGACCGACCGTCGTATCTGTCACTTGATCACGGTAGTTGTCCGCAGGTGGCGACTCACATCGCCGACGAGGCGGATGCCGACGTGTCGCTCGAGGAAACGCCACTGCCCGTCGCGGTGCTCGAAGCGGTCGCGGTAGCGACCGGCGGCGACGGGTTGCAGCGGCAGGTCGGGCAGCGCTTGCAGCACGGTGACGTAGGAGCGTGCGATCGCCGTGCCGGCCTGTTCCTCGACCTCGATGGCGATATTGGACGTGAGGTGCTGGGTTCGCGGTGTGCCGTCGGCATAGACGATCAGAGTGTCCCGGAACATCTTCTCGATCGATTCCCGGCCGCTCACCGGCGTGCCGCTGCCGATGAAAGTGGCGTCCGCGAGCAGGAGACCGAGCCCGGCGAAATCGCCGTCGTCCACCAGCTCTGCGTAACGTGCGAGCAGGTTCTCGATGGCGCGGTGGCTCGACGCCAGGTCGGCGGAGGATGAGGGCACTGGCGTCTCCAAGTACGAGGGGCGATCATCGGCGTGTGCTGCCCGGATGGGCAATGAGGCCGTGGCCGCGCGGGTTGTGACGACCATCCTGCCGTGTCGATGGTATCCAGCGCGCGCAGTGTCGAGCTCAGCCGATACAGAACGCCGAGGAACCGGTCGACAGTAGGCAGCCCAGCGGATCCGGTGAGATGGTGAGTGGCTCCTGCGTCGGCGTGACGTGGAACGGCGTGTGTGCCGTGGCCGATCCCGCGCTCACACCGAGTGCTGCCGCGGCGAGCACTGCGGATACGCCCAGCGTGGCGAGAAGGTGATGATTCGGCATTCCTGCCTCCAATTCTGTAGTCGCAGCTACCGATTTCCCGGTAGCAGACATCCAGAGGGAGAGCGGGCCGGGCAGTGTCACCGCCCGGCCCGCCCGGACGCTATCGACTGACGATCATTTCGGCACGGTCGCCACCTGCGCCTGCCACATCCAGTGCAGTTGCTCGAGTCGGGCGGAAATGCCGATGAACAGGTCCTGTGTGACGGGATCGGCCTTGTCGGTGGCGTCGATGCGCTCGCGGAGTCGCGCGATGACCGCCGCCAGATTCGCGACGATCGCCTCGATGACGGCGGCATCGGGCTGCCAGCCCTCGTTGAAACCGATCGCTGAGGATTGCTCGGCCACCGTCCGCGCACGTCCGTCCGGGCCGACTCCGATCGCCGTGGCCCTCTCGGCAACGCTATCAGTGAAATCCCTTGCAGCGGTGACTAGTTCGTCCAACGCGAGGTGGACGGATCGGAAGCTCGGTCCGATGACGTTCCAGTGCGCCTGCTTGGCGATCAGTGAAAGATCGATCAGATCCACCACGGTGCCGCGCAAGGCATCCCCGGCGATTCGCTGCTGTTCGTCGTCGAGCGTGCTGGTGATCGGTTCCGGCATGCCCGGTACCTCCTGTTCGGTCGAGATCGGTGAATCGCGTTACCGGTCGTGCTCGTAACCGGCTTGGCGATTCCGGGCGATCTCCGCGTCCAGACGAGCCTTTTCGGCTTCCGCGTCCTTCTGGGCGGCGGTGCGCTGGGCCCGCGCCTTGTCCTGTTGCGCATGGCCCTCGGCTTCGAGGTTCTCGTCCTCGATGATGACCCCGGCGACCTCCTTGGCCTTGCCTTTCACGTCATCGACGACACCTTCGATCGCATCGCGAGGACCGTTGTTGTCTTGCACCACAATTACCTCCGGTGTGGGGGTACTTCGACGGGCACGTGAGCTGAACCCGTACGTCGGCGCTACCCGTGGATTCGGTACTAAATCGTGGATCGTTCGTGGTCTATGCCACTGAACTTCTCGGACCGTTCGACTTCCGGCACACGGGTATCGCCAGGTATCTGCTACACCGGCGAAAACCACGCCGCCGCAACACTATTGGGGATCGCTGTCATGGGTGGGTCCGGGCGAGGACGCACCCCGGCAAAGATCTAGACGCTGTCGGCGCTTGTCTCCGAGGCTCGTTCGTGCACGGTCAGCAGGATGTGATCGAATTTCGTGCGCAAGCCGCCGGTGTTCGAGTCCAGCTGTTTCGCGTCTTCGACCAGTTGCGCGGCGAGATCGCGCAGTTTGAAGTTGGTCTGCTGGGAACGCCACTTGAGCACGGCGAAAGCCTGTTCGGAGTTCAGGTTGTAGACCAAGGTCAAAATGCCTTTGGCCTGTTCGATGGCCGCCCGGTTGGCGATGACGTCGGGCAGGGCGTCACTGAGGGTTTCGTTGCGTTCCTGCTCGAGTGCGTCGCTGAGGTCGACGTAGTACCCGGTTGCCCCGATGACCGCCCCGTCGTCGTCGGTCTCGTACTCGACGATGACGATCATTTCGCGCACTTCGCCGTCGGTATCGATGATGCGGTGCCGACCACAGAACGGCTCGCCGCATTCGGTGAACTTCTCGAGCACCGCCTCGAAGGCGGCTCGGTCGTCGGGGTGCTGATGTGACAACAGCAGTTCCGTGGTCGGCTCGACGGCGCCGGGCTCGTAGCCGAACATGCGCGCCAACTCGTCGGACCATTCCCATCGCTGCTCGACGAGGGAGAATCTGAACTCGCCCGCGTTGGAGCACGGCTCGTTGCCGATCACGCTGCCGAGCGCCGTCACGAGTTGCGGATCGACCTGTTCATCGCCGGTCATCGTCACAGTATCCGCCCTGGTGGTCCGATCGGCGACGCTCAGGGGCGGATTCCTTGTGCTGGAAACGGTGCGGTTTGTCCGGATCGGTCCGGCAGGGACTGCGCAAGGTAATCGGCTATCGGCAGGGATGGCGCTCACGTCGGCGTATTTCGTTGCCGGATAGGGAAATCCACGGCCGACGTGTCGACTTCGAGAACTGCTCGCGGCGGCGCTCAGTCCGCGCGGCGGACCTCGACGCCGGTCACCGCCGTGATCTCGGTGGCGCGGGCCTCCGGGAGGCCGTCGTCGGTCACCACCAGGTCCAGTTCGTCCAGGCCGAGGATGCGGTATCGGCCGAACGTGCCGTACTTCGAGCTGGCCGCGACCAGGACCGACGTGCTCGCGGCGGCGACCGCTGTGGCTCGCGCTCGGCGTGGTGCTGCTGCCGCCGGTACTACTGGTGATCGGCGCGTTCGGTGTCGACAACACCTCCGGACACGGTGTGGCGCACACGATCTTCTCGTTCTGCGACGACCCCGCGGTGGCGTTGCTGCTGTCGGTCCTGGTCGCGATGTTCGGGCTGGGCAGGACCTCGCGGATGGGTGTCGTGCAACTGCAGGGGATCGCGACGAGCGGGCTGAAGACCGTCGGACCGGTGCTGCTGATCGTGGGCGCGGGCGGCGGCCTGGCCAAGATGCTGTCCAAGACCGGTGTCAGCAACGTGATCGTGGACTTCGCGCAGGGAGGGCTGGCACATCCCGGCGCTGGTGCTGGCGTGGGTCGTCGCGGCGCTGCTGCGGATCTGCCTGGGCTCGGCGACGGTGTCCACGGTCACCGCGGCGGGCATCGTCGCGCCGATCGCGGCGGCGGACCCCGCGCTGTCGCCGGAGCTGCTGGTGCTCGCGACCGCGTCCGGCTCGGTCATGCTCTCGCATGTCAACGACTCCGGATTCTGGTTGTTCAAGGAGTACTTCCAGCTGTCGGTCAAGCAGACCTTGCGGACCTGGACCCTGATGCTTTCGCTCCAGTCGATGATCGGACTCGCGGGCGTACTGGTGCTGTCACTGTTCGTGTGAGCACTGAGCACCCCGGGTGCCCACCGGCGCGTCACGAGCGTCGCCGGTGGGCATTCGTCATCCCGGCTCACCTGTCGGTGAGGTGTGCGAGCGGCGTGATGACGCGTTCGGCGATATCGGGTGGCCAGCGGAAAGCGGGGGAGACCAGTCGCTGGTGGGCCAGACCGTGTAGGCCGATCCACAGTGCGATCGTGTCGGCGGACGGGTCGGTGCTGGTGGCGCAGCCGGCGTTCACGCAGCTCTCGAGGGCTCTGCCGAGTCGCCGCATACAAGCCTGGCCGAGTGTGGCCAGGTCCTCCTCGCTCACGGAACTCTCGTTGGGATCGGGCGCCCACGATCCCGCGAACATGATGCGGTAGCGGCCCGGATGGGCCTGTGCGTATTCGAGGTATCCGCGCCACAGGGCCGTCAGCTGCGCGCGGGGGGTGTCGTCGGCGGCGTCCATGGCCGCGCCCAGCCATTCGTCCAGTTCGGTGAAGGCGCTGCGCACCACGGCCAGCACGATGGCGGGCTGGTCGGGGAAGTGCCGGTAGATCGATGGGGCGGCGATCCCGACGCGACGGGCCACCGACCGCAGGGTGATGACGTTCGCGTCGCCGTTCTCGTCGATCATCTCGGCTGCTGTCGTCACGATCTCCTCGCGTAGGCGGCCGCCTTCGCCGCGGCGGTTGCGAACGCGGGTCCGGGTGGTTGATGCGTCGTCTGCCATGTCATCACCTTACGTCGAAAAACTTACAGCTGTTATCTCTTGTGCAAATGAGGAAACAGTCGTAGCTTTACAGTCGTAAGTTGAAGCTGAACGGATCGGAACCGCATATGAGCAACAACATCGTCACCAGCAATATCACCGAGATCGTGCTGCCCGGGAAGGTCGAACCGGAGGGGTTGCAGGTCACCACCCGCGACCTTCCCTCGCCGGACAAGGGGCAGGTCGTGCTGCGCATGGAGGCGACCGGCGTCTCGTTCGCCGAGCAGCAGATGCGCCGCGGCAAGTACTTCGACCAGCCGCCGTTTCCGTTCGTGCCCGGCTACGACGTGGTCGGCACCGTGACCGCGGTCGGCCCGGAGGCCGATGCCGCGCTCGTCGGACGTCGGTTCGCCGCGATCACCAAGACCGGCGCATGGGCCAGCCACCTGCTCGTCGACGCCACCGACCTGCTGCCCGTGCCGCAGGACATGGATCCCGCGGCTGTGGCGACCGTGCTGGTCAACGGGATCACCGCATGGCAGACGCTGCATCGCACCGCCGAGGTTCGCTCCGGCGGAACCATCGTGGTGCTCGGTGCGAACGGCGGCGTCGGGTCGACACTCGTGCAACTGGCCCGGCACGCCGGGATCAGCGTCATCGGCACGGCGTCGCCGCGTCACCACGCCACGCTGTGTGAACTGGGCGTCACCCCGGTCGACTACCGCGACCCGCAGATGTACGACCGGATTCGGCAGATCGCACCGGACGGCGTGGACGCGGTGTTCGATCACATCGGCGGTCCCGGGGTGAGCGAGTCGTGGCGGCTGCTGCGCCGGGGCGGCACGCTCGTGTCCTACGGCACCGCGGCGACCAAGGACGAGGTCGGCAGTTCCCAGCTGCCGGTGCTGAAGCTGTTCGGGCAGCTCGCGATGTGGAACTTCTTGCCCAACGGCAGATCCGCGCACTTCTACAATTTCTGGGCCGGACACCGTTGCCCGAACTCGTTCCAGGCCCGGCTGCGTGAGGACCTCACCCAGGTGCTGCAACTGATGGCCGAGGGCGCTCTCACCCCGCAGATCGCCGCGCAGTTCCCGCTGACCGAGGCTGTCGCAGCGCTGACGCTCGCCGAATCCCGCACCGTCGCAGGCAAAGTCGTCATCGTGCCCGACGTCGACCAGGCGTGAGCGTCGCGACTCGATCGCGCCCGCCCACCGCCCGCTGACCGGCAGCTGTCAACGCCGCCGCCCCGAGTGCGACCTCACCGTACATCGGTACCTGCCCGGCCATCCGCGCCGAATCTCCCTGGCCTGCAAGATATTCCATCGGTCGAGCCACTCGCGAACGAACTCCGTATCTCCCCGATCGAGCGATATCTTTCCTCGATGGAGCGCCATCATCGCGCCCGCTGTTCGTCCACGCATGTCAAGCCCCGTTGTTCGTCCTCGCGTGCACACGTGCGCGCTGTTCCAGGAGACATCCACGATGACCACCGCATTCGCCGTCCCCGCCGACACCACCGCCGCCCGGATCGATAACCGCGCCACCTACATCAGCTTCGGACTCGCCTACATCATCGGACACGGCACCGCGGCCCTGTCCCGCGGCGACGACCCGCTGGTCGAGCTGCCCGGGTGGCTACCGACGACCCTGCTGTTCCTCGGCCTCGCGATCGGCACCGTCTTCGCCACCATCGCCGCCCTGCGCTCCCAGCAGGGCGCCACTCAACCGGAAGTACTCAGCGCCAGGCTTCTCGGCCTCGCCTGGATCGTGGCGTTCGCCGCCTTGTTCCTGGCCATCACCGGCCTCACGGCCAGCATCGACGCCCCCGACCTGGCCAACGTGCTGTGGCCTGCCGGTTCGGGCCTCATGGTCGGATTGATCTACATCGCCGAAGGCGCCCACCGCCGCAACACCCTGCACTACGGCCTGGGCGCCTGGCTGGCGCTGGTTTCCACCTTCGCGTGCTTCTTCACTCCTCCCGGCTTCTTCACCATCCTGGCCGTCCTCGGCGGCGGCGGATACGCCCTCGCGACCATCCTGGAATCCCGCCGCCTCATCAACGAATGATGCGGTAGCGCAACATCATCGGAAGTCGACCCCGTGGACCGTCACGGCATCCGCAAATCGGTGCCGCATCGTCATCGGCCGCTCTCAGCACTTGCCGGAGAGCGGCCGATGACGTTTGGTCGATGTCCGTTGATCCTGGGCGGCAGGGTGTTTCGACGGAATCCGATGCCGTCCGGCGGACCTACCGAATCGTCGTCGAATACCGTTCCAGGACTGTGAGTTTCGGCCCGAAAGATCTCACGACGTGCAGATTCATCGGCGGACGTCCGCAGGAGATCGACAAGCAGTTCTGCTCGCTCACCGCTTACCCGGACGGCAGCGTGGGCATCGAATGGGCTCTGCCGGTGCGGATCGCTGTGCTGAAACGAACGGTGATCCCGCCCGAGCCTACGGGCGACGACGTTCTCATCGCGTGCGGAGTCGCCGCCGCGTTCGGGACGGGATCGTTGTCGTTGACCTCCATCGTGATGGGCCTGGTGTCGTCGGTATTTCCCACCTGAGCGGGCGCGCGGATCTCAATCGGCGTGTGCGCGAATGCGATCCGCTGCCTCGTCCAATGCGGCTGTGCCGGGCTTGTGCCGGGTCAGGGTGGGCAGGACGAGCAGGCGTTCGCCGTCGGGGCGGCGGTGAGTGCGCAGGGGCGTTTGCAGGTGGGGGCGGGGTCCTACCTCGAGGAATATCGTTTCGGTTCGGGCAGCGCGTTCGGCGGCCTGCCGCAGCAGGGTGGTGGTGACGAAATGTTGCGTCCAGTACTCGACGTCCAGGCCGTCGGCGTCGATGTGGTCGCCGGTCACCGTGGAGATCATCGGGATCGTGGCCGGTGCGGTCTGCACGTGATCCATCTGCTGTCGGAACACGACGCCGACACCCGCCATGAGCGTCGAGTGGTAGGGGTACGGAAATTCCTCGAGTACGCGGTAATACACGCCCTCGCGGGCGAGTTGGGTGCCCAGGTCGTCCAATGCGGCACCGGTGCCCGCGAGCAGTACTCCGCCCTCGGACATGACGACGGCGATCTGGATGTCGCCGTGCGAGCCGGCGACGATGTCCTGTGCGCGCTCCTCGGAGATGGCTGCGGTCGCTGTTCCGCCGATTCCGTTGGCGGCCTTCAATGCGAGCGCCGAGGCGGCGACGAGTCGGCACGCTTCGGGGAGTGTGAGGATCCCCGAAGCCGTTGCGGCGGCGTATTCACCGAAACTGACGCCGACGGTCACCGAGGGAGCGATGCCTCGTTCGGCCAGTGCGCGGATCAGTCCGAACTGGACCGCGAAGATGGCGGGTCCGCCGAGGGTGAGGTTCCGATAGTCGCCGGTCCGTGCGGATTTCAACTGCTCCTCGACGGACCAGTCCAGATGGTTGTCGAAGTGTCCGGACACCTCGTGCACCGCGTCCCGGAACGTCGCGTCCTCGTGCATCAGCGCCACCCCCATGCCTTCCCACAGGGCGCCGTACCCGGAGAAGATATAGGCGACGCGGCCGGCCGGACGGTCGATAGCTGTCATGGCTCGATGCTCCTTCGAAATATCATGTGACGCACACCTTCTCGTCATCACCGGCGGAATCGTCGGAGGTCGACGGCGCGGGTTCGCCGGATCTGCGCCGCCCCCGCACGACCGGCCACCAGTTCCGCGAGCCCAGCAGTGCCGCGATCGCCGGGACCACGATGGTCCGCACCACCATCGTGTCGATGATCAGACCGATGCCGATGGTGAACCCGACCTGCGCGGTGTTGCCGACCGCGGCCGCAGTGAGCGCCAGCATGGTGATCGCGAAAACCGCACCGGCAGTGGTGATCACACCACCGGTCGAGGTCACCGCCTGGATTATGGACGATCGGGGTGAACCGCGCAGACCGGTGCTCGATTGCAGCATCCGGTCCCGCACCCGCGAGGTCAGCAGGACGTTGTAGTCGGCGGCCACCGCCACCAGGATGATGAACGCCAGTGACGGCACGGCCCAGTGCAGCGGCCGGTGCAGCAGGTGCTGCCAGATCCCGACGCTCAGTCCCAGTGCCGCGCCGAACGACAGGATCGCCGAGCCCACCACGTAGAGCGGCACCACCAGGCTGCGCATCAGTGCCGCGATGACCAGGAGGGCGAGCAGGCTCGCGAGGACGACGATGGTCGCGAAATCGCGCAGCGCCATCGATCGCAGGTCCCGGTAGGTGGGTGTGAGGCCGGTGGTCTCGACCGCCGCATCGCGCAGATCCGTTCCGCGCACCGCCTGCTTCGCGATGTCCAGGATCGTGCCCGTGCGATCCATCGCCTGCGTGCTGAACGGATCACCCGAATCGGTGACGATCATGCGGGCCATCCGGCCGTCCGGCGAGATGAACAGTCCCATGGCCGTCTGCAGATCGGGCCGGGACATGGCCCACTGCGGAATGTAGAAGCCTCCGGTGTTGTCGGCCTTGGTGTTCCTGCGCAGCTCGCTCAGATAGTCCGAGGCGGACTTCAGGCCGGTCTGCAGCCGGGTCAGCTGCGAGGTCATCAGGTTGACGCCGTCGTCGACCCGGGTGGAACCGTCCGCGAGCCGAGCGCTGCCCGCCACGAGTTGGTCGGTGCCCGCGTCGAGTTGGTGCAGACCGGTGTCGAGGCGGCGCTGACCGTCCAGCAGCGCGCCCGCGCCGTCGCCGGCTCGCGTCAGTCCGTCGTCCAGTTGTGCCAGGCCGTCGGCCAGGCGGCGGTTGCCGTCCGCCACCTGTTGAACACCGTTCTGCAGTCGCTGGGCGTTGGTCAGCGCCTGCCCGGCCGGGGTCGAATCGAGAAATGCCAGTAGCGATTTCGACGCCGCGCACATCGGCTGCGCGTCGCAGTTCGGCGTCGTGGCCGTTTGCTGCCGGAGTGCGGCGAGATTGCTCTGCGGGGTGTTCAGGAAGGCCAGGGCCTGCCCGACACCGTCCGCCAGCTGGCGTGAGCCCTGGGTCAGCTGATTCGCGCCGTCCCGCAGTTGCTTCGTGCCCGAACGTGCTGCGATCAGGCCGTTGTCGAGTTGCACGTCGCCGTTCACCAGTTGCCCGGAACCGGCGACGGCCTGCTTCATTCCCGCGCTGAGTTGCTGTGAGCCCTGGTGCAGTGCCGCGGCGCCGTCGGCCAGTTGGCCGGTGCCGTCGGTCAACTGATGGATCTGCGGCTGTGCGGCGGCGAGCTGGACCACACCGCCGGACAACCCGTCGGCCACGACTCCGGCCTGATAGCCGAGCGAACTCTCCGGGATCGTTTCACCGAGCGGTCGGCTGATCGACTGCACCGAGATCACCCCGGGCACCTTCGCCACGGCGGCGGACACCGATTCCAGCGCGGCGAAGTCCTTGGTGTTGCGCAGGTCGTGATCGGCTGTGACCGTGACGTATTCGGGCAGCAGGATATTGCCGTGGTAGTGCTCGGCGACGATGTCGTAGCCCCGGTTGCTGTCGGTGGTGGAGCGCTGGGCCTGCCGCTCGTCGTAGCTCAGATGGATGGTCGGGATGACCGCGGCCAGCAGGATGAGCCCCCCGAGCGAGAACGCCAGTGCGCGACCGGGCTGCCGCACCGTCCGCACCGCGATCCAGCGCCAGTACCGCGATCTGCCGGACTGTCTGCGCGGTTCGAGCATGCCGAGCCGGATCGCCAGGGCGATCATCGCCGGGGTCAGCGTGAGGGCTGCCAGGAGTGTGACGAAAACGCCGATCGCACAAGGCAGACCGACGGTGCGGAACAGGCCGATCCGGGTCACCGACATGCCCGCGCAGGTGAGCGTCACGACCAGGCCGGATGCCAGGATCACCGCGGCGATCCGCGGGAAACTCGTCGTCATCGCGTCGGTCGGGGAGGCACCGGCCCGGCGGGCCTCGTGGTAACGGCTGATCAGGAAGATCGCATAGTCGGTGCCCGCGCCCAGGACGATCGCCGACAGCAGTGAGACCGAGAAGATCGACAGCGGCATCCCGTGCATGCCGAGGAAGGCCGCCGTTCCGTTCGAAACCGCAAGGGCCAGACCGATTGTGGCCAGCGGTATCGCGACCGCCGCCGGTGATCGGTAGACGGCGAACAGCACCAGCATGATGCACAGCACGGTGAGCGCGGTGACGAACGGGAGCGAGGATTCGATGCCGGAGAACTCGTCCGAGATCGTGGCGGCGGGGCCGGTGGTCAGGACCGTCAGGTTCGGTGGGCGGGCGAGGCCGTCGATCGTGGCGCGGATGGAGTTCACCGAGGCGATGGACGCGGAAGTGCCGGAGTCGCCGACCAACCGGACGAGTGCGTAGGTCGTGGTCTTGTCCGCGCTGAGCGCTGCCGGTGCGGTCGTCGGGTTGCCCCACAGGTCCTGCAGGGACTGGACGTGCGCGGTATCGTGCCGCAGGGCGGCGACGAGTTTCCGGTAATAAGCGCGATCGCTATCGTTCAGCCCCCCTTCGCGATTCAATACGACATACGCGGAACCGGACGAAGTGGACTCGTGGAAAGTGATTCCCATGTTCTGCAGCGCGCGTACCGCAGGTGCATCTCTGGGGATGAAATCCGCCGAATGGTTCGAGGCCACCGAGCTGATCTGCGGGACAGCGATATTCAATATGCCCGCGAGTACGATCCAGACACCGATCACGAACAGCGGACGTTTGCGAGCTACCCGGCCGAAACTCGCGATCAGGTCGAATGGGATTTTCATGCGATTCCCGCCAATGGGAATATCGACAGCCCCGAAGCGTCGTCGACCGGGGTACGATCGCCTGTTACTGACGCTGTCAACTGCACGTATGTCCAAGTGAGACAGCAATCTTGGCACAGCATGGAGCCCACCCTACGTGAGGGCGTTCGCGGATGTCGCCGCCTCAACAAATTCGGTGGAATGCCTGGACAACACAGGGCAATCCATCCGATACTTCTGCGGTCATCAGTTTCCAGACCACTCTAAGTGAGGGCCATGGTTGCCATCGCCATAATCGGAATCGGGTGCCGGTATCCCGGGGGCATAGTGGATTCGTCCAGTTTCTGGGATTTCCTGGTACGCAAGGGAGACGCGGTCACCGAGATCCCGGACTGGAGATGGGATGTCGACCGTTACTACGACCCCGACCCGGAGGCTCCGGGCCGGATGTACACCAGGCACGCATCATTCGTCGATGAACCATTCGCGCGATTCGACTCGGACTTCTTCGGTATCTCCCGGCGGGAGGCGGCGACCCTCGATCCGCAGCAGCGGCGGTTGTTGCAGGTGTCCTGGGAGGCGCTCGACGACGCGGGAGTCGCCGGGCATGTCAGCGGCGGCTCGGTCGGGACGTTCATCGGCGGCTTCACCAACGACAACGCGGTGGGCAAGGCCGGGTCGCACGCGCTGGATCGGATCGACAACTTCGCGGCCACCAGTTCGTCGCAGACGTTGCTGTCCAACCGGATCGCGTACACCTTCGACCTGCACGGGCCCAGCCTGACCGTTGATACCGCGTGTTCCTCCTCGCTCGTGGCCACCCATCTCGGCGTGCGCGCGATCGCCGACGGGGAGTGCGATATCGCACTGGTCGGTGGCTCGAACGTGATCTTCCAGCCCGAGACGTTCATCACGATGTGCAAGGGCCGGTTCCTGTCCGTGGACGGTCGATGCAAGTCGTTCGACGCCTCCGCCGACGGTTACGGCCGCGGTGAGGGCGTCGGCGTCGTCGTGCTCAAGAACCTGGAAAACGCTGTGTGCGACCGGGATCGGATCTACGCGGTGATCCGCGGCAGCGGGGTGAACCAGGACGGTCGCACCCTCGCGCTGCCGGTCCCCAATCCGGATTCGCAGTACGCGCTGGCCCGCAAGGTGGCCGCGGAGGCCGAGATCGACCCTGCCCTGGTCGGTTACGTCGAGGCGCACGGCACCGGCACCGGCGTGGGCGACCCGCTCGAAGCCTCCGCGCTCGGCCGCGCCTACGGGATGGCCGAGGGTCGCACTCGTCCGCTGCGAATGGGTTCGGTGAAGAACAATTTCGGCCACACCGAGGCCGCGGCCGGGGTGGCCGGACTGATCAAGGCCGCGCTGACGGTGCGCGAAGGTCGCGTCGCGCCGCAGGCGTATCTGGAGAACCCCAACCCCGAGATCGCGTTCGAGGACCTGCGCCTGACCGTGCCGCTCGAGGTCGAGGATCTCGACGGAATTCACGCCGGTGTCAACAGTTTCGGATACGGCGGCACCAACGCGCACGTGCTCGTCGAGCGCGCTCCCGAACCGGTGCACGGCGACGAGGCCCGGGATACGGTTCGGGTGTTCCCGGTCTCCGCCCGGAGCGAGGAATCGCTGCGACGGCTCGCGCGGGGGTACGGCGATCTGCTCAGGTCGCCCTCCGGCGCCGCCGAACCCGCCTCTCCGACAGCCGATTCGCCGACCATCGATGCCGCCAGCGGCGGCGGCGTCGTCGACGTGCCGCGGGTCAAGGCCGCGGTGGTGCAGCGTCGCGCGCATCACCACCTCCGGCGGGGATTCGTCTACCGCGATGCCGAAGACCTTGTGGCGCAGCTGGATTCGTTCGCGTCCGGGGAAGGCAAGATCGGCGACCGAGTCCTGGTCGAAGGTTTGCGCACCCCGGTGTTCGTCTTCAGCGGCATGGGTCCGCAGTGGTGGGCGATGGGCCGCACGCTGCTCGTCGAGTCCGGCCGGTTCCGGGATACCGCCCAGGCGATCGATGCCGAGTTCCGGAAGATCGCCGGCTGGTCGATCCTGGACGAGATGCTCGCCGACGAGGACGACTCCCGCATCGCGCGCACCGATATCGCACAGCCCGCCAACTTCCTGATCCAGGTGGCGCTGGTGGATCACCTGGCGCAGTGGGGAGTTCACCCGGCGGCGGTCGTCGGGCACAGTGTCGGTGAGGTGTCCGCGGCCTACGTCAGCGGCGTGCTGTCGCTGACCGACGCGTTGACCGTCGCCTACCACCGGTCCCGCCTGCAGGCGCAGACCGCCGGAAGCGGCGGCATGCTCGCGGTGGGATTGGGTCCGGACGAGGCGCGTCAGCGTTTCGAGCGATTCGGTGACGCGGTGTCCATCGCCGCGGTCAACGGCGCCACCGCGGTGACGCTCGCCGGACTCGAGGGGCCGCTCGAGGAGTTGCGTGAGGAGCTCACCGGCGAGGGCATGTTCGCGCGGCGGCTGCGCGTCGAGGTGCCGTATCACAGTCATCTCATGGATCCGATCCTCGGCGAACTCGCCGAGGTGCTGTCGGGTCTGACCCCGCGCGAGCCCACCGTGCCGGTCTATTCGACGGTGACCGGTGGTCTGTTCGACGCCCGAGAATTCGCCGATCCCGGCTACTGGTGCCGCAACGTTCGCGACACCGTCCGGTTCGCCGACGCGATCGATGCGCTGATCGACGAGCGGTTCCGCGTCTTCCTCGAGGTGGGGCCGCACCCGGTTCTGGTCGGCAACATCCGCGAGGCGTTCGTGCGGCACAGCGTGAGCGGCGCCGGCATCGGCACCCTGCACCGCGACGAGGACGCGGAGTCGGCGGCGCTGGCCGCGCTCGCCGAGCTCTACCGGGTCGGTGCGGTCGACGGCCCCGGCGACGCCGCGATGTACCAGGACACGAAGATCGCGCACCTGGACCTGCCGCCGTATCCGTGGCTGGATCTCGAGGTGTGGGAGGAGAACATCCGCACAGTCCGTGCCCGGCACGGCGATCCGAACCGGTACGCGCTGCTCGGCGATCGCACCGACTCGCTGGAATCGGAATGGGAGCTCACCCTGGCTCCGGCGAACCTGCCGTGGCTGCGTGATCACAACGTCGGCGGTGCGGTGGTGCTGCCCGGCGCGGGATATATCGACGCGGCCCTGGCCGCGGCGCGTCAGCGCAGCAGCCACGACCAGTGCGGTGTGGACGCTCTCGCGTTCGTCGCGCCGCTGATCGTCTCCGAGCACGACGTGCCGGTGGTGCGCGTGGCCGTCGAGAGCGCCGCCAAACGCCTGTCGATCAAGGCGCGATCGGGGCACGGGGATCTGTGGACCCAGCACGCCTTCGGTCGGCTCGTCGAGATGGAATCCGGCTCCTACCAGCTCGCCGTACCGGCCGAGGAGCCCGGCGACATCGCGTTCGACCACGACGAGATCTACGCCGCGATGGATGCGCTCGGCCTGGCCTACGGGCCCGCGTTCCGGCGGATCCGGCGGGCCCGGGTCCGGGGTACGACCTGTGTCGCCGAGCTGGACACCCGCGGCCTCGTCGAGGGCGGTTCCGTACCCGACGCACCGCACGTCGTACACCCGGCACTGACCGATGCGGCGTTCCAGTGCGCGGCGGTGCTGCTCGCCGCGAGCAGTTCCGCGCAGAGCACCCGGGCCGTCGCACATGTTCCCGCCGCCGTGGACCGGGTGCGGTTGTTCGGGCCGATCCCCGACGAACTCCTCGCGGTCGTCTCGGTGGTGTCGACCGAGCCGCTGCGCGTGGACGCCTTCCTGACCGATCGGAACGGCGAGGTCGCGCTCGCGCTCTACGGCGCGGAATTCGCACCCATCGGCGTCGCGCCTGATCCGCTGGACGACCTCGAGCGCCTGTTCTACGAGCGGCGCTGGGAGGACCTGCCCGCACTGCCGCCGAACGATCAGAGCCGGGCGATCAACGTGGCGGTCACGATCGGCTCGCCCGCCGAGACCGTGCTGTCGGGGATGACCCAGGGGCCGATCGAACCGCTTCGGATCGCCTGGGACACCGATCCCGACGACACCGCTGCCGTGGACGCGGCGACCAAGCAGCTCACCGAGCCCCTGGCCCGCGACGGCTATCTGCGGATCGGTCTGGCCGCCGGGCCCGGATACGACGCCGCCGAACTCGCCTACCGCGTAGTGGCTTTCGCCCGCGTCGTCACCGCAGCCTCCGCCGAACGGCTCGACGGCGACCTGGCCGACTTCGACGTGCGGGTGGTCATCGTGACCACGAACGGCATGGTCGGGCCGGGCGATACCGAACTCGATCCGGCGCACGCCGCCCTTGTCGGGTTGCGCCGCACCCTCGCCAACGAACAGAACCCCGTCGGCTGGGCGGCGATCGACACCGACGGTTCGGTGAGCTCGGAATCCCTTGTCGCCGAACTGATTCGGGGCACGACCGCCGAGTCGGACGAGATCCGGTTGCGCGGCGAGGTCCGATCGGCCGAACGGGTGCAGCGCTCGGCCGCGGAATTCGTCGAGAAGTGGGACGTGCCGAACCAGCTGTCGAGCCTCGACGAGGCGTACGAGGTGGTGCTGCCGCGCACGCGGTTGCTCAAGGACCTCACCCTGCGCGCGTGCGACGGGGTGGCGCCGGGCCCGCGCGAGGTGGAGATCCGAGTCGAGACGATCGGCCTCAACTACAAGGACCCGCTCAAGGTGCTCGGCATCCTCACCGAGCGGCAGCTGTCCGGCACCTACTTCGGCACCGTCCCGGGTATGGAGGGGTACGGAGTCGTCACCCGGGTCGGGTCCGAGATCACCGATATCGAGCCCGGCGACGCGATGGCTGTGGCGACTCGCGGGCTGTTGCGCCGATACACCCTCGTGGATGTCGACGGCGGCGGCGCGTGGGTGCGCGCTCCGCGGGCGGTTCTCGGCGATCATCAGGAACTGGACCCGTTGGCCATCGGCTCGGGGCTGCCCTACATCACCGCGTACTACTCGCTGCGCACGCTCGCGGATCTCGGGCCCGGTGACACCGTGCTGATCCACGGCGCGGCCGGTGGTATGGGGATGGCCGCCGTGCAGGTGGCCGCGAGCCTCGGCGCGACGGTGTTCGCGACGGCCGGTTCCGCGGAACGCCGTGCGGCAGCGAGGGATATCGGCGCGACCCATGTGCTGGATTCGCGTTCGTCGAGCTTCGTCGACGAGGTGCTCCGGCTCACCGACGGTCGCGGCGTGGACGTCGTCTACAACTCGATGCCGGGCGAGGTGATCAGTCAGGACTTCACGGTCGCCGCGGAATTCGGGCGGATCATCGAGATCGGCAAGGCCGATGTCTACTTCGGCGGCACCGTGGACCTGCGGCCGTTCAACCGGAACCTGAGCTTCTATTCCATCGATATGGACCGGCTGCTCGCGCAGCGGCCCGAGCGTTTCCGGCAACTCATGCAGGAATCCGTCGTCGCACTGGCTCAGGGCAGCGTCAAACCGCTTCCGTACGTGCGGTTCCCGATCACGGAGCTGTCCACGGCCTTCGAGACGGTGCTGCGCGCGTCGCAGGTCGGGCGCGTCGTGGTCGACCTGCGCACCGACACTCCCGAGGTGTTGCCGCAGCGTCCGGCGGCGTTGTCGGTCCGGCCCGACGCGACCTACCTGATCACCGGTGGTTTCGGTGCGTTCGGTCTGGCGACCGCGCGTGCGCTGGTGCAGCGTGGGGCGACCCGGCTGGTACTGGTCGGTCGCCGCGGGGTCGGCAGCGACGACGTCCGTCGGCAGCTCGAGGTGCTGGCCGCGCGTGGTGTCGACGTGGTCTGCGAATCCGCCGATGTCAGTGATCCGGCATCGGTGGGGCGGCTCCTGGACGCGACCGCGGATCCCGAACGCCCACTGCGGGGCGTGTTCCACACCGCCGGAGTGATCGCCGATGAACCGGTGGCCGATATCAGCGCCGCGACGATCGGTTCGGTGTTCGCGCCCAAGGTCGGCGGGGCGCGGGCGCTCGATGCCGCGACCCGTGAGCGTGGTCTCGACCTCGACGCGTTCGTGCTGTACTCCTCGATCAGCGCGATCACCGGGACCATTCCGCAGGCGTCCTATGTCGCGGCGAACACCACACTCGATGCGTTCGCCGCCGCGCGCCGCGCCTCGGGATTGGCTGCGACATCGGTGAACTGGGGCGCGATGTCCGGCGGCGGTATGGCCGAGGCATCCCTCGCGGTCACCAAATATCTCGAAATGCTCGGATTCAACCCGCTCGATCTGGACCGCGGCGCCGGTCTGATGTTCGATGCCGCCCGGTTCGGGCAGTCGAATCTCATGCTCGCCGATGTGGACTGGGCGACATGGCGCGGCAGTAACCGGGTGGCCGCGAGCAGTGGCCGATTCGAGGAGGTCGTCGACGAGGTTCCGGAGTCGCAGCAGGCCGCGGCGGCTCGCCAGATGCTGCTGAATCTGCCGCCCGAGGAGCGGGCGCCCGCGGTCATCAAGGTGATCGTCGAGCAGTTGTCCGAGGTACTGGGCGTCGAGGCGGAGAGTATCGACACTCGCGGGCCGATCGCGGATCTCGGCATCGATTCGGTGATGGGTGTCGAGTTCGGCGCCCGGGTGCAGAAGCAACTCGACGTGCAGATGAGCGTCTTCCAGTTCACCGGGGATCTGACCATCGAGTCGATCGCCGCTCGCGTGGTGAAGCTACTGGAGCAGGAACAGGAGAAGGCGTGAGTAATAAGTCCACGGCGCTGGAGAAATGGTGGTTTCCGACGTCGGATTACCGAGGGAGGCGGCCGTCGGTGTGGTTGTTCGGCGGCGCGGGCGTCGAGCAGGCGTGGACGGCGAATCCGCTGATTTCGCTCGTCGGTGACTACGACTTCGCGGTGTGGCGGATGCCGGGCCGGAGTGTGCGCAAGGACGAGCCGGATCCGACCAGTCTGCGTGCGGTCGGTCGGGAGATCGCCGAATCGATCGCCGAGATCGGCGCGGTCCGGCCGGTGTTGTCCGGGCTGAGTTTCGGTGGCCTGCTCGCCTTCGTCGCCACCCAGGAGTTGGAGAAGCTCGGGGTGCAGGTCGGCCGGTTCGTTCCGATCGTGAGCGCGTGTCCCAACGAATGGCGGATGGGTGCGGTCTACGCGTGGCTGAACGGCGGTCCGGTCAGGTACACCAAGCGGCGACTCGCCGCGGCGGACAAGGCCGGGAAGTTGCCGCCCGAACTCAGCGGTGCGAACCGAGAGGTGATGCAGCGCCCGTACGTCGCGGATCTCACCGCGGGTTTCCGGGAATGGTCGCATTCGGTGATCAAGACGTCGATCACCGATATTTCGGCGTCGGATGAGCAGCGTCTGCACATCTCCAACCTCACTCGGTGGCGGCCGTACACCCGCGGAGAATTCGATTCGATCACCTCCACGGGCGGTCATTTCTTCTACCGTGAGCATCCGGAGGTGGTGTCGCGCGTCTTCGATCGGGAGTCGGAGATCGCCTACAGCGGCGGCTTCTGAGAATTATGTGATCGGGGTGTGGTCTGGTCGTGGCAGATGTAGCGATCGTGGGAGCCGCGTGCAGGTTCCCCGGTGCGGAGACCCTGGACGAGTACTGGGATCTGCTGAACAACGCGGTCGAGGTCGCTACGACGACGGGCCTGGTCCGGCCGTCGGATGAGCCGCGATCGTCCGCCCGCGGGCTGTCGGGGAGATTTCTCCGGGATGTCGAGGAGTTCGACGCCGACTTCTTCGGTATTCCACCGAGGGAAGCGGCCGCGATGGATCCTCGGCAGCGGGTCGTTCTGGAGCTTTCCTGGAATCTCGTCGAGAGTTCCGGTATCGATGCCGGTACTCTCGACGGCTCGCGGGTCGGTGTATTCATCGGTGCGATGGGCGATGATTATGCGAATATGACGCGGAACGGTGATGCGGCGGTATTCGATCGCTATTCGCATACGGGTACCAGTCGCGGGATGATCGCCGATCGCGTTTCGTATTTCATGCGGCTGCGCGGTCCGAGTCTGACGGTGGATTGTGGTCAGTCCTCGTCGTTGATGGCGGTGCATCTGGCGTGCCGGAGTATTGCGTCCGGTGAATCCGTGCTCGCCATTGCCGGTGGTGTGCATCTCAATCTCGATTCGGTGGCCGAGGATATCGAGTCGCATTTCGGCGGTCTTTCGGAGCAGGGACGGTGTTTCACGTTCGATTCCCGCGCGGACGGATATGTCCGGGGCGAAGGTGCGGGCCTGGTATTGCTGAAAAGTCTGCCGGATGCCATTGCGGACGGTGACGATATTCTGGCGGTTGTTCGCGGAAGTGCGGCCGGACACGGTGGCGAAGGTCAGGGTGGCATTGCGGTGCCCACTGTGGCGGGGCAGATCGATGTCCTGCGGCGTGCGTATCAGGATGCGCGAATGGACCCGCGCTCCGCGCATTACGTCGAATTGCACGGGACCGGTACGAAGGTCGGTGACCCGGTGGAAGCGGCGGCGCTGGGGGCGGTATTCGGTCCGCGGTCGGCGGATGATCCATTGTTGGTCGGTTCGGTCAAGACGAATATCGGTCATCTGCTCGGCGCCGCCGGTATCGCGGGGCTGCTGAAAACCGTTCTGGCTGTTCGTCACCGGAAGATTCCGGCGAGCCTGAACTATCGTGAACCGCGCTCCGAGATCGATCCGGATTCTCTCGGTCTGCGGGTCAGCGACGTGTCGAGCGTGTGGGCCGATGGTGCTCCGCGGATTGCCGGTGTGAGTTCGTTCGGTATGGGCGGCTCGAATTGCCATGTGGTGCTTTCGTCTGTCGACGAGTGTGAGGTAGCGGGCTCGGTACGCGAGGATTCGGCGTCCGATGGTGTTTCGGCGGGTGTGGGGTCTTCGGTGGTGCCGTGGGTGCTCTCCGGGAAGTCGGGCGAAGCGCTTGTGGCGCAGGCGAGCCGGTTGTTGGGGTATGTGCGGGATCGTCCGGAGTTGGATGTTTCCGATGTGGCGTTTTCGCTGGTGGGTCGGTCGGTGTTCGAGCATCGGGCGGTGGTGGTCGGTGGTGGTTGTGACGAGTTGATCCGTGGGCTGACGGGGTTGGTCGAGGGGGAGCCTGGGCGGAATGTGGTGTACGGGCGGGCCGGTGCTGGGGGCAGGACGGTGTTCGTGTTTCCGGGGCAG
>NZ_BAGB01000024.1 GCF_000308615.1 Nocardia jiangxiensis NBRC 101359
GCACCGCCGCGAGCCCAGCTCCGCCGAACTCGAACCCGTCCTGAACGAGGAGCCCCGGGCCGCCGACACCGCTAGGTCCCGCACAACCCACTGACCTGGCCACCAGCACCCCTCCATCACCCACACCATCCGCGGCATTCGGCACCAGGGCACTCGCCCCACCTCACCCGCCGCGGCCTGATCTGGCCGGCTCACCCCGCACCGTCACGGCGGCAGCAATGATGAACACCAGGAGCTATCCGGGCGTATCCACACAGCGATCGCGCCCGTTGTGAACGGTGTCAATGGTTGGTGCCGACCCGGGCGCCTCCGGCTTCGCTGTGTGCCGCCGCGTGGACGGCGACCGTATCGTGCCCGCCGGTATCGGGCCTGCCCAGCCCATTGCGTCCACCGACGTCGGGGCCTCGAGCCCGATCGTGGGCACCGTCGGGTGTGGTGCCGTGGCCGTGCTGCCGAAATCGTGCGTGAAGTCCGCCACCCTCTGTGCACCGGCCTCACGCAGCATCGCCGGGGTCTGAATCCGCTCAGCAGCACCAAAGGACCCTTGTGCCCGAGATCGAGCACCCGCTCTAGGGCTGGGCTGATCGCCAGCAGCTGGTCGCGGAGCCGGTTCACCGTACGGGTGCGGTTGCTGATGCGGAGTTGCCGGGCGATGCCGTAGCGGAGTCCGCCGATGACGAAGGCGCTGTCGGGGTCGATGTCGGTGGGCAGCTGGCCGAGGGTTGGCCGCGGCGGATGTTATCGGCGGCGTTGTCGCTCATGTGTTTCACCTCACGCGTACAAATCGCCGCGTGGGTGACCGAGGGCTCAGATAACCGGAGCACATCACGCGGACCGTTCAGGCCTCACTGGTCGCCGGCAAGGGTATCGCCGTACAGCTTGGTGACTCGGAGTCTGATGATCAGCCGGTTGTCCTCGACCATGTTCGTGAGGAATGCCTGTGCGTCGGTGGGATTGTCGAATTCGGGGAACAGGGCGAGTAGTTCGCGGCCGGTGGCGTCTCCCGGGACGGTGCTGACCGGAGAGATCTCCGCAGTGCCCTCGGCGACCACGAAGGTGAGGTGATCCGAGCTGCTCACGTACAACGCGGCATGCGGATCACGGGTCAGCTGACGGACTTTGAGACGATCAGCGGTAGAGCCGATCGAGATCAGCCGTGCGGCGGGATTCCATTGGTACGCAACGGTCGACAGGTGTGGATGTCCGCTGCGCTTGATGGTTGCCAGGGCTCCCATCCGATGCTCCGCGAGAAAATCGTCCAACTGCCCGGCCGACAGCCTCCTCGGCGACGCTCCTCGGCCCGGTTCGTACCTCGTTTGCCGAACATCGGTCATGATGACCTCTCAACTCTCATGGTGCACTATTTGTTACCCAGTGCATGATCTGTCACAGGCACCACCGGGGGAAGGAGGCACTTCAATGTTCCAGAGGCACAGCGATGTTCCTGTCCACGTAGATTCGGCCGCCGATGACGATTCGCGTGACTCAGCTCTCGACCAGGCGTGTTCGGTGCTGGAGGTCATCAACCGGGTCAGCGGCAAGTGGGCGATCGGCATCCTGCTCCGGACAACCCGGCATCCGATGCGCTTCACCGAACTCGAACGCGAAATCGACGGCATCAGCAGGCGAATGCTCACACTGACCCTTCGCAACCTCGAACGCGACGGCCTGCTGACTCGCACGGTTTACCCGTCGGTTCCGCCCAGGACCGAATACGAAGCCACACCGATGGCCCGCGAACTCTATCGAACTCTGCTGACACTGACCGAATGGGCCGACCGCCATCGACACACGATCGCCGCTGCGCGCAAAACCTACGACGAGCAGTCCACACCCGCGCCTGCGCAGTCTGAATCAGACTGATCCGTCGACATTTGTAAAGGGTTGCGTCGCAGCAAGGTTCGTCAAGTCCAGCGGCCACGATCATGGTGGCCGAGCACATCTACCGGAAGTTCCTGGCGCACTGAACTCGCGCCGGTACCGAATACCGCGAATGCCCCTCCCGCAACGGGTTTCAGCACATTTCAGCACCGCGCCCGCACCGGTCATGGCTCCGCAGCCCAGCGGAGCCAGCAGCTCGAGCGGCAGATCGTCGGGAACGTTGACCGCGATGCGCGCGGGCACCGTCGCATGCGAGGCGAACGACGACTGCCGCTTCCACCGCTGAGAGCGTTGGCAGCAATAGATCGTCCGACTATGTCCGAGCCGGCAGGTCCCGAACGATGCCTGCGGCCAGCGCGCGGAGCGCAGGCATCAGGTCGCCGTCGGCGGTGAGAGCTTGGGCGACAACGTGATCGGCACCGGCGTCCAGGTGGGCCCGCAGTCCCGTGACCACCTGGTCGACGTCGCCGTGCAGGGCCAGGGCATCGACTACGCGATCACTGCCGGGCAGGGCGAGGTCTTCGTCGGTGAAGCCGATCCTCCGCAGGTTGGTGGTGTAGTTGGACAGTCCGAGATAGCCGGCGAGCCGCTTGCGGCCTTCGGCCCGGGCCCGGTCCGGATCCTGGTCGAGAACGAATTTCTGCTCCGCGGCCAGCAGCGCGTCGGCGCCGAGGCGGCCGCGGGCCGCGCGGATATAGTCCGGGGTGATGAGGTAGGGCAGCGCCCCGGCACTGCGTTCGCGGGCGAGGTCGAGCATCCGCGGGCCGAGGGCGGCCAGGGCCCGGCGCTCCCGTGGAACACCCAGGTCGTCCAGCTGGTCGAAATAGTCGACGGTTGCGCGGTAGGGACTGCGATAGTCGGTGTTGATCTCACGGTGGCCCGCACCGACGCCGAGCAAGAACCGTCCCGGGAACTCCGCCTCGATCCGGTGGAACGCCTCGGCCGCGGTCGTCGCGGGCACGGCCCACACGTTGACGATGTACGAGCCGACCACCAGATGCTCGGTCGCGGCGAGCAGCGGCCGGACGAGGTCCAGTTCGGCCCCCGGATTGCCCAGCCACAGCGCCCGATATCCCAGCCGTTCCAACTCGGCCGCCGACTCCGGCGTCACCATCGACGGGTATGCCCACACTCCGACCTTGCCCAGATTCTCGATCGTCATGGCCAAGCAAACCGCACGTCCTGCCTCGCTTATTCCGACACCAGCCCACTCGCAGCCACAGCCGTCAGCAGCGCGCGCAAGGCAAGACCGACACCATCGACCCTGACGCCACCGCGCGCCGACTCCGGAGTCACCGCACCCACGCTGCGCCATGGCGCCGTCGAGGCCGTCCGCGCGCTGCGCCTGGTAAGCCACCGCCGCGGCGAACCGGCTCCCGTACGGAATCGGGGGCACATCGTTCGCATCTCGGCCGATAACTCCGGTCTGCCGCCCTAGGATTCGTTCGGTGACGATTTCCAGCCATCGATCGGGCCAGGCTCCGCACGGTTCACCGATTGATATCGACGGTCCGCGAATTTTGTTGTACGCAAAGGATTTCGCGAAGGACCCGCACAGCGCCTATCGAGCGATGCGTGAGCAGTACGGGTCTCTGGTTCCGGTGGAGTTGGCGCCCGGCGTGCCTGCCACACTGGTGATCGGCTACTACACCGCGTTGCGGATCTTCAACGATCCGGAGCGGTTTCCGGCCGATCCGCGTACCTGGCAGCAGAACGTCGCGACGGATTGCCCGGTGCTTCCGCTCATGCAGTGGCGACCGAACGCACGGCGTAACGACGGCGCCGTACACGCCCGGTATCGGCAGGCCATCGTCGCCGGCCTCGCGGATGTCAATCCGTACCGCGTGCACGACACGGTCGAACGCGTCGCTGTCCAGTTGATCAACTCGTTCTGTGAGGACGGATCCGCGGACCTGATCCGGCAGTACGCTTTTCCGCTCACGTTCGCCGTGCTGAATGTTCTGATGGGGTGCCCAACCGAGATCGCGCAGCGCGCCGCTGCCGGGATGGCGGCGATGTTCGAGGGCATCGATGCCGAGCGCGGAGGCAGAGTTCTCATCGAGTCGTTGCTGGAGTTGATCGATCTCAAGCGCACCGAGCCCGGCGATGACGTGACGACCCGGATAATTCGGCACTCGACCGACCTCAGCGACTCCGAGATCGTGAACCAGGTGGCCACGCTCTACGGGGCAGGCATCGAACCGCTGCAGAACTTGATAGTCAATGCGCTGCGCGTCATCCTCACCGATGAACCGTTCGGGGGCAGCGTCGTAGGCGGAAGCCTGTCGACCCGTGACGCTCTCGACGAAGTCTTGTTCAACGATCCGCCGATGGCCAACTTCTGTTTCACTTTCCCGCGGCAGCCGACCCTCATCGATGACTTCTGGTTGCCTGCCAACCAGCCCGTGGTCATCAGTTTGGCGGGCTGCAACACAGATCCGGTGATCGGCACGGATCAGCACATCGGCAATCGTGCGCACCTGGCCTTCGGCGGCGGGCCGCATCTGTGTCCGGCCAATTCGCTGGCCTACCTGATCGCTCAGGACGCGATCGACCAGTTGCTCGACGGCTTGCCCGAGCTGCGGCTCGGAGTGCCGGCCGCCGAGCTGACTTGGCGGACAGGCGCTTTCCATCGTGCATTGACTGCCCTACCCGTCCACTTCCCCGCGTCGCCTCCGCTCACGTCGGTGTAGCCGTCATCCTCGGCGCAGCCGGGCGACGGTGGTGAGCCAGTCCTCGACGATCTGGTCGGCCAGGGATTGATCGGTTCGCATGATGCGGGTCAGTTCGAGCCCGCGAACAAGGGCCATCAGCGACTCGAATGCCGTGCTCGCTGCTCCGGGATCAGGGATGCCCGCATGGTGGTGGAAAAGAGTACGAAGTGCGGAGTCCAGTCTCTTCTCCACGGGCAGCAGCGCGGCGCGCAACAGCCGGTCGGTGCGGGCGGCGACCCACAGTTCGATGGCGGCCTGAAATGCAGGGCCCGCCATCGCCGATCGGATCGCCTGCACCAGCTGCTCCAGGGCCTCGGGTCCGTCGTCGAGATCGGTAGTGAGTTCATCGACATGGTGCAGGCGTATATCGGCGATGTGGTGGATCGCAGCGACGAGCAACTCCGATTTCGAGCCGAAATGGTGCAGCAGCGCGCCCCGCGAGACCCCGGCCGCGTCTTGGATCCGTTGTGTTGTCGTGCCCGCGTAACCATGGTCGACCAGACATCTGATCGTTGCGCCCAGGAGGGCTTCACGCGTTCTCGCGTGTTGTTCTCTACGCGTCAGCCCTCCCGGTTTCCGGTTCACAACGGCCTGAGCTCACCGTTGGCGATCTGATCGCGAAGCCGGAATTTCTGGACCTTGCCCAGGGCAGTCATCGGCCAGCTCTCGCCGATGAACCAGGACTTCGGGGTCTTGTGCGGCGCCAGGCGTGCTCGCAGATAGTCGTGCAGTTCGTCCGAGGCGGGAGACTGCTGCGCCGGGTCGAGCCGGACGACAGCCGCCACACTTTCGCCCCACGCAGGGTCGGGCAGACCGAGCACGACCGCGTCGGTGATCGCGGGGTGCGCGGCCAAGACCTCCTCGATCTCGCGCGGATAGATGTTCTCCCCGCCACGAATGATCAGGTCCTTCAGCCGTCCCGTGACCCGCACGTATCCGCGTGCGTCCATGGTCCCGAGGTCGCCGGTGTGTAGCCGGCCGTCGGCATCGATCGTCCGGGCGGTCTCGGCCGGCATATCGAGATAGCCGATCATCTGCTGGTATCCGCGGGCACAGATTTCGCCTTCGACCCCGACGGCCTGCACCGCGCCGGTGACCGGATCGCGGATGGATACCTCGACCTGAGGAAGCGGCTGACCCGCCGTGAACAGATTGTCCTCGCGGCTGTCCGTCGGGCGCGTCTGGCACACGATCGGACCGAGTTCGGTCTGGCCGTAGACCGCGCTGGTCACAGCACCGCAGGCCGTCGCCCACCCATCGACCAGGGCGGGCGGGACCGCATCGCCTCCAGACATCACGACCTTCAGCGAACCGAGATCGAAACCGGCCAGCGCGGGATGCGCGAGCATCGCGTGCAGCATGGCGGGCACGCCACCGAAGATCTCCGCGCGGTAATTCTGTATCGCCGCAAGCATCGTCGTCGGATCGAAGATCTCGCCGATCACCAGTGTGCCCCGCTGATGCACCGATCCCATCCCGGCCAGACCGCAACCTGCGGTGTGGAACAGGGGCAGGGCGGTGGCGAACGTCGCCGCCCGCGCCTCGGTACACCGGTCGCGGACGAAGGCAGCATTGGTGACCATCGCCCGGTGCGAGAGCACCGCTGGTTTCGCGCCACCGGTGGTGCCGGAGGTGAACTGGATCTGGGTGGCGGACCGCGGATCGACATCCGGTAGCTCCGCTCGCTTGGCGGTACAACGCACCTGTCCGAGCCAACCCTCCAAGGCAATTGGCTCGCGCACCGCGGGCACCGCAGGGAGTGCGGCTCGGACCAGTGCAGCCATATCGGAACCACGGAAGCTGTCGACGAAGAAGATCCCGACCGCATGCGACCTGTCGAGGACGTACTCGAGTTCGGGTCCGCGCAGTGCGGGATTGGCGGTCACGAGCACCAGTCCGCTGAGCGCGGCGCCGTACTGGAGCACAATCCATTCCGGGACGTTCGGGGCCCATACCGCAACATGTTCGCCCGGCCGGAAACGGTCGAGCAGCCAGGCGGCCGCCCGCTCGGCATCGTCGCACAACTCTGCGTAGGTCCAGGTGCGAGCTTCGCGTTCCGGAGCGACCGAAACCAGAGCGAGCCTATCGGGTACCTCGGCTGCGGCCTGCTCCAACAGTTCGCCAACGGAGATATCGAGGACGGGCCGGCTGGTATCCGCCGGCCATGAGGATTCGGTGAGCGCCCTCATCGGCTCGCCGCCCCGGCCGCCTTATCGTCGAGTTCTCGTTTCATTCGGTCGATTTCGTCCTCGGTGGGGATGTCGCCTCCGCCGTCGGGAATGAAGCGGCCGCTGTCGCGCCACTGGACCGCGGTGCCGAAGCCGTGTTTCTGTGCGAAGTCGACGAACCAGCGACCTTCCGGAGAATGCCGGGTTATGCCGTCGAACAACACGGCGAGATTCTGGGTTGTCTGCAGGCCCATGTTGTCGTAGGCCTGGTTGATCATCATCTTCTGCATGACCAGCTGGTTGATCGGGATGCCTGCCATACGATCGACGAGTTTTTCGACCGCGGCGTCGAGTTCGGCTGCGGGAACAGCGTCGATGACCAGCCCCCACTCCCGGGCCCGGATACCGTCGATGGTGTCGCCGGTGAGCAGCATGCGTTTGGCACGTTCGGCGCCGAGACGATAGACCCACATCGCGGTCGTCGGGCACCCCCACACACGTGCGGGCATGTATCCGATCCGGGCGTCCTCGGCCATCACCACCAGATCGCAGGAAAGAGCGATATCGCTGCCGCCCGCAACGGCGTACCCGTGCACCTTGGCGACAGTCGGCTTCGCCGACCGCCAGAGTGAGAAGAAGTGGTCGGTGTTGGCCTTCATCATCCGGAAGTCCTTGACCGGATCCCACACCGTGCCTTGGTGTTCCACGCCGCCTTCGGCATAGAGCTTCAGGTCGTAGCCTGCGCAGAACGCACGTCCTGCTCCCTGGACCACGATGACGCGCACCGACTCGTCGGCATTCGCCTCGGCAACCGCGTCCTCGATCTCGCGGGCCATGTCGGCGGTGATCGCGTTCAGCCTGTCCGGTCGATTCAAGGTGAGGTAAGCACGACGGTCACGCACTTCGTAGTCGACGGTGTTTCCGGTGAAAGTCATCTCGGCGTCCTAACCTCGGCAGCGATGGTGCCGAAACGTTTTCACAGTCCATTTGGACTGTCAATGGATCTGGTCCTGTAGCAACTGGGTGTGTGCGGCATGCTCGGCGTGCCGGGGAGCGGGTCGCGGGCAGGTCCGCGAACACCACCCGCGTAAACGAGCCGGAATCTCTTCTGCACCTCCGGTCGAGGCGGACGCACCGAAGGTGGTGTGGGCGTTGTACTTCCATTTCGACTCGACCGTGGACGGCCGGGCAGTGAAGATCGCATCGATGATCGACGAACGCACCCGTGAATCACTGCTGCACATCGTGGAACGGTCGATCACCGCCGAGCGGCTTGTCGTGGAGCTGGAGAAGGTGGCACCACGGCGGGCGGACCTGCGCGGGTGTTGCGGATGGATAGCCGTCCGGAGATGATTTCCCATGCCCTGCAACAGTTCTGCACCTGCACCCACTACCCGGTGGCCTGCGGGACCAGCTGAACACGGCACGAAATCACCTGAACTCAATTCCGGGTGGTCTCGTCATCGGGGACCGCTCAGAGGGAACCCGGCGGTCTGGTAGCAGTTGCAGGCCCGAGGTCGGGACGTCTCATCGCACGGTGTGCTGTAGCTGTACGTCTCGAGTCGCTCGGGAATCGATTGGTGTTTGCGCCTGGCGGCCGATTCGGGATCTTCTGCCGGACAGTCGATTACGTCGGTGGGGTCGTGGTGCCCTTGGGTGGGATG
>NZ_BAGB01000023.1 GCF_000308615.1 Nocardia jiangxiensis NBRC 101359
ACCGCGCTGAATTCGCGACGGCCGCATGATGTGGCCGACCGCAAATCGCTCCGATACGGCGCCCGAACCGTTCCGATGCGGTTCGGGCGCTGAACGGTCGATACCGGGCGTACGTGGGCGCGACGGCTGGGGCGCGTCGCTTGGCAGGATCTGGCTGTTCACATGGTTGATGCAACGTTGGGCGAGATCGCCTATGGCGCTGGGGCCCTGCGGTGTGAGGGAGTGGATCGTGTGTAGCGGCGGCGGCCGGGCGCCCCGGGCGATGGAACCGCTCGAGAGTAGGTGTGTCGCTGACAGCGGGTCGCTGGAGACCGGTGCAGGATTTGACACGACCTGGCTGAGGGTTTTTCTCAGCGCTTCCTGAAGCACCGTCATGTGAGGGCTGCCGAGATGGAGGAGTACACCGCACCGCCGCTGGTTGGAGTGGACCCCGGGCCGGGAGTTGACGACACCCGTGTCGAGCCGCGATATGACGCTGAATGCTGCACGGTGCCACCCACTCCGGCCGAACGTGCCGCGCGCATGATGCGTGCCTCCGTTACCGCTGTGCACGGCGTCCGGTGCCGGCCTGCGACCGTACACAGCGCGCAGGCCCCGACGTCTGCTCTCGAGCGTGGTGTCGCACCGGTCGACCCCGGCGAGCCTGTGTCTCACGTTCAGGCCGAGCCGATTTCGACGAGCAGTGCGGCGGCGGCTCAGGTGCCTGAATTGCCCACCCGCTGCACCCGATCCGACCGGCGGGCCCGGCAACGCGCCCGCGTGTCCTACAGGGCGGCGCGTATCGTCGGACGTCTGGCCGTCGCAGCTGCCGCTGTGGTCGTGGTGTCCGGCACCGGATTCGCCTACTACACCGAGAAAAGTTTCGACCAGGGCTTCACCCGCTCCAACGTGATCAGTTCCGAGGACGCCGCCGCGCTCGATGGTGATGTGAACATCTTGCTCATCGGACTGGACACCCGCAAAGACCGCAACGGCAACGACCTACCCGAACAAGTCATGGACCGCTTGCACGCCGGTGATGGCAGCGAGGGCGGCTACAACGCCAATTCGCTGATCCTGGTACACATTCCGAAGAATCTGACGAAGATCACCGCCTTCTCCATCCCCCGCGACGATTATGTCCCGGTCACCGGGATCCCCGGCTACGACCACGCCAAGATCAAGGAAGCCTACGGGCTCGAGAAAGCAGCAGTCGAGCAGAAGCTCATCGATCAGGGCGTCGACGAGAAGGGCGAACTGGAACGCCGGGGCCGGGAGGCCGGCCGCGAATCGATGGTGCGCACGGTGAAGGCGCTGACCGGCGTGCCGATCAACCGGTTCGCCGAGATCTCCCTCGTCGGCTTCTACGACCTGGCCACCATTCTCGGCGGTGTGGACGTGTGTCTCAACCACGCCGTCGACGACGAGTACTACTCCGGGGCGGTGTTTCCGGCCGGACCGCAGCACCTCGATGCCGCCCGCGCGCTGTCGTTCGTGCGGCAACGCCACGGACTCGACAACGGGGACCTCGACCGCACGCACCGCCAGCAAGCATTCCTCACCGCTGCGGCCACCCAACTCCAGAAATCCGGCACACTCACCGACATCGGCAAACTGCGGCAACTGATCAACGCCGCCCAGAACGATGTGGTGCTCTCCCAAGGCTGGAACATTCTCGACTTCGCGCAGACCATGGGAAAGGCCGGTTCGATTCCGATCGAATTCCAGACCCTGCCGATTCGGGGATACCAGAGCATCGACAACCAAGACGTCAACATCGTCGACCCCGCCGCCATCAAACATGCGGTGCGCACCGCCTTCGGCGTCCACTCGACGCAACTCGCCAACCCCACCGGCACCGTCGACGTCGTCAACGCCGGCAGCGTCACCGGCATGGCCGCCGAGGTGTCGAATGCGCTGGCCCGCAAGGGGTTCGGCAAGGGAAGTATCGGCAACGCCGCCTACGGTGATGGTTCGAGCTCGCTCGTCTACTACGGCGCCGGCGCCGGCTCCGACGCCGCCCAGCTCGCCGACATCCTCGGCGGCCTGCCCACAGCGGCATCCAAGAACGTCGGCCCCGGCCACGTGAAGGTCATCCTCGGCAGCGATTTCACCCTCCCGGATGAATTGACCACCAGCGCAATGTCCTCGACCAGCAACGCCACCACCGATTCCTCAACGAGCACAACGACATCCGCCACCGCGGACAGCGGTCTCGACACCGGTACACCGGTCACCACCAGCATCGGGTCGAAAAGCCCCTGTGTGAATTGATGAGGCCGCCAGCCTGTTTCGGTCATGACCTCGATCGCGCGATCGGCATGCCGCCCCATGTCCGGTGTGTCGTCTACCCAGCCGCTGGTCTGCCCGGTGTCTCCGTAGTAGCCGCCATCACCGTAACCGCTGTAATTGCCGGGTTGGCTGTCGCCCGCCTGGTGATGGTGGTGGTTCTGGTTGGCGAACATCGTGTTGCGTTGCCTGCGTCGACGCCGAGATCCGGAGCGGGCGACCGCGATCACCAGGAGCATCACGATAGCGATGACGATTAACGTCACGATCCCTTGTGCCTGTCACCAGCATGGTCGTCGCGAACCGGCCGGACAAGCCATCCGCTGTGAATTCATACGCGTGTCGCTGTTCCCGACGAATCGGTTCCGACTGCGACAACTACGTTCAGCCATCCTCGCCGGGACCATCGGCTCTGCCGCCGACGGCGCCGCTCGGCGCATAACAGAAGTGCACCGAGAAGGATGTCCGATGCAGCCGATACGGGAGTTCATCATGGCTGGGCTAGGAGATCGCAAGTGGTGGGCGTTGGTCGCGGTGACGCTGGCCGTGCTGGCCGTAGGTCTGGACGGCACCATTCTGAGCGTGGCGTTGCCGACGTTGAGTAGGTCCCTGCGGGCCTCGGAGTCGGATCTGCAGTGGTTCTCCTCCGGCTATCTGCTGGTGCTGGCCGCCGGGATGCTTCCCGCCGGCGCGGTGGGCGATCGGTTCGGACGTCGCGCGACCATGCTGGCCGCGTTGGCCCTGTTCGGGCTCGGTTCGGTCGGCTGCGCCTATTCGAGAACACCGGGCGAGTTCATTGCGGCACGAGTGGTGCTGGGCGTCGCGGGCGCCGGGGTGATCGTGATGGCGTTGTCCTCGATCACGGTCTTGTTCACCAAGCAGGAACGACCCAAAGCGGTCGGAATCTGGGCGGCGGCGAATTTCGTGGCGTTACCGATCGGGCCGATCCTCGGCGGCTGGCTGCTCACCCACTACTGGTGGGGCTGGGTGTTCCTGATCAACGTGCCGGTCGCGTTGATCGGCTTGATCGCCACCGCGACCCTGATACCCGAATCCCGGGCAGCCACGACTCCGGCTCTGGATCCGCTCGGCATGACGTCGTCGGTGGGCGGCCTGGCGGCGTTGACCTACGGGCTGATCCTGGCCGGTGAGTTCGGCTGGAGCACTGCCTCCGTATTGAGCTGGATCGGCGCGGGCCTGGTCGTGCTGATCGGGTTCGGGGTCTGGGAATATCGGCTCGGCGCCGACCGAGCGCTGGTCGATATGAGCCTGTTCCGCAACGCGTCGTTCACCTGGGGTGTCGTTCTCGCCGCGGTCGGCGTCCTGGCAATGATCGGGGTGCTTTTCACACTGCCGCAGTACTTCCAGGCTGTGGTGGGCACCGATGCCATGGGATCGGGTGTGCGGTTGCTGCCGGTCGTCGGCGGGTTGATCGTGGGTGCATTACCAGCCGACCAGATTTGTCGCCGGATCGGGGCGAAGGCCACGGTGGCGATCGGATTCGCCGTGCTCGCAAGCGGTTTGGCGATCGGAGCGCGCACGACCGCCGATTCCGGCACCGCATTCCTGGCCACCTGGACCGCCCTGACCGGGGCTGGGCTGGGGTTGTCGATGGCCACCGCGGCGTCCTCGGCGCTGTGTGAACTCTCGGCGGAGCAGGGCGGAGTCGGCTCCGCGGTGATGCAGGCCCTGCAGAAGACCGGTGGCCCGCTCGGGGCGGCGATCATGGGCAGTGTCCTGTCCTCCGCCTACCGGCACCGGCTGGTACTGGATGGTCTTCCGAAACCTGCTGCGGCGCAGGTCGAAAAGAGCGTGTTCGCGGGCGTATCGATCGCCGGGCGGCTCCGGTCACCGGAGTTGCTGGGTTCGGTGCGGGTCTCGTTCGCGCACGGGATGGACATTGCCTTGCTGGCCTCGTCGGTGATCGCCCTGCTCGGATTCGTGCTGGCGTTGGCCTTCCTGCCTTCGGTCAGACCCGTTCGGTCCCGGTCCATGGCCACCGAATAGCCGTCTCGGCTCGGCCTTCGACTCCCTCATTCCGATGAGCCCGACGCGTCGGAGACCTATGCGGGTGCGCGGCGTTGGGAAGCGGTGCGGTGGTGGATCCGACGCGGCGGTAGGGACGGTAGCCCTTCGTGTCGTGCCCGTTCGAGACCGATTCGTGTGACAGCGCCGACGACGGTCCGCCACACGAACCGGTTCGCCGGAACCGTATCGCCCAATCGTGTGTGCGGCGCGTATCGCAGTGTCGCGCCGTTGTTGTCGAGCCATCCGGTCAAGGCCAGCTGGCGTTGACCCAGGGTTCCGGCGGTGAATGCGTCACCGGTCAGCCCGGCGCGGCGGCTACCGTCGGGAACGAGTCCACTCGGCGTGGTGAGGTCTATGCCGCCCGAGGTCGCTGCGACGGCGTGGATCGGGGGCCGGACCGTGTTCGCGGGTATGGAACACCACTGCCACCTGTGGGTTGTGTTCGAGACGGCGCAGCTTCTTGAACGCGGCCAGGTCACTGGTGAATCGGAAGGTCCGGCTGTCGCGATCCCAGCCGAAGCTGTTGACCGGTGTCAGCACGATACCCCGCAACGGTGTCACCTGCGCCAGCGCGACCGTGAAATCGCCGTCGAGGACAGCGTCGAGTGCGTCGGACCCCCGGCCCGCCGCCTGGGTGCTGGACGCGATGTCCCGCTACGTCAGCGCCTACGCCCTGGAGCAGTCAATGGTCCAGCAGCGGCACAGACACCCGGATCAGGAGTGGGTCGTCAGCCGCGAGGAACTGGTGCGCCGGTTCACCGCGCTGCCCGCCGACACCTTCCCTCAGACCCGGCGCTATGCCGCCGAGCTCACCTCCGGCACCGGGCCCGACCGCTTCGCATTCACCCTCGCGATGATCGTGGACAACCTCAGCCCGCCGACCTGACGCGTCGTGGGTCGTCAACGCTGTCGGGCCGGGCGCGCGATGACCCCAGCAGACAATCAGGGTGATCGTGGATCGCCGCCGAGTCGGCGGGAGGTGTTCCGGCACAACGGGAGACACGACTTCGGTGCGTGGAGTCGCCGCGGGGATGTCGGCGACTCCACGCACTCGGGCCGGGTCTACAGCCGTTCGATGATGGTGGCGTTCGCCATGCCGCCGCCTTCGCACATGGTTTGCAGGCCGTAGCGGCCGCCGGTCTGTTCGAGTTGGTTGAGCATGGTGGTGAGTAGGCGGGTGCCCGAGCCGCCGAGCGGGTGGCCTAGCGCGATCGCGCCGCCGCGCGGGTTGAGTCGTTCCGGATCGGCCCCGAATTCGTGCTGCCACACCAGCGGAACCGGTGCGAATGCCTCGTTGACTTCGTAGGTGTCGATGGCGTCGATACTCAGACCGGCCTTGTCCAGGACCTTGCGCGTGGCCGGGACGACGCCGGTCAGCATCAGCAGCGGGTCGCTGCCGGTGACGGCGAAGCCGTGGAATCGGGCGCGCGGCCGCAAGCCCAGCGCGGCGGCCTTCTCCTCGCTCATGATCAGCACGCCCGATGCGCCGTCGGTCAGGGGAGAGGAGTTGCCCGGCGTGATGCGCCAATCGATCTCGGGGAACCGCTGGGCCAGGCGCTCGTCGTAGAACGAGGGCTTCAGGCCCGCGAGACCGTTCACGTCGGTGGTGGGACGCACGGTTTCGTCGGCGGTGGCCTGTGTGTCCGGGCCGACGGCAACCGGCAGGATCTCACTGGAGAAGTCGGCTGCCGCCGCGCGGGCATGCGACCGTGCGGAGAACTCGTCCAGGGCGGTCCGATCGAATTTCCAGCGGGCCGCGATCAATTCGGCCGAAATGCCCTGTCCCACCAGTCCTTCGGAGTATCGCGCGGCAACGCCGGGGCCGAAGGCATTCTTTCCCATGCTGGCGGTGCCCATCGGCACCCGGCTCATCGATTCCACGCCACAGGCGATGGCTATGTCGTACGCGCCGGAGATGACGCCCTGGGCGGCGAAGTGGGCCGCCTGCTGGCTCGACCCGCACTGGCGGTCGATGGTCGTCGCGGGGACCGCCTCGGGAAATCCTGCTCCCAGGACCGCGCTGCGGGTGATGTTGAGGGCCTGTTCCCCCGCCTGTCCGACGCAGCCGCCGATGACGTCGTCGATCAGTGCCGGGTCGATTCCGGTGCGGTCGATCAACCCGCGCAGCACGGCCGAAAGTAGTTCGGCCGGATGGATTTCCGACAGTTGGCCGCCGGGTTTGCCTTTACCGGACGGGGTTCGGATCGCGTCCACGATCACGGCGTTGGTCATAGCTGATTCCTCTCTTCGGGCTCGCCGGAGTCGGCTCCGGCGCAGGGTGATGCCATCGGGCTATTGCATGTGACCGACGACTCGGCGTATAACAAAATACAAATAACGTCAGTTGTACGGTGACCTCCCCGTCGGATCGGGTCGAGTAGCCGTGGATCCGGAGGAACGATGGCGCACGTCATCACACAGCCCTGCTGCAATGACGCCGGATGCGTCGACGTCTGTCCCGTCGACTGCATCCGTCCCCGACCGGGCGAGCCGGGCTACGGGCGCGCGGAACTGCTGCACATCGATCCGGTGACCTGCATCGACTGCGGCGCCTGCATCGACGAGTGTCCGGTGGACGCGATCGTCCCCGAGGGGGATCTGACCCCGGAGAACGAGCCGTATCGGGAGGTCAACGCCGCGTATTTCGCCGGCGAGCGCGAACCGGCGCCACCGGCGCCCGAGGGGTTGCGGCTCGAGGTGACTGACCGCGGGCCGTTGCGGGTCGCGATCGTCGGGACGGGTCCGTCGGCCTGCTATGCGGCCGAGGAGTTGGTCTCGCGCCGTGACGTCGAGGTCGAGGTCACCATGTTCGAACGGCTGCCCACGCCGCTGGGACTGGTTCGGTACGGGGTCGCGCCCGATCATCAGCACACCAAACAGATCGCGACGGCTTTCGGCCGGACGTTGAGCAGAAAGCAGGTGCGGCTCGAGCTCAACGTCGAGGTTGGCGCGCACATCAGTCCGGCGGAACTGCTCGATCATCACCACGCGGTGATCTTCGCGACCGGCGCCTCGCACGGCCGTACCCTCGCGATTCCCGGGGAACACCTGGCCGGTGTGCATACCGCGACGGACTTCGTCGGCTGGTACAACGGCCACCCCGACCACGCGCATCGGGTCTTCGATCTGTCCGGCGAGCGGGCGGTGGTGATCGGCAACGGCAACGTCGCACTCGATGTGGCCCGTATCCTGGTCACCGACCTCTCTGCGCTGACCCGCACCGATATCGCCGATCACGCGCTGGAAGCCCTGGCCGCCAGCCGAATTCGCGAAGTCGTCGTCGCGGCGCGACGCGGCCCCGAACACGCGGCCTTCACCACGCCCGAACTGCTGGGCCTGGGGCAGGTCGACGGGGTGGATATCTGCTCCGGCGAGTCCGGTGCGCCGGTCGAGACGGACTCCGGCGACCCGGTGATACGGCTCAAGACCGCGGTGGCGCGGCAACTGGCCGAACGTGCCGCGGGAGCGAGTAATCGGCGCATCACCTTCCGATACTTCCTGTCTCCCAGCGCCTTTCATGGCGACACTGCCGTGGAATCGGTGGAATTCGCCCGGACCGAACCGACCGGCGACGCGTCGCGGGAGACAGCAGGGCGCGAGGTGATCCGCTGCGGTGCGGTGTTCGAATCCGTCGGCTATCGCGGAATCGCGGTGCCGGGGCTGCCATTCCAGGATTCCGCAGGGATCATTCCCAATCGTGACGGTCGGGTGATCGGCCTCGACGGGGCTGATCCGATACCGGGCGCATACGTGGCGGGCTGGATCAAACGCGGCCCGTCGGGTGTGATCGGCACCAACCGGTACTGCTCGCAGGAGACCGTACGAGCCCTGCTCGAAGACTTCGCCGCGGGACGGCTGCGGGCCCCGCGCGGTTCCCGCGAAGATCTGGCGGACGTGCTTGACCAGCGCCGCCCCGAACGCCTGGGCTCGCGAGGATGGAAAATCATCGATGCGGCCGAACGCCGGGCCGGTCGCGAGAGCGGGCGGCCCAGGGTGAAGTTCGTCGATATCGGCGAGATGCTGTCCGCGGCCGGTGTTCCGGCGGGCGGATCTGCCGCCGGGCGTGGATGAGATTTCGAAATACATTTCGGCACAGGGGGGATGGCCGACGCGGGTGACCGCGTCGGCCATGCTGTCAGGACCGCAGCAGGTCCCGGTGGATGATCTCCTTCATGATCTCGTTCGTGCCGCCGTAGATGCGCTGGATGCGCGCGTCGATATAGGCCTTGGCGACCGGGTACTCCATCATGTAGCCGTACCCGCCGTGCATCTGGACTCCGGCGTCGATCACCTTGCCCTGCAGTTCGGTGGCCCACAGCTTGGCCTTGGCCGCGTCGACCGCGGTCAGCGTGCCGCTGTTGTATTCGCGCACACAGCGATCGATGTAGGCCCGGGACACCTCGATGGCGGTCTGCAGCTCGGCGAGGGTGAACCCGAGCCCCTGGAACTCGCCGATGTGCTTACCGAACGCACGGCGGTCCTTGACGTAGTCCAGGGTCCAGTCGAAGACCGCTTCGGCGGAAACCTGTGCGGCGATACCGATTCCGAGTCGTTCGAGCGGCAGGCTCTGCATGAGGTAGGCGAAGCCGCCGCCGACCTCGCCGAGCAGATTCGCCTGTGGGACACGGACATTGTCGAAGAACAGTTCCGCGGTGTCCTGGGCGTGCAGGCCGACCTTGTCGAGTTTGCGGCCGCGGGTGAAACCGGGAGTGCCGTCCTCGACGACGAACAGGCTGAATCCGCGCGAGCCCAGATCGCGATCGGTGACCGCGAAGACGATCACCAGATCGGCCAGCATGCCGCTGGTGATGAACGTCTTGGAACCGTTGATCACCCACTCCTGGCCCTCGCGGACCGCGGTGGTCTGCACCGCCCGCAGGTCACTGCCCGCACCCGGCTCGGTCATCGCGATGGCGCCGATCGTCTCGCCGCTGACGAAACCGGGCAGCCAGCGGGCGCGCTGGTCGGAGTCCGCATGTCGCAGAAGGTAATTCAGAACGATGTCGTCATTGGTGGAGAAGCCCGACTGCAACGCCGAAGCGCCCACGCGAGCGATCTCGGTCTGGATCGCGACCCGGAACCGGTAGTCGGTCTCGCCGGGGCCGCCGAATTCCTCGGGCACCGCCAGGCCCAGTAGTCCCTGGCGGCCCGCGGCCAGCCAGGTCTCCCGATCGATGAGCCGGTCGGCGTCCCACTTCTCCATCTTCGGGATGACGTGGCGTTCGACGAAGCCGCGGACAGTGCGCCGGAACAACTCGTGGTCGGACTCGAACAGATCTGTTTTCACTGCACTCCTTCTGTGCCGAGACGGATGCGCCTCGGCGGCACGGTCATTTCTGCTTCAGCAGTTCCTGGATCTCCCGGCGGAAGACCTGATTGGCAACTTCGTTCTGCCCCAGCACCATTCGACCCGCGCTGGCGCTGGTCATACCGCGCTGGGAGTCCCGCAGCAGCGGGAAGTCCTCGGCGTGCAGCACATCGAGCAGGATCTGCCAGTTCTTGTCCCACAACCGGGTCCACTTCTCCTCGGTCAGGGTGGTCTGCTCGACCGGCGGGACGATCAAGCGCATCTCCATGCGGCTGCGCTGGGGTTCGGTGGGGTGTGGCCGGAAGGTCAGCAGCTGGAAGTGGTCGGGCTGGCGCAGCAGGGTGCTGTTCGGCAGCAGGAAGTGCGTCTCGGTGACGTCGTTGGCCAGGCTGTGGTCGCCGGGATCCTCCTCGATCCAGCGGTCGATCGATTTGCGCGGCGCGATGAACCGGCAGTGCCGCCCGAAATCGTCGAAGGCCAGCACATTGGTGTGGATGTGTTTGGCGGCGGTGTTGGGGTGCGCGTACTGGATGTGATAGCCGTCCAGGAAGGCGTCCTGCATGATCTTCCAGTTGACCGGCTCGTCGAAGCCCTCGCTCTGCACGCACAGCTTCGCACCCAGGTCGTAGGAGGCCAGGATGGCGTCCATCTCCGGGCCGAGCCAGGACGCGACGTCGATCTCGGCGTCCGCGTCGTCGATCACCCAGATGAAACCGTGGCGTTCCTCGGTCGGCAGCTCGATCAGGCCCAGTGTCTCGCGCTCGGGCTCGCCGAAGGTGTTGTCGCGGGTGATGGTTCGCAGGCTGCCGTCCATATCGTAGGACCAGCGGTGATACGGGCAGGAGAACAACCGGCACCGGCCCTTGTCCTCCTTCTCCAGCAGTGCCCCGCGATGACGGCACAGATTGACCAGGGCCTTCACTCCGCCGTCGCGCTGGCGGACCACGATGATGTTGTTGCGCGGCATCTGCAGGGTGAAGAAGTCTCCGGCCCTGGGGATTTCGGAGCCGTGCGCGACGATCGAGGGCACTCGGCCGAAGATCAGGTCGCGCTCGCGCTGGGCGACGGCGGGATCGGTGAACTCCCTGGGCTCGAACCAGGTGACATGGCCGAACTCGTCGGTGGTGTCGTTGCGCAGGTGCGTCAATGCGCGACGGATCCGTTCCTCGCGCGGTGCGCCGACCTCGGTCATGGGGTGTCTCCAATGTCTTTCAGCATGGCCCGGAGATGCATAGATGCATTCGGGATAACGTCCTGAGCTGTAAATATAGCTTCTTAAATCTAACTCATGTAGGTTTATCTGTAAACCGGTGGCGGATGGGAAGGGCAGACGATGATCGACTACACCTGGTGTCGGCGACTCGGCGAGCAGGATCGAGCGGAGGCGACGGCGCTGGTCGAGGCCGCTGCGCGCTACGACGAGGAAGCCGGGTTCTCGGTCGTGTCGGCGCGTGAGGTCGAGTCGGTCTCGACCGCGGAGCGGTCGGTGTGGCATCTGCCGATCAAGGCGCGTCGCGGTCTGAGCGTGCGCGCCGATGCACCGCTGGTCATGGTGGGCTACCTGCATCTGTCGATCGACCCGCAGGGCCAGGGGACCGTGCGGTACACCGTGCATCCGGACTATCGCTCGCGCGGCGTCACAACCCTGTTGGTCGAGGAACTGGGCCTGGATGTCGGCGGGGCCGACGGCTGGTGCGGGCGCGGTGCGACGTCGCTGCGCTGCTGGGCCTACGGCAGCCACCCCGCCTCCGAGCGGCTGACTCGCCGGTTCTCCATCGCGCCGATCGCCCGGTTGTGGACGATGGCGCGGCACCTGGCCGGGCCCTTCGCGGTGCCACTGGCCCCGGCCGGCTTCCCGGGCGGCATGAGCATCGAGGGGCCGGTGGACCTGACCGATGACGCCGTTGTCTCCAAAGTCCGCGATGTCCTGGCCCGCCAGGGGCTGACGCAGGCGCAGTTCGAGCAATTCCGCGCCGAGTTCGGTGAACGTACCGGCCAGGTGGTGATCGCCGCCGCGGGCAGTGACCAACCGGCCGGCGCGGTCTGGTTCGATCCGCGGCCGACCCGGTATCTGGAGTTGCGCGCCGCGTGGGTGCGCGCATTGATCGTGGTCCCGGAGATCCGCGGCGGCGGCTTGGGGGCCGCACTGATCACCCGTGCCATGCACGAATTGGCTGCTGCCGGAACGCAAGTGGTGCTGATGCGGATCGATCCCGACGATCACAGCGCGGTGCGCCTCGCACGGCTGCTCTCGTTCGAGCAGGAGGAGGCGCACGCGTGCCATCAGATCGGGGAATGGGACGACGTGCCCGACCTGTCACCGAACCGGGGGAGCGGGCGGGCAGAAGATCCCGCACGGGATCGGCGGTAGTCCCGGGATGTAGATCATCGGTGCCGGTGCCGGTGCCGGTGCCGGTGCCGGGCGAGCGTTGTCCGGCTGGGAATTTCGGGTTACGGGCGGTTGTGTCTGATCGTCGTGTGACGTCGTCGCGCGGTCGTCCACCGTGGCGGTCGGCGCCTGAGGTTCGGACGGAACGACATCGGCGGGACCGGCCTGCTCACCGGCGTAGATACGCGACCAGGTCAGCACGGTGGACGCGTACGACATCGAGTGGTTGTAGCGCAGCACCGCTCGCAGGCGCTGTTGCGGATCACGCAGATTCGTACCGTCCGCACACAGATACCGTCCGGCGGCCAGCGCGGCATCGTAGATGTTGTCCGGGTCGGCGATGCCGTCCCCGTTGCCGTCGCTGGCCCAGCGTTGCCAGGTGCCGGGCAGGAACTGCATCGGCCCGACGGCGCGAACGTAACCGGCTGCGGCCCTGATGATCTCGTTGCCCGGCAGGCTCCCGTCCAGCGCCGGGCCGCGGATCGGCGAGAGCGTCCTGCCGTGCGCGTCGACATCGCCGGAACGCGCATGTCCGGACTCGATCCGCCCGATACCGGCCAGCAGATTCCAGGGCAGACCGCATCCGGGCTGGGACTGCCGGAGAATCAGCTCGGCGTTGCGATAGGCGGCCAGGACCTGCTCCGGAATCGCGGCGGCCGCGCTGCCGGGTGCGGGCCCGGCGGCTGCGGTAGCGGGCGGCGGCCCGGCATCGGTATTCGCGACCGGCTCCGCGGCTGCCGGGTGCGGGCGCAGTGCGGGGACATCCGCGGGCACCAGTTCGGGCACGTTCGGTTGGGATCGGGTATCTCGTTGCGGCGCTGGTGATCCCAAGCTCGCAGCGAGGCCGACCGGCTTCGGTGTCGGCTCACCTCCGGCGGTCGAGGACGCCGCGACCAGCAGTCCGGTGACCGCCAGTGCGGACAGCAGTGCCACCGGGCGTCCGGCGGTGGACCGATTCGTATTTCTCGATTGCGCACGACGATGTGACCGCATCGGAGAGCTCCCTGGGATCGCAGATGTGCTGTAGGCCAATGGGGTTCGGGCAGCAGCGCCGCCCGGCTCCGCAGGTGTGGTAGCCCCGGGCCGTGTGAAAGCCTCCGCCGAACGAAGACTCACCGATATCATTGCACGAATTGTGTGACCCGTCTAACGTCTGACGTCTATCGTAGTTTGTATCACAGCTCGTTCGGCTCCCAGGTCCATGGGCGCGAGCGAGCTGGTTGCCCGATGGCGCGCGGTCCAGGCGCCCGAGCTCGGCCGAGGAGAGAACATGGGTGTCGAAGTCAGCACCACGGGAATCAGCAAAAGTTTTGGTGCGCAGACAATTTGGCGGGACGTCAGCCTGACGTTGCCGGCCGGGGAGGTCAGCGTCCTGCTCGGTCCTTCCGGTACGGGCAAATCGGTGTTCCTGAAGTCGCTGATCGGCCTGCTGCGGCCCGAAAGTGGCGCGATCCACGTCGACGGAACCGACATCATGATGTGCTCGACCGCGCAGCTGTACGAGATCCGCAAACTTTTCGGCGTGCTGTTCCAGGACGGGGCGCTGTTCGGATCCATGAGCCTGTTCGACAACGTCGCCTTCCCGCTCCGGGAGCACACCCGCAAGACCGAATCGCAACTCCGGCGGATCGTGCTGGAGAAGCTCGAGCTGACCGGTCTGCTCGGCGCGGAGGACAAGTTGCCCGGCGAGATCTCCGGCGGGATGCGCAAACGCGCCGGACTCGCGCGGGCGCTGGTGCTGGATCCGGAGATCATCCTGGTGGACGAGCCGGACTCGGGACTGGATCCGGTGCGCACCACCTACATCAGTCAGCTGTTCCTGGATATCAACGCCCAGATCGACGCCACGTTCCTGATCGTCACGCACAACATCAATCTCGCGCGCACGGTGCCGGACAACATCGGCATGCTTTTTCGTCGCGAGCTGGTGATGTTCGGTCCGCGCGAGGTGCTGCTGACCTCCGAGGAACCGGTGGTCGAGCAGTTCCTCAACGGCCGCATGGTCGGTCCGATCGGTATGTCCGAGGAGAAGGACGAGGCGCAGCGAGAACGTGAACAGGCGCTGGTCGAGGCCGGTCATCATGCGGGCGGGGTGGACCGGATCGAGGGAATCATCCCGCAGATGCAAGCCACCCCCGGAATGCCGGAGCGGCGTGCGGTCGCACGGCGGCGGGCGCGGGTGCGCGAGATGCTGCATACCCTTCCGCCCGCGGCGCGGGCCGCGGTGCAGGCGAGTGTTGCCGAGGGGGATGAGTTCGAGGTCGGCGACGGTCATACGCGGCCGTCCGCGGTGCCGGACCTTGCGGAACGCTGAGCCGACACAGAGCTGTTTTACATAAAACGATTGACGTCACGCGTAAAACAACGTATGTTTTCTGTGAGCCACGACACGTGGTGCATCCCTTGGAGATTCGGATCACGACGAGGTGCCGGGTCGGTATCCGGGGTGCCGGTGGCTCCACTGCTCGCCGTTCAGCACGGCGACTGCGGTCTCGTGAAATCGGAGTATCGAACAATGACGCTCGAAGGCAATGTCGCCGAACCGATCAGGAATACCGCGATCGATCCGCGGGCCCCCGAATATGTTCGGGGCGCCGTGCCGGTAATCCGGTGCAGCGCGAATCGAATCGACTTCCCGGTCGTCCGACACGTGACCGCACAGTACTTCTCCCATCGCGGCGCTGACCGGCATCGGCTCCGTGTCACTCGGGCCGAGCCGACGTCGCAGGCGTCCGAACCCGGTCGCCCCGGTGTGGCCGAGTTCGCGTGGCATCCGGCGTATAGGTCTGAAACCCATTGCACTGCAATGAATATCATCCACGGCGACATCGAATCTCAGCTCTGAGAATTTCGCACACGCCAGCCATCAGAAACATCTCACAGCGGCGCAGTTGTCGCATGCGTCGACATCCACGGAGGGAGGTGCCCGATGAACATCGCGCAGGCACCGATGATCGCCCACGCAGTACCCGCACCCGGCGGGCCACCGGCCGAACATCGCGACGACCCGTTGCCCACAGCCCCGTCCCGCATGCACCGGGCACTGGCGCATCTACGGCGAGCGCCGCGTGAGAGCCTGGCGACCCTCGGCAGGTCCGCGCATCTGACCGCCGCGGTCGTGCGCTACTCGGTCCTCGACACGGTCCGGCTGCGGATGCCGGTGTACGAGCTGGTCGATCAGATGTGGTTGCTGCTCAAGGTCACTGCGCTGCCGGCCCTGCTGATGGCGATTCCGATCGGTGCGGAGGTGTCGGTCGAGGTGGGCGGCATCATGAATCAGGTCGGGGCCAATTCGCTGGCGGGCGCGGCCAGCGGGCTCGGCGTCGTCGGCCAAGGCGCGCCGATGGCCGCGGGCCTGCTGATGAGCGGTGCGGCGGCCTCGGCGATCGCGTCGGACCTGGGCGCGCGGTCGATCCGCGAGGAGATCGACGCGATGCGTGTGATGGGCGTGGATCCCGTTGAGCGACTGGTGATGCCGCGGTTCATCGCGATGATCGTGATCGCTCCGGTGCTGTGCATCATCATCGTCGCGGCGGGTGTATTCGCGGGCCTGATCATCTCCGCGAATGTGAACAACGTTGTGCCCGGGAGCTTCTGGCAGTCGTTCGGTGCTTTCGCGACGCCGACCGATCTGGCGTTCTCGGTGCTCAAATCGCTGGTCTTCGCCGCCATCGTGGTGTTGATCGCGAGCCTGCGCGGCCTCGAGGCCAAGGGCGGGCCGAAGGGTGTGGCCAATGCCGTCAACGCCTCGGTCGTGCTGAGCGTGTTCTGCATCTTCATGACGAACCTGCTCATCAGTCAGCTGCAGATGATGTTCTTCCCGGCCCGATTGGCATGATGATGAGTACTTCGTCGCACTACTCGAATACGTTGCCCACCTTGATATCCCGTCCACTTCACGCCCTCGGCCGCGGTGTGGGCGATGCGGTCGGGGAGATCGGTCAGGTCGCTGTCTTCGTCGGCAAAACCCTTGCGCTGCTGCCGGTCACTGTTCGGCACTACCGCAAACAGACGATCAAGACGATGAACAACATGGCCTGGGGCAGTGGCTCGCTCATCGTCGACGGCGGCGTGGTCAGCCTGATGTTCTTCCTCGGCGTCGCGGTCGGCGCGGTCGTGGCCATCGAGGCGTTCATGGCTTTCGATCTGCTGGGCTTCGGCGCGCTGACCGGAATCATCGGCTCCTTCGGCAATATTCGCGTCATCGCCCCGATCATCACCGGCATCGGATTCGCCGCCCAGGCCGGCTGCCGGATGACCGCCGAGATCGGCGCGATGCGCATCTCCGAGGAGATCGACGCCACCGAATCCATGGGACTGCGGGCGATTCCGTTCGTCGTGGGCACCCGGCTCATCGGCGGAATGCTGGTGGTGCTGCCCGGATATCTGATGGCGCTGGTCGTCGCGTTCTTCACCGGCGGGATCATCGTCAAGGTTTTCGACAATCAGCCGCACGGCACCTACGACCACTACTTCGCGCAATTCCTGAGCTGGCCGGATCTGGGGGCCTCGGTGCTCAAGGCAGTGGCGTTCTGCGCGATGGTCACGGTGATCCATTGCTATTACGGCTATTTCGCCTCCGGTGGCCCCGCCGGTGTCGGCGCGGCGTCGGGGCGCGCCATCCGGGCGAGCCTGGTCGCGATCGTTGTACTGAATTTCGTTATGACAGTGGCGATCTGGGGACTGAGCCCCCTGCTCGTATTCAAAGGATAGGTCGATGGCCAAGACACGCAATCAGGACTTCCTGCGCGGCACCGACCGCGATCAGAAACGCATCGTCGAGCTCGCCGCTGCCGGGGTCGCCGTCACGGTCGCTGCCGTATTGGTGATCACTCTGTGGGTGTACCCGCGCTATCACAAGCCGTCCGGTCTGGCGCTGAATATCGAAGTGCCCTATGTCGGTCCGGGCGTCGGCACCGGGACGAAGGTGATTCTGCACGGTGCGGAGATCGGCGAGGTCACCGGCCTCGAGAAGACCGATCCGGGCACGGTGCGGATGAGCCTGCAACTGCAATCGGGGATCTCCGAGCGGCTGACCGACGACTTCGACCTGGATTTCCGTCCGCAGAACTACTTCGGCATCAGCGCGGTTGATCTGATCGCCCATCCGGAGGGAGATCGGCTGGTGTCCGGCAGCACGCTGGACAAGACGCCCACCGGCGACTTCACCATGTCGACGATGCTGGAGAAGGGTTCGCTGGCGGTCGACGGGACACTGACCCAGTCGATCGTTACCAGCTTGAACAAGGTCATCCGCTACACCGACGGACTGACGCCGCTGATCCAATCCGGAATCGTCCTCGCCGATCGGGTGGCGGCCACCCAGCAGGCGCTGCCGACCGAACTGATGCGTCGCGCCGACGACATCCTCGCGGTCATGCCCGCTTTCGAGACCCAGGCGATCGACGCTCTCTACAACATCTACAACAGTGAATACAACCGGCGAGCGGACGGGTCGGTGGGTGTGGACGACGCGTTCATGGACAAGACCGACGAAGGTCTGGGCCTGGCCGCCAACAGCCTGTTCGGCAAGGCCGGTCACCTGCTCGCCTCCCACGGCGCGCAGCTCACCCCGGTCACCCAGCTCGTCGCGGCGTTGACCGACGTCATGCCGCACATGCTCGGCGGCGGTGCCGCCCCCGGCAAGTTGATGACGCTGATCGACCGCTACAACGCCGCCTTCACCGGCAGCGGCGGTCACAAGACCCTGAATCTGCGCATCATCGTGGACGATCTGCCGATGTTCGCCACACCGTTGGCGCTGACCGGGATTCCGACTGCGCCCGCCGGGGAGGGACACCGATGAGCCCACGGACCAAATTGTTCATCACGCTGGGCAAGCTCGGCGTCGCCGCGGTCGTGGCGGTGGTGTTGTTCTCGATCATTCTCAGCGCGATCAAGAGCCCGGTACAGGGTGCGACCAACAGCTACACTGCCGAGTTCACCGATGTGTCCGGGCTGCACGTCAATGGTGACATCCGGACGAAAGGCGTTCGGGTGGGGAAGGTTTCGGCGATCGAGCTCACCCGGGAGAACGGTGCGAGCATCGCGCGGGTGAGCTTCTCGCTCGAGCGTCCGTACCGGTTGCTCGACAACACCGTGCTCGCCGTGAAGTACCAGAACCTCACCGGGGTTCGATACGTCGATCTGCAGGAGCCGGACCGGCCGGGCCGTCCGGTGCACACGCTGGGCACCGATCGGACCCGCCCCTCGTTCGACATCACCCAGCTGTTCAACGGCCTGCAGCCGGTGCTGAACACGATGAGCACCAACGAGATCAACACCTTCATGCAGAACGCCATCACCCTGTTGCAGGGGGACGGATCGGGCCTGGCGCCGATGCTCGACAGCGTGCAGCGGCTCGCCGATCTCGCGCACGACCGCGAACAGGTCATCTCGGTGCTCGTCACGAACCTTTCGCGGATCTCGGATTCGATGGGCGGCAGGTCACCGGAGGTGCAGGAATTTCTGAAGTCGATGAGTTTCCCGGTCGCCAAGGCGATGACCGTACTGAGTCAGTTTCCGAAGACGGCGAAATTCGGACCCGAGTTCCTCACACCGATCCACCAGTTGCTCATCCAACTCGGTCTTGCCCGCGGCGTGAACGTCGACCAGATCCTGTCCCACGCCTTCGCCTCCCTGCCGCAGGCCGCCGAGGCGTTGCGGTTGTTGCCGGTGGCGTTCGCCGGGCTGCAGATGCCGCAGACCTCGGCCACTTCCGCGTCGATGAACTGCAGCAACGGAGTTGCCCAACTTCCCACGGAGGTCAAGGTTTTGCTGAACGGGAGCGAGGTCGTGCTGTGCCGGACCCGATGACGAGCGGACCCCGTCCCGGCGCGATACGCGCGCTGGTGCGGCGGGTTTCCGCCAGTGAAATTCTGCTCGGAACGGCGGTGCTGGTGACGGCGGTCGTGGCGCTGGGCGCGACGACCGTGTTCTACACCCATCCGGTCGCGCAGCGCACCGTATCGTTCGAGACCACCGACGCATCGGCGCTGTCGACCGGTGCGGAGGTCCGGGTGGCCGGGATCACCGTCGGCAAGATCACCAAGCTGTCGTTCCGGCCGGACACGGTGCTGGTCGAGGCCCGGGTCTCGGACGACACCTTCATCGGCGACGATTCTCGTGTCCAGGTCCGAATGCTCACGCCGGTCGGCGGTTACGCGGTGACCCTCGTTCCGCTGGGCAATTCCACGCTGGGCTCGCGGGTCATTCCGCTCGACCACGTCACCGTCCCGTATTCGATCGGGGACGTACTGCAGGCCGCACCGCACGTGACCGATGAGGTCCAGGGCAGCACGGCGAACGCGAACATCGATCAGGTAGCTCGAGCGCTGCAACATAATTCGACGTCGATCAGGTCGTTGATCTCCGGGATGAACAGCATCGCCGCCGTGATGGATCGCCAGCGTACGCAGGTCGAGCAGATCACCGGCCTGGCCTCGGAGTACATGAAGTCGTTCAACGGCAACCGGGACTTCGTGTTCGACCTGATCCGCCAGATCGACATGGTCGTGACCACCTATGACAACGCACATGTCGGCTTCAACGAGGCCTACCGCCTGCTCGGCGACGTCCTCATGCGAGTGCAGCCGGAGATGAAGTTCTATCTCGACCACAAGGACCAGGTGCGCGGTGCGGTGGACCAGGTGCGCAAGTCGATCGAGAGCTTCCAGGCGAATATCGGACCCGCCATCGACAAACTGAAGGGACTGCGCGCCCAGCTCGAGGCGTGGCTGACCCCGAAGGGGCTGGCGACGATCGCCGGCGGCACCGTGCTGTCCTCCGACCTCTGTGTTCCGCTACCCGGACGGACGTGCTGATATGACGAAACGGAAGAAGTATCTGATCGGCGCCGGTGCGGTACTCACGCTCGCACTGGTCGGCGGCCTCGGCTTCGCCACCGTCGATCCGACAGGCCCCCGATCACTGTCTGGGTTCTGTGCCCGGATGCCCGACGCGATCGGCCTGTATCCGGGTAATCCCATCACCCAGATGGGGTTGCAGGTCGGTCATGTCGACCGCATCGAACCCGAGGGCGATCACGTGCAGGTGTCGTTCACTCTCGACGGCGGGCGGCGATTCCCCGTCGACGTGCGCGCGGTCACGCGCTCGAAGTCGATCCTCGCCGACCGCAGTGTGGAACTGGTGGGCAACTACCGGACCGGACCGGAACTCGCCGCGGGACAGTGCATCCCGCAGGAGCACAGCTTCACTCCCAAGAGCATCTCCGAAATCGCCGGCTCGGCAGCGGATTTCATCAACGCGCTGAGTCCGAACGACAACAGCGAGAGCTTCGAGAAGGCGATATCCGGATTCGACCAGGCACTGCGGGGACAGGGCGGCAACGCGCGGACGATGATGCTGCACGCCGCCGCGGCGGCGTCGAGCCCGGACCGGTTGACCGCCGATATCGGTTCCATCATCCAGAACATGGCACCGCTGACCGACGAAGCGTTACAGCGATGGCCCGCGATCCGATCCATCATGGATCAGCTGCCCGCTGTGGTCGGCGCCGGTATCGATCTGTTTCCCGGAGTCGTGGACGTTTGTGTCGGTGTCGGCTGGCTGGTGAACGTGTTGCACGATGTGCAGACCAATTACGGCGGACTGCTCTGGCCACAGTTGCAGGGCCCGGTCGCCGACGCCATCCACCTGGCGGCAACTCATTCCAAAGACATTGCAGGACTGCTGGATTCGATACCGTCGATTGCCGCGACACTGCGTCAGCAGGCAGCGAACAACGGCGGGATGTCGATCGATTACCGGCCGCCCACCGTGCAGGTCGACTCGCCGGCTGCTCCGGAGCTGTGTACGGCGGCGAACCACTCACAACCGGGTAGCTGCTCGCTCGCCGACGGGCACGTCCAGGTGCCGGTTGCGGGGTTGTTGGGCCTGGTACTCGCGAAAGGTCAGCGATGAAGAGATCCGCGCGATGGAAGACCGGTGCTGTGGCGACGATGCTCGGGTGCTGCGTGCTGGCGACGTGCGCGTGTACGGCGGTGCGGCCGGATGATCTGCCCTCGGTGCGAGGCGGAGTGGGTGCGAGCCATCAGCTCGGGCTGCAGTTCGCCAGCACGATGAATCTGCCCACCGGGGCCGATGTGATGATGGACGGCCTGCGTGTGGGTGAGGTCGAAAGCCTCTCTGTGGCAGGGAAATTCGTCGATGTCACAGTCGGTGTGAAGGACGGGACGAAGATTCCCGCGGACGTGCACGCGGTCATCCGCCAGAACACCCTGCTGGGCGATACCTACATCGCGCTCGACCACGGGACGGTGGTGCACGGGCCGTACTTGCCGCCGGGCGGCACGGTGACGGTCGATCACACGAGTTCGCCGCCGCAACTGGAGGACACGATGGCGGTGCTGGCCTACTTCGTCAACGGCGGCAGCATCCAGAAGATCGAGGACTCCATGACCGGAATCAATGCCGTCATGCCGAAGCCTCGTGACGTTCAGCGCCTCGCGACGGTGGTCGCCGGGGACATGCGCGATCTGGCCGGCGATACGAACGAAATCGACCGCATGCTGAACGGTTTCTCCGCAACCGGCGCCGCGATCGACGCCAAGGGACAGACCCTGGCGACCTTGTTCTCGCAGCCGACCGTGCACTACTGGCGCCGCACCGCGGTGAACATCGTGTCCTACATCAGCCAGATCCTCCCCTCGGTCGGCAGCGTGTACGAGGGCGGCCTGTGGATGGTGCCGATGCTGAACTCACTGGCCGCGACCGGCGCTGTCGGGCGCGGTATCTGGGACGACGCGCCCGCGGATACCGCCGCGTTGTCGGATTTCCTGCGGACGACGGTCCTGCCTTTCGCCCAGAATCCGTCGGTCGACATCCGCTCGATCAATACGGCCGAGGGGGACGAGATCGTCGGGGACGTCGAGAATCTGATGCGCATGCTGGGAGCGGTGAAATGAGCCTCAAGACCGTCGCATCGATCGTCGGCATGGCGGTCCTGGCCGGATCCTCGTTCGTCTACATGAACCACGTCGGCCTGGATATCGTTCTGCTACAACATGTTCGAACCGCCAGCATGTCGATTCCCGACACCAACGGCCTGGCGGTCGGTTCCCGGGTCCTGCTGCGCGGCGTAGCGATCGGACATGTCACCGGCATCACCCCCGGGTCGGACCATGCCGAGATCTCGTGGAACTACGACAACGGGTACCGCATTCCCATGGACAGCAGATTCCGGGTGGACAACCTCTCGGCGCTGGGGGAGGCGTACGTGGCGGTATCCCCGGCGACCGAGTCCGGTCCCTATCTCGCCGACGGCGCCACCGTGCCTGCGGCCCACGTGGTCGTGCCGACCACCTTCCAGGAGCTGTCGGCGCGGCTGACCCGGATGCTCGAGCAGGTCGAGCCCGATCGGGTCCGCGAGATCTTCGAGACCATCGATGTCGCGCTGCCCGACGACTCCTGGATCCTCGGCGACCTGTCACGAGCTGGTCAACTGCTGGCCCAGACCCTGACACAGCGATCGGGCGATCTGACCCAGCTGCTCAGTAAGCTACAGCCGCTGCTCCAGGGCGCCGGGACCGTGCCCGATGATCTCGCCGGTGCCGCACCTCGGCTGGCCGCGTTCGGTTCGGGATTCGACGACATGCTCGGCGGCGTGTACTTCGCCGCGTCCTTCGGGCCGCTGACCAGCATTCGTGACGGTGCTGCCCCGCTGATCGATCAGCTGCAGGCATTCCTGGACAAGAGTTCTGGCGATCTGCACACCCTGGGCGTGGATCTGCTCCCCGGCGTCCGCGCCGGGGCGGCGGCGATGTCGACCGTGGACGTCGGGCGGCTGCTGGACAACGCGCTCGATTCGACCTCATCGGGTGATGCGATCACCGTGCACCTGCGACCCCCGGGGAGGTAGCCCCTGCCCCCGCGACGACAGCGATTTCTCGTGACCATCCCCGTTCGAAGAAGGCTTCCATGACCAACTCCACTTCCGTGCTCACCGACCCCGAGGCCGACACCGACGCCGCGGCATCCGAATCCACATCCGAGGACCGGACGCGCCGGCGATCGGCGGTGTTGTCCTCCGCCCTGCGTCGCGGCCGACGCACCGGCGATTCCTCGATCAAACTGAAAACCGTTGCGACCGCGGCGATCGTCCTGATACTGGCCGTCGCAGTGGCGGTCCTGGGCTGGCAGTTGAGTGACAAGGCCGATCAGATCGACGCAGCCCGGGCCGATCAGGCCGGGACCGCGCACGCCGAGCAGGTGGCACTCGACTACGCCACCGCCGCGGCACAGATGAACTTCCAGGATGTGGCCTCCTGGCGCACGCGCCTGACCAAGGGCACCAGTCCGGAACTGTCGAATCGGCTGACCCAGGCCGCCACTTCGATGGAACAGATCATCACCCCGCTGCAATGGGTGTCGACAGCGAAACCTGTTGCAGCGAAGGTGCGTTCGGACAACAACGGCATCTACGCGGTGGACTGTTTCGTCAGCGTGCTGACCAAGAACAGTCAAGCGCCCGAGGGCATCCAGTCGACCGCGACCTATCAGCTGACCCTGGACAGCCACAGCAACTGGACCATCACCGATATCGGCGGTATCGGATCGGCTCTGAACGGTGCCGCCGCGCCGCGGTGAGCCCCGCGCGCCCGGGCCCGGTGCACACCGACTGCGGTGTGCGCCGGGCCCGGACGTGTGCCGGGACGGTCGCCGCGTCGGATCTCCAATTCGATTGCAGCGGAACGTATTGCGGTGGTGAGTGATCGGCTGCCGGGTGGAGCGGTGATCCGGCCCGGACACGAGGCCGGACCTTGTGTCCGTTCGCGCCGCGCCGCGTCAGGGGAGTAGTGCCGGAAGCAGGAATGTGCGCAGTCGCGCCCGGATGGTGTCCAGGTCCTCGGCCTCGGGGGTCGATCCGCGGGCGATGTAGTACATCTCCAGCTCCGAGATCCATTCGCACAGCAGCCGGAGATCGAGATCGGCGCGGATCGTGCCGGTGGTCTGGGCTCGGGCCAGGATCGGTTCCCACAGTTCGTAGGTCAGCTCGCGGGCCCGGCCGGACTCGGTGAGCAGCCGTGCGGCCAGCACCATCTCCGCCGGTGAGACCAGGCGATGCACCATCGGGTCGCGGCGGCCGCGGCGTACGTCCTCGCAGATGCCCTCGACGATGCTGTCCTCGATGGTGGGTCGCCGGGCGATGAACTCGCGCGCGGAAGCCATGTTCGCGCGGGCGCGGCGCACCACCGATTCGGTCACCAGCGCATCGCGATCGGCGAAGTAGCGATACACCGTCGCGCGCGAACTCGAGGCTGCCTTGGCCACGTCCTCCATGGTCGTGCCCGCGATGCCGAGGCGAGCGAAACAGGATTCGGCCGCGGCGAGGATGGCCGATCGGGTATCGGCCGGGCGCTCGATCTCGGTGCCGCGTGCAGTCACGAGGCAACGGTACCAAGTTATCGCGTAATCGAAAACCTTTAGATAAGACACTAGACAATCATTGTCTCGTGTGCCACTCTCGGATCATGGAGCGCGACGAGAAGATCAGGCTCACGCAGCGGCTCATCGCCCACGTGGACAACAACACCACCGACTATGCGGAAGACCTTCTCCGCGTGTCCTTTTCGGTATTCGACGATCCCGAGCTGGCAGACAAGGAACGAGCCGTGGTGCGGCGATTCCCGCATATCGTGGCGCACGTGGACGAGCTGGCGAAGGCCGGCGATTTCCTGACCACCGAGCTGATCGGGACGCCGCTGCTGGTGGTCAGGCAGAGCGACGGCAGCGTGAAGGCGTTCTCCAACGTCTGCCGCCACCGCGGAGCCAAGGTCGAATTCGCCGAGTCCGGTTGCAAGCGCGTATTCGCCTGCCGCTACCACAACTGGTCCTACGGCAAGGACGGCTCGCTGCGCGGCATGCCGCACGCCGAAGGCTTCGACGGCATGGATCGCGGCGACTACGGCCTGGTCGAATTCCCGTGCGAGGTCCGGCACGGGCTGGTCTGGGTGGTGCCGACCGTCGGCGCGAGCCTGGACATCGCCGCGATCCTGGGAGACAAGCACGACGCGGAGGTCACCGATACCGGGATGGGTGGGTCGTACCAGGTGCGCAAGGAGACCTGGCGGCTGGAGATGAACTGGAAGATCGCCGTGGACGGGGTGCAGGATTCGTATCACCTGTGCCAGTTGCACACCAAGACGGTCTGCAACTATCTCGAGGGCAATATCACCGCCTTCGACCCGGTCGGCCGTTCGTGGCGACTCGTGGTGGCGCGCAAGGCGATCACCGAGGTGCGCGACGCCGATCCGGATTCGTTCGACGTCCGCGACTATTCGTTGGCCAACTACACGATCTATCCCGGGACCATGCTGGTGACCGAGCCCAACCACTTCGAGATCTGGACGATCGTGCCGGACGCGCAGGACCCGAACGTCAGCTACTGCACCATCCGGCTGCTGTCCCCGCGCAAACCGGAGACGCCGCGGGAGGAACGGATCCTGGAGAAGAACTGGGATCTGCTGATGGAGACGTTGCACGCCGAGGACTGGTACGTCACCAAGACGATCACCGACAACGCCGCGCACGGTCAGGTCACCGAATTGATCTACGGGCGAAACGAATTGCCGGGGCAGGTTTTTCACAAGATGGTCGCCGACGATGTGGCACGGTACGACACCGAGCGTGGTGCGCGGCCGGTCGCGGTCCAGTAGTCGTGGCCGAGGAGGATCTGCGCCGGGATCACCCGGCGCCCGGCGTGCTCCGGCTGACGCTCGATCGCCCGCACGCGCACAACGCGATGCCGATCGCCCTGCAACGCGCACTGGATGCTGCGTTATCCGATGCCGCGCAGGATGATTCGGTGCGCGTGGTGGTTCTGGCCGGAGCCGGTGAGCGGGCCTTCTGCGCCGGTTACGACCTGAAGGAACTCGAGGCGATGCCGCCCGAGGCCGCGCAGGCGTCGATGACCGAACGCGAGGACATGCTGTGGCGGTATCTGACCTACCCGAAACCGACCGTGGCGGCCGTCGATGGAATCGCCTACGGCGCGGGAACCATGTACGCGGCCTGTTCGGACCTGCGCGTCGGCGGTCCCGCGACCACCATGGCGGTCAGCGCCGCCCGATACGGCGGGGCGAATCTGACCTGGTTGCTGGACACCTTGATCGGCGCCTCGCACGCCCGCGATCTGCTGTTGACCGCACGGGCGGTGCCCGGCGCGGAGGCATACCGCATCGGCCTGCTCAACCGGTACGAGCCGGACGTGAGTCAGACGGCGCTGCAGGTGGCGAAGGATATCGCCGCGCAACCGCCGGAAGGAATACAGCAGATCAAACAACTGCTGTTGGAAGGCCCCGGCCGGAACCTTCGCGCCCGATACGAACACGAGAACTCAGCCGTGCGTTCGACGCTCCGACAACAGCCGATCGCCGAGATGTTCTCGACCTTCTTCGCGAGCAGACCGACCGCAGGTGAGGTTTAACGGTTCTCCCGCTGAAGGCGGGAGATTTCCAGCTCAGACCGCAACCGAACTATCCACCCGAAGGAGGTGATCGGATTGTCTGACGTCGTCGACACTGACGTGGCCCCGTTCTGCCACGGCCAGAACCACTCTGGCAGCGTTCCGATCCCGACCCTCGGCGTAGCCGCAGTCCGGGCACCGGAAGTATCTCTCGTGCAGGCCGAGTCGCTTGGTTCTCGCGAAACACCGACTGCACGTCATGCTCGTGTACGCGGGCCGGATCATCACCACCTTGCGCCCGGCCCGCACGGCACGCTCGATCAGTGCACCCTTGGCCGCACCGATCGCGGCATCAGCGGCCTTGCGCGCCATCGTCGACTTCGCCAAAAACGCCGGCTGAAAATCCTCGACGGCGATCAGATCATGCCGGTCGACAACATGTTTGGCCCACACCCGCGAGTCGTGCACAGTTCGCCGGGCAGCTTTCTTGGCCAGCCGGGCAGCCTGCCGTTTGGCATCGGCATAACCCCGCGAGGGCGGACGGCCGTTGCGGTGGCGTCGCGCCATCCTGCGCTGCGCCTTCGCCAATTCAGCGGTGCATCGCTTGCGGTGACCAAGATACGGAAGGTCGAACGCGGGATCGGAGGTCGTCGCAGTGGTGGCCACACCCCAATCGATCCCGATACCGCCCAGCCCGGGTGGAGAGGCCACGATATCCCGGCGCGCGACAAAGGAGGCATACCAATGCCCCAGACTGTCCCGGTTGACACGCACCGATGTCGGCTCGCACGGCAACTCTCGCGACCACACCACCGGAATCACGACGCCCTTCGGCAGCATCAAACGGCCCTCACGGATCGAGAATCCACGCCGGGTGTACTCCAGCGACGGCAGAGACCTCTTGCCGGACTTCACCTTCGGACGACCACGCCCGGCCACCGTAAAGGACTGCTCCAGCGACCGCGCATAATCACGCAACATCTGCTGCTGCGCGACCTGCGAACCCTCCCGCAGCCACAGCATCGACGCGCGCGCTCGGGTCAGCAGCTTCCCGAGCTTGGCGAACGTCGGCTTCTGTCCAGACCTCTGCTGGTGGACCGCCTCATTCCACAACCAACGGCACCGCCCCCACTCGGCCAGCAGCACCTTCTCGGCGGTGCGGCCGGGCCGGAGCCGGAATGTATACCGCACCACCTCATCCATTCGAACATACTATCGAAAGAAGCTGGCGTGCGCCACAACCGACCTGTCCGCCGTTTCCTTGCCGCCGTGAACGACGGAGTATCCAAGCCGGATCCCCGATGAGCCCCGATATCTGGAATCCGACCTGGGTGGACCCGTTCGTCCCGACGGTCGGCGCGAACGACGAGTACGCCGAGTTGATCGAGGCGCTGCGCGCCGCGCAGGAGGCGGTCACCCGCAGTAAACCGACTCCGGCTGCCGCCGCGGCGGCAGCGGCGCGGTTGCGTGAGATCGCCGCGGCCGTAGCCGAATTCGAGGTGGACGAGGATGAGCAGATCGCGGGAAAGCGCTGGGAATCGGCCGGACACGGGCAGGCGCTGATACCGCCGATCCATCTGGACCGGATCACCGACACCACCGCGATCGGACGGGTGCGAATCGGGCGTTTCCACTCGGGGCGTTACGCGATGAACGGCGGTGTGGCGCCGCTGATCTTCGACGAGATCCTGGCCCGGTTGGCCAATCATCACCGGCCGTGGGCTCGCACGGCCCGCCTGGAGGTCTCCTTCCGCGCGCCCGCGCCGCTGGACACCGAGCTGACGGTGACCGCGCGGCTGGTCGGGCAGCAGGGCCGCAAACGGATCATGTACGGCAGCCTGCATCACGGCGACGTTCTGCTGACCGAGGCCGAGGGGTTGTGGATCGAGCTGAAACCCGAACAGACACACAATATTTCGAAGGAACTGAAAGAGGTCGCCGGATGAGTGGATTCTCCCTGCTGCACGGCGTCCGCGTGCTCGAGGTCGCGCAGCTGGCACCGGCCTCGCTCGGCGGGCACCTGGCCGATCTGGGCGCGGAGGTGATCAAGGTCGAGTCCGGCCCACTCGGTGATCCGGTGCGCGTGGGTGGTGCCCGCGCGGTCGGCGATCCGGACGGGCCGGCGTTCATGCACCTGCGGTGGAATCGCGGAAAGCGTTCGGTCGCACTGGATCTGCGTTCGGCCGAGGGCAAGCAGGCATTCCTGGATCTGGCGCGATCCTGCGACGCGGTCATCGAGGGGATGCGCGGCGGGTATCTGGATTGGCTCGGCATCGGATTCGACCGGCTGCGGGAGGTGAACCCGAAAATCGTGCTGTGCACCGTGTCCGGGATGGGGACCGAGGGCCCGTATCGCAGTCTGGGTACGGGCGGACCGGTCTTCGACGGGTACGCCGGTCTGCGTGAGGTCGAGACTCCCGATGAGCCGCCGGTCACCGGAATCGCCGGTTCGACCAGTCCGCCGATCGCGATGTACGCCCTGGGCGCGTACGGGGCGATGGGGTTGCTGGCGGCACTGCATCGTGCGAACGCCACCGGCACCGGTAGCCGCGTGGAGGTCTCCGGGATCGATGTGGCCGCGGCATGGATGCCGGATCTGGTCGACGCGGAATTGAACCGGGATCGATCGATCCCGCGCCCGACGTGGCTGCCGGACGGACGGTTGCCGGACTGGCCGCGGCTCGAGGCGTATCGGACCAAGGACGGCAAGGCCGTGCTGTTCGGCTCGCACGTGGAGAAGTTCTGGCGCAACTTCCTGGTCGCAATCGGCCGGGAGGATCTGGTGGCGATCGACCTGACCACCGCCGACGAGGGCGCGCCGGAGCGTGCCGAGCATGTGTGGCGTGAGCTGCGGGAGATCTTCGCCCAGCGCACTCGCGCGGAATGGGTGGAGTTGTTCCTCGCCCACGGTATCGCCGGTGGGCCGGTCAACACCGTGGCCGAGATGCTCGACGACCCGCATTTCCAGGCCAGGGACAACACCTATCGCGTCGACTACGCCGGGGTGGGGGAGCTGGAATTCGTGGTCAGTCCGGTGCGGGTGGCCGGGGAGAGATTCGCTCCCGCGCTGCCGCCGCGGGCCGGAGCCGATACCGCGCGGGTGTTGCGGGAGGTGGCCGGCTACGACGACGCGCGCATCGCGGCGGCAGCCGATCGCCACCTGTATGCGAAGGATGCGGAAACGACCGGCTGAACCGCATATGCGGAAATTGACACTCACACGAAATCCATTGTGTGAGTGTCAGTTTCATGCCAACATCCCGATTGTATCGGGGGCTTGCCGGGGTATTGCACAAGAAATCTAAAGCTGTTAGTTTTACCGACACGCAGTGAGGGCGGTCACATCCGCCGGTGCTCGCGGCCGAGCAGTCGGCGAACGAGGAGGTACTCGAATGAATCTCGCGGATCTGACGCGTTATTGGGGTAAGACCCGCCCCCATCAGCAGGCGATCGTCTTCGGCGACCACGCCGAGACGTGGGCCGAACTCGATGCGGTGACCGATGCCCTCGCCCGTGGCCTGGTGGCGCGTGGCGTCGGCAAGGGCGACCGCGTCGCGGTCATGATGCTCAATCGGCCCGAGTTGGCGCACGTCATCCTGGCCACGCTCAAGATCGGCGCCATCAGCGTGCCGCTCAATTTCCGGCTCACGGCAAGGGAATTGGCGCCGATGGTGGTGGATTCCGCGCCACGCGTGGTGATCATCGAGGACGAATTCGCCTCGCTGCTCGAGGTCGCCGCCGAGCAGATCCCGCTCGATATCTTCGCGATCGGCGGCAGCGCGCATCGCTCGTACGACACGCTGAGTGATCCCGGCGTCGCGCCCCGAGTGGACATCGCCGGTGACGACGCCGCGTTCATCTGCTACACCTCCGGCACCACGGGCGTGCAGAAGGGCGCGGTGGTCACCCACCGCAGCGCGATGGCTCCGGGCATCGCGCAGACGGTCAGTCACGGCTTCAGTGCGCGCGACCGCGTGCTGTGTGCGGCGCCGCTGGTGTACACCGGCTCGGTGCTGTCGATCTTCATGCAACTGGTGGTGGTGCCCGGGGCGACGATGGTGCTGTTGCGCGAATACGATCCGCAGATCGCCCTGGACACCCTCGAACGCGAACAGATCACCGCGACCACGGTGGTGCCGGTGATCTGGGAACGGATGACCACGCTGCCCGACTTCGGCGCACGCAAACTCGCGAAGTTCACCTTCGCCGGAACCGGCGGTGCACCGGTCGGTGTGGATCTCGTGGATTTCTATTGCGCACGCGGCATTCCGCTCACGCAGGTGTACGGGCTGACCGAGGCCTCGGGCATGGTCTCGACGCTGAACTACGAGGATGCCTCCACCCGCCCCGGCTACGCCGGACTCGCGCTGGTGGGAACGCAGGTCACGATCGGCGACCCGAACGTGGACACCCCGCCCGGGGAGGTCGGCGAAATTCTCGTCCGCGGTGAGCACGTGATGCGCGAGTACTGGCGCAAACCCGAGGCCACCGCCGCGACACTGGTCGATGGCTGGTTGCGCACCGGCGATCTCGGGCTGCAGGACGAGGGCGGATTCCTCAAGATCGTCGACCGCAGCAAGGACATGCTGATCTCCGGCGGCCTCAATGTCTATCCTGCCGAGATCGAGCGGGTGTTGCACGTCATCGAGGGCGTCGCGGACCTCGCGGTGATCGGTGTGAAGGACGACCGGTGGGGTGAGGTGCCCATGGTCGTGTTCCACAGCCACCGTCCGGCCGCCGAGGTGGTGGCCGAGATCGAGGCTCTCGCCGGAGCGAACCTCGCGAAGTTCAAACGCCCCAAACACGCTGTGGCGCTGGGGGAGCCGCTGCCGCGGACCTTCTCCGGCAAGATGGCCAAACCGGTATTGCGTCAGCGGTTTCCGCAAGCGCCGTCCGATGCGATCGCGGTGCGCGGGACTGCGGCGACCGCCTAGCGCAGACGCACGGCATCGACGTTCGGCGCAGGAACGACAGAAATGGAGCCCGAGTAATGAAGGACGGAATGGCATTGCCTGAACGGAAGCGGCTGCGGCGGTGACGGATTCGACGACGGAAGCGCCTGCGCGCGTCGCGGTGGTCACCGGCGGCGGGCGGGGGATCGGAGCGGCGATCGCACACCGCCTGGCCGCCGACGGATTCGCCGTGGCGGTCAACTATTCCGCGAGCGAGGGCCCGGCGAGGCAGGTGGCCGAGGAGATCGCCGCCTCGGGTGGCAGCGCTACCGCAATCCACGCCGACGTCTCCGACCCCACACAGGCCGCACACTTGATCGAACAGGCCACCGCCGAATTCGGCGCACCGACCGTGCTGGTCAACAATGCCGGGATGAACCTGTTCGGTTCGGCTCGGCAGCTCTCGCCCCGGGACTGGGATCGGGTGATCGGCTTGAACCTCAGCGGCGCCTTCTACTGTACTCATGCGGCTCTGCCTGCGATGTACGAAAAGGGTTGGGGCAGGGTTATTTTCGTCAGCAGTCCGTCCGGCGGGCGACGGCCCTCGCCGGGGATGAGCGCCTACGCCGCGGCCAAGGCGGGACTGGCCGGGATGACTCGCGCGATGGCGCAGGAACTCGCCCGGCGCGGTGTGACGGTCAACGCGGTCATGCCCGGTTTCGTCGAGACCGACATCATCGCCTCGGGCGGATCGGATGCGGCGCGGACCCTGGCTGAACACTGGCCGCGCATACCGGCCGAATCCATTGCGGCCACAGTGTCTTTCCTGGTCAGCGATGCGGGTCGGCACGTCTCCGGTGAGGAGGTCGGCGTCTGGCTGGGCGGGCCGGTCGGCATCTGACCCGCCGGGCGCGAGGGTGTCGCGAATCGCGGCCACCCCGCGCCCGGCGCGTGCGGATCAGCCCGAATGCCCGCCGACAGCCTCGGCCTCGGCGCGGTAGTTCGCGGGCCAGCCCTTGCCGAGCGTCAGTCCACCGTCCACGACGATGTTCTGACCGGTGACGAACGAGGCCGCGTCGGAGACGAGATAGGCGATGGCCTCCGCGATGTCCGTGCCCTCGCCCGCTCGCGGGATGGGCTGGAAGGTGCGCAGTCCGCGGCGGACCCCGTCGATGCTCGCATCGAGTGCATCGCCTTCGAGTCCCGCGCCGTGGCCCTGGATCCGGGTGGCGACTCCGCCCGGTGTCACGGCGTTCACGCGGACGCCGTGCGGTGCGAGTTCCCTTGCGGCACTGCGGGTCAGCTGCAGAATCGCGGCTTTGGCCGCGCCATAGGGGTGCGGGCCGAATCCGGTGCGTAACGCCGCCACCGAGGAGACGTTGACGATGGCGCCGAATCCCTGCTCGCGCATCACGCGCGCGGCGTGCTTTGTACCCAGGAACGCGCTGCGCGCCAGCACCGCGAACGTCGCGTCCCACTCCTCGAGCGTGATGTCCTGCAGGTACGTCCACGCCCCGACCCGTCCGGCGTTGTTCACCACGGCATCCACCCGGCCGAACCGCTCGATCGCGGTGTCGATCGCGGCGGCGATGTCCTGCTCCCGGGTCACGTCGACATGCAGATACTCGCCTCGACCGCCGAGGCTCTCGGCCACTGCCGTACCCCGGACGTCGTCGATATCGGTGACCACCACCCGGCTCCCGCGCCGGCCCAGCAGCTCGCCGGTCGCGGCTCCGATCCCACTCGCGCCACCGGTCACCACGACGACTCCGCCGTTCCGTTCCATCATCTGTGCAAGCCTTTCGATTTCGCCTCTACCTTGAGTAATTTATCTAAAGGTATTAGCTTTATAGTTCGACGGTACCGCCTGTGGTGTGACCGTCGCCGACGATTCGAGGAAGTCCGACACATGTCCGATGTGATCCAGACCGAGCGTCCCCGCCCCGGCATCCTGCTGATCCGGATGAACCGACCGGAGGCGCTCAATGCGATGAACGCCGAACTCATCGAGGCGCTGCACGGCGTGCTGGCGCAGGTGCGCCACGACGCGGAGGTCCGGGCGATCGTCCTGACCGGTAACGGTCGCGCCTTCTGCGCCGGACTCGATCTGCGCGGCTACGGCACACCGCCCGGCGCGGCCGAAGGGGAGGGTCGGGCGCAGGCGGGATTGCGCGTGCAACAGCACATCGCCGGACTGGTCGAGGCGTTTCGCGGTGTGCGTGCCCCGGTGATCGCGGTGATCAACGGCGCCGCGGCCGGCGGCGGTATGGCGCTGGCGCTGATGGCCGACATCCGGATCATCGCCGCCGATGCCGCGCTGCACGCCTCGTTCATCAATCGCGGGCTGTCCAATTGCGATATCGGAGTCAGCTGGCTGCTGCCCCGGATGATCGGATTCGCCAGGGCCGCACAGATTCTGCTCACCGGACGATCGGTCCCCGCACAGGAGGCCGAGCGGATCGGCCTGGTGTCCTCGATCGAGCCCGCCGACCGGCTGCTCGACGTCGCGCTCGACACGGCGGAGGCGATCGCCCGCAACAGCCCGTTCGGGGTCTGGATGACCAAGGAGGTGATGTGGTCCAACCTCGAGGTGCCGAGCCTGCGCGCGGCGATCGACCTGGAGAACCGGACCCAGATCCTGGCCGCCACGACCCGCGACCATCGCGAGGCGGTGCACTCCTTCCTCGACAAGCGCCCGCCCGTCTACCGGAATCACTGACAGGACGACAGCTTTGACGACAGCAATGAACGACGGGAGGCCGCGGTGAAGGTCGGCGTGATGGCCGGATACTGGGGTTCACACCCGCCCCGGCGCATGGAGCAGACCATCGCCGAGGCCGAGGCGCTCGGGGTGGACAGCTTCTGGACCGCGGAATCCTACGGCTCGGACGCGCTCACTCCGCTGGCCTGGTGGGGTGCGCGGACCAGCCGGATCGCGCTGGGAACCTCGGTGTGCCAGATCTCCGCGCGCACCCCCACGGCGTTGGCGATGGCCGCCCAGACCATCGATCACCTCAGCGGCGGACGGCTGATCCTGGGCATCGGCGCCTCGGGCCCGCAGGTGGTCGAGGGCTGGTACGGACAGCCCTATCCGCGCCCGCTGGAACGCACCCGCGAATACGTCGCGGTGATGCGCGCGGTGTGGGCGCGCGCGGAGCCGGTGACGTTCGAGGGCAAGCACTTTCAGCTGCCCTACGGTGGCGGAACCGGTCTGGGTAAGCCGCTCAAGTCCATCGTGCATCCGCTGCGGTCCGACATCCCGGTCTACCTCGGCGCGGAAGGGCCGAAGAACGTCGCGCTCGCCGCGGAGATCGCCGACGGCTGGACGCCGCTGTGGTTCTCGCCGAAGACCGACGAGTTCTACCGCGCCGCGCTCGCCGAGGGTTTCGCCCGCGAGGGTGCTCGCCGCACCGCCGCGGACTTCGAGGTGGCCAATGTGTGCTGGCTGTCCGAGGACGAGGATCTCGAGCGTGCGGCGGCGCGGCTCAAGCCGGTGGTGGCCCTGTACGCGGGCGGTATGGGGGCCAAGGGGGCTAATTTCCACAACGATGTGTTCGTGCGGATGGGCTGGGGTCAGGAATGCGCCGAGATTCAGCGGCTCTATCTGGCCGGACGCGCCGATCTGGCCGCCCAGGCCGTTCCCACGGCGATGGTGGAGGACGTCGCGCTCGTCGGGCCCGTCGACAAGATCTGTGAGGAGATCGTGAAACGTTGGAAGCCAACAGTTCTGACCACACTCATCCTCGGCGGCTGGCCGCGTCCGGAATCGCGGGAGCGGATCCTCGAGGCGGTGCGGTCGTGAGCCTGGATCCCCGGACACCGGTACTGGTCGGCGGCGGCCAGCTCAACGAGCGCGAAGGTGCGCGCGAACCGGCCGCGCTGATCGCCGACGCCGCCGCGCGAGCCGCCGCCGAGGCGGGCAGTACACGACTACTCGAACTCGTCGATTCGGTGCGGATCGTCGGGCTGCTGTCGTGGCGGTATCGCGATCCCGGTGCGCTGGTCGGCGCGTGGATCGGCGCTACGCCCAGGCACACCGGCTACACCGGCAGCGGTGGCAGCACACCGCAGGTACTGGTCAATCAGGCTGCGGAGGATATCGCGGCGGGACGTTGCGATGTCGTGCTGATCGGCGGGGCCGAATCCTGGCGGACGCGAACGACGTTGCGCGCGAAGGGAGTACGCCCGCACTGGACGGTTCAGGACGAGTCGGTTCCCGCCGCCCCGATGCTGGTTCCGGAGGTCCCGATGCGATCGGAGACCGAACGTCGCGCGGGGCTGGACCGACCCGCCTACATCTATCCGCTGTTCGAGCAGGCGCTGCGCCTGTCGGCGGGGCGGTCGATGGACAAGCATCGGGAGGTGATCGGGGAGCTGTGGTCCCGGTTCAGCGAGGTCGCCGCCGCCAATCCGTACGCCTGGACTCAACGCGCCTACACCGGCAGCGAGATCATCACCCCGGGTGAGCGCAACCGGTGGGTCGCGTCGCCCTACACCAAACTGCTGAACTCCAACAATATGGTCGAGCAGGGCGCGGCGGTGTTGCTGTGTTCGGTGGAAGTGGCTCGGCGACTGGGGATTCCACGGGAGAACTGGGTGTTCCCGCAGGCGGGTACCGAGGCGCACGACACCTACGACATCGCCGAACGCGCCGCCCTGGATCGCTCGCCCGCGATCCGGCACGCGAGTGCGCGGGCGCTGGAGCTGGCCGGGATCGGTCTCGACGACATCGCCCACATCGACGTCTACTCGTGCTTTCCCTCCGCGGTCCAGGTTGCCGCGCACGAAATCGGCCTTCCCACAGACGATCCCGCGTGCCCACTGACGGTGACCGGCGGTCTGACCTTCGCCGGTGGGCCGTGGAACAACTACAGCACCCACGCGATCGCGACGCTGGCCACCCGATTGCGGCAGTCGCCGGGCAGCTACGGACTGCTCACCGCCAACGGCGGCTACCTGACCAAACATGCCTTCGGGGTGTATCACACCGAGCCACCTCCGGCGGGCTTCCGCCGCGTCGACGTGCAGGACAGCGTCGACCGGGAACCCACCGTCCGGGCGCATCCGGACTACGAGGGTGCGGCGTTGTCGGAATCGTGGACGGTCGTCTACTCCCGATCGGGAGAAGCCGAACTCGGATTCCTGTCCGCCCGGACGCCCGACGGCGGACGCACGCTGGCCTCGACCCGTGAACCCGGCGCTCTGGCGCGTCTGGCGAACACGGAGACCGCCGAGGAGCCGGTGCGGGTCGGTGCCGACGGCGAGTTCCGATTCGCCGACGACTAGCCGGTGCGGCCTTGCATCGCGGTCGACGATTGACCCGATAAACCTAAAGGCTTAAGGTAAAAATATCGGTGACGCCCTGCGTCACCAGGGAAGCGAGGAGAACTCGAATGCCTGATCAAGACTTTCGCGAACTGTACGAGCGGCACGTCGGCACCGTCGCCGACGGCAATTTCAAAGCCGCCCTGGCCGATATGGTGCAGGAGAACATCCCTGCGGTGTTCGAGGGTGTGACCGTCCCGCGCGGAGTGGTCAACAGCTTCCGGATCCAGGACGTGCGCGCCGAGGACGACAAGCAGATCGGCGAGACCGTCTACGACACCCCCGACGGCGTGATCGGCCTGCGCTCGATCTGGGAACTGCGCGACGGTGTCTGGAAAGCCGCTGCGCTGGAGAACTTTCCGGTGTCCGGAGCATCGGCATGAGCGAGACGCCGACACTCGATCTGCCGTGGGGGCCCGCGGCGGACGGCCTGGACCGGCCCTACTGGGAGGGGCTGGCCGAAGGTGAACTGCGACTGCAACATTGCGGTCACTGCGGTGCGTGGATCTGGGGCCCGCAGTGGATCTGCGCGACCTGTCATACCTTCGACCCGGGCTGGGAGACGGTCGAGGCGGCCGGCACCGTGTACAGCTGGGCCCGCAGCCACTATCCCTTCATCACCGAACTCGCCGACCGGGTGCCGTACGTGACCGTCCTGGTGGAACTGCCGGGAGCCGGAAACCGAAGGGTGCTGGGCCTTCTGGTCGACGACGTGCCCGAGAACGTGCGGATCGGCGACCAGGTCGTCGGCCACATCGAGCTCGACCCCGGAGCGACGTGGCCCCTGCTGCGGTGGCGCCGCGCCGACACCGAAGGAGCGCGAGCATGAGCGGAACGACGTTGCGCGGCGCGGCCGCGGTGGTGGGTGCGGCCGAATTGCACTACAAGCGAGGCGGCGCGCCGCACGGCGAGCTGCGAATGACGTTGGAGGCCATCGTCTCCGCGTGCGCCGACGCCGGAGTCTCACCCAGCGAACTGGACGGGTTCGTCTCCTACGCGGGCGGCGGGCACGACGGCGCGATCCTGGGCGGCGCACTCGGCGTCCGGGATGTGCGGTGGTCGAACATGATGTGGGGTGGCGGGGGCGGCGCCGTGGCGGCCGCGATCAACAACGCCGCCGTCGCGATCGCCACCGGGCAGGCCGAGACCGTCGTGGTCTACCGGTCGATGGCCCAGGAGGACACCGGTCGGCTCGGCTACGCGAAGTATTTCTACGGCCCGCACTACCTCGCACACGGCGTGGGCTCCCCGGCCCAGGTCTGCGCGCTGCGCACGCAGCGACTGCTCGAACACGACGGGGTGCCCCGCGAGGCGATGCGAGCGCTGGTCCTCGCCGCTTACCGGCACGCGCAGAACAACCCGACCGCCGCTGGATACGGCAAGCCGCTGGACGAGGCGACCTACGAGTCCTCCCGGATGATCACCGAGCCGTTCCACCTGTTCGACTGCTCGCGCGAGAGCGACGGTGCGGTCGCGCTCGTGCTCGTCTCGGGTGAGCGCGCCCGCGCCATGCGACCGGACGCGGCGTACGTGCTCGCCGGTGCGCAGGGCGCGCCGGGCGGATATTCCTCGATCATCGACAACGACGAGCTCTACACCAGCGCCGGATTCGCCGGTCGCCCCGGACGAGCGGGTGTCGCGGACCGGATGTGGGCCGCGGCCGGACTGACCCACGACGACGTCGATGTGGTCCAGGTGTACGAGAACTTCAGTGGCCCCGCCGTTTCCGCGCTGATCGATCACGGATTCGCGCCCGCGGGCCCGGCCGCCGGAGACATTCTCACCGTCGACAACCTGACCGCCGGAATCGGGAAGCTACCGGTCAACACCAGTGGCGGCAATATCGCCGACTCCTTCGTCAACGGTATGGGACTGGCCGTGGAAGCGGTGCGTCAGATCCGCGGCACATCCACCAATCCTGTTCCGGGCGCGCGGGTTTCGCTGTTCATCGGTGGGCCGATGGCCCCGCTGGTCAGCTCCACCCTGTTCGGGCACGAAGACACCCTCTGAGGACCGCTATGGACACCACATACGATCGCCCCTCCCTGTTCATCGACGGGGAGTGGGTCGCACCGAGCACAGCGGCCGCGGTCGAGGTCATCGAAGCCGCCACCGAAAAGGTGCTCGGCACAGCGGCACTGGCCGATCCGGCCGATATCGACGCGGCGGTCGCGGCGGCGCGTCGGGCGCTGGCGGATTGGCGTGCCCTGGACGCCGACGAGCGGGCCGACCATCTCGATCGTTTCGCGGCGGCGCTGAAATCGCGCGCCAAGCAGACCGCAGCGCTGGCCAGTCGTGAGAACGGCATGCCGATCACGACATCGATCAACGTCAACGGGTACGCACCCGCGTTGATGATCGAGTACTACGCCCGGCTGATTCGCGGTGCGGCGCGAGAGGATGTGCGACCCAGTGCATTCGGGGGCCGCACGGTCGTGCGCCGTGAACCGGTCGGGGTGGTCGCGGCCATCACGCCGTGGAACTACCCGCAGTCGCTCGCGGCGATGAAACTCGCGCCCGCGCTCGCCGCCGGATGCACCGTCGTGCTCAAGCCCGCTCCCGAAACCGCCTTGGATGCCTATGCTTTCGCCGAGGCGGCTATCGAGGCCGGACTGCCCGCGGGCGTGCTGAACATCGTGCCCGCCGATCGGGCGGGCGGCGCGTACCTGGTCGAACATCCCGGTGTGGACAAGGTGGCGTTCACCGGCTCCACCCCGGCGGGCCGGGCCATCGGTGAGGTGTGCGGGCGGCTGTTGCGTCCGGTGACGCTCGAACTCGGTGGGAAATCGGCGTCCATCGTGACCGCCGACGCCGATCTCGAACAGTTCGCGGCGAAGCTGCTCGAGGTGTCGCTGGTGAACAACGGCCAGACCTGTCACGCCGGGACCCGGATCCTGGCGCCGCGCTCGCGGTATGCCGAGGTGGTGGGCGTGGTCACCGAAACGGTGCGTGCGCTGCGGATCGGTGATCCGCTGGATCGGGCCACCCAGATCGGACCGCTGGTGAGCGTGGCGCAACGCGACCGGGTGCTCGGCTACGTCGATGCCGGGCGCGCGGACGGTTACCGGGTCACCACCGGCGGCGGCGTTCCCGCAGGCCAGCCGGTGGGCTGGTTCGTGGAGCCGACGGTATTCGAGGGTGTGGACAATTCCGCGCGCATCGCCCAGGAAGAGATCTTCGGACCGGTTCTGACGATCACACCGTTCGACACCGAGCAGGAGGCGATCGCCATCGCCAACGACTCCCACTACGGCTTGGGCGGCACGGTGTGGACCACCGACGAGGAACGGGGTCTGGCCATCGCCGATCGCATCGACAGCGGCACCTTCGGCGTCAACCACTATCTGCTGGATCTGGACGCCCCGTTCGGCGGGGTCAAGTTCTCCGGTCTGGGACGTGAGCTCGGACCGGAGGGGATCGCGTCGTACTACCGCACCAAATCGGTGTATTTCGGCACCCGCTGAATCGCCGGACCACCGATCGAACGGAGCCAACGATGACACTTCCGCTGGTCGGCACCCGCGTGCTGGACCTCACCGACGGTCTCGGCGAATCCTGCGGCCGCTATCTGGCCGACCTCGGGGCCGAGGTGATCCGCGTCGAACCGCCCGGCGGCTCGCGCAGTCGGTCGGCGGAGCCCACGGCCGCGGGGACCAGTATCGCGTTCGCGCTGCGCAACGCCAACAAGTTCGGCATCACCGTGGATCTGGCCAGTGCGGCGGGGGCCGAGCGTTTCCGCGAACTGGCCCGCAGCGCCGATGTCGTCGTCGAGTCGTCCCCGCCGGGACGGCTCGCGGAACGGGGTGTGGGTCCGGCCGAGATACGCGCTGCCGCACCGGGTTTGGTATGGACATCGATCACCGGTTTCGGGCAGAGCGGCCCATACCGGGACTGGGTGGCCACCGAACCGGTGCTGTACGCGCTCTCGGGTGTGCTGTCCCGCTCGGGCGCACCCGGCATCGAGCCGCTGTTGCCCCCGGCGGGGCTGGTGGAGGAAACCGTCGGCGCGCACGCGGTGTGGGCGACCCTGTTGGCGTACCTGCGCCGACTGGAAACCGGACGCGGTGAGACCGTGGACGTTTCGGCCTTCGAGGCGATCGTGCACGGCTTCGATCCCGGTTTCGGCACGCAGGGCTCCGCGGCGGCCGGACGTTCCGAGGACTTCCCGCGCGGGCGGCCCGATGCGGCCGATTTCTATCCCGTCTTCGCCTGTAAGGACGGGCACGTGCGAATCTGCCTGCTGGCCAAGCGGCAGTGGCGGGGGATGTTCGAATGGCTCGGCGCGCCGGCCGAATTCGCCGATCCGAAATACGACACGATTCCGGCGCGGTTCGCCGCCGCCGGTTCGCTGCACCCGCTGATCGGCGAACTGTTCGCCACCCGCACCCAGGCCGAGCTGGTCGAGGAGGGTGCCCGCCGCGGCGTTCCGGTCGGCGGGGTACACACCCTGGCCGAGGTCCTGACCACATCGCATTTCGAGGACTCGGGCGCACTCGTGCAGACCGAGATCGCACCGGGCACATACGCGAAGGCGCCCTCCGGGTACGTCGGCATCGGCGGCGTGCGCGCCGGGATCCGCACGCGCGCACCGCAACCCGGCGAGCACGACGACATCGTGACCCCCGATCATCCCGTAGTCGACACCGGTACCGGGGATCCCTCGGCGGCTCCGCTGGCTGGACTTCGGGTGCTGGATCTGGGGGTGATCGTCTTCGGTGCGGAGCTCAGCAGGCAGTTCGCCGATTATGGCGCCGATGTGATCAAGATCGAGAACGCGAACTTCCCGGACGGCCTGCGCCAGTCCAAACGCGGTGCGGCCCTGGCTGCCTCGGTGGCGTGGGGACACCGCAACAAACGGAGCCTGGGCGTGGACCTGCGGCGGCCGGAAGGGGCTGCCTTGTTCCGCAGGCTGGTCGCCGAGGCGGATGTGGTGCTGGCGAACTTCAAGCCTGGCACCTTGGCCGCGATGGGCCTGTCCTACGAATCTCTGTCGGCGCTGAATCCACGCATCGTGGTATCGGAATCCAGTGCCTTCGGTGCGACCGGCGGGTGGCGTACCAGGCTGGGATACGGTCCCCTGGTGCGCGCCTCGTGCGGGGTGTCGGCCCTGTGGCGCTACCCGGACAACGCCGAACTGTTGTGTGACGGACAAACCGTCTACCCCGACCACATCGCCGCGCACATAACTGCCAGCGCGGTCCTGGCCGCGTTGATCGCCCGCCGCCGCAGCGGTCGAGGCACCGATATTCAAGTGGCCCAGGCAGATACCGCGCTCGTCCAACTGGGCACCCAACTGGTCGCTGAAGCGCTCGCGCCGGGATCGGTTGTAGCGTCCGGCAATTCGGATCCCTACTGTGCTCCTAGCGGCGTCTACGCCTGCGACGGTGACGACGAATGGTGTGTGGTGACCGTCGGCGACGACGCGCAGTGGCGGAGCCTGTGCGAGGTCCTGGGTCGCCCGGACCTCGTGAACGACGAACGCTTCTGCACTGTGACGCAACGGATTCGGCACCGCGCCGAGGTGGACGCCGTGGTGTCGGAATGGACTCGGGCGCGTGGTCCGCAGGAGGCAGCCGCCACCCTACAGGCCGCAGGTGTCCCCGCGGGCCCGATGCTGCGGCTGCCACAGTTGCTCACCGACCCGCACCTGACTGCTCGTGAAACCTACACGCTGGTCCAGCACGACCTGCTGACCACGGATCTGCCCGCGACAGCCCGCGCCGCACGATTCGAGGAGATCGCCGACCCTGCCACGCGGCCCGCGCCGCTGCCGGGTCAGCACACCCGCGAGATCTGCGCCGATCTGCTGGGCATGTCCGGTGGGCAGATCGACGCACTGGTTCGCGACGGCGTCCTGCAACCGTCGGCCGACGATCCCGCACTGGTCGCGGCGTCGTCGGAAAACCTACGGTAGATAGTTTCCTATCGGGACCCTAGGGCCGCTTCGGATATTGGAAAGACTGTAGGTTTACCTCCTCATGTCCGCAGTTGGACAGCTATTTCCTACATGATTTCTAGCTCCGAAACGATATAAATGACAAAATCTGTCAGTTGTTGACCGAGAGGTTTTCGGGCGCTACGGTGATGTGACGGCATTCACAGCCGCTCGACATCTCCGGCCGGGCCCACGGTCGCCGCGAACCTCTGCGCACGGTTCGCGGCGACGAATCGGGCATTCCCGCGCCGAATCCGGCCCGCATCCGGAAAAGTCAGTGAGAGAAGGAATTTCATGAAACGTCTCGAAGGCAAGGTCGCTTTCATCACCGGTGTGGCGCGTGGGCAGGGCCGGTCCCACGCCGTGCGGCTCGCCGAAGAGGGCGCGGCGATCGTCGGCATGGACATCTGCGCGCAGATCCCGTCGGTGTTCTATCCGATGGCCACCGAGGAGGACCTCGCCGAGACCACCCGCCTGGTCGAGAAGGCCGGCGGGCAGATCGTCACCACCATCGGTGACGTGCGCGACCGAGCGGATGTGCAGCGGGCCTACGACGCGGGCGTGCAGCAGTTCGGATTCGTCGACATCATCGTCGCGAACGCGGGCATCATGCCGGTGATCGATCAGGGCAGCCAACCGCAGGCCTGGCACGACGCGGTCGACACCATGCTCACCGGCGTGTGGCACACCCTCGAGGTGGCCGTCCCGCCGATGGTCGAGCGCGGCAACGGCGGCTCGATCACCATCACCAGCTCGGCCGCCGGACTGACCAGCATGGGCCTGAACACCTTTCCCGGGCAGGCGGGCTACTCTGCGGCCAAGCACGGCGTCGTCGGGTTGATGCGGCTGTACTCCAAGCAGCTCGCGAAGCATTCCATCCGGGTCAACACGATCCATCCGACCGGCGTGAACACCCCGATGGTCGCCAACGCCGAATACGGCGCCTTCGTCAACTCGCATCCCGAGGTGGCCAACGACGAGGCGTACAAGAACCCGATGCCGGTCGAGCTGATCGAAGCGATCGACGTCAGCAACGCACTGGCCTTCCTGGCCTCCGACGAGGCCCGATACATCACCGGCGTCACGCTGCCCGTCGACGCCGGCTACAACAACCGCTGAGAAAGGGCCATCGCGATGACCACCACCGACACCGCCGTCACCACACCGTCCGTCGCCGACCGGGAACAGATCTTCATCGGCGGCCACTGGGTCGACTCGACCGGCGAGGAATGGATCGACCTGATCGACCCGTGGACCGAACAGCGCGCCGCCCGGATCCGCAGTGCCACAACCGATGACGTCGCCCGCGCGGTCGAGGCCGCGCGGCGCAGCTTCGACTCCGGGGTCTGGTCGGGCAAGACCATGACCGAACGGGCCCAGGTGATCGACGAGATCGGCGCCCGCCTCGAACAGCGCATCGAGGAGCTCACCACCATCGGCGTACTCGAGGTCGGTGTGCCGGTCACCGTCAGCGGTATGACCCAGCAGATGAGCGCGGGACTGTTCCATGCGGTGGCCGCCGAGGCCCGGAACTTCGAACAGCGCGAGGACCGTGTGCGCGCGGACGGCGGAGTCTCCCGGATCCTGCGCGAGCCCACCGGCGTTGTCGCCGCGATCATTCCGTGGAACGGCCCGATCGGCACCATCGCCTTCAAGGTTGCCCCGGCGTTGGCCGCGGGATGTTCGGTGATCTTGAAGGGCGCCCCGGACGCGCCATTGTCACCGGCGGTATTCGCCGACGTGATCGCCGAACTCGTCGCGGAGGGGCTGGTGCCCGAGGGCGTGGTAAGCGTGCTCATCGCCGACCGCGAGGTTTCCGAAACCCTGGTCACCGACCCGCGGGTGGACCACATCACCTTCACCGGATCCACGGCGGCGGGACGGCGCATCGCGGCCCTGGCCGGTGACCGAATCGCCCGTGTCTCACTGGAATTGGGCGGGAAGTCCGCCGCGATCGTCCTGGACGACGCCGACCTGAACCATGTGCTGCAATCGCTGCCCATGGGCGGCTGTATGCAGTCCGGTCAAGCCTGTATCGCGCTGACCAGGGTGCTGGTTTCGCGGCAGCGGCACGACGAGGTCGTCGCGGCGCTGGCCGCGGCCTACGGGGCGCTGCCGATGGGCAACCCGTGGGAGCCGCAGAACTTCCTCGGTCCGCTGGCCGGTGCGCGCCACCGTGATCGGGTCCGGGGCTACATCGATTCGGCGGTCCAGGAGGGCGCTCGCGTCGTGGTCGGGGGAGCAGCGCCCGAGGGCCTGGCGCACGGCTACTTCGTCGCGCCGACCCTGCTCGACGATGTGCGCAACGATATGCGCATCGCCCAGGAGGAGGTGTTCGGCCCGGTCATCTCGGTGATCACCTACGAGGATGAGGACGAGGCCGTCGCGATCGCCAACGATTCGGTCTACGGTCTGTCCGGCGCGGTCTACACCGAGGATCTGGACCGGGGTTACGCTCTGGCACAACGGATTCGCACCGGAACGGTCAGCGTGAACGGTTCGGTCATCGACTTCACGCTGCCCTTCGGCGGTTACAAGCAGTCCGGCATGGGGCGCGAGGGCGGCGTCGAAGGGCTCGAGGAGTTCTTCGAAACCAAGACGGTGCATATGCCCGCCCCGGCGCAGTAGCCGGGCGGCGGATTCCGCAACGTTGAGACGCCGGTGCCCGGTCGGAACCTTCCGACCGGGCACCGATGTCATGCTCGTGGGACGTCTAGACCGAGGCTGGCGCGGGTTCGGATTCCTCTGTGGTCCGGGCGTTCTCGTTGCGCATCACGCCGTAGAGGAAGCTGCGGACCATCTCCTCGTACAACCCCTTGGAAGTCAGCGTGTTCTCCGACAGCGCGCGAGCCAGGATCGGCTGTGAGTCGGGATCGACATTCGGGAAGATCGTGGTGCGCGTGCTCGGACCGCGCACCGCGTCGGTCAGCGCGGTGCCCAGGCTCAGCCGCTCCATCCCGTCCAGGATCTGTACGTGCAGATGCGTCGGCACGCCCGAGGCTTCCAGGAAGCGGGCGGTCTCCTCGTAGGTGCCGATGAGCAGATCACGCGGCAGGTACTGCAGCAGGATCGGGGCGGCGTTGGGATGCCGCAGAATCGACCGGCGGAAGTTCAGCGCCAGCTGCACGAAGAACTCCGGCCAGTCGGGGCCGGGCCTGCGGCGCGGGATCGATCCCGCGCCGGCGATATGGCGCGCCACCGCGGACAGAATCGCCGACCGGTCGGCGAAATGGTGGTACAGCGAGGGCGCGCTCACGCCGATGTACTTGGCGAGTTTGGGCAGACTGAACGCTTCGAGGCCCTCCGAGTCGATGATCTCGATGGACGCCTCGATCACCGCGGAGCGGCTGATCAGAGGTTGTGAAGGTCGTGGCATCTGCTGCTTTCCACTCGGCTCGCACCAGGCCGGTTACCTAGCGCCTTTAAGATTGATGGTAGCGGGTGGCGGTCAGTGCCCGGATGTTCCGCCGTCCACGGCGAGCGTCGAACCGGTCACGTATCCGGAAGCGGGTGCGGCCAGGAATATCAGCGCGGCGTCGATCTCCCGCTGGGTGGCGGTCCGGCCCAGCGAGCAGTCCCGGAGGAATTCGGCCAGGGTGTCCCCGGACATCTCGCCGATCATGTCGGTGTCCACGAATCCGGGCGCGATCGCGTTGACGCGGATACCTTTTCGTCCCGACCACTGGTGCGACAGATCGCGGGTCAGCCCGATCAGCCCGGCCTTGCTCGAGGCGTAAGCGGCCTGCGGCAGAACGGATTTGACCAGCCCGAGCATGCTCGCCACATTCACGATGCTCGATCCGGGTTGCATGACCCGAGCGCACGCCTGCGCCGCCCAGTACGCGCCGAACAGGTTGACCTCCACGACGTTCCGGTAATCCTGCGGGTCCTCGTGGGTCGCGGGCGCGACATGGCTGACCCCGGCATTGTTGACCAGGATGTCCAGACGGCCGAACTCGTCGACGGCCGCTCGCGCGAGTGCGTCGCACTGCGCGGGATCGGTGACATCGGTCGGCACGACCAGGCACCTACGTCCCACGGCTGCAACGGTGTTGGCGACCTGTTCGAGTTTGTCGCGGCGGCGGGCCGCGACCACGACATCCGCGCCGGCCTCGGCCAGCGCGCGCGCGAAACCGGCCCCGAGCCCGGTACCGGCGCCGGTGACGACGGCCACGCGTCCGGTGAGTCGGAACAGGTCCAGCACCGATCCGGCGGTGTGGTCCGTGGTCTTCATATGGCAACTCCTGTCGCGCCCTCAGATGGCTAACACCTATAGGTTTATACAGGTTATATGCGGCTTGCAAGAGGCTTCTAGCTGGGTGTTGCGTTGTGTAAATCTAATGGCTTAAGATTTAGTGACGGTTTGTTTCGGAGAGTGGGCAGGGTTGATGAGCGAAAGTCGGACGCACCAACGGATGCGGGTGATCGGCAAGGAGTCCGTGGCCGCCGGTGTCGTCGCGGTGACGCTCGCCGACCCGGACGGCGGCGAGGTGCCCGAGTGGGAGCCCGGCGCTCACATCGACCTCGTACTCGGCGACATCACCCGGCAGTACTCGCTGTGCGGCGATCCGGCCGATCGGCGGACGTTGACCGTGGCGGTCCTGCACGACCCGAACGGGCGCGGCGGTTCGGCCTACATCCACGACAAGCTCGAAGTCGGCGACCTGATCCCGATCGGCGGCCCGCGCAACGCGTTTCGGCTGTCGCGGGCCGAATCCTATCTGTTCATCGCCGGAGGAATCGGCATCACCCCGCTGATGCCGATGCTGCGCGAGGTCCAGGGGCGTGCACGTCCGTGGCGACTGCTGTACGGGGGACGGATGCGAACGAGTATGGCCTTCGCCGAGGAGCTGTCCGCGGCCCATCCGAACCGAGTCGAGGTGCGCCCGCAGGACGAATACGGACTGCTGGAGCTCGGTGCGGCCCTGGACGCGCTCGAACCAGGTGCGGCGGTCTACTGCTGTGGCCCCGAGCCGTTGCTGCAGGCGATCGAAACCGCCTGCCGCGCACGCGATCACCTCACCCTGCACATCGAGCGGTTCACGCCGAAAGCGATCGATCCGGCCGCACCGGCGAACTCGTTCGAGGTGGAGTTGGCTCGCAGTGGCGAAGTGGTCGAGGTGAAGGAGTCCGAGTCCGTCCTGGACGCACTCGAGCGTCGTGGTGTGCACCTCGAGTTTTCTTGCCGGGAAGGAACTTGCGGGACCTGCGAGGTGGCCGTCCTGGCCGGGCGGCCCGATCACCGCGACTCCGTGCTCACCGAGGACGAGCAGTCCGCGAACGACGCGATGATGATCTGCGTTTCCCGCAGTCACACCCCTCGGCTCGTCCTGGACCTCTGACCACACCAGCCCGCACGTCAGGAGATACTGTGCCCCAACCCGAACCCGCCGCCCGCTACGAGGTGAGCGACCACGTCGCCGTGGTCACCCTCAATCGCCCCGACGCCCTCAATGCCGTCGACGCGGCCCTGTCCGCGGCCGCCGGAGCCGCGCTCGAACGCGCGGCACAGGATCCGCAGGTGCGCGTCGTCATCGTCACCGGTGCGGGCCGGGCGTTCTGTGCGGGTGCGGATCTGAAAGAGATCGCGGCCGGACGCAATATCTACGACCCGGACCACCGGGAGTGGGATTTCGCGGGCATCGTGCGCCACTGGATACCCAAGCCGGTGATCGCGGCGGTGAACGGCTTCGCGCTCGGCGGCGGAACCGAGATCGTGCTGTCGGCGGACCTGGCCGTCATCGACGAGCGGGCATCGCTGGGTCTGCCCGAAGTCCGCCGCGGATTGATCGCTGCCGCGGGTGGTGTGCTGCGGATCCACCGGCAGGTGCCGCCGAAGGTTGCCGCCGAGATCGCGCTGACCGGACGACCGATCTCGGCAGCGCGGGCCTACGAACTCGGTCTGGTCAACGCGGTAGCTCCCGCCGGGGGAGCCCTGGCCGCGGCGCACGACCTGGCTGCGGTGATCGCGGCGAATGCGCCGTTGTCCGTGCAGCAGAGCAAGCGGGTGATGCACGAGAGTGCGGCGGCGCATGCCGGATGGGGAGAGGAGGACTGGCGGCTCGGTCGTGACGCCGCCCGGATCGTCATGAGCAGCGAGGATGCGAAGGAAGGTCCGCGCGCGTTCGCCGCCAAGCGCCAACCGCAGTGGCAGGGGCGATGACGGACGTGGCCCGCTCATGCAACATGATACAAATATTGATTGACGTAATATGTAATCCTATGTAGTGTGGGTCACACTCATCGGGCAGGCCGCGATCGCGAAACCACTTCGCCGACTTTCCAGCGCCGGAACCCGGTGTCCACACATTCGAATCATCCAGAATCCCGACGCCGGATCGCCGGCCGTCCCGGCTGGTGGCACAGCGAGCTCATCCTCGAAACCCACCACGCCCGAGGCCATTTCACTACGAGAAGGACAACAATGGCTGCGACAATCGCTTCGGCTCTGTACTGGTGGGCCGATACCGAACCGAGCCGATCCGCGCTGATCGTCGACGACGAGACGCTCAGCTACCGGGAGCTCCAGGACTGGACGAGCCGAGTGGCCCGACGCATCGCCGAGTCCGGAATCGCGCCGGGGGAGCGGATCGGTGTGCTCGGGCCGAACTCGATCACCTGGCCGGTGATCGCCCTGGGTGTGCTGAAGGCCGGTGCGGTCGTGGTCCCGCTGAATCCGCGTCTCACCCCGGCCGAACTGCGCAAGGTGCTCGACGACTCCGGCGCCGTGCTCACGATCGCGCCCTCGGAGTTCGCCGAGCGGATCGAGCAGACTCGGCAGTTGGGTACGGATTTCCGGTCGCTGTCCTTCGACGACTTCACCGACCTGCGGTCCGGCGGGCGGGACGATTTCCGCATCGACGTCACACCGGACGAACCCGTCGCACTGCTGTTCACCAGCGGATCGACCGGACTGTCCAAGGGCGTCATCTGCACCAACCGAACCTTGCTGAGCATCGTGTTCGAGGCGACCCTCACCGAGGAGGGGTTCCGGCCCGGGTGCACCTCATTGTTGTTGCTGCCCTTGGTGTTCACCCCGGGACTGGTCTGGGGCGTGCTGATGAGCGTCGTGCTCGGGAACACGCTGATCGTCGAGAAGGAATTCCGGCCCGGTCGCGCGGCCGGATTGATCGGCCGGTATCAGGTCAACGCGATGTTCGGGGTTCCGCTGATGTGGGAATCGATCGCCAGGAGCGAGGAATTCGCGGACGCCGAGATGTCGTCGCTGCGCACCGCGATCGTCGGCGGGGCCGCGGTTTCGCCCGCGCTGCTGAAGGCGTGGGCGGACAAAGGTGTGGCGTTGCGCCAGATCTACGGCATGACCGAGGCGGGCGGCGTGGCGACCGCGACCACCCGGGCCGAGGCCCTCACCCATCCCGACAGTTGCGGGGCGGGTTCGATATTCACCGAGCTGAAGGTCGTGCGGTCCGATGGCACCGAGGCCGGGCCGGGGGAGGAAGGCGAGATCGTCGTGCGTGGGCCGGGCGTCACACCCGGCTACTGGAACGATCCGGCCACCACGGCACAGGCGTTGCGCGAGGGCTGGCTGCACAGCGGGGATCTGGGCAGGCGGGACGAGCAGGGCCGGATCACCTTCGTCGATCGGATGAAGGATCTGATCATCACCGGCGGAATCAACATCTCCCCGGTCGAGATCGAGCGGGTCATCGCCGATCTGGACGGCGTCGAGGAGGTGGCGGTGATCGCCGCGACCGATGAGCGGTTCGGTGAGACCCCCGCCGCGATCGTCACTGTCACCGGAGATGTGGACGTCGCCGCGATCGTCGCGCACTGCAACGAGGTCATCGCCGACTACAAGGTGCCTCGCTACGTGGTCATCCGCGACGAACCGCTGCCTCGGCTGCCCAGCGGCAAGCTGGCCAAGACCGCGATCCGCGCCGAATACCGTGATGTGGCAGACCGATTCGAGAAGGTGCGATGAGCCCCGACACCGAAATGACCACCAGCCCAGTACTTCTCGAACGGGACGGCGAGATCGCGATCGTGCGGCTGCATCGTCCCGACCGGCTCAACGCCTTCACCAACGAGATGTGCGAACGCCTCATCGCGGCATTCGACGAGACCGATGCGGACGATTCGGTGCGTGCGGTGGTCCTCACCGGCACCGGCCGCGCCTTCTGTGCCGGAGCCGATCTCGCCGCGGGTGGTGAGACCTTCGTGCTGGCGGACGATCCGGACACCGGTGGCGCACCCGCGGACCAGGGCGGTCGGGCGTCTCTGCGAATCCATCGATCGGACAAGCCGGTGATCGCCGCGATCAACGGTCCCGCCGCCGGCGTCGGCGTGACGATGACCCTGCCCGCCGACATCAGAATCGCCTCGGACACAGCGAAATTCGGCTTCGTCTTCACCCGCCGCGGCCTGGTTCCCGAAGCCTGCTCGACCTGGTTCCTGCCGCGCGTGGTGGGCATGTCCACCGCATTGGAATGGACCCTCGGCGGCCGCATGGTGCCCGCGGCGGAGGCGCTCGAACGCGGCCTGGTCCGCGAACTGGCCCCCGCCGATCGAGTCCTGGACCGTGCCGTCGAACTGGCAAGGGAACTGATCACCGGCACCGCACCGGTCTCGGTCGCACTGACCCGCCGGATGATGTGGCGCATGGCCGCCGCCGAGAGCCCGGAAATCGCACACCGCGCCGAATCCCTCGCCATCTACCTGCGCGGCGTCTCGGACGACGTGCGCGAGGGCGTGGAATCGTTTCTCGCCAAACGTGTTCCGCAGTTCCCCGACCGCATCTCGGGCGGCCTACCCGACCTGTTCGAGACCTAGGTCGTCGTTCCCGAGCGTGGCAGGCTTGCTCGCCGCGGGCTTCACTCGAAGACGATGACCTGCCGTCCGACGACGTCACCGCGGCCGAGGGCTTCGAGGTTCTCGTTGATGTCTTCGAGCTGGACTTCGGTGACGTTGTGTTCGACGAGGCCGGCTTCGGCAAGGGACAGCACCTCGACGAGGTCCAGGTGGTTGCCCCAGAAGGAACCCAGGTAGGACAGCTCCGTGCCGACGAACGGGAACTGGCGGTGCTCGACGCGGTCGCTCATCAGGCCGACAGCCGCCAGTGCTCCTTCGGGACCCAGCAGGTCGAACCCCATCGAGATGGATGCCTGGCTGCCGACACAGTCCAGGATCGCGTCGATCGTTCGGCGCCCGGTCAGCCTCTCCAGTTCGTCCTGGATCACCTCGGTGGACTTGTCCTTCACGTTGACGCCGTGGTCCGCACCGTTGTCCTTGGCCACGTCCAGTTTGCTGTCGGTGCGCGCGAGCGCCACCACGGTCGCGCCGCCACCGAGCAGCTTCGCGTATTGGACCGCGTAGCTTCCCAGTCCCCCGATGCCCGTCACCGCGACGGTGCGAGCAGGGCCGAGTTTTCCCGCATCCCGGAGCTTGCGCATCCCTCGGTACGGGGTCATTCCCGCGTCGGTCATGGGCGCGAGCAACTCGGGTGCCTTCGCAGCATCGGCTGAGACCCGGATTGCGTGCCGATACTCCACGGCCATGTACTCGGCGAAGCCTCCCGGAGGGCCGAAGCCCACCCACCGGCCGTTGCCGCTGCAGAGCTGTTCGTTGCCTTCGCGACACTGCCGGCAGGTGCCGTCTCCCCAGCTGGGATTCACCACAACCATGTCGCCCTCCGCGTAGGTCACCGTCGCGGGGACGGCGCTGCCGAGCCCCGCCACACGACCCGCGATCTCATGGCCGGGCATGTATGGAAACTCCACCGGGAACGGGCCCTTGAAGTAACCGTCGAGGAGCTGGTAATCGCTGCGGCACATACCCGCCGCGGCGACCTTCAGCAGAATCTCGTCCGGTCCCGGCTCGGGCACGGGAACCTCTTCGATCCGAAGCGGCTCTCGGTAACCGTGCATCCGGGCTGCTCGCATCTTCATCACCTGCGCCTCCCTATTCGCAATAGGCGTAAAAAGCGGCATGGATTCGATTCCGGTTTCGACGTCGACGATCTCCGCCGCGTCCGGCGCCACGAGGTCCCTACGTTCTGCCCGCGCCGCGCATCCCGTGCTGCGCTGTGCGATCGCCGGCGGGCGTATCCGTGTAGCAGGTAGTCGGCAACTCTACGCGCTGGCAGGTAGCTGGAGTGCGTCGCCGATGGTTTCCGGTGGTAGACATTGGAAGTACCGATGATGGCGATATCTGGTGAGACTCTGCGCGACACCGCCCGGCCATAGGGCCGACGGTACGAAAATCTATCGAAGAGGTGAACTATGCCTGAGAATCTTCCCCGCAAGGCACTGATTGCCATCAGTAGCTACCACGGGGTGATCTATCCGGACGGCACGAAAACCGGTCTCTTCTTCACCGAGGCCCTGCATCCGTTCGAAGTGTTCACGCAGGCCGGTTTCGACGTCGACCTTGCTACAGAGACAGGCACATTCGGGCTGGACGATCTCTCCCTCACCGATCAGTTTCTGGCCGGTGATGACAAGGCGGTCTTCGACAACCCGGAGCATCCGTTCAATGTGAAGTTGAATTCGGAGCTGAGGAAAGCATCCGACTTGCAGAAGGAGGAGTACGGGTTGTTCTTCGGTTCCGCGGGGCATGCGGCGCTCTATGACTATCCCACCGCCGAAGGGCTTCAGGCTGTCGGTGAAGACGTCTGGACTCGGGGAGGTATCGTCGCCGCTGTATGCCACGGACCGGTGATCCTGCCCAAGATGATCGACTCCAAGACCGGAAAATCGATTATCGCCGGTAAGACTGTGACCGGATTTACCGTCGAAGGCGAGGTCGTCCTGAACGTCCTCGAGAAACTCCGGTCCGACAAAGCAATCCCGGTCGTCGAGGCAGTGAGTGACGTGGACGCAGACTACAGCTCTCCCATGCACCCGTTCGACGACTACTCGATAACCGCCGGCCGGGTGGTCACCGGAGCCAATCCGGCAAGTGCGCGAAGCGCTGCCGAAAGGGCCGCGAAGGCATTCGACAGCCTTCAGCCGGCGTAATGCGGTGATGCCCGGATATTCGAGGGTGCGGAATGGAGTGAGACTGTAACCGCGGGAGTGGCGGTTTCCGGTCGCAGTCCGGTCGTCCTTTTTCTTCGCTGCAGCCGTGACACCAGGTGAAGACGGCGCTGGCCCAGGCCGGGATGAACAGGCCGCTGACGAGGTAGCCGACGATGCCGAGATCGAGTCCGGCGATCCGGTCGAAGGTGGGCCGGACATGGGCTGAAACTGCGTTCGCTGCGATTGTGCGTCAACTGCGGGCATGCAGGCGATATACGGAAATCTCGTGATGTCGGCACGCTTCGACATCGGTCCCAATTCATCCCAGCCGGGTGAGTCGGGCTCGTGACCGGCGGTACAGACTTGTGCTTCGAAGATCGTCCGTCAGCGGTCATCGAGATCGGTCGGCACGTCTGGAGATTCCGATGAGCGAGCAACTGCATCGTGACAGGTGGGGGCCGAGCGGGACTGTTGTGCGGGGCAACGGAATTCGAGTGGACCGCCGGAGGACGAGATGACTCGAACGCATCCGATCGCGCCGAACCCGCCTGGGCGGTCCCTCGTCTCCTGTGAGAGGGTCCAGTTACGGGCCGTCATCGATGACGTCACACGCTGGCACTCCCGAGTCGAACGGGTACTCGCCTGCGGTCGGCGGCGCTGGCTCGGCCGCACCGAACTGGATGCCTGCCCGGCGCTGCGGCGATGGAACCGGATCACGCCACCGCACTGGCCGACCGGACATCCGACGCTGCGCAATGCTGTGGCCGCCGCAGCGGCCGGGGCCCGAACCCCCGGGACCGGCCTGACCGATTTCGCCACCGCGATCATGCTGTTGTCGGGATGCCCGGCACTGGTCACCGGCTCGCTGCGCACCAGGGTCGCCGATCGGCCGCCGATGCTGGCGATCTCCCTGTTCGCCCTTCCCGCCGACGATCTCGTGCTCGCACAGGACCTCGTCGGGGTGACCATCGACACCGCGGGGGTTGTCACCTATCGGTCCACGACCATCCTTGCCCTGCCTCGATCCGCGCCCACCGACCGACCGCGTCGGGACGCCGGAGAAATCCCACTCGTGCGGGAGCCGGAGGTGCTCGAACCGCTGTGGGTGCCCGCGAGTCTGGACGGCGTCGGCCAGTGAACCCCGATCCGCCGTCGCGGGCCCGGCTCAGATGGCGCCCAGGGTGCGGGCGCGGGTGATCGCATCGGCGCGGGTCCGAACACCGAGTTTGTGGTAGATCCCGCGCAGGTGGGTTTTGACGGTGTTGATCGAGACTCCCATGTCGGTGGCGATGTCGTGTGTGGTCATCCCCGAGGGAAGCTGGCGCAGGACCGCGATCTCGGTGCCGGTCAGGTGCGGGCTGTGCGAGGTGACATCGGCTCGTCTGTGGCGCCGGATCGTGTCGACGAACTCGTCGAGGTAGCCGAATCGGCCCGTGTACTGGTCGAGCAACTCGATGGTGCCGGGCACGTCCAGGAAGGGCCGGATCAGCTTTTCGGTGTAGGCGAGGCTCGTGGCGCGGTGGAGTGCCTCGTGAACCGCGACGGGCCGGTCGAGCCGGTGGCAGGCCGAGGCGTACAACAGCCATGCCTGGATCGCCGGCACCGGGTGCAGTCGATCGTCCCGCTCGAGCAGCGGCGCGACCAATTCGACGGTGAGCGCCGAGCAGTGGCGGGTTTCGGTGAGCGCGGCCTCGGCGAGAATCGTCTCGGGCACGCGGCCCAGCGCGGCGACTGCTCGGTCCACGAGTCGCTGCGCGGTATCGGCCCACCGGACCCGCAGCAGCGCCCAGGTGACCTGGATGAGCAGCCCACCGGTGGTGGCGACGAGCGGAGCCTCCTCGAGCAGGGTGTGCATGTCGCTGCGCAGTGTGTCGATGCGGGCGTGCCGATCGGCGGCGGAATCCGAGCTGAACAGCAGCGCCAGAATCTCGGCGTGCCGACCCGGGGTCGGTGCGATGGAGCCGTCCACTCGCCGGGTGAGCGGGGCGATCTCCTCGATGGGCAGGTGCTGTTCGTCAGCCTGCAGATAGGCGATGAGCGCGAGCATGGTCCGGGCGTGTGCCAGCGCCGTGGTGTCCTCGAGATGGTGGCTCTCGGCGAAGTCGACCGCCTGCAGGGACCGTTCGCGCATCAGAGTGAGTGATCCGCTCAGTCCGGCCGCGACGGCCAGCAGGGTCAGGGTCTGTATCGCCAGCCGGTCGAGTCCGGCGTTCTGGGCGAGCGCGAGCACATGTCGCAGCTCCGGCTCGCCCCTGTCGCGCGAGTGTGGACCGAACAGGTGCGTGCTGGCGGCCTGCAGAGCGATATAGCAGTCGAGTTCCGGATGTCCCGTCGGTGCGGGCAGGCCCCGGGGCGTGGTCCCGGTGACTCGGCCGGCCGTGATCTCGACGTCGGTTCCGATCGCCTCGGCCAGTAGCCGGAGCAGTTCGGGTGTCGCGAACGAGGATTCCAGCAGCGGGCGCTGGCGCACGAGATCGTCCAGCGCCGCGGCATGGACGATGTCGCCTCGTTCGATCGCCTCGGCGGTCCGCAGTAATACGACGAAGGTGTCGACCGCCATGCCGAGGCGGTCGAGTTGGCGGAACAGCGTCGCGCCGTTGCCCTCGAACACCATGCGCGGCCCGTGATCGCGGACGAACTCGGTCAGCGCGGAACTGCTCGGCGCGGTCAGGACATGATGCAGTGCCTCGGGCAGCATTCCGGCGGCGATGAACCACCGTGCACAGGCATCGTGCAGTACGGGGGCACGGTCCGGTGTGGTCCGTGTGAGCTCCGCCAGGAGATAGGTGCGCAGCATCGGGTGGTAGGTGTACCAGAGGCCGCCGTGCCGGGCGGCGGCCTCGAGCGGAAAGTTGCTGCGCAACAAGGATTCCAGCGTTCGGGGCGCGGTCCGCCCCACCAGCGTTTCGGCGAGATCCATCGAGAAGGAGTCCGGTACCGCGGTGGCGAGCAGAAAATCCAGCATCTCGGGCGCCAGTGCCGACAGCAACTCACCGACCAGGAAGTCGGCAACCGCGTGAGAACCGTGCTGCAGGGAGGTCAGGGCGGTGGTGCGATCGCGGGTGTGTGCGGCCAGATGGATCGCGCCGATCCGGACCAGTCCCGCCCAGCCGCGGGTGAGCTCGTGGAAGGCGGCCAACTCGGATTCGGTGAGTCGGCAGTCGTGCTGGGCCAGCAGCGCCGCGGTGTGCTCGAGGCCGAAGTCGAGGTCGCGGGCCCCGATCCGGGTCAGCCGACCGGCCATCTGCAGGGCGTGCCAACGCACCGGAGGGTCGTAGCGGCCGATGACGACGGTGGTCAGCGTGGGTGGCGCGTGCTCGAGGAAGTATTCCAGGCCCGACAGTGTCAGCGGATCGGTGATCAGGTGAGCGTCGTCCAGAACCAGGACGGTGCCGGTCGATGCGTCACCAATCGCGGACAGGACTGCCGCGGCCTCCTCGAACGGCGTGTCCGGAACCGATCCGGTCCGGGTGCTCGACCCCTGGCCCAGGGCCGTGGCGACGGCGGGCCACAGCTGGGTGTCGCCGAGATCCGCGAGACCGACCCACAGGACCCTGGCCGGGGGGAGCAGTCGCCGGATCCAGTCGGCCGCCAGGACGGTTTTGCCGGTTCCCGCCGGTGCACACACCAGAATCGCGTGGCCGTTCGCCGATCGTGTGGCCTGTTCCATCCGAACCTGTGCCGCGATCATCGGCAGCGGAGTGAACGAGAGAATGGGCGGCGTGTGCGCCGAGGCCGCCGCAGCGGTTGAGCTGTGCCGGTTTTCGCTGGTGCCCAGTGTGGGTTGTTCGGGTGCGACCACAACGCCTCCGTGAGCTTGTCCGTCCGGCCGAGCCGCTGTCGAGGGGTCTGATCTGTCTGAATTCGAACGTATACCAGCTATTTGCTGTGGGCGAGGTGGTGAGCTATCTCTTGACCGGATCGAATTCATCTCGCAAGGGGGAGGCCAACTCTGCAACGTCCGGAATACGTTTGCTGACGGCCTGCTCAATCGGCCCGGGACCCTACAGCGAGGAGTATCCGGTGCGTATGCGGCGGACGGGAGCGCTTCCGGTGCGGGTGACGCCGCCACCTGTGACCGCGGGTGCGTGGGCCATCCCGCGCGGGCTGATCGTGTTGCTGGCCATCGCCGCGGCGGTCGTGGCCATCGCCGGGATCAAGGCGTTCGCCGGAGTGCTGGGCCCGGCCTTTCTGGCTCTGATGCTGACCGTGGCTGTGCATCCGTTGCAGCGCTGGGCGCGAGCGCGTGGTCTGCGCCCGTGGATCGGGATGACGATCGCGCTGGTTGCGGTCTGGCTGATCCTGATCGTGTTGCTCGGTGCCCTGGTGCTGTCGGCGGCCCGGCTCGCGACCGAACTGCCGGACTACACCGATCGGGTGAACGAATTGCTGGCCGGGCTGCGCTCGCGACTTGCCGACAGGGGAGTGGATTCCTCGCAGATCCGCAACCTGCTCAGCGGCCTGGACGTGGACAAGGTCGTGAGCGTGCTGGGGGCCGCGCTGCGGGGTCTGGTGGGGGTGCTGTCGAATCTGATCTTCGTGCTCGTGTTGTTGATGTTCATGGCGTTCGATGCGATGGGGATCGGCCGGAAACTCGCGGTCGTGTCGGCGATGCGCCCCGAAATCGCTTACGCCCTGGAGGTTTTCGCGGTTGGCACGCGCAAGTATCTGATCGTGTCGACGGTATTCGGTGCGATCGTCGCCGTCCTGGACGGGATCGCCTTGTGGCTCATGGGCGTCCCGTTGCCGATCCTGTGGGCGGTGCTGTCGTTCATCACCAATTACATTCCGAATATCGGCTTCGTGATCGGCCTCGTCCCGCCGGCGCTGCTGGCCCTGCTGAACAGCGGCCCGACGCTGATGATCTGGGTCATCGTGGTCTACTGCGTGATCAATTTCGTGATCCAGTCGATCATCCAGCCGAAATACGTCGGCGACTCGGTAGGACTGAGCGTGACGGTGACGTTCCTGTCGCTGGTGTTCTGGTCCTGGGTGCTGGGCGCACTGGGAGCTCTGCTCGCCGTCCCGCTGACATTGCTGGTCAAGGCCCTGCTGCTCGATATCGATCCCACGACGCGCTGGGTGAGCGCACTGATCGCCGACACCGCGCCCGCTGCGCTGGACGACGACGTCGGTCCGGCATCGCCGGGGTGATCGGGTCGGGGGTGTCAGTCCGGGAGGCGGGACATCTCGAGCAGAGTGAGGCCGAGCGTGTCGATGCGGGCCAGCACGCCGCGCAACGCCGTGCTGTCCGGCACGGTCCCGAACAGGGTGGTGGTACCGGGGGTGGAATGGTCGCTGCGGGACAGTTCGGGGAAGGCGGCTTGCGCGCGTTCGGACAGGTCGCCTTCGATGACGAACCGGTAGCGAACGGCAGTTGCCATATACACACTCACCTCCCGTGGGCGGATGCGGGCCGATCAGCGCCGGAAGCGCCGGAACAATATTCCGGCCAGCCATCCGACGACGAACATCACCAGCAGGACCAGCCACATCGGGGAACGAATCGTGACCGCGAGCAACTCGATCTCGACTCGATGGCGGTTCTCGATGATGAACACCACCGCCAGCACGGTCAGCACGATCGCCACCCACTGGGTCACCGATATCCGCGACAGCATGGACGGCTTGGCAGTGTTGTCCATCGTTGTCCTCCGGAGAATAGGGGACGTTCCCAGGCTCGAAGTATCCACCGGGCCCGACGTCCGCGGCATCACCCGAGCAGGATGAGCCCGCATCCGCCCGAACGGCCACCGGTGACCGCCTCGCCCGCATCCGGCGACCATCAAGCACTGCGGCGGTGGTGAAGATCATCGCCACCCCATGCGAGCCGGTGGTGTCGCGAAATAACGTATGGACTGTTGTCCATACGTGTGTCCATGATTCGCATTGTGCTGCCGATGTGACGACGGAATTGATGCGCCCGCGCGGTATGGAGTTCGAGGTCGACGTGCGGAAGCGCGATGACAGTGACCGCGGAGTGGTTCTGCTGCACGGCTTTCCGCAGAGTTCCCGTGGCCCGCGGACGAGATCGCCACCGCGATCGCCCGGTGGATGGAGCGTGCCGCGGAGGCGTAGGGGCGACAGCTCTGCGCTGCCTCAGAAGGAGGCGAAGCGGGCGGCGATGTCGGCGGCTGTCACCGTGGCGAGTTCGACGAGGAACGGGACTCGTTCGGGGATCATGAGGGTGGTGGGGCCGCGGAGGCCGAGGGCGAAGCGGCAGTCGCCTGCCGGGGTGAGGATGGGCAGGCCGATGGTGCGGAAGCCGGGGTCGAGCTCTTCGTCGTTGTAGGCGTAGCCGCGGGCGCGGGTGTTGTCCAGTTCGGTGCGGAGTTCGGTTGGGGTGGAGACGGATCGGGTGGTGCCCTCGTCGTAGGGGAGGGTGTCCAGGAAGTCGTCGGGGGTGTCCGACCAAGCGAGCAGGGCCTTGCCCAGGGCACTTGCGTGCAGGGGCAGGCGCACGCCCATCAGGCGGTGGCCGTCGGTTTCCCGCCAGCGACTGGTGCCGAGCAGTACGGCGTGAATGCTGTGGCGGATGGCTACCGAGGCATTGGCGCCGGTGGTGGCGGCGAGCTGCTCGAGGCTGGGCTCGGCGAGATAGATCCGGTGCTGGCGGTACGCGATCTGACCGTATTCGGCCAGCGCTCCGCCCATCCGGTAGCGACTGGAGGCTTCGTCCTTGTCCAGGAATCCGGCCTGAACGAGGGCGGTGAGCAGCCGATGGGTGGTACTGATCGCCAGCCCTTGCTGACGGGCGACTTCCGATACGCCGCGGTCTTCGCCGTCGCGGAAACAGTCGAGCACCGACAGGGCGCGGGTGACGGTCTGCACACCGGAGGTTTCCACGATGCCGACCGTAGCATGACCGGACGGCGCAACCGGCCCGATCATTCCACTATTCGGAAAGCCATCTGGAGACGACTTAGGTTCACGGTGTGCGAAAATCTGTACTACTGGGCAGAAGTGGCAAGGCTCTCGAATATCTGCTCGGCGGGACCTGAACGGCTGATCTGTCAAGCTTTCCGATCTGCGGAAAGCATTACCTCGTATCGAATCCCGCGCGGACCTACTGTCGCCGAGTAGTCGCTCGACTTCGGTCGATGAATTCGGAAGAGGTGCTCCACGATGTTCCGCACGCGCAGGCCATACGGTTGGCGTCTCGCGCTCGCGCTCGCTCCCGTCGTCGCTCTGGCGGCGGCGTGTGGCTCCGGAGCCGCTACCGACGCGGGCTCCGGCAAGGACCTGGTCCTGAAGGTGGCCGATCCCGGTAATTCGGGTCCGCTGGCGGTGGCCAAGCGGGACGGGACCTTCGACAAGGCGCTGGCCCCGCTCGGCGCGAAGGTCGAATGGGTCACCACCACACCGGGTTTCAGCTCCATGCTGAAGCTGTTCAACACCCGGCAACTCGACGTGTCCGGGGCCGCGTTCAGTCCCGTCGTAGGCGCGCTGTCCAAGGATGTGGCGGTGCGGATCGCGGCGGTGCAGGATCCGGCGGGTAGGGACCAGAGCGGCATCATCGCCACCAAGGCGTCAGGTATCCACTCGGTGACCGACCTGGTCGGCAAGCGGGTCGCGGTGAATCCGGCAGGGAAGGGCGAGTACATCCTGCTCGAGGCCCTGGCGCAGGCCGGAGTTCCGGCCGACAAGGTGACGCGGGTTCCGTTGCAGCAGAAGGACGCCGCCTCCGCCTTCGCCACCGGCAAAGTCGACGCGTGGGCCTCGTTCCTGGTGCCCTACCAGGAGGCCAAGGCCAACGGTGGTGTCGAGATCGCCACCGAGCAGAGCATCGGGTCCAAGGACAACACGGTGGTGGTGTTCCGCACCGAAATCCTCGACAAGCGACCGGAAGTCGCCGCCAAATATCTCGAAGTGCTGCAAGGGCTGACCGTCCAGCAGCACGACAATCCGACCGCGTTCGAGAACGTCTTCGAGCGCAGCGGGCCCACGGCGCTCAGCGGCGCCCGGCTGGCGGATGCACTGCGGGTCGACGCCGAGGCCACAATTCCGCGGCTGCCGCGCGACTCCGATGCCGCCGACCTCGCCGACGTGGTGAACCTGTTCGCCGACAACGGCGTGATCAGCCGCAAGATCACCGCCGCCGACATCTTCTACGACCTGAAGGCCAAGCTCACTCCCGATCAGCTGGCCGCATTACAGAAGGGTCGCTGAGATGACCGCCGCCGTCGTTCGTGCCGAATCGGCCGGTTCGCTCGCACCACCACGCAGCAGAGTCGAGAAACGCAGGCCCGCATGGCTTTCGGTGCCGCTGCGCATTCTGCTGCCGGTACTGATCGTGGCCGGCTGGTGGATCGGTTCGGCGACCGGCGCACTGTCACCGCAGGTGCTGGCCGGGCCGCCGAAGGTCTGGTCGGCGTTCACCGAACTGCTGCGCAGTGGCCAGCTCGTCGACTTCGCGCTCGCCTCGTTCACGCGCGCGGCCTTCGGAGTGCTACTGGGGGTGAGCGCGGGTCTGCTACTCGGTCTCGCGGCCGGATTGTCGAGTCTGGGTGAGGAATTGGTCGATTCCACGATGCAGATCGTGCGTGCGGTCCCGTTCCTGGCTCTGGTGCCGCTGTTCATCGCGTGGTTCGGTATCGACGAGCTGTACAAGGTGCTGCTCATCGCGGTCGCCACCATCGCGCCGATGTACGCCTACACCTACCTCGGGGTGCGCAATGTGGACCGTAAGGTGGTGGAGGCGGCGCGCGGATTCGGCCTGACCGGTCCGCGGCTGGTACTCGAGGTTATCCTGCCCTCGGCGCTGCCGGGCGTGCTCATGGCGCTGCGAGTATGCCTGTCCATCAGCATCACCGGTCTGATCGCCGCCGAACAGGTCGGCACCAGCAAGGGCGTCGGATACCTGGTCACCCTCGCGCAGGAATACAACCGCACCGACTACATGGTCCTGTGCGTCGTGCTCTACGCACTGCTGGGCCTGATCTTCGATGGCGTGGTGCGGCTGATCGAACGCTTCGCGATGCCCTGGCGCGGACAGGTGGCGATCCGATGACCGTCGTGGACGAATCGCGCACCGTCGCACCGGCGGCCGTGCGCATCGAAGGATTACGAAAAGCGTTCGGCGACAAGGTCGTTCTCGACGGTGTGGATCTGACCGTCCGCCGGGGCGAATTCGTCGTGCTGCTCGGTCCCAGCGGCACCGGCAAGACCACCCTGCTGCGCCTGCTCACCGGGCTGGAAGCGCCGGATGCGGGGCAGGTGCTGGTACCGGCCGTCCGCACCACCGTCTACCAGGAGCCCCGGCTCATTCCGTCCAAGCGGGTGCTGGCCAACGTGGTCGTCGGGCAGCGCCGGGCGAAGTCGACGCGAGAGGCGGGCCTGCGCGCGCTGGCCGAGGTCGGGCTCGACGGGAAGTCGCGCCAGTGGCCGGCCACCCTGTCCGGCGGTGAGGCGCAACGTGCGGCGCTGGCCCGCGCCCTGGTCCGGGAACCCGAACTGCTGCTGCTGGACGAGCCGTTCGCCGCGCTGGACGCGTTGACCCGATTGCAGATGCAGGATCTGGTCGGCGACCTCGTGGCGCGGCATCGCCCCGCTGTCCTCATGGTCACGCACGACGTGGACGAGGCGGTCCGGCTCGCCGACCGAGTCCTCGTCCTGGACCGCGGCCACTTCGCCGTCGACATCGATATCGATCTCGGGCACCCCCGGGACCGCACGGACCCCGGCGCCCTGCGCTACCGGGCGAGTCTGCTCGCCGAACTCGGCGTCGGACGTGTCACCGACAGCCACCGAACCCATTGACCTCAGGAGCATTTCATGACCGACACCCTCTGGTACACACGTTGCCCGGTGCCCACGGCCAGTGGCCTGGCGCACAGCCTCGGCTGGCTGGGCGACACCGCCCAGCGCAACGGCCTACAGTTCGGAGTTCTCCAGGACGCCGGGCCGGAACTGGCCGGATCCCACTTCGACCACGGGCTGTCCGGACTGATCCGAGAGGGCGGCAATGTGCCCGCGATCGCCGCCAGGGCGCAGGGCTCACCGACCCGGCTCATCGGTCTGACCTGGATCGACGAGGCCCAGGCGATTCTGGTCGGCCCGGATTCGCCGGTGCGCACGCCCGCCGGGCTGGCCGGGCTGCGGATCGGCATTCCGGCGTGGGCGCAGGATCAGGCACGCAGCTTCCCGCGGGCCATGGCGCTGCACGGCTTCACCAGCGCCCTGCGCCTGGGTGGGCTCGGCCTCGCCGACGTCACCGTCGTCGAGTTGGGTGTCGAACGAGATCCGCAGGTGCGCACCGAGATTCAGCAGCGTGCCCGTCGCGTGACCTGGGGTGCGGAGGAACTCGTGCGCGGTGAGGTGGACGCCATCTACGTCAAGGGCGCCCGCGCCCAGGAAGTCGCCGCACAGCACGGCTTGCGAGTGGCCGTGGACCTCGATGCCACCGAGACGAGGCGGCTGCGCGTGAACAACGGCACCCCACGCCCGATCACCGTGCACCAGGATCTGCTCGATTCCGCTCCCGAGGTGGTGATCGGGTTCCTCGCGCAGAGTCTGCGTGCCGCCGACTGGGCCGCCGACAACCTCGACGGTGTGCGCAGCGTGCTGCAACGCGAAACCCTTTCCGGCCCAGAAGGTGTCGAGGCGGCCTACGGCGCGGACTTCCATCGCGGTCTGCATCCGACACTGGACGAGGATCGGGTGGAACTCCTGGGTGTGCAGAAACAGTTCCTGTACACCCACGGGTTCCTGACCGCCGACTTCGACCTCGAATCCTGGGTTGCCCCGGAGCCACTGGCACGGGCTCGCGAACTCGTCGCCGCCGGGCGGGTAGCGGCATGACCGAATTCCTGTGGCGGCTGCCGAGCCGCGGCGACGGTCGGCGCGCGCGCCCCGAACTGCGGCACCGCGGCGGCTTCTGGGATCCGGCACCGACTCCGGCGACGGGTATCGGTGTCCCGCGCCCGGCCGATCGTGAGCCCACCGATGTGCGGCCCGGCCGCTTCGGACCCTTCGACGATCTGCATCAGGTGATCGACGCCGCGGAACTGGCCGGGCTCGACGGTGTGCTCGCTCCCTACGATCCGCTCGGTGAGGAATCCTGGATCGTCGCCGGGGGAGCGTTGCGCGCGACCCGCCACACCCGGGTGATCGTCGAATTCCAGCCTGCCTTCGGCACTCCCGTGTACGCGTCCAAGATGTCGGCGACGCTGCAGCGATTGTCGGGCGGGCGGCTGGGATGGCGGTTGGCGGTGGATACCGACGCCGAGGACGGCCGCAGCCGCGGTGACCGCGTGACCGGGGACGATCGCTACACCCGAGCCGCGGAATTCCTCACCGTCGCACGTGGGGTCTGGAACTCAGAGCCCGTGCCGGGGGCCGGATTCCGGGGTACCGGGGTCGAGTTCGCGGGGGAGTACTTCGACGTGATCGACGGCGGTTTCCGTGGCGTGCTGTCCGGCCTGCCCTTCCCCGAAGTCCATCTGACCGGCACTTCGGCTGCCGCACTGGATCTTTCGGCTCGGCACGGCGATGTGCACCTGTTCACCGAAACACCGGACGGTCCGGCGCGAGCGCTGGGGGCGCTGCGCGCTCGCACCGCCGAGACCGGCCGCACCGTGCGCGCCGGGCTCGAGCTGCCGATCATCGCTCGCGAAACCGAGGACGAAGCCTGGGCACGCGCGGAAAGGCAATGGCGCGAGGTGCGTCCGGACGGTCCTGGCGCTCGGGCACTGAGCCTGGGAGACGGGCGCTGGGCCGGATTCGACGTCCTCGGCTATCCCCAGACCGCCGGCCTGGTCGGCAGTTACGAGCAGGTGGCCCGGCAGCTTCGGGCATATGCCGCAGCCGGTTTCGACACCGTCGTGCTGACCGGACATCCGCACATCGAAGAGGTGCACCGCGCCGGTGAGCACCTGCTGTTCCTCGCCGATCCGGCCGCACGCACGCTGAAGGAGGCCGCGGTATGACCATCGACACCTACTGGCGCATCGGCATGGAAGGCGACCACGCCTCGTTGCGCACCCCGCGCCGCTACAACCGCGGCAACGCCGCCGGGTACGGCCCCGGCAATATCGCTCCGGCCATCCGCGGCGGAGAACTGGACGGCTACAGCTATATCGACCACGTCGCCGCCGTCGCCAGGGCCAGCGAGTCCGCCGGATTCCTGGGCGGGCTGCTGCCCTCGTTCCCGGTCACCGAGGACCCCTGGGCCTTCGCCGCCGCACTGGCTCGCGAGACCACCACCTACCGGTTCATGGTGGCCTTCCAGCCGGGTTTCCTGCACCCGGTCCAAGCCGCGCGAATGTCGGCGAGCCTACAGCGCGCCACCGGCGGCCGGCTCGTCTACAACATCATCAGCGGCGGTGGCGGACCTGCCCAATTGTGGTGGGGCGACAAGGTTTCCCACGACGATCGCTACGCCCGCACCAGTGAATTCCTCGACGTGCTGCGCGGAGTGTGGGATGGCGATCCCTACACGCACGACGGCCGGTTCTTCCGCACCGAGGGCGCTGCACTGCCACCGGGCCTGGCGGGTCAGTCCTTCCCGGAGGTCTACTTCTCCGGATCCTCCGGCGCCGCGGTACAGGCCGCCGGTCGGCATGCGGACTACTACCTGTCCTGGCTCGAGCCGTTCGGCGACCTGCGCGCCAAATTCGACGGCGTGCGCGCCCACGCCGAGAAGATCGGCCGCACACCGAAATTCGCGGTCCGCATCGACATCCTGGCCCGGCACACCGAGGAGGCGGCCTGGGACGAGATCCGCAAGGGCTGGGCCTTCGTCGACCGGGACGCGGCCAACCGCGCGGCGCAGGGCGATTCGGTGGGTGCGGGCCGCATCAAAGGCTGGGTACCCGAAACCATCACCGGCTACCGGGATCTCGAAGTTCAGCCCAACGTCTGGTGCGGCTTCAGCCTGATTCGCGGCGGTCCCGCCTTCGGCCTGGTCGGCAGCTACGAACAGGTCGCACAGCGTCTGGACGAGCTGATCGACCTCGGCGTCGACGCCTTCATCCTCGCCGGTAACCCGCACCTGGAAGAGGCATATCGCGTGGGGGAGGAAGTGCTGCCGCTGCTCGGCCGTTCCCGCCTGACCACTGCGGCCGGTGCGTCCTCGCTCACCCACGCCCACTAGGAGAAATCATGACCAGCACCGAGATTCGGCTCACCGATACCGTGACCGAATTCGCCGCCGCCGCCGCTCGCGATGCCGAGAAGGCGTTCCGGGTGTTGCGCGACACCAGCACCGTGACCGGGAACGGAACCGTCAACTTCGTCGAACGGGTGCCCGGTGAGGACATCGCCGTCGCACTGAACGAACCCGGGCCCTGGGCGGATGATCGCACCGTGCGTCCCGTGGTGGCGACGTTCGATGGAGAAGTGTTGTCCGGCAACGGCTCTGCCGGTTTCGTCACCGGCTACGCCCCGGTGTTCCGCGCCCATCCCGACATCACCTCTGTGGTGCACGTGCACAGTCCCTGGCTCGGCGGCTGGGCCCAGACCCACCGCACCTTCCCCATCCGCTACGCGGCCGTCCAGCGCCTGACCCTGTCCCGGGAGATCCCGCCGCACATCGACCGCAGCATCGGCGCCGGTGCGTTCGTCCTGGACCGGCTGACCCAGGATCCCGACCTGATCGCCATCTTCGAGGCCAACGGCGGTGCGAACGTCATCGGCCGCGCCGGGCTCCTGGAGCTGGCGAAACTGGTGGTGCTGCTGGAAGAGGGCGCCCAATACCAGGCGATAGCCGAAACCCTCGGCGGCTCGGTCGAATTCGACAAATCCAATCTGGCCGTGCAGTGGGGTCGCACCGGGCTGGCCGACGAGGCCCGCCGCCGCGGCCTGATCTGACACCTTCCCCGCACAACTTCCCCCAGGAGCACCCGTGACCGTTCGTGTCGGCTACTTCCCGCACAACAACTCCCTGTTCGTCCTGCGCCACCGCGGCATCCTGGAACGCGCACTGCCCGAGGTGGAATGGGTGGATCTGCGCGACCTGCCCCAGCCCGGCCGTGCCGACGTGAAATCCGCGCTGCCGTCGGTGCATTCGGACCACCTGTTCACCGAGGGCGGCTACGACTTCATCGGTACCGGCTTCACCCCGCCGATCACCGCACTCGGCAACGACCGCGACATCGTGTACGTCGGCATCTCCGGACCTCGCATCGAGAACGGGCGTCTGGTTACCAAGGCGGGCAACGGAATCGAGTCGGTGGCCGATCTGAAGGGCAAGCGGGTCGGCATCGCGCACGGATCCTGGCAGACCACCCTTCTGCTGTTCGCGCTGGAGAAGGCAGGGCTGGGCTGGGCCGATATCGAACCGGTCGACACCGATGTCCACGACGGTGGTGCGCTGCTGCTCGACGGCTCCCTGGATGCGTGGGTCGGCGCGTATCCGGGGCTGACCGCAGTCGAAGCGGCCACCGCGCTGCACACCCTCGTCGACACCGAGTCCGTGTTCACCCACCCCTCCCTGTGGTTCACCCGCCGCGAGTTCGCCGAGAACAACCGCCCCGCACTGGAAGCCATCATCACCGCACTGCAGCAATCCGACGCCTGGATCGTGCAGAATCCGCGCGCCGCGGCCCAGTACTTCGTCGACGATGTCGTCGCCCGCGGCGGCACCGCCGACCTGGACGCCTGGGAAGCCGCCCTGCGCGGCCGCCCGTTCGGGATCGGTCCGGTGACGGAGGAATTCCTCGACGAACAGCAGCACGCCGCCGACCTCCTCGCGGTGAACAAGCTGCTACCCAAGACGATTCGAGTTCGCGACGCGGTGGAACCCTCGATCGGCGACTTCGTCGTCCAGGCGGCCACCGCGAACTGATCGCGCGAACTCGGCGTCCCAGCCCGCAGTGCTCGTCGGTCCACGGGCTGGGACGCCCCGGCGCAGGCGCTGTGGGCCCGGCGTCCTGGTCGCGGGCGATCTCGCGGAAGTCGAAGTCCTGCGCCCGAATTGCGGTGGCGCCCTCGTAAATTTCAGCGTGCGGCCGAAGCCAGCGGGGCGCCCGGGCAACTCGCCGAAGCAGTGGCGATGGTCGCCGACGGCGGCCGGATACTCGCAGTCGGCATCCCGAAAGAGCCACCCGCGCTGGACTTCCACTCGATGATCTTCCGCGAGATCACCCTCGACACGACGCTGGCCCACGTCTGTGACACCGACCTGTCCGCAGCACTGGACATCCTGAACGACAGCCCGATCGGGCACGAATTCGCCGAGACGCCAGTGGCACTCGACCGTCTCGGCGGCTGCCTGGACCGCCTCGCCGACGGTCGAGTGGAAGGCAAGATCCGCATCGATCCCAGCGCACGAGTGCATTGACCGCCGACTTCCGCAGCACCGCAGCAATTGTCGACGGCAACCCCGTCACCGTGCTCGGGCTGCAGATCGGGACGGTGGACACGATCGGCCCCCAACGTCGAGTACAGCGAGGGTCGACCCGCGGAAGCTCGCGTACCGCAGCGGTCTCGACTGCTTCCGCAAGGCGATCGAGTTCGGTGGCGACAGGTGCGAGTTCGTCGAGGTTCCGGACCGTGACGGGGATATCGGCACCACGTTGCCGGGCCTGCTGGTGGCGGCGGGTGGCGATCGGCCGGGGCCCTACATGGTGCAGTTCAACGGCCTCGACTCGACCAAGGAGATGGTGTACGGCACCGGGCCGGCTCAGCAATATCTCGCGCGCGGGATCTCCACGCTCATCATCGACCAGCCCGGCACCGGAGAAACCTTGCGGCTCAACGGGATCGCCGAAGCCGAGCGCTGCGGGGCCGCATGCATCGACTATCTGACCGAGCGCCGAGATTGCGATCCGGAGCACATCGGTGTCGGCGGCTGGTCACTCGGCGGCTACTTCGCGCCCCGCCGCGCAGCCTTCGAACCGCGATTCGAACTCTGCGCGGCGTGGGGCGCGATCTACGACGCCGCCTACCGGCCGTTCCTGTCCGCCCAGGCCGTCAAGGGATACCGGCAGATCGTCGAATCCGTCACCGCCGTCCGGTGGTCGTGAGCCGTTGTCGGGGTGCCGAAACCGCGCCGGACGGGCCGGTCAGGCGGATTTCCATGCGGTCGGTCGCCGGTCCGAGCGACACCAGGGCCGTCTCACCGGCCCGGGGTTCGGCGTCCGCGCGAATTTCGGCGCGTTCGTCGCTGGTCAGGGAGTCCAGTTGCGCCGCAACCGTTCTGGCCGCGGTCCCCGGGATGTTGCCGGTCGCCGAGAACGTGGCTTCTGCCAGCGCATAGCCGGGAATCATGACACCCGGACGAACTCCGAACGGCGCCAATGCTTTCGGGAAATCGCGCAGCGTCGTCGCGGTCACCCGCTCGCCGCCGTTCACCGCGAACCTCCACTGGCTCAGGTCCGCCTGCCCCAGTGCGCCGCTGCCCGCTGCGGTGATCATGCGGTCGAAGGCGAAGTTGGAGCCGGTCAGACCGGTGCCACGGATATCGGCCAGGTACCGCAACGCACCGGCGGTGTCCCGGATGAACTGGACCGTCGGCATCAGATGCGCCTCGGCGCCGACAGCCATCGCGGTGCTCAATCCGAACAGCCCCAGATCGTGGAACAACGGCGCCCACAACAGAATTCGATCCTCCGCAGTGACTCGTGCACGGGCCGCGGACCCCGCCGTCGCGCTGAACACCGCGCGATGAGACAGCAGAACCCCCTTCGGAGCGGCCGTCGAGCCCGAGCTGAATTGCAGCACCGCGGTATCGGCGGACCGTGCCGGGGCGACGGCGGGCGGGTTCGCCGACGGTGCGCAGTCCTCCACTCGGATCACCGTGACGCCGCAGCGGCTCGCCAGCTCCTCACCGAACTGCCCGAACGGCCCGGCCACGAGGACATGTCGCATGCGGGCCGCGGAAATCATCGGGCCGAACTGGGACATCGGGTCGTTGCCGGTCAGGCGGACCGGCAACACGCATGCCACCGTGCCCGCGACCACGGTCCCGAAGAACCCCGCCACCGAATCCGGAGCTGTTGGGCGCCAGCACCCCGACGACCTCGCCGGGCTGCGCCCCCGCCGCGATCAGCCGGTGAGCCACGCCGTAGGCCAGCGGCGGCACATCGGGATAGGGCATCGCCGTCCCTTCGGCGGGAAAGACGATCCTGCCCGGGTGTGAATGGAAGGAATCCACGACCTCGACCAGCGACTCGAACGACGCCCACTCACCTACCGTGCGGCACCCATCATCTCCAACGCCATCCCACTCCGGCAACGAACACCGGACCCGGCGTCCTCAGTGGCCGACATCGCCGGATACCAGGCAGAACCGTAATGTCGGCAGTGCCGACGCGCGACTCGAAGCCCAAGCCGCCGAGCGGGATTGGTCGGTTCATGATGTGGATCGAATCGGCGACGGTCGTGTAGCGCCCAACCGCTTTGACCAGCAGCCCGAGTGGCAGCACATCGGCGATGCCAGCGGACCACTTCGCGTGTTCGGGGGGATCGGCGTGACGAACATCCCATCGGCTGGAGGGGTGTATCCGGGGACCGGTCCGTGTCGCGCCGTCACCGCATCGCGGCGGGTGCTACCGCGGTGAGTTGGAGATGCCGTATCGGGAGAGCTTGCGGTACAAGCGGGCTGGAACCGGCCGCAGCACGCGGTCGACGGTCAGGAGTGTCGGCCACCGGGTTTGGTTGCCGTACCGATGATCAGCGGTCGGACGATGGGGACCATCATTCCCTGCCAGGTCTCTTCCTGAACCTCGTCGACCTCCAGTCCCGATGCCCGGATCAGCTCGAGGGTGGCGCGGTTGCAGCGGCAGCCCTCCGCGAATCGGCGCCAGGGGACTTCGAGGCGGTCCTGCCACCGGGCAAGTCGCGGTGACTTCGAGCGGATGTGTTCGAGGAACAGCAGACTGCCGCCGGGGCGCAGCACGCGCTCGACCTCGCGCAACACCGCATCGGGTCTGTCGACAGTGCACAGCACGAGTGTGGAGACGACGGTGTCGACGGATTCTTCGGTGAACGGCAGCTGGTCCGCCGACGCGTCGAGCACTTTCGCGTTTCGTTGGGTGGTGCGCACTCGCCGGTCCAACCGCGCACGCATCGCGGGCTCGGGTTCGGTGAGAATGAGCTCTTCGACATCGCCGGGGTAGTGCGGCAGGTTGAGACCGGTACCGCTGCCGAGTTCGATCGTCCGCCCTCTCGCCCGGCCGAGCACCTGGCGTCGACGAGCCCCCATGCCCGCCCGCTCGCCCCACCACAGGAGGGGGTCGTACAGTGTCGCGAACACCCGCGCCCACAGGTCCGAGCCCTGTGTGGCCGCCGCCGGTGCGGTGCCACTCATGCATCCGATGATACGTCGGCAGACACTGTGGTGTAGCTGCGGAGAACTACCCGGGCCAGGGCATATGATCGGGCGCAGTGCCCGACACGGCGGTGGATTCAGTCGGTGACCGGGCGTGCCGAGCGATCCGGCAGGATCCCGGCGTCGACGAGTTCGTCATAGATCCGCTGCTGCTCGTCGTCGAGATTCGAGTACAGCATGTCGTACGCGCGCTCTTCCTCGGCGAGCACCGCGACGGGATCCCAGTCGTCACCGAGCGCCGCGAGGACAGCGCTGCGTCGTCGCGCCTCGTCGAGCGCGAGGTCGTAAGCAAAATCGTGGTCGGCCATCAGGCATCTCCAACCAGGTTCTATCCGAGATCGAATTGGCAACGCTGCCCAACCACGACAGACTGGGCAATGATCCGCATCACGTCTTCGGGTTGCGGTCGGTCACATTCGGTGGCCGTGCGGGCACGACACTGTGCCGCGCGGAGAGATATTTCGTTGGCAGGCAAAAGGACTCATCAGACTCCGACCGCTCCGGGAAAACTCGAAACAGAGAATGAGCGGCTGATTCTGGCAAATTGACTGCAATAGCACGTACCCGTCATGCAATCTCATCGGCACAAAACAATTTCGGCACCGAGGGGGATGCGGACGGAGCGGCGAACTACCGAGGCAAGATCATTTGGGGTGGGACAGGTCCCTGACGCCGGCGATCGAATCGATGATGTTCTTGATGGTGGACGTGCCCTCGTCGAGGGCCGAGCTGCCGGAGTCGAGCGTGGCGGAACCGGTCGACGAGCCGGCCGAACCCGAGGACGAGCCGCTATCGGACGATCCCGAGGCCAGGGCAGCGGAACCGGAACCTGCGGAGGGGGCGCCGGCGGCGGAGGCCACCGCGACCGGGCCGAAGAACAGGGCGGCGGCGGAGACGGTGGTGGCTGTAACGGCAAGGGCCTTACGACGGATCATGTATAGAGCTTCCTTCACTGTTGGATAACGACGCCATCACGGCGCTTACCAGACAGGTTATGAATGCGATATCTATAAATCCACTGATTGTTATGTGGCGATGATCACCGTTAATATTTGGCTACCGGCATGTTGTGCCTCGATGGCACAGTTTGATCTTCATTCCCGATGTGAATTCCATGATCAAATTCGGATGATATTTCGGCGCACCCCCGAAGGTCGATGGCGACGCACCCGTCCCTGACGACGAACACTCGATCCGGGCTCGTCGACGAGAACGATTCGGGCACATCGAGATTGAACGGCGGCTGCGTTCAGGACTTCGTCGCGGCACCGGTGAGTGTGTCGAGCCGGGGCCAGTAGCGGTGGTCGGCGTCTATGACGATCCGGTGAGCGTGGACCAGACCACCGTCGGGCAGCGCACGCGCGTCGGCGAGGTGGTTCGGGTCGGTGCCGGGTTCGTGGATATGGACGAGTGGTTCGTTGTCCCGGCGCGGCCAGCAGGCCAGCGCGACGGTTGCGCCGAGCGTGGCCACGACGGCGAGCACGGTCCAGGTGGTGGTGAATCCGTGTGTGGTGGCGAGCCATCCGGTGGCCGGGTAGATCAGCAGCCAGCAGGCATGGGACAGGGAGAACTGCGCGGCGAACAGGGCGGGGCGGTCCTCGTCGCTGCTGGAGCGGCGCAGCACCCGCCCGGTGGGAGTCAGCACCAGCCCGGTGCCTGTGCCGATGGCTGCCCAGATCGGGAACAGGATCGGGTAGCGCCAGTCATCGCTTGTCGCAGTCGACACGACGAGCGCGCCGACGATCGCGGCGAGCAGCACTACGGCACCGAGGAGCATGAGGGTGCGCTCACCGACGTGTTCGAGCAGTCGGGGCACCGAGAGCGCGACGGTGATCACGCCGAGCCCGTTGGCGGCCAGCAACCAGGCCACGTCGGATTCGGAGCGGCCGAGGGTTTGCTGAACCAGATTGACGGTGTTGACCATGACGATCGATCCGACCGCCGCCACGACGAAATTCAGGCCCATCAGCCCACGCAGGCGCGGGGTGGCGGTGAAGATCCGCACTCCCGCCAGGGTCCGGTCGAGGACGGCGGTGTCGGCGATGCGACGGGTGGCGTCGGGGATTCGGCTCGAGACCACCAGGGACGCGGAGAGCAGGAATCCGGCGGCTGTGCCGGTGAACAGCCAGTGGAAGGACACAACCCCGACCAGGACCGCGGCCAGCAAAGGACTCAGCAGCGTTTCCATGCTCGAAGCGAGTTGGGAGTACGACAGTGCCCGGGTGTAGTCGCGTTCGTCGGGCAGGATGTCCGGCAACACCGCCTGGAAGGTCGGGGTGAACGCCGCCGACGCCGATTGCAGGACCGCGATCAGCACGTAGACCTGCCACACCTGGCTCACGAACGGCAGCGCCAGCACGATCGAACCCCGCACCAGATCCAGACCCACCAATCCCAGCCGGCGAGGCACCCGATCCGCCCACGCACCGGCCAGCGGCGCGATGAGCACGTAAGCGACCATCTTGATGGTCAACGCCGTGCCCAATACCGCACCCGCGCGCGGTCCGGCCAGCTGATAGGCCAGCAGCCCGAGCGCGACGGTGGTCAGCCCGTTGCCGAACAATGCCACCAACTGCGCACCGAACAGGTGCCGGTAGTCCCGGTGAGCGAACAGAGCTGCTGCCGGAGCGGGGCGTGAGGGTTGCGGCGAGGTCACACCCACGAGCATACGTGCATGAGTGCGCACATGAAGGGCTATGGTGGGATGGGATAACCGCCGGTCGCGGGCGCGACACTTCGCAATGCAGCGCCTAGCCGCTTACTACACTCGCTACTACAAAGCCCCTTCCGTGTCCCGGCAACGGGATCGCCAGTGCGTGGTCGCGAAGGGAAACCCCGGAAAGCGGTGAGCATCATGGGAGATACGACCGGCGCCAACGCGGAAGAACTGCCGCAGCCGAGCCTGGCTCACCCCGTCGCCCCGGATCAGCAGCGCCTCGACGTCGCGACGAACACCTTCCGCATGCTCGCCGACCCGACCAGGCTGCACATTCTGGCGATTCTGGCCGACACGGCAGCCGATGTCACCACCCTCACCGAAGCGTGTGGAGTCTCGCGCACCGCAGTCAGCCAACACCTGGCCAAACTCCGCTTCACCGGCTTGGTCGAGACCCACAGAGAAGGCCGACGGGTGATCTACCGCATCCGCGACGGTCACCTGACCCGCCTCGTGCGCGAAGGTCTCAACCACGCCGACCACGTCGTCACCGGCGAACCCAGCCACGGCTGACCACGGCCACCGGCTCACGAGCCGTAGTGGAGTGGGTTGCGAGCGCAGTGCCGAATCCGGCAAGTGCGCTCGGATGTGCGACGTGGGTTCACGCAGATGCGCCGTCGGCACTCCGCTCCCGGACAGTGATCTGGCCAACACGGCCATTGGCGTAACTGTGACGCGGGCGGCGCTGTTCGGTCGCCAGTGTGGGCGCCGCCCTCTGGAAACCGCCTGAACTGCGGAAAGGTAACGGGGTGAGCGCGCGAAGGTGATTGGTCGATACCGTGCGGTCTGGGATAAACCGGGATACCATCCTCCAAATTACTGAATAAGGCTCTATTCGCGAACTGAGCGGTCGAAGGCCGTAGCAACAAGAATCCGGGAGGACTCATGCCTGGAGAGTACGGTCGGCCGAACGTCTCGCCGCTTCCACCTGGTCTGACTGCCGATGTGCAGTTGGGCCGGTCGATCTCGATCCGATCACCGACCGGGTCGGTCAACACCCCGCCGCAACGGGTCCTGCTGACCGGCGGGACCGGGTTCCTCGGCGCCTATCTGCTGCACGAGTTCCTCACTCGTACGGATGCGAAGATCTTCTGCCTGGTCCGGGCACGGGGTCATGTCGAGGCATTCGATCGGATCGTGTCCGCGTTGCAAAGGTACAGGCTGTGGGATCCGCAGCACGCCACGCGAATCATGCCGTTCGCCGGTGATGTGTCGGAGCCGGGATTCGGTCTTCTGGCACGGGAATACCGCGCGTTGTGCAGGGCGGACGTCATCGTGCACAACGCCGCCAGAGTCAACCACGTCGAGCCCTACTCCCGGCTGCGCAGCGCGAACGTGCAAGGGACTCGCCAGGTGCTCGAACTCGCGGCCGGCGGGGCGATTCCGGTCCACTTCGTGTCGACGCTGTCGGTCGCCGCGTCCTGCGCACGACCGCCGGCCGGTCCGGTTCTCGAATCGGCCCGTCCAGGACCGGCCGAAGTGCACGGCAATGGTTATCTGTTGAGCAAATGGGCGGGGGAGGAGTTGATCGCGCAGGCGGGTGAGCGGGGACTGCCGGTGGCCGTTCATCGCCCCGACCGCGTCTGTGGCGGTGTGGTGACCGGAGCGGTGAGCACCGACGACGCCTTCTGGACATTGGTGCGCGCGGCGGTGATGCTCGGTGCGGTGGCGGCGGAATCCGCCGAATTCTCCCTGGTTCCAGCGGATTACGTGGCGGCCGCGATCGTCCACCTGGCCACCCACGGTGGCACGGGACGGACCTACCATCTGACGAATCACTCCACCGCCCCGCTGACGCTCGTGTGGGAAAGGTTGCGCGCCAACGGATTCCCGCTGACCACGGCACCTCTGGCAGACCTGGCCGCGCGGTTGACCGGTGCGGCCACCACCGATCAGGGGCTCGCCCGCGCCGCGGCCATCCCGGTGCAGGGTTCGGACGACGCGGTGTGTTTCGACGACAGCAATACCGTGCAGGCTCTGGCCGGTACCTCGATCCGGTGTGCACCGATGAGCGCCGAACTCATCGACCGCCATATCGAGTACCTCGTCGATGTCGGCTTCCTGCCGTCGCCCGTCGCCGCAGCCGGGGCGAGCGCCTGATTCGAAGTCCGGTTCGTCGGGCACATCGGAGGGCGAAGAGCAGGCTCCCGACCGGTTGGTGCCTGGACAATTTCGGCTTTCGCGGCATCTTCTGGTTCTTCGCGATCGCGACGACCGCCGTCTTCGGGCTGCTGATCCGGCTCACCACCGACGAATCCACCCTGCGGTTGCGGTCGCGGATGGATTTCCTCGGTGCGGCACTGCTGGGTCTGGGCATTGCGGGAGTGCTGGTGGCGGTGAGCTTCGTGTGCGCGTGATCAGTTGTGGGGGAGTGGTCCGATATCGTGCCGCCGTCTTTCAGCGCGGCGGCCGGGATCACCTGCAGTGCAGGCGTTTCGGACCGCCATGGTCTCGAGAGTGCAACGCACGTCGTAGATAAAATATCTATATCGACATATGCGAATCTATTAATTAAAGACCGACAACCCAACACAACGACCAAAAGCGCAGAGACGACCAGGAGGCGCCGCGGAACCATCCAGTGCCGCGCCGTACCGCAGCGGCGAAGCTGGCCCGCATCCAGAGCAGGGCGGGCGCTGCCATCCGGTGGAACCCCCGCTGGACGTCTACGACAAAGCGTCCGAGCTGGCGAGCGAGACCGGCGGTTATCACACTGCATCTGATCGCCCGCATGCGCGAACAAGGACGAAACGGGACCGTCGTTATCGTGCAAGGCGATTCGGGCCGGCCCTACACCGACACCTACTGCAACGACGATGGGATCGACGCCAGAGGTTGGGACCTGACGAAAACCAGCCGCAGCACTGGCTCGGTTCACCGCCACAGGTTCATGGACCTCCCGCCTTCGACCTGATTCGCAAATGTCCTCTGGGAAGGCGCGCAGCATTCAGTGCGCCGGCTTGGGTGGTGCTGTGCCGAGTCGGTCACGTACCTCGCTGCACGCCAGCAGTATTCGTTGGATTTGTTGATCGTTGAGTGCTGCGTGTAGTGAGAACCTGATCAAGGATCGGTCCGGGGGCGTGGCCGGTGCGCAGAACGGTGCGCCGAGCACACCGTGTCGTTCGAGGGTGTCGCGCACCCGCAGGCTGTGTGTGTCGGGTCCGGTGGGTATGGAAATGATGTGACTGTCGGATCCTGCGAGGTCGAATCCGTTAGCCGTCAGCGCTTTTCGTACCGCTGTCGATATCTCGTCCAATCGGGTCCGGCGCTGGTCGGCGTTGCGCACGACGTCGAGGGTGGCGGCCAGTCCGGCGATGTCGGGGGAACGCAAGGCCGAGGAGAACACCGCCGGATACGACGCCGACCGGAAGTAGTCGACGAAATCCGGGTCGTGCACCGCGATGAAGCCGGCGCGTCCAGCGAAGGTTTTTGCCAAGCTCGCGGTGCGGAACGCCACCTGCTCGACGAGACCGAGCGCGACGACCGTGCCTGCCCCGCACGGTCCGTCGATACCCAGCGAATGCGACTCGTCGACCACCAGCACACTGCCGGACTCCTCGGAGATCTCGCACAGCCTGGTCAGCGGGCTGTGGCTTCCACTGGTGCTGCA
>NZ_BAGB01000022.1 GCF_000308615.1 Nocardia jiangxiensis NBRC 101359
AATCGAACTCGAGGACCAAACCTTCCACGAAGGCCGGTATCCAAGAAATCCGGGCGGATCGTCTGATTTCCTAGAAAGAAACTCGCTTCCGCGTGTTCTTTCAGGACCCAATAGTGTGTCGGTATATCACCGCAGTCGAAGACATAGCCTCAACTTCAGCGCGATGAACTTGCCAGCGTTCCACCCATGAGCCTCCGCAGTCCTACATACGAGAACTAAACGGTCTCTGCCACAACCACATTCACCTCTGTGATGCGTCGTGG
>NZ_BAGB01000021.1 GCF_000308615.1 Nocardia jiangxiensis NBRC 101359
ACGTAACTCTCCGAACAGTCGGATGATGTTGCGTCAGAGACCGTTTCGGAAGCAGTCGTCTTCCGGCGGAGGCTCATGGGTGGAACGCTGGCAAGTTCATCGCATCGAGGGTTCGGCCATGTCCGGGTCCGCGGTGATATACCGACACACTATTGGGTCCTGAAAGAACACGCGGAAGCGAGTTTCTTTCTAGGAAATCAGACGATCCGCCCGGATCTCTTGTGAAACCGCTGGCATTTGTGCCGGTCAGGTCCTTGAATCCAGT
>NZ_BAGB01000019.1 GCF_000308615.1 Nocardia jiangxiensis NBRC 101359
TCAGCAGCGAGACGGGCCGCGAACGTTGATGCTGGAGTTGAGGGGAAATGTTGGAACCGACGAACGAGAATCGCACAGAGGAGCTCCCGCGATGGCCGATGTGACGGCCCCGTCCGCGATCGACGACATCCTGGCCGAACATGCCGGGCTGGAGATGCAGCTGTCCGATCCGGCGCTGCACAACAACCCGGCCGAGGCCCGGCGCGTGGGCAAGCGGTTCGCCGAGCTGGCTCCGATCATGTCCGCCTACACCAAATTGCAGACCGCGCGCGAGGATCTCACCGCCGCGCGGGAGCTGGCGGCCGATGACGCGTCCTTCGCGGCCGAGGTGCCGGATCTGGAAGATCAGGTGCAGGAGCTGGAGAAGACGCTCACCGACCTGCTCGCCCCCCGCGATCCGCACGACGCCGACGACGTGGTGCTCGAGGTGAAATCCGGAGAGGGCGGCGAGGAATCGGCGCTGTTCGCCTCGGATCTGGCCCGGATGTACATCCGCTACGCGGAACGGCGCGGCTGGAAGGTCGAGGTTCTCGACGCCACGCTGTCCGATCTGGGCGGCTACAAGGAGGCGACGATCACCATCAAGAGTCGCGAGCCCAGTCGTGACGGTGTGTGGTCCCGGCTCAAGTTCGAGGGCGGCGTGCACCGCGTGCAACGGGTGCCGGTGACCGAATCGCAGGGCCGCATTCACACCTCGGCCGCGGGAATTCTGATCTATCCCGAACCCGACGAGGTCGAACAGGTGCAGATCGACGAGGGTGACCTGCGCATCGACGTCTACCGTTCCTCCGGCAAGGGCGGCCAGGGCGTGAACACCACCGACTCGGCCGTGCGCATCACCCACCTGCCCACCGGCATCGTGGTGACCTGCCAGAACGAGCGGTCCCAGCTGCAGAACAAGATCCGCGCGATGCAGGTGCTCGCGGCCCGGCTGCAACTGCTGGCCGAGGAACAGGCCGATGCCGAGGCCGCCGCGGGCCGTGCCAGCCAGATTCGCACGGTGGACCGCTCGGAGCGGATCCGCACCTACAACTTCCCGGAGAACCGGATCACCGATCACCGCATCGGTTTCAAGGCGCACAACCTGGACGCGGTGCTGGACGGAGATCTCGACGCCGTGCTGGACGCGCTCGGCGAGGCCGATCGCGCCGCCCGCTTGGCCGCCGAATAGCCCCGAGGCGTCCAGTGAACGCACCCGTGGCGAAGCGTCTCGGTATGCCGGAACCGTCAAGCCGGAAACGCCAACCCCAAAGGTTTTCGGCGCGGCTCGTCGTTGCACACTCGAAGCGCATGGGCGAAGCCCGAGTCTCGAGTGTGCAACGACGAGCCTTATGTCGCCGAAAACCCGCCGGAGCGAAGCGGAGGCCGAAGATCCAGTGAGTAGGGTGAGTTTGCGTCCGGCTGTCCTCGAGGCGGTCGGACAGTTGCAGGCGGCCGGTGTGCACAGTCCGCACACCGATGCCGAATTTCTCGCCGCACATGTGCTGGGCGTGCAACGTTCGCGCCTTGCGCTGGTGCCGATGCTGACCGCAGAACAGCTCGTCGAATTCCGCAAGCTGGTGGATCGGCGCGCGGAACGTGTTCCGCTGCAACATCTCACGGGCGTCGCCGCGATGGGCGAGATCGATCTGGCGGTGGGCCCGGGAGTGTTCGTCCCTCGTCCGGAGACCGAGTTGCTGTTCGCCTGGGCGCTGGCTCAACTCGAGGCGGCCGGACGCGAACATCCGCCGATCGTGGTGGATCTGTGCACCGGATCGGGCGCGCTGGCCCTGGCGATCGCGCATGCGCGCCCCGACGCGCAGGTGTACGCGGTCGAGATCGATCCGGTGGCCCGCGAATGGGCGCGCCGCAACGCCGACCGGCAGGCCGCCGACGGCGATACGCCGATCCATCTGCACGCCGGTGACGTCACCGAGCCGAATGTTTTGTCCCCCTTGAACAATCGCGTGGACGTCCTGGTCGCCAATCCGCCCTACATCCCCGAGGACGCGACCCTGGACCCCGAGGTCGCCGACCACGATCCCCACCGAGCCCTGTTCGGCGGCACGGACGGCCTGTCCGTCATCGCCCCCATGATCGGCACCATCACCCGACTGCTGCGCGCGGACGGGGTGGCCGCGGTCGAACACGACGACACCAACGGCTCGCAGGTCGCCGCCCTGTTCGCGGACACCGGCCGATTCACCGCCATCGTCGAACATCCCGATCTCGCGGGCAGACCCCGTTTCGTCGCCGCCCGCCGCACCGCTGACTGACCGCAAGAGGATCGACCGAAAGCCGAACTTCCGGTAAATAGCTCTGGATCAGATGCAAATAGCTCTGCTTTAGAGGTAATCTGACCCGGTGCAGACGGTTCGGGAAGGTATCCCCACGGTTTCGGAGAACTCTCCGGAGCTGGTCGGTGGCATGTTGCGGGTGTTCGGGCGGTTTCGGCGGCAGGTGCGCAGGCTTGCCGGGCGGGTGTTCGATCAGCCGGGGATCAGCGATGCGCAGGCGGAGTTCCTCCGGCTCGTTTCGCGGCATCCGGGGATCTCGGTGAAGGCCGCCGCCGCCGAGTTGGGCCTGGCGCCCAACAGCGTCTCGACCTTCGTCAGCGCGCTGGCCAAAGCGAATCTGCTGGTGCGCGAACAGGATCCGGACGATCGCCGGGCGCTGCGGTTGAGCCTGACGCCGGAGGTGCAGCGCTCGGTGGATGAAACCCGAAGGCGCAGACACGAACTCGTCGGTACCGCACTCGACGAGCTCACCGCCCGCGAACGCGAGGACCTGGTTCGCGGCCTGGCCGTCGTCGACAAGCTGACCGACCTGCTGCACGAGCGTGAACACCGCAGTTGAAACACCACGCCGCAATGTCCGAATCCGCGCGCAGCGGACGGATATTCGGCACGAGCGAGAACGGGGGAGTGCGATGACGGCGAAATCCGTTGAGCCACCCGGTGACATCCCCGCCGTGGAATGCGTCGGCCTGACGCACCGCTACGGCGAACACACCGTTGTGAACGATCTGGATCTGCGTATCGAACGCGGCGAGGTCTTCGGTCTACTCGGCCCCAACGGTGCGGGAAAGACCACCACGATCCGATTGCTGACCACTCTCATGCCGATCCAGCACGGCCGGGTCGCCATGTTCGGCCGGCAGGTCGGCCGGGACAACACCACGATCCGCTACAACCTCGGCTACGTCCCGCAGCAGCTGTCCATCGAGGCCGCGCTGACCGGGCGGCAGAACGTCGCGTGGTTCGCGCGGCTGTTCGACGTCCCGCGCCGCGAACGCGCCGAACGCGTCGAACAGGTGCTGGCCGCGATGGATCTGCTCGACGTCGCCGATCGGCTCGCGGCCGGTTACTCCGGCGGTATGGTGCGCCGCCTGGAGTTGGCGCAGGCGCTGGTCAATCGGCCCGCCCTGCTGATCCTGGACGAGCCGACCGTCGGCCTGGACCCGATCGCCCGGGACAGCGTCTGGGAGCGAGTGCGCGAACTGCGGCACAGCTTCGGCACGACCGTGCTGCTCACCACCCACTACATGTCCGAGGCCGATGTGCTGTGCGATCGAATCGCACTGCTGCACAAGGGAGTTCTGCGAGCGGTCGGTTCACCGGCGGATCTGAAGGCCGCACTCGGCCCGCAGGCCACGCTCGAGGACGTCTTCCGGCACCACGCCGGCGCCGGGCTGGACTCCGACGGGAGCGACGGGCCCGAAGGAGGCGGCTTGCGTAACCACGCAGGGCCCCGTGGACGTCGGCGAAAGTACGGTTCGAATACCGAGGGAGGGCTGCGCGGTGTCCGAAACACACGCCGAACCGCTCAACGTGCCGGCTGAATTCCCGCCGCTGCGCCACGCTCCGCGCGGCTTCGGTCGCGCGGTCGCACTGAGTTCGCGAATCGGGACGTTCGCGCTGGTGGAGTTGCAGAAACTGCGGCACGATCGTACCGAGTTGTTCACCCGAGCGGTGCAGCCCGCGTTGTGGATGCTGATCTTCGGCACCACGTTCTCCCGGCTGCACAGCATCCCCACCGGCTCGCTGCCCTATCTGGACTTCCTCGCCCCGGGCGTCATCGCGCAGTCGGCGCTGTTCATCGCGATCCTCTACGGAATCCAGCTGATCTGGGACCGCGACGCCGGAATCCTGAACAAACTCCTGGTCACCCCGACCCCGCGTGCGGCGCTGATCACCGGCAAATGCTTCGCGGTCGGCGTGCGTTCGGTGGCGCAGGTGCTGATCATCGTGGTGTTGTCGCTGCTGATGGGCGTGCACCTGACGATGAATCCGCTGAAGCTGCTCGGCGCGGTGCTCGCGGTCGTGCTGGGCGCGTCCTTCTTCGCCTGCCTGTCGATGTCCATCGCGGGTCTGGTGACCAAACGCGACCGGCTGATGGGTATCGGCCAGGCGATCACCATGCCGCTGTTCTTCGCCTCCAACGCGCTGTACCCGATCGATCTCATGCCGGGCTGGTTGCGCGTGATCAGTCACGTCAATCCGCTCAGTTACGAGGTGGACGCACTGCGCGGTCTGCTCATCGGCGCAGCCGATCATCCATGGCTCGACATGGGCGTTCTCGTCGTCGCCGCAATTGTCGGAATTGTCTGCGCCTCTGCGCTTCTCGGTCGTCTAGTGCGGTGATTCACAGTACCCCAAGGTTTTTCGGCGCGGCTCGCTGTTCAGTGGCCGCCGCGTACGCGACGAAGGAGCAAGCGGCGGTCGCTGAACAGCGAGCCTCAGGGCGCCGAAAAACACGCCTGAGCGGAGCGGAGGCCGAAAATGCAGCGCCGGGCGCGCCTTCTTTCGCGCCAGCAAATACACTCTCCCGAGTGAGTATCGTCTACGACTGCTCCGATCCCGACTCACGTGCCGCCGGGCTGACCGCCGCGCGGACGACGCTGAAATCCGGACGGCTCGCGGTCATCCCCACCGACACCGTGTACGGCCTGGCGGCAGACGCCTTCGATTCCGGGGCCGTCGCCGACCTGCTGGCCGCCAAGCGCCGCGGCCGGGATATGCCGGTGCCGGTGCTGGTGGGGTCCTGGAACACCATCGACGGACTGGTGTTCTCGGTGTCGCAGCACGCCCGCGATCTGATCCGGGCGTTCTGGCCGGGCGGGCTGAGTCTGGTTGTGCAGCAAGCCCCTTCGCTGGCATGGGACCTGGGCGACGCCCGCGGCACGGTGATGTTGCGGATGCCGCTGCATCCGGTGGCGCTGGAACTGCTCCGGGAGGTCGGTCCGCTGGCGGTGTCCAGCGCCAACGTCTCCGGGCAGGCCGCGGCCTCGACCGTGCAGGAGGCGCGCGATCAGCTCGGCGAGCTGGTGGGCGTGTACCTGGACGGCGGACCGGCCGATCACGGCGTTCCCTCGACGATCGTGGACCTCACCTCGGAGAGCCCGCGCATCCTGCGCGAGGGTGCGGTGCGCGCCGAACAGGTGGGCGAGGTGCTCGGCATAGCGCCGGGCGACCTGACGGTCCGAGCACCACGGTGACGGCCTGGTAGATGATATTCAGCCAGGGCGCGGTCGTTCCGCTGCGCGAGCTCCTGCTGGTCCTGCTCGTGTCAGCGGTGGTGACCCTGCTGTCCACCGGTGGTATTCGGGTGCTGGCGATCAAGTTCGGCGCGGTGGCGATTCCGCGCGAACGTGACGTGCACGTCAAGCCGATCCCGCGGATGGGCGGGGTCGGGATCTATCTGGGCGTGGTGGCCGCGGTGCTGTTCGCCCATCAGCTGCCCGCGCTGCGGCGGGGCTTCGACTATCCGCACGACGTCCCCGCGGTGATGGTCGCGGGCACCCTCATCGTGCTGGTCGGCATCATCGATGACCGCTGGGGTCTGGACGCGCTGACCAAATTCGTCGGCCAGATCACCGCCGCCTGCGTGATGGCGGTGATGGGGCTGAGCTGGGTGGCGATCTACAACCCGTTCACCAACACCACGGTGGTGCTGGATCAGCTGTACGGCGGCGCGGTGACGGTGATCATCACCGTCACCATGATCAACGCGTGGAATTTCGTCGACGGCCTGGACGGTCTGGCCGGCGGTCTGGGCGTGATCGCCGCGCTCGCGGTCTTCGTCTTCGCGGCCGGGCTGCTGTATCAGCAGGGCGGCGCCACGGACGGGTACCCGCCGGCGATGCTGGCCGCCGCGATCGCGGGTGGCTGCCTGGGATTCCTGCCGCACAATTTCCAGCCCGCCCGGATATTCATGGGCGATTCGGGATCGATGCTGATCGGGCTCATGTTGGCGGCGGTCTCCACCGGCGCCTCGGGCCGGATTCCGCTGACCGGATACGGCGCCCGCGACATCGTCGGTCTGCTGTCACCGCTGCTGCTGGTCGGTGCGGTGATGTTCATTCCGGTGCTGGATCTGGTGATGGCGATCGTGCGCCGGGTGCGCGCGGGAGTGAGCTTCTCCACACCGGACAAGATGCACCTGCATCACCGGCTGCTGCAGATCGGACATTCCCAGCGTCGCGTCGTGCTCACGATCTACCTGTGGGTCGGCGTGCTGGCCTTCGGTGCGGTCGGCTCCTCGCTGATCGATAGACGGCTGGTGGTGTTGCTGTTCGCGGCCGGTCTGGTGTGTGCGCTGGTGCTCACCGCGGTGCCGTCGCTGCGCGAGGCGGTGGGGATACGCAAGCGCGGTCGGTCCGGCTCGGGCAATCCGACGCCGAACGGGCCGGAAGTAAGCGGCGAGTAAACTTCGCACCGTGACCACGGCTTCGCATTCCCATCCCGACGCTCCGCTGCGGGCGGCGCTGCGCTACGGCATCGCCGGATTGATCGCGCTGGTGGTGATTTCGTGCGTGCTGGCCACGATCATCGCAGGTCTGCCCGGACTGTGGGGTGCGGTGATCGGTTCGGCAATCGGCGGGTTCTTCATCCTGACCACCGCCGCACTGGTGCTGTTCAGTGCGAAATTGGAGTCCGGCATCCAGGGCATGGTGATGCTGGGCAGCTGGGTCGGCAAACTTCTGGTTGTCCTGGTCGTCGTCGCGGTGCTCAAGCATTTCGACTTCTACAGTCGGATGGCGTTGTTCCTGACCGTCGTGGGTGCGCTGCTCATCGTGCTGGGCTCGGAGACGTACGGTGTGCTGCGCCAACGGGTTCCGGTCATCACCCCGCCGGGCGACGCGTCCGATCAAGATCATTCAAAACTGTGAGCGAGACCCCCTACACGTTGTCGTAGATGGCTTGGTAAACTCTTTACCGTAAGCATCCGATCAGTGGGGGCGATCATTGCGATCCGGTCACTGACGGTATGCTTGCAGCCGTGCCGGACCTGAGGGGGTTCGGCTCTGCACCGTCGACGATGTCGCCGACGTACAGACGCCTCGAGCGGGTTCCTTCCCGCCTCAGCTGCTGACGAACTTCGAGCCGACCCTTGTCGACCCACCTGATCGTCAATGTCCGATCGAACCGCGGGAGACCCTTATATCCTGCGGCCCGAACACGGGAGAGAACGCTGAGCGTCACCATTCTGGCGGGCGAGTTCCATGCGCCCTCGCTGTCCGACTTTTTCCCTTCGGCGGTGCTGTTCGGCGGGACCCCTTTCGAGCTCAACCGTTTGATGCTGATCCGCATCGTCATGGCCGCGGTTCTGATCGCCTTCATGGCGCTGGCGTTCCGCAGCCCCAAACTCGTACCGCGCGGCCTGCAGAACGTCGCCGAATACGGTCTCGTATTCGTGCGCGAGCAGATCTGCTTCGAGGTACTGGGCAAGGAAACCGGCAAGAAGTTCTTCCCGCTGATCGCGTCGATCTTCTTCGCCATCCTGTTCCTGAACTTCTCCAGCATCATCCCGTTCCTGAACATCTCCTCGAACGCGCGGATCGGTATGCCGCTGGTGCTGGCAATTGTCGCGTACGTCGCGTTCAACTACATCGGCATCAAGAAGTACGGCTTCTGGAAGTACATGCGCTCGTCCATCGTGGTGCCCAATGTGCCGCCCGCGATGCACGTGCTGCTGATTCCTATCGAGTTCATCTCGACCTTCGTCCTGCGCCCGTTCACGCTCACCGTGCGACTCATGGCGAACATGCTGGCCGGACACATCATGCTGGTGTTGTTCTTCAGCGCCACGCAGTTCTTCCTGTTCGACGGCGCCGCCTGGATGAAGGGCCTGTCCCCGTTCTCGCTGGTCGGCGGATTCGCCTTCACGCTGTTCGAGATGCTGGTGATTTTCCTGCAGGCCTACGTTTTCGCGCTGCTGACAGCCGTATACATCGGCCTGGCGCAGCACGCCGATTCGCACTGACCCGCGCACACGCGCCCACAGACAACCGCACACCGACTGACCCACACACCCTGCGGTGTGGGCAACAGAAAGGGAAAGAAATCTCATGAGCCTCTCCAACGTGGCCACCACCCTCGCCGAAGGCACCCAGACGGTCAAGGGCTACGGCGCCGTCGGTTACGGCCTGGCCGCCATCGGCCCGGGTATCGGCGTCGGCATCGTCGTCGGTAAGGCGATCGAGGGCATCGCCCGCCAGCCCGAGCTGCAGGGCACCATCCGGACCAACATGTTCCTGGGTATCGCGTTCACCGAGGCCCTGGCGCTCATCGGTCTCGTCGCCGGCTTCATCTTCTGATTGCCATGAACGGGATGGTTTTGCTCGCGGCCGACAGCGGTTCGGATCCGAACCCGCTGCTGCCGGAGCCGTACGACATCTTCTGGTCGGCGGTGGTCTTCATCGTCGTCGCCGTCGTCTTCTACAAGTACGTCGTCCCGCGCTTGAGCAAGGTGCTCGACGAGCGTTCGGAGAAGATCGAGGGCGGGCTCGAGAAAGCCGAGACGGCACAGGCGCAGGCACAGGAAACGCTGGCGCAGTACCAGCAGCAACTGGCCGACGCCCGGCTCGAGGCCGCCCGCATTCGTGAAGAGGCGCGCACCCAGGGCCAGCAGATTCTCGCGCAGTTGCGTGCGGAGGCCCAGGCCGAGGCGGACCGCATCGTGGCCACCGGCCACACGCAGCTCGAGGCCCAGCGTCAGCAGATCGTGACCGAACTTCGTGCCGAACTCGGGCACACCGCGGTCGATCTCGCCGAGAAGATCATCGGACAGTCTGTCGCCGATGAGGCCAAACAGGCCGCCTCCATCGACCGGTTTCTTGCAGAATTGGATCTGCAGGCCGGTATCGGGGTTGGACGGTAGCGAAATGCCCGGGTGGGTCGGCGGTCGGCGGCAATGGCGAGGTGTGATTTCGCCCGCTGTCGCGTACAGGCATAATCCAACACAGCCTGAACGTGTCGGTAGCCACAAGCGGCAGCGATGCGCGACCACATGGGTCGCCACGCACAGGCAGGAGCCAACACAGTGAAAGTGGGAAGCATGTACGCAGCGAGCCGCGAGGCGAATTCCCGTGCACGGGAAGCTCTTTCGGCCGCTCTCACCGGGAGTGACACCGTCGCCGCCACGACGGGATCCGAACTGTTCGCCGTGGTCGACGTACTCGACGGCCAGCGCTCGCTGCGTGTTGCGCTCGCGGACAAGTCGGTGTCGAGTTCGGCGCGCGCCGAACTGGCCGAACGTCTGTTCGGCGGCAAGATCAGCGCGGCCACGCAGGCCGTGCTGACCACTGCCGTTGCCCAGGACTGGTCCCGTAGCCGGGACCTGGTCGACACGCTGGTGCTGCTCGGCCGGGAGGCGCTGCTGCGTGCGGCCGCCGATCGCGGGCGCATCGACGCGGTCGAGGACGAGCTGTTCCGGCTCGGCCGGGTCGTCGAGGACAATCCGGATCTCGAGCAGGCACTGGCCGACCGCGGTAAGTCGGCGCAGGCCAAGCGTGAGCTGGTCGCGCGCCTGCTCACCGGCAAGGTCGAGGACATCACCCTGCAGCTGGCCGAGCAGGCGGTCAGCCGCACGCACGGTGACGTGGGTGTGGTCTTCGACGAATTGTCCGATCTGGCCGCGTCGCTGCGCAAGCAGATCGTGGCCCATGTGCGTGCGGCGACGGAACTGACGCCGCAGCAGCGCGAGCAATTGGCGGCCTCGCTGCAGCGCATCTACGACAAGCCGATCACGGTGCATGTGCAGGTCGATCCGAGCCTTCTGGCCGGTGTCGTCGTGCACGTCGGCGACGATGTGATCGACGGCAGTGCCGTGGGCCGGCTCCAGCGGCTGCGCCAGTCGCTCACCTAGGCGACCGGCCGACCGGCGGCCACCCCACCCCGACATTCGAGACCAGACAGCGAGAGCAGGAAGAACATGGCGGAGCTGACGATCTCCCCCGATGAGATCCGTAGCGCGATCCAGAGCTACACCCAGGCATACACCCCCGAGACCTCCATCGAGGAGGTCGGCACGGTCACCGACACCAGCGACGGTATCGCCCACGTCAGTGGCCTGCCTTCGGCGATGGCCAACGAGCTGCTCGAATTCCCGGGTGGCGTGCTGGGCGTCGCGCTGAACCTGGAGGACACCGAGATCGGTGCGGTCATCCTGGGTGAGTTCGACAAGATCGAGGAAGGCCAGACGGTCCGTCGCACCGGCGACGTGCTCTCGGTGCCGGTCGGCGACAAATTCCTCGGCCGCGTGGTCGACCCGCTCGGCCAGCCGATCGACGGCCTGGGCGACATCGAGGCCGACGGCCGCCGCGTGCTCGAACTGCAGGCCGCCTCGGTGCTCGAGCGTCAGCCCGTCGGCGAGCCGATGGCGACCGGCATCACCGCCATCGACGCGCTGACCGCCATCGGCCGCGGCCAGCGTCAGCTGGTCATCGGCGACCGCAAGACCGGTAAGACCGCGGTCTGCATCGACGCCATCCTGAACCAGAAGGCGAACTGGGAGTCGGGCGACCCGGCCAAGCAGATGCGTTGCATCTACGTCGCCATCGGTCAGAAGGGTTCCACCATCGCGGGCGTGAAGGCCGCGCTGGAGGCGCACGGCGCGATGGAGTACACCACCATCGTCGCGGCGCCCGCATCCGACTCCGCCGGCTTCAAATGGCTTGCGCCGTACACCGGTTCGGCCATCGGCCAGCACTGGATGTACCAGGGCAAGCACGTGCTGATCGTGTTCGACGACCTGTCCAAGCAGGCCGAGGCGTACCGCGCCATCTCGCTGCTGCTGCGTCGCCCGCCGGGCCGCGAGGCGTACCCGGGTGACGTGTTCTACCTGCACTCTCGTCTGCTGGAGCGTTGCGCGAAGCTGTCCGACGAGATGGGCTCGGGCTCGATGACGGGTCTGCCGATCATCGAGACCAAGGCCGGTGACGTCTCGGCGTTCATCCCGACCAACGTCATCTCCATTACCGACGGCCAGGTCTTCCTGGAGTCGGACCTGTTCAACAAGGGTGTTCGCCCGGCGATCAACGTCGGTACCTCCGTCTCCCGTGTCGGTGGCGCCGCGCAGACCAAGGGTATGAAGCAGGTCGCCGGTTCGCTGCGTCTGGAGCTGGCCCAGTACCGCGAGCTGGAGGCGTTCTCCGCCTTCGCCTCCGATCTTGACGCCGCCTCGCTGGCACAGCTCGAGCGCGGTGCGCGCTGGGTCGAGCTGCTCAAGCAGGACCAGTACACCCCGGTCAAGGTCGAGGACCAGATCGTCTCGATCTTCTTGGTCGACGCCGGCTACTACGACACGGTTCCGGTCGGCGACGTCCGCCGGTTCAACTCCGAGCTGCTCGAGAGCCTGCACCGTAGCGCCGCCGCGGGATTCAAGGCGATCGAGGGCGGCAAGAAGATCGAGGGCGAGGCCGCCGATCTGTTCAAGGCCGAGACCGACAAGTTCAAGCAGGGCTTCATCGCCGCCGACGGCAGCCGCGTGGTGAACGAGGCCGAGGCCGGTCAGCTGGACCACGAAGAGGTCGAATCCGTGGCCGTCCACCGCAAGCACGTCGAGAAGTAAACGCGAGCAGCCCATGCGATTGTCGGACAACCGCGGTGCGAGCGACCTGCGTACTCCCGCAGCCGCTCGTACCGCCTCCGGACACCGAATGAAGGGAGTGAATAGCTGATGGCCAATATTCGCGAATTGCGCTCCCGCATTCGTAGTGTGAGTTCGATCAAGAAGATCACCAAGGCCCAGGAGCTGATCGCCACCTCGCGGATCAGCCGGGCGCAGGCCCGGGTCGCCGCGGCCAAGCCGTACGCGGAGGAGATCACCAAGGTGCTCGGCGAACTCGCCGGCGCCTCGCAGAATCTCTCGCATCCGCTGCTGACCGAGCGGGCCGAGCCCACTCGGGCCGCCATCCTGGTGATCACCAGTGACCGCGGTATGTGCGGTGGGTACAACTCGAACGTGCTCAAGCGCGCCGAGGAACTCATGACGACGCTGCGCTCCGAGGGCAAGGAGCCGGTGATCTACGTGATGGGTGCGAAGGGCTTGTCCTACTACACCTTCCGCAACCGCCGCCCGATCGGTTCGTGGACCGGGTTCTCCCAGCAGCCGCACTACACCGACGCCTCCTCCGCGTGCAACCACCTGGTGGACGCGTTCATGGCGGGTGGCGAGGGTGAGGTGCCCGCGCCGAGCGGCGAGGGCACCATCGCCGGTGTGGACGAGTTGCACATCGTCTACACCCGGTTCGTGTCGATGCTGTCGCAGACGCCCGAAGTGCGTCGGCTCGCGCCGATCCACGTGGACATCATCGAGGAGAGCTACGACCTCGGCGAGGACATGATGTCCGATTCGCCGACCGCGCAGATTTCCTCGCTGTACGAGTTCGAGCCCGATGCGGACAAGTTGCTCGGCGCACTGCTGCCGAAGTACATCAACACCCGCATCTACTCGTCGTTGCTCGAAGCCGCGGCCTCGGAGTCGGCCGCGCGCCGCACCGCGATGAAGGCGGCCACCGATAACGCCAACGACCTGGTCAACAACCTGACCCGGCAGGCGAACTCGATCCGGCAGGCCAACATCACGCAGGAAATCAGCGAAATCGTCGGTGGCGCGAACGCGCTGGCGGCGGCGTCGGATCGCGACTAGCCCACCTGCCCACCCCAGAAAGAGAACAATGACCGCAGCTGTCACTCAAGAGAACACGAGCCGGGCAGGCGCTGGTACAGGCCGCGTCGCCCGCGTCATCGGCCCCGTCGTCGACGTGGAGTTCCCGCGGGGTTCGATCCCCGAGCTCTACAACGCCCTGCACGCGCAGGTCACCCTGCCTTCGGTGGCCAAGACGCTGACCCTCGAGGTCGCGCAGCACCTGGGCGACAACATCGTTCGCACCATTTCGATGCAGCCCACCGACGGCCTGGTCCGCGGCGTGCCCGTCGAGGACACCGGCAAGCCGATCTCGGTGCCGGTCGGTGACGTGGTCAAGGGCCACGTCTTCAACGCCCTCGGCGACTGCCTGGACACCCCCGGCCTGGGCCGCGACGGCGAGCAGTGGGGCATCCACCGCGAGCCGCCGCCGTTCGACCAGCTCGAGGGTAAGACCGAGATCCTGGAGACCGGCATCAAGGTCATCGACCTGCTGACCCCGTACGTGAAGGGCGGCAAGATCGGCCTGTTCGGTGGCGCCGGTGTCGGCAAGACCGTTCTGATCCAGGAGATGATCACCCGTATCGCGCGGGAGTTCTCCGGTACCTCCGTGTTCGCCGGCGTCGGTGAGCGCACCCGTGAGGGCACCGACCTGCACCTGGAAATGGAAGAGATGGGCGTGCTGCCCGACACCGCGCTGGTGTTCGGTCAGATGGACGAGCCGCCGGGCACCCGTATGCGCGTGGCCCTCTCGGCGCTGACCATGGCGGAGTACTTCCGCGATGTGCAGAACCAGGACGTGCTGCTGTTCATCGACAACATCTTCCGCTTCACCCAGGCCGGTTCCGAGGTTTCGACCCTGCTGGGCCGCATGCCTTCGGCCGTCGGTTACCAGCCGACCCTGGCCGACGAGATGGGTCAGCTGCAGGAGCGCATCACCTCGACGCGTGGTCGTTCGATCACCTCGATGCAGGCGATCTACGTTCCCGCCGACGACTACACCGACCCGGCGCCGGCGACCACCTTCGCCCACCTGGATGCGACCACCGAGCTCTCCCGCCCGATTTCGCAGAAGGGTATCTACCCGGCCGTCGACCCGCTGACCTCGACCTCCCGCATTCTGGAGGCCTCGATCCTGGGTGACCGGCACTTCGCGGTGGCCAACGAGGTCAAGCGAATCCTGCAGAAGTACAAGGAACTTCAGGACATCATCGCCATCCTGGGTATGGACGAGCTGTCCGAGGAGGACAAGGTCCTCGTCGGCCGCGCCCGTCGCCTGGAGAAGTTCCTGGGTCAGAACTTCATCGTGGCCGAGAAGTTCACCGGTCAGGTGGGTTCGGTCGTGCCGCTGGAGCAGACCATCGACGACTTCGAGCGCGTCTGCAAGGGCGAGTTCGACCACTTCCCCGAGCAGGCGTTCAACTCCTGCGGCGGCCTGGACGACGTCGAGGCGGCTGCGAAGAAGATCGCCGGGAAGTAGCCCATCATGGCGGATATGTCAGTGGATCTGGTATCCATCGAGCGACGGCTGTGGTCGGGGCAGGCGAGTTTCGTCAGCGCCCAGACCACCGAAGGGCAGATCGGTATTCTGCACGGCCACGAGCCGGTTCTGGGCCAGCTGGTCGAGGGCGGCATCGTGACCATCGTCGGTACCGAGGGTGAGCGCATCGTCGCCGCGGTGAACGGCGGGTTCTTCTCCGTGACGGGAGCGACCGTGCGAATCCTGGCCGAGACGGCCGATTTCGCGGACGATGTGGATGTCGAGGCCGCGCGTGCGGTCATCGCCGACCCGAATGCTTCCGAACGGGACAAGAACGCTGCGGAAGGTCGTCTGCGGGCGGCGGAGCTCAGCGCTCGCCCCTGAAAAGTTCCTCAGCGACAATAGAATTCGACAAACCGAGCGGCGGTCCGGACCTTTCCGGACCGCCGCTCGGTTTTTGTTCTGGACAACCTTTTCCAGGTCTGTTCCGGCGCTTGCCAGTGTGCCGCGACCCGAATTGTAGCCCTACTGACACTGGTGTAATTTAAATCCCAGCAATACTTCAGCTTCATCTGATCACCCAACTGATTGGCGCAGCGTGGCCGCTATGTTCTGGACAGTTGCGGCCTCGCGATGAGGATGCGGGGAGTGAATGGGCAAGTATTCGGCAAGTAATCGTTCCTGGTTAACGCGTATCGCGGTGGGAATGGGAGCGGTTATTACGGCAATCGGTCTCTGGTCTCCGGGCGCCGCACGAGCGGACACGTTCGTGCCATTGCCCAAGGGCCATATCGAAGGCCCCGGAGTGAAAATCACCAGTACCAGTGAACACGCGGTGGTTTCACCGTCCCTGGCAGCCAACGGCGCCGGGCGCACCACGTGGGTGAGCGGTGATGTGACGGTCGACATCCAGACCCCCGACGGCGTGGTCGGCCCGAACAACGGTGCACAGAACAACGCGGGCACGAACGACTCTTCGACGCACGGCGCATCCGGTTTGACCGTCGGTTACCTCGTCGGATGTCAGGTGGCACTGGGATCGTTCGGTCCGTCTCTGGGGGCGACGCTGTCCACGTCGCCGACGATCGCCGCAGGTGTGTCCTTCCCGATCAGTCCCGGCGAGGTGAAGTGGGTGCAGATCGATAACAAGGACATGACCAAGTCCGGTCGGTATTTCCTGAACTACCAGGATGTTCCGATGGATGTGCAGGGGTGCGCCGGATATGCGCAGGCCCGCCAGTTCGCGGTCGTCGAGGTCATCGGTCCCGACTATCACAAGGTCACTCTCTACGGCCAGCCGTTCAGCCTCGGCTGATCACACCGTCACGATCGGAAGGGAAACACATGATGTGCAGTAAATCTGTGCGACGTGGCCGCGTGATCGGTCTGCTGGCGGCGGTGACCGTCGGTCTGGGGCTGTCCTCGTCGGGTGCGGCGAATGCCGATGCGTTCATGAAACAGCCGAACACCGTGATCACCCGCACCCTCGGTGACGGCACCGTCGTGCACATGTCCCTGTTGAACCAGTCGGCCAAGATCAACGGTTCGATGGGGGCGACGCCGTTGCATCGCAACGTGTGGGCCTCCGCGCGAGTGGTCGTCGACGTGTCCGGACCCGGTGCGTCCTCGGCGTCCATTCAGCTCAATCCGGGATATGTCGTCGGGTGTCAGGTGAACATCGGATCGCTGGGCACCGACGAGTCCGATTCCGAGAGCCCGACGGTGAGCAGCACCGGGATCGCTCCCGCGTTGCCGTCCGTCGGCACCACCGAGACGTTGACCGTCGCACCCGGTCAGGCCGTGACGAAATATCTGCTCGATATCGAGCAGCCGGACGATTACGGCAACGAGATCCACAAGGCGCATCCCACGGTGAACGGCCCGCACGCCAGCGTCAGCTGGACCGACGAGACCTTCGCGGTCGACGGTTGTGGCGGCTATGCGCAGGCTCGTGCGTTCACCTTCGCCGACGTCTCGACCAAGGCGGGGGAGAGCATCATCTCGGTGTGGGGAGCGCCGTTCAGCATGGGCTGAGTCGTTCGGGCGGGTCCCGTGGATATCGGCGGGCGACCGGGTTCCGGTGCGTGTGCGCTGGCGGCCCGGTCGCCGTCTTCCTCGGATGGGTGTCGGATCACCTTGCGCGCGTGTGTGTTTCGCGAGTGTGGCGGATTCGTCCCGGGACCCGCGGGAGGGGGCCCACAACTGGGGTGTACCGGCCGATTTCCGGTGCGAGGTTGTTTGTAGACTCGCCCACACAGTGACGTTGTACGGGATGGCACGCCACTCGCACCGGCATCAGGGGCAGAGCGAAGGGACGGACCTGGATTGCGGACCGGAATGGCGTTACTGATCATTCTGGTGTTGGTGCTTGTCGGTCTGGGGCTCGCCTCGCTCTATCGGCTGCTGATGCTGCGTCGCGGCGGAACTGCGGCGATCCTGCGGGTGCTCCCGGCCAAGGGCGGTCAGGGCTGGCGACACGGCCTGATCCGGTACGGCGAGGATCAGCTGGTCTTCTACAAGCTGACCAGCCTGAGATTCGGTGCGGACTCCACGATCCGGCGCCTCGGTATCGAGGTGGTCGATCGACGAGGCCCGGTCGGCGACGAGTACGACATCATGACCGACGACATCATCGTGATCGCGGTCTCCGACGGTGACGGCAGCTATGAGCTCGCGCTGGATCGCGGTGCGCTCGCGGCGTTCCTGTCCTGGGTGGAGTCCCGCCCGTCCGAACGAATTCGACGCCGTCCGGGATAGTGGAAGATGTACCGGCTGCCCGGTCGGTACCGAGCCCGGACAACCCAATGGTCGGCCAGAACACCCGGAGAGGCGGGGGAGCATGAGTGTGCACTTGACGCGAATCTATACGCGTACCGGTGACGACGGCACCACCGGATTGAGCGATTTCTCGCGGGTCGACAAGACCGATCCCCGGCTGGTCGCCTACGCCGACTGTGATGAGGCCAATGCCGCGATCGGTGTCGCAATTGCGCTGGGGCAGCCCGAACCGGTGATTACCGAGGTGCTGCGTCAGGTGCAGAACGATCTGTTCGACGCGGGCGCGGACCTGTCCACCCCCGTGGTGGCCGATCCGAAATATCCGCCGTTGCGCATCACCCAGTCCTACATCGATCGACTCGAGCGCTACTGCGACGAGTTCAATTCCGAACTGGCGCCGTTGAATTCGTTCATCCTGCCTGGTGGCACGCCGTTGGCGGCGCTGCTGCACACGGCTCGGACGGTGGTGCGCCGAGCCGAGCGCGCGGCATGGTCGGCGGTGCAGGCGCACCCCGACGACATCAGCGTGCTGCCGGCGAAATACCTGAATCGGTTGTCGGATCTGTTGTTCATCCTCGGCCGGGTGGCCAACCCGGAGGGCGACATCCTGTGGCGTCCTGGCGCCGCCGGGCAATCGGAGACCGACGGAGAGGCCACGATCGATGGTCCTGCCCGTTAGGCTGGCCCCCGTGAGTCAACCACCGACACAGCGTGCGGCACGCACCGCGCAGGCCGGCCCCGTCGAGGGGGCGCTGTGAGTGAACGGTTTCTGGTGACGGGAGGCAGTCGGCTCGTCGGTGAGGTCGAGGTCGGCGGCGCCAAGAACAGCGTCCTGAAGCTGATGGCCGCCGCGCTGCTCGCCGAGGGCACGACGACGATCACGAACTGCCCCGACATCCTCGATGTGCCGTTGATGGCCGAGGTGCTGCGCGGCCTGGGCTGCGATGTGACCGTCGACGGATCCGTCGTCACCATCGACACTCCCGCCGAGCCGAAGTACCACGCCGATTTCCCCGCGGTCACCCAGTTCCGCGCCTCGGTCTGCGTCCTGGGACCGCTGATGGCGCGATGCCGCCGGGCCGTCGTCGCACTGCCCGGCGGTGATGCGATCGGTTCGCGACCGCTGGACATGCATCAGACGGGTCTGCGTCTGCTCGGCGCGACCAGCGAGATCGAACACGGCTGCGTGGTCGCCCGCGCCGACGAGTTGCAGGGCGCCCGGATCCGGCTGGACTTCCCTTCGGTCGGTGCGACCGAGAACATCCTGATGGCGGCAGTGCTCGCCGAGGGCGAGACCGTCATCGACAACGCCGCCCGCGAGCCGGACATCGTCGACCTGTGCACGATGTTGACCAGGATGGGCGCGCGGATCGGCGGTGCGGGCACCTCGGTGCTCACCATCGAGGGCGTGCGCAAGCTCTCGCCGACGACCCATCAGGTGATCGGTGACCGAATCGTGGCCGCCACCTGGGGAATTGCCGCAGCCATGACGTTGGGTGATGTGCGCGTCCAGGGGATCAATCCCAAGCACCTGTCCCTGGTGCTGGACAAGCTGCGCTCGGCGGGTGCGCGAATCTCGTTCGAACCGGACGGTTTTCGCGTGGTACAGCCCGAGCGGCCGCGAGCGGTGAACTTCGCGACCCTGCCCTTTCCGGGTTTCCCGACCGACCTGCAGCCGATGGCGATCGGCCTGGCCGCGATCGCCGACGGCACCTCGATGATCACCGAGAACGTCTTCGAGGCGAGGTTCCGTTTCGTCGAGGAGATGATCCGGCTCGGCGCCGACGCCCGAACCGATGGTCACCATGCCGTGGTCCGCGGAATTCCGCGGTTGTCGAGTGCGCCGGTGTGGTCCTCGGACATCCGGGCCGGCGCGGGTCTGGTGCTCGCGGGTTTGGTCGCCGACGGCGTCACCGAGGTGCACGACGTCTTCCACATCGATCGGGGCTATCCGAAGTTCGTGGAGAACCTGCGTTCGCTCGGCGCCGACGTGGAGCGCGTCGGAAACCGTTCCTGACCAGGCGATTTGACATGGTGAACGGCAGCACGTAACTTATTCCAGGTCAGAGCGACACGGACACCGACCCGGAGCCGAAAGGCCCGGGACACGAGGTTGGACGCAGAGCGCCTGACGATCACACTGGATCACCCGAGAGTGCGGATTTGGTTTCGCCGCTCGGATTGAGCTAAGCTGTAAAAGTTGCCCAGCCGATCGACCCGGTTCATCCCGGTGAGATTCT
>NZ_BAGB01000018.1 GCF_000308615.1 Nocardia jiangxiensis NBRC 101359
GACCGGCGAGACGGGCCGTGAACGGGGCTGGCGTTGTCCAGGGCCGGCGGAACCAGGTATGCCGGGCTGGTGTTGCGGTCGGTGGTCGAATGCTGTGCAGCCGTGTGGATGTGGCGACGATATGTCGATTTGTGATGTGTGTGCCTGCTGGCCGAGTTAGGCCAGGCCCGAAAGGTCGCGTAGGACAACGTGATTGCGGTCGGCGGTGGTGCCGAGGGTGTATTCGGGGATGAGGCCCAGGTATTCGGCTCGGCTGCGGGTGCTCCAGCGGCGGGCGTCGGGGGTTCGGGTCTTGTAGAAATTGATGGTGTAGCCGCCTTCGTAGAGGCGTACGAGGGTGTAGCCGCCGGGGTATTCCTTGACCGCGCCGACCTCGAGGAATTCGACGTTCAGCGGGATGTCCGGGGCGGTGCGGCGGTTGCGGTGGGTGTGGCCCGCGTGATGCAGGAAAATCCCGGGCGCGGATCGGTAGAGGTTCTGCAGGGTCGTCGCGTCGGCGCGGTTCAGGGTGAAATCCGGGCCGTTGATATTGGACAGGGCCGAATTCAGGGTGACGGGGTGGTGGCCGAAAACCAGTGTCGGGCGGTCCGGGTCGGCTCGCAGCACCTCGCGCAGATGGGCGAACTGATCGGGATCGATGGCGCCGCCCGCCGCGTCGAGGCGGGTGGTGTCCAGGCCGAGCAGCCGCAACTCGCCCAGCCGATGTTCGGTGAGTTGTCCTCGCGCGCCGAATGATTCGCCCCAGCAGTCGTGGTGGGCGGTATCGGCCACGGTGGGACATCCGGCGTATTCCGCACCGACGTGCGGCCGATCGTGATTGCCGCGCACGGCGAACCAGTCCCGCCCGGCCCGGCCCCAACGGTCCAGATGCGCTCGCACGGAACGGCTTTGGTCCGGCGTGGCCTCCGCGGTGAGGTCACCGGCCAGCAGCAGATGGTCCGCGCCGCGGTCGGGGCGGCGCAGATCGCCGAGCATCGCGGTCAGCATCACCTCGGGATACGGCGGCAGGCCCGGTTCCTGCCGGACGCCCGGCGGATAATCGTTCGCGAGCAGACCGGAGACCTCCTCGCCGAAATGCACGTCGTTGGACAGCGCCACGGTGCGCACCAAACGGCCCGGCGGCGGCACCGGCGTGCTGAAAAGTCCTGTGCATTCGGCACTTCCGGGCAGATGGGTCACCACGGTCGCCGCGGGAGTCGCCCGCACGCCGTCGGACCACGCCTCGAAACGATAGCCGCGACCGGGTTCGAGACCGGTGATCTCGGCGTAGTGGTACGGCGTCCGGTCGGTGTCGTCGTGGGCGATCCGCGCCGGGCCGGTCGAATCGGCCGGGGCCAGGCGGACCTGCGTGCCCGCGTCCACGGGAATCCGATTCCCGGACGCGTCCGCCCCCAGCGTGGTCCAGGTCAGGATCACCGAGTCCGGTGTCAGCGTCACCACCTCGAGATCGGTGGCGATCGTCGAATTCGGTTGTGCACGAGCAGTTCCCGCCGCGACCATGATCGGTGCAGCTGCCAGCGCCGCCAGCATCCGTCGCCGATTCGGACCACAACACGTCATCAGCGGCCTCCCCGTTCGCACCCGGCCCGCCGTCCGAACGCGGGCATCGTCACCGCGCAGGTTACGGCACGCGGGCCCCGGGCTCGCGATCGTGCAGGCCGGTCCGGACACATCGGAATCGGGTGCGCACGAGTTGTTCGATCGGTTCGTGGACCGTGACCTCAGCGCAGGTCGTAGTGGTATCTGCTGGTGGGGACGACGTCGATCTCGCGGTTGGCCCCGAAGGCATCGATGCTGGTCATCATGCGGGTGACCCGGCGTTGCAGCTCGGCATCGTCGCCGCCGCTGCCCCAGAACGCGTGCGGATCGGTCATGGCGGCCATCGGGAACAGCTCCTCGACCAGGCCGTCGACCCGACGTCCCGGAGTTATCGCCGAGACGACGATGTTCTGCAGATAACCGAAGGTCGCCTGGGTTTCCATGGCGATCGTGGTGTGCACCTCGTGCCAGTACCGCCGCCACGCCTCGGGCGTCATCTCCGCCGGAACCCGCAGGAACGCGATATTGGACAACGCGTCGAAGCGCACGCCGTCGGCGGTCGCCGGAGGCTGCATCGGGACGCGTTCCTCGACGATCCAGCCCTCGACCCGATCGGCGAGGGCGGTCAGTTCGCGGGTGATCGGTTCCTGGCCGGTCTCGGTCCACACGCTGACCACCGCGGCCACCGGTTCGTCGTAGGTCGACAGCCGCAGATTCGCCGCCGCGACATCGTCGTCGACCACGTTGACCTGCAGTTCGGTCGCGCCCGCGCGGGCCAGCCGGGTGTGTGCGTCGGGGGAGCGCAGCGTTTCGGCCAGATCCGAACCCCACAGGGCGTACATCAGTTTCATCTCGGCGCCCTTTCGGCATCGGTGTGGTCGACGAGGCTATCGGTGCGCGGCGATCGTCCGCGGGAATTCCCGCGGACGATCTCGGTGAGCGGAATTCGCCGCGATCAGCGAGCGGTGAGTTCGGCGAGCCGGAAGGCGACGGCCCGCCGGACGCTCGGGAACGAGGTCGCGGTGCGAATCACGATGTTGCGCAGTGCACGTGCCGGTCGCGGACGCAGGGTGGCCATGCGGGTCATCCGATCGGTGAGGGTGACCACGCCCTGGGCGACCGGGCGGCGGATTTCCTCGTACCGGTCGAGCAGCCTGTCCGGCTCGCCGTGCAGTACCCGCGCGAGCAGCCGACCCAGCAGCGCGCCGTCCTGGATGCCGGTGTTCATTCCCTGCCCGCCGGCCGGGCTGTGCACATGGGCGGCGTCACCGGCCAGCAGGATGCGGCCCGCGCGGTAGTGGTCCGCGAGCCGGTGGTGCACGCGGAAACGCGAGCTCCACAGCACCTCTCGCACCTGTCCGCCCGGACGCCGGTCGTCGATGATGGCCTGCATGAAGGCCAGGTCCGGATGCTCGGGTGCGTCGTCGATGGTGGCGACGATGCGGTACCGGTCGTCCTGCTCGTCCGGCAGCGGCGCGACGAGGGTGAATCCCTGCGGCGCCAGGTGCAGCGCGACCTCGGTGCGCGGGGCGGGCCAGTCCATCCGGACGTCGGCCAGCGCGAACGATTCCGGATAGCTCGCCCCGGTGAATCCGATGCCCGCCTGTTCGCGGACCATGCTGTGCATGCCGTCCGCGCCGATCACGTAGTCCGCCCGGATCGATCCGGAATCACCTGCGGCATCGCTGAATTCGACGGTGACGCCGGTATCGTCGCCCGCGACCGCGGTGACCGTGTACGGCCGCAGAACCGTGCCACCGGCCTCGCGGAGCCGGGCCAGCAGCACCTCTTCGGTGGTGGCCTGGCTGATCAGCAGCGTGTAGGGGAACCGGGTCGGCAGGTCGTCGAAGCGGACGGTGGCCAGGCGCTGCGAACCGTCGTTGAGGTCGAACTGGTCGATGACGAGTCCACGCTCGTTCAACTCCTCGGCGACACCGAACTCGTCCAGCACCTCGAGGGTGCGGGCGTGCACGACCGCGGCTCGCGAGGTGTTCGCTCCTTCGGGCAGCCGATCCAGCAGGATCACGTCCACGCCCGCGTCGGCCAGGGCGATTCCGGCGGTCATTCCTGCGGGACCTGCACCGATGACGACGACCGAGGCGGTGGCGGGAACGGTGTTCATAACGGCTCCTCAGATTTGCCAACATCTGTTGGCCAACGGCTGTTGACATCAACGATAAGACTCCGGCGGTGGCACGTCAACAGTTGTTGGCCTACATTTGTTGGCATGACTGCCGAGCCCACCGCACGCCGCTCCGATGTCACCCGCGCCGCCATCCTGGCCGCCGCCCGGCGCCGCTTCGCGCAGGACGGATTCCGCAAGGCGACCATCCGGGCCATCGCGGCCGACGCCGAGATCGATCCGTCGATGGTGATGCGGTACTACGGCAGTAAGGAGGGGCTGTTCGACGCCGCCCTGGAGATCGATCTGGAACTGCCGGATCTCGGTGTGGTGCACCAGGATTCGCTCGGGGAGACGATCGTGCACCGTTTCCTCGAACTGTGGGAGACCCCGCCCGGCGACGAGATCCTGCTCACCCTGCTGCGCTCGGCAGTGACCGACGACTCGGTGGGTAAGCGCGCCCAGCAGATCTTCGCCGGGCAGATCATGCCGATGGTGTTGCGCGTCGGCGATCCGGCCGACGCCCCGCGCCGCGCGGGTCTGATCGTCAGCCAGATCCTCGGCATGGCGCTGTGCCGCTACGTGCTGCGGCTCGAACCCGTGGTCGCGATGACGCACGCCGAACTGACCGCCGATCTCGCACCCGTTCTGCAGCGATACCTGACGCTTCGTCCCGGCGAATCCTGACCTCCGCGACCCCCGACCTGCCGGGCCGTAGGGTTGAGCTGCCGTCGTGGCGACACGACGCGCACGAGGAATGCGAGGTGCGGTGGAGAATTCGGTGCAGGAACTGGCCGCGCGGCTGCCCGCGGGCCGCGTCGTCACGGATCCGGACGTCATCGAACGGTACGGGCACGACGAGGCCGAATGGGCGCCCCACGAGCCGCCGCTGGCGGTGCTGCGGCCGCATTCGGCCGAGGAGGTCCGCACCATCGTGCGGTGGTGTGCGGAGCATCGCACGCCGGTGATCGCGCGCGGCGCGGGAACGGGACTGTCCGGCGGGGCGAACGCGACCCGCGGCAGTGTGGTGCTCTCCTTCGAGCGGATGAACGCCGTACTGGACATCGATCCGCTCGAACGTGTCGCGGTCGTCCAACCGGGCGTGGTCAACGAGGATCTGCGTACCGCCTGCGCGGAGCACGGGCTCTGGTATCCGCCGGATCCGGCGAGCGCGCCGTGGTCCACCATCGGCGGCAACGTCGCCACGAACGCGGGCGGACTGTGCTGCGTGAAGTACGGGGTGACCCGCGATTACGTCCTGGGCATGCAGATCGTCACCGGCACAGGGGAATTGGTGCGGCTGGGCCGTCGCACCGCGAAGGGTGTGGCGGGCTACGACCTGGCCGGGCTGATGGTCGGCTCGGAGGGCACGCTCGGCATCATCACCGAGATCACGGTGCGGCTGCGCCCGAAGCGTCCGGCCGAACGCACCGTGGCCGGATACTTCGACTCCATCGTCAGCGCCGGACGCGCCGTCGAGGCCGTGGTCGGTTCCGGGGTGATTCCCTCCGCGCTGGAACTCATCGATCGGCATTGTCTACGCGCGGTGGACGATTGGAAGAAACTCGGACTGTCGGTGGACGCCGAGGTGGTCCTGCTGGGCCGGGTCGACGTCGCCGGATCGGTCGGTGAGGCCGACGCGGAGACCATGCGCGACTGCTTCGAGAAGGCAGGCGCCACCTGGAGTGCGGTATCCACCGACGAGATCGAATCCGAGGCGCTGTTCCAGGCCCGCCGCCTGGCCTATCCGGCGGTCGAACGCCTGGGACCCGTTCTCACCGAGGACATCTGCGTCCCGGTGCGCGCGGTGCCCGACATGCTCGCCCGCATCGAGGAGATCGCGCTGCGGCACGACACCGTGATCGCCAATATCGCGCACGCCGGTGACGGCAACCTGCACCCCCTGCTCATCACCTCGCACGACGACGAGGCCGCCCGCACCCGAGCCCAGGCCGCCTTCGCCGACATCATCGACGCCGCACTGGATTTCGGCGGCACCGTGACCGGCGAACACGGCGTCGGCCTGCTCAAGATGCCCGGCCTGTCCCGCGAACTCGACCCCGTCGCCATGGCCATGCACCACAGCATCAAACAAGCCCTCGACCCACTGGGAATCCTCAACCCGGGCAAGGTGATCGACGTGCGCGACGCAGAAAAGCCCTGACCGGCAATCCGACGGTCAGGGCTCACGTGCTCTGCGTGCCCTCGGCAGGAATCGAACCTGCGGCCTTCTGCTCCGGAGGCAGACGCTCTATCCCCTGAGCTACGAGGGCGGGGATGGACCCGTTCGTCCATTGTCCGATCGGGCTGGGAAAGCGTATCGCATCATCGGCCGTGCGCCAAAAAGCGGGTTTCGGCGGGTGTCAGGTCATGGGGAGCGGGGTTGCGTCGCGGGCGGTCAGGAGTTGGGTCATGAGTTGGATTTCGCCCTGCTGGGTGGCGTTCATGCTGTCGGCGAGGGTGCGCACGGCGTCGGTGTCGGCGTGGCTGTTCGCGTAGGCGACCATGGCGATGCCGCCGCGGTGGTGGCGGAGCATCAGTTGCAGGAACAGGGTGTCCTGGGCGGGGCCGGTGAGTTGGCGTAGTTGTGTCAGCTCGGCGTCTGTGGCCATGCCGGGCATGGATTGCACCGGGCCGGTGGGCGTCGCGGTCATCGGCATCGAACCCATCGATCCGTGCATGGACGCGTGGTCTGTCATCCAGCCCATGTAGCCGTCCGGATTCAGGGTCGGCCGCTCCCACAGTTGCAACCAGCCCTGCATGCGCCCGGCCTGATTCTGCTGGGTGGTCAGGATGTCGTAGGCCAGCCGCTTCACCTCCGGATCACTGCCGCCGGACAATTCGAGCGCGGCCATCTGCACGGCCTGCGCGTGATGCACCGACATGTCCTGACAGAAGCCCGCATCCACCGCGTTGGGCGCGGCATCCGCCTTGTGCTGCAAAGGGATTCGCGCTATCACGCCGATCGCGAATCCGGTCAGCAGCAGGCACGCTCCGATCAGCGCCAGAAGTGCCGTGCGGCGCCGGGGGGACTGCTCGGAGTCGTGCAGGGACTCTTCGGCGGTCATCTACTGACCTGCCCCCGGCACGACCTGACCGCCGCCGGACGGAACGGGAATGCCCGGGATCCCGCCCGGCAACGCGCCACCCATCTCGCTGAGGTCGGCCTGCAATCCCTTGCCGTCCATCGGGATCGCGTCCTTGCCGGGGGGAGTGGGGTCGAATACCGGTGGGTTGTCGGTGTCGAAGGTCGGGTTGGCGCAGTCCGCGCCGACCTCGGGGTAGGTGTACTGGTTCAGGCGCAGGGCGCTGATGAATTCACCGATGCGCTTGTCGTCGGTGCTGTCCAGCTTCAGCTGGTGGCCCCAGGATTGCAGCGAGACGGCGTGATCCAGACCGGGATACGGCGACATCAGCATGGCCGGCTTCCCCGCGACGCGCTGCTTCAGCGAATCCAGGGCCGCGCCGGTGACCTTGTCCGGGTTGTAGGCGATCCAGATCGCGCCGTGCTCGATCGAGTGCACCGCGTTCTCGGTGCGGATCGCCTTGCCGTAGACCACGCCGGTGCAGGTGGCCCAGGACGCGTCGTGCGGGCCGCCCATCGGCGGGGTCATGTCGTAAGCCACGCGCTGGGTCGCCGAGACGTGCAGACCGGCCGGATAGTCCTTGCGCACCACGCCCGCGATGTCGGTCGAGGGATCCTTGTGCTCGGCGGTCGGGGTGAACTTCTGCGCATCGGACTTCTGCTGATATTTCGGCACCAGGTAGATCGCCAGCGCGGCGACCAGCACCACGATCACGACGCCGCCGCCGACGATGGGCCACTGGATCCGCCGTCCCCCGGGCAGTTTCGGACCCCCTCCCGATTTACTCGCGGGAGCGGACCGGGCGGCGGCACGAATGGCCTTGGCCGATTTTGCGCTGGTGTTCGGCATCGCTGATGGGCTCTCTTCGATCGGTCGGCTGATCCGAGTCCGGGAAACCCGCTGGCGGCGCCCCCCTGCTCGAACCATAGGATAGTTACCCGTGACTCCAGTTGACCTTGCAGATCTCCTTCGTGCTACCGCCGCGAAGGTGCTCGTGGAACGTGGATCGGACCCGGCGGTCCTGCCCGACGAGGTCACGGTGGAGCGCCCGCGCAATCCCGAGCACGGTGACTATGCCACGAATGTGGCCATGCAGGTGGCGAAGAAGGCCGGAATGAATCCGCGCGAACTCGCCAATCTGCTCGCCGAGGCGCTCTCGGCCTCGGACGGTATCGACACCGCCGAGGTCGCCGGCCCCGGATTCCTCAACATCCGCCTCGCCGCCGGCGCGCAGGGCGCGATCATCGAGAAGATCCTCGCCGCCGGTGAGCGCTACGGCACCGCCGACACCCTCGCGGGCGCGAAGATCAACCTGGAATTCGTCTCCGCCAATCCGACCGGTCCGGTTCATCTCGGCGGCACCCGCTGGGCGGCGGTGGGCGATGCCCTCGGCCGCATCCTGATCGCCCAGGGCGCGGAGGTCACCCGGGAGTACTACTTCAACGATCACGGCGCGCAGATCGACCGTTTCGCCAACTCCCTGGTCGCCAAGGCCACCGGCGCGCCCACCCCCGACGACGGGTATGCGGGCGCGTACATCGCCGAGATCGCCGACACGATCGTCGCGGCGAATCCGGGCGCGGCGCAGCTGCCCGAGACCGAGCGGCACGAGCTGTTCCGGCGCGAGGGCGTCGAGCTGATGTTCGGGCAGATCAAGGCGTCCCTGCACGATTTCGGCACCGACTTCGACGTCTATTTCAACGAGAGCGCGCTGTTCGAATCCGGTGAGGTCGAGCGCGCGGTGGCCACGCTGAAGTCCTCGGGGAAGTTGTACGAGAAGGACGGCGCGTGGTGGATCGCCTCCACCGAATACGGTGACGACAAGGACCGCGTGGTCATCAAGAGCGACGGCAATTCCGCCTATATCGCCGGTGACATCGCATATTTCCACAACAAGCGTTCGCGTGGTTTCAACCTGTGCATCTACATGCTCGGCGCGGACCACCACGGCTACATCGGCCGTCTGAAGGCCGCCGCGGCCGCCTTCGGCGACGATCCGGCCACCGTCGAGGTGCTCATCGGCCAGATGGTGAATCTGGTGAAAGACGGTGTGGCCGTGCGGATGTCCAAGCGCGCGGGCACCATCGTCACGCTCGACGACCTGGTCGACGCGATCGGCGTCGACGCCGCTCGCTATTCGCTGATGCGCTCCTCGGCCAACAGCAGTATCGATATCGATCTGGACCTGTGGACCAAACAGGAGAGCGTCAACCCGATCTACTACGTGCAGTACGCGCACGCCCGCACGTGCCGGATCATCGAGAACTCGGAGTCCTTCGACTTCGCCTCGGTGACACCGGATTTCGCCGCGATGACCGCGGACCGCGAGGGCGAGCTGATCCGCACCCTGGGCGAGTTCCCCCGGATCGTGGCCACGGCCGCGGAGATGCGCGAGCCGCATCGGGTGGTGCGGTATCTGGAGGAGCTGGCCGGTGTGTACCACCCCTTCCAGTCCGACAACGACATGCGCGTCCTGCCGCAGGGCGATGAGCCGCTCACCCCGCGGAACGCCGCGCGTCTGGAACTGGTGAAGGCGACGCGTCAGGTGTTGCGCAACGGTCTGTCGCTCTTGGGCGTCAGCGCTCCGGAGCGCATGTAATGAGGAAGGAACCATCCGTCGTGAGCGAGCGAACCATGGGTGCTCCGGCATGAGCGCGCATCCGGCCGGGCCGCGACACGCCGAGATCCCGCACGCCCCGAATCTTCCGGAGCGGCCGAAGGATCCGGCGCAGCTGATCGATCTGCCCGAGAACGTCTGGCCCCGCAACGCTTCTCGCGATGCCGACGGCGTGGTGCGCCTGGCCGGTGTGCCGGTGTCCGAACTCGCCGAGCGGTTCGGCACCCCGCTGTTCGTGGTGGACGAGGACGACTTCCGTTCCCGCTGCCGCGACATGGTGCGCGCGTACGGACCGAATGCTCGAGTTCACTACGCTTCCAAGGCTTTCCTGTGCGGGGAGGTCGCGCGCTGGGTCCGCGACGAGGGCCTGTCCCTGGACGTGTGCTCCGGAGGCGAACTCGCGGTGGCCCTGCACGCCGGATTCCCGGCCGAGCGAATCGCCCTGCACGGCAACAACAAATCGGTCGCCGAACTGGACGCGGCGGTCGAGGCCGGGGTTGGCCACGTCGTGGTCGACTCGCTGATCGAGATCGACCGGCTCGAGGCCGCGGCCGGTCGCGCCGGGGTGGTGCAGGATGTCCTGGTGCGCGTCACCGTCGGCGTGGAAGCCCATACGCACGAATACATTTCGACCGCGCACGAGGACCAGAAGTTCGGCTTCTCGATCGCGGGCGGCGATGCGATGGAGGCGTTGGCGCGGGTGTTCGAGGCGCAGAATCTGCGTCTGGTCGGCCTGCACAGTCACATCGGTTCGCAGATCTTCGACATCGACGGCTTCGAGATATCCGCGCGCCGCATGCTGCGTCTGCTGCGCGAGGCGATCGAGAAGTTCGGCGTCGAGCGCACGGCGCAGATCCACACGCTGGATCTCGGTGGCGGACTGGGTATTTCGTATCTGCCCGGTGACGACGCGCCGCCGCTGGACGAATTCGCGAAGAAGGTCTGCCATCTGGTCGAGGAGGAGTCCGCGCACATCGGACTGCCCACCCCGACCATCGCGATCGAACCGGGCCGCGCCATCGCCGGACCGAGCACCGTCACATTGTACGAGGTCGGCACGATCAAGGACGTCGTCCTGGACGCGGGCGCGCAGCGCCGCTACGTCAGCGTGGACGGCGGTATGAGCGACAACATCCGCCCGGCGCTGTATCAGGCCGAATACGACTGCCGTCTGGTCTCGCGGTCCAGCGAGGCCGCCGCGGTCGTCGCTCGCGTAGTCGGAAAGCATTGTGAGAGTGGCGATATCGTCATTCGCGACACCTGGATGCCCGAGGACGTCGGTCCGGGCGATCTGATCGCCGTCGCGGCGACGGGTGCGTACTGCTATTCGATGTCGAGCCGGTACAACCTGTTGACCCGCCCGGCGGTGGTCGCCGTGCGCGACGGGCAGGCGCGCCTGATCCTGCGTCGCGAAACGGTGGAAGATCTCTTGAGCTTGGAGGTGCAGTCATGACGGACCAGGGACATCCCTTCGGATCCGATCATCCGATCGGCGTCGCGGTCCTGGGCATGGGAAATGTCGGCACCGAGGTCGTGCGGATCATCCAGGAACAGTCCCAGGACCTGCGGCAACGCGTCGGCGCGCCGCTGGTGCTGCGCGGGGTCGCGGTACGTCGGCTCGATGTGGACCGGGGCATCGATCCCGAGCTGCTGACCACCGACGCACGCGCGCTGGTCAATCGCGAGGACGTGGATCTGGTCGTCGAGGTGATGGGCGGCATCGATCCGGCCCGCGAACTGATCGGCACCGCGCTCACCGCGGGCAAGTCGGTGGTGACCGCGAACAAGGCGCTGCTGGCCGACTACACCGGTGAGCTCGCCGCGGCCGCCGAGCACAGCCGCGCGGATCTGTACTTCGAGGCCGCCGTCGCCGGGGCCATCCCGGTGGTGCGCCCGCTGATCCAGTCGCTGTCCGGCGACCGGGTCAATCGCGTGGTCGGAATCGTCAACGGCACAACGAATTTCATCCTGTCGGCGATGGACGAGACCGGTGCGGACTACAGCGCGACGCTCGCGGAGGCCACCCGCCTCGGCTACGCCGAGGCCGATCCCACCGCGGACGTCGAGGGTTTCGACGCCGCCGCGAAGGCCGCGATCCTGGCGTCGCTGGCCTTCCACACCCGGGTCACCGCCGCGGACGTCTACCGCGAGGGCATCTCGCGGATCACCTCGGAGGATCTGGAGACCGCCGCCGCCGTCGGTTGCACCGTCAAGCTGCTGGCAATCTGCGAGCGAGTCCCCGCGAGCCCCGGCGAACCCGGGTCCGCGCAGGGCGGTAAGGACCGCATCTCGGTCCGGGTGTATCCCGCGCTGATCCCGCGCAAACATCCGCTCTCCTCGGTGAGCGGCGCATTCAACGCCGTCGTCGTGGAGGCCGAGAATGCGGGCCGGTTGATGTTCTACGGCCAGGGCGCCGGTGGCGCGCCGACCGCATCGGCGGTGATGGGTGATCTGGTGATGGCCGCGCGCAACAAGTTCTTCGGTGGTCGCGCACCGGGCGAATCGGTTTATGCTGAGCTGCCGATCGCGCCGATCGGCGACACACCGACCCGCTACCACGTGAACTTGAAGGTCGCCGACCGCACCGGAGTTCTGCAGGCGGTCGCCGGGGAATTCGCCCAGCACGGTGTCAGCATCTCGACCGTCCGTCAGGAGGGACAGGACGAGGGCGCGCGACTGGTCGTGGTCACCCACCACGCGACCGAGTCTGCGCTGGCAGATACGGTGGCCGCGTTGGCCGAGCTGGAATCCGTCACATCCGTGACCAGCGTTGTGAGATTGGAAGGCACCGAGGAATGAACAAGGTAGGAGTGCCGATTCCCACCGCGGTACACAAACCCTGGCCAGGGCTGATCGAGGCATATCGGGATCGCCTCGCGGTCGGCGCGGACTGGGAGACGGTCACGCTGTACGAGGGCGGTACGCCCTTGGTGCCCGCGCACCACATCTCCGAACTCACCGGATGTGAGGTGTATCTCAAGGTCGAGGGCCTGAACCCGACCGGATCCTTCAAGGATCGCGGGATGACCGTGGCGATGACCGATGCCAAGGCACGCGGTCAGAAGGCGGTGCTGTGCGCCTCGACCGGCAACACCTCGGCTTCGGCCGCGGCGTATGCCACTCGGGCGGGCATGCACTGCGCGGTGCTGATTCCGCAGGGCAAGATCGCGATGGGCAAGCTGGCCCAGGCGGTCATGCTGGGCGCGAAGATCATCCAGGTGGACGGCAATTTCGACGACTGCCTCGAGCTCGCCCGCAAGGTCACCTCGGAGTTCCCGCAGGTCGGCCTCGTGAATTCGGTGAACCCGGCGCGTATCGAAGGGCAGAAGACCGCGGCCTTCGAGATCTGCGACGCGCTCGGCCGCGCGCCCGACGTGCACGCGCTGCCGGTCGGCAACGCGGGGAATATCACCGCCTACTGGAAGGGCTATAGCGAATATCACGCCGACGGCCTGACCACCGCGCGTCCGCGCATGCTCGGCGTGCAGGCCGCGGGCGCCGCACCGCTGGTCAACGGCGCGCCGGTGAAGGATCCCGAGACGATCGCCACCGCAATCCGGATCGGCGCGCCCGCGTCGTGGAACAGTGCGGTGGCCGCCAAGGAGGAATCCGGCGGCGCGTTCCGCGCGGCCACCGACGAGGCGATTCTCGAGGCGTATCGCCTGGTCGCGGGCACCGAGGGCGTATTCGTCGAGCCGGCTTCGGCCGCCAGCGTGGCCGGGCTGCTGGCCGCGCGCAAGGAGGGTTGGCTGGATGCGGGCCTGACCGTGGTCTGCACGGTGACCGGTAACGGCCTCAAGGATCCCGACACCGCGCTGTCGGGTATGCCGCAGGTCCAGGCGATCGCGGTCGACCCGGTCGCGGTCGCCCACGAGCTGGAACTGGCCTGAGTTGACTGCGCGGGAAGGGCAACGTGAGCGAGTGAACCATGTCACAACGCCCGCAGTCGCCGACGCCGAACGGCACGGCTCCGGTGTGACCCGGACCTTGCCCGCCGGGTTGTGCGTCACGGCGCGGGTGCCCGCGTCCAGTGCCAATCTCGGACCCGGATTCGATTCGCTGGGAATCGCACTGGGTCTGTACGACGAGATCGTCGTGCGCACCACCGAATCCGGGCTCACGATCCGGGTCGAGGGTGAAGGTGCGGACGATGTGCCTTGGGGCCCTTCACATCTCGTGGTCCGGGCGATCGAACGCGGCCTGCAGGCAGCGGGCGTCTGGGCCGACGGCCTGGATGTGGTGTGCCACAACGTGATTCCGCATTCTCGCGGGCTGGGCTCCTCGGCCTCGGCGGTGGTCGGCGGCCTTGCCGCGGGCCGGGCTCTGGCCGCGAAATTCGATTCGGAACTCATGTACGACGATGCCGAATTGGTCCAGCTGGCAGCGGAATTCGAGGGTCACCCGGATAATGCCGCCGCCAGTGTACTGGGCGGAATCGTCGTTTCCTGGACCGAGAACGTCGAGGTTGCCGACGGTGAACTGCTCGGCCGCAGATATCGCGCCGTTCGGTTGGATCCGCACGATCGGCTGCGGGCGTACGTGTTGGTGCCCGAGGAGCGTTCGGCCACCGCGCACACCCGCGGGCTGCTTCCAGAAACGGTGCCGCACGGTGACGCCGCATTCAACGCCAGCCGTGCCGCACTCGCGGTAGTGGCCTTGACGCAACGTCCTGACCTGCTGATTCCCGCTACCGAGGATCGACTGCATCAGGGTTACCGCGCCTCGGCGCTGCCGGTCACGACCGCCTGGATCGCCCGGTTGCGCGAGGCCGGAATCGCCGCGACGGTATCGGGCGCGGGCCCGACCGTGCTGGCGTTGAGCACCGGTGAATTTCCTGCCGAACTGCGTGAACTAGCGATTGCCGAGGGGCTGCGCGTACTCGAACCCGCCATTTCCGATGGTGTGCGAACCGATTGACGGCGTGCCTGCCTTGCAGGCATTCCTGCGGGGGGCTATCCTGAGCGAGTCCGTACATCGTGCGCATCAGACGCCGGTGCTTCATTTGGGCAATCGCTCCAGCAGGCTTCTTGCTCAGACTCGCGAGACGGGTCTCGAGCTCTCGGGGTCGGCACTGGAATGAACTCCCACCTTTGTGAACCGGTGGCGCAGACCTAGTGGTGATGAACCGCAGGTCCGGCGGGGCAGGCGATACGGCATCCGGGCTCGGCACAGTGACCGGGCTTCGGAACGAAACCCTCGAACAAGCACACGGCAATCGAGGGAAGGAAAGGATCTCCGTGACAGATACGGACCTGCTCGCGACACCCGGGGTGGAAACCGATGGACGTTCCTCGGACCGCGATAGTGACTCCGGACAGATTTCGAAGATGAGCGAACAAACCGACGTCGCACGATCGGGGCTGACTGGAATGTTGTTGCCGCAGTTGCGCGCACTCGCCGGAGAGCTCGGTATACGAGGCACTTCCGGAATGCGCAAGGGCGATCTGATCGCCGCCATCAAGGAAAATCAGGCCGGTAAGCCCACGCGTGGCCGCGAAGAATCCGCGCCCGCGAAGTCGGCGAAGACCGCTGAGCTCGCCCCCGCCGCGGAATCGCCGCGGGCCAAGTCCGGTTCGGCGCGTGGTGAGCAGCAGACGCTGGACGGCGTCGCCGACAAGCCCGTCGAGAAGCCTGCCGAGAAGGCCGAGAAGTCCGCGGAGAAGGCGGGCAAGTCCGCCGAGAAGTCTTCGGAGAAGGTCGCCGAACCTGCCCAGGCCAAGGCTGATTCGCCTGCGCGCCCGGCCGATTCGGGTGAAGAGACCGGTCGCGAGGGTGGCCAGCGCGGTCGTGGTCGGCAGCGCCGCGGCCGTGAGCAGCGCCCGGCCGACGGTGGCGAGGCCAAGGCCGAGACCAACGGCGCCGAGGCCAAGACCGAGCAGGACGCCGGCGAGCGTCGCCGCGATCGCAATCAGCAGAGCGATCGCAATCAGCAGAGCGACCGGAGCCAACAGGGCGACCGGAGTGACCGGAGCCAGCAGGGCGACCGCAATCAGCAGAACGGTCAGGGCAACCAGAACCGCAACGGCGCCGACCGCGATCGCGATCGCGGCGGTGACGACGACGGTGACGGCCGGGGCCGTCGCGGCCGCCGGTTCCGGGAGCGTCGTCGGGGCCGGGACCGCGAGGGCGGTGCCGGTGGTGGTGAGACCCGCGAGGTCGAGATCCGCGAGGACGACGTCCTGCAGCCGGTCGCCGGCATCCTGGACGTGCTGGACAACTACGCGTTCGTGCGCACCTCCGGCTACCTGGCCGGCCCGAACGACGTGTACGTCTCGATGAACCTGGTTCGCAAGAACGGCCTGCGCCGCGGTGACGCGATCACCGGTGCGGTGCGCGCGCCCCGCGAGGGCGAGCAGGGCAACCAGCGCCAGAAGTTCGATCCGCTGGTCCGGCTGGACACCGTCAACGGCACCGATATCGATTCGGCCCGCCGTCGTCCGGAGTTCAACAAGCTGACCCCGCTGTACCCGAACCAGCGGCTGCGGCTCGAGACCGCGCAGAACAAGCTGACCACTCGCGTGATCGACCTGATCATGCCGATCGGCAAGGGCCAGCGCGCCCTGATCGTGTCCCCGCCCAAGGCCGGTAAGACCACGATCATGCAGGACATCGCGAACGCGATCGCGACCAACAACCCCGAGTGCTACCTGATGGTGGTGCTGGTCGACGAACGTCCCGAAGAGGTCACCGACATGCAGCGCTCGGTGCGCGGCGAGGTGATCGCCTCGACGTTCGACCGGCCGCCGAGCGATCACACCTCGGTCGCCGAGCTCGCCATCGAGCGGGCCAAGCGTCTGGTGGAGATGGGCCAGGACGTCGTCGTGCTGCTGGACTCGATCACCCGTCTGGGCCGCGCGTACAACAACTCCTCGCCGGCCTCGGGTCGCATCCTGTCCGGTGGTGTCGACTCGACCGCGCTGTACCCGCCCAAGCGGTTCCTCGGCGCGGCGCGCAACATCGAGAACGGTGGCTCGCTGACCATCATCGCGACCGCGATGGTGGAGACCGGATCCACCGGTGACACGGTCATCTTCGAGGAGTTCAAGGGCACCGGCAACGCCGAGCTCAAGCTCGATCGCAAGATCGCCGAGCGTCGGGTGTTCCCGGCGGTGGACGTCAACCCGTCCGGTACCCGCCGGGACGAGCTGATCATGTCGCCGGACGAGGCCGCGGTCATCCACAAGCTGCGGCGCGTGCTGTCCGGCCTGGATTCGCATCAGGCGATCGATCTGCTGATCGACCGGTTGCGCAAGTCCAAGAACAATATGGAATTCCTGGTGCAGGTCTCCAAGACCGCGCCGGGCGCTCTGGACGAGTAGTACTCCGCGTTCGTGCGGGCTCGCCGGTATCGCGACGGGCCCGCGCGGAGTGCGAGTGTTTCCGGCGAGAAGCCGTGTCCTCGCCGGATGCCAACCCCCGCTGAGGTCCTGCTGTGGCAGGGCCTCAGCGGCGTTTTCGGCTGGGGGAGTAGAAGATTCGCCCGACCACCACGGCGCCGAGGATCAGTCCGCCGATGATCAGCGCGGTGGCGGCGGCCAGGCCGCCGGTCGGCAGCGCGGTCGCGGTGAACTGGTAGGGCTCGGTATCTCCGGTCGTGCCGGGCGCGGGGAGTGCGGTGGCCCGATCCGTGGGCGCGGCCCACCAGCCGACGGCGATCATCACGAACAAAACCATCAACACGGCTCCGGCGACGAGTTCCGCGCGCCAACCCCCCGGCAGGACGCGAACCCTACGGCCGATCGCCGATCCGGGGGACCGCGACCCCCGAGCCCCCCGAGCGGTGTGCTGATTCACTACGTTCCCTCCTGTCCCTAGCCGGTCTCGGCCCCCTGGCGATACTCTATGAACAATGCTGTTCGCATTCGCGAGTAGCCGACTACCCGTCTTCAGCGTGGCTCGAGAGCAGCGAATATGCGTGCCCGTACTTTCTTGGGGCTTACCATGGGGATCGCTAGGGGGGCAAACATACCTGTTCCCTGTTTTGGGAACCGAGCCCGGTGGACCCGGCCCGGAACAAAACCGGGGCGGATCGGCGTTTACACTGATTCGTTGGCAACAATGCCTAGTCGGTTCCGGTTCACGTCCTCATCTCTGTGGGCGACCCGGCGACCATCGAAAGGACATCCATGAAGGCAGGAATCCACCCCACGTACGTGGAGACGACCGTCGTCTGCGGTTGTGGGAACACTTTCCAGACCCGCAGCACCAAGGAGTCGGGCCGCATCAACGTCGAGGTCTGCTCGCAGTGCCACCCGTTCTACACGGGCAAGCAGAAGATCCTCGACACCGGCGGTCGCGTCGCTCGCTTCGAGGCCCGCTACGGCAAGCGCACCCCGAAGAAGTCCGACGCCAAGTAGCTGTCCAGCCGACGCCCGTCCTACGTAACCGTAGGCCGGGCGTCGGTGTTTTTGGCCTCCGCTCCGGCGGGTTCGCGGCCCCCGAAGTCTCACCGCTGAGCCCCGTGTCGGGCACTCGTTCCTCGCACCCGCCACGCGTC
>NZ_BAGB01000017.1 GCF_000308615.1 Nocardia jiangxiensis NBRC 101359
CGCTCGGTGAGGGTCTGCGGTTCGAGCGGCGGGTGTTCCACTCGCTGTTCGCGACCGAGGATCAGACCGAAGGCATGGCCGCGTTCGTGGAGAAGCGGGCGGCCGAGTTCACCAACCGCTGAGTTCACCGACCGCTCGGCCTCGGCGTCGGGCGCAAGTTCCAGTAGCGTGGGCCTCGTGTGGAAGCAGGTGGCAGGGGCTGCGGTCATGACCTGCGCGGTGATGGCCGTGGCCGGGTGTGGGAGCTCGGGCGGGCCGTCCGCGGTTCCGCGGTCCAGCGTGCCCGTCGTCCCGGCGCAGGCCGTCGCGATCGGGCGGTGCGGATCGGTCTCCGACGCCGACATCTCCCGGGCCACCGGGCTCACCGGATTGCAGCAGGTGGCGGCGAATCCGATGCGTTGCAGCTGGGACGCGGGCACGGGTGGTGACTACGCCGTCGTCTTCCAGTGGTTCCGCGGGACCTCGCTGCAGGATCGGCGCGGTCAGGTCACCCTCGGCACGCCCGCGACGGTGCAGGTCGCGGGTCATCCGGGCATTCTCTGGTCGGGAGCGAAGGCGTGTGAGATCGCGGTCGCCTCGGGCGGGTCGGATTTCATCGACTGGATCCTCACCGGCAGCGGGCCCGAACCCGCACGGCCGCAAGGTTGTTCGGACCTCGAACAACTCGCCGCCGATACTCTCGCGAAGGCGGGTTAGCGATGCGTGTGCTGGGTCGGATGGCGATCGCGGTGCTGCTGGCCGCCGCGGTGGCCGGGTGTTCGGGCGGCGGTACGCCGCAGACGCGGAGCACCCCGGCCGATGATCCGAATATCCTCGCCGGGTGCGGGCCGCTGAGCGAACAGGCCCTGGCCGGTCAGCTGAAGGCGACCTCCGTGCGTCGGCAGAGTGCGCCGACGACCTGTACCTGGACTGCGCAAACTGCCGGCGGCACAGTCGATCTCAGCTACAGCTGGTTCTCCGGTGATGTGCTGATGCGGGAGATGCAGGTCGCCGCGCAGTACGGATATCGGACCGAGAAAGTAGTAGTCGATCGATTCGGCGGGATGTACTGGCGTGACCCGCAGGACCCGGGCAGCTGCGGAGTGACCGGTGCGGATTCCGGCACGGTCACCTGGTGGGTGCAGAACCGCGACCACGCCGCGCAGCCCGACCCGTGTGCCGCCGCGATGAGCCTGTTGCACACCACGCTGACCTTCGACGGCATCTGAGCGCGAAACTACTTGGGCGGCAACTGCTTCGCCGGGGTGCCCGCGACCTCGACCGGTGTCGGCGGGGTGTTGTGGATGGTGGGTGCGCTCGAATCCCGGTTGGTACTCAGCAGACCCGCCACCGTCGCTCCCAATGTCGCCGTAACAGCAAGCGCGGCAACAAGTTTGCGCTTGGACACCGGTGCGGAATCGGTGGGGCTCGAGCTCGGCCGCGCACCGAATCGCACGCCCCGGACACGGCGGGCCGAGGGTGATTGGGAGGCCATCAACACCGCACCGCGCGCGGAGACGAAATCCGGTTCCGGATCGTAGATGACCGGCAGATCCAGTAGTTGTCCCAGCGCCTCGCGAATACCCGGATTGCGGGAACAGCCGCCCAGCAGGGCGATGGCCTTCGGGGGGACGCCCGTCTCCTCGATCATCTGCCGCACATAGGACACCGAATGGTGGATTCCGGCCTCGGCCAGCTCCTCGAAATCGCTGCGCGTCACCACCATTCGCTGCCCGCTGCGCAGATCGGTCGCGGTCAGCACCGGTGCGGTGGTCAATGCCTCCTTGTAGGCGCGGCTGGTCGGCTTATCGATGCTCAGCCCGCCGTGCGCCAGATGCCAGCGCAGCAGCGCGTCGTGTCCGTCGCCGCCCAGTACGGTGCTGCGCTTGACCGCCAGGATGACGTCGGTGCGGCAGTCGGCCTCGGTGACGGTGAGTCCGGACGCGCCCAGATCGTAGAGCAGTACCGCGCCCTCGTCCGGAAGCTGCTCGCTGAAGCGCAGATACCGCAGCTGGGCGAGCGGTTCGTCGACGATGGTGAGGCGACTGCGACCGGCCATGGCCCGCACCGCTTCCTCGTGCAGGGAGCAGCGGCAGGTGACCGAGATGCCGGTGACGAACTCCTCGCGCTGTGCAGCGGCATCGCGCATCAGACGGATGGCCGTGAACACCGACTCCTCGACACCGCCCCCGGCCCGGCGCGGCACAGTACAGCGATCGATCGGCGGCAGATGCGGCTGGTCGGAGTGCGTCAACATCGCGCGAGCTCCGCCAGCGCCCGCCGACACCCCCAGGACCAGCACCATGGCCTCCATGGTGAACCTTCCGCGCCTGGATGGGAAGGTCATGGCAACCATGTCGCTGGCTGGATGCTGAATGGTTATCTGCGCGTGGTGATGTCAGTCTCCGAATCGGACTTTCATGCCTGCCGGTCGGATGTTCATCCTCGTCAGGACCAGTGCGTCGGTGTGTCGCCGATGTCGAAATCGCCCGCGGCCCGCCGGAATTCCGACAGTAGCTGTAGTAGCTGGCGCAGGCGCTGCGGCGGTAGGCCGGGCCGGGCGAAGACCGATTCGTTCAACTCCTCGGTCGCCTGCGCGACCAACCGGCGACCGGCATCGGTGATCTCGATCAGCGTCGCGCGGCGATCACTCGGATGCGGTACTCGCTTGACCAGTTCGGCGGCCTCGAGCCGATCGACGGTATTGGTGACACTCGTCGGATGCACCTGCAACCGGGCACTGGCCACGGCCATCGGCAACGCGCCGGTCCGGCTGAAATTCAGCAGCGCCAGCAATTCGTAGCGCGAGAAGGTCAGCCCCGACGGCCGCAATGCCTCGTCCACCCGCGCCATCACGATCTGCTGCGCCCGCACCAGCGAGGTCACCGCCGCCATCCCGTCCGCGACCTCACCCCAACCATGTGAGGTCCACTGGCGATGGGCCTCTGCGATCGGGTCCAGGGGCAGCGGGCGGGGTGTAGCCATACCCCCGAGTCTAGATGGGCTCCATCTTCGGCCTCCGCTTCGCTCCGGCGGGTTTGCGGCGTCCGCAGGCTCACCGCCCGGCCCCGTGTCGGGCACTCGTTCCCCGCGTCCGAGCGGCGAGCCGCGCCGCAAACCTGGTGTCGGCGTTGTCCGGGGTTGGGGAAACGAGGTGTGAAAGGTTGTGTTTCTCGGGATTGGGTGTCTCGTGCTGGATCTCACTGAGATCGGTTACTACTCTCGTTCGTCACCAGTGCACTTGTTGTTTTTCGATCATGGTGACCGCAACCCTGTGTCGGCGGGGCTCAGGACGGCACTATGAATTCCGATGCGGGTGTGCCTGAGTGGTTTAGGGGGCGGTCTGCAAAACCGTGTACGCGGGTTCGATTCCCGCCACTCGCTCTGAATTTTCGGCCTCCGCTTCGCTCCGGCGTGTTCACGGCCCCTCGAATCTCACCGGTCGGCCCCGTGTCGGGTACTCGTTCCTCGCACCCGCCACGCGTCC
>NZ_BAGB01000016.1 GCF_000308615.1 Nocardia jiangxiensis NBRC 101359
TCGAGCACGACGAGGGCATCGGCGCGGTCGTGCTCACCGGATCCGAGCGGGCCTTCGCGGCGGGTGCGGATATCAAGGAGATGCAGACCAAGTCCTATATGGACATGTTCCTGGTCGATCACTTCGCCGGGTGGGACCGCCTGGTCGCATTCCGCAAGCCGATCATCGCCGCGGTCGCCGGATACGCGCTGGGCGGCGGCTGTGAGCTGGCCATGATGTGCGATCTGCTGATCGCCGCGGACACCGCCAAGTTCGGTCAGCCCGAGATCAAGCTGGGCGTCATCCCCGGTATGGGCGGCTCGCAGCGGCTCACCAGGGCCGTGGGCAAGGCCAAGGCGATGGATCTGATCCTCACCGGCCGCAATATGGACGCCGAGGAGGCCGAGCGCGCGGGTCTGGTCTCGCGCATCGTCCCCGCCGCCGACCTGCTGACCGTGGCCCTGGAAACGGCGCAGACCATCGCGTCCATGTCGCTGCCTTCGGTGATGATCGCCAAGGAGGCGGTGAACCGCTCGTTCGAGACCA
>NZ_BAGB01000015.1 GCF_000308615.1 Nocardia jiangxiensis NBRC 101359
CCGATCCGCTGCGTGATGTCGCGGGCCGCGCCGCGCGCCTGGCGATGGGCGATTTCCGGCTGGAGGGCCGGCGGCACGGCATCACCGAACTCGATCGGGTCTCCGATGTGCTCGATTCGGCCGCGGTGGAGATCGCCGGGCGGCTGCAGCGCGAACACACCCTCGTGGCCGACGTGTCCCATCAGCTGCGCAGCCGCCTGACCGCGGTGCGCCTGCGCCTGGACGAGCTGTCCGCGCACGCCGATCCGGCGGTGGTGCACGAGGCCGAGGAGGCGATGGCCCAGGTCGATCGGCTCACCGCCGCGATCGATGAGCTGGTGCGCGCTTCCCGCGACGAGAACGCCGCCGACCGCGACCCGGTGCCGGTGGTGGAGGAATTGCGCGGAGTGGTGGCCGAGTGGCGGCATCCGTTCGCCGATGCCGGTCGCCGCTTGATCCTGTCGGGTGATCCCACGCTGCGCGCGCCGGTGACCGGTTCGCGACTGCGCGAGGCGCTCGCGGTGCTGGTGGACAACGCCCTGATGCACGGGGCGGGCGACTGCACGGTGTCGGTGCGCACGGTCTACGGCGGTCCGGATCGCGAGCCGCTGATCGCGGTGGAGGTGGCCGACGAGGGCGACGGCGTCAGCGACGACCTGGCCCCGCACATCTTCGATCGCGGTTTCTCCGGCGCCGGATCGACCGGTGTGGGGCTGGCGCTGGCGCGGGCGTTGATCGAGGCCGACGGCGGTCGTCTGGAACTACAGCGGCGACGTCCGGCCCTGTTCGCGGTCTTCCTGGGCAAGCCGACCCGGGTGCGCACAGCGAACGGCGTCGCAGGTGAACCACGCTGAGCGCTGACGATCCGGCGTACCCATCGCGAACGCGCTCGAAAGCGCAGGGCCTGCGTGCTCCGGCGCTGCCGGGCAACCGGCTCGCTCGAGTGACCTGACATGCCAATGTCTCTTCGGCGAACGTGCTCAGTCTCCACGGCGAACGTGCTCAGCGGCGAAGCGTCTCCGTCCGCTGGGAGTCGCCCGTGAAGCGAAAGGCTCAGTAAGAACACTCCGAGGTTTTCGGCGCGGGCTCGTCGCTGCGCCCTCGAAGCGCATGGCCGAAGGCCGAGTCTCGAGGGTGTAGCGACGAGCCTTACAGCGTGGAAAACCCGCCGGAGCGAAGCGGAGGCCAAAATTACGCAGTGTTCTGTTCTTCTTCGTAGAGTTCCTCGAATTCGTCTACGAGGGCGTCGATTTCGTCGGGGAACACCCAGCGCTTCATGGTCCAGTACCGGAACACCATCTGCAGAATGTTGCCGATGATGAAGGCGCTGAAGAAGTCGGCGATGTTCTCGGTGGTGAGGCTCACATGTGGCTGCCGCAGCTCGAACACGTAGCTCGAGATCCACAGCGGAATATTGCTCAGCAGCACACCGATGCCGCTGACCACGAAGAACAGCAGCGCCTCATGATGACGCTCACGTCCGCCACGGCCCTTGAACGACCATTCCCGGTTCAGGATGTAGGACGCGATGACCGCGATCACACCGGAGATGATCTTGGCGGTGACCGGTTTGGGCGAAAGCACCGTCAGCTTCAAGGCATAGAAAATGCCGCTGTCGATGATGAAAGTGGTCGCTCCGACAATGGCGAACTTGATCAGTTCGTTATGACGGATTACGAGGTCCCGCACCGTTTTGGGCAGGACGGTGACCGCATTGTCGACGATTGACACGGGACGAGTCTACGTCCGTTCCAGCTCCGGCAACCAACCCGCACGCATTTGCCGGTGTCGGCGCATGACAACATTGTGGCTCGTGACGTCCCGTTCTTTCGACAATTCGGGCATGCCCACCGTGACGATGATCGGTGGCGGCCAGCTTGCCCGCATGACGCATCAGGCCGCCGTGGCGCTCGGGCAGCGCCTGCGCGTGCTGGCCGAGCGTGCCGACGATCCCGCGGCCCAGGTGACGCCCGAGGTGGTGCTGGGTTCGCATACGGATCTGACCGCACTGCGCAAGGCCGCGGTCGGCTCGCACGCGCTGACCTTCGACCACGAACATGTGCCGACCAACCATCTCGAGGCGCTGGTCGCCGAGGGGGTGAACGTCCAGCCGCCGCCGCAGGCGCTGATCTTCGCCCAGGACAAGCTGGCGATGCGGCGTCGGCTGTCCGAATTCGGCGCGCCGGTCCCGGAGTTCACCGCGGTGGAGTCGGTGCGGGACGTGGTCGGCTTCGGTGACGAGCACGGCTGGCCGGTGGTGCTCAAGGCGGTGCGCGGCGGATACGACGGTCGCGGGGTGTGGATGGTCGACGACGCCGAGCAGGCCGCCGCGATCGCCGGGGAGCAGCTGGCCCAGGGCGTCCCGTTGCTGGCCGAGCAGAAGGTGGACCTGCGTCGCGAGCTGTCGGCGATGGTCGCGCGTTCGCCGTTCGGTCAGGCCGCGGTGTGGCCGGTGGTGGAGACGGTGCAGCGGGACGGGCAGTGCGCGGTGGTGATCGCGCCCGCGCCGGAGCTGTCCGAGGAACTGGCCTCGCAGGCTCAGTCGCTGGCCTTGCGGCTGGCGGTGGAACTGGGCACCACGGGTGTGATGGCGGTGGAGCTGTTCGAGACCCAAGACGGCGCGCTGCTGGTGAACGAGCTGGCGATGCGGCCGCACAATTCCGGGCACTGGGGGATGGACGGCGCGGTCACCGGTCAGTTCGAACAGCATCTGCGGGCGGTGCTGGACTATCCGCTCGGCGACACCTCGCCGCTCGCGCCGGTGACGGTCATGGCGAACATCCTGGGCGCGCAGAACGCTCCGGAGATGTCGATGGACGAGCGGCTGCACCACCTGTTCGCCCGGCTGCCCGAGGCGCGAGTTCACCTGTACGGCAAGGGCGAACGCCCGCACCGCAAGATCGGGCACGTCAACATTCTCGGCGAGGATGTGGCGCAGGTGCGGGAGAAGGCGGAGCGTGCGGCGCACTGGATGTCGCATGCGGAATGGACCGACGGATGGGATCCTCACGGTGAGCACTGAGCAGAGCGGAGCGGGCCCGGTCGTCGGCCTGATCATGGGCAGCGATTCGGACTGGCCCACGATGGAGGCCGCGGCGGAGGCGTTGGCGGAGTTCGGGATTCGCTTCGAGGTCGGCGTCGTCTCGGCGCACCGTACTCCGCAGCGCATGTTGGACTACGCCCGCGAGGCGGCCTCGCGCGGCATCCGCGTCATCATCGCGGGTGCGGGCGGTGCGGCTCATCTGCCGGGCATGGTGGCCTCGGCGACCGCGCTGCCGGTGATCGGCGTCCCGGTACCGCTGAAGTACCTCGACGGCATGGATTCGCTGCTGTCGATCGTGCAGATGCCCGCGGGCGTTCCCGTCGCCACGGTCTCCATCGGCGGCGCCCGCAACGCGGGTCTGCTGGCGGTGCGCATCCTCGCCGCCGCGGACCCCGAATTGCGCTCGCGCATGGAGCGTTTCCAGGCGAGCCTGGAAACGATGGTGCTGGAGAAGGACGCCGCGCTGCGTACGCGCCTGCTGGGCTGAGGCGGTTCGGCGCCTACTCGAGCAGTGTGGTGGGCCGGCAGGTCCGGTCTCCTGTCGGGAAGGCGCCGTCGCGGAAGTAGCGGTTGGTGGTGTCGAGGATGCAGGTGCTCAGACCCGGCCGCAGCACCATGTGAATTCTGGTGTCGGTCAACGTGATCAAGCGTGACCCGGACATCTGATGATGCAGCGCAACGGCTCCCGGGTAGGGAGTCCGGTTGTCGCCGGTGGCCTGCAGGATCAGTGCGGGCACCGCGTTGTCCACCACGGTGGGCGGTTCGGCGGGCGGCGGCCAGAAGGCGCAGGGCTGAATGTTGTTGGCCAGTGCGGCGAAGATCGGCTGGGTCGGCCGGGCCGCCTGGATCGCATTCCAGTACCAGGCGGGATCGGCGGGCATCGGCGCGTCGGCGCACCAGATCTGCACCATGACCGAATTCTCGTCGTGCTCGTCGTCCTCGATCAGCTTGTGCAGTTCCGGTGGCACCTGCGGTGCGCGTCCCGCGGCCGCGTCGGCGAGGGCCCGCATCGATGCGGCCAGGGCCGCGTTCAACCGCGCGTCGCGCAGCATCGTCCACGGCACGGTCGGCAGCAGATGGTCGTCGAATCCGAAGCCCTCGACCACGATCGGCGACAGTGCTGCCCGGTCGATCAGGGCTTCGACGCCACGACGCACCTCGCCCGCACTGGCGCCGAGGTGGTACTGCCCGTCCCGCGCGGCGACCCAGCCCGCCCAGTCGTCGAAGGCCGTTTCCACCGCCGGGCCCCAATCCTGTTGCAACCCCAGCCAATAGCGTCGCGGATCGATGGCGCTGTCCAGCACCATGCGATCGGACCGGCCGGGGAACATCTGGGCGTAGACCGCACCCAGGTACGTGCCGTAGGACAAGCCGTAATAGCTGAGCCGGTCCTCGTGCAGCGCGGCCCGGATCACGTCCATGTCGCGGGCGGTGTTGCGAGTGCTGAGCTGCCGCATCCAGTCCCGATCGCCCACCAGGCACTGTGCGGCCAATTGCCCTTGCAGAGCCGTCTCGGTGACGAATGCGGGTAGTCCGACGCCCGCCGAGCGGATCGGCGTGGCGACCGGCCAGCCGCAGCGCTGGTGTCGCCCGGACCGGGCCACTCCGCGCGGGTCGAAGCCGATCAGGTCGTAGCGGCTCAGCACGTCCGGACGCAGCACGTCACCGACCAGGTCGAACGCATCGAGGCCCGGCGTGCCCGGTCCGCCCGAGTTGGTCAGCAGCACACCGCGACGGTGTGCGGTGTCGCGCGCCCGGATTCGCGAGATCGCGATCGTGATGTCCGGCCCGTCCGGCCTGCTGTAGTCGAGTGGCACGGCGATACCGGCACAGTCCGCATGCTCCGCCACCAGAGCCGGATCCTCGCACGGATGCCAGTCGACGCGTTGCCGGTGAAAGCGCGCCAGCGGGTCCACCGGTTGGGCGACCGCCACACCGGCGGCCATCGCGGCGACCAGAACGGCGGCGATCACCGCGGTGACGACACCCCCGGCATCCCGCAGCACACCGCGAGAGCGGCAACGCTCGGGGGACGCGATCGAGAACCGATCTTCACTATCCACCAGAAACTGCCCCTTTCAGCACGTCGAGACCGAATCACACAGGGAGCCACCGCAGACCGAGCGGAAATCAGTGAGAGTCAACCGCACCTGCGCGCGATTTCCCGGAATCTCCCCGGCGTTTTGCGGCCCGGCCGAGGTGCGCACTCCCTTCTGGGATAATCGGGGCATGCCGACCGGCCGACTGATTTCGCGAGCACATGGGTAATTCGTCTGGCACGTCCACGCGCCGACCGGACAGCGAACCGCCGGCCCGAGCATCCGACGACTCGCAGAATTCCCGGGGTGGCGACGCGGCGTTCCGGTTGACGGTGGTCGATCACGCGTTGCGATTGTTCGCGGACAAGGGGTACGAGGCGACGGCGGTCGACGAGATCGCCGAGGCGGCAGGCATCTCGCGACGTACCTTCTTCCGACAGTTCCGGTCCAAGGAGGACGTCGTATTCGCCGACCACGAGGCGCAATTGGCGCGAGCTCGGGCGTATCTTGATGCGGCGCAGGGCGATCCGTGGGACGCGGTGTGCGAGGCCGTGGTGGGAGTGTTCGAAGGGTTCACCCGCACAAGGGATTTGGCGGCCCGGCGGTATCGGGTGGTGCGTCAGGTTCCGGCGCTGCGTGATCGGGAGATCGTCACCGTGTTCCGGTACGAGCGGTTGTTCACCGACTATCTGCGCACCGCGCTGCCGCAGACGCCGGATCTGACGCTGATCCAGTTCACCGCGGCGGTGACGGCCACGCACAACTATCTGTTGCGGCGGATGGTGCGCAGTGAGTCCGACGGCGGGGTGGCAGATCTGCGCGCCGCGCTGGCGGGCATCGGCCGCGGGCGCGAGGAGTCCGGGGAGATGGTCGTCGCGGTCTTCCCGCGCGACATGCCGCCCGCCCAGGTGACAGAATTCCTCGGTCGGCGTCTCGGTAATCTGTGATAACGATCACTTTCAGTCATTGACACTCAGTGCCAGGGCGGATGAGAGGTATCACGCGATATGAGCGTGAAATGGCCACGTATACTCGTCCACGACTGGCACTGAGTGCCGACATGCTGAAAATTCGCGGACCCAGGTGATCCGACCCCGACGACCAGGAGAGACCCATGGCGGGCAATCCCGATTTCGACCTGTTCAAGCTCGACGATGTCCACAACGAGCTGCGCGAGGCCATCCGCGGCCTGGCGGAGAAGGAGATCGCCCCCTACGCCAAGGATGTCGACGAGCACTCCCGCTTCCCGCAGGAGGCGCTGGACGCGCTGAACGCCGCCGGGTTCAACGCGGTGCACGTGCCGGACGCCTTCGGCGGCCAGGGTGCGGATTCGGTGGCGACCTGCATCGTGATCGAGGAGGTCGCCCGGGTCTGCGGTTCGTCCTCGCTGATCCCCGCGGTCAACAAGCTGGGCACCATGGGCCTGATCCTGAAGGGCTCCGACGAGCTCAAGGGCAAGGTGCTGCCCGATATCGTCAACGGCGCGATGGCCTCCTACGCGCTGTCCGAGCGCGAGGCCGGATCCGATGCGGCCGGAATGCGCACCCGCGCCCGCCGCGACGGCGACGACTGGGTGATCAACGGCTCCAAGTGCTGGATCACCAACGGCGGCAAGTCCAGCTGGTACACCGTGATGGCGGTGACCGATCCGGACAAGGGCGCCAACGGAATCTCCGCGTTCATGGTGCACATCGATGACGAGGGCTTCGTCGTCGGACCGCTCGAGCACAAGCTGGGCATCAAGGGCTCGCCGACCGCCGAGCTGTACTTCGAGAACTGCCGCGTCTCCGGTGACCGGATGATCGGCGCCGAGGGCACCGGTTTCAAGACCGCGCTCGAGACCCTGGACCACACCCGCCCCACCATCGGCGCGCAGGCGGTCGGTCTGGCGCAGGGCGCGCTGGACGCCGCGATCGCATACACCAAGGACCGCAAGCAGTTCGGCAAGGCCATCTCGGACTTCCAGAACACCCAGTTCATGCTCGCGGATATGGCGATGAAGGTCGAAGCGGCCCGTCTGATGGTCTACACCTCCGCCGCCCGCGCCGAGCGCGGCGAGAAGAACCTCGGCTTCATCTCCGCTGCCGCAAAGTGTTTCGCCTCGGACGTCGCGATGGAGGTCACCACCAACGCCGTGCAGCTGTTCGGCGGTGCGGGCTACACCACCGACTTCCCGGTGGAGCGGATGATGCGTGATGCCAAGATCACCCAGATCTACGAGGGCACCAACCAGATCCAGCGCCTGGTGATGTCCCGCGCCCTGCTGCGGTGAGATAGTCCGCGGAACCAGGTTCGCTGGAAAGCAACCAGACCCGGCCGGCCCCTTCGGGGGCCGGCCAGATCTGTTCTTGCAGACGTAAATACAGTCGCAATCGGGCGAATTCGGGTCTATCGAATGTGGCTCGCACGGAGCACTATTGAGGCATGGCCGGAGTCGAGATCAACGACAAATTCGTCCGGCGCACGTTGGACAACGGACGGATCGAAGAGGTGCTGTGGCGGGACCTTTCGGAGGTTCGGGTCATCACCACGGCGGACGGACCGTTCGCCGAGGCGATGTTCTTCGTGCTGATCGGGACGAAGGGAAATGGATGTGTGGTACCCCATTCGGCAGCCGACACGGCGTTTCTGGTGCGGCTGCGATCGTTACCGGGTTTCGACAACCGGCGGGTGAACCAGGCCATCGGCACCGCGCTGGACCGCCAGTTCTCGGTCTGGCGGCGTAATTAGCTGCCGACCATGTCGGCGTATTCGCGGTGTTCGGCGATGAACTTCTCGACGTACCAGCAGGTGGGGATCACCGAGAACCCCGCCTCCCGGGCATCGCGCAGCGCGAACTCGACCACCTGGGCGGCCACGCCGCGGCCGCGGAATTCCGGAAACGTCAGGGTGTGCTGGAAATCGCGCGTCCTGCGATCGCCGTCGGCGTGCTCGCTGTAGTCGGCGTATCCGGCGAGGGTGTCGTCGAGGTAGATCTCGTAGCGGGTGTCGGCGACATTGTGCTCGAACCTGGTGGTCATATGCGGTCAAACTCCTCGGGAAGGTGAGTTTGTTCCAGCAGTACCCCGATTCGCCGCGTTTACATCACCGCGCCGGGATTGAGAATGCCGTGCGGGTCCAGCGCGTCCTTGATGCGCCGGGTCAGGTCCATCACATCGGGGCCGACCTGATCGGGCAGCCACGCCTTCTTCAGGCGTCCGACGCCGTGCTCGCCGGTGATGGTGCCACCCAGCGCGATCGCCAACTCCATGATCTCGCCGAAGGCCTGATGCGCGCGGGCGGTCTCGTCGGCATCGCGCGGATCGTGCACGATCAGCGGATGCGTGTTGCCGTCCCCGGCGTGCGCGATGACCGATACCAGAACCGCACGGCGCGTGGCGATCTCGGCGATGCCGGTGACCAGCTCACCCAGGCGCGGCACCGGCACCCCGACGTCCTCGAGCAGTAGCGTGCCCTTGCGTTCGACAGCCGGGATGGCGAAACGTCGCGCGGCGGTGAACGCCTCGCCCTCCTCCGGATCCTCGGTGCTGAATACCTCGGTGGCCCCGGCTTTCTCGCAGGTTTCCGCGATGATCGCGGCCTCGGCGGCGGCGTGCTCGCCGGGTGCGTCGGAGCGGGCCAGCAGCATTCCCGCCGCGGTGCGGTCCAGGCCCATGCGCAGTTCGTCCTCGACGGCGTTGATCGCCACCGAGTCCATGAACTCCAGCATCGAGGGGCGCAGCCGCGCGGTGACCGCCAGAATCGCCGCGGTCGCCGTCTCGATCGTGGAAAACGTTGCCACCACGGTACTTTGGGGTGTCTGCGCGGGCAGCAGACGCAACGTCACCTCGGTGATGATGCCGAGGGTGCCCTCGCTGCCGACGAACAGTTTGGTCAGCGACAGCCCGGCCGAATCCTTCAGCCGCGGGCCGCCCAACCGGACCACGGCGCCGTCGGCCAGCACCACCTCCATACCGAGGACGTAATCTGTTGTGACGCCGTACTTCACACAGCACAGACCGCCCGCGTTGGTGGCCGCGTTGCCGCCGATCGAGCAGATCTCGAACGAGGACGGGTCCGGCGGATACCACAGCCCGTGCTCGGCGACCGCCCGTTTGACCTCCGCATTCAACAGTCCCGGCTGCGCGACCGCGGTCCGCGTGACCGGATCCACGGTGATCTCCCGCATCCGCTCGGTACTCAGCAGCAGTGCCCCGTCCTGCGCCGTGGCCCCGCCGGACAGTCCGGTCCCCGCTCCCCGCGGCACCACCGGCACCCGATGCCGGTGCGCCCACCGCAGCACGGTCGAGACCTGCTCGGTGGTGGTCGGCCGGACCAGCGCCAGCGGAGTCCCGGCATCGGGATCCAGCGCCCGGTCCTGGCGATATCCGGCGAGAATGTCCGGATCGGTCACGACGGTCCCGGCAGGCAGGTGCTCGGCGAGCGATTTCACGTGCGTGCCCGCCTCTGCGTGACTCGGCGTTCCCGGTGAGTTACCCATGTGATTACCAGATCAGTTGTTGCGCGCCTCCGCAACCAAAACGGTGAGGTGAATCGGGTAGTCGACGCGCGTGGTGGCGCTGTCGTCGCCTTTCCATACAATCGTCCAATGCCCGATCCGAAGCTCGAGATTCAGATGTTGCACGACAGGGTCATCGTGCGGGAGACGCCGGAGGCCGGAGAGCGGCGCAGCAGCGGGGGAATTCTCATTCCGGCGACCGCGCAGGTGGCCAAACGTCTCATCTGGGGCGAGGTGTGCGGTGTGGGCTCCCACGTGCGCAGCGTCGAGGTCGGGGACCGGGTGCTGTACAGCGCCGACGATCAGTTCGAGGTCGAGATCCAGGGCCAGGCGTACATGGTCATGCGGGAGCGCGACCTGCACGCGGTCGCCAACGAGCGCACCGAGCACGGCACCGGCCTGTACCTGTGAACCCGCCCGTCCGGTGTGCGCCGGACGGACGGGAACAGCGGCGGTCGGGACCGGCTCGCGCGCAATCATTCTCGCGGTGAACCGAATTCAGTGCTGCGTATGCCTGGGCAGGACGAAGGCGGCGGCCAACGCAATCGCCAGGACCGCGAGGCCGACCAGGGCGGCGGCCCGCATCGCGTTCACGTAATCGCCGGTGCCGGTGGCGGATCCCAGCACGGCGAAGAAGGTGGTGCCGAGAATCGTTGCGCCGATGGCATTTCCGAACTGCTGTGAGGTGGTCAGGGCCCCGGCCGCCATCCCGGCCTGCTGCGGCGGGATGCCCGAGGACAGCACCGCGCCGATCACCGAGGGCAGGGTCAGGCCGTTGCCGACACCGACGATCATCATGCCCGGAATCAGGGCCCACACGCTGACCTCGCGGCCGGACCAGGTCAGTACGGCCAGCACGATCAGGGCGCCGAGCAGTCCCGCGCCGACGCCGGCCACCATGACCCGGTTGCCGATCCGGTCGGCGACCCGGCGGGCGAGGAAGAACGAACTGCCCGCGAAACACAGGCCCAGCGGCGCGAACGCCAGTCCCGCGCGCAGGGGTGAGAGGCCGAGTCCGTCCTGTAGCAGCAGCGTCAGGCAGAGCATGAATCCGGCGAAGAAGGTCAGATAGCCGCCGCCGATCAGCATGCCCGCCCTGAACACCCGGCGGCGCACCATGCCCACGTCCAGGACCGGCGCGCCGCCCCGGCGGGCGAGCCTGGACTCGTAGCCCACGGTGAGCAGTGCGACCGGGACCGACGCGGCCATCGAGATCCACGTCCACAGCGGCCAGCCCTCGGGGCGTCCCACTGTCACCGGCACCAGCAGCAGCGCGAGTGCGCCCGAGATACCGAGTGCACCAAGGGGATCCAGCGTCGTGCGATGACGTGTTTCGGCGCGCGGCAGCCAGCGGGCGGCCAGTGCGGCCGCGGCCAGGCCGATCGGCACGTTGATGTAGAACACGGTCCGCCAGCCCCAGCCGAACAGATTCGCCTCGAGCAGCAGTCCGCCGAGAACCTGCCCGGCGACCGCGCCCAGACCGATGGTCGCACCGTAGGCGGCCATCGCGCGGGGGCGCTCGGCGATCGGGAACAGGGTGTTGATCAGGGCGAGCAGCTGGGGCACCATCAGCGCCGCGGTGCCGCCCTGCAGAATGCGGAAGGCGACCAGCGTCCACGAGTTCGGTGCGAGCCCGCACAGCAGGGAGGCCGCGCCGAAGGCGAGCATGCCCAGGACGAACATGCGCCGGTGGCCGTGCAGATCACCGAGGCGTCCGCCGGTGATCAGGGCCGAGGCGAAGGCGAATCCGTAGCCGCCGACGATCAGTTCCAGTGCGGACTGTCCGGTGTGCAGATCGTGCTGCAGCGAGGAGGCCGCGACGTTGACCACGAACCAGTCGAACATTGCCATGAACATGGCGCTGAGCACGACGGGCAGCACCCGCCAGCGCGCGGCGAAGGGGGCGGCGGGTTCGGGCTCGGGCGGGATGGGCGTGGCGCGCCGTTCGGTTCCGCCGGATTTCCCGGGGTCATCTGCTGCGAGAAGTGGTGGGGCGGGGTTGGTTTCGAGAGTGGACATGACGATCTCCCGGAATCGGTGTGCGGATGCGGGCGCTGCGCTCGTGTCGGGTCGAGGATGCCTCTCGAATCCCTGTAACTAACCGGTTGGTTGTGAATATTCCAGTCGGCCGCGAGGCTTGTCAACTGTTCGGTTGGTTAGACTCGGCCCATGGCTCCGAGAGATCCCGAGGCGACGAAGGCGCGCATCTTCTCCGCGGCCATCGACGAGTTCGCCGCGTACGGGATCGCCGGGGCCCGGGTCGATCGCATCGCCCGCAACGCCAACGCCAACAAACAGCTGATCTACGCCTATTTCGGTGATAAACAGCAGCTGTTCCGGCAGGTGCTGGAGAAGGTCATGCTGGATGTGGCCGAGGCGGTCCCCATCGACCTGGACGATCTGGACGCCTGGGTCGACGCCCACCTGGACTATCACCGCGCCCATCCGGAATTCCTGCGTCTGCAGATGTGGGAGGCGCTGGAGATGGGACCGGACCGGATCACCGCGGGCGAGGCCCGTGCGCGCCGCTACCAGCACAAGGTCGACCGGGTGGACGACGCGCAGCAGCGTGGCCTGGTCCGCGACGACATGCCGCCGGGCTACCTCCTGACGCTGCTCACCGGTCTGATCAACTACCGCGAGGCGCTGCCCCAGTCCGCCCGATTCGTCCTGGGTGACGACGCCGACCCCGGCCTGTGGCGGCAATGGGTCAAGACCGCGGTGCGCAGTATCGCCCAGCGGATCCCGGACGTCCCCGCCGAACAGCCGGAAACCGACGCCCGATGAGCATCCGGCCGGGTGGGAAGCACTGCGGCCGAACAGGTGTCAGGACCGGCTGAGCAGTGCCTCGACGCGGTCGCCGTCGACGATCACCGCGTCGTCGTCGGTCAGGGCCCAGTGCGGGATGTCGTCGGTGCGCAGTCGTGTGGCCAGGGCGGTGCAGATGCCGTCGGGGTCGGTCGCCGGGGAATCGACGTGCGGGACGATGCGTCGGTCCACCAATCCCAGTCCGTCCCAACGGGGTTCGATTCCGCAGGCGGGTAGGACCTCGGCCGGGTCGTCGGCGGATTCCAGTCCGTGCAGATCGGGTCCGAGCATGCAGGCTCCGGCGCTGTAACCCGCATAGGCCAGGACGTCCTCGCCCAGCAGATCCCGCAGGACGAGATCGGCTCCGCTGCGGGCGAACTGGGCGCGCAGTACGAAGGTGTTGCCGCCGCGGACCCAGAGCAGCGGATACCGCCGCAGGGTCTTCTCCAATTCGCCGGTGCGACCGACGTAATCGCGCAGGTCGATCATGTCGGGACGAAAACCCGCGCGGCGCAAAGGGGCTCGATCACTGGCGACCGCGCTGTCCCAGGCCGCGGGCCAGGCGTCACAGGCGTTGGGGATGATCGCGACCGGTCCCGGTTCCCCTGCGAGCGCGGCGAATCGGTCGTAGTGCGCCCCGAATCGGTAGCTGGACAGGAACAGTCGCATCGGCGCTCAGATAGTGAAGCGGAGCGTGTCGACCACGCGACGGCCCAGGTCGGTGTCGCCGGTGATGGTGATCTCGTCCGAATGCTCTGCGGCCGTGGTCCTTCCGGCGCGCAGTCGGGCGAACAGCCCGGAGGGCAGCTCGATCCGCACGGTGGCGGGGCCGTCGAGCTCGTCGACCTGATTCGCCCGGCCCTCGACCACCAGATGCAGTTCCCGGGTGACCGGCCCGGTCAGCACCACGCTGATGCGCGAGCCGTCGGGGGCGTGCGCACCCTTGACCACCGCGCGTCCGAGAGTCGGGGTCAGTTCGTCGAAGGCGATCTCGGCGCGCGGCCCGTCCTCGGGCACCGCGACACCGAGCGCATCGGCGATATCGAGTTCGTGCATCCAGCAATCGAACAGTCGGACCTGCATGAACCGGCCGTACCGCACTACGCCCACCGGTGATTGCGACGGGTTGTTCCACTGCTCGTCGGTCAGCTCGGCCAGCGCCTTGCGACGGCGATCGGTGACCTCGGTGAATTTCGCCAGCAGCTGTTGGCCGCTGAGCGGACGCAGCGAGTCGATCCAGGCTTCGTTGAGCGCGCCGATCTCGTTGTGCACGTGCGGCGCGTCGGTGATCACCGCGGCGGCCGTCGGATTGGGCTCACCGAGCAGGATGGATTCGATGCCGACCAGATGGGCCAGCACGTCGAACACGGTCCATCCCGGCAGCGGAGATGGTGTGCGCCAGTGATTTTCGTCCAGATCGGCGACCAGGCTGGTCAGCGAATCCCACTCCTGCGACAGGGCGGTGGTGAGGGCGTTGCGGTCGGTCATGCGTGCTGCTCCTTGTCCTTGGCACCGGATTCCTCGAGGTCCAGCCGGTCCAAGCCGGTGCGGATGGCCGCGGCGGTGGTCGCGGGATCGGGTTGGCTGCCGACTCGCCCGCGGAACAGCATTCCGGTGGCGAAGGATCGGATATCGCCGGTGTGGCGCGGCACCACGTGCAGATGCACGTGATGCACGGTCTGGAAGGCCGATTTTCCGTCGTTGAGGATGAGATTCGCGCCGTCGGCCCCGAGGGTGCTGCGCCGCAACGCCTTTGCCATCCGATGGCCGAGGGCGAACAGCCGGGCGCCCAGTGCGGCGTCGAGATCGTCCAGGTTGGTCGCATGGAGTTTGGGGATCACCAACATGTGGCCCCGGGTGATGGGCCGGATGTCGAGGAACGCGCACAACGTGTCGTCCTCGTGGACTTTCGTCGCCGGTGCCGTGCCCGCGACGATTCCGCAAAATATGCAGGCGCTCACAGTCGAGACATTACGGCGTACGAAGCCTGCGGGACACCCCTGTCGGGTTTGCCATGGTCAGGGCGGTTTTCGGTGGTCCTGGCGCGGTCGGGACCAGCGCGCTCCGAGATCTGGAAGAACCACAAAGGCGTGTGAGATTGATCTCGGTTACGCTCACGGCCGAGTCGGTACAGTTGTGCGACCTGAGACCCACCTGTGGGTTTTCAGGGCCGAAGAAGCGGCTCGAGGCCCCGCACGAACCGTGGGGCCGGCCACCGTCACAAGTAAGGATGTTGACCAGTGGAGACAACGCAGAGCGGAGTCGACGCAGCGCCACCCGGTGATGATGGGGGCACCTCACAGCGTACGCGCGTCGGTGTCGTGCGTGAGACCAATTCGGGTGAGCGTCGGGTGGCGTTGGTGCCGAAGATCATTGCGGGCCTGGTGAAGCAGGGTGTGCAGGTGGTCGTGGAGGCCGGTGCGGGGCAGGGAGCGTTGATCCCGGATGTGGCGTTCACCGGGGTGGGTGCCGTGATCGGTGATCCGTGGTCGGCCGAGGTGGTGGTGAAGGTCGCTCCGCCCTCGGATGCGGAGATCGCGAAGTTGTCTGCGGGGCAGACGTTGATCGGTTTCCTGGCTCCGCGCAATGCGGACAACAAGATCGAGGCCCTGCGGACTGCGGGGGTGCAGGCGTTCGCGGTGGAGGCGATTCCCCGTATCTCTCGTGCGCAGGTGATGGATGCGTTGTCCTCGCAGGCGAATGTGTCCGGGTACAAGGCGGTGCTGGTGGCCGCGTCGGAGTCGACGCGGTTCTTCCCGATGTTGACCACCGCGGCCGGGACGGTGAAACCGGCGACGGTTCTGGTGCTGGGGGTGGGTGTGGCCGGGTTGCAGGCGCTGGCCACGGCCAAGCGTCTGGGTGGCCGCACGACCGGATACGACGTGCGCCCGGAGGTGGCCGATCAGGTGCGCTCGGTGGGTGCGCAGTGGCTGGATCTCGGGATCGACGCCGCGGGCGAGGGCGGATACGCGCGTGAGCTGACCGAGGACGAGAAGGCCCAGCAGCAGCAGGCTCTGGAGGATGCGATCAAGGGTTTCGACGTGGTGATCACGACCGCGTTGGTGCCCGGGCGTCCCGCGCCGCGTCTGGTGACCGCTGCGGCGGTGGAGGGGATGAAGCCGGGCAGTGTGATCGTGGATTTGGCCGGGGAGACCGGTGGTAACTGCGAGCTCACCGAACCGGGTGAGACGGTGGTCGTGCACGATGTCACGATCGCTTCGCCGTTGAATCTGCCCGCGACGATGCCCGAGCACGCGAGTGAGTTGTATGCGAAGAATATTTCGGCGTTGTTGGAGTTGATGCTGGTCGATGGCCGGTTGGCTCCTGATTTCACTGATCAGGTCCTGGCGGATTCCTGCGTGACCCGGGACCCGGAAGTCGACGCGTCAACGGATTCGGTTGCTGCCGAAGAAGATTCGACCCCGGCGAGTGGTTCGGACGCGGAATCGACTGCGGCTGGCGCGGCTTCGAACGGGGCCGGTGCGGGATCGTCCACTGATGTCACGGATTCGGCGGGTTCGGCCTCGGCTGGTTCGGGTTCGGCGGGGAAGGAGCAGGGCTGATGTATACCGAGTTGTTGGCGAATATCGCGATTCTGGTGTTGTCCGGTTTCGTGGGTTTCGCGGTGATTTCGAAGGTTCCCAATACGCTGCACACCCCGCTGATGTCGGGGACGAACGCGATTCACGGAATCGTGGTGCTGGGTGCGTTGGTGACGTTGGGGAACGTGAAGGATCCGTCGGTTCTGACGCAGATCATCTTGTTCGTGGCGGTGGTGTTCGGGACGTTGAACGTGATCGGTGGTTTCGTGGTCACGGACCGGATGCTGGGCATGTTCAAGGGTAAGAAGGCTGATAAGTGATGCATACCTTCGACAACATGAGTTATCTGGTGAACGGCCTGTACATTATCGCGTTCGCTTTGTTCATTTACGGTTTGATGGGTTTGACCGGCCCGAAGACCGCGGTCCGCGGAAACTTGATCGCCGCGGCGGGCATGGTGATCGCGGTCGTGGCCACCCTGATTTCGGTGCGGCACACCGGTAACTGGATCCTGATCGTCGCCGGAATCGTGGTGGGTGTGGTGCTGGGGGTGCCGCCGGCGAGGTTCACCAAGATGACCGCGATGCCGCAGTTGGTGGCCGCGTTCAATGGTGTGGGTGGTGGCACGGTCGCGTTGATCGCGTGGTCCGAGTTCATCAACTCGCACGGGTTCTCGCATTTCGACGAGCAGCCCACCGTGCACATCGTCGTGGGCAGTTTGTTCGCGGCGATCATCGGGTCGGTGTCGTTCTGGGGGTCGTTGATCGCGTTCGGGAAGTTGCAGGAGATCCTGCCGGGCCGTCCGATCGGACTCGGGAAGCTGCAGCAGCCGCTCAATCTGCTGTTGTTCGTTGGTGCGATCGTGTGCGCGGTCGTGATCGGGGTCGGGGCGACCGGTCACGGGGTCTCGCAGCTGTGGATGATCGCGGTGCTGGTCCTGGCCGGGGTGCTCGGGCTGATGGTGGTGTTGCCGATCGGTGGCGCGGATATGCCGGTGGTGATCTCGTTGTTGAACGCGTTGACCGGGTTGTCCGCGGCGGCGGCGGGGTTGGCGTTGAACAACACCGCGATGATCGTGGCCGGAATGATCGTCGGCGCGTCGGGCAGCATTCTGACGAATTTGATGGCCAAGGCGATGAACCGGTCGATTCCCGCGATCGTGGCCGGTGGGTTCGGTGGCGGGGGTACCGCGCCCAGTGGTGCGGGCGGCGAACAGAAGCAGGCCAAGGCCACGAGTGCGGCGGACGCGGCGATCCAGATGGCGTATGCGAATCAGGTGATCGTGGTGCCCGGCTACGGCATGGCCGTGGCGCAAGCGCAGCACGCGGTCAAGGAGATGGCGTCGCTGCTCGAGGCCAAGGGGGTGGAGGTGAAGTACGCGATCCACCCGGTGGCCGGTCGTATGCCCGGGCATATGAACGTGCTGCTCGCGGAGGCGGAGGTCTCCTATGACGCGTTGAAGGAGATGGACGATATCAATGGTGAGTTCGGGCGTACGGATGTGGCGTTGGTGATCGGTGCGAACGATGTCACCAATCCCGCCGCGCGGGAGGATTCCTCGTCCCCGATCTACGGGATGCCGGTGTTGAACGTGGATCAGGCACACAGTGTGATCGTGTTGAAACGGTCCATGAATTCCGGGTTCGCCGGGATCGACAACCCGCTGTTCTACGCGGACCACACCTCGATGCTGTTCGGCGACGCCAAGAAATCCGTCTCCGCGGTCACCGAAGAACTCAAGGCGCTGTAACTCGAGGCGCTGCCGGGAATCAACGCCACGGCCCGCACCGGATCGTCCGGTGCGGGCCGTTCTCATATCGGCAGGGTGTCCGGCTATGCACGCGCTCTGTATTGCGTAGGCTGTCGGCTGTATCGCTTCGCGGCTGCGAGGCCGACATTCGAGTGATGGGGGCACGGTGACATCGAACGTTCCTGATTTTCCAGCGGCAGTATCTGATTCGGCAATCTTCGGTACGCCGTATCAGACACCGGACGGCGCCACGGTGATCACCGTCGCCCAGCCCGGCGGACGTTTCCGTCACGGGCCGCGCCCCCTGGGCGCGATCGTGGTCCAGGGCGGCGACTCCACCTGGGTCCCGGCCACCGATGACACCCGAATCACCTTGCTGGCCTTGCTGATCGGCCTCTCGGCCGCGACGCTGTCCTGCGTTGCGGTGGTGCGTCGTCCGCCGTGGCCGAACCTGACGGTCACGGTGCAGAAGACTCAGTAGTACGGCCGCTCCCGGGCCTCCACCGCATCCTTGGCGTCCTTCAGCGAGGTCCCGGGCAGTATTTCCCGATAGAGCTTGATGGCGTGGATCTTCTTGCCCTGCGCTATCAGCGCATCGATCTCGGCCAGGTCCGCACCGGACAGGGGTGTGGGTCCGGACAGCGGTGGAGTCGGTGAATCCTGCGGTAGCGCAGGGGAATCGGTGATCGCCAAATGCCGCATGATGAGATCGAGTTTGTACTCGATACGTTGCAGCCTGCGTTCCAGCCGCCGATTCTCGAACATTCCCGAACTCTAGCCGCCCGGACCCGGCGGGTCATACGACTTTGAGAGTGCCGCCGTCGATGACGTAATCCGCGCCCAGGATGTTCCCGGCGCGTCCCGAGGCCAGGAACGCCACCAGCGCGGCGACCTCCTCCGGCTCGGTGATCCGCTCCGAGGCCATGCCGAACTCCTTCGGCAGCGCGGCGAGGAACTCCTCGTGGCCGACGCCGCTGACCTCGGCCAGTTTCGCGCCGAAACGACCAGGTTCCCGCCACAGCGGGGTGCCGACCACGCCCGGGGACACCGTGTTCACCCGCACGCCGCGCGGCCCGAACTCCTCGCTGATCCGCTTGGTGAACGAGGTCAGTGCGGCTTTGGCCTCGCTGTAGCCGATCGGACCGACCGCGGGCAGATGGGCGTTGATCGAGGAGATGGTGACGATCGCACCGCGACGTTCGATCAGACTCGGCAGTGCCGCCCGGGTGGCCCGCACCGCGCTCATCAAGTTGAGCTCGAGCAGCGTGTCCCACTGATCGTCGCCGATGTCGAGGAATCCGCCCACCACCATCTTGTCGACGTCGCCGCCGCCCACATTGTTGATCAGGATGTCGATCCCGCCCAGTTCCGCCTGCGCGGCATCGAACAGCGCGGTGACGCCCTCGGCGGAGCTGAGATCTGCGGAAACCGCTGCAACACTGTACTTTTCGAGCTCAGGTGTGACGTTGCGCGCGCCGCCGACGACCCGGACGCCCTCCTCGGTCAACGTCTGCGCGACGGCCAGTCCGATACCGCGGCCGGCGCCGGTGACGACGGCGGTCTTGCCACTCAACTCGAGATCCATGACCTTCCCTTTCTTGAACTACTGGTCAAAAACTAGGGCAGCAGAAAGCGCTGCGATCGGACGGGGAAATTCAGAGCGTGCTCAGGGTGGTGTCGATGATGCGGTACAGAACCGCCAGGTCGTAGCTCTTGGCCATGACGCGCAGTCCGGCGATGGAATTCATCAGGAACTCCGCGGCCGCACGGGGATCGGTGTCCCGGCTGACGTCACCGTCGCGGCGACCCTGATCGATCCGGTCGGCCAGGGCGGTGAGGTTGTGTTCGGTGATGGCGAGGATGATGCGGCGGATCTCGGCGTCCTGTCCGGACAGTTCCAGTGCCGTATTGGCGGCCAGGCAGCCGCGTCGATCCGGATCGGCCAGGTCGGCGTCGACCAGATGCCGCAGATAGGCGCCCACGACCTCGCGAGTGCTTCCGGGCCGGGACATGTATTCCCCGGTCAGGTCGGCACCCATCCGGTCGTAGCGCGCGAGCGCCCGCTCGAACAGTTCGCGTTTACTGCCGAAGGCGTTGTACAGGCTGCCCTTGGCCAGGCCGGTCGCCTCGGCGAGCTGCGCCGGGGAGGTGTTGGCGTAGCCATTGATCCAGAACGCCCCCATCGCGCGATCGACGACGTCGTCGTCCTCGAAGGTGCGTGGTCTGCCCATGACATGAACGATAGACATTCTGGACCTGTAGGTCAAGAACTGGGTGCGACGATCCGGGCCGACGCCGCGCACACCAGGATCAGCGCCAGCGGGAAGATCAGCGCCGCGGTGAGTGAACTCAGGTCCGCGAGCCGGCCGATCGCCGACGGTCCGGCCAGGAAACCGAGATAGCCCAGGCCGAAGACCCGAGACATATCCGTCGCTGCCGACCGGGTGCCGAGATTGCCTGCGGCACTGAAGATCTGTGGCACGCCACCGGCGAGTCCGATGCCCAGCAGGGCCCAGCCCAGCAGAGTGGGAACCAGCCAGATCGAGGAGACGATCAGCATCAATCCGACGGCCGCGAGCACCGCGCCCCAGCGCACCACCGCTACCCGCCCGAAGCGCGCGCTGACCCGGTCGGCGGTGAATCGTCCGGCGGTCATCGTCGTGGAGAACGCGCCGAACGCCAGGGCGGCGGTGGCATCGCTGACGCCGAGATGCTCGCGCACCTGCAGGGCGCTCCAGTCGTTGGCCACCCCCTCGGTCAGCAGGAAACCGAAGGCGATGGCGGCCAGGGCGAGCACTCGCAACGATGCGGATCGTCGTGCCTTCGGCGATTCGTCCTCGGTGGATGTCGTTGTGTCGGAATCGGATTCGACCCTCGGCAGCAGCCTGGGGATACTCAGCGCCACAGTGAGGAGTCCGATCGCGCCCGCGGCGGTCATGGTGACGCGAACGTCCCAGCCGCGATGCATCGTCGCCGCGCCGACCAGTGATCCGGCCAGTCCGCCGCAGGAGAACATGGCGTGGAACGCCGACATGATCGGCCGCGGATAGGCCCGTTCCACCTGCACCGCCTGCGCATTCATCGAGACGTCCAGCGCTCCGTTGCCGGTGCCGAACAGCAGCAGCGCAACCGCCAACGTCAGCGGGCCGGTTGCGAAGGCGGGGCCGAGCACCGCGAGCGACAGCCACGTCCCGGCCACGGCCACCAGTGTCCGGCTGCCGAACCGGTCGGCCAGTGGTCCGGCGGCCTGCATCCCGGCGATGCCGCCGAGCGCCACCAGCAGAATCAACAACCCCAGGGTGCCCTTGGACACGCCGGTGCGCTGGGTGATCACCGGGATGTGCACCACCCACATGGAACACAGGAATCCGTTCAGACCGAAAACGGTGAAGACGGCGGCTCGCGAGATCCGGACCATCGGAACCAGTGTGGAAGCGCCCATCGCAACAACTGTATTGGCCGCGGTGGCGGGGTGCTCGGCCGAACCGGACGGATGGTTACTGTTTGGTGGTGACATCTTCCGCGCAGGACTACCCCGTGCTCTGGCCGGTACCGACCCGGTGGGCCGACAACGACCACTACGGTCACGTCAACAACGTCACCTACTACTCGTACTTCGACACCGCGGTCAACGCCTGGCTGATGCACGCCACCGGCACCGACATCCGCGACCTGCCCGCCATCGGAGTGGTCGCGCGGACCTCCTGCGATTTCCACGGATCGCTCAGCTTCCCGGACCAGCTGCGCGTCGGCCTGCGCATCAGCCGCCTCGGCCGCTCCAGCATCACCTACGACCTGGCCATCTTCCGCGAGACCGGACAGGACCTCGAACTCGCCGCAACCGGCGGTTTCGTGCACGTCTACGTCGACAACGAGACCCGTAGATCGATCGAGATCCCGGCCGTCATCCGAGAAGCCGCCGCCGCCCTGGTCGTCGAACCGAAAACCGTGTGAGCGCGGGCAACAACTCAGATCCGGCCCAGCAGCGTCAGCGGATCTTCCAGGAGTGAGGCGACGGTCGCCAGGAAACGCGCGCCCAGCTCGCCGTCGATCATCCGGTGGTCGAAGCTCAGGCCCAGGGTGGTGACCCAGCGGACGGCGAGTTCGTCGCGGTAGACCCACGGCTGTTTGCGGATCGAACCCAGGCACAGGATCGCACCCTCGCCCGGATTGACCAGTGGCACACCGGCATCGACGCCGAAGATGCCCACATTGCTGATGGTGAACGTGCCGCCGCGCAGATCCGCGGGCGTGGCCGAACCGCCGCGGGCGATATCGGCGAGCCAGCCGATCTCCCGGCACAGCTCGCGCAGGCTCAGGGTGTGCGCGTCCTTGACGTTCGGCACCAGCAGTCCGCGTTCGGTGGCCACCGCGATCCCCAGGTGCACGAAGTGTTTGGTGACGATCTCGCGGTTCTCCTCGTCCCAGAACGAGTTGACGTCCGGGAATTCCGCCATCGCCACCAGCGTCGCCTTGGCCACCAGTGCGAGCGGGGTGAGTGAGAGTCCGGTGAACGAATCGGTCGTGCGCAGATGATCCAGCAGTTCCATCGAGGCGGTGAAATCCGTCGTGACGAACGCGCTGGCCTGCGGGATCGTCCGGGCGCTGGTGAGCATGGCGGCGGCGGTGCGCTTGCGCACGCCGGTCACCGGGACGCGGGTCTCACCGGTGCTCGGGGTCGGGCGGATGACGCCGCCGTCCGGGCGCATCGTCGGCACCGTGGGCATGCTGGGACGCGGCGCGTTGGGCAGCGCCTCCTCCTCGGGGCGCACCCGGTGCACCGGCTGCGACACCGGCACCGCGTGCCGCACATCTTCCACGGTGACCGCTCCGCCCGGCCCGGAACCGGCGACGAAGGCCAGGTTGATGCCGAGTTCCCGGGCCAGCGCGCGAGCGCCGGGCGTGGCCGAGGGGCGATCCGGATACGCCGGCGCGGGCAGCTGCTGTGTGATATCCGGTGAATTATGCACCGGCACATCGGGATTCGTCCGTTTTCGAGTGCGCCGCGCGGTGCTCTCCTCATCCGGGCCGTAACCGACCAGGACCGAGCGGCGCTCACTCGGCGCGGGCGGTGTGGCCGTCCCGCGATCGCTGCGCACCCGGATCAGCGGCGCGCCCACCGCCACGGTGTCGCCCGGCGTGGCCAGCAGTTCGGTGACCACACCGGAGAACGGGCACGGCAGTACCACCTGAGCCTTGGCCGTCTCGACCTCGGCGATGGTCTGATTCAATTCGACCGTGTCGCCCACGGACACCGCCCAGGAGACCAGTTCCGCCTCGGTCAGTCCCTCGCCCAGATCGGGGAGCCGGAACTCGAGCACACGGGCATCTTCGGTGCCGTTCGGTAGGGGATCCTCCGCACTCGCGCGGGTGGGCTCCTCCGGGTTCCGGCCGATCGGCCGGGGGTCGTGTGCGGCAGCGTCGTCCAACGGGCACCTCTGTCTGAACGGGCGGATCAGGCGGCAAGCGTTCGGTCGACCGCGTCCAGGATGCGGTCGGGGTCGGGCAGGTGGTGCCGTTCGAGCTTAGCCGGGGGATACGGAATGTCGAAGCCTCCGACGCGCAGAATCGGTGCTTCTAGCTGGTAGAAACAGCGTTCGGCGATGCGGGCGGCGATCTCCGCGCCCAGTCCGGCGAAGACCGGGGCCTCGTGCGTGATGATCAGCCGCCCGGTGCGCAACACCGAATCCTCGATGGTGTCGAAATCGATCGGTGACAGGCTGCGCAGATCGACGACCTCCAGCGAATGCCCTTCCCCGGCTGCGATTTCGGCGGCCGTCAGCGCGGTGCGGACCATACCGCCGTAGGCGACGACCGTCGCATCCGAGCCCGCGCGGCGGATGCGGGCCCGCTCCAGCGGATACGGATCGCGGTCCAGGGCAGCGAAGTCCACCTCGTCCCTGTCCCAGTAGCGGCGTTTGGGCTCGAGGAAGATCACCGGATCGTCCAGCGAGATCGCTTGGCGGATCATCAGATAGGCGTCGGCCGGGGTGCTCGGCGACACCACGCGCAGGCCCGGGGTGTGCGCGAAATACGCCTCGGGCGATTCGGAGTGATGCTCCACCGAACCGATCCCGCCGCCGAACGGAATTCGAATCGTCATGGGCGCGAGCACATGTCCCGCTGTCCGATAGTGGATCTTGGCGACCTGGGAGACGATCTGGTCGAAGGCCGGATAGACGAATCCGTCGAACTGGATCTCGCACACCGGACGATAGCCGCGCAGCGCCATGCCGAAAGCCGTTCCGATGATCCCGGATTCGGCCAGCGGGGTGTCGATGACCCGGTTGTCGCCGAAATCCTTCTGCAGGGTGTCGGTGACCCGGAAGACGCCGCCGAGCCGGCCGATGTCCTCGCCCATCAGTACGACCTTGGGGTCGTCCTCGAGGGCCCGGCGCAGCCCGAGGTTGAGTGCCGCCGCGAACGTGCTGGTCATGGCCGTACTCCTTCCAGATACGCGATGTACTCCCGGCGTTCTCGATCCAGCAGCGAATGCGGGGTGGCGTAGACGTGCTCGAACAGATCCTTCGGTTCGGGATCGGGCATCTCGATGGTCGCGGTGCGCAGGCGGGCGGCGACCTCGTCCGAGCGCTCTCGCACCTGTCGTTCGAAGGTGCTGCCCCACAAGCCTTCTCGTTCGAGCAGCCGGCGAATCCGATCGATCGGATCGCGCCGCCGCCACAGCTCGGTTTCGGCGGCCGAGCGGTAGCGGGTGGGATCGTCGGCGGTGGTGTGCGGACCCATCCGGTAGGTGATCGCCTCGATGAACGACGGGCCGCCGCCCGCGCGGGCGCGCGCGACGGCCTGCCTGGTCACGGCCAGAACAGCCAGGACGTCGTTCCCGTCGACCTGGATGCCCGGTATGCCGTAGCCGTAGGCGCGTCGCGCGATCGGTGTCGCGCTCTGGATTCGCACGGGTTCGCTGATCGCCCAGTGATTGTTCTGGCAGAAGAACACCACCGGCGCACTCCAGGTCGCGGCGAAGCCCAGGGCCTCGGCGATATCGCCCTGACTGGTCGCACCGTCGCCGAAATAGGTGATCACCGCGATCTCCGCGCCGTCCAGATGAGCGGCGTAGGCGTAACCGGTGGCGTGCAATCCCTGCGAGCCGACCACGATGGCCGGATTGGTCATATTGATCTGTGCGGGATCCCAGCACGAATGCGCCACGCCGCGCCACAGGCGGGTGATCTGTGCCGGATCGACGCCACGGCAGTAGGCCACACCTGCCTCGCGATAACTGCAGAACACGTAGTCGTCGGGGTGCAGGGCGTGTGCGGAACCGATCTGCGCCGCCTCCTGACCCAGCAGGGGCGGCCACAGTCCGAGCTGGCCCTGACGTTGTAGTGCGGTCGCCTCGGTGTCGATGCGGCGGGCGACGACTATGTCGAGGTAGAGCTGTCGCAGTCGGTCCGGGCCGATGTCGGCGACCAGGGCGGCGTGTTCGCGATCGAGGACGCGTCGGCCGTCCGGCTGGACCAGTTGCACCGGGTAGGCGATCTTCTCCGGGGGGCTGGTCGTTGTGGTGATTCTGCCGGTCGAGATCCCGTCGTTGGGCGTTGCATCGGCGAAGGTCGCGTTGGTGTAGGACGTTCTGGTGGCGGTTGTATGGCCGATGGTCGGCTTGGCGGAGGATGCATCGATCGTGATCGCGCCGGTGGTGATCGCATGGGCCGAGGTCGCGTCGGTGGTGACCGTCTCGGCGGCGATCGCATCGATGGGGGACGCGGTGTCGTGGGCAGTGGCTGTGGCCCAGGTCGTGGGCTTTGCCGCGGGGGTGGGCATGGCTGCCGCCTTCCTGAAACGTAGCCGCTCTGGTACGTCTGCCTTCCTGGCATGTCGCCGGTCCGGGGTCTCCGGGCCGTGCGGGGAAGCGATGTGCTCTACCTCACAGCATCCACGATTGGGCGACCTGCGCAAGTAGCGACATGCCAACTGTGCAGAGTGCGTGGTCTCTGGTCGCTATTTGCTGTCATACTGCGTTACATGTCCAGTGCTGAACCCGCCGGAGCCGTCGTCGACGCGACCGATGCGAGGCTGTTGCTCGAACTGGTTGCCAACCCCCGGGCGACCGGTGTCGAACTCGCCACTCGGCTGGGCCTGTCGCGCAATACCGTGCAGGCCCGCCTGGCTCGCTGGGAGGCGGCCGGTGTCCTCGCGGGATTCGACCGCCGCGTCGATCCACGCGCCCTGGGCTACCAGCTGGCCGCATTCGTGGCGGTGGTGGTGGATCAGCATCAGCTCGACGCGGTCGTCGCCGAACTGGCCGAGGTTCCCGAGGTCACCGAGGTCTGCGGGATGACCGGACTGACCGATCTGACCGTCCGCGTCGTCGCCCGCGACGCCGACGACCTCTATCGCATCGCGGGCCGCATCCTGAAGATCCCCGGCGTCGAACGCACCAATATGGCCCTGGTCATGCAGCAGTTGGTCGGCCCCCGCACCGCACCTCTCCTGCAACGCCTCGCGCGTAGCAACGGCTCCGCCCGCCAGGACGTCTCGCGCAGCGCCACTCGTCCCTCGCGCTGACCGTGCTCGTCCGAATCGGCCGAACGCCCGCAGCCGGGTGAATGCTCTGAACTTGTTCGATCCGGACTGTTCGGGCCACGGATTCGGCACCTTTCGCTCGGTCGAGTGACGAGCATGCGGGGCGTGCGCCACCGTGCGAGCGTTACGGCATGACGGGAGCATGTGATTGCGCGCGTGTGCCTCAGTGCGAGTGTTCCGGTGTGACGGGGCGAAGCGGGTGGCGTGTGTGCGGTGCGTGCGCCTCGGTGAGTGTTCCGGCATGGCGGGAGCAGAACTGGGCGACGTGCATGCGGGGTGCGTGCGTCGGTGCGAGTGTTCCGGCCTGAGGGGATCGGGGCGGGGTTAGGGTGCGGGATATGGATGTTTCGGGCAAGGTGGCGATCGTTACGGGGGCCGGGGCGGGGATCGGGGCGGCATTGGCTCGGGCGCTGGTGGGGGCCGGTGCGAGTGTGGTGCTGGCCGATCTGGGCGAGGCGGTGGCCGGGATTGCCGCGGAGTTGGCGGAGCGGGCGGTGTCGGTGGTCGGGGATGTCACCGATTCGGAAGTGATTCGAGGACTGGTGGCGCGGGCCGAAGCGGAATTCGGTCCGGTGGATCTGTATTTCGCGAATGCGGGGATCTTCGGTGCGCGGGGGCTGGACGGTGGCGACGAACAGTGGTCCGCGGCAATGGAAGTCAACGTGATGGCGCACGTGCGGGCCGCGCAGATCCTGATTCCGGGATGGGTGGAGCGGGGGAGCGGATATTTCGTCGCCACCGCCTCGGCGGCCGGACTGCTCACCCAGATCGGGTCCGCGCCGTATGCGGTCACCAAGCATGCGGCGGTCGGCTTCGCGGAGTGGCTCAATATTACGTACGGGGACAAGGGAATTCGCGTCAGCTGTATCTGCCCGATGGGCGTGGACACCGATCTGCTGCGCGCGGGCAACGAGGATTTCACCGAGGCCGCGGCCAACGAGGAGGCGATCCGCGCGGTCGTCTCCGCAGGTGAGGTGCTCACCCCCGAACAGGTGGCGAGTGATGTGCTCGCCGGTGTCGCCCACGAACGTTTCCTGATCCTGCCGCACGCCCAGGTGCTGGAGATGTACCGGCACAAGAGCGCCGACTACGACCGCTGGTTGTCCGGGATGCGGCGTTACCAGGCCACATTGCACCAGTGACGTAATGAACACCTGACCGAATTCGGTCCACTTTCGCACGATTGGCCGCTGACCGAACCGATCGCGACCGGGGACGATGGCCCAATGGCCTCTACCGAACCGCAGACCAGTGATCCCGCTCCGCGGTCCGGTCGATTCACCACGCAGTCCGATCCGTCCGTCGGGCCCGGCTCGGGCGACCCCGGAACCGCCGACCCGGACCGGACGCGGACGAGGGACACCTCCGCTTCTAGGGACGGTGTTGTTGCTGCGCGCGATGCGGATTCGCCGCATGGCGTCGCCACGCTGAGCGGTGTGGACGAGCGGGAGCGGGAAACCGAATCGCCGATGCTGGTCGACGAGGGCGGTTCCGGCGGCTCGGAGGAGGCGTTGCCGCAGGACGGCGGCACTGCTGATCCGGGGATCTGGCAGCCGGTCAGCGCCGGGATCGTCGCCGCGTTGGTGGGTTTCACCAGCACGTTCGCCGTGGTGCTCGCGGGATTGACCAAGGTGGGTGCAACGCCGGCGCAGGCGGCGTCGGGTCTGCTGGCGATCTGTCTGACGCAGGCGGTGGGGATGCTGGTGCTGAGTCGCCGGTATCGGATGCCGATCGCGCTGGCCTGGTCGACGCCGGGTGCGGCACTGCTGGCGGGAACCGGTGCGGTCTCCGGTGGCTGGCCCGCGGCGGTGGGCGCGTTCGCGGTGGTGGGTGTGTTGATCGTGCTGACCGGATTCTGGCAGCGGCTGGGTCGGTTGATCGCGGCCATTCCCGCCGAGATCGCGCAGGCCATGCTCGCCGGAGTGCTGATGCCGCTGTGCCTGGCCCCGATGCACGCGCTGACGGCCAGTCCGGCGATCGTGGTCCCGGTGATCGTGGTCTGGCTGCTGTTGCAGCGGTTCGCCCCGCGCTGGGCCGTGCTCGCGGCATTCGCGGTCGCCGCGATCGGCGCCGGTATCGATATCGCGGTCGAACATCGGCGCCTGGATCTCGCGGCGATGGCGCCGAGGCTGGAATTGACCGTGCCGCACTGGAGTTGGCCGGCCGTGATCGGTATCGCGATACCGCTGTATATCGTGACGATGGCCGCGCAGAACATCCCGGGCGTGGCCATCATGGAGTCCTTCGGTTTCCGGGTGCCGTGGCGGTCGGCGATGGCCGTGACCGGAATCGGCACCGTGATCGGCGCACCGGCGGGGGCGCACGCGATCAATCTGGCCGCGATCAGTGCGGCGCTGTCGGCCGCGCCGTCCGCGCATCCGAATCCGCGGCGGCGCTGGATCGCGGTGTTCACCGTCGGCTGCGCCTATCTGGTGTTGGCGCTGCTCTCGGGCGCACTGGTCGTCCTGGTCGCCGCCGCGCCGAAGGGTGTGTTGGAAACCGTTGCGGGACTTGCGCTCATCGCAACGCTCGCCACCGCGCTGACCGCGGCCCTCGGCTCGGCCGAGCATCGGATCGAGGGTGCGGTGACCTTCCTGGTGGCGGCGTCGGGGTTCGCCGTATTCGGCATCGGCGCGGCTTTCTGGGCGCTGGTGGCCGGGCTGCTGGTGCGCGGGGTGCTCTCGGCACGCCGCACGGGCGATTCGCCACGCCGACCCACCGGGGAACGTCCTGCCGTAGGCTGAGAGCCGTTCGCGTCCCGGGGGTACAGATGTGACAGAGGAGTCGGCTTGGCCTCGGTATTGATCTCGGCGGAGGACCTTCGGAAACAGCTGGGCGACACCGCGACCGGCACGCATGTGCTCGATGTGCGCTGGGCGCTGGGTGACCCGGACGGGCCGCAGCACTACCTGGACGGTCACATCACCGGCGCGGTGTTCGTGGATCTGGAGACCGAATTGGCCGCGCCGCCCTCTCCGGCACGCGGCCGTCATCCGCTGCCCGAGGTCGCGCGTCTGCAGAAATGCGCCCGGAGCTGGGGTCTGCGCACCGATGAACCGGTCGTCGTCTACGACGCCACCGGCGGTATGGCCGCCGCGCGCGCCTGGTGGCTGCTGCGCTGGGCGGGCATGGACGACGTGCGGATTCTCGACGGCGGCCTCCCGGCGTGGGAGCAGTCCGGTGGTGCGATCGCCACCGGCAGCGAATCCGATCCCGCTCCCGGTGATGTGGTGCTGACCGGGGGCGCTCTGCCGGTCATCGATGCGGACGGCGCGGCGACCTGGGAGGGTCTGCTGCTCGATGCCCGCGCGGGCGAGCGGTACCGCGGTGAGGTGGAACCGGTCGATCCGCGTGCCGGGCACATTCCGGGCGCGGTGAGCGCCCCCACCGCCGAGAACCTCACCCCTGAAGGCACTTTCAAGAGCCCCGATCAGCTGCGCGCCCGGTTCGCCGGGCTCGGCACGGGTCCGGTGGCGGTCTACTGTGGTTCGGGCGTCACCGCCGCACATCAGATCGCCGCCCTCGCCGCGGCGGGTATCGAGGCCACCCTCTACCCGGGATCGTGGTCCCAGTGGTCCAGCGATCCGCAACGCCCCGTCGCCACGGACTGAGCGAACGGGTTCACCACCGCATCGATTCGCCTTCGGTCGCGTCATGGGCAGCCCTCGGCCAGGCGGGACAGGGCATCGCGGTCCTGTGCGGTGATGGGGAGGGTGTAGCGGACCGCGGTGGTGAGGTAGCGGCCCGCGTAGTAGCAGCGGTAGGCGAGGGCGGGCGGTAGCCAGTCGGCGGGGGTGCGGTCGCCCTTGTCCTGGTTGGTCCGGCCGTCGACGGCGAGCAGGTTGAATTGGATGTCGTTGGCGAAGCGGATGCGTTGTGGCAGTGGCCAATCCGATGCGCCCATATCCCAGGCGGCGGCCAGCGGATAGATGTGGTCGATCTGCACCGTGCGGGCGTGGGATCTGTCGAAGGCGATATCTCTGCCCGTATAGGGATCGTGCAGGGTGCCCGCGGAAACCACGCACTTCTCGGTGCTCGTGCGGAACCGCACGGCGCTGAGCTGCTTGCCGAGCACGGCATTGCGTGAATCGCAGCCGCCGGACCCGTCGGCCCAGGCCGTACCGAATACACAGCCCTGCCCGGCCGCGCAGCCGCGCTCGTATCCGCCCGGATGCGGCCGCTGTGGCAGCACCCGCACCACGGCCAGCAACCGTTCGAGCTGGGCGCGCGTGGGACTGCCCGGCGCGGGCGACGACGTGGTGAACAGACCCGGCCCCACCAGCACTACAGCAGCCACCAGCACCGCGACGACCGGCGCCGCCAGTGCCCACCCCCATCCGCCCCTGTTCGAATGCACGGCACAACTTCTACACGGTGGCACCGACAGGTTTCAGCGAGGCGCGAGTCGCGGTCGGTCTACCCCGGAGATCGGTCTCGCGGCAGGTATTTCACGAATCCGGACGGCTCAACATGCCATGCAGAAGAAGGAAATACCGGCCGCGGGAATGTGAAATGGGACTGGTGCGAAGATCTTTCGGCTTTGACCGGGCCTCTGCGGGGTCGTATACCTGCGGACCGATGTGTTCGCCGAGATGGGCTACAGCTCTGTGGAACTGAGCATGTATGCGCGGAAAAGTCTTGCGGCCGTATCCGGATGGTGTGCGGACGCGTTGACCAGAAGGGGTCGGGGGCCGAATTTCGGCGCGGCGCGAATTTCGGCGTGTCTGACTGCCGTCGGAATATATGGGGCGCAATTGTACTGGTAGGCAGGGCTGTTCGGGAGAATCAATCTATTCGTCGTGGACGTCCGGTAGTGTGCTCCTGATCACAATGGTTTCGTGACAACGTTATTCGGTAGTTACGATCCTGCGTGCACACGTGACTAGGGGTCACGGGGGGCTGATGTTTCCGGAAACTGATGAGGTGAGTGTTCACGTGGCAGGTCGGCATCGTAAGTTCGGCACGGCAGCACGGCGGGTGATGTTGCCTGCGGTGGGCGCGATTCCGCTCGCCCTGGTTGTCGGTTGCTCCAGCACGACCCATCAGGCGGGGCAATCGTCCACTGCCGCATCGACCTCCACCACCGAGAACGCGCCGACCCAGGAGCCGACTCAGCCGACTTCGCCCGGTACAGCGGTCACTCCGCCGTCCAGCCACGAGCAGGGCCCGCAGCCGCAGGCGGGACCGTCGAGCACCCCGCAACCCGGCGTGACGCCGTCCTGGTCCGACAGCCTGTATACCCCGCACACCGTGCAGCCGGGTGTCAGCCCGAACGTCACCGTGCAGCCCGGTGTCACCCCGGCCGTGCCCGCGCCGTACGTCGTCCCGCCGGACTTCCGGCCCATCCCGCAGGACGAGAACGAGCCCGCTCCGGCCGTCAACTGGACCCAGCTGCACGCGCCCACCGCGGTCAAGCCGGTCAAGCCGATCGCTCCGCCGCCGCGGACGCTGCGCCTGGGCAACTTCACCTCCCCGGTCCCGGATTCGGTGCCCAATGACGTGCTCGACAACGTCAACGTCACCGCCGCACAGGCCGAGGCCAACCTCTCCACGAACCTGAATTCGGTCGGCATCAACCCCAGCCGCTCGGACAAGGTCGCCGCAGGCGCGCTGGCCGGTGCGGCCCTGGGCGCCACGGCGGCCGGTGTGCCCGCCGCGGTGGCCGGTGGTGTCGTGGGCGGCGTGATCGGCGGTGTAATCGGTACTGCTGGAGGCGCGACGTTGGCGGTTCCATCCGTGGGTGCGTCCGTCCCGATCGGGACCATTGGCGGTGCGGCGATCGGTGCTGCGGCCGGTGCTGCGGTAGTGGGCATTCCCGCCGCCGTCGTCGGCGGTGCGCTCGGCGGTGTCGCCGGTGCCGCCATCGGCAGCGCGGTCTGACCCGGATCCAATATTCGAGTTCGAAACTTCTGCGCCGCAGGGCCATTCGGTCCTGCGGCGCAGTTCTGCTCGCAGTAGCCGGTTGCGTCATATCTGTCCGGACACAGCAGGCTGCCTGCCCGGCGAAGATGGGCCGTGGCATCGTGGAGTAGACCTGCGTCACCTGCGGCGATCCGATGCCGTGTCGAGTTGTCGGTGCCACCTGGTTGGATGGTTGGATGCTGCACGGATTGTGGACACCCGGGTCGGGGCTGGTGCTGTGGCGCCATCCCGAGGCCGATGCGGTGTCCGCGATCGACATGGTGACTCTGCCCGATCCGCTGGGCGGGGTGGTGCAGGCGGCGCGGTTCCGGCATCGGGCTCAGGTCCTGGTCACGGGGGCAGAAGGGCCGCAGGAGTCGGAGGTGCGCGGGCATGCGCTCGCACCGCCGATGGCCGCGCAGGTGTTGTTGCAGCGGTTGCCGCCCGCCGTTGTGGCGGGTGATCTGCGGTTTCTCGCGCACGTGACGCATGGTGTCGAACGTTGGGTGCGAGCGGGTCGGATCGTGCCGGAGGTCCGTCGCGACGACGGTGAGTGGTGGGTGCGGTGGCGGTTGGTCGGCGGGCAGCGGCAGCGAGCCTGGCTGGCCGAGCTGGCCGCGGCGATGCCGCCCGCGCTGCGGGTGGCCGGACGTCCGGCGGCGTTGCTGGAGGACCTCGTCGCCGAGCTGACCGATCCGATCGCCCGGATGCACCTGGACGTCGCGGCCATCGGCTCGCATCGACACCCCGCCCATCCACTGCTGACCGCGCTGATCGCCGATACCCCGCTCGATTCCGGCTCACACCGGGTGGCCGATGCGCTCGACCAGTGGCGAACCAGCCTGACCACCGGCGAACCGGAACTGGTGCTGCGCCTGCTCGAACCGGACGATGATCCGCAGCAGGACACGGCAACCGTCGACGCGCTGTGGCGGCTCGAGGTCTGCCTCCGCATGGAAGGTGAAGCGCCGCAGCCTGTTCCGATCCTCGGCGATCCCGCGCTGGTGCGGATCGCGGGTGACCGGGTGACCGCGGCGATCCAGGCGTATCCGATGTTGCGGGAGTTGCCGCGCGATCCGCGCGGGATGGATTTCCTGCTGCCGACCGCGGTCGTGCAGGACCTCGTCGCCCACGGCGCGCACGAATTGCGTTCCGCGGGAGTGCATCTGCTGTTGCCGCGGGCCTGGCGCATCGCCGCCCCGAGTATGCGCCTGCGGGTGCAGAGCCCCGCGGCCACCGAGACCGAGGTCGGTCTGAGCGGATTGGTCGCCTACCGCTGGGAGTTGGCGCTCGGCGATATCGTGCTCACCCCGGGGGAGATGTCCCGGCTGGTGCAGTCGAAATCCGATCTGGTGCGGCTGCGCGGTCAGTGGGTGCAGGCCGACCATCGGATGCTCGCCGCGGCGGCGATGTACCTGGACGGCCGCACCGATGAACAGGTCGGATCGCTCACCGCGCTGCTGGCCGAGATCGCTGCCTCCGAGGTCCGCAACGTGCCGATCGAGGACGTCACGGCGAACGGCTGGGTGGCCGAACTGTTCGAGGCGACTCGCTCGGCGGATCCGGTCGAGCCGCCCTCGGGGCTGAAGGCGCAGCTGCGGCCGTATCAGCTGCGCGGCCTGTCCTGGCTGGCGACGATGAATCGGCTCGGCTGCGGCGCCATCCTCGCCGACGATATGGGCCTGGGCAAGACGGTGCAGGTCCTGGCCCTACTGGTGCACGAAAGGGAAAGCGCGGCAGCGGATTCCGAGCCGGGGCCGACACTGCTGGTATGCCCGATGTCGGTGGTCGGCAACTGGCAGCGCGAGACCGAGCGCTTCGCCCCGGGCCTGCGGGTTCTGGTGCACCACGGCACGGCGCGCCGTTCGGGTGCCGAACTCGGTGCCGCCGTGGCGGATTCGGATCTGGTGATCACCACCTACGCGTTGCTCGCCCGCGATTTCGAGGAGTTGAAGCGGCAGCCCTGGCGGCGGATCACCCTGGACGAGGCGCAGCACATCAAGAACGCCAACACTCGGCAGGCGCGGGCCGCGCGAGCGCTGCCCGCCCCGCATCGCCTGGCGCTGACCGGAACTCCGGTGGAGAACCGGCTCGAGGAGTTGCGCTCGATTCTCGATTTCGCGGCGCCGGCCCTGCTGGGCAAGGCATCCCAGTTCCACGCGAGATTCGCGATCCCCATCGAGCGTGAGCGCGACGAGAACGCGATCACCCGATTGCGCACGGTTACAGCGCCTTTCGTGCTGCGGCGCGTGAAGACGGATCCGGCCGTGATCTCCGATCTGCCCGAGAAGATCGAGATGACGGTGCGCGCCAATCTGACCGTGGAACAGGCCGCCCTGTATCAGGCCGTGGTGGACGATATGGTGGCGAAACTGAAGGACGCACAGGGGATGTCGCGTCGGGGTGCGGTACTCGGCGCGCTGACCAGGCTCAAGCAGGTGTGCAATCACCCCGCCCATTTCCTGGGCGACGGATCGGGTGTGCTGCGCCGCGGCCGCCACCGGTCCGGCAAGCTGGGCCTGGTCGAGGACGTCCTGGAATCGGTGCTGGCCGACGGCGAGAAGGCATTGCTGTTCACCCAGTTTCGCGAATTCGGCGATCTGATCGGACCGTATCTGGACGAGCGGTTCGGCACGCAGATCCCGTTCCTGCACGGCGGGGTGTCCAAGAAGCGACGCGATACGATGGTGGAGCGGTTCCAGGGCGCGGACGGTCCGCCGCTGATGTTGTTGTCGCTCAAGGCCGGTGGTACCGGGCTCAATCTCACTGCCGCCAATCATGTTGTACATCTGGACCGTTGGTGGAATCCGGCGGTGGAGAACCAGGCCACCGATCGGGCGTTTCGGATCGGTCAGCGGCGCGATGTGCAGGTGCGCAAGTTGGTCTGCGTCGACACCATCGAGGAACGCATCGACGATATGATCAGCGGCAAGCGGGAATTGGCGAATCTGACCGTCGGCGCGGGCGAGAACTGGATCACCGAACTGAGCACCGAGGAGATCGGCGCGCTGTTCGCCCTGGGTTCCGAGGCGGTCGGCGAATGAGCTGCCACGTCGCGGGGGAGGTGCGGGGATGAGTCCGTTCATCGACTACGACCGATACGGCAAACGCCGACCGGTGCGCGGAGGAGTCGAATCACGCAGCCGCAGAGGTTCGTTCGCGCGCACCTGGTGGGGGAGGTCGTTCATCGAGGCGGTCGAGCAGGTCGCCGATGCCGGACGGCTGACTCGCGGGCGCACCTACGCGCGAGCCGGTCAGGTGGTGAACTACCACATCGAACCCGGTGCGGTGGCCGCGGAGGTGCAGGGCAGTCAGCCGCGCCCGTTCTCCGCCGCGCTGACCCTGCGCACGCTGCGCGACGAACGTCTCGACGAGTTGATCGATCTGGTCCGCGCCACTCCCGGCATGCTCGCCCAGTTGGCCTCGGGTGCACTGCCGAAGGCACTCGGTCCCCTGTTACTGCCCGCCACCGCCGCCGAACTGGACTTCGCCTGCAGCTGCCCGGACGACGGCTGGCCCTGTAAACATGTGGCCGCGGTCTGCTACATCATCGCCGAACGCCTGGACGAGGAACCGTCGGTCATGCTCACGTTGCGCGGCCTGGACTTGGACACCCTGATCGGCGGCGTTCAGAATGACAGCGGCCCAACGGTTTCCGACGACCTCTACGGCGAGAACCTCACCCTCCCGAGTCTCCCCGAACCCGAATTCCACCCCGTCGTGGACGATTTGGACCCGATTCCGCTCCGCCAGGCCCTGCGCATGACCGCCGAGGACGAACAGACCGCCGAATCGGGCCTGCGCGACCTCGACACCCTCTACGGCACCTTGGACCGTTGACCTGGTCACGCCCGGTCCCGCCGCGGGAATGTCCGTGTTCTCCGGCGGGGAACTAGGCTGGAAACATGTCCGATGCCGAGCCGGTCGACGATCTCGGGACACCGGTGCCGATCGCCCGCCCGGTGGGCCGGGTCGTATCGCTGGTCCCGTCGCTGACCGAAGCGATCGCCCTGAGCTGTCCGGGAATGCTCGTGGCGGCCACCGACTGGTGCACGCATCCCCGGGAACTGGCGGTGGAGCGGGTGCGGGGGACCAAGAATCCGCATGTGCGGCGGATCGCCGAGCTGGCGCCGGATCTGGTGATCTGCAATCAGGAGGAGAATCGCCGTATCGACGTGGACCGGCTGCGCGATGCGGGAATCACGGTGTGGGTCACCAGGATTCGCACGGTCGACGAGGCATTCGAGTCGATGGGCCGCCTCTTCACCGCGGCGCTCGGCGTCGAACGCCCGGACTGGCTGTCCGAAGCCGAATCCGCTTGGGCCGCACCGCCGCCGGAGCCCGCGCGCAACGCCGTGATCCCGATCTGGCGTGACCCGTGGATGGTGGTGGGCCGCGACACCTTCACCGGCGATCTGGCGCACCGCCTCGGCTTGCGGCTGGTGCACGCCGACCGCCCCGACCGCTATCCGAAGGTGTCCACCACCGAACTGCTGTCCGGCGTGGACCTCGCCGTACTCCCCGACGAACCCTACGTCTTCACCGAAACCGACGGCCCCGAAGCCTTCCCGGACATCCCGGTAGCCCTGGTCTCCGGCCGCGACCTCACCTGGTACGGCCCTTCCCTGGTCAGCGCGCGAGCGCGCCTGTCCGACCAACTGACCCGAGCCTGAGCGGCATGCATGCACGGTGTGCATGCATGCCGGACGACCTAGACGTTGCGGCGGTACTGCCCGCCGACGGTGAAGAAGGCGTCGGTGATCTGCTGGAGGGTGCAGACGCGGGCGGCGTCCATGAGGACCTCGAAGACGTTCTCGTCGGTGCGGGCGGCGGCGTCGAGGCGGGCCAGGGCGTCGTGGGCGGCATCGCGGTGGTCGGTCTGGTACTCGCGGGTGCGGTGCAGCTGGGACTGCTTCTCCGCCTCGGTGCCGCGCGCCAGTTCGAGTTCGCGATGCTCCTCGCCGTGCGGGTTGCGGAACGTGTTCACCCCGATGATCGGCAGCGAACCGTCGTGTTTGCGCTGCTCGTACAGCATGGACTCGTCCTGGATGCGACCGCGCTGGTAGCCGGTCTCCATCGCGCCCAGGACGCCGCCGCGTTCGGAGATGCGCTCGAACTCCTGCAGCACCGCCTCCTCGACCAGATCGGTCAGCTCGTCGATGATGAAACTGCCCTGCAGCGGGTTCTCGTTCATCGACAGGCCCCACTCCCGGTTGATGATCAACTGGATGGCCAGGGCGCGGCGCACCGAATCCTCGGTCGGCGTGGTGACCGCCTCGTCGTAGGCGTTGGTGTGCAGGCTGTTGCAGTTGTCGTAGAGCGCGATCAGCGCCTGCAGCGTGGTGCGAATGTCGTTGAAGCTCATCTCCTGTGCGTGCAGCGACCGTCCGGAGGTCTGCACGTGGTACTTGAGCTTCTGCGAGCGTTCGTTCGCGCCGTACTTGTCACGCATGGTGACCGCCCAGATCCGCCGCGCCACCCGGCCGATCACCGAATACTCCGGATCCATGCCGTTGGAGAAGAAGAAGGACAGGTTCGGCGCGAAGTCGTCGATGTCCATGCCGCGCGCGAGATACGCCTCGACATAGGTGAATCCGTTGGACAGCGTGAAGGCCAGCTGACTGATCGGATTCGCACCGGCCTCGGCGATGTGGTACCCGGAGATCGAGACCGAGTAGAAGTTGCGAACATCGTTGCGCACGAACCATTCCTGGATGTCGGCCATCATGCGCAGGCTGAACTCGGTGGAGAAGATGCAGGTGTTCTGGCCCTGATCCTCCTTGAGGATGTCGGCCTGCACGGTGCCGCGTACGGTGGCCAGGGTCCGGGCCCGGATGTCCGCGGTCTCCTGCGCGTCGGGTGCGCGGCCCTCGGCTGCGGAGAAGCGTTCCAGCGCTTGATCGATCGCGGTGTTCAGGAAGAACGCGAGAATGGTCGGTGCGGGCCCGTTGATGGTCATCGACACCGAGGTCGTCGGCGCGGTGAGATCGAAGCCGTCGTAGAGCGCCTTCATATCGTCCAGCGTCGCGATGGAAACCCCAGAGGTGCCGACCTTTCCGTAGATGTCGGGCCGTTCGGCCGGGTCGTGGCCGTAGAGGGTCACCGAATCGAAGGCCGTGGACAGGCGTTTGGCATCGGAATGTTCCGAGAGCACCTTGAATCGGCGGTTGGTCCGGAACGGATCGCCCTCACCGGCGAACATACGCGCGGGATCCTCGTTGTCCCGCTTGAACGGGAACACCCCGGCGGTGAACGGGAAGCGGCCGGGCAGATTCTCCGAACGCAGGAATCGCAGCAGCTCACCGTGATCGGTGAACCGCGGCAGCGCGACACGGGGAATCGAACTGCCGGACAACGACTTCCGTCGCAGTGTGGTGCGCAGCTCACGATCGCGGATGTGCACGACCTGTTCCTCGCCGCGGTACGACTCGGCCAGCGCGGGCCAATTCTTCAGCAGCGCAGCGCTATCGGAGTGCAGCTCGGCGCGGGCGGACTCCAGCAGGGTGAGCACAGCGGACTCGCCGTCGCTCGTCCCGGCGTTCCCGACCAGTCCCGAAATCTCCTCGAGTACCTGCTCGAATCGCTGAACACGTTGCGCGGCAACGATCTGCGCCGCGGTGTCGGCGTGGTACGAGCGGACCGTGTCGGCGATCTCGGCCAGATACCGCACTCGCGCGGGCGGGATGATCTGCGCGAAACGAGTCGAGGCGCGGGTGTCCACGCGCGGCAGCACGCCTTCGGCGAGCGGTAGTCCCGACTCGGCCAGGCGCGCGGCCAGATGCTGGTACAGCGCGGTGACGCCGTCGTCGTTGAAGGTGGCCGCACTGGTACCGAAGACCGGCATATCGTCCGGCGTGCTGGTGAACGCCTCCCGGTTGCGGATCAGCTGCCGCGACACGTCCCGCAGCGCATCGGCCGCACCGCGACGCTCGAACTTGTTGATGGCCACCACATCCGCGAAATCGAGCATGTCGATCTTCTCCAGCTGTGAGGCCGCGCCGAATTCCGGCGTCATCACGTACAGCGAGAGGTCGACGTGATCGATCACGGCCGCATCGCCCTGGCCGATGCCCGGCGTCTCCAGGATGACCAGGTCGTATCCGGCCGCCTTGCAGGCCAGGATCATGGCGTCGGTGTTGACCGGCAGTTCGTGCGCGCCGCGGGTGGCCAGCGAACGGAAGTAGATGTGATCGCCGTCCAGCGAGTTCATCCGGATCCGGTCGCCGAGCAGGGCGCCGCCGCCGCGCCGGCGGGTCGGGTCCACGGCCAGGATCGCCACTCGGAGCTTGTCCTGCTGATCCGAGCGCAGCCGCCGCACGAGTTCGTCGGTGAGCGAGGACTTGCCGGATCCGCCGGTGCCGGTGATGCCCAGTACCGGAACGTTCCGGCCGACTGCCGCGGCTCGCAGCGCCGCGAGGTCGGCCTCGGGCAGCGCGTCCTGCTGCAGGCAGGTGATGGTGCGTGCGAGCGCCTTGCGCTCACCGGCCAGGACGGCCTCGATGTCGGCGGGTTCGAGGGACAGATCCACATCGCAGTCGTGCACGAGTTCGTTGATCATGCCCGGCAGGCCGAGTCGCTGTCCGTCCTCGGGGGAGAAGATCCGCACCCCGGCCTCGGCGAGGCGGTTGATCTCCTGATCCACGATGACGCCGCCGCCACCGCCGAAGATCCGCACGTGCCCGGCGCCCGCCTCGCGCAGCGCGGTGGCGAGGTATTCGAAGTATTCGACGTGTCCGCCCTGGTACGAGCTGATCGCGACGCCCTGCGCATCCTCGGTGAGCACCGCGTCGACCACCTCGCGCACGGCACGGTTGTGCCCCAGGTGGATGACTTCCGCGCCCTGCGACTGCAGGATCCGCCGCATGATATTTATCGCAGCGTCGTGCCCGTCGAACAGGGCCGCGGAGGTCACGAAACGAACCGGATGTACCGGATTGTGCAGGTCGGCCATGACATCCTCCATCAGAAGAGGCCCGTCGAATAATTTGATGTCCCGATAGTAGGACGTCAAAGTAACTGTACTGTGGCGGGGGGCGCAACGCTAGTAGTTGGCCCGGCGGCAGGAACGGCCGGAAAGGACACAGTATGAGCGAGCCCGAGGTTCTGATCGAGGTGCGTGACGGGCTCGGCCTGATCACGCTCAACCGGCCCAGGGCCATCAACGCGCTCAACCATCCGATGGCGCTGGTCATCCTCGACGCCCTGCGCGCCTGGGTGGATGACGAGCGGGTGCGGACCGTGGTGCTCACCGGTGCGGGCGAACGCGGATTGTGTGCGGGCGGCGATATCGTCGCCATCCACCGCGACGCGAAGAACGCCGTGGAGAACGGCGACACGGCAGGGGCCGATTCGCCCAGCGGGCGGTTCTGGCGGGACGAATACATCCTCAACGCGCTGATCGGCCGGTATCCCAAGCCGTATGTGGCGATCATGGACGGCATCGTGATGGGCGGCGGCGTCGGCCTGTCCGGGCACGCCGGGCACCGCGTGGTGACCGAACGTTCCCTGGTCGGCATGCCCGAGACCGGTATCGGATTCGTCCCGGACGTGGGCGGCACCCATCTGCTCTCACATGCGCCCGGCGAGATCGGCACACACGTCGCGCTGACCACCGCGCGGATGAGCGCCGGGGATGCGATCGCCGCCGGATTCGCCGACTATTTCGTGCCCTCGGAACAGATTCCGGCGCTGCTCGATGCGTTGTGCACCGCCGAGGCCGATATCGCCATCGCCAAATTCGCTCAGCCCGCGCCGGTTTCGGTCTTCGTCGAGAATCGGGGCTGGATCGATTCCTGCTACGGTGCGGACACCGTCGAGGAGATCGTGTCCCGGTTGCAGAACGACGGACGCGCCGAGGCGGCCCGCGCCGCCGCCGATATCCTCGCGAAATCGCCTGTGGCGCTGAAGGTCACCTTGCGTGCGCTGCGCGAGGCCCGCGCGGACGCGAATCTCGAGCAGTCGTTGAACCGGGAGTACCGGGTGTCGATCGCCGCATTGGGCACACACGACCTGGTGGAGGGGATCCGGGCGCAGGTCATCGACAAGGACCGCGATCCGCACTGGTCCCCGGCCACGCTCGCCGAGGTCACCGATGCCGAGGTCGAGGCATATTTCCGCGAACTGGGTGCACACGAATTGGGTTCGGCCGCACCGCGCGACGAGCGCTGAACGCACCGAATGTCAACCATGCCGAGGCGATCGGGGACCACTCCGCTATGGTCACCGATGTCCGGACTCGATCGGGAGAGGAACACGAGATGACTTCGCAGGACGAATCCGTGCAGAACGGCGGACCGGATTTCGAGACCATTCTCCTGGAGCGCACCGGCCGCGTCGCGGTGATCACGCTGAACCGGCCCAAGGCGCTCAACGCGCTCAATTCCCAGGTGCTGGTTGACGTTTCGGCCGCACTGGATCTGC
>NZ_BAGB01000014.1 GCF_000308615.1 Nocardia jiangxiensis NBRC 101359
GCGGCATTGTCACCGAGTGGACCCACCCGTTCACCGAGGCCGGGCGCACGCTGCAACTGATCGGTGACGACCAGTTGCGCGCGCCGATCACCGGCTCCCGGTTGCGGGAGGCGGTCGCGGTGCTGATCGACAATGCGCTCATGCACGGCGGCGGCACCTGCACGGTGTCGGTGCGCACGGTACGTCCCGGTGGTGACCGGGAGCCGCTGGTGTGTGTGGAGATCGCCGATGAGGGCGACGGCGTCAGCGATGAGCTGGCCCCGCACATCTTCGATCGGGGTTTCTCCGGCGCCGGTTCGACCGGTGTGGGGCTGGCGCTGGCGCGGGCGTTGATCGAGGCCGATGGCGGGCGGCTGGAGTTGCAGCGGCGCAGGCCGGCGTTGTTCGCGGTGTTCCTCGGTGCGCCGACGGCGACGCGTCAGGCCAACGGTGTGGTGGGGGAGCCGCGGTAGCTTCGCGGCACTCAGCCCTGATGGCCGAGGCGGCGCTCTTCCTCGACGAGCTCTTC
>NZ_BAGB01000013.1 GCF_000308615.1 Nocardia jiangxiensis NBRC 101359
CGGGTCCGAGTGGCCTGCCGCAGCGTGAGCCCGGCGCCAACGGCCTGCCCAAGCGCGGACCCAACGGTCTGCCGCAGCGTGGTCCGGGTGGTCTGCCGCAGCGCGATGCCGCGGGTAACGGTCTGCCGCAGCGTGGTCCGGGTGGTCTGCCGCAGCGCGATGCCGCGAGTGACGGTCCGTCCCAGCGCGATACGGCGGGCAACGGTTTGCCGCAGCGTGATTCGGCTGCGCCGCAGCGTGATACACCGGGCACCGGTCTGCCGAAGCGGGATCCGCTGAGCGGGGATCTCCCGCAGCGCGATGCCGCGAGCAATGCGCTGCCGCCGCGGGATCCGTCCGCCGGTGGTCTCCCGTCGCGCGAGGGTGGTCAGCCGGGCGCGAACGGTCTGCCCCAGCGTGGTCCGGGTGGTCTGCCCCAGCGCGATGCCGCGGGTAACGGCCTGCCCCAGCGCGAGAACACGGGTAACGGTCTGCCGCAGCGTGACGGCAACGGTCTGCCCAAGCGGGAGAGCCCCGGCCTGCCGAAGCGGGAGAGCACCGACAACGGCCTGCCCAAGCGCGATCCGCTCACCGGTGACCTGCCCAAGCGCGATCCGCTCACCGGAGATCTGCCCAAGCGCGATCCGCTCACCGGAGATCTGCCCGAGCGTGATCCGCTGACAGGTGATCTTCCGCAACGTGATTCGAGTGGTAACGGCCTGCCGCAGCGTGACTCCGCCGGAACCGGCCTGCCGCGTCGCAGCGCCACTCCGCCCGGATTGCCGCAGCGGAATTCGGCGGAAACCGAGCCGCCGCAGCGGGATTCGGGTATAACCGGTCTGCCGCAACGCAAGCCCGGTGCCGGACTGCCGCCGCGTCCGCTGCCGACGCCCGGCCTGAGCCTGCCGCCTGCGGATCGATCGGCCGAGAACACAGACAAGGGGGAGGACCTGGGCGAGGGCCGCGAACGCGGTCGCCACAGCTTCAAGTCCAACCCGCAGAAGACGGCCGCGTTCTTCCAGACGCGGTTGCAGCCCACCGAGGACACCCAGTCGTCGATGGCCGACAGCCCGATCTTCGCGGAGATGATGTCGGCCTGGCTGGCGGATCCGAACTCGGATCGGTCCGAGGTGGCTGCCGCCTTCGAGTCGCCGGGCGACGAGGGTTGGGAGGCCGCCCGCCGGGCGGTCGAGGCGCCCTCGGACAAGCGCACCGCATCCGGACTGCCACAACGTGATCCGGGTAACCGGCTCGTGCCCGGTGGTGTCGGTGGCAAGGTCGATCGGGTACCGAGCAACCGCGACCCCGATTCCATCAGGTCAAGTCTGAGTCGTCACCAGCAGGGCGTCCGGGATGGCCGCGCAATGAAGGCAATGAACCTTACCGGAGATAAAGGAGACCGATGAACCCCGATCTAGGTGGTACGAACCGTCAGCTGGACTGGCTGGTTTCGAACTTCGCCAACGAGGTTCCTGGCGTCGCTCATGCCGTGCTGGTTTCGGCGGACGGTCTGTTGATGGCCGCGAGCGCCCAGTTGCCCGTGGACCGTGCCGAGCAGCTATCCGCAGTGACCGCCGGGCTGGCCAGCCTCTCGGTGGGTGTGTCGAACCTGTTCGAGGGCGGCACAGTTCTGCAGTCGGTGGTCGAGATGGAACACGGCTACCTATTGCTGATGGCCGTCGGTGACGGTTCCTATCTGGCCGTGCTGACCAACACGTCGTGCGACATCGGCCAGGTCGGCTACGAGATGGCGTTGTTGGTTGAGCGGGTGGGCCAGACGGTTCAGGCGACGCCTCGCGTCACGATGGGTTCCTGATGGTGGGATGGACATAGACAACCAGCGCGTGGGGAGCGCCGAGCCGAGCCTCGTACGCCCGTACTCACTGACCGCCGGCCGCACGCGGCCGACGGTCGAGTTGGCGTTGGAGGCCCTCGTCGCAGCGCAAGCGGTCGCCTTCGAGCGGCAGTTCGAACTCACCAATATCGAGACGTCAATCGTGGAGTTGTGCAGGGAGTCGCCATCGGTTGCCGAACTGGCTGCCCGGCTGGGTATCCCGATCGGGGTGGCACGTGTTCTCGTTGCCGATCTCATCGAGGCCGGACATGTACGAGTCTCGGCGACATTGAAGGACGACTCGAGCGACGATGAACGTCGCGAGCTGATCGAAAGGGTTCTTAGTGGACTCCGGCGTATTTGATTCGACGGCCCAGGTCGATACCCGCACCAGTAAACCTACCTCGGCGAAGATCGTGGTCGCGGGCGGTTTCGGTGTGGGCAAAACGACCCTGGTCGGTGCGGTCTCGGAGATCGTTCCGCTGCGCACCGAGGCATTGGTGACCAATGCCAGTGTCGGGGTCGACAGCCTGGCCGCCGTGCCGACGAAGAACACCACAACGGTGGCGATGGACTTCGGCAGGATCAGCCTCGCCGATGACCTCGTGCTCTATCTGTTCGGTACACCGGGGCAGTACCGCTTCTGGTTCATGTGGGACGACCTGATCCGCGGCGCCATCGGCGCCGTGGTGTTGGTCGACACCCGCCGGCTGGAGGACAGCTTCGCCGCCGTCGATTATTTCGAGGCGCGCAGCCTGCCGTTCCTGGTCGCCATCAACGAATTCGATGATGCGCCCAGGTATCCGACCGAGGACATCCGGCAGGCGCTGGCCGTCCCGGCGGACGTGCCGATCATGTCGATCGACGCGCGTCGGCGGGAGCCGGTCAAGCAGGCGCTGGTCTCGGTTACCGAGTACGCGCTGCGCAAGGTCGTACAGGGCTACTGAGCCCGGCGAGACAGGGTCGCGAGCCCTGCCTGCCGGAGCAGGGCTGCCCTGTGCTCCGCGGCGTGTTCCGGCGCCACGGGGTGATCACACCAGTCGCACCCCCGCCGGGGATGCGCACGTCCGATCCGAGTGGGTCGGACGCGTCGCGTATCCCGGGCAAGGGTGCGACTGTCCGTGACTCGATGAGGGCTGTGGTCCATTAGCTCTCGCTGTCACGAACGCCGTGTAGCGGATCACCCACGCCGCCGCGAACATATCCTTAACTCGATCTGCCGGAGCGAAGCGGAGGCCAAAAATTCAGTCTGCGCGAGAGTTGTTGGCGGAGTTGCTCGATGCCGGTTCTTTCGTGAGCTGGGATCGGTCGCCGGTGGAGGTTGCGGCGGGGGCCGAGTATCGCGAGGACTTGCGGGCGGCTGCGGATCGTTCGGGGGTGGACGAGTCGGTGGTGACCGGTGAGGGCCGGTTGCGGGGGCGGCGGATCGCCGTGATCGCTTGTGAGTTCGGGTTTCTCGCGGGATCGATCGGGGTGGCCGCGGCGGAGCGGATCGTGCTGGCGGTAGAGCGGGCAACCGAACTCGGGTTGCCCCTGGTGGCCTCGCCGACCTCGGGCGGCACCCGGATGCAGGAGGGCACAGTCGCTTTCGTGCAGATGGTGAAGATCGCCGGGGCCGTGACGATACACAAGGCGGCCGGGTATCCGTATCTGGTGTATCTGCGCGATCCGACGATGGGCGGGGTGTTCGCGTCCTGGGGTTCGTTGGGGCACATGACATTCGCCGAGCCGGGCGCGTTGATCGGCTTTCTCGGGCCCAGGGTGTATCGGGCGCTGTACGGACGGCCGTTTCCCGAAGGTGTGCAGACCGCCGAGAATCTGTACCGCAACGGGGTCGTCGACGGCGTGGTGCCGGTTCGGGTGTTCCGGCGGATCGTGCATCGGGTGTTGAATGTTGTGAATAATGTTCAGGGGCAGGGGATTTCGGATTCCGACCGGTCTGGATCGAGGACGGCCGTCGAGAGCACCGGATCGGATGATGCGAAATACCCTGTGGAGCAAACGGGTTCGAGCGCAGATCGATCCGCCTGGGATTCGGTGCTGATCTCCCGCCGCCCGGACCGCCCCGGCATACGCGAACTGTTGCGCCATGTGACGGACCGAGTTCCGTTGAGCGGCACCGGTCAAGGCGAATCGGATCGGACCGTCGTATTGGCGCTGGCCCGCTTGCGTGGCCGCCCGTGTGTCGTGTTCGGACACGATCGCGCGGGGCAGACCGGCGAGAACACCATGGGCCCGGCCGCATTACGGGAGGCGCGGCGCAGTATGCAATTGGCCGCGGAACTGCACCTGCCGCTGGTGCTGGTGATCGATACCGCCGGTGCGGCACTCTCGCGCGAGGCCGAGGAACGCGGCCTGGCCCCCGAAATCGCGCGCTGTCTGGCCGATCTCATCACGCTCGAGACGCCGACCGTCTCGGTGCTGCTGGGACAGGGCAGTGGCGGTGGCGCACTGGCTCTGCTTCCGGCCGACCGGGTGCTCGCCGCGACGCACGCCTGGCTCGCGCCGCTGCCGCCGGAGGGCGCCAGCGCCATCGTCTTCCGTGATACGGAGCACGCACCCGCGCTGGCCGACGCGCAACGTATCTGCGCGGCCGATCTGCTGGCCGACGGTGTGGTGGATCGCATCGTGCCCGAATATCCGGACGCCGCGGACGAATCGGTCGACTTCGCCCGTCGCATGGTGAGCACGATCGCCGCCGAACTGACCCGGTTGGACGGCCGATCGGCGGACGAACTCGTGCTCGTTCGGCAGCAGCGGTACCGCCGCCTCGGTCTGTGATGAGCGCGGACCCGCGCGCCAACACGCTCCGGGGCGTTCGTTGACGGTTGGACGAACCGCTTCTACCGTCGAATTGTGACCTATCGCAGCGAGACCAGCGCCGTCCCCTCGATCGTCCTGAACGACGGGTCCGTGATTCCGAGGCTCGGCTTCGGTGTCTTCCAGGTTCCCCCGGGGGATGCGGCAGCGGCGGTCACGTCGGCGTTGGAGGTCGGATACCGCAGTATCGACACTGCGGCCGTCTACGCCAACGAGGCCGGAGTGGGTGATGCGGTGCGCAAATCCGGCCTGGACCGTGACGAGGTCTACCTCACCAGCAAGCTGTGGAATTCCGAGCAGGGCTACGACTCCACGCTGCGCGCCTTCGATGCCACCATGGCCGAGCTGGACATGGATTATCTGGATCTGTACCTGATCCATTGGCCGGTGCCCGCCGCCGATCGGTGCGTGGACACGTTCCGCGCGATGCAGGAGATCAAGTCGCAGGGGCGGGTCGGATCGATCGGTGTGTCGAATTTCACTCGCGAACATCTGGAGCGGCTGATCGGCGAGACCGGGGAGACTCCGGTGTTGAACCAGGTCGAGTTGCACCCCAGCCTGGCGCAGCCGGAACTGCGCGCCTTCCATGCCGAGCACGGCATCGCGACCGAGGCGTGGGCCCCGCTCGGGCAGGGCTCGGAGCTGAAGGATCCGACGATCGGCTCGATCGCCGCGGAGGTCGGCCGCAGTCCCGCCCAGGTGATCATCCGCTGGCATCTGCAGCTGGGCAATGTGGTGATTCCCAAGTCGGTGACGCCGTCCCGGATCGAGGAGAACTTCGACGTGTTCTCCTTCGAGCTGAGCTTCGAGCAGATGCAACTCATCTCCGCGCTGGACACCGGCAGTCGGCTCGGCCCGGATCCGGCGACTTTCCGCGTCGGCCTGGAGGACTGATCACACGCGGCGCAGGCCGAGGTGCTCGGTGAGTTCCACCGCGGCGGCCCGGCCCGCGCGGTTCGCGCCGATGGTGCTGGCCGACGGGCCGTAGCCGAGCAGATGGATGCGCGGATCGGCGGCGACCTGCGTCGCGAGCCGGCCGGTCATGGTGATGCCGCCGCCCGGTCCGCGCAGCCGCAGCGGCGCGAGATGATCGAGCGCACTGCGGAATCCGGTGGCCCACAGGATCACCTCGGCGGGCTGGAAGGAGCCGTCCGCCCAGCGCACGCCGTCCGGTTCGATCCGGGTGAACATCGGATGCCAGTCCAGTACGCCGCGCGCGCGTGCGGCACGAATCCGGTCGTCGACCGGTAGTCCGGTCACCGACACCACCGAGCGGGGCGGCAGTCCACGCCGCACCCGATCCTCGACCATCGCCACCGCGCGCCGCCCGGCCTCGCGGGTGAATTCTTCGGTGCGCCAGCGCGGTTCGGTCCGCGACGTCCAGGTCGTCGTGGTCACCTGCGATATCTCGTCGAGCAACTGGACCGCCGAAATTCCGGCGCCCACGACCACCACGTGCCGCCCGGCGAACTCTTCGGCGGTCCGATAGTCGTGGGCATGCAGTTGCCGCCCCCCGAACGTCTCGGCGCCCGGATAGTAGGGGATGAAGGGCTTCTCCCACGTTCCCGTCGCATTGATCAGCCCCCGCACCCGCAGCGTCGCCTCTACCGCGTCGGAAACCTTTGCCGCATCGGCGGATTCGCTGTTCGGATCCGGATGTCCGTTCATCCGCGCTGCGGCCGTTCGATACGCCCCGTCGGCATCCGCGTCGGAATATCGTGTTGCACTGCCGTATTCACTCGCCGGTCCGGTCGTCTCGGCCGATGTGTGAGGTGTCGGGTCGGCCGGCTCGCCGGAGGGCGGTGTCGTAGCGCCCGGGGCGGTCTCGGCGTGCAGTAGTCCGTCGACGGATTCGGTGGGGCAGGTGCTGGGGGTGGCGCGGTCGCAGACCACGCGGACCGTGGTGGGCCGGTGGACGCGCAGGTCGTAGCGCTGCTCGTAGCGGGCGTAGTACTCCGGGATGGCGGTGGCGGCCTGGGCGTGTTCGGAGCCGGGTCGCAGCACCTCGGCGAATGCCATTCCTGGGAGGTCGTGTACGCCGTTCACGGTGGTGAGGGTGAGCGAGGGCCAGCGGAACTGCCAGGCCCCGCCGGGGCCCGGTGCGTGATCGATGATGAGAAAGTCCTGTTCGGGGCGCAGCCCGAGGCGTCGGAGGTGGTATCCGGCGGACAGTCCGGCCTGTCCGGCGCCGATCACCAGGATGTCGGCATCGGGTGCGGTCACGGCCGCCACAGTACCGCGAAGTGCGTCGGGTGCGGCCGGGCAACCACGCGCCGCATACAGTGAAGGTTGTCCGAGGCGAGACGATGTGTCCGAGCCCACTACCGTACGAACCGGGGAGGCCCCTTGCTCGCAGTGAGCCGCGATGGTGACGTGGTCACCATCGAATTACAGCGTCCGGAGCGCCGCAACGCGCTCAACGAGGAATTGGTGGGGAGGCTGCGCGAGGCCGTGGTCACCGCGGCGGCGGATGCCCGGGTGATCGTGCTGACCGGTCAGGGCACCGTCTTCAGCGCGGGCGCCGATCTGAACGGGGTGTACTCGGAGACCTTCCTGGACGCCCTGATGGGCATGTTGTCCGCGATCGAGTCGGTGCCGGTGCCGGTCATCGCCGCACTCAACGGTCCGGCGCTGGGCGGCGGCGTGCAGCTGTCGCTGGCCGCGGATCTGCGGGTGATGGCCCCGGACGCCTACATCGGTATCCCGGCCGCGAAAATCGGTGTCTCCGTGGACCGTTGGACCGTGCGCCGGTTGGCCTCGATCATCGGCGGCGGCCCCGCGCGCAGCATCCTGCTGGGCCTGGACACCATATCCGCTTCCGACGCATACACTTTCGGCTTCGCGAACCGGATCGGAACGTTGGACGACGCGCAGGGCTGGGCCAAGTCGATCGCCGAGCTGGCCCCGCTGTCACTGCGTCATCTCAAACTGGTGCTCAACGACGACGGCACGCGCGATCCGCAGTCATCGGCGCAGCGTGAGGCGCTCGAGGCCGCGTGGAGCAGCGCCGATGCACAGGAGGCGCGCATGGCACGGCAGGAGAAGCGTCCGGCGAAATTCGAGGGGCGTTGATGAGTACCTTCACCACGATCGTGCGTCGCGCCGCTCTGGGCGTGGCCGGTGCGGTCGGACTGAGCTGGGTCGCGCGGGCGGTCTGGGAGATGCCCGCGGCGATGGGCGCCTCGGTCTCGGCCATCGCACCGGTGGCCGCGCGGTCCGCGCGCTATCGCAACCGGCAGTTCTACAACACCGAACCCAGTTCCCAGCTGGTTCCGGGATCCGGTGTGTCGCTGATGTTCTCGGCGCTGACCCGGCGCGGCGTCGGCCGTCCGACCGGCCGGATCCCGCTGGCCACACCGGATGTGCCCGAACAGGCCGGCGCCCTGGCGGTCACCTGGTACGGGCACGCCTCGACGCTGCTCGAGGTCGACGGGTATCGCATTCTCACCGATCCGGTGTGGAGCGAACGGGTTTCGCCGTCCGCGATCGTCGGGCCGACCCGGATGCATCCGGTGCCGGCGCCGCTGTCGGAGCTGCCGCCGGTGGATGCGATCGTCATCTCGCACGATCACTACGACCATCTGGACCGCGATACCGTCACCGCGCTGGTCACGAGTCATCAGGCGCCGTTCCTGGTGCCGATCGGCATCGGCGCACATCTGCGCATGTGGGATGTTCCCGAGGAGCGCATCATCGAATTGGATTGGGGCGCTTCGTTTTCCCTGTCCGAACCGGTCGGCGGCGGGCAGCCGGGCGAGCTGGTCGTGACGTGCACCGAAGCGCGGCACTTCTCCGGTCGCGGGCTGGTGCGCAATACGACGCTGTGGGCCTCGTGGGCGATCGCCGGACCCACCCGGCGCGTCTACTTCGGCGGAGATACCGGTTACACCAAGGCATTCGCGGAGATCGGCGAGAGCCTGGGCCCGTTCGATCTGACGCTGTTGCCGATCGGCGCGTACGACGTGCACTGGCCCGATGTGCACATGAATCCGGAGGAGGCGGTGCGCGCACACGCCGATGTGTGCCGCGGGAATTCCGGACACGGCCTGATCGTCCCGATCCACTGGGCGACCTTCAATTTGGCATTCCACGGCTGGTCGGAGCCGGTGCGGCGACTGGTCGCCTCGGCCCGCGCGGCCGGAACTCCGGTATCGGTTCCGTTGCCGGGTCAACGTATCGATGCCAATGCGCTATCACCGCAGGTTCACTGGTGGGAAGATATGGGCTGACCAGCGATAAATTCGATGGGTGAAGGAGCGGGACGGATGAGTCTGATGGATACCCTCAAGGGCTTGGTCGGCAAGGGGAGGGAGGTTGCTGCCGAGAACGCCGACAAGATTCACGGTGCCGTGGACAAGGCCGGCGAGTTCATCGATGAGAAGACCGGCGGCAAGTACTCCGATCAGATCGGCAAGGGCGCCGCGGCGTTGAAGAACGTGATCCCGGAGCAGCCCGGAGCCGAATCCGAGGCCGCCGCGGAGGCGCCGTCCGCGCCCGAAGCGCCGTCGGCTCCCGAAACGCCTGCCGCGCCTGCCGCTCCCGAGGCGCCGTCCGCGCCTGAGGCGAAGGCCGACCCCGCTGCGGAGGCCGAGCCGGAGGCGGTCGTGGACGCCGAGCCGACGCCCGAGACCGCGTCGGAGAGCGACGCCGAGCCCGAGTCCGGCCAGGGCTGATTTTCGGCAATCTGTTGTCGGACGGGCTGTGCTGTAGGGCATGTTCGGCCGCCCGTCCGCCTGCGGACCCGCGTGTGTGGCCGGTACGCAGTTATCGGCCCGTAAACTTCGACCATGGCCACCCGCCGGGATTTCGGGGGTATCGAGGTTGAGCTGAGCAACCTCGACAAGGTGCTGTACCCGGCGACCGGGACCACCAAAGGCCAGGTCATCGACTATTTCACCGCGATCGCGCCCGCGCTGCTGCCGCATATCGCCGGTCGGGCGGTGACCCGTAAGCGGTGGCCCAACGGGGTCACCGAATCCTCCTTCTTCGAGAAGAATCTGGCCGCGCACGCGCCGACGTGGCTGGACCGGAGGGTGCAGCAGCATTCGAATCGGCGCGTGGTGTACCCGCTGATCGATTCGGTCGCGGGCATGGCCTGGCTCGGGCAGCAGGCCGCACTGGAAATCCATGTGCCGCAATGGATTTTCGACCACGACCAGCGTGGGCCGATCACCCGGCTGGTCTTCGATCTGGATCCGGGTCCGGGGGTGGGTCTGGCCGAATGCGCGCTGGTCGCGATGCGGATCCGCGATACCGTGCGCGATGTGGGACTGGATGCCTATCCGGTGACCAGCGGTAGCAAGGGGATTCACGTCTACGTGCCGTTGGTGCGCGTGCTCGATCCGTCCGGGGCCTCCACGGTCGCCAAGCAGGTCGCGGTGGGCCTGGAGAAGGTATATCCGGATCTGGTGACCGCGACCATGGCGAAGGCGGCCCGGCCCGGCAAGGTCTTCCTGGACTGGAGTCAGAACAATCCGTCCAAGACCACGATCGCCCCGTACTCGCTGCGCGGGCGCACCTCGCCGATGGTTGCCGCGCCGCGCGCCTGGGGCGAGATCGAGGACCGGGAAAGCCTGCGGCACTTGACCTTCGAAGAGGTGCTGGCGCGCTGGCGGAAGCATGGCGACCTGCTGGCCGGACTGGATGCATCGCATCGGGCCGGTGCGCCGGATCCGCTGGCCACCTATCGCTCGATGCGTGATCCCGAGCGGACTCCGGAACCTGTTCCGTCGCAACCCCCTACGCCCGGCGCGGGCAATCGGTTCGTCGTGCAGGAACATCACGCCCGGCGTCTGCACTGGGACGTGCGGCTCGAGCGCGAAGGGGTGCTGGCGTCCTGGGCGGTGCCGAAGGGCCCGCCGACATCCTCGACGGAGAATCGGCTCGCCGTGCGGACCGAGGATCATCCGTTGGAATACCTCGACTTCCACGGTTCGATCCCTCGGGGAGAGTACGGCGCGGGTGCGATGACGATCTGGGATTCGGGCACCTACGAGACCGAGAAGTGGCGCGAGGACGAGGTGATCGTACGGTTTCGGGGCACTCGTCTGGACGGCCGGTACGCGCTGATCCGAACCCGGGGCGATCAATGGCTCATGCATCTGATGAAGTCGGAATATGGTGCAGCGCAATCGGTATCGAACGCTCAGCGGCGTCCGGTCGAGCTGCCGCGCGATCTGAGCCCGATGCTGGCCACCGCCGGTGACGTGGCGACCCTGGACGCGGCGGACTGGGCTTTCGAGACGAAATGGGACGGCTTCCGGTTGATCGTCGAGATCGCCGACGGCGTGGTCACCGCACGCAGCCGGGCCGGAAATACCGTGACCGAACGGTATCCGCGCCTGGTCGCACTCGGCGAGGAGCTCGACGAGCATCGTGTGGTGCTCGATGGCGAGGCGGTCGTCTTCGACGCCGACGGAATTGCGAATCTCGCTCTGCTACAGGCGGATTCGGTCAGAGCCGAATTCGTGGCCTTCGATGTGCTGTATCTGGACGGCACATCCCTTGTCCGCAAACGCTATTCGGATCGACGTCGGGTGCTCGAGGCGTTGGCCGCCCGCGCGCCCGCGCTCCTGGTGCCGCCTCGGCTGGACGGTTCCGGTGCGCAGGCATTGGACTACAGCCGCGAACACGGGATGGAGGGTGTGGTCGCCAAACGACTGGACTCGGTCTACCTGCCCGGACGACGTGGACAGTCCTGGATCAAGACCCGCAACTGGCGCACCCAGCAGGTGGTCGTCGGCGGTTGGCGACGCAGCACCGCGCGGCCGTTCGCCTCTTTGCTGGTCGGGGTGCGGCACGAGGGTGAGCTGATCTACGCCGGGCGGGTCGGCACCGGATTCGACGAGCGGGAGATGGCGGATCTGGCCGCCCGCATGCGTCGCCTGGAACGCAAGACCAGCCCGTTCGACAGCGATCTGACTCCCGCCGAACGCGAGGACGCGGTCTGGGTGACGCCGAAGCTCACCGGCACCGTGCGCTATATGAACTGGACCGAATCCGGCCGCCTCTGGCATCCGGGTTGGCTCGGATCCAGTACTTGATCAGGCGTTTCCGGTCAGCAGCGGGACGATCGTGGACACATCGGTGACGATCGCGTTGCCCTGGAAGGCGAAATCGTCCAGCGCCCGGCCCATCGCCGCTTCGTCCCGGCCGCCGCAGGCGTCACCGATCACGACCGGGATGAAGCCCAGGTCGGTGGAGTGCGTGACGGTCGGGGCGATACCGATCTCCAATGCCACGCCCGTGATGGCGTAGGAGACGATGCCCAGGTCACCCAGTGTCGCGGCGAGCGGGGTGCCCTCGAATGCGGACATGGTCGTCTTGTCGAAGACGATCTCGTCCGGCCCCGGGCGCAGTTCCGGCACCAGTTCGAAGCCCGGCGTGTCGCGCAGCAGGATCGGCTGCAGGTCCTCGACCGCATCGACGCCCTGCCAGTTCATCGCCATACGCAGGGCGAATACGCCGCTGAGGCGGGGAGGAAGGAACATGTGCCGCAGGAAGACGACCGGATATCCGCCGCGGCGCGCCGCCTGCACCACGCGCACCACCTGTGCGACGATCGCGTCGGCGTGCTCGAGCTGGGACAGCACGCCCACCTGCATGTCGTAGACGATCACCGCCATCCGGTGCGGGTCACAGACGTCGGCGAGTCCGTCCGGAATGTCGAGCCCATTGCCCTGTCGCACCGAACTCTCCTTCTGTCGCATGCGGTTTCGACCCACAGTACCGGGCGTCGGCGTGTCGCGGAAACGTTCCCCGACCGGCCGCGGACATCGTTGACCTGGGTATTCGGGACCGATAGCGTGCTGTCTCGGTGGTGAGGTGCGGTCGGGGTGATCGGTGCTCGCGGTACCTCGTGCGGCGACGTGGGAGGTAACGGATGGGATTCAGGTGGCTCGCGGGTGCACACGCCTCGCGTCGGCGGACGGGCGTGGTCCTGTCGGTCGCGATCGCCATGGTGCTGGGCCTGCTGTCGGCGCAGCCGACGCGCGCCGATGTGCGCACTCCCGACGACGACCCGTTCTACGCCGCACCAGCGGATCTGGCCGCCCAACCGGATGGTGCGGTGCTCGGTACCCGCTCGATCGATGTCTTCGGTCTGCCGCTGCCGATCTCGGCGTGGCAATTGCGTTATCGCACTACGGATTCGGTGGATCGACCGATTGTGGGTGTGGCCACGGTGCTGGTGCCGACCACCTCGTGGGACAAGGGGCCGCGACCGCTGCTGAGCTATCAGGTGCCCGAGGACAGCCTCGGCACCCGATGCTCGCCGTCCTTCGCTTTTTCCGGCGGGCGTGATCCCGGCGTGGTGAACACACTGCTGGACGTGCCGTTCATGACCGCCGCGCTGTTGCGTGGCTGGGGGCTGGTGGTCAGCGATTACGAGGGCCCGTACTCGCGTTTCCTGGACGGTCCGGGTGCGGGCCGGTCGGTGCTGGACGGCGTGCGGGCGGCGCTGTCCTTCGCGCACGGTGGCGTGCAGGCGACGAGTCCCGTTGGGGCGTGGGGATATTCGGGTGGTGCGTTCGCCACGCTGTGGGCGGCGCAGATGCGCGCGACCTACGCGCCGCAGGTGCGGTTCGCGGGGATCAGCACCGGCGGCGTTCCGGCCGACCTCCCCGCGATCGCGCGGCGCGTGGACGGCGGGGTCCAGGCCGGGCTGGCCCTGCTGATCGTGATGGCGCTGACCCGCAATCACCCCGAGTCGGGACTGTCCGGCATGCTCAACGATCGCGGGCGGGCGTTCCTGGCCGCGAATGCCACCGCCTGTGGATCCGATCTGGTGCCGCAAAACGTCAACGCACATGTCGACGACTACACGAATGAACCGAATCTGTTGGACAGCAAAGTCTTTCGCAATGTGGCCGCGGCCAATGAACTGGGCGTGAACGCGCCCGACGTGCCGCTGTACATGTATCACAGCAACTCCGACGACGTGATTCCGGTGGCGGGATTCAGTGCCCTGGTCGACCGGTACTGCGCGTCGGGCGCGACTCTCACCGCGATCCATTCACCGTTTCCCACACACAACGGTGCGGCGGCCGGGGAGGCTCTGGGGGGGATGAACTTCCTCGCCGACCGCTTCGCCGGGCGGCCCGTCACACCGGGCTGCACCATTCGATGAATGCCGTGATCACTGATTCCACTTGGTGGTGCCGGGTGCGGCGCCGAGGGTGTTGACCAGGTCGAGACCCGCGATGACCAGCGCCGGACCGCCGACGGCGAGCGTGCCGATGATGCCGCCGAGCGTGGCTCCCGCCAGGACGCTCGCCACCACGCCGGGGCCGCTGACGATGCCGGTGAGCCCGATCAGCGCGCCCAGAGCCGTGCCGATGAATCCGCCGACCGCGGTGGCGATGCCGAACTGGGTCGAGAAAGCTTCCAGCGCACGTTGATTCTCGGTCACCGAGGCCACCGGAAGCGCCCGCGCCGGCCGGGCCGCGGCCACATCCTTCACCGCGGTCAGGTCCAGTTCGCGCGAATCGGCGCTGATCCGGTGCGGCAGTGGGTATTCCGTGCCGTTCTGCCGGATCGACAGCGGCAGTGTGACGACGGTGTTGCCGTCGGTGTCGCGGATGTCGACGGTGCGCTGATCGGCTGCCGCTCGGAACGATCCGCCGGTGAGTGTGGTCTGCACGGTGTTGCCCACCAACTTCGTGGCATAGTGCACCACCGGCATGGCGGGATCGGCGTGCACGGTACCGGCGCCGAGGCCGAGGGCGATCGCCACCGGTACGACGGTAGCGATGAACTTGCGCAGGAGCATTCGCCTGTTCCAATCTTGATCAGGTTCGTCGGAGAACATGGGCGCGCGCAGGCACAGACTCCCGCTACTCGACCGGGTGCGCGCGGGTTCGTGTAGCGAGATGGTAACTGCTGCACGTTCGCGCAATCCTAGAGATTTCGGGGATTGCCATCCCTGAATCTTGGGTGATCCCTCGAGTTTCGGCCGTGATTGGATGATTCCGGGGTGCGAAAAAGACCCCCGGTCGGTTGATTTCCGGGACTATTCGTGCGAATCGGAGGATTCCTACCGGGCGGTCTAGAGCGCGAGGTTGATCGCCACTGCCGCAACGCCTATCGCGATCACGACGAACAGTGCGACCACATCGCGACGTCCCGGGGCGCTCGGATACGCGGTGAGTTGTCCGGTGCCGCCGCGCGCGGTGATCGCTTCACCGAGTTCGCCCGCGCGGCGCGTGGACACCGCCATCGCCGCGGTCAGGATGTCCATGAGTGCGTTGTCGGTGGCGCGTTGCAGCAGACCGCCGTTCGGGCGCAGTTTGCGTGCGGCGCGCAGGATGCGCATCTCGTCCAGCAGGAGCGGAAGGCCGCGCAACGTCAGCGCGACCACCACGGCCCATTCGTCCACCGGCACCCGCAGCAGACGCAGCGGCGCACCGAGTTTCGCGAGGGCGGGCGCGATCTCGCCCATCGGGGTGGTCCACGCGATCAGGAAGGAGGAGATGACCAGCAGCAGCGCGAACGTCATGGTCTGCGCGTAGTGCAGCACCGCCGCCCAGCCGGCCGGGAGGGAGGTGAAGGCGCCGACGCTCAGCAGCGCCCAGAACGGCCACGGCAGTCGCGGCAGGGTGCCCGGCGGCAGATGCGCCACCGCGCCGACCGCGATCAGGAAGACCACCACCAGGCCCAGCACCGGCCAGGAGGGCTCGAACAGCACGATCATGCTGAGCAGGAAGACCGCGATCATCTTCGTCCCGGCCCACAGCCGGTGCACCGGGCTCTGTACCGGAACCTCGCGGAGCAGCACCATGGTCATCGCGGGTCTCCCGCACTGCCGGACGGAATGCGTTGTGCGCAAGTCGGTCTCATCGGTTGCCTCCGGTCGCGCCGGGTCGCTTCGGGCTGAGCCGGGTCAGGCTTCGCGCCGCGAGTCCGGGAGTGTGGGCGGGTTCGGTCGTCGGCTGCACCGCGGTCTCCGGGATCAGGCCGTGCCGCAGGTGCACGGTCCGGTCACAGACGCCCGTCATATCGTCCACGTCGTGTGAGATGACGATCAGGGTCAGGCCCGAATCTCGCAGGCGGGCAAGGAGTTCCACCACCTCGGCGCGGCCCTGCGGATCGAGTCCGGCCAGCGGCTCGTCGAGCACCACCACCTGCGGATGGCTGGCCACGATCGCCGCGAGCACCACGCGTTTGGCCTGACCGCCGGAGAGTTCCTCGATCGAATGCGAGGCCAGCGCGCGATCCAGGCCGACCGCGTCCAGCGCCCGGCCGACCGCGGCCGAGCCGGTGCCGCTACCGCCCCAGTCCTCGATCTCGGCGGCCACCGTCTGCCGCTGCAGTTGCAGCCGGGAGTGCTGAAAGGCCAACGCCACCGTGCCGATTCGGGTCGAGACCCGGTGGGTGCCCGTGCCCTCGTGCAGTTCGCAACTGCCGTGACTCGGTTCGACCAGTCCGGCCATGATCCAGGCCAGGGTGGATTTGCCCGATCCGTTCCCGCCCACGATCAGCAGCGCCTCGCCGCGCCGCACGGTGAGATCGACGCCGTGTAGAGCCGTTGCGGCCCACGGGGTTCCGCGGTTGTAGGTGTGACGGACGCCGCGCAACTCCAGGATCGGATCGCCCATCGGACGGCGTCGTACGTCGCGGGCGGGGCGCGGCCACGCGGGCAGCCGATCCACCTGCCGTCCGCCGGACAGATGCACCACGCGGTCCGCGGCCGCGGCATCGGCCTCGTGATGGGTGACCAGGACGACCGCCATCGGATGCCGCCGGGGCAGTTCGGCCAGCAGGGCGACCAGATCGCGGCGGCCGTCGGGATCGATCATCGAGGTGGCCTCGTCGGCGATCAACAGTGCCGGTCTGCGGGCCAGTGCCGCGGCCACGGCCAGCCGCTGCTGCTGACCGCCGGACAACGTCGCGGTCTCCGACTTGCCCATCCCGCCGAGTCCGACCTCGGCCAGCAGCGATTCCACCTCCACCTGCTCGGCCAGTTCCGGGGACAGACCCCACACCACGTCGTCGGCGACCTGCACACCCAGGGTCTGGCTCTCCGGACGCTGCAGGACCAGCGCGGTCCCGCCGAGTCGGCCCAGTCCGGCCGAGCCGGGACGTTCGACCGCGCCCGCGCTGGGTGGCCGTCCGGCCAGCAGCCTGGTCAGTGTCGATTTACCCGAACCGTTGTGCCCGACGACGGCCACGAACTCCCCGACGTCCACGGTGAGCGAGACCGCGGTGAGCGCGTCGGCGCGCGCGCCCGGATAGCGGAACGACGCCTCGTGCAGGGTGACCGGCAGCGGCGCGATGGGACGGTCGTCGGGTGGGGCGTCCAGCAGGTCGCGACCGGGCAGCCAGGTCAGCCGGTCCAGGACCGAACCCAGGGCGAACCAGGAGAACACCGCGGTGGTGACCAGACCGATGAGGATGCCGCCGCCGACATAGGCCCACCACCAGTGCAATACCTCGTCGGTGAGCGAGCCCAGCGCCCGGCCCAGCGGTGCGAGCTGGGGTTGCTGTTCGGCGAGCCGCTGCACGCCCTTGGAAAGATTGCGGATGGTCTCGAACAACAGCTGTCGCGTGGCGGTGAACACCACCAGCATGCCGACCGAGAACAGCGAGGAAGCCAGACCGGCCAGGAGCGAGAGTCCGATCACCGCGGGCAGGCCGCCGCCGCGACGTTTGACGATGCCGACGATTCCGCCGATGATCGCCATCGCCACCGTGGTGAACGCGGAGAACATGCCCGCCACCACGAAGGTCACCAGGGTGGCCGCCGCCCCCGCGGTGAACACCGCGCGCAACCGGTGCCGATGCGCGAGCAGACCCATCGGCACCGCCGCGATCAGCATCAGCGCGGTGGCGATCGGCAGGACCGTGCCGACCGTCACCAACCCCACCGTGACACCGGCCAGGACCGCCCCGGTGGCCAATTCGATCGGGCGCAACGGCCCCTGCCCCAGCCGGGGCCGTTCGCTGCCTGTGGAAAGAGCGGTCACGATATCAAGTCTGCCAGGCCGGTCTGAGCGCCGTCTGGGTGTGCGCGGTGCGAAACCCGTGCGGCGGCTGTGCGGGCAGGCTCAGGCGCGAGAGCGGTCGGGGGTGGGAGTGAGGGTGTAGTCGGTGGGGTGGAGGGTTCGGGTGCGCAGGCGGTAGGCGGTGACCGTGCCGGGCCAGTTGTTGGTGATGCGGCCGGTCGCGTCGCGGTACCAGCTCGAACAGCTGGACCAGGGGGTGCGGCGGAGTCGGCGCTGGGTGTGGGTGTCGAAGTCGCGGGCGGCCTGCTCGGTGACCTCGAGCGTGTGGCCGGGGTGGGTGGTCAGGTGGCTCAGCGCCTGGCGGATGTAGCGGGACTGGCATTCGATCATGTACACGATCGAGCCGATGCCCAGATTGGTGTTGGGGCCGTACAGCAGGAACATATTCGGGAAGTGCGGCACCGTCATGCCCAGGTAGGCGCGGGCGCCGTCGGTCCAGGCGTCGGCCAGATCCACACCGTCGCGGCCGAGAATCCGCATGGGCCAGAGGAATTCGCTGCCCTTGAAACCGGTGCCGTAGACGATCACGTCGGCGGGGTGCACAACGCCGTCGGTCGTGCGCACCCCTTCGGGGACGATTTCGGCGATCGCGGTGGTGACCACGTCGACGTTGGGCTGGACGAGGGCGGGGTAGTAGTCGTTGGAGAACAGCACCCGTTTGCACAGCACCGGATAGTCCGGGGTGAGCGCGGCGCGCAGGGCCGGATCGCGGACTTCGCGGTGCAGGCTGGCGCGGCACAGCGATGCCACCAGACGTCGCAGGAACGGCAGATCGGCCAATCCCAGGGCGAAGAATTCCAGGAAGCACCACACCCAGAGACGTTGTGCCAGACGCAATCCCGGTACGTGTCGGAACAGTGCGTGGTGGAGCGGGCGATATTCCCGGTCGGTGCGGCTGACCACCCACGCCGCGGTGCGTTGGAAGACCGTCAGCCGGGCGACCCGCGGCTGGATCGCCGGGACGAACTGGATCGCGCTCGCGCCCGTGCCGATCACGGCGACGCGCTTACCGGACAGGTCGACCGTGTGATCCCACTGCGCGGAATGGAAGGACGGGCCCTCGAAGCGCTCGCGGCCGGGGATGGTGGGCAGTTGCGGCCGAGAGAGCTGGCCGACCGCGGAGATCAGCACGTCGGCGGTGTAGTGCGTGCCATCGGCGATGCGCACGGTCCAGGTTCCGGTGGATTCGTCGTAGGCGGCCTCGGTGACGTCCGCGCCGAATCGGATTCGCTCGAGCAAGCCGTTCTCGGCCGCGAGGCTCTCCAGGTAGTTCAGGATGTCGGCCGCGCCCGAGTAGCGGTGCGGCCAGTCCGGCTTGGGTGCGTAGGAGTACGAGTACAGCGGTGAGGGCACGTCGCAGGCCGCGCCCGGATAGGTGTTCTCCCGCCAGACCCCGCCCGGCTCGGCGGCTCGCTCCAGGATGGTGAAGTCGTCGAAACCGTTGCGACGCAGTTCCATCGCCATGCCGAGGCCACTGAATCCTGCGCCGATGATGATGATCGACGGTGCCGTCGTTGACATTGTGGCGCTCCTCACATCTGCGGGTGTAGCCTCCACTTTAAAGAGCGGGAGCGCTGGTGATCGAGATATTCGGCCATAATCGGAGTATGGCAACGGAGCAGCATCCCGCGATTCGCAATTGGGATTTCCCGCGAGGGATGGCGAGTGTGGCCCTCATGGTCGGCTACGCCCGCGAATACGGGGTACCTGCCGAGGTCATGCTGCGCGGAACTGCCCTGACCGAGCGCACCCTCGCCGATCCGGACGCGCAGATCGATGCGCGGACCGAATTGGCGGTGATCCGCAATCTGGTGCGCGCGCTCGGCACGGAACGTCCGGCGCTGGGCGTGGAAGTGGGGCGGCGCTATCACATCACCACCTTCGGCATCTTCGGTTTCGCGTGCGTCAGCAGTCCGACCCTGGGGGAGACGATCGCGTTCGCGCTGCGCTACCTGGAGTTGAGTTTCACCTTCTGTCTTCCGGTAACCCGTTGGGAGCCGGAACAGTTCGTCGCCGATATCCACGACGAACTGGTCCCCCCGGACGTGCGGCGCTTCCTGGTGGAACGCGATGTGCTGGCCATGCATCAGGTGATGAGCGATCTGCTGGGCCGCTCGCTGACGCTGCTGCGCGCCGAATTCGATTATCCGGAGCCGGAATACGCCGACCGCCTCGCCGAGATCATCGGTGTGCGGCCGCGTTTCGGGCAGCCGCAGAATCTGTTCGCACTCGATCCCGCCGTGCTGGAACAACCGCTGCCGCAGGCCAACGAGTACACCTGGGCGATGTGTCTGGCCCAGTGCCGGGACCTGGTGCACCGCCGTCGCGCCCGCACCGGCATCGCCGCCGAGGTGCGCGAACGTCTGGTGCCGCGCGGCGGCGTCGACGGCTACGCCGCACCCCTGGGCATCGACGCGGTCGCCCGCGACCTGAATATGAGCACCCGCACCCTGCGTCGTCACCTCGACGCGGTCGGCACCAGTTACCGGGCTCTGCTGGACGAGGTCCGCCGCACCCTGGCCGAGGAAATGCTCACCGCCACACCGCTGTCGGTCAGCGACGTCGCCATTCGGCTCGGCTACGCCGAAGCCTCCACCTTCATCTACGCCTTCAAACGGTGGACCGGAACCACCCCCGCCTCCTACCGCCGCGAGCGGGTGCGCAAGTAGGTGCCGAACTACACCGCGGCGATGCGGCCGCCCATCGGGACCGGGCGCAGCAGGGTGGTCAGGCGGCCCTCGTCGATGACGTGCAGCAGGAGCGCGGGGTCGGGCGCGTAGTCGATGGGGACCTCGCCGGGGGCGGTGACCTCCCAGGCGCCGCCGATGGTGGAGGCGACGCTGGGCGCGACGACCAGGGGTTTGCCGCCGAACAGGGTGGTGCCCATGGTGTGCATGTGGCCGGTGAGGACGCCGAGGATGCGGTGGTCGGCGGCGACGATCTGCTCGAGCCACTGTGGATTGGCCAGACGGATCGGGTCCACGACCGTGCTGTACATCGGCATCGTCGGATGATGCAGCGCGATCAGCACCGCGTCGTCGGGCGGGGTCGCGCGCAGCAGATCGGTGAGCCAGGCGAAGGTGTCGTCGCCGAGTTCACCGCCGCCGGTGCCGGGCACGGTCGAGTCGAGCAGGGCCACCGTCAACCCGTCCAGGCGCATCGCCCGATCGAGCGGTTCGGCCGAGGCCGCCTCGCCCAGGAGCACCCGGCGCAGTGCGGCGCGGTCGTCGTGATTACCGGGCAGCACCCACAGCGGGGTCGTGGCGGACCGCAGGGTGGCCAGCGCCTGTTCGTACTCCTCGGGCCGGCCCGCATCGGTGATGTCACCGGTGAGCAGGATCGCATCGGGTTGCCGCGGTAGCGCGGCCAGATAGGCCAGCACCCGTTCGACTCGTTCGGCGTTTCGGGTTTTCAGGTCGAAATGTGTGTCGCTGAGCTGAGCCAGCAAAATCATCGGCGGGTGCCTTCTCGTGAGATCGCGCCGTTGCGCCCGAGCGTGCCTGGACGGCACTCCATCAGGCTAGATGTCCGGTCGGGGTCGCGTCTTCATGAGACGCGCCACCGAATATAGCGGAGATGCATGACTCTTCGGTCGCTGTCGGCGGGCGGGTCATGCGTCCGCGGCCAGTGCGAGCAGTGCCTCCGGATCCTCGGTGAGCCGGGTCGTGCCCGCGGTCCAGAAGTCCGGGCCCGGCGCGGCCGTGAGTGCCAGTTCGGCGGGGTCGCGCCACGGGGCGTCCAGGCGCAACCGCCACGAATGCAGGTGGGTGCGCGGGTAGGCGCCGGATCGGTCGAACAGCGGATCGCCGGCGATCGGATGTCCGATCCAGGCCAGGTGCACCCGGATCTGGTGGCGGCGTCCGGTGATCGGGCGGACCGCGAGCACCGTGTGTGCCTCGCCGCGCAGCACCGTGGTGAATTCGGTGCGGGACGGATAGTTCTTGCCCGCCAGCACATCTCGCTGCGCGACCGACCAGGTGGCACCGGCCGGACCGTTGTCGGTGCGCGCGATGCTCTCGCGCGGGGCGGCGATCCGCACCCGATTCTTGCGGCCCACACTCAGCGGCAGATCGATGACGCCGTGATCGGGCAGCCCGGTGGACGCGGTGACGGCGAGATAGCACTTCTCGGCGGTCCGTTTGTTGAACTGCCTGGTCAGCTGGCCGTGCGCGGCGAGATCCTTGGCCAGCAGCACCAGCCCTGAGGTCACCTTGTCGATCCGATGCACCGGATACAGGGTTTCCCCGTCCTGTTCGGCGAGCTGCACGATATCGGTATCGTGCCGCTCCCCGGTCACGGAGATTCCGGCGGGTTTGTTCAGTGCCAGGATCGCCGCATCCTCCTCGAGGCGGCATTGTGCGCGTAGTTCCGGCCAGTGCATACCTGTAATAGTGGCGTCCGGCGCGTCGGCGCGGATGTGCGGCCCCGGGCTGCCCTCAGGACGTCGCGTGTTCGAGTTCGGTGAGGGCCGTGTCGAGGTGGTCGATGAGGGTGGGTAGTTGGGGGACCGCGCGGCGGCAGCCGACTATGCCGACGTCGAAACTGTCGGCGGTGCTGGTGACGGTGATATTCATGGCCTGGCCGTCGAACGGGATGGACAGCGGGTAGTTGTGCTCGAGCCGGGCGCCCTGCAGATAGACGGGTTTGCGCGGGCCGGGCACATTGGAGATGACGAGGTTGAACGGGACTCGGGGCAGTGCTTGGAAGCCGGGTAGGAAGGTCAGCCCGAGCGGGGACATCAGCAGTGCGGACAGCGCCAGCGCCTGCAGCCGCGGCAGTTCGGTGAACACGCGCTTGGATTCGCGCATCGAGGTGCTGATCGCGGCCAGCCGCTGCGCCGGATCCTCGATATCGGTGCCGAGATCACACAGCAGGGCGGCGACCAGGTTGCCCTCGGATTCGGTATCGCAGGTGCGGCGCAGGTTCACCGGGACCATGGCGATGAGTGGCTTGTCCGGCAAGGCATTTCGTTTCAGCAGGTACTCCCGCAGGGCGGCGGCGGACAGCGCCAGGACCACGTCGTTGACGGTGGTTCCGGTGGCCCGGCGCACGGCGTGGATGCGTTCCATCGGCCAGGAGCCGACCGCGATACTGCGCGCACCGCCGATCGGGACGTTGAACATCGTCGGGGGTGCGGACAACGGCAATGCGAGCTTGCCCTCGGTCAGCGCGCGCACCGCACTGCGTACACCGCCGACCTCGGTGGCCAAGCGCGGCAACGCATGCCGCACCTGCTGCCACAGGCTCTCGGGGGCGTCGGGTTCGGGTTCGGTGCGACTCACCGTCCACGGTGCGCTGATCCGGGTGCTGAACGGATCGTCGGTCAGGCTGCGCTGTAGCAGCCACTGTGCGGAGACGCCGTCGATGAGGGCGTGATGCATCTTGACGTAGAGGGCGAGCCGACCCCGCGCCATTCCCTCGATGATCCGGCCCTCCCACAGCGGGCGGTGCCGGTCCAGCAGGGCGCCGTGCAGGTGCTCGATCAGGTCGAGCAGTTCGGCCGTGCCGCCGGGCTGGGGCAGTGCGCACCGACGCAGGTGGTATTCCAGATCGATCTCGCCGTGCGCCCAGACCGCGCTGGAGAAATTGCCCAGGATGCGTCGTTGCCGTCGGCGGAAGCGCGGCCGAACGGGCGTGGCCGACATCAGCTCCGCGTACAGCGAGCGCACGAAATCGGTGCCCTGTTCGGCGGGCCGCTCGAAGATCTGCAGGCTCCCCACGTGCATGGGATGTTCCCGCGATTCGGCCGTGAGGAAGAGAGCGTCGATCGGGTTGAGGAGTTCCATCGAATCCGCCTATACCGGGTGGGTGTAGCCCTTGCGTGTACGGTGCGGCGTCGTTGCCCCCCGTCCGGACGAATGCGACCTGATCCGGGTGCAGCTCTCGGCGCGATTACAGCGACGCCGGGTCCAGGTCCAGGGTGGTGCGATCGAGCGAGTCGAGCAGATCGAACAGCGGTGTGGTGCGCGGTAGTTCCCACCGATAGAAATAGCGTGCCGCGGCCCGTTTGCCGTCGTGGAACGCACTGGCGTGTCCGTGCGCGGCTATGGCTTGTTCGAGCCAGATCCACGCCACCACCACATGTCCGAACGCCTCGAGGTAGGCCGCCGAATTCGCCAGCGCGATCTGCGGATCCCCGGACTTCCACAGCAGTGCGGTGCTGGTGGCGATGCGTTGGGTGGCCAGCGCCAGATCGTCGCCGAAATGACCGAGTTCGGCATCGCCGGTGGCTCCGGCGGCGGCGACGGTTTCGCCGATGGTGTCCAGCAGCAGCGACAGCGCGGCCCCGTTGTCGGCGGTGACCGCGCGACCCAGCAGGTCCAGGCTCTGAATGCCGTGCGTGCCTTCGTGAATCGGATTGAGCCGGTTGTCCCGGTAGTGCTGTTCGACGTCGTAGTCGCGGGTGTAGCCGGCGCCGCCGTGCACCTGGATCGCCAGATCGTTGGCGGCCAGACACCATTGGCTGGGCCAGCTCTTGGCGATCGGGGTGAGTACGCGCAGCAGTGTCTCCGCGCGGGTGCGCACGGAATCGGTTGTGGCGCTGCGCAGATCGTCGATCAGGGTGGCGCAGAACAGTTGCAGCGCCAGAGCGCCCTCGGCATAGGACTTCTGGGCCAGCAGCATGCGGCGCACATCGGGATGGTCCACGATCGGCACCTGCGGACCATCTTTGGCGCCGGTCGGGCGGCCCTGCGGACGACTGCGGGCGTAGTCCAGTGCCTTGAGATAGCCGGTGTAACCGAGGGCGGTCGCCGCGAGCCCGATGCCGAGCCGGGCCTCGTTCATCATGTGGAACATGTAGGCCAGCCCGCGATGCGGTTCGCCGACCAGATAACCCACCGCCCCGGGCCGCCCGCCCGGGGTGAACGCGCCGTCGCCGAAGATCGGCGCGGTGTTGACCGTGCCGCGCCAGCCCATCTTGTGATTGATTCCGGCCAGCACCACATCGTTGCGTTGGGTGCCCGAACCCTCTTGCGCCGGGAGGAATTTGGGCACGATGAACAGTGAGATGCCGCGAGTGCCCGACGGTCCGCCCGGAATCTTGGCCAGCACCAGGTGGATGATGTTCTCGGACAACTCGTGATCACCGCCGGAGATCCACATCTTGCGGCCGAACAGCCGGTATGTGCCGTCCTCCTGCGGTTCGGCGCGGGTGGTGATATCGGCCAGATTGGACCCCGCCTGCGGTTCGGACAGCGCCATCGTGCCGAAATAGCGGCCCTCGATCATCGGCGTGACGAACTGCTCGATCTGCTCCGGTGAGGCGTGCGCGGCGAGCAGATTCGCATTGCCCATGGTGAGCATGGGATAGCTGGTGGTCGCGACGTTGGCGGCGTAGAACCACGCCATACACGCGGTGAACACGGTGTGCGGCAACTGCATACCGCCGACCCGCTCACTCATGGCCGCGCCGATCAGCCCGGCCTCGGCGAATGCCTTCAGCGCCCGCTCGACCTCCGGCAGAACGTGTACCTTCTCCCCGTCGAAGGTCGGCTCGTGTAGATCGTTGGCCCGGTTGTGCGGGGCGAAGTATTCGGTCGCCAGATCCTGTGCCAGTTCCAGGACCTGATCGAAGGTCTCCCGGGAGTGTTCGCGGTAGTACTCGCGCTCGGTCAGCCGCGCGGTGTCCAGCCACTCGTACAGCAGGAACTCGAGGTCCCGCGCAGACATGATGAGCGAATTCATGGACTCCACCCTTGCGATCCGCGAGCCCGCGCGCAACCCATTCCGGGTAGACGCACCCGGTGCATGAATACGCACCCCGTGCAGGGCCCGCTGAGGGTGCGGATCCGAGCTCGGGGTGCGCTCGAAAACTCGAATCAGCGGCGGGCGGAGGCGAACAGCGGCGCGATGAAGCGGTGCAGCATCTGCGACTCCTCGTCCTCGTCGCGACCCGGGACGGTCAGCAGCGAGACGATCGCGCGAGTCAGCCAGCGGGCCAGCAGCGTCGCGTCCCCGTCCGGCGCGGCACCGGTCACCGATCCGGCAATGGCCTCGATGACCTGCGAAGTCTGGGCGATCTCGATGGCCAGCCCCGCATCCCCCGGACGGAACCAGGCGATCAGCAGTGGATCGGCGCGCACCGCCCGCAGACTGGCCAGCACACCGGCGACCGCGCGCTCACCCGGATCGTCGATTCCGGCGATCTCGGCGGTGACGTGCGCCCCGATGCGCCGGGCCTCGCGGTGGACGAAGGCCAGCTGCACCGCTTGGCGACTCTCGAAATAGCGGTACAGCGTGGCCCGCGAACAGCCCGCGGCCTTGGCGATATCGCCCATCTGCGTGGCGGCCACCCCGCGTTCGGCGAACAACCGCGCCGCGGCGTCCAGGATCCGTTCGGCGGCGCTCAACGAGCGCGCCTCACCCAGCCAATCACCCACAACTCTCCCGTCGCCGCTCGTCTCCGGCATTCGCCTCGGCGCCGGGCCCGAGCTCGCTCACGCCGCCGGGCCCCGGACACCGAACGGCACGCTGACCGGCCAGCGCACATAACTGCCGTCGGTGTACCGCACGTTATCCATGTCGACGGTGAACTCCGGACAGCGGGCCAGCAACTCCTTCAGGGCGATGGTCGCCTGCATCCGCGCCGCGGCCGCACCGAGGCAGTGGTGATTGCCGTTGCCGAAGGTCATGATGTTCCGCGGGCTCCGGGTAACGTCGAGTTCTGCTGCGTCCGGCCCGAATTCGCGTTCGTCGCGATTGGCCGAGCCGTACAGCAGCAGTACGCGACGGCCTTCGGGGATGACGCCCCCGTCGAGTTCGACGTCGCGAGTGGCGGTGCGCGCCAGACCTTGTACGGGCGAGGTGAGCCGCAGGAATTCGTCCACCGAGCCGGGAATCAGATCCGGATCCTCGAGCAGCCGTCGGCGCTGCTGCGGGTTCTGGGCCAGCAATTGCACCGCGCCGCCGAGGTTTCCGGTCGTGGTGTCGTTGCCGCCGGTGATCATGGTGAAGGCGAAACCGAGGATCTGCAGAATCTCCCCGACGTCACCGTCCGCGCCCAACCCGGAGGCCACCAGATGGGAGATGGTGTCCTCACCCGGTGCGGCCCGGCGCTTCTCGATCAGTCCGGTGAAGTACTGCATCAGTTCGGTCACCGCGGTCTGCGCCTGCATGACCCCGCCGGCGCCGGTGGCCGAGGCCGCGACGATCGCCTCGCTCCAGCCGTCGAACGCGGCCCGATCCTCTTCGGGCACACCGAGATAGTGCGCGACGACCATGGTCGGCAGCGGTTTGAACAGCTCCACGGTGATGTCGCCGCCGCCCGCCGCGCGTAGCCGCTCGATCCGTTCGACGACGAATTCCCTTACCGCGGGGCTGATTTCCTGTACCTGTCGCGGGGTGAACCCCTTGGCCACCCGACGCCGGAAGATCGTGTGATCCGGCGGATCGGTGAAGACGAACGGCCGGTTCTCGCCCAGGCCGATCGCGCTCAGATCGGTGTAGTCGACCGTCAAACCCTGTGCGGAGGAGAAGGTTTCGGGATCGCGCACGGCCTCGTAGACGTCGCGATACCGGGACAGCACGTAATAGTCCTGGTCTTCACGCCCCTCGGGGACGACGTGGTGCACCGGATCGTGCTCCCGCAGCGCGGCGTACATCCCCCACGGATCGCGCCAGCTGTCCCCGGATCGCAGTTCGAACCGAGCCTCGCGAGACAAAGTATCGCTCATGTCTCAACGGTAAGGCAGATGGCAATTTATGTCTAGAGGTGATGTGGCCAGTTCGCGGTGCGTCCGGCCTGCGGTGGCCGGAAATCTAATCGTTCGGCGAACCCAGAACCGCTCCCGTACGATCGCGTTCGAGACCCCGGCGTGCCGGAGTCCCGAACGGCACGCAGGAGGGGGAGGAGTTGAGACTTCGTCTACCGGCGACCGTCCGTCAGGGCGCGGACTGGTTGCGGCGTCTGGCCGCCACCACGCCCGGCGCGATCGCCGCGATCGCCGTCGCAGCCGTGGTGCTGTGCCTGATATCGGGTCTGGTCTGCGCGAACGAGTTGAGCGACAAGACCACTCGCCGTGACAACGCGCTGACCCGCTCGGAGCCGCTGAACAACGCGGCGCAGAGCCTGTACGTCGCGCTGTCCCAGGCCGATGCGAGTGCGGCCACCGCATTCCTGTCCGGCGGCGTCGAATCGCCGCAGATCAGATCGCAGTATCAGCAGGCGCTCGCCGACGCGGCCGGCGCACTGGCCACCGCGACAGCCGGGGCGAACGACCCGCAGAGCCGCCGGATCGTCGCGAACATCTCCGCGGATCTGCCCGCCTACACCGGACTCGTCGAGTCGGCGCGGGCAAACAACCGGCAGGGCTTCCCGGTCGGCTCGGCCTATCTGCGCGAAGCCTCGGGTCTGATGCAGAAGTCGTTGCTGCCCAGCGCCGCTCAGCTCGCCACCGAACGCGCCGCTGCCCTGCGCGCGGATCAGCGCGCGATCACCGGCCCGCCGTGGCTGGCGATCGTGCTGTTGTTGCTGGTGTTGGCGGGTGCGGGCGCGGCATCGCGAATTCTGCTGCGGCGCACCAACCGGCTGTTCAATCTCGGCATCGTCGCCGCCGCGGGCGCGGCGCTGGTGGCGCTGCTGTGGGTCGTGGTCTCGGCGATCACCTCGGCCGGTGCGATCGATACCGGCGCGGGCGGTCCGACCACGCGTTCGGAGAATCTCGCCCAAGCGCGGATTCTCGGGCAGCAGGCGCGCACCGACGAGATGCTCGAATTGATCACCCGCGGCGACACCACCGGTACCGAGGCCGATTTCTCGGCCAAGACCGGTCAGCTGCACAACCGGCTGTCCGGGGTGGCGCCGGCGGATTCGCCTGTACTGCTGCAGTTCTCGCAGTGGCTGGCGGGACATCGCAAACAGGTCGGCTACTACGACGCCGCGAATTATCCCGCGGCGGTGGAACAGGCTATCGGCACGGCACCCACCGACTCGTCCGGAATCTTCACCGCCCTGGACGATTCGGTGCGCGCGGATCTCACGCGGACCCGAGTTCAGGTGCGCGAGCAGATCGCCTCGGCCGGTGACAGCTGGATCGGCGGCGCCGCGGGCACACTGGTTCTGCTGGTGTTCGCGGCCGGCGCAGCGGTCATCGGACTCTGGCCGCGGCTGAAGGAGTTCCAGTGAGGCGCACCCGGTTGTTGCGATCGCTGGTCGTCCTGGCGACGACCGCACTTCTGGCGGGCTGCGGCGCCGATGCGGCCGTGCCGCGGTCCGCGCCGGTCGCGCCGGTCCGGCCACTTCCGCCCGATTCGCAGACGATAAAGCCCAGCGCGACGCCCGCCGCCCAGTGCGGCGATCTGACCACCAGCCTGACGCCGAGTTCTGGTGCGTTCGCGCCGGATTCGACGATGGCGCGGATCAAGGCCAAGGGCCGCCTGACGGTCGGCGTCGATCAGAACACCTATCTGTTCGGCTTCCGTGATCCGTCCACGGGGCAGCTGGAGGGCTTCGACATCGATCTGGCGCGCGAGATCGCCCGCGACCTGTTCGGCGACCCGAACCGGATCGAACTGCGCTCGGTCTCCACCGCCGAGCGGGTGCCCGTGTTGACCGACAACCGGGTGGACATGGTGGTGCGCACCTTCTCGGTGACCTGTGAGCGTCGTCGTGACATCGCGTTCTCCAGTGCGTATTTCACTGCGGCGCAACGTATTCTGGCTGCCAAGACGTCCGGTATCCGGTCCGCGGCCGATCTGGACGGCAAGCGGGTGTGCGTCACGGTCGGCGCGGATTCGGCCGACCGGCTGTTCGCCCTGAATCTGGCGCATCCACCGACTGTCCTGGGCGTGACGAACTGGACCGACTGCCTGGTGGCGCTGCAACAGGGACAGGTGGACGCGGTCAGCACCGATGAGCCGATTCTGGCCGGTCTGGCCGCGCAGGACGCCAATCTCCAGGTGGTGGGCGGTCCGCTGGGATACGAGTACTACGCGGTCGGATTGCCGCACGGCCAGGACGATATGGTCCGCTTCGTCAACGGCGTACTCGACCGCATCCGCGCCGACGGCACCTGGCAGCGGCTCTACAACGCCAGCCTGGGTTCGCTCGGTCCCTCGACCGGACCACCGGCCGCGCACTACAGCGGATGAGGTCGCAGATGCATGCGCTCACCGCCCTCGAGATCGACAGCGAACTGGCCGCGCGCGGCCGGGAGATCGACGCGGTCACCGCGACGCTGCTGGAGCTGGATCGCCATCCCGGGCTGGTATTGCTGCGCGGATTCCCGCCGACGGGCGGCACCGCGCAGCAGTGGCGTCCGATCGAGCAGTTGCTGGATCTGATGTGGGAGGACTTCGGCCGGATCCAGGCGATTCTGGATCAGGCGCGGGTCGTGCGGGCGCAGCGCGCCAAACTCACCGATGCCGATCGCGCCGAACTCACCAGACTGCTGCGCGATCGTCCGCACGAGGCCGCGCGGACCGCGATCCCGATGGCTCAGCGTTCGCTGACCGGGCCGGGTGAGCAGGTGCTGTTCGTGGGTATCGCGGATACCCTGGAACGGATGCGCACCGCGTTCCCGCAGATCGCGAGGTTTCTCGACGCCGTCGACGCGGCGAATACCCGGGTGCTCGAGGCGCTGAAACCGGTGCAGGCCGAATTGACCCGGCTCGGCGGCATCACCCCGGAACTGCGAGCGATCGCGGACGCGGCCACCGATATGCTGAGCCGCTCGGCGACCGATCCGTTGTCCCGGAACGCATCCGAGATCGACTCTCGCGCCGCGGAATTGGTTCGCAGGATCGAACGCGAATCGCACGATCTGGCCGAACTGCGGGTGCTGAGTGAGCAGTGGCCGACGGCGATCGAGCAGACCCGCGACCGGCTCGCGGCGATCGGGAAGGTCGTCGATCGGGCCGCACTCGCGCGGGAGCAGGTGCAGGAGAAGATCCACACCGCCCCCCTGCCCGCCCATCGGGACGAGACCGGGCCGCTGCGCCGCGAACTCGACGCCCTCGCCGACGGTCCCCCGGACACCCGCGCCGCATTCGCCCTGCGGGAGTTGCGCCGCCGGATCGCCGCGGCGCACACCCGTGCCGAACAGGCGCTCGAACTGGCCCAGGGTCTGCTGGACCGTCGTGCGGAACTGCGCGGCCGATTGGCGGCATACCAGGCCAAGGCGGCTCGTCTCGGTGTGAGCGAGGACCAGGATGTGTTGTCCGCCAACCGGATCGCCACGGGCCTGCTCGGCCGCGTGCCGTGCGATCTGGCGGCGGTCACCCGGGCGATCACCGACTATCAGCAGGTCGTCGCGGAAGTGTCGGGGAGGCGGGGATGAATGGTACGGCGGGACCGGGTGGGCAGTGTGCCGAGACCGGATGCACCGGGACGATCGTCGAGGGCTATTGCGATACCTGTGGCACGGCGCCACAGGTGACCGCGCCGTCCGGTGCCGCGTCATCGGCAGAGGCCGCCGGGTCGTGTGGTGAATCTGGTTGCAGTGGAACGATTTCCGGCGAGTTTTGCGATACCTGCGGGACGGCTCCGAATGCGGTCGCGAGCGTTGTGGGTGCGTCGGCGGACGGTGCACCGTGCGGTGAGACTGGTTGCACCGGAACGATTTCCGGTGGCTACTGCGATACGTGCGGGACCGCGCCCGCGCCGGTACAGCCGAGCGGGTCCGGCACCGCGGCGGGAGGGAGTGCACTCCCGGGGACACAGCCGGTCGCGACGGTAGGGACGGCTCGCACCGGATCTCGTTCGGTGCGTACGCGATCCACCTCTTCCCGGGCCCGCCGCGGCAGTCTCGGGGCGGGAATGGTCGAGGTGCCCCGGGTAGCGCGGGTGGATCCGGCCAGCGCGGTGCTGACCGATCCGAGCGTTCCGGAAAGCAAGCGGTTCTGCGCCAATTGCGAACGGCCGGTCGGGCGTTCGCGCGACAACACCGCGGGGCGCCCCGAAGGGTTCTGTCCGCACTGCGGCAGCCGGTTCTCCTTCACGCCCAAGCTGGTGCGCGGTGAGCTGGTCGGCGGGCAGTACGAGGTGGTCGGGCCGATCGCGCACGGCGGGCTGGGCTGGCTGTATCTGGCCGTGGACCGCAACGTCAACGATCGCTGGGTGGTGCTCAAGGGTCTGCTGAACACCGCGGATCCGGATGCGATGGCCGCGGCGGTGGCCGAGCGCCGGTTCCTGGCCCAGGTCGAACACCCCAATATCGTCAAGATCTTCAACTTCGTCGAACATGCCGGGGCGGACGGTATTCCGGTCGGCTACATCGTGATGGAGTACGTCGGCGGAACCTCGCTCAAACAGGTGCTGCGCCGTCATCGCGACAGCGCCGGCGCGCATCTGCCGCCCGCACAGGCCATCGCCTACGTCCTGGAGATGCTGCCCGCGCTGGGATATCTGCATTCGCTGGGTCTGGCCTACTGTGATTTCAAGCCGGACAACGTGATGCAATCCGACGAGCAACTCGAACTCATCGATCTCGGCGCGGTCATCGCGATGGACGATCTGGACAGCCCCATCTACGGTACGGCCGGATATCAGGCCCCCGAGATCGCCGACACCGGCCCCACCGTGGCGACCGAGGTGTACACCGTGGGCCGCACGCTGGCCGTGCTGATGATGCCCTTGCCCGAGCGCGACGGGCATTTCGCCGAACTTCCCGACCAGGCGACCGAACCACTTCTGGCACAGCATGATTCGCTGTACCGATTCCTGGTGCGCGCCACCGACGCCGATCCGGACGCGCGCTTCGCCTCGATGGAGGAGACGGCCGATCAGCTGACCGGTGTGCTGCGCACGGTGCTGTCCACCCAGGACGACGTGCCGCATCCGGGGCTGTCGGTGAATTTCGGTCCGCCGCGCGGGGTGTTCGGCGCGGGCGCGCAGGGGAATCCGGTGACGCTACCGGCGAACGGTTCGTTCCGGCTCGACCCGCGTGACGTCGTCGCCGCATTGCCGGTGCCGCTGGTCGATCCCGCCGATACCGGCGCGGCGCTGCTGGCCACGACCAGCGGCACGAGTCCGGCCGAACTCGAACCGGCGTTCGCGGCGGGGCTGCGCGCGGTGGTCACCGGTGCGGCCCGATCGGTGGAGATCCCGTTGCGGCTGATCCGCGCGGCTCTGGAGACGGGTGACGCCGCCGATGCTCAGCGCCGCATCGACGAGGTGGCTGCCGAACTGGGCGAGGATTGGCGACTGAGCTGGTATCGCGGCCTGGCCCGATTACTGGTCGGTGAATTCGACTCGGCCGCGGTGGAATTCGAGATGGTGTACGCGACGCTGCCCGGCGAGGCCGCTCCGCAGCTGGCGCTCGCGGTGGCCGCGGAGCTGTCGACCGGCCTGCCCGGCGTCGATCCGAAAATCGAATTACACAGGGCTGCAAGGTATTACAGCATGGTGTGGCAAACCGACCGGAGTTTCGTGAGTGCTGCTTTCGGTCTGGCCAGGCTGCGTCGTGCTGCCGGAGAGCACGTGGGTGCGGTCGCGGTCCTGGATCAAGTCGATCCGGCCTCGGCGCGGCACACCGAAGCCGCGATCACCGCGGTGGAGGTCCTGTTGGCGGGTCGGAGTACGACCGAAATCACCGAGGAGCTGTTGCGCGAGGGCGGCAGCCGGATCGAAAGGCTCGTCATCGAATCGAAATATCGTGCCGCACAGGTCCGCACGGTCGTGCTGGACGCCGCCCTGGCCTGGCTGTCCGCCGGTCACGCCGCCACCGCGGCCGATCCGCTCCTGGGGCGTGATCTGGATCCGGCCGGTGTGCGCTCGGGGCTGGAGAACTGCTTCCGCGACCTCGCCCGGGACGCCGGAGATCTCTGGGGGAGGATCGAATTGGTCGATCACGCCAACCGGATCCGTCCGAGGACGGTCCTGTGAGCGGCGTCGCGGGTCGACACTGCCCGGGATGCCAGGCCGACATCGGCGTCGCCGACCGCTTCTGTGAGCAGTGCGGGCGTGAGCTGGCCTTCACCCGCGCGGTGCTGCCGGACGTCACGATCGATCCGGCGGCGGTGTGCGACGACTGCGGCGCGGCGGATTTCGACGTCGACGGCTACTGCGTGGCCTGCGGCGGACTGCGCCGCCCGCCCGACCGCAGCGAGGCCGATCTCGGTGCGGTGCAACTGATCACCGATCGCGGCCTGGTGCACGCCCGCAACGAGGACGCGGTCGCCGCGGCGCTGCTGGACGACACCTCCGGCCCGGCGATCGTGATCGCCGTCTGCGACGGCGTGTCCACCTCGGAGGATCCGCAACTGGCGGCGCGGGCCGGGGCGCGCGGCGGGGTGGACGCCTGCCTGTCCGCACTGGCTGCCGATCGCACCACCATCGACGCGGTCAAGGCCGGTCTGGAGGCCGCGTTCCAGGCGGTGCGGGATGTGTCCACCGGGGTGGGGCACTCGCCGTCCTGCACCTATGTGGCCGCGGTCCTGCGTGCCTGCGAGGACGGTGAATTCGAGATCACGGTCGCGAATGTCGGTGACAGCCGGGCGTATTGGCTGTCCCCGGACGAGGCGCACGGGACACCGCCATCGCAGCGCCTGACCATCGACGATTCCTGGGCGCAGGCGCTGGTCGACGCGGGGGTGATGAACGAGGAGGCGGCCATGCAGGATCCGCGCGCGCATGCGCTGGTGCGCTGGCTGGGCGCGGATTCCGAGCACAAGGCCGCCGATACCCGGGTGCGGTCGTTCCGGGTGCGCGGCCCCGGTGTGCTGCTGCTGTGCAGCGACGGGCTCTGGAACTATCTGCCCGATCCGGTGGCCATCGCATCGGTCGCCACCGCGACGGCGACCCAGGCGACCCAGGCCGCCCGCGAACTGGTCGAATACGCCCTGGCGGCCGGTGGCGGCGACAACATCACCGTCGCGCTGGCGCCCGTGGGCATGCCCTGGGGACGAGGAGGCGAGGCATGAGTTCACCGGCAGTGGAGGGGATTTCGGTCGTCGTCGACCAGAATCAGTATCTGGCCGAGGGCGCGGACACCGTGGATGCGGTCGTCACGGTGGAGAGCGGTGCGCAGTTCGCGGTGGCCGCGCCGGCGCGCGAGCGCGTGGAGATCATCATCATCGACTGTTCGGGGTCGATGGCGGCGGGTGACCGGTTCGCCGGGGCCCGCACGGCCACTCTCGCCGCACTGGACGAAATGCCCGACGGCACTCTGTTCGCGATCGTGAAGGGTACCCACGTCGGTGAGGTGGTCTTCCCCGCGCGCGGGCCGCTGCAACGCGCCGATCGCGAATCGCGCACCGCCGCAAGGCATGCCCTGGACAAATTGCGCCCCTACGGCGGTACCGCGATGGGGATGTGGCTGGGTGTGGCGCGGCAGATCGCCGGGCAGTATCCGGGGGCGATGGCGCACGCCATTCTGCTCACCGACGGTAAGAACGAGCACGAGGAACCCGCGCACCTGCTCGACGAGATCCGACAGTCCGCGGGCCTGTTCACCTGCGACTGCCGCGGCGTGGGCACCAATTACGTGGTGGCAGAACTGCGTACCGTCGCCTCCGGTCTGCTCGGCTCGGTCGATGTGGTCAAACAGGGGTCGGAGCTGACCGCCGACTTCCAGGCGCTGACGCAGGCGTCGATGGGCCGCACGATTCCCGAACTGACGCTGCGGGTCTGGACGCCCGCGGGCGCCGCGGTGCGCTTCGTCAAGCAGGTCGCGCCGACCATCGAGGATCTGTCCGATCGACGTCACGAGACCGCCGCGCAGGTGGGGGAATACCCGCTGGGTTCCTGGGGTGCGGAGGAACGCGACTATCACGTGCAGGTCCGCCTCGATCCGGCCGCGCCCGGCCGGGAGAAACTGGCCGCCCGGATCAGTGTGGTGGCCGGGGACGAGGTGGTGGGCCAGGGGTTGGTGAAGGCGGTGTGGACCACCGACAACGAATTGTCGGCCCGGATCGGCCGCCGCGTCGCGCACTACACCGGTCAGGCCGAACTCGCCGAGGCGGTGCAGGAGGGCTTGTCCGCTCGTAAAGAGGGCGATGTGCACACCGCGACGGCCAAACTGCAGCGGGCGGTGGAACTGGCCGCCGAGTCCGGGAACGAGGGCACCGCGAAGCTGCTGCGCGGTGTCGTGGAGGTCGACGACCACACCGGTACGGTCCGGCTGCGGAACGATGTCGACACCTTCGACGAGATGGCCCTGGACGCGCGTTCGACCAAGACCGCCCGGGTGCGGAAGGAGTCCTAGTGCTCACCTGCCCCGACGGTCACCTGTCCGCCGCCACCGATTACTGCGACGTCTGCGGCGCGGCGTTGAGCAGCGGTGCTGCTCCCGTTCCGCCCGCGGCGGCCCCGTTGCCGTGTCCGGCGTGCGGTGCGCCGATCTCGGCGCGGTTCTGTGAGGTGTGCGGCCATGATTCGGCGCTGCCCGCGCCCGGTCGCGCGGCCGAGCCGGTCGCGGGACGGGCCGATCTCACGGCTGTGCTGCCGGAATCTGTGGCTCCTACAGTGGAATTCGGCAAGTCGGAGCAGAACAGTGCTGCGGGAGAGTCGGTGTGGGTGGCGACCGTCGCCGCGGATCACGATCTCTACCAACGGATGCTGGCTCGCAAGGGGCCGGACGCCGAGCGGGTGGAATTTCCGGGCTTCTATCCGGAGCGGCGGATTCCCTTGCGGGGCAATGATTTCCTGGTCGGCAAACGCAGTGTGTCGCAGGGTGTGCTGCCCGACATCGATCTCGGCATCGCTCCGGTGGACATCGGTGTATCCCGGTCGCACGCGCGTATCCACGTCGACCGGGACGTTCTCACCGTCACCGATCTGGGCTCCACCAACGGGACGAGCATCAACGGCGTCGACGACCTGATCCCGCCGGGTACGCCGGTTCCGCTGCACAGTGGTGATCGGATCCACGTCGGGGGATGGACCACCATCACCGTCACCCTCGAACCGGTCTGAACCGCTGCCCGCACGGTCGGCGGGATGCAGATCCGGTCGACGATCTGCTTGTCCGATCCGACGAAATCGCCCGAATTCATTCATGAAAGCGGACAATCTGGGTGTTACCGCTCACATTTACACTGCCCCGATCAGGTAGTACAAGGAGCAGCACATGCCAGCTAGTCCAGTCTTGCGTGAATTCTTCCGGCGCAAACCCATCGACCAGATCGAGGAGCACGAATCCGGCGGCCTGAAACGGGTATTGGGCCTGTGGCAGCTGACCACGATCGGCATCGGCGGCATCATCGGCGCGGGGATCTTCAGTCTCGCGGGTGAGGTCGCGAACAAGAATGCCGGACCGGCGGTGCTGGTCTCCTTCCTCATCGCCGGTGTCGCGAGTGCGGCCGCGGCCCTGTCCTATGCCGAATTCGCGGGGCTGATCCCGAAGGCGGGTTCGGCGTACACCTACGGGTACGCGGTACTGGGCGAGCCGGTCGGCTGGTTCATCGGCTGGGATCTGCTGCTGGAGTACACCGCGATCGTCGCGGTGGTCGCCATCGGCATCTCCGGCTATATCGAATATCTGCTCGAGCAGCTGAATCTGCATCTGCCGGTGTGGATGCTCGGCGCGCCCGGAACCGGTGCGGGACACAAGGTGGATCTGTTCGCCGCGGTGCTGTGCCTACTCATCGCACTGCTGCTGAATCTGGGGATGAAGGCGGCGGCCCGATTCGAGACGGCCGTGGTCGCCATCAAGATCGTGGTCGTGCTGATCGTGATCGTGGTCGGCTTCTTCTACATCAAGTCCGGCAACTATCACCCGTACTTCCCGTTCGGATTCGGCGGTGCGGTGACCGGCGCCTCGACGGTGTTCTTCGCGGTGTTCGGCTACGACGCGATGTCCACCGCCGCCGAGGAGTCCGTCGACGCCAAACGTCATCTGCCCAAGGCGATCCTGTATTCGCTGGCCATCGCGATGGTGCTGTACGTGCTGGTCTGTCTGGTGCTGACCGGTATGCAGCACTACTCCGAGATCAATCCCAAGAGCGGGTTGTCCACGGCCTTCAAGTCCGTGGGGCTGCCGGGGCTGGGCAGTCTGATCGCGGCGGGCGCGATCATCGGCATCACGACGGTGCTGTTCACCTTCATGCTGGGCGTCACCCGGATCTGGTTCTCGATGAGCCGGGACGGGTTGTTGCCCAAGTGGTTCGCCAAGACCCATCCGACCCGGCACGTGCCGACCCGGATCACCTGGATCGCGGGCGCGGTGTCCGCAGCGATCGCCGGATTCATGCCGATCGGGTCGGCGGCCGAGCTGACCAATATCGGCATTCTGCTGGCCTTCGTGGTGGTGTGTGCCGCGGTGATCGTGTTGCGTTACCGCTCACCGGAGTTACCGCGTTCGTTCCGGACGCCGCTGATGCCGGTGGTGCCGCTGGTCGGCATCGGTTTCTCGATCTGGTTGATCACCTTCCTGCAGCCGATCACCTGGTTGCGGTTCGCGATCTGGTTCGTGATCGGCATGGTCATCTACTTCGGTTACAGCCGAAGGCATTCGGTCCTGGCGACCGGGGCGCGTCCGGATGCGAGCGAGGCCGCGAACGCCTGATTCCGCGAGCGGCCCATCGGCGAATTCCCTTCGTCCGATGGGCCGCTCGTTCAGCGCAGCAGTTCCGCTGTGGCCAGCAGGGATTCGTCACATCCGGGTGCGGCGATGAGTGAAAGTCCCAGTGGCAGACCGTCGATACGGGCGACCGGCAGGCTCAGTGCGGGTGCGCCCAGTATCGGCGCGAGACAGGTGAGCCGGACCACCGCGGCGCGCCCGGCACCCGAATCCTCCAGTAGTGGTGCGGGATACGGGGTGGCGGGCAGGGCGAGTACCCGGTCGTCCGCGAATGCGCGCAGGATGCGATCCGATGCCGTACGCAGCACCGACCGCGCCTCGGCGGCCATGCGCGGGGTGACCTCGGCCGCCAGTTCCAGACGCGCGGAGACGTTGCGGCCGAAGATCGGCCGTTCCCGGCGCACCCATTCCCCGTGCTGCTCCCAGACCTGCGCGGCCTGGGCGGTGCTGAACGCCGCACGCACCCGGTCCCAGCCCCCGGCCTCGAACAGCGGTGCGGTGGTGAGTTCGAAACCCGCGCCGACCAGGCGGGTCAGCGTGCTGCGCAGGACCTGTCGCACCGGTTCGGCGACCGGGATGTCGGCGGGCCACCAGATCGTGCGCGGGCGCGCATCGGTGCCGACGCCGTCGAGCATCAGCCGCGCCCCGGCACGCAGGGTCGCCAGATCTCGGGCCAGCAGCGCCGGGACATCGAAAGACGGTGCCAGCGGTACGATTCCGTCGTGCGGCGCGCGAGAATGCGTGGGGCGCAACCCGAAGATGCCGGTGTAGGACGCCGGGACGCGAATCGATCCGGCGGTATCGGTGCCCAGTCCGAGATCGGCCAGTCCGGCGGCGATCACCGCGGCGGTCCCGCTCGACGATCCGCCCGGCATGCGTTCCGGCGCGACGGGATTCACCGGCGTGCCGTAGTGGGCGTTGGTGCCGGTCAGGCTGTAGGCCAGCTCGTCGGTATGGGTCTTGCCGACAACGGTGAACTCGGCCCGCAGCGCGCGAACGACCGCCGCGTCGTGCTGTGGAATCGAATGCGTGGCCAGCCAGCGCGGATTTCCCGCGCCGGTCGGCATACCCGCGACATCGATGACGTCCTTCACGGCCAGTCGCAGGCCCGCGGGTGCGTCCAGGACGGGCAGCCAGGATACGAAGCCGTTCACAGCCCCTCCAGATCGCTCTTGCGGATGCAGCAGTGCACACCCTTGACGATGTCGACGACCTGGGAGATGCGGAAGTCCGCGGTCGCCGACAGATAGGCCAGTGCGATCGGAGCCGGAATACGGTGTCGCGCACCGAGATACGCGATCGCATTGCGGGTGGCCTGCGCGACCGCGGCGTCCAGGTCGCGGTCCAGGCCGATCAGCAGATGATCCTGCGGGGTCTCGGCGAACGGCGTCGCGAGCACCTCGGCGAGGTTGCGCATCTGCGGATCGGTGTGCAGGCGCAGCCGCAGCGTGGCCCGCAGCGGAGCCTCGAACGCGGTCAGTGCCACCTCGCCGTCGCCCATGGCGAAATGCGGATCACCGGCGTAGAACAGCGCGCCGGGGACCTGAACCGGCAGATACAGTCGCGCGCCGACCCCGAGCATGCGGATGTCGAGATTCCCGCCGTGCGGGCCCGGCGGCACCGAATGCACCGGGTCCTCGGTGGCGGCGGCAACGCCCATGATGCCCAGGAACGGGTTGAGCGGGAAGCGTAGCGAGCGCCCGTCGCCGACCGCGATGACGCCGCGTTCGGCCTCATCGACGGTGGCGATCGTGCAGACCGGCGGCACCGGTTCATCCGCTGGGTGGCCTGGCGGCGGGGCCGGATATTCGCCCGGCAGCGCACCCCGGCCGTGTCGATTGCTGATCACGCCGTAGTCGGTGCGGCGACGCAGTTCGAGCACCTCGACCTCGAGGACGTCACCGGGCAACGCGCCGGTGACCGCGATCGGCCCGGTGAGCACATGTGGCCCCTGAGTGCTCGGATCATGACTACCCGAATCCGCGACAAGTGCTGTGTCGGAGAGGATTCCGCTGATTCCGGCCGGAGCGAAGAACGCCGCCGGATCGCGGCCCTGATCCTCGAGGATGCCCTCGTGACTGATCGTGTCGAGGCAGACGGTGGCGCCCGAGCCGACGGTCAGCACCGGCTCGCTCACCGCATTGGGCAGCAGGCCCCAGGAGATCCCGGCCGGATCCGCCGGGAGGTATACCTCGCCCGAGAGCGGGCCGGAGTGGGGCTGCAGCAGAGTCATCGACCATCCTTCGAGTGCGACCGGAGAGTGGTTCCGTATACAACCACCGCGCGAGGCGTGCCGCCAGGGTGTAGGGCGAACCTGTGGGAAATGCCACGCGAGCCTGGAATAGCGGAAATTAGACGTTAGCTGACGGATTGCCGTGAGGCGGAAATGTGGCGGTGACATGGCATCTGACCAGGTAGGAACCCCTCAGATTGGATCTGGGCAAATGATCAGCCTGTCCTGCGAGGATTCGGTAACACGCCGGAAAAATTTCCCGAGGGCAGGCGCAACACGGCATTTCTATACAGATTGTGCCCCTGCTCCTCCTGGAGGTACTCATGGCGGATCTGGTTCTCCGCAACGCCCGCATCTCGGACGACTCCGGTCTCGTCGACATCGCCGTCACGGCCGGATGCATCACGGAAATTGTTGCGGCACAGTCGATTTCCGGCATCGAAGCGATCGACTGCGATGGCCGCGTGGTCATCCCGGGACTCGTCGAGGCGCATGTGCACGTGGACAAGGCGATGCTCGACCGCGAACGCACCGATCCGGACGGAACCCTGGCCGGCGCAATCGCGGTCACCGGCGAGCTCAAGCGCGGTTTCACCGCCGAATCGGTCCGGACCCGCGCGCGGCAGGTGCTGGAGATGGCAATCCTCAACGGCACCACCATGATTCGGGCGCATCCAGATGTGGATCCGATCGTCGGACTGCTCGGCGTGCGGGTTCTGCTCGAACTGCGCGAGGAATACCGCGATCGGATCGATCTGCAGATCGTCGCCTTCCCGCAGGAGGGCATCCTGAAGGCGCCGGGCACCCTGGAACTGTTGCGTGAGGCCCTGCGCCTGGGCGCGGACGTCATCGGCGGCTGCTCCTACAACGAGGCCGATCTGGCCGATTGCCACCGGCACATCGATGCGGTCTTCGATCTGGCGGACGAATTCGGCGTCCCGGTGGACATCCACGCCGATTTCGCCGACGACGCGGCCGATCCGCGATTCGCCCTGGCCGACCGGATCGCCGAGGTCACCGCCCGAACCGGGATGGGCGGGCGGGTCACGCTCGGGCATGTGACCTCCCTGGCGGGACGGCCCGTCGCCGAACGCCGGGCCACGATGCGACGGCTCGCCGCTGCGGGCGTGGCCGTCGTACCGTTGCCCGCGACGGATATGCACCTGGGCGGCCGGGCCGATTCGGTGGCCGTGCGTCGCGGCGTCGCGCCGGTCCGTGAGTTGTGGGAGGCCGGGGTGCAGGCCGCGGTGTCCTCCAACAACGTGCGAAATGCGTTCACCCCCTTCGGAAATGCCGATCTGCTCGATATCGGCCTGTTCCTCGCGCAGACCGGCCACCTCTCGGGTGAACGGGACCTCGCGCGGGTGCTGACCATGCTCACCGAGGCTCCGGCGCGGATCGTCGGGATCGCCGACCGTTACGGGCTGCGTCCGGGCGCCGCCGCCGATCTGGTGGTGCTGTCCACCCGCAGGGTCGCCGACGTGCTGCTGGATCGGCCGGATCGCTGCTACGTCCTCAAGCGCGGCCGGGTGGTGGCCCGCACCACCCGCCATCGAGAACTGTTGCACCCCAGCACCTCCCATTCTCCCGCCGACATCGGAGTCCTGTCCCATGCGTGAGCTCGTACCCCACGAAATAGTCGCCTCCATCCTCGCCGCGCTCACCGCCTTCATCGGCGGCACCGCGTTGAATCTGCCGCCCTGGGCGATCTTCATCGGCTGGGCCGGGACGTTCCTGGCCGGTGGTCCCTCGATGGCGGTCGCACGCAAGCTCTGGGCCGCGATGCCCGCCGGCTCGACCTTCGCGATGGTGATCGTGCTGATCGACCAGCACATCGGCACCGCCTTCGGACAATCCCGCCTGGCGCAGGACGCCGTACTGGCCCTGATCATCCTGGTGGTCAACACCGCCCTGATGTACACCGGCCGGATCGGCTACTTCTCGCTGATTCCCGGCATGTTCTTCGGCTTCGCCTCGTATTTCGCCACCTACTTCGGCGGGTTCGGCTTCCATCCGGGCAATCTGCTCGCCGTCTGGGTGTCGGTGGTCGCGATGAACGCCCTCGGTCCGGTCTTCGCGTATCTCTCACGCAGACTCGCCTTCCCGCGTCCGGTTGCCGCACCGGTCCCCACCGCGGTGCCGGACGCGGCGTGAGTGCACAGCTGCTCGGCCGCAGTCATGAGGGGACTGCGGCCGAGCCGGGTGGTCCTGGCGGCCACCGTCGAGCGGGCCGCGCCGTCGTCGGTTAACTGCGGTTACTCACCCCCAGTGCGACGATCAGCAGCGCGGCGCCACACCATCCGGCCACCGAAAGCCGTTCACCGAGAACGACTACCGACAGCAGGGCCGCGGTGAGCGGCTCCAGCAGTGCGGCGATGGCGGCGAAAATCGGTGCGGCAGTGCGTAGCCCGCGGAAATAGGCGGTGTAGGCGACGGCGGTGGGCACGCTGCCCAGATAGGCGGCCGTGGCCAGGGTCGCCGGGCGCAGGGGCAGGGACATGCCGCTGGTCAGGGCGATGGGCGTGAGCAGCAGTCCGCCGGTGAGCATGCCGAATGCGGTGGTGCGCAGCGGATCCAGACCCTCGACCGTGCGGGTGGTGAGCAGGGTGAGGGTCGCGAACCCGGCGGCGGCCAGCAGCGCGAAGCCGACCCCCGCGGCCAGTCGCCATCCGGTCCTCACACCGTCCGGCGACCAGGTGAGCAGGACCAGTCCGGTGACCGCTCCGGCGATCGCGGTGAGCGTCGCGGTATCGGGTCTGCGCCGGGTGCGCAGTACGGTGCCGAGGGCGACGAAGACGGGCAGCATCCCGATCGTGGCCATCGTCGCGATACTCACCGAAATGTATTGCACCGCAAGGAAATAGCTACCCTGGAAGAATCCCAGCAGGCCGCCGGTGAGCAGCGCTCGGCCGAGCGCGGCCCGGGTGCGCGGCAGACCGCGCAACCCGCCGGATACGGCCAGTAGGGCGATCGCGAGACCACCGCCGATGAGCAGCCGGTAGGCCGCGACCGACAGCGGCGCCAGATGCGCCTCGCGGGCGAGGATGGAACCGGACAAACCTCCTGTGCCCCAGAGGATTCCGGCCGTGATGAGAGTCAGTGCGGATCGGTCGCGCGCGGGCGCGACGACGTCGACGGACATGGGTGTTGGTACTCCTGCGTCGAAGAAGAAGGGGACGACGACGCGAGGCGGTTGCCGATGATGTTCGCATCGGGAGACGGGTACCCGAACTCAACCGAGCAGCTGACGCCACCCGGCCCGTGAAACCACCTCGCTCAGGAGGCGGGGGGCGGAGTGACGGTGAAGATTCGGTGCATGGCGGACATGCTACCCGGTATCGGCGCGTGCCCGGCATGCGGAGTGGGTGTGCAGATCGGCTGTGTCCAATTGGACACGCCGTGCTCGTCGAACGGTTTCGGAGTTATATCCGTGCAACACTGGCCACCGCACAGTTTTACTCCTCACTATGGGAGGACCGTCCATGACGAATTCTGTTGCATCACTGGATCTGCCCCGTCCCCTGGTAATCACATTGGGGAATCTGAAGGGTGGTGTCGGGAAGACCACCTCCGCCTTCTTTCTCGCCGCCTATTTCGCCCGGGTGCACGAGTTGCGCGTACTCGTGATCGATGCCGACCCGCTCAGTCAGACCGGATATTCCTGGCATCGCAGGCTGGTCCGGGCAGAGGTGGACATCCCGTTCACCCTGATCGCATTTCCATCGAGACACGTCGGCGATTGCATTGCCGACAATGCCGCCGACTACGACGTCGTGATCGTGGACGCCGGAGGTGAGTCAGCGGATATCTTCAAGGCTGCCATTCCCGCGACCGATGAGCTCGTCCTGCTGACGAGCGTGAGTCCCTCGGAGGTGAAACGAGTGCCCAGCACCTATCGGGCCGCCGAAGAGGCGGCTGCCGGCGCGGACCGGGAAATTCGGGTCCGAGTCCTCATGACCAAGGTTCCGGTCACCATGAAGAACGGCGTCAACATATCCACCGAATACCGCTCTCAGCGGGCTTGTCTGGAGAACGCCGATTACGACGTATTCGAATCCAGTGTCAGCGCCTGGAAATGGTACCGCGAAGCCGCCGATGGGGAAGTCGGCGAAGGCGCGGAAAATCCACTCCAGGATCTCGGCGAATATCGGCAGGTGGGCGATGAACTCGTCGCGCCCTACCGCGCCGCATTGGGGGTGCCTGCCTGATGCCTCCGCAACGCAGGAAATCGATGATCGGTGGTGCGCACGCGCAGGCGGCCAATCCGCTGGACGATTCGGCCGAGCACACGCCCGCGGTCTCGCCACTGCGCGACGCGGAGTGGAATCGCCCGGAGCATTCCGGGCGGGCTCTGGCGGTCGTTGCGCGATCCGGTGAACCGCAGTCGGTGAACGTGCTCACCGTCCCGCTGCCCGATGCGGGCGCGGGCCCGCTCAGCGATGGTGAGCAGAACCAGTTGTCGGCCTGCGAATCCTCGATCAGCACTCTGCGCATGGCCTTCTGGGCGGCCGGGCGGGCGTTGCAGATCGTGCGTGACGGGCGGCTGTATCGCAATGCCTACCCAAGTTTCGACGACTATGTGGAACAGCGCTGGGATATGCAGCGCTCGTACGCGCACAAGCTGATTCGCGCTTGGCCGCTGGCCGCCAAACTCCATCCGCTGGCCCCGGGGATCAACGAGGGGCAGATACGGGAATTGCTGCCGGTGGCCGCCGAGTACGGCGAGGACGCCGCGGTCACCGTCTATGCCACGCTCGTGGCGGGCGATGTGAAGATCACCGCGGGCAAACTGCGCGAAGCGGTGGCGGTGCTGCCCGGTGAATTCGATCGCGATCGAGTGGTGCAGCATCTGCAAGCGTGGCTGCGCGGTGAGGTCGTCGAGGATCCACACGAACGCCCCGTGGATCTGTTCAGTTCGGCCGAGACCAGGCTGGCCGCGCTGACGCGCCGGATCGTCAAGGGATCCGGTGGTGACCCGGCCGCGGCCCGTGAATTCGCCGCGAAGTTGCGCGGCCTGGCCGAGCAGATCGAGCAGCAGATCAGCGCCTGAGATATTCCGGCAATGCCCCGCAGTGCAGAAAAATGCATTGCGGGGCATTGTCGTGATATCAGTTGTTTTTCGATACTTTATCGTCTCGTTATCGTATTTCGGTGCGGTTGTATTTGCGATTCAACATTTTCCGGCGAATGATTGCGCCTCGGATCCGCTCGACTGGACGCAACACCGTGATGTTTTTCGAATCTATTTCGAGGAGCTCGACGGAGTCGGCCGCGTCAACGGGACGTGGCTTCGCAAGGCCCCGATCGACCCTCGATGACAGGATCGTAAGGAGTACATCATGAGCGCAGGAAACGACGAGGTCCGATATACCCGCCTGCTGCGGCGGGTGCTCTGGTTCGCATTCGGGGTCGCCGCGGCCACCCTCGGAATGGTCTGGGCGACGGTGCTCGCCACCGGCCAGGCAGCGGCCCAGCCCGTGAACGTCCCGGCCGTCGGTGTGATCGATGTGCCGGACCAAGTCGGAATCTCCCGGGGCATCGAACAGGGACTACATCTGGCTCCGGCTGGGCCGCAGCAGAATTCGAGCGTCGTGCCGCGCATCGCGATCAGCGCGCCGTCCGCTCCCGCAATTGTGCGGCCCGCCGTCGGGCTCGCACCTACGCCTGCAATCGCACACCTGGCTGCGACGCCTGTTCCCGGCGCGGCCGAGTTCGCACCTGGTCTTGGCATCGCGCCCCCCGCTGCGCCGCCCGTTCCCGATGTCGTGCGCACTGCGGTCGGGTTCGTACCGGCCCTCGGAATCGGGCAACCTGCTGTCGCGACAGCTATACCCGCGGCGATGCCTTCCGCTGTCGTGTTCGTACCTATCCCGGGAATTGTGCGCCCTGCCGTCGCACCTGCACCCGGCGTCACGCACTCCGCAGTCGCGACGACATCCGATCAGTCGCCGGTAGTCGCACGAGCGTTCACATTCGCACCGGCGCCTGCACCTGTACCTGAAGCCGGGGCCGCGCAATCCGACCTGCCCGGCCTGCCGCCGGTGCTCGATATTCCGCAGGTCCGGCAATTCCTGTCTTCGCCCCAGTTCCGTGGGCTGACGCTGCCCGGCCTGAACCTGCCCTTGCCGCAGGCGCAGTCCACGCCGCAGGCTGCGCCCACGCAGCGTGAGACAACCGGCGAACGCGCTCTCGATGCCGCTCGCTCCAAGCTCGGACACGCCTATCGATATGGTTCGGCGGGCCCTGACGCATTCGACTGCTCCGGCCTCGTGCAGTGGTCCTATCGGCAAGCCGGGGTCAGCGTGCCGCGCACCAGCTACGGCCAACTCGACTCCGGAACCCCTGTTCCGCTGAACCAGTTGCAGCCCGGCGATGTGGTGTCCTTCTACGGTGGCGGTCACTCGGCCATCTACGAGGGCGGCGGGCGCGTCATCCACGCCTCGACCGACCGCACCGGGGTGATCGAATCCCCGATCGGGCAGATGCCGGTCACCGGCGCCCGCCGATTCTGATGAGCGGGCGATCAGCTCCGGGCGAGTTCGCTGCTCGCCGCCACGACCATCGCGTTGATCGCCGGTGGCAGGGTCTGTTCCGGGTCCGGCGCGAAGCGGGGGGAGTGGTTCGAGGCCGTCCCGGCGGGCAGCGCCATCTCCTGATGCAATCCGATCCAATCCTCGGCGGTGTACCGATCCGCGGAGAATCCGCCGACGTACCAGAACACCGATGCGCAGTTCGCGGCAGTGGCGAAGGCGCCGAAATCCTCACTGCCGGTGATCGGTCCGGGCAGTGGGAAGGCCGGGAATCCGTTGGCGGCGAACGTCGTCAGCAGGCGGTCGGTATCGGCGGCGGAGTTCACCGTGACCGGGAAGCTGTCGAATATTTCGATCGCCGGATCCTTGTGTACCCCAGCCGATTCGGCCTCGGCTGCGGCCATCCGGCGCACGCCCGCCAGGATCGTCTCGCGCGAGCCGGCGGTGAATGTCCGCAGACTCAGCAGCATTTCGGCATGCTCGGCGATCACGTTCGGCCGGTCGCCGACGTGCAGTGCGGCGGGGGTGAGCACCGGTGCCGACGGCAGCGCGGCATGCTGGGCGGCCAGGCCCTGCAGCCGTTGCACCAGGGACGCGGCCATGGTCAGCGGATTCACCGCGGCATGCGGCATGGACGCGTGTCCGCCCGAACCGGTCAGCTCGATCCGGATCGAATCCGACGCGGCCATCAGCACCCCGCCGCGGCTGAGGATCAGTCCGGCCGGAACCGGGCCGACGTGCTGGCCCAGCACGATGCGCGGATGTGGAAAGCGGTCCAGCAGACCGTCGTCGAGCATGCCGCGCGCACCGAAACCGGTCTCCTCGGCGGGCTGGAAGATCGCCACGATCGTGCCCGGCAGATCGGCTCGCGCGGCCAGGCGCGCACAGGCCCCGAGCAGGGCCGTGACATGTACATCGTGCCCGCACGCGTGCATCACGCCCGGAATCCGCGAGGCGTAGTCCAGTCCGGTCTCCTCCTGCACCGGCAGCGCGTCCATATCCGCGCGCAACCAGATCACCGGGCCCGGACCACCGTTCAACACGCCGACCACGCCCGTGCCGCCGATTCCCTCGGTGACCTCCCAGCCGGGTATCGCCCGCAATTCGTCCGCGACCAGACGGGCCGTGGCCACCTCTGCTCCGGACAGTTCGGGATTCGCGTGCAGGTGCCGGTAGACCTCCAGCCAGTGCTCGTCCACTGCGGGCATCGCCGCGACGGCGGCCAGACCGGCGCGCACCGCGCTTTCGATATCGGCGGGGGAGGTCATCGGGCAGCTCCTTCAAGGCGGGAGATCAGGCAGGTTCGCGTCCCGCGCACCCGAACTCACCCATCTCCGGACCGGGATCCGCGCGGCCGGGCACCGTGCGCATCGTCGAGCATATGAGCAGTCGCGACTCCCGGAGTGCCGAGCCAGGTGAACGCTCGGCGATCAGACCGGTGCGCCCTGATCGATCCGCTCGTGATCGACCGCCTCGTCCTGGCTCGGGCGCGGGCAGACGCCCACGGTGCGCCAATCGGCGGCGGCCGAATTGCCCTCGTACAGCGAGATCTTGCAGTCCAGCACCTCGACGGTCTGCCGCAGTTCCTCGATCTGGGCCAGCACGTCGGCCCGGGTGCGCTGGAACATCGCCAGGCGCTCCGGATAGGTCGACTCCCCGGCGCGTACGAGTTCGGCGTATCGGATCATGTCCGCCACGGACATTCCGGTGCGCCGCAACTTGCCGATCAGTGCCAGCCAGTCCATGTCCCGATCGCTGAACCGACGTTTACCGGCGTGATCGCGGCCCACCGAATCCAGCAGCCCGATCCGCTCGTACCAGCGCAGGGTGTCCCGGGTCAGGCCGGACAGCTCGGAGACCTCGCCGATCGAATAACGCGCGCGCTCGTACTCGGGATCGTTCCTGTCGGTGATCCGATCCCATGCCGCCGTACCCATAATCTTCTGCCTCCGCTTCGCTCCGGCGTGTTCGCTGTATTTGATGCCTCCGCTTCGCTTCGGCTGTTCGCGGTTGGCGTTGTTCAGGGTGTTGGAACCAGGTGTACGGGGGTGTCGTCCACCGGCGCTCCCGGACGGTTCTCGTAGCCGTCCGCGGCCCCGAACTCGAGATCGATTCTGCCCGAATTCACCGCCGGTGGCCGGGGCGCAGGTCAGGAGCGCTTCGGGATCTCCTGTACCGCCCACTTGTTCCCGTCGGGGTCGGCGAAATAGGTGAACAGCCCCCAGCCCTCGTCCTTGACGGGCGTGGCCGCCACACCCGCGGCGGTCAGTTCCTGATACGCCTGTTCGGCGCTGGCGACGACGATCTGCATGCCGACCACGCTGCCGGGTGCGGCATCGGTGATGCCCTTGCCGACGGCGATCGAACATCCCGACCCGGGCGGGGTGAGCTGAACGAAGCGGATGTCCTCGGTGGGACTCTCGTCGTAGTCGGCGTTGAAGCCGATACCGGTGTAGAACTTCTTGGCGCGATCGACGTCGGTCACGGGGATGGCGACGAGCTCGATTTTCCAGTCCATGCGCACAGGATGGCACCGGGCACCGACAAGTTTCGCTCCCCGCGCGGGGGTACGATTCCGCACCCCTTCCACCAGGGCCGCGTGAAAAGGACCGGACGATCGGGACGAGTCGGCCTACGCTGAATTCATGGCCAAAGAGATCGATCGGATCCGGGCGCGATCGGCGCTCGAGACGATCAGAGAAAGTCCGCTCATCGCCGCGATCGCACTGTTGCCGGTGCTCGTGGTCCTGGGCGTCGTGTGGTGGCTGACCAACTGGTTCGTGGCCCTGGTGCTGCTGATCGTGTTCGGTGTGGTCGTCGTGGTTCGCGGGCGGATCATCAGCTAGCCGCGGCCCCGCGGGTGCTACCGCGGGACGTGGAAGCGCACCAGATCACCCGTGCCGGTGTCCAATTCGGCCCAGGTGCGGTCGAATTCCAAGACCGCCAACGCCGAGGTGGGGAATTTGCGGCTGAGTTCCGCGGCCGGTTCGGAATTGCGGTTGGCGGCCAGTTCCCAAGCTGTCCAAGGCATTCCGGGTGCGTGCCCGACCACCAGCAGGGTCTGCACATCCGGCTCGGTGAGCTGGATCAGCTCGATCAGCGTGCGCGGCGAGGCCTCGTAGATCGAGGAGTCGAACTGCACCGGGGCGGTCACGGCCGTCGCGGTGAGCGTCTCGCGGGTGCGCACCGCGGTGGAACAGCACACCGCGTCGATCCGAGGCTGCGTCTCGCGCAGCCAGTCACCGGCGAGCGCCGCCTCGCGGCGTCCGCGTGCCGCGAGCGGCCGATCGTGATCGACGACACGTTCGGGGTAATCGGATTTGCCGTGTCGCATCAGAATCAGGGTCCGCACCATAGCCGATACCGTAGGCGGACCGGGCCGAACCGATGCTCGGGCATGCCGTGTGAGGCGGTATTCGGGTTACCGAAACCCCGTACCGACGCATCCTGATGAGAGAGACGTCTCACTCTCGAGGCACACTGAAGGTGGCGTCACATCCATTGCCCACGGGCATCGGATGTGATGCCCGTCCCGCTCCGAGCCCCGGCGCGGGTACGGCCCCATGATTGTTTCGAGGATCTGCGAGATATGGCCTATGTGATCACGCAGCGCTGTTGCGACGATGCCAGCTGCGTACCCGAGTGCCCGGTCGATTGCATTCGTCCGACTCCGGAGCAACCCGAGTTCGCGACGACCGAGCAGCTGTACATCGACCCCGACACCTGTATCGACTGCGGTGCCTGTGTTGATGCCTGCCCGGTGGAGGCCATCTTCTCCGAGGACGATCTGAGCGCGTCCCTGGCGCGATTCGCCGACATCAATGCCGCGTACTTCCAGCGTCATCCGCTGGAATCGAATTTCGACCCGCTGGTGACTCCGGCGCGTCCGCCGAAGGATCTGGGTACGCTGCGGGTCGCGATCGTCGGGGCCGGGCCCGCGGCCTGCTACGCCGCCGAGGAGTTGCTGCGCCGCGCGGACGTCGAGGTGGAGATGTTCGACCGCCTGCCCACCCCGTGGGGGCTGGTGCGCGCCGGAGTCGCCCCCGACCACCCGGGCACCAAGGGTGTGTCGACCATGTTCGAGAGCGCCTTCCGCCGCGACACCCTGCAGTACCACCTGAATGTCGAGGTGGGTAAACACATATCGCACGAGGAGCTGGTGAACCATCACCACGCGGTGATCTACGCGGTCGGCGCCTCCACCGACCGCCGCCTGGACGTGCCCGGCGAGGATCTGCCCGGCAGCCACTCCGCGACCGAGTTCGTCGCCTGGTACAACGGCCACCCCGACTACGCCGAGCGCACCTTCGATCTGTCGGGCGAGCGCGCGGTCATCGTCGGCAACGGCAACGTCGCGCTGGACGTGGCGCGCGTGCTGACCCTGGACCCCGACGAGCTGGCCAAGACCGATATCGCCGATCACGCCCTGGACGCCCTGCGGCAGAGCAACATCCGCGAGGTCGTGGTGCTGGGCCGGCGCGGCCCGCTGCAGGCCGCTTACACCTCTTCGGAATTCATGGCCCTGGGCCATCTGAAGGGCATCGACGTCATCATCGATCCGGCCGAGCTGGAGCTGGATCCGGAAAGCCAGGCGCTGCTGGACGATCCGGACATCGAGCCCTCACTGCGGCTGAAATACGAACTGGCACAGGAGTATGCGGCCGAGACGCCGGATCCGGCCAACAAGCGCATCGTCTTCCGCTACCTGACCTCGCCCACCGCGGTTACCGGCGACGACCGCGCCGAGGCGGTCGAGATCGTGCACAACGAGCTGGTCGTCGAGGACGGCCGCGTGGTGGCGCGGGCGTCGGATCGCACCGAGACGCTGTCCGCCGCACTGGTATTGCGGTCGATCGGCTACCGCGGCCAGCCGGTGGGTGAGCTGCCCTTCGACGAGCGCACCGGCACCATCCCGAACGAGCACGGCCGCGTCGTCGCCGATGGTTCGCATCTGCCGGGCATCTACGTCTCGGGCTGGATCAAGCGCGGCCCGCGCGGGATCATCGGATCCAACCGGGTCGATGCCACCGAGACCGTCGAGCAGTTGCTCGCCGACTTCACCTCGGGCAAACTCCCTGCGCCGCAAGCTGATCGGGCCGCACTGAAGACCCTGCTGGCGCAGCGTCAGCCGGATCTGGTGGACCGCGAGGGCTGGAAGGCGATCGACACCGCCGAACGCACCGCGGGCAAGTCCGGCGGCCGCCCCCGCGTCAAACTCACCACTCGCGAGGACCTGCTCAAGGCCGCCCGGGGGTAGAAGCCCTTCGGGGACAACCGAATCGAATACGCCGGAGGACTCATGCGGAGTCCTCCGGCGTATTTCGTGGTGTCTCACTCCGGCAGTGGCCCGATCCGCACGGTCGTGGTGGTCGTGCCGCCGACCACGAACCACAGCCGCAGGGCGGCGTCCCCGGTGTGATCGCCGGCTTCGATCCGGCTGCGCACGCTGACGTGCTGCCGCGCGAGCACCGGCTCGATGTATTCGATGACCGCCCGATGCGGGCCCGCGACGAGTTTGGGGATGTCGATCAGATAGTGCTCGACGGCCTGCCAGTACACGCTGGTGCTGATGTGGTTGTAGAGGTCGATATCGGTGGCGCGCAACGGGAACGGCAGATCGGTATCCGATTCCGCGGGAGGTAGATCGGTCAGCCACGGCCGCCAGCGCAGCCGGGTCTCGGTGGTGGTGCGGGCCAGGTGGGCCAGGCCCTGATCGCTGATCCGGGTCGGCATATTGGTCGACTCGTTGAGATTGATCCAGAAGCCCTCGGTCTCGATCAGCCCGCCGTTGTCGCTGGTGATCCGGACCCGCATATTCGCCCAGCGGGTCGACATCGCCGAACACCACCGTCGCAGTTCCACCCGGTCCGGCCACAGGATCGGCCGCACCACGTCGATGACGGTGCGGCGCACGATCCACACCGGATCGGTGCGATGGAAGAAGCCGCTCTCCAATTCCTCCCAGGCGACATCCTGCAGATAACGGGCAACGGTATCCAGGCGCACGCGGTTGTACGGATCCACATCGCCGGTGCGGACAGGCCACGACGTGGTGAAGCCGATGCCCTCCCGGGGAAGCGGGGCGAGTGGCTGATCGAGTGACACTGGTGCTCCTCGCGCTGCACGGTGTGCCGCGTTCTCGTGCGGTGCTTCTTGTGAATGACTTTACGGTGCGGGCGGTGCGTCGTTACGCGGAGATGGTCGTACCAGTGCGTAGCGTCTGCCCGTTTTGCCGGGGAATAGCGAGCTCGGGGATGGGCGGTGCGGCGGTCGGCTCGGTACGATGCCGAGAGGTACGGGGAGGGGAGCGACCGCGATGGAGCCGTTGGGGCCGAATGATCCGCGCAGCGCCGGGCGACATCGGCTGCTCGCGGTGATCGGGCAGGGGGCGATGGGGCGGGTGCTGCTGGGGCGGGCGCCGGACGGGCGGCTGGTCGCGGTCAAGATGGTGCACCGTCATCTCGCGCGGAGCCCGGAGTTCCGGGAACGTTTCCGGATGGAAGTGCAAGCGTCGCAACGGGTTACCGGCGCATACACCGCCGCGGTGATGGATGCCGATCCCGAGGCTCCCGAGCCCTGGCTCGCCTCGATGTACGTCCCCGGAGCATCGCTGCAGCAGGCCGTCGAGCAGTTCGGGCCACTGCCGCTGGGCGGCCTGCGGCTGCTCACCGCGGGTCTGGCCGCGGCCCTGCTGGAGATCCATCGGGCAGGGATGATTCACCGGGATCTCAAGCCCGCCAACGTCCTGCTCGGCGCGGAAGGCCCCCGCGTCATCGATTTCGGCATCGCCCGAGCCCTCGAGACCCAGACCCAGCTGACCTCCACCGGATCCCTGATCGGCTCACCCGCCTTCATGTCGCCCGAACAGGCCGAAGGATACGAACTGACCACGGCCAGCGACGTGTTCTCGGTCGGCGGGATGCTGGTGCTGGCGGCCTCGGGACAGAATCCGTTCAGCGGTGCGTCCACACCGCAGACGCTGTACAACGTCGTGCACGGTCGTGCGGATACCAGCGCGGTGCCCGCGGTCCTGCGCCCGGTCGTGGACGCGTGCCTGGCGAAGAATCCGGCGCACCGGCCGACAGCGGAACAACTGCTGGGTGCGGTGGAGTCGGTGTCGGCGCGGGCCGCATGGCCGTCCGAGGTGCAGCGGGCCATCGCCCGGGACGTGGCCGAGGCCCGACGGTGGGACGAACTGGACGGGCAGTCGCCCGAACCCGCGGGCCGGGGACGTCGGCGCTGGGCGATCGCGGCGGCTGTCGTGGCCGTCGTCGTGGCCGGTGGCGCGGGAGTTCTCGCGCTGACACACGGTAGGTCCGCCGTGCCGGATCCACTGGCGCACCGGACCCTGGCGTTATCCGATGATCAGCTGCGCCTGGTCGACACCTGCCGATTGCTGGACGCGGACGTCATCGGCTCGCTGGGGCAGCCCGCACAGCCGGTGCCGACGAATTCGTCCGTGTGCGCGGCGAAGGTGACGATGTCCGACGGTCGGCAATCGACGATGACGGTCGGCGTGGGGGTTGCCGCACCCGCTGCCGAGCGGACCGCGGATTCGCTCGCGGGCCAACCTGTTCTCGACACCACCGCGGGCACCCGATCCTGTGGCCGGGCAGTCCCGGCGGGGACACAGTCGAAGGTGGCGGTGGAGTTCACGGTCTCCGATGTCGACGGTGCTGCGTGCACGGCCGCGATGTCCGGGTTGAAGGCGACACTCACTCGTCTGGTGACGAATTCGCCCACCGCATCGCTGTCGAGGCAGTCCGTTGTGCGGGTGGATCCGTGCACCGCGGTGGATTCCTCGGTGATCGGCGCGGCCGTGGGCTCGGGCGTTCCCGCAGCGAAGATCGACGTGCACACCTGCCAGTGGCAGGGGGCGGCCCTGGGCGTGAAATTGCAGACCACCGAGACCGCGCGCCTGGACAACGATCCGAAATATCAGCAGGTCAACATCGGTGGCGAGATTCAGCTCGCACCGCATCAGGCCGCACGTCTGGTCGACGCCGACGGCACCTGTTCGACCTACCTCATGGTCCAGCCGACCACCGGCGGTCGCGGGGAGACGATCGCGGCGATCGCCCATCCCGCCACGTCGGCATCTTCCGGAAAAGCCTGTGGCGCAACCGAATCGGTGATCGGTTCGGTGCTCGAGCGATTGGGTTACACCTGATGGTCACACGATTGGAGGCCGGTGATCCGGCACGGATCGGGCGATACCGGCTGCTGGGGCAGCTCGGTGCCGGGGGGATGGGGCGCGTACTGCTCGGCGTCGGTCCCGACGGACGTCTGGTCGCCATCAAACAGGTCCATGCGCACCTGGTGACCGAGCGGGATTTCCTGCCGCGATTCCGGCGCGAGGTCCAGACCTCGGCGCGGGTGTCCGGCGCCTATACCGCGGCGGTCGTCGATTTCGATGTCGACTCCGAATCTCCTTGGCTGGCTTCGGTTTTCGTCCCAGGCGTGCCATTGGACCGAGCGGTCGAGCAGTATGGCCCGCTCGGGTCGGAACAGATCCGCACGCTCGCGGTCGGTCTGGCCTCGGCCCTGCAGTCCATTCACGGCGCCGGGCTCATTCATCGAGATCTCAAGCCGGGTAACGTCATTCTCGCCGAGGACGGTCCCCGGGTGATCGACTTCGGCATCGCCCGCCTCGTCGACGAGCGCTCCGATCTGACCCACACCGGATCCATCATCGGCTCACCGGCGTTCATGTCCCCCGAACAGGCGCAGTCCGAACCGCTCACACCGGCCGGCGATGTGTTCTCGCTGGGTTCGGTCCTGGTGATGGCGTCCGCCGGGGCGAGCCCGTTCGCGGGTAACTCGATGCCGCACGTGCTGTACAAGATCGTCAACACGGACCCGGACCTGTCCGCGCTGCCGCCGGAAATCCGCGAACTGGTCGTCCCCTGCCTGAACCGGGATCCCGCCGCGCGGCCCACTCCCGCGCAGATCCTCGATTTCCTGGGATCGCTTCCGCCGCAACAGCAACCGTGGCCGCTGGCCGTGCATCGGGCGATCTACGAGCAGTCCCGGGAACTCTCGGCGCTGGTCTCCGACCCGGAGGCGACGCAGATTCCCGGCACCGACCAGTCGAGGGTCCCCGAACCGCCGGGAGCCGACTTCGACCGGCGCGTGGGGCAGTTTCTCGTGGCATCCCAGGCGGCCGAGACGCAGCGTCGCCGGCGTTTGCTCGCGGGGGCGTTGGCGGTCGTCGTCATCCTGGTGGGCGCGGTGATCGGCGGCGTATACGCGTTCGGCGGCAGCGATGGTTCCGCATCCGCCGGACCCAACCCGCTCGCCGGGCTCAACCTCACCGCGCTGCGCTCGCTGGATATGTGCGCGGTCATGAAGGATCCGCTGGTGCCCTCGTTGGGACAGTGGACCACATCGCCGGCCTCGCAGCAGTGGGGCAGATGTAGCGGACAGGCCGGGGGATACGAGTTCGATCTGGACGTCCAACGCACCGCCGCCTATCGAAACAGCGGTCGTACGGTGAACGGCGTGCCGGTTCTCGAGCCCACCGGACCCGTGGACGGAGGGTGCGGCCGGGCGCTGACCCCGGCCACGATCGATCCGCAGTTCGGGATCACGCTCACCGTGAAGAGCGGTAAGTCGGCGGATCAGCGGTGCGTGGTAGCCGATGAGGCCCTGGGCCGCTTGGTCACCGATGTGGAGCACGGGCCGCGGCTCGCGGATGTCCGGAACTCGCTGGCACATCACGACCCCTGTGCGCTCGTCGATCCGGACGAGACCAAATTGTCGATCGGAGACAAGGTCCGCGGCACCCCGAATCTGCTGCATTCCTGTGACTGGGTCGGCACGAACACCCTGACCGTGGCCTTCGAACATACGAAGCCTTTCGCTTCGCCCGCCCATCCGATCCACATCGATTTCGGCGGTGGCAACGTGGTCGATGCCGACGGCGCCGAATTGAACAGCACTGTCTGCGTCCGGCGTGGCGTCTATCGGACGGTCGCCGACGACGACGTCGAAGCGGTGACCGTCCAGGTCACGACCCCGACGGCCGGTATCGGCACGGCACAGGCGGGCAAATGTCTGACCGCGCAGACGACCCTGAACCATATTCTCGACGACCTTCCGGCGGTGATGCGATGAGTTCGTACGTGGGTCGGCTGGTTCGAGCACTGGGTGCGTTCGCCATGGTGACACTCGTGGCCGGGTGTTCCTCGGTGCTCCATCCGAATGCGGTTGCGGGAGAAGTGGATGTGCGCACCCTCGACATCGATGCGGACTCCTCGACGAGACCTCCCACTCTGCCGAGCTACCTGGGTATTCGCGGTTATGCGCAGTTGGAGGCCGCCAGGCTGGCCGATGCCGTGCTGAGTCCCTACGAGGTGGAGCCGAAATATTTCTGGGGTGCTGCCGCCAGTGCACAGGTCACGCCGGAGTCGGTCACCCAATATCTCGCCGATCCCGTGGTGAAAGTGCTGTACGACAACGGATTCGTCGTGGGATTCTCGACCGGTGCGGCGGATTCGGTGACACCGCTGACCAAAGCCGTCTACGGAACCCATGATCATGAGGGCATCCGGGTGACGGTACTTCGCTTTCCCGACGCCGCGTCGGCCCGTTCCGCCGCCCAGCAGACGGACGCCGTCGACATGGCGCTGAACCCGCAGAACACACCGGTGAAATTGCCGAAATACGCCGATGCGTTCGCGCATTGGCGTCCCACGGTTCCCACGCTGGGCAGCACGCTCGCCCACGGTGTGTTCGTCGTGAATATCCTCGCCGACGCACGGACGACGGACCTGACGCGGCTCACCGAGATGACGCAGCAATATCTCGCCGCGGAACTGCCCGTGCTGGACAAGTTCGTTCCGACACCGGCGGAGAAAATCCCTACGCTGCAGCAGGATCCGGACCACATCCTGGTGCGAACCCTGCACGAGGGCGCGGCGGCGTCCCCGCCCGACGGCGGCAGCGAGATCGTGTACACCCTGCGGGCCTATCTGAATTACGTGCAGGATCAGGGCACGAGATATCCGGTGATGCGCCGTGCGGGGATCGACCGTGTCGCGGTCGCCCCGGCGGCTTATGTGTTCAGAGCTCGTGATTCCGCCGCGGCCGTGCAGTTCGTCGCCGACTCGGCTCATCTGGGTGATGCCGATGCCCGACGCGATGTCGACCCACCCGAAGGGGTGCCGAACACGATGTGCGTCGAGAACTACACCGCGCCCGCGGCAGCCCGGTTCCGTTGCTTCGTCGCGTATCGACGCTATGCGGCACTGGTTCTGGGACAGCAGCTCTGGCAGACCCAGCAGCGAGCCGCGTCGCAGTACGCGCTGCTGGCCAATGCGCAAGCCACGCTACCGAATTGAACGTCAGTAGCCGACGTAGGCGCCACCGTGGCGAACGGCGACCACGCCCGGAACATCGCTCAGCGAACCGTATCTGTTGATCGCGTATCTGCTGGCCGCCACGATGTTGTCGACCGGATTCAAGATATCCGTATGGCCTGGTACCGCATAGGAATTGAAGGTGCTGTCGATGGTCTGCATGAGCCCCTTCGACGGGTGCCCGGCCGCGGCATTGCTGTCCCAGTCGTTGACGATCGACGGATTTCCGCCCGATTCGTGCTCGATGATCGTCGCGATGGCCTTGTCGTCGATCTGATCGGCCGGAACGCCTTCCTGGATGAGGATTTCTCGTGCCTGGGCGATCCACTCGGCGACATTCCCGGACGGTTGCGAGAGATTGGATTCGTTGCGGTCGTTCATCGAGGCATTGCTGTAGTGGCTGCTGCCGTTGTGCGATGACGTGCCGTTGCTGTGCGAGGTATTACTCGTCGACTGATAGTGCGGCGTAGCGGAATTCGAGCTGAGCGAGGCGGGGCTGGTGTTCGCCGGGGCGGAGGGCGCCGCGGTGACGCCCAGTTTCGGGTCACCGAGTCCGGCATAGGCCGCGTCGACTTTTCCCTTCGCGGTGTTCACCGCAGTGATGAGATCGGTGGCGGCGGACTCGGCCTGCGCGAGTGCGCCCGTGATCTTGGACTGATGGTTGGCGGCCAGCAGATCCTGGAAGCATTTCTGCCAGGTTTTCTCGCCGTCGTTCAGGCCCTGCAGTTTGTCGATGTAGTCCTTGCGCTTGGTCGCGGTGACCACGCCGTTGTCCGCTATCTCGAACGGATCCGGGGGTGTTGCTTCCGGGCCGGTCGGATGCAGTGCGGGTTCGCGTGCGTCCAGGACCGCCTGCCGGGTATTGGTCAGGTTCTCGACGTGCGTGCTCAACGCCTTCTGCAGTTCCAGCAGCGCTCCGCTCACCGCCGAGGCCCGGGTCTTCTCGGTGCCCATGCGGGTGCGGGCGGCCTTGGCGGCGTTGCCGTCCCACGTCAGGTTGCTGATCGTGGTGTCGGCGTTGCTGAGGGCCTTGTCCAGGCCCGTGCTGGTGGTGTTGACGGCCGTGCCCGCGGTGGTGATCGCGGCGGGGTTCCATGCCTCGACGTTCGAGATGGTGAGCGTCATGCGTGCATCCCGATCTTCTCCAGGTCGGCGGCGAACTGTTCATCGGTCATCGTGAGCACCTTGCCCGCGTGATCGACCGAGTCCGCGAGTGTGGTCACGCGGTCCGAGATGCGTTGCAGCGCATTGTCGACCGAGGTCTTGGTCTGCTGGCAGGTGTTCTGCCAGTCGGTACCGGGTAGGGCGGTCACCGCGTCGCCGAGGCCGGGATCGAGCTTGCCGATCGCGCCTGCCTCGTCGGTGAGGGCCTTGGCGAAATTGGCCAGCGCTCCGACGTCGACGTTCATCGATGGTTCCGGTGCCAAGACGATCCCCCTTGCTCATGAGTCCAGCGGGCACAAGCGTAGCAAGACATACACCCGTGGACAGCTCGCCGCGAAGACCGGTTAACTTGTTCGGACAGGTGTCGGACGACAGGAGTCGATTCATGCGTGCAGCCCAGGTGAGCAAGCTCGAGGGGCCGGAGTCCATCGAGGTCGTCGATATTCCGGAACCGCAGCCGTTTACCGGTGGGGTGGTGATCGATGTGCACGCGGCCGGTGTGGCCTTCCCGGACGTGCTGATGACTCGGGGGTTGTACCAGCTCAAACCGCAGATGCCGTATGTCGTGGGCGGTGAGGTCGCCGGTGTGGTGCGCTCCGCGCCCGAGGACGCGCATGTGCGGCCGGGTGACCGGGTGGTGGCGTTGACCATGCTCGGCAACGCCCTGGCCGAGGTCGCGGTGACGCCCGTGCAGATGGTGTTCCCGCTGCCGGACAACATCCCCCTCGAGGCCGGCGCGGGCATCGTGTTCAACGATCTGACCGTGCACTTCTGCCTGCGCAACCGTGGCCGTCTGGCCGAAGGCGAGTCGGTGCTGGTGCACGGCGCGGCCGGCGGTGTGGGCACGTCGACGTTGCGGATGGCCGCGGCGCTGGGTGCGGGCCGGGTGATCGCGGTGGTGAGCACGCCGGAGAAGGCCGAGGTGGCGCGGGCGAACGGCGCGACCGACGTGGTGCTCACCGACGGCTGGCTGGCCGCGGTGAAGGAATTGACCGGCGGTCGCGGGGTCGACATCGTGCTGGACCCGGTGGGCGGTGACCGCTTCACCGACAGTGTCCGTTCGCTGGCCGCGGGTGGTCGTCTGCTGGTGGTCGGTTTCACCGCGGGTGAGATCCCGACGGTGAAGGTGAACCGGCTGCTGCTCAAGAACGTCGAGGTGGTCGGTGCGGCCTGGGGTGAATGGGTCACCTCGCACCCGGGCTACCTGCAGGAACAGTGGGCCGAGGTCGGGCCGCTGCTGGCCGCGGGAAAGATCGCCCCGCCCCGGCCGGTGCTGTACCCGCTGGACCGGGCCGCGGATGCGGTTGCGTCCCTGGACAATCGGACCGCCACGGGCAAGGTCGTCGTCACCATCCGCTGAATCGGCGGAGCGAAAGCGTCCGGTCCGGACGTCGTCGCCCCGGCTGCGGCTCGGGGCGACGACGGCGGCATTCGCCGGACCGGGCCGATTCGTCGGATTCTTGTCGGTGCCGACGTTTACGGTGACCGGACCATGAAACTTTCCGATCGCGTCCTGAACCGGACTCTGCTGGCCCGGCAGCATCTGCTGGCGCGCTCGGCGCTGTCCGCGACGGATATGTGCTCGCACCTGGTGGGATTGCAGGCGCAGGATGTTCCGCCGCCGTATGTCGGATTGTGGAGTCGCACGGTCGATTTCGATCCGGCGGCGGTATCGGCGGGGCTGCGGGACCGGTCGTTGGTGCGGATCACGCTGATGCGCGCGACGATCCATCTCGTCACCGCCGCCGATGCGTTGCGGATCGCGCCGCATATCCAACCGGAGCTGGAGAAGATCCCGTTTCGCAAGGGGTTCAACGCCAGCGCGATGGTCGGCCTGGATCCGGCGGAGGTGCGTCGGCGCGGGGAGGCGGCCCTGGGCGACGAGCCGATCCCCGCCGCCGAACTACGGGTGCTGGCGGCCCGGGAATACCCTGATCGCAATCCGTCCGCGGTACTGCAGACCTGGCTCTATCAGCTCCCCGTGCTGCAGACACCGCCCCGCGGACTGTGGCGCAACAACGCCCGGCCGGTGTGGTCTCGGATCGAGTCCTGGCTCGGTGCGCCGCCCGACGATCGATATCCCCTGCCGGAGTTGGTCATTCGCTATCTGACCGCCTTCGGCCCGGCCACCGCGGGCGATATCGCGACCTGGTCGAAACTGACCGGAGTAGCCGAAGTCATTGCGGCACTGGATGATCGAGTCCGCACCTACACCGACGAACGCGGCCGCACGCTGTACGACCGGGCCGATGCCGAACTGGCCGATCCGGATCTGCCCGCCCCGGTGCGGTACCTCGGCTGGTACGACAATGTCTTTCTGTCCCACAAGGATCGGGGCCGCATCATCCCGGCAGGCGTCGCCGCACCACCCGCGCAGTATCGCGGGACGCAGGTCTCCCCGATCCTGCTGGACGGCATGGTGGCGGCCGTCTACAAGATCTTCACCGACCGCGAACGCGCCCGGCTGCGAATCGTGCCCCACCGCATCTGGTCTGCGGCCGAACGTTCCGCGGTCGAAGCGGAAGGTGCTGCGCTGCTGGGCTTTCTGGAGCCCGATCTGTCTCCGAGCATCGAAATCCTGACCCCGGAAGCCGACGTGAAAATCTGATCCGTGCGTCAGCTGTGCCGATATGCGGGGGCCTTACTGGTGCCGGTGGGCGTGAGCGTGCGCAGCAGCGGCAGGGTCCGACTCGGCACGACCGTGGACAGCACGATGACGCTGTGCGAGCGCACCACCGCCGCGCTGCGGTCGATACTCAGCAGCACCGACTGCAACCCGGCATGCGAATCGGCCCCGATGCGGCACAGCACATCCTGCGAACCGGTGGTCGCGTACGCCTCCAGCACGCCCGCGATCGCCTCGAGATCGGCGGCGACGGCGTCGAGCGCACCCTGGGCGATCTCCAGGGTGACGAAGGCCTGTACGTCGAAGCCCGCCGCGGTCACATCGATGTGGGGATCGTAGGAGGCGATCACGCCGGCCTCCTCCATCCGCGCGATCCGCGACTGGACGGTCGCGCGCGCGACGCGGGTGCGGCGCGACAACTCCAGGATTCCGGCCTTCTGGTATTCATGCATTGCGGTCAGGATCGCCAGGTCCAGCTCGTCCAGCCTGGTCTCGGTGCGGCCCATCGGTAGTCTCCACTTCGATCCGTTGTTCTAGACAGATTGTCCAGCATGGACGGTGTTTCGGTGGCGTAATTCGCCATCATGTCTACCGAATTTCCATGATATTGCCTAGATCGGGGACGGGCGATTACCTAGGGGAATGACTACCGAAACCGCGCCGGCGATCACCCGCGAGGAGCCGTCGGACATTCAGCTGATCGGCCTGGTCGAACACGACTCCGCACGCGATCCGTTCCCGGTCACCGGCTGGGACGCACTGGTGTGGGTGGTCGGCAACGCCACCCAGTTCGCGCACTATCTGCAGTCCGCGTTCGGGATGCGGCTCGAGGCGTACTGCGGTCCCGAGACCGGCGTGCGCGATCACAAGGGCTTCGTCCTGCGCAGCGGCAGTGCGCGTTTCGTGGTGACCGGCGCGGTGGATCCGGACAGTCCGCTGGTCGCGCACCACGATCGACACGGCGACGGGATCATCGACGTCGCGCTCGAGGTGCCCGATGTGGACCGCTGCGTCGAGTGGGCGCGGTCGCAGGGCGCGGAGGTGCTGGTCGAACCGCACGAGGACACCGACGAATTCGGCACCGTCCGCTCGGCGACGCTGGCCGCCTACGGCGAGACCCGGCACACGCTGGTCGATCGTTCCCGCTACGCGGGTCCGTATCTGCCCGGATACATCGCCCGCGAATCCGCCTTCGTACCCCGGCACGACGCCCCGGTCCGGTTGTTCCAGGCGGTGGATCACGTGGTCGGCAATGTCGAGCTGGGCCAGATGGATCGGTGGGTCGACTACTACCGCCGCGTCATGGGTTTCACGAACATGGCCGAATTCGTCGGCGACGACATCGCCACGAACTATTCGGCGCTGATGAGCAAGGTCGTCGCGAGCGGCAACCATCGGGTGAAATTCCCGCTGAACGAACCCGCCCTGGGCCGCAAGCGATCCCAGATCGACGAATACCTCGAGTTCTATCGCGGACCGGGCGTCCAGCACATCGCGTTGGCCACCGCGGACATCCTCGGCACGGTCGACATCCTGCGCCGCGAGGGCGTGGAATTCCTCGACACCCCCGACGCCTACTACTCCGATCCCGAACTGCGCGCCCGGATCGGACACGTGCGGGTACCGGTCGAAGAATTGCAGTCGCGCGGCATCCTGGTCGATCGCGACGAGGACGGCTATCTGCTGCAGATCTTCTGCCGTCCGCTCACCGATCGCCCCACCGTCTTCTTCGAACTCATCGAGCGGCACGGCTCACTCGGCTTCGGCAAAGGCAACTTCAAAGCCCTGTTCGAAGCCATCGAACGCGAGCAGGACGCCCGCGGAAACCTCTGACCCGGCAGCCGGACGGCATCAACTACTACACTTCGGCGCATGCGGAGGATGACGTCGGCAATCGTCACGGGGACTGCCATCGCGGCACTGTTGACGGCTTGCGGATCGGGGGGCGACTCCACCAGCGACACCTCGTCGATGCGGCCGCCGATGAAGGTGGCCGCACTGGGGCCGTTCGTCGGGGAGTGCGGCGGTGTCACCGACGACGAGGTGCGCGATATCGGCGGGCTCGGTCAGATCTCGGCGGAGTACAAGAATTCGGTCGGCTGCAACTGGCAGGCGACCGGATTGGACGGTGCGAGCGTCACATTCGCCTCCTATCGGGGCAGCCCGCTGGGCCGGGAGAAGGCGTGGGTGACCGCGCAGGGCCGTAATCCCGAGACCATCGATGTGGGCGGACATGCCGGCTTCCAGGACGCCACCCCGGACGGCAGCATCTGCGATCTGGCGGTGCAGCTCGGTGACGACTTCTTCGAATGGTCCACCTCCAGCGGCCTTTTCGGGACGGCCAACGCCACTCCGTGTGACAAGAACCGCAAGCTCGCCGAGCTGACCGTGCAGCGATTGAAATGAGGAGCTCCATGAAGGCTCGGTCCGTTCTCGTCGCCACGCTCGCGGTGGTCGTGGGTGTGTCGGTCGGCGGATGCGGCAAGACCGTCTCCGGTACGGCCCAACCGGCCGGCGGCGGTGGCGGCATCAACACGAACTTCGACAAACTGCTGCGCGAATGCGATGTGGTGAAGAAGGACGACATCGTGAAGACGACCGGCGCGCAGGACGCGCAGGGTTCGTTCAACGGCGCGGTGTGCATGTGGAGTCTGGCCGGCACGCCCAGCGGCGACGGCATGGTCACGCTGAACTGGTACGAGATGGGATCGCTGACCAACGAGAAGACGACGAACGACAAACTCGGCTACAGCTCCACCAATGTGAACGTGCAGGGCCGCCGCTCGCTGCAGATCCATCGTCCCAACGACAACGACTCGTGCGGAGTGATGACCCCGGCCGCCGACACCGGGATCGTCGGCTGGTGGGTCAACTACCACCCGGGTGGTCACGGCGATCCGTGCACCGCCGCGCAGAAGCTGGTCGAGTTGACGGTGAATCTGGCTCGATGAGGTTCCGATCCGGGCCTGCCGGGCGGTCCCCGGGGGGACCCCTTTTTGCCCCGCGCCGCGCCGACGAGTATCGTGGATCGCTGTGCCCGGAGCGTGCGGGCAAGTTTGTGTGCAGGACGTAAGCCAGCGAAAGCGGCCGAACGTTCAGACATGCCCGAAAATCGGGCCCTGATCTGCGCGCGACACGCCCGACCTCGGGACGCGAGTGACGCGATCCGGGCGAGCGGGTGAAGGCTCGACAACAGACACATGAAGTTCCAGACACCTGGTAACTAACGAGGAAAGCCGGTCTATGCCAACCATCAACCAGCTGGTCCGCAAGGGTCGCCGCGACAAGGTCGCCAAGACCAAGACTGCGGCCCTGAAGGGGAGCCCGCAGCGTCGTGGCGTGTGCACCCGCGTGTACACCACGACCCCGAAGAAGCCGAACTCCGCGCTGCGCAAGGTCGCGCGTGTTCGCCTGACCAGCGCGGTCGAGGTCACGGCCTACATCCCCGGTGAGGGCCACAACCTGCAGGAGCACTCGATGGTGCTCGTCCGCGGCGGTCGTGTGAAGGACCTTCCCGGTGTGCGCTACAAGATCATTCGCGGCTCGCTCGACACCCAGGGTGTGAAGAACCGCAAGCAGGCCCGCAGCCGTTACGGCGCCAAGAAGGAGAAGAGCTGATATGCCACGCAAGGGCCCCGCACCCAAGCGTCCGCTGATCAACGATCCGGTCTACGGGTCGCCGCTGGTCACTCAGCTGGTCAACAAGATCCTGCTGGACGGCAAGAAGTCCACCGCCGAGCGCATCGTCTACGGCGCGCTGGAGCAGGCTCGCGACAAGACCGGCACGGACCCGGTCGTCACCCTCAAGCGTGCGCTGGACAACGTCAAGCCGGCTCTCGAGGTCAAGCCCCGTCGCGTCGGTGGCGCCACCTACCAGGTGCCCGTCGAGGTTCGTCCGGGCCGCGCCAACACCCTGGCGCTGCGCTGGCTGGTGAACTACTCCCGCGCCCGTCGTGAGAAGACCATGGTCGAGCGTCTGGCCAACGAGCTCCTCGATGCCAGCAACGGCCTGGGCGCTTCGGTGAAGCGTCGCGAGGACACCCACAAGATGGCCGAGTCCAACCGGGCCTTCGCGCACTATCGCTGGTGATCCACCACCCGGCCCGCCGCTGACGGTGCCGGGAGGGTTGGTCGCAGCCGGGCGCGGCACTCGCGCGCCGCGTCCGGCGTTGTACAGACAGAACCCCCGACAGAGTCGAATTTCCCGGCTCACCGCCGGGTTGTTCCCGAAAATCCCAACTAGCTGATCGCTACAAGCAGAGCGGGGAAGATTTCCGTGGCACAGGACGTGCTCACCGACCTCCACAAGGTCCGCAACATCGGCATCATGGCCCACATCGATGCCGGTAAGACCACGACAACCGAACGCATTCTCTTCTACACCGGTATCACCTACAAGATCGGTGAGGTCCACGACGGCGCGGCCACGATGGACTGGATGGCTCAGGAACAGGAGCGCGGCATCACGATCACGTCGGCCGCGACGACCTGCTTCTGGAAAGACAACCAGATCAACATCATCGACACGCCCGGACACGTCGACTTCACGGTCGAGGTGGAGCGCTCGCTGCGCGTGCTCGACGGTGCGGTCGCCGTTTTCGACGGTAAAGAGGGCGTTGAGCCGCAGTCCGAGCAGGTCTGGCGGCAGGCAGACAAGTACGACGTCCCGCGCATCTGCTTCGTCAACAAGATGGACAAGCTGGGCGCGGACTTCTACTTCACCGTGCAGACGATCAAGGATCGCCTCGGTGCCAAGCCACTGGTCATCCAGCTGCCGATCGGCGCGGAGAACGACTTCGAGGGCATCGTCGACCTGGTCGAGATGAACGCGAAGGTCTGGAAGGGCGAGACCAAGCTCGGTGAGTCCTACGAGACCATCGAGATCCCGGCCGACCTGGCCGAGCGCGCCGAGCAGTACCGCCAGGAGCTGCTCGAGACCGTCGCGGAGTCCGATGAGACCCTGCTGGAGAAGTTCTTCGGCGGCGAGGAGCTCTCGGTCGAGGAGATCAAGGGCGCCATCCGCAAGATGACCGTCAACTCCGAGCTCTACCCGGTGCTGTGCGGTTCGGCGTTCAAGAACAAGGGCGTGCAGCCCATGCTCGACGCCGTCATCGACTACCTGCCCACCCCGCTGGACGACGGTGGCACCGACGGCATCGTCCCCGGCAAGGAGGACGAGGTCCTGCACCGCAACGCCGACGTCACCGAGCCGTTCGCGGCCCTGGCGTTCAAGGTTGCCACGCACCCGTTCTTCGGCAAGCTGACCTACGTGCGCGTCTACTCGGGCAAGGTCGCCTCCGGCGCCCAGGTCATCAACTCGACCAAGGGCAAGAAGGAGCGTCTGGGCAAGCTGTTCCAGATGCACTCCAACAAGGAGCAGCCGATCGATGAGGCCCAGGCCGGCCACATCTACGCGGTCATCGGCCTGAAGGACACCACCACCGGTGACACCCTGTGCGATCCGCAGAACCAGATCGTGCTCGAGTCGATGACCTTCCCGGACCCGGTCATCAAGGTGGCCATCGAGCCCAAGACCAAGGCCGACCAGGAGAAGCTGGGCACCGCCATCCAGAAGTTCGCGGAGGAGGACCCCACCTTCAACGTCGAGCTGGACCAGGAGACCGGCCAGACCGTCATCGGCGGCATGGGCGAGCTGCAGCTCGACATCTACGTCGACCGGATGAAGCGCGAGTTCAAGGTCGAGGCCAACATCGGTAAGCCCCAGGTGGCCTACCGTGAGACCATCACCAAGCCGGTCGAGAAGCACGAGTACACCCACAAGAAGCAGACGGGTGGCTCGGGTCAGTTCGCTCGCGTCATCATCGCCCTCGAGCCGTTCACCGGCGAGGACGGTGCGACCTACGAGTTCCAGAACAAGGTCACCGGTGGCCGCGTGCCGAGGGAGTACATCCCTTCGGTGGACGCCGGTATCCAGGACGCCATGCAGTACGGTGTCCTCGCTGGTTACCCGCTGGTCAATGTGAAGGCGAGCCTGCTCGACGGCGCCTACCACGAGGTCGACTCCTCGGAAATGGCGTTCAAGATCGCCGGTGCGCAGGCGCTCAAGGAGGCCGCGCGCAAGGCCGGTCCGGTGATCCTCGAGCCGCTGATGGCCGTCGAGGTCACCACGCCCGAGGAGTACATGGGCGATGTGATCGGTGACCTCAACTCCCGCCGTGGTCAGATTCAGGCCATGGAGGAACGCAGTGGTGCCCGTGTCGTCAAGGCGCTGGTTCCGCTCTCGGAGATGTTCGGTTACATCGGTGACCTGCGGTCCAAGACCCAGGGCCGAGCGAACTTCTCGATGGTGTTCAACTCGTACGCGGAGGTTCCGGCCAACGTGTCGAAGGAGATCATCGCCAAGGCGACCGGCGAGTAGTCCGGACGTCAGCACGACCCCGTCTCCGCCCCGCGGGGACGATCCGAAAAACCGCACTGCTGCAACTGCACGCACCAACAAGTCCAGGAGGACACCACAGTGGCGAAGGCGAAGTTCGAGCGGACGAAGCCGCACGTCAACATCGGCACCATCGGTCACGTCGACCACGGCAAGACCACGCTGACGGCGGCTATCACCAAGGTTCTGCACGACAAGTACCCGGACCTGAACCAGAGCTTTGCGTTCGATCAGATCGACAAGGCTCCGGAGGAGAAGGCTCGTGGTATCACGATCAACATCTCCCACGTCGAGTACCAGACCGAGAAGCGGCACTACGCACACGTGGATGCCCCGGGTCACGCCGACTACATCAAGAACATGATCACCGGTGCGGCGCAGATGGACGGCGCCATCCTGGTCGTGGCCGCCACCGACGGCCCGATGCCGCAGACTCGTGAGCACGTGCTGCTCGCCCGTCAGGTCGGCGTGCCCTACATCCTGGTCGCGCTGAACAAGTCGGACATGGTCGACGACGAGGAGATCCTCGAGCTCGTCGAGATGGAGGTCCGCGAGCTGCTGGCCTCGCAGGAGTTCGACGAGGACGCTCCGGTCGTCCGCGTTTCCGGCCTGAAGGCGCTGGAGGGCGACGAGAAGTGGGCCGAGTCGATCATCGAGCTGATGGACGCGGTCGACGAGTCGATCCCGGACCCGGTTCGTGAGACCGACAAGCCGTTCCTGATGCCGATCGAGGACGTGTTCACCATCACCGGTCGTGGCACCGTCGTCACCGGTCGTATCGAGCGCGGCGTGGTCAACGTGAACGAGGACGTGGAGATCGTCGGCATCCGCCCGACCACCACCAAGACCACGGTCACCGGTGTCGAGATGTTCCGCAAGCTGCTGGACCAGGGTCAGGCGGGCGACAACGTCGGTCTGCTGATCCGTGGCATCAAGCGCGAGGACGTGGAGCGCGGCCAGGTCGTCATCAAGCCGGGCACCACCACCCCGCACACCGAGTTCGAGGGTCAGGCCTACATCCTGTCGAAGGACGAGGGTGGCCGCCACACCCCGTTCTTCAACAACTACCGTCCGCAGTTCTACTTCCGTACCACTGACGTGACGGGCGTTGTGACCCTGCCCGAGGGCACCGAGATGGTCATGCCCGGTGACAACACCGAGATGAGCGTCAAGCTGATCCAGCCGGTCGCCATGGACGAGGGCCTGCGTTTCGCGATCCGTGAGGGTGGCCGCACCGTCGGTGCCGGTCGCGTCACCAAGATCATCAAGTAGGACCTGCGCTCAGCAGAGCTACGCGAAAAGGGCCGTTCCCCTCGGGGAGCGGCCCTTTTTCGTTCTGCGGAGGCGTTTCACGCAGAGTCGGAGGCGGCCAGGAGGGCCTCGGCGAATTGACGCATCTGGTCTGCGCCGCCGAACCAGGTCGAGACCAGGTCTACCGCCGCGGTGCGGGTGCGGCGGGCGGCGCGGATGAACTCCTCCAGGGAGACGTCGCCCGCTTCGGCTTTGTCGGCGATGTTCTCCAGGGTGTGGCTGGCCAGCAGCAGGTGCATGATCAGGTGGACGTCGACGTTCTTGGTGACGTCGTCCTGGGCTGGGGTGCGGCGTGTTTCGGCGGCGATGCGTGGCGGGGTGGTCGTGCGGCGGGGTGCGATGGAGTCGGATGTCGCTGCGGTGCTTGTGGTTTCGTCATCCGATGTGACTGCTGCGGCGCGCTCGGCGGCTTTGCGGCTCATTCTGGTGCGCGGCGCAGCCGGAGTAGGCGGAGCGGCGGTCTCGACCGGGTCGGTGAGGTCGGGCGCGGTGAGTCCGGACGTGGTGCGGTTGCGGGCCGTGCGTTCGGGGAGCGCGCTGGAAGCCTTGACGGTCGACGCCGGATCGGGCGCTGTGGAATTCGCTTCCGGTCCGGCAGTCGAGGCGGAACGTTCGGGGAGTGGGGCCGGAGCCGGTGGGACAGCCGGACCGCCGGGGTGGGCGCCGAATTCGGCGGAATTCGGCGGCGTGGTGGATTCGCGCTCGACGGTAGCCAGCAGTGAATTATTGGTGAGGTGGCCGGATTCGGTCGAGGTGAATGCCGAACCGTTGGTCAGGCTGCCGGAACTGCCGGACTTGCGGCGGGCCGGTGGTGGCGAATCGAATTGTGAGTCCAGCAAATTCATGATGGGCTGGCTGTAGACGTAGTCGGACTCCTCGGAATCGGTGAACTGGTGCGGCACTCCGGGAGTTCGCCGAGGTAGGCCGGGGGATTTTTCGGACGGTTCGGTATCTGTGCGGAAAGCGGAATCGAGTGCCGGATTCGGCGGCTTCGGTGCGGTCGGCGCGCTGAATTCGGTTGTCGGAGGCTGATTATTCGGTGCGGGGGGCGGCGATTGGGCCGGGGGTGTGCCCGGCGCTGGATTCGCGCTGCGCGGATCGTCCCCGGCAGGTGCGTCGAACGCGGAGAATGTGGAACCCGTGGGCGCCGAGGGGAATTGGTGGCCGTTCGTGCCGGAGGAATTCTCGGGTTGCCGTCCGCCGTTGGCCATCGAACCGGCTATCGATGTTCCGATATCGGGTCTGATCGCTACCGAATCGGGTGCGGACATCAGCGATTCCGATCGTCCGGTGGCCCATTCCGGAGCGGGATCGGCCGGAGTCCAGCCCACGGCGACCTCCGGACGGCCCAGGCTGCCTCGACCCGGATCGAATCCGGTGAGCGCATTCGTCGATCCCGTCGCCGGTTCGTTGCGCGGATGGGTGAGGCGATACCCCTCCGGGCGCGAACGATTAGGTTCTCCGAAACTGGCGAAATCGGGGTCGGTCATATCGCCATTCTTACCTCCACATCCGTGGTATGCGACCCCGCGGGTCGTCGAATTATCCACAGGCGCACTCGATTCGCTTGGTAGCTGGGAAGATACGGACGGTGTGAAATCATCGGAGCCGGGGTGTGGGAACCCACCGCCCGTGGCGGGTGAGGCGGGCGGCGACTTCGGCGGCGGCGGTGATCCGCCGGGCCATCTCCGCCCGATCGTCGAGTTCGTCCCAGGTCCATCGGGCCGGGATCCAGCCGAGCGCGCGCAGCCGGTCGTCGCGCAGTTCGGCGGCGAATGCGGCCCGTTCGGCGGCCTCGGGGTGGCCGGGGTCGGGGTCGATCGCCGGCCTCGGATCGAAGTCGGCCGCGACGCCGAGTTCGGGGAACAGACAGTCGACGCGGGCGACGAAGCTGTTGTCGGGACTGAGTATTCGGGCCTTCACCTCGGGGGCGGGCAGTCCGGCCGCGGCCATCGCCACTCGCAGACGCGATTCGCCGACACCGGAGCTGCGGCCGTCGAGGAAGGTCAGGACCTGTGCGGCCTGTCGGTAGCCGGGACGCGCCCGCGCGCGATGCAACTGTTCGCGCAGCCGCGTCGCCGTCGTCGCGCCGCGATGCAGCGCCGCGTCACCGGCTGCGACCGCCTGCTCGAAACCCTCGGTGCGGGCGATGTCGAGGATCGTGCGCGCCGCGGTGGTGTAGCGGATGCCCGCCACAGTGACGACCTCGTCGGCCGCGAGTTGCCCGGCGTGCACCACGAGCAAGCGGCCGACCCGCGCGCCGTTGCGGCGGGCGCGGGTGAGATGGGCGCGGTCCAGCCGAATCCGCCAGGTCGGCAGATCGTGCCCGACCAACGCCGAAACATGGCTCACCACCGCGGCATCGGTGGTTGCGGCGATCGTCGCCCGGATCAGCGCTCGATGCCGGTCCACCGCGCTGAGCGTCTCGGCCGGTGCGCTGAGATAGTGCCCGGTCCGGACGCGATGCCACAGGCCGTGCCGGCACAGTCTGCGCAGATCGGAATCCGACAGCCCGGTGGCGAGGGCATCGCGGCGCGAGATCGGTTGCGGGGTTCCCATGCGTCGATCATCGGTGCGCCGAAGCCCTTTCGGACTTGCCTCGGGACGAATGTGGACAACTCGGGGGGTGTGGATAGTTCACCGTCTCGCGGTCCGTTTCGCCACGCCGGAGGATTCGCCGGCCGAGCGCGGAAACCGCTCAGCCCAGATGGGTCATGCCCGCGGCGACGACCTTCGAGATGCTCAGGATCTCGTCGGCGGTCGGCAGGCTCAGACCATCCAGGGTGTGCAGCCGGTCGGTGGTGGCGATGGCCAACATCGCCGAGACCCACGCGCCCGCGCAGGCGCGCAACGTGCCGGGCTGCACCGGCCCCGGCGCACTGGCTTGCAGCACCCGCGCGGTGATGTCGAGCAGCTGATCGCGCATGCGCCGCAACTGCTTACGAACGTCGGGATGGGTGTCGGCCTCGCGCCACATGATGACGCGCAGCACCGAGGAATGGTGATCGCGCAGATTCAGCGCGGCATCCAGGGCGATCAGGCTCCCCGCCGGATCCCCCGGGGAGACGACGGCATCGATGTCGTCGAGCGGGTTGGCCGGAATCCGCTCGGCCATCAGCGCCGACAGGATCGAGTCCTTGGTCGGGAAGTAATAGAAGACCAGCCCTTTGGGCACACCTGCGGTCGTGGCGATCGCCGCGGTCGCGGTGGCGTCGAATCCGTGTGTCGCGAAAAGACTTTCGGCGGCATCCAGGATGAGCTGCCGGGCGTCGCCGTCGACCTTCTTACTGCGGCGACGCCCCGCTCGATGGGGTTTGGGCATCTGCATCAGTGAGCAGTATGCATCCGTGCCGTGACTTGCGGAAGTGCGGCGACGGCGACCACGACGGTCAGTACGCCGACGATCCAGGACGTCCAGGCCGCGCCGTTGAAGGAGCTGTAGTTCATGACCCATGGGGCGATGAACAGCAGGACGCCCAGCACGCCCATGGCGTAGTCCAGACCGGACATCGCCGGACGCGCCATCTGTGCAAGACCGGTCAGGGCGATGAGCACGCCGAGCACGATCAACGTCCACATGGCTCGATCGTTGTGATCGACCCATATCGGCGACAGCGCAGTGTAGACACCGAGTACGACTGCTACGAAGTCCTGCGCACGGGATTCGGTGAACATGTTTTGCCTCCTCAGGGCGGTGATGTGTGTTCATTTCCGGTATAACTCTGATTGACCGCCCGATCAATACCTGTCCTGGCACGATTCGGTGGCGATACCCGATGCGCCTGGGCGTGGCGGTCGTCACAGTGGCAAAATTAGAACAGGTTCTAGAATAAGTTGGATAATGTGCGCCTTTCGAAACCTGAGATCTGCATAGCCCGCGCCACGTCCGGGGTGACCCGATGACCGGCCGCCCGATCGTGATCATCGGCGCCGGGCTGTCCGGCCTGCGCGCCGCGGAGGAGCTTCGACGCGCCGGATACGAAGGCGGGCTGGTACTGGTCGGCGACGAGGGCCGACTGCCGTACGACCGACCGCCGCTGTCCAAGCAGTTCGTGCGCGGGGAAACCGACGACACCACCCTGCGCCCGGCCGAGTTCTTCGCCGAGAACGACATCGAGCTGCGTCTGGACGTCGCGGCCACCGGCGTGGACATCGTCGCGCGGCGGCTGCTGCTGGCCGACGGAAACGCGCTGGACTACGAACATCTGATCATCGCGACGGGCTTGCGTCCCAAGCGGATTCCCGGGCTGCCCGATGCGGCCGGGGTGCACGTGCTGCGCAGTCACGCCGACGCCGCCGGTCTGCGCGACGGGCTGAGCAGCGCGTCCCGTGCGCTGGTCGTCGGCGCGGGTTTCATCGGCTGTGAGCTGACGGCCAGTTTCCGCTCTCGCGGCGTCGAGGTGGTGCTCGTGGAACCGCAGCCGACGCCGCTGGCCGCCTCGCTGGGCGAGCAGGTCGGTGCGCTGGTCGGGCGGCTGCATCGGGCCGAGGGCGTCGATGTGCGCTGCGGCGTGGGTCTGGAATCGCTCGTCGTCTCCGACGACGCGGTGCGCGGTGCGCGGCTGTCGGACGGGTCGACCGTCGAGGCGGATCTGGTGGTGATCGGCGTCGGCTCGGCGCCGGCGACCGACTGGCTCACCGAATCCGGAATCCCGCTGGCCGATCGGTCCTCGGGCGGCGGTGTCCTGGCCGACGAGACGGGTCGCACCTCGGTCGAGAACGTCTGGGCGCTCGGCGATGTCGCGGCCTGGCGTCAGGGCGGTGTGCATCGTCGCGTGGAGCACTGGACCAATGCTGGTGAGCAGGCTCAATTGCTGGCCGCCGCGCTGCTGGGGGCCGAGGGCCCCGCGGCCGGGGTGCCGTACGTGTGGAGCGATCAGTACGAGGTGAAGATCCAGGTCCTGGGTTCGACTCGCGGGGCCGACGAGATCCGGATCGTCGAGGACGACGGGCGCAAGTTCCTCGCCCACTACCTCACTGACGGCGTGCTCACGGCCGTGGTCGGCGCGGGCAAGGCGGGCAAGGTGATGAAGATGCGCGCCGAACTCGCCGCCAACACCCGTCCCGGGGAACGGGTCGGCTGAAATACGCGGCTCATCCGGCCGGACGAGCCGGGTGCGGCGCACGGTAGCGCGCCGGTCACCAATACAGTGGCGGGTGTGATTGTCGCGCTGATCGATTCGGGCCTCGGACTGCTGACCACCGGGGCGTGGTTGCGCAGGCTGCGGCCCGATCTCGACCTGTTGCTGCAACTGGATCCCGACGGTGCGCCGTGGGGCCCGAAACCCGAGTCCTGGCTCGTGGATCGGGTGCTGAACGCGACTCGGCGATCGATCGAGCTGGGCGCGGAGGTCATCGTGCTGCCCTGCAACACCGCCAGCGTGTCGGCCCTGGAGCAGGTGCGCGCCGAGGTCGGGCCGGGCGTTCCGGTGATCGGTACCGTTCCTGCGATCAAACCCGCGGCGGCCGCCTGCGCGGCGGTGGCGGTGTGGGCGACCGCCGCGACGACCGCGAGCCGCTATCAGGCCGATCTGATCGCGCGCTTCGGCGGCGACGCCGAGGTGACCGGCGTGGCCTGTCACGGCCTGGCCGACTCCATCGATCGCGGCGATCCGGCCGGTATCGAGGAGGCTATCGCGAAGGCCGCCGCACTGACCCCGCCCGACACCGAGGGCGTCGTCCTGGGCTGCACCCACTACCCGCTGGTCCTGGATGCCATCCTGGCCGCGCTGCCGCCCGGTGTGCGGCTGTTCGACAGCGCCGAGGCCGTCGCGGTGCAGACCCTCCGCCGCATGGACGCGCTCGGCCGCCCCACCGCCGGGTCGGGCGCGGTCACCGTCGTCAACAGCGGCCGCCCCGGCGAACTACCCACCAGCGCATCGGCTTTCGAAGCCGGGCGAGTCCTGGGCGCCCCCGTCGAGGTCATTACCGCTTGACCGCAATTCTCGTGATGTGCGCTCTTTCTGACCCGCACGGAGCGAGCCTTCGAGCGACCGTTCGCGGCCGGCTCGCCGTTCAGCACTCGAAGCGCATGGGCGAAGCCCGAGTCTCGAGTGCTGAACGGCGAGCCTCAGGGGCCGCGAACACGCCGGAGCGGAGCGGAGGTCGAAAATTCAGAACTGGATTTTGAGGTGGTCGGTGACGGGGTGTGCCTGGCAGCCGAGGATGTATCCGGCCTCGATGTCCTCCGGGTCGAGGATCTCGGAGTTGTCCATCTCCACCTTGCCTTCGAGCACGGTGCAGGCGCAGGAGCCGCATTCGCCCTCCTGGCAGGAGTAGGGCACGTCCAGGCCCTTGCTCAGCATGATGTCGACCAGGGTCTTGCTGCGCGGCCACTGCAGGTTGTGCACCTCGCCGTCGAGCTCCACGTCGACCGTGGCGGCGTCGGCGGCCTCCTGTTCGCTGACCGCTTCGGGTTCGACGTCCGCGAACGGGTCTCCGGCAAGGGAATTGAAGACCTCGGCATGGGTGCGGTTGCGCGGTACGCCGAGTTGGGCGAGGGCATCGTGCACACCGTCCATGAACGGTTTGGGCCCGCACATGAACGCCCGGTGCTCGGCGAAGGGCCGGGCGAGCGCCGCCAGCTTCTCCACGCTCGGCAGGCCCTGCAGGTTCTCGAGCCAGTGCACGATCACCAGGCGCTGTGGATGTTTGTCGGCGAGTTCGCGCAGTTCATCGGCGAAGATGACCGATTCCGCGTCGCGGTTCGCGTAGAGCAGGGTGATCCGGCCGCTGCCGCCGGCCAGCGCCGATTTGAGGATCGACATGATCGGCGTGATTCCGCTGCCCGCACCGAACAGCAGCAGATCCTCGTCCAGATCCTTGGGCGTGAACACGCCCGAGGGCGGCAGTACTTCGAGGGTGTCCCCGGCGCGGACGTTGTCGCACACCCAGTTCGAGGCGTATCCGTCGGGCGTGCGCTTGACGGTGACCTTGGGGGCGTCGTCGGTGTGCGGTGAGCTGGCCAGGGAGTAGCAGCGCGCCACCGAGCCGGTCAGCTCGCTGGGGATGCGCAGGGTGAGGAACTGACCGGGCTGGTACTCGAACCGCTCACGCAGCTCCGCGGGCACCTCGAAAACCAGCGAACAGGCGTCGGCCGTCTCGTTGACGACCTCGGATACCCGCAGCAGCACCGAGCGGGAGCTGTGCGGTGCAGCGGGGTCGGGTCGAGGGTCGGCGGTGGTCATAACGTCCTCTCGGGCCGGGCGTTCACGCGAAAACATCAAACTAGAACGTGTTCTAATTTCATGATACGCAGCCCTCCTGCCGCCGGACAAGCTGGGCTTCCAGACCGGAGATCAGTACGTCCATGCCGAAGTCGTAGGAGTATCGGCCGCGAAGGTCGCCCATATGCTTGACCGCACGGGCCATCGCATCGGGCAATGTCGCATCGGCCAGGGCAGCGCGGTCGCGCGGATTGACCCGGCTGCGCCCGAACAGATACGTATGGATCGTCGCATAAGCCGACAGCACCGCGCGATCGTCGAACCCGGCATCGGACAGGATTTCCATCACAGCGCCGATCAGATCCAACTGTTTGCCGAGCATCTGTTCGATGAGCACATCGCCCAGTCCCGGATGTTTACGCAATTTCTCATCGATCTGATCGACCAGTTCGCGCAGGCGCTGCTGCCACGGACCCGATTCCCGGGTCGGTTTACGCACACCGGTCAACGCGGCGGTGGCCACCAGATCGAGTAGTTCGCGTTTGTCGGCGACGTAGTAGTAGGGGGCCATCGGAGAGACGCCGAGTTCGCGGGACAACCGCCGCATCGACAACTTCTCCACGCCGTCCTGCCGCACGACACGCAGCGCGGCCTCCACGATCTCCGATTCCGACAGTGTCTGATTGGCGGCGCCCCCGGCATTACGGCCCCCACTGGTCTGCATCCGTCCGACTCCCATAACACCTCGAGACTGTGCCGGTGGTCCGCTCATGCGCACTGGCCCTGACCGCTCATTCGGCGGACCTGTAGCTGTTCACCGTGCTTTCTCTCCGAAGTCTAGAGCGCGTGACCCGGCGGAGGTTCGGTTGTGTGTCACTCATCGGCCGTGCACATTCGTGCGGGCGCACGAATGCATTAGCCAGTTGTGAACTGTTCGATGCCGCAATGCGATCCGGTTCGTCGGCGAGTTCGTTTGCGGCACGATAGCCATTGATCGCGATCCGGTGCGAGTCCGCAGGGCGGCCGGCATCGGGCCCCGCGCCCGGGTGTTCACGCCGAATACGATCCGTTTTTCCGACACCCTGCACCGGAACGGCTGACAGCGCATAACATTTCCGGAATGCGCCATCAGCGACTGCCCGACGGGTTCGGGGTGCGGATCGATCCCAGGGTGCGCGCGTATTCCGGTGGGCGGTTCCTCGTCGGCGATTCACCGACGAGGTTGCTGCGACTCGCGCCGGATGCCGCCGCCCTGATCGGCGACGGGTACCTCGAGGTGACCGATCCCAAGTCCGCCGTAGTTGCCAGACGACTGCTCGATGCCGGGATAGGTAATCCGCGCCCGCGTCTGCTGCCGCGTCCGGAGGAGGTGACCGTGGTGGTGCCGCTGCACAACGACACCGACGGTCTCGGACGTCTGCTGCGCACCCTGCGCGGGCACAGCGTGGTGATCGTGGACGACGGTTCGGACAAGCCCGTGGCCATTCCGCGCACCGGCGGCCGATGCCGGGTGACCGTGCTGCGGCACGATCGCCGACAAGGGCCCGCGGCCGCACGCAATTCCGGATTGCGCGCGGCCACCACCGAATTCGTCGCATTCCTGGATTCGAACGTGGTGCCCCGGGCCGGATGGCTCGAGGTGATGCTCGGACATTTCAGCGATCCCGAAGTGGCATTGGTCGCACCGCGCATCGTCGCGCGGGAACCGGCCGCCACCGTGCTGGGCCGATACGAGCAGACCCGTTCATCGCTGGATCGGGGTCGGCGCGAGGCCGAAGTGAGTTCGCGCGGTGCGGTGTCCTATGTGCCGGGGGCGGCCTTGCTGGTGCGGCGTCGCGCCGTGCTGACCGAGGGAGGATTCGACGAGGAGATGTTCTCCGCGGTCGAGATCGATCTGTGCCGCCGGTTGGAGCAGGCCGGGTGGCGGTTGCGCTACGAACCGGCCGCACACGTCGCCTGTGATCATCCGGTGTCGTTCGGACAGTGGTTCCGCCGCAAGGTATCCCACGGCGCCGGAGTTGCTCCGCTGGCACGCCGGCATCCCGGGACCGCTGCCCCGCAATCGGTTCCGCTGTGGGCGGTCGTGGCGACGGTTCTGCTGGGTATCGCCTCCCGAATCAGTGTGCTGGGCGCGGTGGTGACCCTCGCCGCCGCACTGGTGCGGCTACGCCGGGTCTTCGCCGAACTCGATCATCCGACCAGGGTGGCCGCGCTGGCCCTGGCACGCGGCTACTCCGGGGGTGTGTGGCGCATCGTCTCGGCGATGTGCCGGGACTACTGGCCGGTCACCTTGGTGGCCATGGTGTTCAGCGCCCGGCTGCGCCGATTCGCCCTCACCATGGCCGCCGCCGACGGCCTCGCCGACTGGTTCACCCACCGCGACCCCGGCGGCCTGGACCCGTTGCGCTACCTGGTCTGCAAACGCCTCGACGACCTCGCCTACGGCACCGGCCTGTGGATGGGCTGGTGCCGGGTCTGATTGCTATTGGTGGTCGAGTAGGCCGAGGTCGCGGAGGCTTTCGGCGGTCTGCACGATCGTGGTTTCGGCCGGGCGGGGGGACCAGTGGAGTTCGGATTTCGCGCGGCCGTTGTGGATGATCAGGTGCGGTGGTTCGGTGCCAGGAGCCTCCTCGGTCGGGACCCGGGCGGCCAGGGGGCCGAGGTGATCGCGCAGGATTCGGGCCATGCCCAGGAAACTGATCGTCGGGCCGTCGGCCAGCGCCAGATAGCGTTTGCCCGCGGCCTCGGGGGCGGCCATCGCGCGGATGTGCAGATCGGCGACATCGCGGACGTCGGCGACGCCGAAACGCTGACGCGGCGCGGCGGACATCGTCCCGTCGAGCATCGCCTTGGTCAGACCCAGTGACGAACGCACCTGCGCGATCAGGGCGGGACCGAGGATGAACGTCGGGTTGACCGTGACCAGTTCGGTGTCGCCGCCCTCGCGTTCGTGGAAATCCCACGCGGCGCGCTCGGCGATCGCCTTCGACCGCGGGTAGGGGGCCAGACCTGGGGTATCGGGATCGGTCCAATCCTGCTCGGTGTACTCCGCGCCTGGTTTGGGCGAATAGCCGATCGCCGCGAACGACGAGGTCAGCACGACCCGTCGCGCGCCGGAATCCCGTGCGGCCCGCAGTACGCGCAGAGCGCCGTCGCGCGCGGGGACGATCACCTCGTCCGGATCCTGCGACAGGATCATCGGTGAGGCGGTGTGATGAACCTCCTCGCAGCCCTTTGTCGCCTCGGCCCAGCCGTCGTCCGCGGTCAGCCCGGCGGTGACGATCTCGAGGTCGCCGTCGTCCGCGCCGCCGCGCCGCACCGCCTCGCGCACCTGGGCCTCGCTCTCGAGTGAGCGCACCGTCGTGCGGACCGGCCGACCCTCGCGCAGCAGTGCGGCGATCAACTGCGTGCCGAGATAACCGGTCCCGCCGGTCACCAGAACTCGGTTCATTGCAGCACCATCGCTTCCAGTCGGGGGTACATGCCCTGCACCCGTTCGTTCGCCGCGGCTTCCGCGGCGGCGTCGCCGTGATCGCGGGCATCCCACAGCGCGGCCTTGGCCTGCAGATATTCGAGGTGGACGTGCAGCGTCGCGATTTCGGCCTCGATCCGCTCGGCATGGCGGAGCAGCAGATCGCGCTGTTCACCGGCTGCGGCGTGGCCCCGGGTGCGGTTCGCCTGATAGGTGCGCATCTCCGCGATGCCCAGGCCGACGGCCCGCAGACAGGCCAGGATCTGCAGATCGTCGAGGTCCTCCTCGCGATACCGGCGATGCCCGCTGCTGGGATCGCGGTCGACCGGGCCGATCAGCCCGACCTGTTCGTAGTAGCGCAGTGTCGGTTCGCTCAGCCCGCTACGCCGGGCGGCGTCCTGGATGGTCAATGACATATATGCAGGAAAGCAGACTTCAAGCGCTTGAAGTCAAGGGTTGCCGATCGACACGGGAAAGGGCATGCCTGGTTCGGTATTTCGGCAGTTGAGTGGCGGTGCTGCGCGGGTCGTGGGCCGGGTTGGGGGCGTAGTGTGGAGGTTGAGGTGGTCCGGGTGTGCTCGCGGCGGCGCGGGTGGGGTCACCGAATGCTTCGCCGGTGCCGGTCCCGGGGAAGGTGCGGCACCGGCGGAGGTTCGTGGGGGGAGCGCACCGCGGACGGATTCGATGTTCCGGCTCGGGAATTCACGACTGCAACTGTTCGACCACCCAGGCCGTGGTGTCGGGACTCGAGCGCAGGGTGGAGTGATCGACCGCGGGTGCGGTGGGGAATCGGTTCTCGTACACGACGTTCACCACACCGGGTTCATTGATCAGCGAGCAGGTCACCGCGGGGGTGGCGATGCCATCGTTGCGGGTGGCCAGCACCGAGTAGTGCACACCGGGCTGGGTGACCGTGCCGTCGAAGACCGCCCGGTACACCTCGGAGGTGGGGGACATCTGCATGGCTGGCGCCATGCCGGGGAACCTGATCGCCAACGCGGACACCAGATATGGCGCGACCTCGGCCGCCTGGACCGGAGTCATCGGCGGGTTCGTGATGCCGTACTGGGCGAGCAGACCCGTGCCGTCGCAACCGCGTGATTCGGGTGCGAGCAGTACCGCGTCCCGGACCGAAGACGCCCCGTGCAGCACCTTCAGGTAGTACTGGGCGACGAAGCTGCCCGCCGAATGCGCGACGATGTCGACCTTGTCGGCGCCGGTGGCTCTGCGAACCTTCGAGACGAAATCGGCGACCTGCCGCGCTTCGCTGGGCACATCACCGGCCCAGCGCTGCCCCTTGATGATGCCGCCCTGGAACACGAAGGCGCAGCCGCCGTCGGCGCGCAATGCGGTGAGCATCGGATTCCATTGCGCCGCAGTCTGATCGGTGGTTCCGTCGGCGCCGGGGAGCACGATCACCGGATGCGGCCGATGCGGACCGGGCGCGCAGTTCACCGGTGGCTCGATCACAGTGCCCGCCGGAATGGCCGAGGTATTGCTCCGGATCGGCGACTCGATACCGGGATCTGCCGAGGGCCCGATCGGCGCGGCGACGGCCGGTGCGGCCACGATCGCCGCCACCCCCGTCAGTGCGATGCTCATCAGCGCGATTCGAGCGCGCAACGTTGTCCTCATCTGCGGCACAGCCTTTCGATACTGTCCGAACCATCCCGACCCGGTGTGACCGGCGCACCGTGCTGCCGACACCGGACTCTGTGGCGGGATGGGCCCCCTGATACCCGTGGATCGGGCCACCCCCCGAAACTGTCCCTTATCGCACCAGCGTCATCCGCCCATGTCAATGGCTATTCGGCGTGGTGACGCAAACGCGCCGCTGGAAGGGGTGCGTTCGGAGCTCGCAGGTGCGCCCGGTCGCGCGTCCGGGCGTCGAAGCGGTTCGGGACGCGCGGTGGATGATTCGAACCTGAAATATCCGCGACGCATGCCGTATAGTTGCTGAATATTTATGAAAAAGTAATTCTTCAATCAACTTACATCTCTGTGAGTTGTGCATGTAATCAAGGGCTGAAACATCGCCGGAGGCTTGTTGTCGTGTCACCCCGGCCGGTCATACGGGCATTCGGTCATATCGCCCGTCCGGGCACATTACTCATTTGCCTTCGGCAAACCTTCCGATTGCTCTCGATCTTGGGCCGTATCTCGAACGTAACCCAAGGTGCGGGCAGGTTTTGTTAATGTCGGCATACGCTGTTGATCCCGAAGTTGAAGGTTGGCATTAATTCGATCCGAAGTCGTTCGGAAGAGTGTCTCGGAATGCGTTCCGGGGTTGTCGTACGAAGGGGTGCGCTGTAATGAGCCAGAGCTGGAACCGGCGGCGGGAGGCCGCGGAGATCCTGGTGGAACAACAGTCAGGAGATGTGCTGGTGTTTAACGACAGTGGATCCGCCGAACCGAGTGCGGCGGGCTATTACCTGGATCGTGACGGAGATGTCTGGGAGAAGGAGGCTCAGGGCTGGCGGCTGATCCTGCAGCGCGGAGTCGCGGTGGATCCGGTGTCGCTGTGGGATTGGGTGGAGGGGCATGTGCGTGACTACGCACCGTTCATGCCCGTCGCAATGAACTGATCATTCGACCGGAAGCTCCGCCGCACCGACCGTTATCGTCAGGGTGACGATTACAATCTCGGTCATGGGCAATGCTTTTCGCCTCAACGCGGCGGTCGCCGTCGATCTCGTCGTGCTCACTCTGGGCGCGCGCAACGCGCCCAACGACACCCTGTGTGCCCTGCTCGTGCAGCGGTTGTACGCACCGTATCGGGGCAGATGGGCATTGCCGGGTGGATTCGTGCAGACCGACGAGAGTCTCTCGGCGGCGGCCGTGCGGCTGCTGCGCGAGGAGACCGGCATCCGCGCGGACCGGATGCATCTCGAACAACTCGCCACCTACGGCGAACCGGGCCGCGATCCGCGGGGCCGGGTCATCAGCACCTCCTATCTCGCGCTGGTGCCGAACCTTCCCGCGCCCGCCGCGGGTGGGGATGCCACCGCGGCGGCGATCTGGTCCGCCGAGCAGATTCTGGCCGATCCGGGGCGACTGGCCTTCGACCATCACCGGATCCTGGCCGACGGGGTCGAGCGCGCACGGGCCGAATTCGAGTACACCCCGCTGGCCACCGCGTTCTGCGGTCGCGAGTTCACCGTGGCCGAGCTGCGTCGGGTGTACGAGGTGGTGTGGGGGACCGCGATCGATCCGCGCAATTTTCATCGCAAGGTGACCAGTACCGCCGGATTCGTGGAGGCGACCGGGCGGACCAGCATCCGTGACGGCGGCCGCCCCGCACAGCTGTACCGGGCCGGTCCGGCGCTGGCCCTGCGCCCGCCGATGATGCGACCGCAGGCGGCCTGAACAGGTGGACGTACGTCCTGCACAGCAAGTTCCCAGCCGCGGCACAGCGAGCCTGCCAGACGACATTTCTACGCTCTGGCGGACAACCGGGGAATCCGTGGAGGAAGGCGGGAACATGGTGTCGATGTCCGGCGTCGACGAGGGTGCGGGCAGCGTATCCGAGAAGTACGTGGGTACATCCGGAACGCGGTTCCGGCGAGATCCCGGGAACACCCGGCCGCGCTGGGTGCGTCCGAGTCTGGCCGGACTGCTGATCGCGACGGCCGTGCTGTATCTGTGGGGGCTGAGTTCGGCGGGCTGGACCAACCCCTTCTACGCCGCATCCGTGCAGGCGGGCACGCAGGATTGGAAGGCGCTGCTGTTCGCCTCGCTCGACCCGGGCAACGGCATCACCGTCGACAAACCGCCCGCCGCGATGTGGGTGATGGCGTTGTCGGGGCGGCTGTTCGGTTTCACGGCGTGGTCGATGCTGATGCCGGAGGCGTTGATCGGGGTCGCGACGGTGGCGCTGCTGTACGGCGCGGTGCGGCGGTGCGCGGGATATGCCGCCGGGCTGATCGCGGGTGCGGGGCTGGCGCTGACTCCGGTGGCGGCGTTGATGTTCCGCTACGACAATCCCGATGCGCTGATGATGTTGCTGGTCGTTGCGGCGGCCTACTGCGTGGTGCGGGCGTTGCGGTCGCCGGGGACGCGGTGGTGGTCGGCGAGTACCGGCTGGCTGGCGCTGGCGGGTGTGGCGGTCGGCTTCGGATTCCTGGCCAAGATGATGCAGGCGTTCCTGGTGCTGCCGGGGCTGGCGCTGGTGGTGTTGGTGGCGCTGCCGGGCGGATTCTGGTCGCGCATCGGGAAATTGGTGACCGCGGGTTCGGCGGTGTTGATCTCCGCGGGCTGGTATGTGGCGCTGGTGCAGGTGTGGCCGGCGAATGCTCGGCCCTACATCGGCGGGTCCACCGACAACAGCCTGTGGGATCTGGCCGTGGGCTACAACGGTCTGGGCCGGGTTCTGGGGAACAAGAACAAGCATCAGGCCGCATCCGCGCACGCCGCCGTTACGGGGCCGGACGGCGCGACCGCCGGTGCGCATGCCGTGGCGACGAACGCCCCGACTGTCGCAGCACAAGGTGCGACGGCCGCGACGCACGGTACGGCCACTGCTGCGCATGGTGCGTCGGCTGCGACGCATGGCACGGACGCGGCGGTGCATGCGCAGGCGCCGCATTTCGGGGGGATGGCGCACGGTGAGACCGGGTTGCTGCGGCTGTTCCAGGACTCGCTGGCGACCGAATTCGCCTGGCTGGTGCCCGCGGCGGTGATCGGGGTGCTGGCCGGGCTGTGGCTGACTCGCCGCGCGCCGCGCATCGATCCGGCCCGCGCGGCGTTGATCCTGTGGGGCGGTTGGCTCGTCGGGACCTGGCTGGTGCTCAGTTATATGAGCAGTTCGTTCCACACCTACTACACGATCGAGTTGACCCCGGCCCTGGCGGCGCTGGGTGCGATCGGTGGGACGTTGCTGTGGGAGCGGCGTGCGCATGTCGCGGCGCGGGTGGGTCTGGGTGCGATGTCGGCGGCGACCGGACTGTGGGTGTTCCATCTCCTCGACGAGACGCCGACATGGTTGCCCTCGTTGCGGTGGACGCTGGTGATCGCCGGATTCGCCATGGCGGCGTTGCTGATTCTGGGAATCTCCCGGCTGCGGCGGTTCGGCGTCGTGGTCGCGGCCGTCGCGGTGATCGCGGGACTGGCCGGTCCGGCGGCCTACGCGGTCGAGACGGTGGCGTTGCCGCACAGCGGCGGGAGTCCGTACAGCGGACCGGTTCGAGTACGCGGCAATGGATTCGGGCACGATTCGGCGACCCGGAGTGCGCCACGCTTGGATGCGATGCTTTCCGACGCCGAAAACCGCTGGGCTGCTGCGGCTGTCGGTTCCCAGCAGGTCGGCGCCATCGAATTGCGCACGGGCGCATCACTGTTGGCTGTCGGCGGCTTCAGCGGCCGGGACGATTCGCCGACTTTGGCGCAGTTCGAGCAGTACGTCGCAGACGGGGATGTGCACTACTTCCTGATGAACGCCAGCCCGCAGTCGCACGGCACCGGGCGGGTCACCACGTCGGACGAAGCCGGTGCGCACACCACGAGCGCTCATCGAGACACCACGACAACAACACCTCCGGGCAGCGCGGAATCGTCCACGACGCCCCAGCCCGGACGGTCTAGTGCCGCGTCGAATCCGAGCACCAGCGGTGGCCGGATCAGCGCCTGGGTGCAGGCGCACTACACCGCGGTCACCGTCGACGGTGTGCAGGTGTACGACCTGACGGTCCCGCCGCGGAACTGAACGCCGGAATGGGTGTGGCCGCGATTCGGTGATCGAATTTCGGCTACCGCCCGTTGCACCGAAGCAGCGGCCAAAGTTACTGCGTAGACAGGCAAATGCTGTGGTACACCATTGCTATGAGCGAGGTTGTGGCCGATGTGCGGGGGACTCGCGGATGGTCGGCGGAGTACTGGGGATATCTGATGTGGGGTCTGGCAGCGCTGGCCATTGCCGGGCCCGAGCTGGCATCGGTGTTCGGGGTGGGGGATTGGCCGACCATCTCGGCCACGATCGGACATCTCGAGGCGGCGCATTCCTGGGTGCGTCTGGTGGTGGTGTTCGTGATCGTCGTTCTGGGCTATTACGCGGTGCCGCAGTTGCTTGCGCATCCGTCCCTGCCGCGGATCGTGCCGGGACAGCAGACCACAGCCAACGGGCGGGCCACCCGTGATGCGGAGGCCGTGCGATCCGGTGGGATGGGCTGGTATCTGGTGCTGGCCGTCGGCGGGCTCGTGGTCGGGTTGGTCGTCGCGGCCGGCGCCCGGCACATGCATCCGGGCACCTACGCCGGCGCGTACGTGCTCTACGGGCTCATCGCGGTGCTGTGGGTGATCGTGCCGAGTGTGCTGGCGATGTTCTTCGCGCGAGAAGTACCGTTCCCCACGCTGTTTCGCACCATCGGCTATCTGGAGCGCCGCGCTCACCCGATCGCCGCGATCATCCTCGCCTTGCTGGTGATCCTGCTGCTGCACCTGGCCCTCTACCCCTGGCCGCGCTACGGATCCTGAAGTCGCACCGGAGAATCGGTCGGCAAGCGACGCAGGTCCGTTGCACCCGAAGGGGTGTCGCGATCTACTGTGCCTCGCCGAAGAGTGTCACCTCGAGCAGGCTGATGACGCGGTCCTGAGGGCAGATCCGATCGCCCTCGCCGAAGACGCGACCCAGGTCGACCACGAGGCTGAACGCGGCCTGGACCAGAATGCGGGCCTGAGCCTGGGACAGTTCCGGACGCACCTGAACCAGCAGTTTCACCCATTCGGCCACGACCAGCCGCTGGACGTTGCGCAGCATCGTGCGCTCCTCGGCCGGGACGTGGCCGAACTCCGCGTAGTACACGAAGGTCAGTTCCCGCTCGGCGAAACAGCCCACGACGTAGAGGTCGATCAGTTTCGACAGCGCCTCGGCCGGAGTGCTCGACGACGTGGTGGCCGGTCCGATCGCACCCGCCATCCGATCGGCGGCCCGCCGGAACGCGGCGGCCAGTAGATCGCTCTTACTGCGGTAGTAGCGGTACACCGCCGAGGCCGCCGACAGTTCCGCGGCCGTCGCGATGTCCTCGACGCTCACGTTCGGATAGCCGCGCTCGTGGAACAGCTCCACCGCCTTCTTCAGCAGGAGTTCGTGTTTGAACGATTGCGGGATCTCCACCGCACGCGGTGTGCGCGGATCGGCCTGGGGCTCGGGCAGATCCGCGCGGACGACCGCCCACGCGGCCGAATTCAGCACGGCTGTCAGCGGTTTCACCGGAAGGGCGGCGTGATGGTCGCCGACACTGCTGATCACGCTGAACAACGTCACCGCGCGGACCAGGCTGTCCCGGCTGCTCAGCTCCGGGCGCAGATCGTCGATCAACCGGCGCACCACCGCGATCGAGGTGCGGAACTGCTCGTCGAGGGTTTCCCGGTCGGTGTCGTCCAGATAGCGCCGCTCCCAGCGGGTCAGCGCGACCGTCGGGCGATTGGCGATGGTGTCGGCGATCATCGCGTCGATCACGTGGGCCAGGCGCTGTTCCGGGGTCCAGTCCACCGACTCGTCGGGCAGGGTGACCGTCGTGACGGTGCCCGATCCCAGCCGCAGCAGTTCCTCGCGGAACAGCGCGTATTTGCTCGGATAGTGCCGGTACAGGGCCGCGGAGGAGATGCCGAGGCGGGAGGCGATGTCCTCCATGCTCACGCCGTGATAGCCGAGGGAGCCGAAGGCGGCCGCCGAGGTCGCCGCGATCTGCGCCCGGCGGTTCTTGGGGCGGCGGCGGATCACCCGGTCCGGCTTTCCGGTCGTCGATACCTCTGCTGAGTGCGCGGTATCGCGCTGACCTCGGCTCACAGTGCTGGCCTGTCTTTCGGTGACGGCGTGCGCGCGCCGGATTTCGGTGTGCGCACGCGGCTGGCGGGTAGCCGTCGCGGTTGGTTCACCGCCGTGGCATTCCCGGAATGTTCATGATCGCCATGGTAGCTAGCAGGCGGTATGCCGCCTTCCCGTGCTACCGGCGGTCGTCGTTTCACAACCGTGGTACCGCTGGAACCGGGTGTCGTCGCCAGCGGAGAGTGGACCTCGTCGACCAGCCGGCGACCGCCGTCCTTCTCCGGGCGCATCGAGATCGACAGCTGTCCGGGTTCGGGTTTGCCCTGCGTACCGAGGCTGGTGGTCGATGCCGTGGCCGATGATTCGGTGGTGTCGGATGATCAACGGCAACCGGCCTACGCAGCACGCCGGAGTTCGCCATATCGGCGGTCACCTGGAAGGTGCGCGCAAAGGGATTGAACCGCAACACTTCCCGGCCCGGATAGCCCGATCCGGTCACCGGTATCAGGATCAGTCCGATATCGGCCGGATGACGCGCTGGCGCACCAGTCATAGCCACAGCGGCGGATTCATCGCGCACCGCCGATCCATGTGCTGATGCACGACGTGCGCAAGCGGATGCGCAAGCATCGCGCTATGATCTGAAAAGCCTGCTGTCACAATCTGTTACGTCATCGCACCGGTCGCGGGCCGGTCTCGAAACCGCATCGATTCGGCTCGCTGCCCTGGCTCGCCGGGGGTAGCGCATCGTAGGCTGCGCTGCGAGTCCCGCCCCCCCTGATGAACGGAGTCCCGATCGATGCGCACGGTGAAGCTGGAGCGCACCATCCGGGCACCCCTCGCCGATGTATTCGAATGGCTCACCGACGCCACGAATTTCCAGCGAGTGCCGATCATCCGGCGGGTGACGCCGGTGCGGCCGGGCAATCTCGTCGAGCACGGTGTCGGTGCGGTGCGGCTGCTGGTGACGCCGCTGGTCCGGGTCACCGAGGAGATCGTCGAATACGACCCGCCGCGCCTGATCCGCTACAAACTGCTCAGCTCCTACCCGCCGATGCGAACCCAGGACGGCTGCCTGGAGTTCAAGGAGACCGAGGGCGGCGCCTGGATTCGCTGGACCGCCCACTTCGAGGTCGACGCACCGCTTTTCGCCGATCTGTGGACCGCGGGGATGGCGCCGATGGTTCTCGGGGGGATTCGCAGTGTGCTCGGCACCGCCGAGAAGGAGCTGCGGCGGCACTGAGCGGTGTTTCGGCATGTCGCGCGTGTTCTGCGCCGCGCGCGGGGTGGTGGGCGGACAATAGCTGGTGCGTGCTGCGGGACCGCCGGGAGTGCGGGCCGGCGGGCGTGCGATGGATTCCCCCTGTGCAGGAAGGTGGAGGGTGATGCAGCCGCAGTGGGTGCCTGAGGAGAGTGCTGTCGCGAGGGCGCGGATCACCGATTTCGCGCGATTCGTGACCGGTCGCACGGGGATCGAATTCGCGGACTACTACGCGTTGTGGGAGTGGTCGGTTCGCGATCCGGCGGGTTTCTGGGGTGCGCTGTGGGAGTACTTCGATCTGGGGCCGACGCCGGAGCAGGTGCTCGCGAATGCGGATATGCCTGGGGCGCAGTGGTTTCCGGGGATACGAGTGAATTACGTGGATCAGGTCGTGCGGCAGGCGCGAGCCGATCGACCGGCCATCGTCTCGGCCACCGAGGACGGCGAGCTCACCGAGCTGTCCTGGGGGGAATTACTCGGCCGGACAGCGGCATTCGCGCGGACACTACGCGCGCAAGGGGTCGCGCCCGGTGATCGGGTGATCGGCTATCTGCCCAATATCGCCGAGGCGGTGATCGCCTTCCTGGCCGCGGCATCGATCGGTGCGGTGTGGAGCGCCTGCGGGCAGGACTATTCGGCAAAGGCCGCGCTGGATCGGCTCGGTCAGCTCGAACCGGTGGTGCTCGTGACCGCCGACGGCTACCGGTACGGCGGAAAGGTCCACGACAAGCGCGCGGACATCGCCGCGCTGCGGGCGGGCCTGCCGGGGTTGCGGGCGACGGTCGTGGTGTCCCGGCTGGGTGGCGAGGTGCCCGATTCGCTGGATTGGGCACGGGTCAGCGCGCCCGGCGATATCGAAATCGCCACGGAGTCGGTGGAATTCGATCATCCGCTGTGGATCCTGTTCTCCTCGGGGACCACCGGTCTGCCCAAGGGGATCGTGCACGGCCACGGCGGCGTGCTCGTCGAACATCTGAAAGCGACTGCGCTGCAATCGGATATCGGTCCGGACGATGTGTTCTTCTGGTACACCAGCCCGTCCTGGATGATGTGGAACTTCCAGGTCGCCGGACTGCTGGTGGGCGCGACGATCGTCTGCTACGACGGCAGCCCGGCCTATCCGGCGCCGGATGCGCTGTGGGACATTGCCGCTCGTACGCGTACCACCGTGCTGGGCACGAGTCCCGGTTACGTGCTGGCCTGCATCAAGGCGGGCGTGCGGCCCGCGCGGGACCATGATCTGACGGCGCTGCGCACGGTCGGGATCACCGGGGCCTCGCTACCCGAACCCTCCTCGTTGTGGCTGGGGGAGAACGTCGGTGAGCATGTGCAGGTGTCCTCGATCAGCGGCGGTACCGATGTGGTCTCGGCGTTCATCGGTGGTGCGCCGAACGTTCCGGTGTGGCCGGGTGAGCTGTCGGTGCCGTTCCTGGGCGCGGCGGTGGACGCCTGGGACGAATCCGGAAAACCCGTGCGCGGCGAGGTCGGCGAGCTGGTGATCACCGCGCCGATGCCGTCGATGCCGATCCGGTTCTGGCGCGATCCGGACGGATCACGATATCGCGCAGCGTATTTCGAGATGTTCCCCGGCGTCTGGCGGCACGGCGACTGGATCACCGTCACCGATCACCGCAGCGTCGTGGTGCACGGCCGGTCGGATTCGACGCTGAACCGGCACGGCATCCGGATGGGCTCGGCCGATATCTACCAGGCCGTGGAATCGCTGCCGGAGATCGCCGAAACCCTGGTGATCGGCGTCGAACAACCCGGCGGCGGCTACTGGATGCCGCTGTTCGTGGTTCTGGCCCCCGGTGCCGAACTCACCGACGAACTCCGCGAACGGATCGGATCGGTGATCCGCACCGAGGTCTCTCCGCGCCACGTCCCGGACGAGATCATTCTCGCCCCCGGCATTCCGCACACCCGCACCGGCAAGAAACTCGAGGTGCCGATCAAGAAACTCTTCCAGGGTGCGGAAGCCGCCCGCGTCGTGGAACGCACCGCCGTCGATGACCCCGACCTGTTGGACTGGTACAGGGCGGTCCGGATGCCGAAGGCCACCGAATAGAGCAGAGGCCGCGGCGACGCGTTCAGCGCGATGGCGCGCTGTAATGATTTGTCAGGCAACGAGTTCTGTGGTGTCGGCGGTGAGTTTTCCATCGACCATCCGGTATACGGCGTCCATCCGCTGGAGGTGGGCGCGGTCGTGCGTGACCAGGAGGGTGGGGGCGGCGTGGTCGCGGACGATCCGCAGGATGAGGTCCATGACGGCGATGCCGCGTTCGGTGTCCAGAGCGCTGGTGGGTTCGTCGATGACGAGCAGGGCCGGGTCGTTCATCAGGGCGCGGGCGATATCGATGCGTTGCCGTTGGCCGCCGGAGAGCTGGGACGGGCGTTTGTGTTCGTGTCCCGACAGCCCTACGGCGTCGAGGAGATCTCTCGCTCGGGAATGTATTTCGCGGCGTCGACGGTGTGTGGCGGTGCGTCGGCCGCCCAGGTGGGCCATCACCTCGAGCTGTTCGGCGGCGGTCAGAGCGGGGATGAGGTTCGGTTGCTGGAAGACGATGCCGATCCGTTCGCGTCGCAGGGTTGCCGCCTCGCGGCGGTTCAGGGCGGCCAGATCGACCGTGCTGCCGTCGGTTTCGAGGAGTACGCGACCGGAGTCCGGGCACAGCAGGGTGGATGTGACCGCCAGCAGGCTGGATTTACCCGAGCCGGAGGGGCCGGTGATGGCGGCGATCCGGCCGCCGTCCACCCGCAGATTCACCGAATCCAGGGCGGTGATGCGTTCGCCGCCATCGGGATAGGTGAGGGTGAGGTTGTCGACGGTCAGTGTGGTCATCGAGAGCTCCTGTGGTTCAGCGTGTCTGGTTGAGCGCGGTGAGCGGGTCGGCGGTGGCCAGGAAGCGCAGGGCGACCCCCGCGCCGAGCAGACCCAGGCCGATCAGTGCCGCGCCTGGTGCAAGAGTCGTTGCGGCGCTGAGGATGAACGGCACCGTCGTGCCCAGCGCCGCCCCGGCGAGCGCGGTGATCGCCAGACCGATGCCGACGCCGGTCAACAGCACGATCAGTGCCTGGCCGAGTGCATCGGCGATGAGCGAACCGGTGGTCGCGCCCAAGGCTTTCAATGTCGCGATATCGGGGGTGCGCTGAATCGTCCACACCGTGAAGAAGGCCCCGATGACCAGCGCGGATATCGCGTACAACAGGATCGTCATCAGAGTGAGCGAGCCGTTCTCCGCCCGGTAGGAGCCGATCGCCTGGAGTGCGCCGGAGGCGCTGGTCGTGCTGGTGTGCGCGGCGGCGTTCACCCTGCCCGCATCGGATACCTGCGAGGTGACGAGGATCGTGGCGGCACCGCCGCGGGGAGTGGCGGACTGCCAGTCCGCGAGCGTCATCCAGACGACCGGGGAGTGCGCGTACCAGTCGTCGTCGCCGATCGCGGTCACGGTGAACGTGGTATTCCCGAGTGTGATGCGGTCACCGGCCGTGGCGGACAGATCTCTTGCGGCGGGCGCGCTCAGCACGACCGATCCCGGTGCGGTTGCCGATCGGTTGCCGAATGCGGGGCCCGTGGTGCCGAACAGCGCCACCTGCGCGGGCGGACCGCCGTCCCGGGTGGCCTGGGCGTGGCTGATGCCGACCGGGTCGGCGTGCGCGGCCCGCTGCCAGGTCCGCACCTGATCCGGAGTCAGCGCGGAGGAGTCGAAGGAGGGGGTGGTCCCGGAGTTCGCGAAGACGACGGTGTCGCCGGACATCTTCCGCAGGGCGGAGATGTTCTGGTGGGCGAGTCCGGAGGTGAGTCCACTCAGGAAGCTGACCAGCAGGGCGACCATGACCACGACCAGTGTGATGAGCGCGAATCGGCCGCGCGCGGCCCGCAGATCTCTCAGTGCGACGAACATGTTCCCACCGTGCCCGGATTCGGGGCTCGGTTCATCGGGCGAGCGAACGAACCTGCGACCAGCCGAGGATGGGTGTCCGATTCCATCTTTCGATGGATGCCGTCGATGTAACCCCGCATAAGCTGACAGGGTGCACCGCTCTCCGCTGACTCCCGTCTTCGCCGCACTGCAGGCTGCCCTGCATGTGCTGATGGTGGCGTTGACGGCCTACGTGATGGTGCGTGCGCTGGTGCCGGGTGGGCAGCACCGGATCGCGGTGGTGGTGCTGGCGGTGCTGTTCCTGCTCACCTATTTCGGCGGTGCGATGCTGCGGTCACGGCCCGTCGCGGCGCGGGTCTGGCTCGGTGCGCTGACGGTGTTGTGGCTGGGTCTGGTGGCGTTGGCGCCCGAGGCCATCTATCTCGTCTTCGGATTGTTCTTCCTGTATCTGCATCTGCTGCCGCGGTTCTGGGGGCTGATCGCGGTGCTGGCCGCGACGGCGGTCTCGGTCGTCGGCTTCGCGTTGCACGAGGGCTGGACGGCGGGCGGGGTGATCGGGCCGGTGCTGGGTGCGGCCGTCGCGCTCGCGATCGGGTTCGGTTATCGGGCGTTGTATCGGGAGGCCGCGGATCGGCAGCAGCTCATCGACGAATTGCTGGCCACCCGCGCCACGCTCGCCGAACGTGAGCGCACCGCCGGAAAACTGGCCGAACGGCAGCGGCTGGCTCAGGAGATCCACGACACGGTGGCGCAGGGCCTGTCCAGTATTCAGATGCTGCTGCACGCGGCGGAAGGGGTCGCGCCGGATCATCCTGCGTTGCAGAAGATTCAGCTGGCGCGCGAGACCGCCGCGGATAATCTCGCCGAGACCCGGCAGTTGATCGGCGATCTCACCCCGGCGGCTCTGGAGGGGCAGTCGCTGGCCGGTGCGCTCGAGCGAATCGCTCAGCGGGCCAGTGCACCCGGGCTCGACGCGCACGTTCTGGTGGAGGGGGAGCCGGAGCGGTTGCCGATGCCCGTCGAGGCGGCGCTGGTGCGCGTCGCGCAGGGGGCGGTATCCAATGTGGTGCGTCATGCGCACGCGCAACGGATGCGAATCACCCTCACCTACGGCGAGGACGGGGTGCACCTGGACGTGGTCGACGACGGAATCGGCATCGCCCCCGAGGTTTTCGCGCAGGGGACGTTCGGCCTGAACGCGATGCGCAGTCGCGTCGAACAGCAGGGCGGCAGTATGGATGTGGAATCCGAATCCGGGCACACCGCTGTCACCGTCTCGTTCCCCTCCTCGGTGGCATGATGAATTCCACTGGCGGAGAGAAGATCCGGCTGCTGCTCGCCGACGATCACGCGATCGTTCGGGCCGGACTGCGTGCTCTGCTCGACGCGGCGCGGGACGTCGAAGTGGCCGGCGAGGCGGCGACCGCCGAGGAGGCTGTATCTGCCTGTGCCGCAATGCCTGTCGATCTGGTGCTGATGGATCTGCGGTTCGGCCCCGGGAAATCCGGTGTGGACGCCACGGCGGCGCTGCGCGCGCTGCCCGATCCGCCGAATGTACTGGTGGTCACCAACTACGACACCGATGCCGACATCCTCGGCGCCATCGAGGCCGGGGCCTGCGGTTACATCCTCAAGGACACCCCGCCCGGTGATCTGCTGGCCGCGGTGCGCGCGGCCGCGTCGGGGGAGAGCGTGCTGTCGCCGTCGGTGGCCTCGCGGCTGATGACCCGCGTCCGAAAACCGGATACGACGTTGAGCCCCAGGGAGATCGAGGTGTTGCGACTGGTCGCCGAGGGGCATTCCAACCGGGAGATCGGCCGCGGCCTGTTCCTGAGCGAGACCACCGTGAAATCCCATCTGGTGCACATCTACGCCAAGCTCGGGGTGAAGTCCCGCACCTCCGCGGTGGCGCGCGCCCGCGAGCGCGGCGCGATCTGAGCGATCCGGGCGGCAGCGCCCGGTTGCCGCGGAATGTCACCGTGCACCCTTACGCTGTGCAGATGGCCCTCACACTCGCTGACCCGCAGGTGCGTGAATTCCTCTCTCACGGCACACGCACCGGAAAACTCGCATTCGTCACCGCCGACGGCCGACCGGTGATCAATCCGGTGTGGTTCATCGTCGAGGGTGCGGAACTGGTCTTCAACACCGGTAAGGACACCGCCAAGGGCCGGGCGATCGCCCGCGATCCGCGCCTTGCGCTGTGTGTCGACCTCGAGGAACCGCCCTTCGGGTACGTGCAGGTGCAGGGGGTGGCCGAGGTGTCCGAGGATCCGGCCGAATTGCTGCGCACCGCGACCGCCATCGCCGCTCGTTATATGGGTGCCGAGCGTGCCGAGGAGTTCGGCGCGCGCAACGGCGTACCCGGTGAACTGGTGGTGCGCATCCGCCCGGCCAAGGTGCTCGGCGGTTTCGATATGACCGGATAGCCGCGCATCCGCGACCCTCCCAGGGCCACAGAAGTTTCCGCGACCCGAGATCAGGCGGTGATGGTGAACTCGACGGACCGGCCTCGCTCGGCGACGACCGTGGCGGGCGTATTCCCGGGCTGTTCGCGGCCCGGTGCGTCGTGTGGGGGAGCAGGGTGATGTCCTCCGGTCCCGGCGACCAGCTCGACTATCGGTTCACCCTCGCCAACGAGCGCACCTTCCTGGCCTGGATCCGCACCTCGCTGGGCCTGCTGGCCGGCGGCGTGGCGGTGCACACCCTCGTGCAGCCGTTCCATCATTCCGGATTGCGGCGGGTCATCGCGGTCAGCTGCATCGTGCTTGCGGTGATCGTGGCCATCGGCGCTTACCGGCACTGGCGCAATGTGGAGGACACGATGCGTCGCGGCGAACCGCTCACCGGCACCGTCATGGTCGCGCTGCTGGCGGTGGGTATCGCGGTGGTGTCGGTGCTGGCAGCTCTCGCGGTGCTGTTCGAATGATGCGGTCGATCGGCCGATGACCCCCGACACCGGCATGGCCCGGGAACGGACGGCGCTGTCATGGCGCCGCACCGCTGTCGCATCGATGGCCACCGCCGCACTGTTCGTCAACCACGCCGTGGTCAGCGGATGGCGCCACTCGGCCGCGGCCCCACTGGTCGCCGCCCTCATGCTGATCGTCCTCGCCACCATGAGCTTTCAGCGCAGTCGCGCGCTGCACCACGGCGAACTGGGCCGTTCCCGCATCGAAGTCACGCTGACCGCGACCGTGGTCGTCCTGGTCTGCGCCGTCGCCCTCCTGATCGGCCTGAGTGGTCCCCCGCGGTAGCCGCTTCGTCGACAAGTCGACTACGACCGATTTTCCCTGCGATACGCTCGACTCTGGTTGTCGCACAACCGAAGTCAGCGAAATTCTGACAACTTCCGCACCCCTCGAGCCTTACCTGGTCAGGCGAAGACGCCGTCGATAGTCACGGCAGTGAGGGTGCGTCGGCACCAGTTTTCGAGGTCTGGGATGGTGGCTTCGCGGATGATGCGGAAGACCGATTGGTCGAGGTCGCCGAACTTGATGGTGAGGAGGAACACGAGCAGGGCCTCTGTCTGTCCTGCCGCGCGGAGCGCATCTTCGGTTGTCATGCTCAGCTGAAGACCGCGTCGATGGTGTCGGCGGTGAGGATGCGTCGGCTCCAGGTTTCGAGGTCTGGGAGGGTGGCTTCGCGGACGGTGCGGCGGACCGATTCGGAGGTGCCACCGAATTTGGTGGTGAGTTGATCGAGCAGTGTGGCTGCGCGTCCTTCTGCGCGGAGCATGTCGCCGGTTGTCATGGTGGCCTCCTGGGCTGCTGGTCCGAGTCGGTCGATGATGGGTTTCATGCGGGTAAAGGGGGTGTCGGCCATTTTGATTATGTACTTCAGGACGGCGTTGAGGTCGTTGATGCCGTGTGGGCCCTCGAACATTGCGGTGAGGGGGGTGAGGATGAGTGAGAGGACCTCGTCGAGGGTGGTGCTGCCGGGGGCCTCCTTCTGCAGGACGAACATTATGCCGATCATGGGGGTGAGTGGTCGCCGTAGGAGAGTTGGCGGGTCGGTGGTGGTGAGGTCGTCGACCTGGTAGCGGAAATGGGGGAGGCAATCGGCGAAAGCGTCCGGGACGGGGCCAGTGTCCAGGAGGTCCGCGATATCCAGTGCTGCATTCCAGCGGGTGTTCGTGCGGGATGCGTAGATGACCAGCGGGATCACGACCGGGAGGCGCTTGGCCTCCTGGTGGGTCTGGAGGTGGTGGTTCCAGATGTTGATCGTGTACTCGAGCATCCGCAAGGCCATGAAGTCGTCGACTCGGCTCTGGTGCTCGACCAGGACGTGGATGTAGCCATCGTGGCCGTCTATGCGGGCCTGGAAGAGGACATCGCTGCGGCGATCGCGCAGTTCGGGGGAGACGAAACTGTCCTTGCAGACTGTCAGGGTGTTCCAATTCACCGCTGCGACAATCTTTTCCGGCAGGACGGCGCGTAGCTCGGACGCGGCGTCGGCAGGGCGGGTGAAGACGTGCCGGAAGAAGGCGTCGTGCGGATTCGACGGAATGGTCCCCATGGGCGGCAACGGTAGCGGGGAATTCGATGGATGGCGAACTTTGAAAAGTACCGAAATATGTTGTGCAGAAAGGTATTTCGAGCTTCTGGCAGTTTGTGAAATGGGCGCGTTCAGGGTGGTCTGTTTCAGAGTGATCTCGTCGGAAATGCCGCGTTGACGCGGCGGCGGTGACGCAGTTGTGACGTCGCTCGTCCGGCAGGGCTGTGCGGGGTGGTAGCCGGTCGACGCGGTGTTGAGGCCGCCTACACTCGCCCGCATGACCGTGCACTTCATCGGGGCGGGCCCCGGGGCCGCTGATCTGCTGACGCTTCGTGCGGCGCGGTTGATCCGGGAGTCGCCGGTCTGTCTGTATGCGGGGACGTATCTGGATCCGGAGGTGCTGGCGCAGTGTTCGCCGGGGGCCGAGTTGGTGGATACGCAGGGGCTGGATCTGGATCGGATCATCGAGCACTGTGCTCGGGCCGATGCGGCGGGACTGGATGTGGCGCGGCTGTGCTCGGGGGATCCGTCGTTGTATTCCGCGCTCACCGAGCAGACCCGGCGGCTGGACGCGCTCGGTATCGCGTGGGATGTGACGCCGGGGGTGCCCGCGTACGCTGCGGCGGCCGCGGTGCTGGGGGCCGAGCTGACCGTTCCGGAGCTGGTGCAATCGGTGGTGCTCACCCGGACGCAGGCGCGCTCCACCGCCATGCCCGAATCCGAGGCGCTGGCCGGGTTCGGGCGCACCCGCGCGACGCTGGTGCTGCATCTGGCGATCACCCGAATCGGGCCGATCGCCGCGGAACTCACCGCCGAATACGGCTCGGACTGTCCGGTCGCCGTGATCTATCGCGCGAGTCAGCCCGAGCAACTGGTGCTGCGCGGCACCCTGGCCGATATCGCGGATCGGGTCGCCGAGGCCGGATTGCGGCAGGCCGCGGTGATTCTGGTCGGCGGTGCGGTGGGCGTCCCCGCGGAGTGCGCGCAGTCGCATCTGTACGATCCCGCCCGGGACCGGAGTCGACCGTCCGCGCCGGTCGCCTCGGCCGCGTCGGAGTCCGGGGGCGGGCAGGTGCGGTTGTGAGTTGTCCCAACCATCGGCCGCGTCACATTCGCCAGGGGTCGAGCGCGGGCGGCGCGAAATCGTGAGCGTTACCATCTCCCGATGGGAATCTACGTGGGGGCGAACACCATGAGCTGATCTGATGTTTTGTGGCTATGAACCTTTTTGGTCCTACACGGGATGCGGACGGTAGATTGGTTCGGTGTTCATCAGTGAGGTTCGACGGAGGGCCGTGCCGTGGCCGGCGAGCGTGGTCGGGTCGATGTAACAAGATCGGCCCGAGCGACGGATAACTCCTTTGAACACGTATGTCTGATTGAAATTCGAAGTGAGCCCCGACCGCTGGACGCCATGCTGGGACAGATGTGCGTTCGCGTCGGTGTGCCATTGGGGAGCACTGCAGGGTGTTCCGGAAGTGAGGTTGCGGGTTGGACCGGCGGGATTTCGGCGGGAACGGCGAAGCTGGCAGCGAGATCGCGGCAGCGCCGGACTCCGGGGAGGCGCTCTTCCCGTTGTCGCCGGCGCAGCTGGGCATCTGGTATGCCCAGCACCTGGACCCGCAGGTGCCGATCACCATCGCCCAGTACGTCGACCTGCACGGCGACCTGGACGTCGACGTGCTCGAGCGAGCCAGCATCGATGCCTCCCGCGAGCTCGGTTCGGGCTTCCTGCGCATCGTCGAACGTGACGGCGAGCCCCTGCAGTGGATCGACCACTCCATCGCCGACCACGACAAGGTCACCTACGTCGACCTGCGCGACGAGGCCGACCCCGAAGCCGCCGCGCACGCCTGGATGCGCGCGGAGTACAGCCGCCCGCTGAATCCGACCACCGAACGACTCGTCGCCGTCGCAGCCCTGCAGCTCGCCGACGACCACTGGTTCTGGTACTCCCGCGCCCACCACATCGCACTGGACGGCTTCGGCGCGATGACGAATCAGAAGCGCATCGCCGAGCTGTACACCGCGTACCTCGCCGGGGCCGAGCCCAAGCCCGCCAAGGCCGCGGATCTGCGCTCACTGGTCGAATCCGAATTCGCCTACCGGGACAGCACGCGCTTCCGGTCCGACAAGGAACACTGGGCGCAGCGGGTGGCCGGACTCGAGGAGGGCACGAGCCTGACCGGCCGCTCGGCCCCGCCCGCACCGCTGAACGGCGTGGTGTCCGAGGCGTTGAGCGACGAGCGCAACGAGCTGCTGGATGCGGCCGTGCGCGGTTACGACTCCTCGCCCGCGGCCCTGCTCATCGCGGGATTCGCGGCCTATCTGGCGCAGTGGAACGGCGCCGAGGACGTCATCCTGAGCCTGCCGGTGACCGCGCGCACCACCGCGCTGATGCGCCGCTCGGGCGGTGTGACCTCGAATATCGTGCCGCTGCGTCTGCACGTCGGCCACGAGACCACGGTCGCGGATCTGCTGCGCTCGGTGACCGTGGAGGTCTCCGGCGCGCTGCGGCATCAGCGCTACCGGCACGAGGACATCCGCCGCGACAGCGCGGGCGGGACAGGCGCGGTCACGAAGGAGTTCTTCGGGCCGTGGGTCAACATCATGCTGTTCCAGGACGAACTCGCCCTGGGCGAGCTGGTCGGGCAGCTGCATGTGCTCTCGACCGGATCCATCGAGGATCTGGGCGTCAACTTCTATCAGACCGAGGGCGGTGCGCGCTCCCGCATCGACTTCGAGACCAACCCGAACCTGTATTCGGAAGACGAAGCGCAACAGCATCATTCGCGTTTCCTGGAATTCTTCGACCGGTTTCTGGCGGCCGCGGCCGACCAGCAGGTGTGGGCGCTGCCGATCACCACCGCGGCCGAGCTGGACCGGACTCTGGTCGAGTGGAACGAGTCCACCCACGAGGTCCCCGAGACGACGCTCGCGGCACTGCTGGACGCGCAGATGCGGCGTACCCCTTCGAACGTCGCGCTCGACTACGAGGGTGACACGCTCACCTACGCCGAGTTCGCCGCCCGGGTCAACCGGCTCGCCCGGCATCTGATCGCCGACGGCGTCGGTCCGGAATCGCTTGTGGCCCTTGGTATGCGGCGCTCGCTGGATCTGGTGGTCGGCATGCACGCGGTCCTGCAGGCCGGTGGCGCGTACGTGCCGATCGATCCCGATCACCCGGCCGAGCGCACCGCGTACATCCTGGACTCCGCGGCACCGGTCTGCGTGTTGACCGTCTCGGGCGACGAGGTGGAGCTGCCGGAGTCGGTGCGGCAGGTGCAGATCGACACCCTGGACGTGTCGAAGTACTCCGCCGATCCGATCGCCGATGCGGATCGGCTTGCGCCGCTGCGTGATTCGAATACCGCGTACGTCATCTACACCTCCGGTTCCACGGGTCGCCCCAAGGGCGTCGCGGTCACCCACCGGGCGATCGTCAACCAGCAGCTGTGGATGCTCGAGCAGTACGGTTTCACCGCCGCCGACGTCTATCTGCAGAAGACCGCCACCACCTTCGACGTCTCGCTGTGGGGTTACTTCCTGCCGCTGCTGTCCGGTGCGAAGCTGGTCGTCGCCACACCGGACGGACATCGCGATCCGGTGTACGTCGCGGAGATGATCCGCCGCCACGGGGTCACGATCACCGACTTCGTGCCCTCGATGCTGACCGTCTTCGTCGCCTCCGCCTCCCGCGACGACTGTGCCACGCTGCGTGCGGTTTTCGTCATCGGTGAGGCGCTGCCGCCGGAGACCGCGGCGGGCTTCCGGGCGATCTGCGCCGCCGGTCTGCACAACCTCTACGGCCCCACCGAGGCCGCGGTCTCGGTCACCCACCGGACCGCGACCGAAGCCGACACCACCGTCGTGCCGATCGGTGTGCCCGAGTGGAATGTCGAAGTGTACGTGCTGGATTCGCGGCTGCGCCCGGTCGCGATCGATGCGCCGGGCGAGTTGTACCTGGGTGGTCGGCAGCTGGCGCGGGGGTACCGCGGCCGGGCCGATCTGACCTCGGACCGGTTCGTCGCGAATCCCTACGGCCTGCCCGGTGACCGGATGTACCGCACCGGTGACCTGGTGCGCTGGAACGTCGGGGGCGAGCTGGAGTACATCGGCCGCACCGACTTCCAGGTGAAGTTCCGCGGCCAGCGCATCGAACTGGGTGAGATCGAGACCGATCTGCTGGCGCACCCGGCGGTGAGCCAGGCCGTGGTGCTGGTGGCCGATACCGCCACCGGTCAGCAGCTGGTGGCCTATGTCGTTGCCGCGCCGGGACTTTCGATCGACCCGGTGGAGCTGAGCAGGTTCGCCGCCGAGCAGCTGCCCGCCTACATGGTGCCCGCTGCGATCATGGTGCTGGACGCCTTCCCGCTCAACACCTCCGGCAAGCTGGACCGAAAAGCGTTGCCGGAGCCGGTGTTCAGCGCGGACGCGGCAGGATATCGGTCCCCGCGCACCCAGGCCGAGGAGATCGTCGCGGGGATCTTCGCCGATGTGCTGAGCCAGGATCGGGTCGGCATCGACGACGACTTCTTCGAGCTGGGCGGCAACTCGCTGGTCGCCACCCAGGTGGTCTCGCGCATCTCCGCGGCCTTCGGCATCACCCTGGGTGTGCGGGCGCTGTTCGAGACGCCCACCGTGGCGGCCATCGCCGCGCGTGCCGAATCCGCAACGCCCGCACAGATTTCCAGACCGCCGCTGGTCGCCCAGCACACCGGGGAGAACGGCGAGCCGGTGCCGCTGTCGCTGGCCCAGCAGCGGATGTGGTTCATCAACCAGTTCGATCCGACGGTCCCGACCTACAACCTGCCGTTCGTGGTGCGGTTGCGCGGCTCGGTCGACATCGATGCGCTGACCGCGGCGCTGTTGGACGTGATGACGCGCCAGCAGTCGCTGCGCACGCTGTTCCCCGAATCTTCCGAGGGCGGCGGTACTCAGCAGGTGCTGCCCGTCGAGGAGATCGATCTCGGCATCGCGGTGCTGCCGATCGCGGAGGCCAGTTTGGCCGCCGCGCTGGCCGAATTCGCCTCCACCGGCTTCGATGTGACGCGCGAGCTGCCGATCCGGGTGCGGGTCTACAAGGTTTCGGGCGGGTCCAGTGCGCCCGGCACCGATTACGCGATGGCCTTCGTGGTGCACCACATCGCCGCGGACGGTTTCTCGTTCGGCCCGCTGGCACGCGATGTGACCGCCGCCTATCTGGCGCGCGCGGCGGGGGAGCCGCCCGCCTGGTCGCCGCTTCCGGTGCAGTACACCGACTTCAGCGTGTGGCAGCGCGAGGTGCTCGGCTCCGAGGACGATCCGGATTCGATGGCCGCCCGCGAAATCGCCTACTGGCAGGGCGCTCTGGCGGGCCTGCCCGATCAGCTGGATCTGCCGACCGATCGCCCCCGGCCGCCGGTGCAGAGCTTCCACGGCAGCCGGGTGACGTTCGAGATCGATCCGGACCTGCACATCCTGCTGTCGAGATTGGCTCGCGCGCAGGGTGTTTCGCTGTTCATGGTGCTGCACGGCGCGCTGGCGGTGCTGCTGGCCCGGCTGTCGGGCACCGAGGACATCGCGATCGGCACCCCGATCGCGGGCCGTGGCGAACAGGCTCTGGACGATCTGATCGGCATGTTCGTCAACACCCTCGTGCTGCGCTCGCAGATCGACAGCGGTGAGACCTTCACCGAACTGCTCTCCCGCACCAGGGAAACCGACCTGGCCGGATTCGCGCACGCCGACGTCCCGTTCGAGCGGTTGGTCGAGGTGCTCAACCCGGCCCGCTCGCAGGCGAGGCATCCGCTGTTCCAGGTGATGCTCTCGTTCCAGGAGCTCTCGCACGCCACCATGGAGATGGCCGGGCTCACCGTGACCGCTGACGAACTCGACGTCGACATCGCCAAATTCGACCTGCAGTGGACCCTGACCGAGCAGCGCGGCGCGGACGGCTCCCCGGCCGGGGTGTCCGCGGTGATCTCCTATGCCACGGATCTGTTCGACGCGAGCACCGTCGCCGCCTTCGCCGATCGCTTCCTGCGGACGCTGCACGCCGTCGTCTCCGATCCGGCACGTCCGATCGGCGATATCGAACTGCTCGACAACGCCGAGCGCACCCTGGTCCTGCGCGAGCGCAACGCCACCGCCGCCCCGGTGCCGGATACGGCCACGCTGGCCTCGCTGTTCATCCGGCAGGCCGAACGCACCCCCGACGCTGCGGCGCTGACCTTCGAGCGGACGACGCTGACCTACGGCGAGTTCGCCGCCCGGGTGTACCGCCTGGCCCGGCATCTGACCGAGCTGGGCGTCGGCCCGGATTCGCTGGTGGCGCTGGGGATGCGGCGCTCGATCGATCTGGTCGTCGGTATGTACGCGGTGACCGTCGCCGGTGGCGCGTACGTTCCGCTGGATCCCGACCATCCGGCCGAACGCACCCGCTACGTGCTCGATACCGCGCGTCCGGTGTGTGTGCTCAGCACGGTCGAGGACGAGTTCGAGAGCGGTACCGATGTCGCGGTGCTGGAGATCGACCGGCTCGACCTGTCGGACTACTCCGATATGCCGCTGACCGACGACGATCGGCTCGCACCGCTGCGTCCGTCGAATATCGCGTACGTGATCTTCACCTCCGGTTCGACGGGTCGTCCGAAGGGTGTGGCGGTGCCGCACGGGGCGATCGTGAACCGGCTGCTGTGGATGCAGCACGAATACCACCTGGACAGCACCGACGTCGTCGTGCAGAAGACCCCGGCCACCTTCGATGTGTCGGTGTGGGAGTTCTTCTGGCCCTTGCAGATCGGGGCCCGGCTGGTGGTCGCCAAGCCCGACGGGCACCGCGACCCGGCGTATCTGATGCGGCTGATCACCGGCGAGCAGGTCACCACGGCGCACTTCGTGCCGTCCATGCTCGCGATGTTCGTGGCCGAGATCGGCGCCGCCCCGACCGACGAACTGGCCGGACTCGGCCTGCGGCAGGTGTTCGCCTCCGGTGAGGCGCTGCCCGCGGTGACCGCGCAGCGGCTGATCGAGCTGACCGGCGCGCGCCTGCACAACCTGTACGGCCCGACCGAGGCCGCGGTCGACGTCACCTATCACGAGGTGAACGAACTCGATACGGTATCGGTGCCGATCGGTCGTCCGGTGTTCAATACCGCTGTCTACGTTCTGGATTCGCGGCTGCGGCCGGTTCCGGTGGGTGTCGCGGGTGAGCTGTATCTCGCGGGCGCGCAGCTCGCGCGCGCGTACGTGGCCCGGCCCGATCTGACCGTGGACCGCTTCGTGGCCGACCCGTTCGCGGACGGTGCGGCCGGTGAGCGCATGTACCGCACCGGCGACCTGGTCAAGTGGACCCTCGCGGGTGAGCTGGAGTACCTGGGCCGCACCGACTTCCAGGTCAAGCTGCGCGGTCTGCGCATCGAACTCGGTGAGGTCGAATCCGCGCTGACGGCCATCGACGCGGTCGCGCAGGCCGTCGCGGTGGTGCGCTCGGACGGTCATCTGGGTGATCAGCTCGTCGGATATCTCGTCGCCGCGCCCGGCCACGAGGTCGACACCGAGGCCGTGCGTGCCGAACTGACCGAGGCGCTGCCCGGCTACATGGTCCCCTCGGCGCTGGTGCTGCTCGACGCGCTGCCACTCAACGCGTCGGGCAAACTGGACCGCCGCGCGCTGCCCGCGCCGGTCTTCGAACTGCGCGAATTCCGCGCTCCCACAACGCCGATCGAGGAGATCGTCGCGCAGACCTTCGGCGAGGTGCTCGGCCTGGCCCGGGTCGGCGTCGACGACGACTTCTTCGATCTGGGCGGCAACTCGCTGGTCGCCACGCAGGTCGCCTCCCGTCTGGGCATCGCGCTGGACACCCGGGTGCCGGTGCGCATGCTGTTCGACGCGAGCACCGTGGCCACCCTCGCGGCCCGGATCGAATCCCACGTCGGCGACGGCGGTCGCGAGGCGCTGGTCGCCCGCGAGCGGCCCGAACAGGTGCCGCTGTCGCTGGCACAGCAGCGGATGTGGTTCCTGAACCGCTACGACACCGCCTCCTCGGTGAACAACATCCCGGTGGCCATCCGGCTGTCCGGTGAGCTGGACGTCGCGGCGTTGCAGGTCGCGGTCATCGACGTGATCGACCGGCACGAGTCGCTGCGCACCGTGTTCCCGGAGACCGGTAGCGCGCCGGTACAGGTGGTGCTGGACGCGGCGCAGATCGTGCCCGACCTGACCCCGATCCCGGTGACCGAGACCAATATCGTCGAGCACCTGATCGAGCTGGCCTCGATGGCCTTCGACGTGACCAACGAAGTGCCCTTGCACGCAAGGCTTTTCGAGGTCAGCGAGACCGAGTACGTGCTCGGCATGGTGGTGCACCACATCTCCGCCGACGGCTGGTCGATGGGGCCGCTGGCCCGCGACGTGATGGTCGCCTACGCCGCGCGCACCACCTGGGAGCCCCCGTCCTGGGCTCGGCTGCCCGTGCAGTACGCCGACTACGCGCTGTGGCAGCGCGAGGTGCTCGGCTCGGAGGACGATCAGAACTCGTTGATCTCCAACCAGATTCGCTACTGGACTCGCGAGCTGGCCGATCTGCCGGACGAGCTGATGCTGCCCTCGGATCGGCCGCGTCCGGCCGTGGCCACCTATCGCGGCGGTACGCACACCTTCGTCGTCTCGCCCGAGATCCAGTCCAGGCTGGTGGAATTGGGCCGTCGGCACAACGCGTCGCTGTTCATGGTGATGCACAGTGCGCTGGCAGTCCTGCTGGCCCGGCTGTCCGGGTCCACGGACATCGCCATCGGCACGCCGGTGGCCGGTCGTGGCGAGGCGGCGCTGGACGATCTGATCGGCATGTTCGTCAACACGCTCGTGTTGCGGACCGAGGTGCCGGACACCGTGAGCTTCGCCGATCTGCTCGGCCGCTCGCGCAATACCGACCTGCAGGCGTTCGCCCACGCCGACGTGCCGTTCGAGCGGCTGGTCGAGGTGCTCAACCCGGCCCGCTCGCAGGCGCGTCATCCGCTGTTCCAGGTCGCGCTGTCGTTCGAGAATCTGCCCGAGCGCAATTTCGAGCTGCCCGGATTGCGGGTCACCACGGTCGATTTCGATGTGGAGACCGCGAAATTCGATCTGGCGCTGACCCTGCGCGAGACCGGCGCCGACAACGCCGGAATGCTGGGCGAGTTCTCCTTCGCCCGCGACCTGTTCGACGAGCCGACCATCGCGGTGTTCGCCGAGCGCTTCATGCGCCTGCTCGAACAGATCACCGTGTGCCCCGAGCTGGCGGTGGGGGATCTGGAGATCCTGGCCGAGACCGAACGCGCCGAACTGCTCACCCGCCGTGGCGATGTCGCGATCGAGCCGGCCACGCTGCCGGAGATCATGGCCGCCGCGGTGGCGGCCAACCCGGACGGCCAGGCGGTCGTGTTCCGCGGCCGCTCGCTGACCTACACCGAACTGGATGCGGCGGCCAACCGGCTGGCGCGGGTGCTGATCGCGCGCGGCGCGGGCCCGGAAGTCCTGGTGGCCGTGGCGGTTCCGCGCTCGGTCGAATCGGTGCTCGCGATCTGGGCGGTGACCCGCGCGGGTGCGGCGTACCTGCCGGTCGACCCGGCGTACCCGGCCGACCGCATCGCGCATATGATCACCGATTCCGGTGCGCAACTGGGCATCACGCTGCTCGGCGAGATCGGCGCGCTGCCGCCGATGACGGGTGCGGGCTGGCTCGCCCTCGACGATCCGGAGCTGACCGACGCCGCCGAGGCCGCCTCGCCCGCGCCGGTCACCGACGCCGAGCGGCGCAGCCCGCTGCGGCCGGGGAACATTGCGTACGTCATCTACACCTCCGGTTCCACCGGTCTGCCCAAGGGCGTCGTGGTCACCCATGCGGGCCTGGCGAACTTCAGCACGTTGCAGGTGGAACGCTATGGCCTGGACCGTGATTCGCGGGCGCTGGCGTTCGCCTCGCCCTCCTTCGACGCCTCCGTGCTGGAGATGCTGCTGGCCGTGGGGTCGGCGGGCGCCCTGGTGGTCGTGCCGCCGGGCACCTACGGCGGTGAGGAACTCGGCGAGCTGATCGCCCGCGAGCGCGTCACGGTCGGGCTGATCACGCCGTCGGTGCTGGCCTCGCTGGATCCGGCCGCCCTGGCCGGGATGGCGGTCATCATCGCCGGCGGTGAGGCCGTCTCGGCCGATCTGGTTGCCAAATGGTCTGCCGCGCCGAGTGATTCGGGCACCGACCGGCGGTTCCACAATGCCTACGGTCCGACCGAGGCGACCGTCGCCACCAACATCAGCGCGCGGCTGCGGCCGGGTGATCCGGTCACCATCGGCGGTCCGGTCCGCGGTATGCGCGCCCTGGTGCTGGACAGCCGCCTGCATCCGGTGCCCGAGGGGGTCGCGGGTGAGCTGTACGTCGGCGGAATCCAGTTGGCCCGAGGCTATTTCGCGCGCAGCGAGCTGACCGCGGCGCGGTTCGTGGCCGATCCGTACGGCGGCCCGGGCGAACGGCTGTACCGCACCGGTGACGTGGTGCGCTGGCGGCGCGGCGGCCGTGACGCGACTCCGGTCGTGGAATACGTCGGCCGCAACGACTTCCAGGTGAAGATCCGCGGCTTCCGCATCGAACTCGGCGAGATCGATGCCACGCTGACCGCCCATCCGGACGTCGATTTCGCGGTCACCCTCGGCCACACCGTCGAGAACGGCTCCACCGTGCTGGTGTCCTATGTGCGCGCGGTGCCGGGGCACGCGGTCGACGTGGCCGCGGTCTCGACCCATGTCGCGGACCGGCTGCCGGGCTACATGGTGCCCACCTCGATCATGGTGCTGGACGAGATCCCGCTGACCCCGGTCGGCAAGCTCGATCGCCGCGCCCTGCCCGCGCCCGAGCTGAGCACGCGCGAGTTCCGTGCCCCCTCGACACCGCTCGAGGAGCTGGTCGCGGGCATCTTCGTGGAGCTGCTGGGCACCGAGCGGATCGGTGCGGACGACGATTTCTTCGCCCTGGGCGGCAACTCGCTGATCGCCACCCAGGTGACCGCGCGCCTGAGCGCGGCGCTGGATGCGCAGGTCGGGGTGCGCACGCTGTTCGAGGCCCCGACCGTGGCCGGACTGGCCGCGCGGGTGAGCACCCAGACCGGATCCGGTGAGCGCCAGGCGCTCACCGCGCGTCCGCGGCCCGAACGTCCGCCGCTGTCCCCGGCGCAGCAGCGGATGTGGTTCCTGAACCGGTTCGACACCGACTCCGCGGCCAACAACATCGCGGTGGCGGTGCAGCTGCGCGGCCAGCTGGATCTGGCCGCGCTGCGTGGCGCGGTGGCCGATATCGTCGCCCGGCACGAGTCGCTGCGCACCGTGTACCCCTCGCACGAGGGCGTCGGCTATCAGCAGGTGCTGCCCGCGGCCCAGGCGTTCCCGGGCATCGATCTGATCGATGTGATCGACGCCGGTGAATTGCATGCCGCGCTCGCCGAATTCGCCGGACGCGGGTTCGACGTCACGGCCGAGCCGCCGGTGCGGCTGCGCCTGTTCCGCAGTGGTCCGACCGATCACGTGCTCGCGGTGGTCGCGCATCACATCGCCGCGGACGGTTTCTCGATGCGCCCGCTGGTGCGCGATCTGATGATCGCCTACGTCGCGCGCAATGCGGGCCAGGCCCCGGAGTGGACGCCGCTGCCGATCCAGTACGTGGATTACGCGCTGTGGCAACGCGATCAGCTCGGTTCGGAGGACGATCCGCGCTCGGTGGTCTCCACCCAGCTCGACTACTGGCGCACCACGCTGGCCGGACTGCCGGAGGAACTGCGGCTGTCCACCCGCCCGCGTCCGCCGATCGCGTCCTACGCGGCCGGAACGCACCGGTTCCAGGTGCCCGGCTATCTCGTCGACGCGCTCAACGAGGTGGCGCGCGCGCACGGCAGCACGCTGTTCATGGTGGTGCACAGCGCGTTCGCGGCCCTGCTGGCCCGCCTGAGCGGCACCGACGACATCGCGGTCGGTATCCCGGTCGCCGGTCGCGGCGAGGCGGCCCTGGACGATCTGGTCGGCATGGTCGTCAACACGCTGGTGCTGCGCACACCGGTGGAATCGGGTGCGGCGTTCACCGAGTTGCTGGCCGATGTGCGCGAACGCGACCTGGGTGCGTTCGCGCATGCGGGCGTGCCGTTCGAGCGACTGGTCGAGGTGGTCGATCCGGCCCGCTCGCAGGGCCGGCACCCGCTGTTCCAGGTCATGCTGACCTTCCAGAACATGGGCCCGACCATGCTCGAGCTGCCCGGACTGACCGTCTCCGAGCTGCGCGCCGATGCGCCGATGGCCAAGTTCGATCTGCAGCTGACCCTGTCCGAGACCGTCGGCGGCGAGGGTCCGGACACCGCGATGGACGCCGAACTCGTCTATGCCGCAGATCTTTTCGACTCCGCGTTCGCCCGGACGTTCGGCGCCCGGTTCGTGCGCGTACTCGAGGCCGTCGTGGCGGATCCGTCCGCGGCGGTGGGCGATCTGGAACTGCTCGACCCCACCGAGCGGGTGCGGGTGCTGCGCCGCTGGAACGAGACCGACTTCGAGATCGCCGCGGCGCTGCCGAGCACCTCGGACGACGCCGCGGACACCCTGATCTCGCTGTTCGAGGCACAGGCCGCACGGACCCCGGACGCGCCCGCGCTGACGTTCGAGGGGACAACTCTGTCCTACGGCGAGTTCGCCGACCGTGTCCGGCGGCTCGCGCGCTGGCTCGTCGAACAGGGTGTCGGCCCCGAATCGGTTGTGGCACTGGGGATGCGGCGTTCGATCGAACTGGTGGTCGGCATCTACGCGGTGAGCGCCGCGGGTGGCGCGTATCTGCCGCTGGACCCGGACCACCCGATCGAGCGCAACGAGTACATCCTCGACACCGCTCGTCCGGCCTGCGTGCTGACCAGCGATACCGATTTCGTCGATCTGCCCGGCGCGCGGCCGGGGGCGAGTGCGCCGACGGTGGTCGAGGACCTGGACCTGTCGGTGTTCTCCGCCGCGCCGCTGACCGACGCCGATCGCGTTGCGCCACTGCATCCGTCGAATATCGCGTACGTGATCTTCACCTCCGGTTCGACGGGTCGTCCGAAGGGTGTGGCGGTGCCGCACGGGGCGATCGTGAACCGCCTGGTGTGGATGCACGCGCAGTACGGCCTGGCTCCGGACGATGTGGTGTTGCAGAAGACGCCGTCGACGTTCGACGTGTCGGTGTGGGAGTTCTTCTGGCCGTTGCAGATCGGTGCGCGCCTGGTCGTCGCGAAGCCCGACGGGCATCGTGATCCGGCGTATCTGGCGGAGCTGATCGCGGCCGAGGGCGTGACGGTGGCCCACTTCGTGCCGTCCATGCTGGCGGTGTTCGTCGCCGCGCTGGCGAACGAGCGTGGGACCGTGGCGATCGCGGGCGACGTCCCGGCGGTGCGGCTGCGTAACGTCTTCGCCTCCGGCGAGGCGCTGCCCGGTCCGATCGCTCAGCAGTTGCGTGCGCTGACCGGCGCGCGCCTGCACAACCTGTACGGCCCGACCGAGGCCGCGGTCGACGTCACCCATCACGAGGTGACCGATGCCGACTCCATCGCCGTGCCGATCGGCGCGCCGGTGTTCAACACCCGGGTGTACGTGCTGGATTCGCGGTTGCGGCCGGTTCCGGTGGGTGTCGCGGGTGAGCTGTATCTCGCGGGCGCGCAGCTCGCGCGCGGCTATGTGGCGCGGGCGGATCTGTCCGCGGATCGGTTCGTGGCCAACCCCTTCGGAGATGGCGCGGCCGGCGGCGAGCGGATGTACCGCACCGGTGACCTGGTCGTCTGGACGCCGAGCGGTGAGCTGGAGTACCTGGGCCGCACCGACTTCCAGGTGAAACTGCGCGGTCTGCGCATCGAACTGGGCGAGATCGAATCGGCGCTCACCGCCATCGATACGGTCGCGCAATCGGTCGTGCTGGTGCGTGCCGATGAGCGCCTGGGTGATCAGCTGGTCGCCTACCTGGTCGCCGCGCCCGGTGCGCGGATCTCCGTCGACGTGGTGAAATCGGAACTGGCACAGCATGTTCCGGGGTACATGGTGCCGACGGCCTTCGTGGTGCTGGACGAGTTCCCGCTCAACGCCTCGGGCAAGCTGGACCGCCGGGCGCTGCCCGAGCCGACCTTCGAGGCCCGGGTGTTCCGAGCGCCGGGCACCTCCGTCGAGCAGGCCGTCGCCGACACCCTCGCCGAGGTCCTCGGCGTGGAGCGGGTCGGCCTGGACGACGATTTCTTCGCTCTCGGCGGCAACTCGCTACTGGCCACGCAGGTCGCGGCGCGACTGGGTGCGGCGCTGGACACCGAGGTGCCGGTGCGCGTGCTGTTCGAGGCGTCCAGCGTCGCGGCACTGGCCGCGCGCGTGGAATCGCATGCGGGACAGGGCGGTCGCGCTCCGCTGACCCCGCGGCCGCGGCCCGAACTGGTGCCGCTCTCGCCCGCGCAGCAGCGGATGTGGTTCCTCAACCGCTTCGATCACCGCACCGCGGTCAACAACATCCCGGTCGCCATCCGGCTGACCGGTGAACTGGATCGGGACGCCTTCGCCGCCGCCGTGCGCGATGTGCAGATCCGGCACGAGGCGCTGCGGACCATCTACCCCGAGATCGAGGGCGTCGGCTATCAGCAGGTGCTGCCCGCGCCGTCGGTGGAGTTCGAACTCACCGCCGAACCGGTGACCGAGGCGGAACTGCCCGCGCGCATCCTGGAACTGGCGAGCGTGCACTTCGACGTCACCGCCGAGATCCCGTTCCGCGCGAGTCTGCTGAAGGTGACCCGCGCGGGCGCGCCGAACCGCAACGGCGACCGGCGTCGGCAACTGCCCGACGAACACGTCGTGGTGCTGGTGATGCACCACATCAGCGGTGACGGCTTCTCGCTGCGGCCGCTGCTGCGTGATGTGGTGGCCGCTTACTCCGAGCGTTCCCGCGGTGAGGCTCCCGCCTGGACCCCGCTGCCGGTGCAGTACGCGGACTACGCGCTGTGGCAGCACGAGGTGCTGGGCGCGCCGGAGGATTCCGCCTCGGCGGCCTCGCGGCAGATCGCCTACTGGTCCGAGCAACTGCGCGATCTGCCCGAGCAGATCGATCTGCCCGCGGATCGGCCGCGTCCGGAGGTGGCCAGCAATTCCGGTGGTACGCACAACTTCTCGATCGACGCCGAACTGCACGGCGCGCTGACCGAACTGGCCCGCGCGCACGGGGTCACGCTGTTCATGCTGATGCACGCGGTGCTGGCGACCTGGGCCGCGCGGCTGTCCGGCAGCCGGGACATCGCCATCGGCACGCCGATCGCGGGCCGCGGCGAACGCGCGCTCGACGACATGGTCGGCATGTTCGTCAATACCCTCGTGCTGCGCACCGACGTCCGCCCGGACGCGCGGTTCGCCGAACTGCTCGATGCGGTGCGTCGCACGGATCTGGCCGCGTTCGGCCATGCCGACGTGCCGTTCGAACATCTGGTGGACGTGCTGAGCCCGGTCCGCTCCCAGGCGCACCACCCGCTGTTCCAGGTGGTGCTGACCTTCGAGGCGACCGGTCAGCGGGACGCGGCCGCGGTGAGCCTGCCCGGCCTCGACCTCGAGGTCGTCGAATTCGACGCGGCCACAGCGAAGTTCGACATCCAGCTGACCGTCGGCGAGGCCGTTCCGGAGGATCCGGCCACGGCCGCCGGTGGGCTGTCGCTGTCCTGGAACTACGCCACCGATCTGTTCGATCCCGCGACGGTCGCGGCCTTCTCGGACCGGTTGCTGCGCATCCTGCACGCCGTGGTCGAGGATCCGGCGGCGGTGCTCGGCGATATCGATCTGCTCGGTGAGGCCGAGCGGCTCGACGTCACGAACCGCTGGGTGAGTTCCGGCGCCGATGACTCCGCGACCGCGCGTTTCGCCGATCGCGACCGCACCCTGTCGGATCTGTTCGACGAGATGGTCGTGGCGAATCCGGACCGGATCGCGGTGAAGTTCGGCGACGACCGGCTCACCTACGCCTCTCTGGATCAGCGCGCGAATCAGTTGGCGCGCAGGCTGATCGAGCAGGGGGCCGGACCCGGCTCGCTGGTCGCGGTGATCCTGCCGCGCTCGGCCGATCTGGTGGTGGCCCTGCTCGCGGTGGTCAAGTCCGGCGCCGGCTACGTGCCGGTCGATCCGAGCTATCCGGCCGAGCGGATCGCCTATGTGCTGGGTGATTCGGATCCGGCGGTGGCGATCATCGACAGCACCGTCGAGATCGACCTGGGCATGCGCGCGGACGGGACCGCGCTGCCGATCGTGCTGATGGACCACTACGGCATCGACGTGCCCGATCTGCTGGACTCCGGCGAACATCCGGTCACCGACGTCGACCGTCTCGCACCGCTGCGCGCCGAGGACGTCGCGTACGTCATCTACACCTCCGGTTCGACCGGGCGGCCCAAGGGCGTCGCGGTCGAGCACCGCAACGTGGTACGGCTGTTCGCCAACACCGATCGGGACTTCGGTTTCGGCTCGGACGACGTGTGGACGCTGTTCCACTCCTTCGCCTTCGACTTCTCGGTGTGGGAGCTGTGGGGTCCGCTGCTGTTCGGCGGCACCCTGATCGTGGTCGACTACTACACCTCGCGTTCGCCCGAACAGTTCCTGGAACTGCTGCGGCGCGAACGGGTCACGGTGCTCAACCAGACGCCCTCGGCGTTCTACCAACTCGCCGAGGCGGACCGCAACGCGGTCTCCGATCCGCGGACCGCGGCGCGGCCGCTTTCGCTGCGGTACATCGTCTTCGGTGGTGAGGCACTGGAACTGCGCCGCCTGGCGGACTGGGTCGCGCGGTACGGCGCGGGCGCCGACGGCAGCACGCCGGGTAATCCGCAGCTGGTCAACATGTACGGCATCACCGAGACCACGGTGCACGTGTCGTATCGGCCGATCGACGCCGAAACCGTCTCCGCCGCAACGGGTTCGGTGGTCGGCCGGGCTATCGCCGGGCTGAGTGTGCGGGTGCTGGACGACCGCCTGCACCCGGTGCCGGTCGGCGTGGCCGGTGAGATGTACGTCTCGGGTCCGCAGCTCTCGCGCGGATATCTGGGCCGCCCGGATCTGACCGCGGCGCGGTTCGTTCCGGACCCCTTCGGGGACGAGGCCGGGGCCGGTGCCCGGATGTACCGCACCGGTGACGTGGCCCGCTGGAACCGGCAGGGCGAGCTGGAGTATCTGGGCCGCGCCGACGATCAGGTCAAGGTGCGCGGTTTCCGCATCGAACTCGGCGAGATCGAGGCCGCGGTGCTGGCTCAGCCGGGTATCGCGCAGACGGCCGTGATCGTGCGCGAGGACCAGCCCGGGGATCAGCGCATCGTCGCCTACGTGGTGCCCGAACCGGGTTCCGCACCGGCGCTGGACGTCGTGCGGGACGGCGCGGCCGAGCGGCTGCCCTCCTACATGGTGCCCGCGGCCTTCGTGGTGCTGGACCGAATCCCGTTGACCGTCAACGGAAAACTGGATCGCCGCGCGCTGCCCGCACCCGCGGTGCAGGCCCGTGCCTACCGTGCGCCGGAGACGCCGGTGCAGGAGGCGGTGGCCGCGGTCTTCGCCGAGGTGCTCGGCATCGAGCGGTCCGCCGGACGCGGCGTCGGCCTGGACGACGACTTCTTCGAACTGGGCGGCAACTCGCTGATCGCGACCCGCGTGGTGGCGCGGATCGGCGCGGCGCTGGGCACCACGGTGGCCGTGCGCGCGCTGTTCGAGGCGCCGACGGTGGAGGCCCTGGCCGCCCGGGTGGAATCGCACACCGGTGACGACGCCGGGCCGCGGCTGGCCCCGCGCCCGCGCACCGGCACCGACCTGGTGCCGCTGTCGTTCGCGCAGCAGCGGATGTGGTTCCTGAACCAGTACGACAAGTCCTCGGCGGCCTACAACCTGCCGCTGGCCATCCGCTTGTCCGGCGAACTCGACACCGCCGCACTGCAATTGGCGATCTTCGACGTGGTGCGGCGGCACGAGTCGCTGCGCACCCGCTATCCCGAGCACGGCGGTGCGCCGACCCAGCTGGTGGTGGCCGCCGAACAGATCGCACTGGACCTGCGCGCCTACCCGATCGGCGCGGACGAGCTGGCCGCGGCGCTCGCGGAGTTCGCGTCCATCGGATTCGATGTGGCCGAACAGGTTCCGCTGCGCGCCCGGCTGTTCCGGGTGCAGCCGGACGAGCACGTGCTGGTCGTGGTGGTGCACCACATCGCCGGTGACGCCATCTCGATGACGCCGCTGGCCCGCGACCTGATGAGCGCCTACACCGCGCGCACCCAGGGCAGCGCTCCCGGCTGGGCTCCGCTGCCGGTGCAGTACGCCGATTTCGCGATCTGGCAGCGCGAGGCGCTGGGCACCGAGGACGATCCGGACTCGCTGCTGTCGGGTCAGCTCGGCTACTGGCAGGGCGCACTGGCCGGTATTCCGGACGAGCTGACCCTGCCCGCGGATCGCCCGCGGCCCGCGGTCGCCTCGCATCGCGGCGCGACGCTGTGGCGCACGCTGTCCCCGGAGCTGGTCTCGAAGCTGGAAGAGGTTGCCCGCCAGCGCGGTTCGTCACTGTTCATGGTGATGCACGGCGCGCTGTCGGTGCTGCTGGCCCGGCTGTCCGGCGGCGACGACATCGCCGTGGGCACCCCGGTCGCCGGACGCGGTGAGGCCGCGCTCGACGATCTGGTCGGCATGTTCGTCAACACCCTGGTGCTGCGCACCGAGGTCGATCGCGCCGAATCGTTCGGCACACTGCTCGAGCGGGTGCGGCACACCGATCTGGAGGCGTTCGGCAACGCCGACGTCCCGTTCGAACGGCTGGTGGAGCTGCTCGCGCCCGAGCGGTCGCAGGCGCGCAATCCGCTGTTCCAGGTGGCGCTGTCGTTCCAGAACATGGAACGCGCCGGACTCGAGCTGCCGGGCCTGACGGTTTCGGCGCTGGATCTGGACGAGAACATCGCCCGCTTCGACCTGCAGTTCACCCTGTCCGAGCGGGATGCGTCCGGGATGTCCCTGGCGCTGACCTACGCGACCGAACTGTTCGACGAGGCCACGGCCGCGGAGTTCGTCACCCGCTGGCAGTGGGTGCTCGAGGCGATCGCCGCCGATCCGGAGGTGATCGTCGGGACCATCGAGATCATGGAGCCGGCCGAACGCACCGAGATCGTCTCCCGCACAGGCGGTCCCGCGCTCGCGCCGAGCACGCTGCCCGAACTGCTGGCCGCGGCCGTCTCGCGCGATCCGGCCGCGCCCGCAGTGGTGTTCCGGGACATCCGGCTGACCTACGGCGAACTCGACGAACGCTCGAATCGCCTGGCGCGCTTGCTGATCGATCGCGGCCTGGGCACCGAGGACCTGATCGCGATCGCGATTCCGCGTTCGGCGGACTCGTACTTCGCCGAATGGGGCGTGACCAAGTCGGGTGCGGCCTTCGTGCCCATCGACCCGTCCTATCCGGCCGACCGCATCGAGCACATGATCACCGATTCGGGCACCCCGATCGGTCTGACCGTGGCCTCGGTGCGCGCGGATCTGCCGGATTCGGTGCAGTGGCTCGTCCTGGACGAGCTGGACCTCGACGCGTTCGACGCTGCGGCGGTCACCGATGCGGACCGGGTGCGCCCGCTGCGGCCGTACAACCTCGCGTACGTCATCTACACCTCCGGTTCCACCGGTGTGCCCAAGGGCGTGGTGGTGCCGCACGCGGGTCTGGCCAACTTCAGCGCCGAGCAGGTCGCGCGCTACCGGCTCGACTCCGATTCGCGCACACTGCATTTCTCCTCGCCGAGCTTCGACGCCTCGCTGATGGAGCTGCTGTTCGCGGTCGGTCCCGGCGGCACGCTCGTGATCGTGCCCACCGGCGTGTTCGGCGGTGAGGAGCTGTACGAACTGATCCGGCGCGAGCAGGTCAGCCATCTGTTCATCACCCCGGCGGCGCTGGCGACACTGGATCCGGCCGGACTGGACAGCCTGCGGGTGCTGGCGGTCGGCGGTGAGGCGTATTCGCCGGAACTGCTGGCCAAGTGGGCGATTCCGCTGGGCGGCCCGGAGGGGCCGATCCGCCGCTTCCACAACATCTACGGCCCGACCGAGACCCAGATCGTGGTCAACATCGGTGAGCCGCTGCTGCCCGGCGACGCGCTGACCATGGGCGGGCCGAACCGCGGCGTGGGTTCGCTGGTGCTGGACAACCGGCTGCAGCCGGTGCCCGACGGCGTCGCCGGTGAGCTGTACGTCTCGGGTATCCAGGTCACCCGCGGTTATCACGAGCGGGCGAGTCTGACCGCGGACAAGTTCGTGGCGAACCCGTTCGCGCCGGGGCAGCGGATGTACCGCACCGGTGACGTGGTGCGCTGGACCTCGCGGCAACTGCCGGACGGCGCGCAGGAGCACCGTCTGGAATATGTGGGCCGCTCGGACTTCCAGGTGAAGGTCCGCGGGTTCCGGATCGAGCTCGGTGAGATCGACGCCGCGCTGACCTCGCACGAGACCGTCGACTTCGCCGCGACGATCGGCCATCGCAGCGCCGCGGGCGCGACCTCGCTGGTGTCGTATGTCGTTGCGGCACAGGGACATGCGATCGACGTCGCGGCGCTGACCGAGCACATCGGCAAGCGGCTGCCCGCCTACATGGTGCCCGCGTCGGTGATGGTGCTGGATCACATCCCGCTGACCCCGGTCGGCAAGCTGGACCGCCGGGCGCTGCCCGAACCGGTCTTCGCCTCCGAGGCCGCCTTCACCGCACCGCGCACTGCGCTGGAACATACGCTCGCCGAGGTCTTCGCCGAGGTGCTGGGCATCGAGCGGGTCGGCATCGAGGATTCGTTCTTCGCGCTGGGCGGCGACAGCATCGTGTCCATCCAGCTGGTCGCGCGCGCCAAGGCGCGCGGGGTGGTGTTCTCCCCGCGCGACGTCTTCGAACAGCGCACCGTGGCCGCCCTCGCCGAGGTCGCCACCACCACCGACGCCCAGGGCGACGTGGTGGCGCGACTGGCCGAACTGCCCGGCGGCGGTGTCGGCACGATGCCGCTGACCCCGGTGGTCCGGTTCATGGTGGAGCGGTCCGGCGGTATCGGGCGCTTCAATCAGACGCTGGCACTGGAACTTCCGATCGGCATCGACCGCGCGGGCATCGCCGCGACGGTGGCCGCGGTCATCGACCGGCACGACATGCTGCGCGCACGGCTGCGGCGGCACGCGGGCGCGGAATGGATCATCGAGACGGCCGAACCCGGCACGATCGATGCGGACGCGTTGATCGACCGGGTCGAATTCGACGCCGGGGCCGACCAGGACGCGATCTTCGAGATCGCCCGCACCGCACTGGATGCCACGCTGGACCGGCTGGATCCCGAAGCGGGCGTGGTGATCCGGTTCGTCTGGCTCGAGCCGGTCTCCGCTTCGGGCGCCGAGCGTGCCGGACGACTCGTCGTCGCCGCGCACCACATGATCATCGACGGTGTGTCCTGGCGAATCCTGGTGCCGGACTTCGTCACCGCCTGGGGACAGCTGTCCGCCGGACAGACCCCGGAGCTGGCCGAACCGGGCACCAGCATGCGCACCTGGGCCCACGCTCTCGAACAGGTCGCGACCGAGCGCACCGGTGAGCTGGAGCGCTGGCGGGCCGCGGTCGAGGGGCCGGACCCGCTGCTGACCGCGCGTCCGATGGATCCGGCCATCGACGTGTCCGGCGTCATCGCCCGGCATCACGTGGAGGTCTCCGCGGAGGTCACCCGCGCACTGCTGACCACGGTTCCGGCGCTGTTCCACGGTGGCGTCAACGATGCCCTGGTGACCGCGCTGGTGCTGGCGACGGCCGCATGGCGCGCCGAGCGTCTCGGCGAGGCCGACGCGGAGGGTATCGATTCGCTGCTGATCCGGCTGGAAGGCCATGGGCGCGAAGAGGATCTGGTTCCGGGCGCGGATCTGTCCCGGACCGTCGGCTGGTTCACCGCGATCTATCCGGTTCGGGTGGATCTGTCCGAGATCGATATCTCGGCCGCGCTGACCGGCGGTCCCGCCATGGGCCGCGCGATCAAGGCGATCAAGGAACAGCTGCGCGAGGTCCCGGACAAGGGCGTGGGCTACGGCCTGCTGCGCTACATGAACGCGGACACCGCCGCACAGCTTCCGGCGCAGCTGCCGGGCCAGGTCAGCTTCAACTACCTGGGCCGGGTCTCCGAGGGCGGCGTGCCCGAGGCGCTGCGCGGCTTCGGCTGGGTTCCCGCACCCGAACTGGGTGCCCTCGGCGGCGACTACGACGCCGATATGCCCGCGATGGCGCCCCTGGACATCAATGCCATCGTGGTCGGCGATCAGCTCACCGCCAACATCGGCTATCCGACCACGCTGCTCGGCGACGAGGCGGTCGCGGGCTTCGGCCGGTTGTGGATCGAGGCCGTGGAAGCGGTTGCGCGCCACGCGGATTCCGCGCAGGCGGGCGGGCACACCCCGTCCGACTTCGCCCTCGTGCGCAGCACCCAGCAGGACGTGGACGACTGGGAACGCCGGTTCCCGGCGCTGACCGAGGTGTGGCCGCTCTCGGCCCTGCAGGCCGGTCTGCTGTTCCACGCTCAGCTCGCCGCCACCTCGGTCGACGTGTACACCGCGCAGGCGGTGCTCACGCTGACCGGCCGGGTGGACGCGGATCGCCTGCGCGCGGCCGCGCAGGCGCTGGTGGATCGCTACGAGAATCTGCGCACCGCCTTCGTCACCGATGCCCAGGGCAATCCGGTGCAGCTGGTTCTGGACGGTGTGCGGGTGGCCTGGGCCGAACACGACGGCCGTCCGGCGCACGCGCGCCCGGGCGCGACGGCGAGCGAGATCATCGAAGCCGACCGCACGCAGCGGTTCGATCTCACCGAGCCGCCGCTGATCCGGTTCACGCTGATCCGGGTGGGCGAGGCCGAATGGCAGCTCGCGGTGTCCAACCACCACATCCTGCTGGACGGCTGGTCGATGCCGCTGCTCATGCGGGATCTGCTGGTGCTGTACGCGACGCACGCCGACACCGCCGCGATGCCCGCCGTGCGCTCCTACCGGCACTTCCTGGAATGGGTTGCGCAGCAGGATCATTCGGCGTCGGTCGCGGCCTGGGCCGCGGCGCTGTCCGGAGTGTCCGAGCCGACCCTGCTGACCCGCCCCGACTCCGGTCGCGAGATCACCTCGCTGTCCGGTGAATACCTGTTCGAGCTGGACCAGGCCGCCACCGCTCGGCTCACCGAGCTGGCGACCCGGCTGGGCGTCACCCCGAACACGGTGCTGCAGGTCGCGTGGGGAATTCTGCTGGGCCGCACCACCGGTCGCGACGACGTGCTGTTCGGCACCACGGTCTCGGGACGTCCGGCGCAGCTACCGGGCGTGGAATCCATGGTCGGTCTGTTCATCAACACCGTTCCGGTGCGGGTGGACATCGACCCGACCGAATCGGTGCGCGCACTGCTCACCCGGACCCAGGGCGAGCAGGCCGACCTGCTCGATCACCACTACGTCGGCCTGGCCGACATCCAGCAGGCCGCCGGAATGGGCGGGCTGTTCGACACCCTGGTCGTGTTCGAGTCCTATCCGGTGGACTCCGAGGGGATCCGGGCGCAGGCGGCCGATATCGACGGCATGGCCGTCACCGGGCTCGAGGCCGCCGATGCCACGCACTACCCGCTGACGCTGATCGCGCAGCTGGACGCCCGGGCCGGCGACGCCGGGCAGAGCCTGCGGATCCGCGCTGGATATCTGCAGGACCTGTTCTCCGAGAGCGCCGTTCGCCGCATCGCGGGCCGGTTGATTCGCGTGCTGAGCGCGATCACCGACGATCCGGAGGCGCCGGTGGGCGATATCGCCCTGCTGGACGACGCCGAACGCGATCTGGTGGTCACGCGGTGGAACGACACCGCGTACCCGCTGCCCGATCCGGCCGCGACCCTGGTGTCGATGTTCGAGGCACAGGCCGCCCGCACGCCGGAGGAGCCCGCGCTCACGTTCGAGGGGACAACTCTGTCCTACGCCGAATTCACCGCGCGCGTGCACCGCCTGGCGCGCTGGCTGGTGGAGCGCGGTGTGGGTGCGGAAACCTTCGTCGCCCTGGGCATGCGCCGCTCGATCGATCTGGTCGTCGGCATGTACGCCGTCGCCGCGGCCGGTGGTGCGTATGTGCCGCTGGATCCGGATCACCCCGCCGAGCGCACCGAATACATCCTGCGCACCGCGGATCCGGTCTGCGTGCTCACCTCGGGTGACGACCTGGAGATCGATACCGCGCAGGTGCGCATCGACCTGCTGGAGCTGTCCGGCTACGCGATCGAGCCGCTCACCGACGACGATCGCCGCTACCCGTTGCGTGCGGCCGACACCGCGTACGTCATCTTCACCTCCGGCTCGACCGGCCGCCCGAAGGGTGTCGCGGTGCCGCATTCGGCGATCGTGAACCGCCTGGTGTGGATGCAGTCCGAATACGGCCTCACCGCTGATGATGTGGTGTTGCAGAAGACGCCGTCGACGTTCGACGTGTCGGTGTGGGAGTTCTTCTGGCCGTTGCAGATCGGCGCCCGGCTGGTGGTGGCCAAGCCTGATGGTCATCGTGATCCGGCGTATCTGGCGGAGCTGATCGCGGCCGAGGGCGTGACGGTGGCGCACTTCGTGCCGTCCATGCTGTCCGTCTTCGTCGCCGAATCCGCTGTGGCGCAGTGTCGTTCGCTGCGGATGGTGTTCTCCTCGGGTGAGGCGCTGGCGCCCCGGTCCGCGCATCGGTTGCGTGAGCTGACCGGTTCCGCGGTGCACAACCTGTACGGCCCGACCGAGGCCGCGGTCGACGTGACCTATCACCAGGTCACCGCGGCCGACCAGGAATCGGTGCCGATCGGCCGTCCGGTGTTCAACACCCGGGTATACGTGCTGGATTCGCGATTGCAGCCGACTCCGGTTGGTGTCGCGGGTGAGCTGTATCTGGCGGGCACGCAGCTGGCGCACGGTTACGTCCGCCGGTCCGATCTGTCCGCGGATCGGTTCGTGGCCAACCCGTTCGGTGACGGCGAGCGGATGTACCGCACCGGCGACCTGGTCTATTGGACCGGCGACGGTGAACTGGAATACCTGGGCCGCACCGACTTCCAGGTCAAACTGCGCGGTCTGCGCATCGAACTCGGCGAGATCGAATCCGCGCTGACCGCCCTGCCCGAGATCGGCCAGGCCGTGGCCGTGGTCCGCCACGACGTGCACACCGGCGATCAGCTGGTGGCGTATGTCGTTGCGGCCGGGTCGATCCTGGACACCGACGAGGTGCGCGAGGAACTCGGCCGCCGCCTGCCCGCCTACATGGTGCCCGCGCTGGTGATGGTGCTGGACGAGCTGCCGCTCAACGCCTCGGGCAAGTTGGACCGCAAGGCGCTGCCTGCGCCGGTGTTCGAGGCGGCGGTGTTCCGCGCGCCGACCACGCCGGTGGAGGAGATCGTCGCCGAGATATTCGCCGAGACACTGGGTGTCGCGCGCGTCGGCCTGGACGACGACTTCTTCGCCCTGGGCGGGAACTCGCTGATCGCCACCCAGGTCGCGGCGCGGCTGTCGGCCGCGCTCGACACCGACCTGAGTGTCCGCGAGATCTTCGAGGCGTCCACGGTGTCCGCGCTGGCCGCCCGCGCCGAATCCGGGACCGGCGGCTCCACCCGCAAACCGCTTGTGCCGCAATCGCGTCCGGAGCGGATTCCGCTGTCGCTGGCTCAGCAGCGGATGTGGTTCCTGAACCGTTTCGACCCGGAGTCCGCGGTCGACAACATCCCGGTCGTGGTCCGGATGTCCGGTCTGCTGGACCGGCAGGCGCTGCATATCGCGGTCGCCGACGTGCTGGCGCGGCACGAATCACTGCGCACCCGGTATCCCGAGGCGGCGCTGGACTCCCGCGAGCCGGCGCTGGCGGCGTACCAGGAGATCGTGCCGACCAGCCGGGTGATCCCGGATCTGACGCCGATCGAGATCACCGAGGCCGAACTGCCGGGTCAGCTGTCCGAGCTGGTGCTCACCGGTTTCGACGTCACCGCCGAGGTGCCGCTGCGGGCCCGCCTGTTCGAGGTGAGCCCGACCGAACACGTGCTGGCCGTGGTGGTGCACCACATCTCCGGTGACGGGTTCTCCATGGGCCCGTTCGCCCGCGACGTGATGACCGCCTACGGCGCCCGCGTCGACGGCGGCGAGCCCGCCTGGCAGCCGTTGACGGTGCAGTACGCGGACTACGCGCTGTGGCAGCGCGAGGTGCTCGGTTCCGAGGGTGACTCGGAATCGCTGATCGCCCAGCAGATCTCGTACTGGACCGAGGCGCTGCGCGGTCTGCCCGAGCAGCTGGACCTGCCGTCCGACCGGCCGCGTCCCGCGGTGGCCTCGGGCCGCGGCACGATCCACACCTTCGAGATCGACGCCGAAACCCAGGCCCGTCTGGCGGAGCTGGGTCGTCCGCACGGCGCGACCATGTTCATGGTCGTGCACGCGGCGCTGGCGGTGCTGCTGTCCCGGTTGAGCGGTGAAACCGATATCGCGATCGGTACGCCGGTCGCGGGGCGCGGTGAACGCGCGCTCGACGACATGATCGGCATGTTCGTCAATACGCTGGTGCTGCGCACGGAGGTCGAGGCGCAGTCGAGCTTCGCCGATGTGCTGCACGCGGTCCGCAGTGGCGACATCGCCGCCTTCGGACATGCGGACCTGCCGTTCGAGCGGTTGGTGGAGATCCTCAATCCGACGCGTTCGCAGGCTCGGCATCCGCTGTTCCAGGTGATGCTGTCGCTGCAGAACACCGGCCGGACCACGCTGGAGTTGCCCGGCCTGACCATCCACGGCGTCGAATTGCCCATCGAGACGGCCAAATTCGATCTGCAGCTCGAGCTGACCGAACGGATGCAGGCCCCCGAGGGGACCGGTGGCGGCATCCCCGCGCCCGCGGGGATGAGCGCCAAGTTCATCTACGCCACCGACCTTTTCGACGCCGACACCATCGCCCAGTTCGCGCGGCGGTTCGTACGGCTGCTCAAGGCCGTTGCGGTGACCCCGGATCGGCCGGTCGGCGATCTGCCGCTGCTGGATGCGCGGGAGGCCGAACTCGAACTGCGCGTGTGGAACGACACGCGTTTCGATCTGGACGCCGCGCTCGCGGGACGTGCCGCGACGCTGCCGTCGATGTTCGCCGGACAGGCTGCGAGCACGCCGGACGAGCCCGCGCTCACGTTCGAGGGGACAACTCTCTCTTACGCCGAGTTCGCCGCGCGTGTGCGTCGTCTCGCGCGCCGGTTGATCGAGGCGGGCGTCGGCCCTGACGTGCCGGTGGCCCTGGGCCTGCGGCGTTCGCTCGAACTGGTCGTGGCCATCCACGCGGTGGTCGAGGCCGGTGGCGCGTACGTGCCGCTGGATCTGGAGCAGCCTGCCGAACGCATCGCCCACGTGCTCGACACCGCGCGCCCGGCATGCGTACTCACCACTGCCGCAGACGAATTCGCGCCCGAGGGCGTGCCGGTACTGCTGCTCGACGAGCTGGATACCTCCGGCTACTCCGACGCGCCGGTCACCGACGCGGAGCGGATCAGCCCGCTGCTGCCGCAGCACATCGCGTACGTCATCTTCACCTCCGGTTCGACTGGGCGTCCGAAGGGTGTGGCGGTTTCGCACGGGGCGATCGTCAACCGTCTGGTGTGGATGCAGTCCGAATACGGGCTGGTCGCGGATGACGTCGTATTGCAGAAGACGCCGTCGACGTTCGACGTGTCGGTGTGGGAGTTCTTCTGGCCCTTCCAGATCGGCGCCCGGCTGGTCGTCGCCAAGCCCGACGGTCATCGTGATCCGGCCTATCTGGCGGAGTTGATCGCGGCCGAGAGTGTGTCGGTGGCGCACTTCGTGCCGTCGATGCTGTCGGTGTTCGTCGCCGAATCCGCTGTGGTGCAGTGCCGTTCGCTGCGGATGGTGTTCGCCTCCGGTGAGGCGCTCGGTCCGGAGGCCGCGCATCGGTTGCGTGAGCTGACCGGTTCGGCGGTGCACAACCTGTACGGCCCGACCGAGGCCGCGGTCGACGTCACCTATCACGAGGTGGCCGATGCGGACGTCGACCTCGTGCCGATCGGCCGTCCGGTCTTCAACACCCGTGCGTACGTGCTGGATTCGCGGCTGCGGCCGGTCCCGGTGGGTGTCGCGGGCGAGCTGTATCTGGCGGGCGCGCAGCTCGCGCGCGGCTATGTGGGCCGCACCGACCTGACCTCGGATCGGTTCGTGGCCGATCCGTTCGGTGAGGGCGGTCGGATGTACCGCACCGGTGACCTGGTCGCCCGTGCCGCCGACGGTGAGCTGATCTACCGCGGCCGTACCGATTTCCAGGTCAAGCTGCGCGGTCTGCGTATCGAGCTCGGCGAGATCGAGGTCGCGCTGCGGGCGCACGAGACCGTCGCGCAGGCGGTGGCCATGGTGCGCTCCGACGATCGCACGGGCGCCCGGCTCGTCGCGTACGTCGTCCCCGCCGAGCAGTCGGGTGCCGAATTCGATTCCGCCGGATACGATCTGGCCCTTCGGACACATCTGACCGGACTGCTGCCGTCCTACATGGTGCCCTCGGCGATCATCGTGCTCGACGCGCTTCCGTTGAGCCCCAACGGCAAACTGGACCGTCGCGCGCTGCCCGCGCCGTCGTTCGAGGTGCGCGAATTCCGTGCCCCGTCCACGCCGATCGAGGAGATCGTCGCGCACACCTACGCCGACGTGCTCGGTCTGGGCACGATGGTCGGCGTCGACGACGACTTCTTCGAACTCGGCGGCAACTCGTTGATCGCGACCCAGGTCGCGGCCCGCCTGTCCGCCGCGCTCGACACCCGGGTTCCGGTCCGGCTGTTGTTCGAGGCGTCCACGGTGGGCGTGCTGGCCGCACGCGTGGAACGTCAGGCCGGGTCCGGTCACCGCGCGCTGGTGGCGGGCCCGCGGCCGGAACGGATTCCGCTGTCGCTGGCGCAGCAGCGGATGTGGTTCCTGAACCGGTTCGACCAGTCCTCGGCCGCGTACAACGTGCCGATGGCGGTGCGGTTGCGCGGTGCGGTGAACGTCGCGGCGCTGCGGTCGGCAATCGGCGACCTGGTGGCTCGCCACGAGGTCCTGCGCACGGTGTATCCGGAGATCACCGCGAGCGGCTCGCAGGCCGGCGGCCCGGTGCAGGTGATCCTGCCCGTCGGGCAGGCCGTGCCGGAGCTTGAGGTCACCGCGGTAGCCGCGGACGAGATCGAGGCGGCGATGGCCGGGCTGATCTCGACGAGTTTCGATGTCACCGGCCAGGTTCCGCTGCGGGTCGCGCTGTTCGAGATCACCGGCACGGATTCGGTGGAATACCTGCTCGCGATGGTGGTACACCACATCGCCGCCGACGGCTCGTCCATCGGCCCGCTGACGCGGGATCTGATGTCGGCGTACGTCGCTCGCGCGATGGGCGAGGCGCCGGGCTGGGCCGCGCTGGCCGTGCAGTACGCCGACTACAGCATCTGGCAGCGTGAGCTGTTGGGCTCGGAGGACGATCCGGAATCGTTGGCCGCCAAGCAGATCGCGTACTGGCGCACGGCCCTGGCGGATCTGCCCGATCAGCTGGACCTGCCCGCGGATCGGCCGCGGCCGGCGGCGCAGACCTTCGCCGGCAGCCGGGTCGAGGTGCGGATCGATGCCGAGATCCACCGGGCGCTGGCCGAACTGGCGCGCACCGAGGGGACGACGCTGTTCATGGTCGTGCACACCGCGTTCGCGGTGCTGCTGGCGCGGCTGTCCGGCACCGACGACATCGCCATCGGTACGCCGATGGCCGGTCGCGGCGAGGCGGCGCTGGACGACATGATCGGCATGTTCGTGAACACGCTGGTGTTCCGGACGCGGATCGATCTCGGCGAATCCTTCACGGATCTACTGGCGCGGCAACGGGAAACCGATATCGCGGCCTTCGCGCACGCCGACGTGCCGTTCGAGCGGCTGGTCGAGGTGCTCAACCCGGTCCGCTCGACCGCGCGGCATCCGCTGTTCCAGGTCGGCCTGTCGTTCCAGAACCTGGCCCAGGCCGGACTCGAACTGCCCGGCTTGACCGTGTCGGCGCTCGAGCTCGACACTCGGCAGTCGCAGTTCGATCTGAACCTGATCGTCGCGGACGCCTACGGCGAATCCGGTGCGTCCCAGGGCATCAGCGGTTATCTGACCTATTCCACCGATCTGTTCGACCACGCCACGGTGCAGGGCTTCGTCGATCGCTTCGTGCGGATGCTGGGTGAGATCACCGCCGATCCTGCCGCGGCGGTGGGCGATATCGATCTGCTCGACGGCGCCGAGCGCAGCCGGATCCTGGTGCAGCGCAACGCGACCGATCATGCGGTGGACTTCTCCGCGACGCTGGCCTCGCTGCTGGCCGCGACCCTGGGCGCCCGCTCGGACGCGGTCGCCCTGATCGGTCCGGACGGCGGTCGGATCACCTTCGACGAGCTCGATCGTCGGGTGAATCGCCTTGCGCGCCATCTGATCTCGCTCGGCGTGGGGCCGGAGTCGCGGGTGGCGCTGGCCTTCGACCGGTCGGTGGATCTGGTCGTGGCCATGTACGCGGTGGTGACCGCCGGTGGCGCGTACGTGCCGCTGGGCCCGGATCAGCCCGCCGAACGCACCGGCAACATCCTCGAGACCGCGGCGCCGATCTGTGTGCTGACCAATGCGGAGACCGGGTTCGGCACCGAGGTCGCGCCGGTGGTGCGCATCGATGAGCTGGATCTGTCGGGCCTCTCGGATGCGGCGATCGACGCCGGTGAGCGGACCGGACGACTGCGTCCGGACAACACCGCGTACGTGATCTTCACCTCCGGCTCGACCGGCCGGCCCAAGGGCGTGGCCGTCTCGCACGGCGCGATCGTGAACCAGATGCTCTGGGAGGTCGCCGAATTCGGCCTCGACGACAACGACGTGATGCTGCTGCAGACCGCGGCCACCTTCGACGTCTCGACGTGGGAATTCTGGGCGGGTGCGCTGACCGGCGGCCGCCTGGTGATCGCGGCGCCCGACGGGCACCGCGACGCGGCCTACATGAACGACCTGATGGCCCGCGAGGGCGTGACCACGCTGGGCACCGTGCCCTCGATGCTGGACGGTCTGCTGACCGAATCGGCCGACGCACTGTCGAGTTCGCTGCGACGGGTGCTGGCGATCGGTGAGGCGCTGCCGGGTTCGGTGGCACAGCGCTTCCTGCGGGCGAACGCTTCGGGCCTGTTCAACGTGTACGGCCCGACCGAGGCGGCGGTCTCGATCACCAACCACCAGGTCACCCACGACGAGGCGAGCTCGGTCTCGATCGGTGTGCCGGAGTGGAATTCTCGTGTCTACGTGCTGGATTCGCGGTTGCGGCCGGTGCCGGACGGGGTGGCCGGTGAGCTGTATCTGGCCGGTGTGCAGCTGGCGCGCGGCTATCTGGGCCGCGCCGATCTGACCTCGGATCGGTTCGTGGCGAACCCGTTCGGTGTGGGCGAGCGGATGTACCGCACCGGCGACCTGGTGGTGTGGAATGCCTCGGGTGAGCTGGATTACCGGGGTCGCACCGACTTCCAGGTGAAGATCCGTGGATTCCGGATCGAGCTGGGTGAGATCGAGGCGGCGCTGCTGACGCTGCCGCAGGTCGCCCGCGCCGCGGTGGTGGCGCGCGCGGATCAGCGCCTCGGCGACACCCTGGTCGCCTACCTGATCCCGGCCGACGGCGCGCTGGACATCGCGGAGGTGAAGGCCGCGCTCACCGCGAGCCTGCCCTCGTACATGGTGCCCGCGGCATTCGTGGTGCTGGCCGAGTTCCCGTTGAACGTCAGCGGCAAGCTGGATCGAAAGGCCCTGCCGGAGCCGGAATTCGAGACCACCGAGTTCCGCGCGCCGACGACGCCGATCGAGCAGATCGTGGCGGGCGTGTTCGCCGACGTGCTCGGCGTCGAGCGGATCGGCCTGGACGACGACTTCTTCACCCTCGGCGGCAACTCGCTGCTGGCCACCCAGGTGGCCGCGCGGCTGGGCGCCGCACTCGACGCCCGGGTGCCGGTGCGCACCGTATTCGAGAATTCGACGGTCGAGGGACTGGCGACCCGGGTCGAGCAGCACACCGGCGGCCGTCCCGCGCTGCGTGCGACACAGCGTCCGGAGCGCATCCCGCTGTCGCTGGCGCAGCAGCGGATGTGGTTCCTGAACCGGTTCGACCAGCAGTCCGCGGCCTACAATGTGCCGATCGCGGTCCGGCTCACCGGCGACCTCGATGTCGCCGCGCTGGGCGAGGCCGTCGCCGACGTGGTGGCCCGGCACGAGGTGTTGCGCACGGTCTACCCCGAGACCGAGACAGGTCCGGTGCAGGTCGTCCTGCCGCCGGGACAGTCGGTGCCCGAACTGACGGTGCGCGAGGGCGCGGCCGGCGATATCGAGGCGCTGCTGCTCGAATTCTTCTCGGCCACCTTCGATGTGACGGCCGAGGTGCCGTTGCGGGTGACGTTGTTCGAGACCGGTTCGGGCGAATACGTGCTGGCGATGGTGGTGCACCACATCTCCGGTGACGGCTCCTCGATGGCCCCGATGACGCGCGATCTGATGACCGCCTACGCGGCTCGCTCCACCGGCCACGCCCCCGGCTGGGCCCCGCTGGAGGTGCAGTACGCGGACTTCAGCATCTGGCAGCGCGCGCTGCTGGGCAACGAGGACGATCCGGAATCGTTGCTGGCCAAGCAGACCGCCTACTGGACCAGGGCGCTGGCGGATCTGCCCGATCAGCTGGATCTGCCCGCGGATCGGCCGCGTCCGGCGGTGCAGTCCTTCGCCGGTCGTAAGGCCGCGCTGCGGATCGACGCCGAATTGCACCGTGCGCTGGTCGATCTGGCCCGCGAGCAGGGTGCGACGCTGTTCATGGTCGTGCACACCGCGCTGGCGGTGCTGCTGGCTCGTTTGTCGGGTACCGAGGACATCGCGATCGGTACGCCGATGGCGGGTCGCGGTGAGGCCGCGTTGGACGACATGATCGGCATGTTCGTGAACACGCTGGTGTTCCGGACGCAGGTCGATGCCGCGACGGCGTTCGCCGATCTGCTGGAAACCCAGCGCGAGACCGACATCCAGGCGTTCGCCAACGCCGACGTGCCGTTCGAGCGGCTGGTCGAGACGCTGAACCCGGTCCGCTCGACCGCGCGGCATCCGCTGTTCCAGGTGGGTCTGTCCTTCCAGAACATGGGCGTGACGAATCTGGATCTGCCGGGTCTGACGCTGTCCGGGATCGAGGTCGACACCGAGATCTCGCAGTTCGATCTGCACCTGTTCCTGGCCGACGGCTACGACGACGCCGGTCAGCCGAACGGTATCGACGGCCACTTCACCTACGCGACGGATCTGTTCGACGCCGCGACGGTCGAGGGCTTCGCGACCCGGTTCCTGCGCCTGCTGGGCGAGATCGCCGCTGCCCCGGCCACACCCGCCGGTGAGTTCGAACTCGTCGACGAGGCCGAGCGCGCGCTGATCCTGCGGGACTGGAACGACACCGGGCATCAGGTCGAGGCGACCTCGCTGCTGGACGGGTATCGCCGCACGGTGGTCGCGCATCCGGATCGGGTGGCGGTGGCCTTCGAGGGCGAGGAGCTGACCTATCGGGAGTTCGACGAGCGGGTCAATCTGCTCGCGCGCCGGTTGATCTGGGCCGGTGTGGGCCCCGAAGTGCTTGTCGCGCTGGCGATTCGTCGTTCGATCGATCTGGTCGTGAGCATGTACGCGGTGATCACCGCGGGCGGTGCGTATGTGCCGTTGGATCCGGATCATCCGGCGGAGCGGATCGCGCATGTGCTCGAGACCGCGCAGCCGGTGTGTGTGTTGACTCGTGCCGCAGATGCGGTGCCGGTGCCCGAGGGCATCGAGGTGCTGGACTTGGAGACCATCGATCTGGATGGTTTCGAGGTCACGCCGTTGGCGGCGGACGAGCTGGAAGGTCCGGTGCTGCCGGACAACCCGGCGTATGTGATCTTCACGTCCGGTTCTACGGGCCGCCCGAAGGGGGTGGCGGTGCCCGGCTCCGCCGTGACGAACCAGATCGCCTGGATCACCGGCGAATACGGCATCGGCCAGGACGACGTGGTGCTGTTCAAGACCCCCGCGACGTTCGACGTGTCGGTGTGGGAGTTGTTCGCCCCCTTGGCCGTCGGCGCGCGCATGGTGATCGCGAGCCCGGACGGTCATCGCGACCCGCAGTACCTCGCCGACATGATCGCCGCCGAGCGGGTCACCATGACCTCGTTCGTGCCCTCGATGCTGCGGGTGTTCTCCGACAGCGCATCGGCACTGGCGCTCGAGACGCTGCGCATCCTGTTCGTCGCGGGTGAGGCGCTGACCCCGGACACCGTGGCGGCGTTCGGCCGCCTCGGCGTGTCCGCGCGGCTGCACAACCTCTACGGACCGACGGAATTCACGGTGCACGCGACCTACGCGCCGGTCGCCGAGCACATCAGCACCGCGGTGCCGATCGGCTCGCCGGTGTGGAACGCGCAGGCGTACGTACTGGATTCGCGGCTGCACCCGGTGCCCGTGGGCGTCGCGGGTGAGCTGTATCTGGCGGGCGCGCAGACCGCGCGCGGCTATCTGGGCCGCGCCGATCTGACCGCCGACCGGTTCGTGGCGAATCCGTTCGGGGACAACGGTTCCCGGATGTACCGCACGGGTGACCTGGTCCGGCACACGGGTGACGGCGCGATCGTCTACATGGGCCGCACCGACTTCCAGGTGAAGCTGCGCGGTCAGCGCATCGAACTCGGTGAGATCGAATCCGAGCTCACCGCAACCGATTCCGTCGCGCAGGCGGTCGCGATCGTGCACTCCGACGAGCGCGCCGGTGATCGGCTGGTCGCCTATGTGGTGCCCGCCGCCGGAAGTGTCGACGTCGAGGCGCTGCGTACCCATCTGGTCGGGCAACTGCCCTCGTACATGGTGCCCTCGGCCTTCGTCGTGCTGGATGTGTTGCCGCTCAACGCAAACGGCAAGCTGGACCGCCGGGCGCTGCCGGAGCCGGAGTTCGAGACGGCGGCCTTCCGCGCGCCGTCCACGCCGATCGAGGAGATCGTGGCGAGCGTGTTCGCCGACGTGCTCGGCGTCGAGCGGATCGGCGTAGACGACGACTTCTTCGCCCTCGGTGGCAACTCGCTGCTGGCCACCCAGGTGACCGCCCGCATCGGCGCGGCGCTGGACGCGCAGGTGCCGGTGCGCGCGATCTTCGAGTCCTCGACGGTGGCGGGCCTGGCGGTCAAGGTCGAGCAGGATTCCGCTGCCGCCGACCGTCCCGCGCTGGTCGCCCGGATGCGGCCGGAGCTGGTGCCGTTGTCACTGGCCCAGCAGCGGATGTGGTTCCTGAACCGGTTCGACCAGCAGTCCGCCGCCTACCATGTGCCCGTCGCGGTGCGGTTGACCGGCGAGCTGGACACCGCGGCGCTGCAGGCCGCGGTGCGGGACGTCATCGAGCGGCACGAGGTGCTGCGCACGATCTATCCGGAGCGCGACGGCCTCGCGCATCAGGTGATTCTGCCGGTGGCACAGGCGGTTCCGGATCTGGAGCCGATCGCGGTGCGGCCGGATGCGTTGCCGGACACCGTCGCCGAACTGGTCACCGCGGGCTTCGACGTGACTGCCGAAGTGCCGCTGCGGGTCCGGTTGCTGCGCGTGGCGACCGAGGACGCCTCGTCCGAACACGTCCTGGTCGTCGTGGCGCACCACATCACCGCGGACGGCTGGTCGATGGGCCCGCTGACCCGCGACGTGATGCTCGCCTACGCGTCCCGCTGCACCGGTGAGGCCCCCGCGTGGTCGCCGCTGCCGGTGCAGTACGCGGACTTCAGCATCTGGCAGCGCGAGGCGCTGGGCGCCGAGGACGATCCGAGCAGCGTGCTGGCCGCCCAGGCCGACTACTGGCGCGGCGCGCTCGCGGGCCTGCCCGACGAGCTGAATCTGCCCGTCGACCGGCCGCGCCCGGGGGTGCCGACCTATCGCGGCGGGCGGGTGCCGTTCGCCATCGATGCCGATCTGCACACCGCACTGCAGCGCCTGGCCCGCGAGCAGCACACGACGCTGTTCATGGTCGTGCACGCCGCGCTCGCGACGTTCCTGGCGAAGCTGTCCGGAACCGAGGACATCGCGGTCGGCACCCCGGTCGCCGGGCGTGGCCGGGCCGAACTGGACAACGTGGTCGGCATGTTCGTCAACACCCTGGTGCTGCGGACCGACGTGCGGCCCGAGTCGAGCTTCGAGGCTCTGCTCGCGCAGGCCCGGGAGGCCGATCTGCAGGCGTTCGCGCATGCGGACATCCCGTTCGAGCGCCTGGTGGAGATGCTCTCGCCGGAGCGGTCCACGGTGCGCAATCCGCTGTTCCAGGTCGCGCTGTCGTTCGAGAACATGCCCGAGACCGCTTTCGAACTGCCCGGCCTGCGGGTCGGCGCGGTCGAGTTCGAGTCCGGGATCGAGAAGTTCGATCTGTCGCTGACCATGCGCGAGTCGCTCGACGACTCCGGTATGCAGGCCGAATTCTCCTTCGCGCGTGACCTTTTCGACGACGACACGGTCGAGGTGCTGGCCCGTCGGTTCGTGCGTCTGCTGGGCGTGCTGGCCGCCGACCCGGGTGCCTCGATCGGTGACGTGCCGCTGCTGACCACGCCGGAATTCGAGCTGCTCACGCAGGTGCACGACGACGACGTCATGGCCACCGGTCTGCTGCCGGATCTGCTGAGCCGCGGCGTGGAGCTGGGCCGCGACCGGATCGCGGTGCGCTACGACGGACGTTCGATCACCTACGGCGAACTCGACGAGCGGTCTTCGCGCCTGGCGCGCGTGCTGATCGATCGCGGCGTGGGCCCGGAAAAGCTGGTGGCCCTGGCCTTCCCGCGGTCCTACGAGATGGTGCTGGCCGTGCTGGCGGTCAGCAAGGCCGGTGGCGCGCACGTGCCGGTCGACCCGAACTATCCGCAGGACCGGGTCGCGCACATGCTCACCGATTCCGGTGCGGTACTGGGCATCACGGGTTCGGCGCAGGTCGCGGACCTGTCCGCCGAGGTGGACTGGCTGGTTCTGGACGACCCGTCGACCGAGCAGCTGTGCGCCGCACACTCGGCCGAGCCGATCACCGATGCGGACCGGCTCACGCCGCTGCGCATGCGGCACCCGGCGTACGTGATCTACACCTCCGGTTCGACCGGACGGCCCAAGGGCGTCACCGTGACCCACGCGGGTCTGGGCGGCCTGGTCGACGTCGCGGTGGGTCACTACCAGCTGGAGTCGCAGCACCGCATGCTGCACATCTGCTCGCCGAGTTTCGACCCGTCGGTGCTGGAATGGTTGTGCGCCTTCTCCACCGGCGCGACGCTGGTGATCGCGCCCGCGCACGTCATCGGCGGTCCGGATCTGGCCGAGCTGCTGCACACCGAGCAGGTGACGCACAGCATCATCACCCCGGCCGTGCTGGGCACCGTGGATCCGGCCGGACAGGAACAGCTGCTGGTCGCCTCGGTCGGTGGCGACGTCACCACGCCGGAACTGCTGGCCAAGTGGCAGCCCGGCCGCAAGTACTTCAACGCTTACGGTCCGACCGAGACCACGATCATCTCCTCCTACGCACGGCTGTTCCCGGGCCGCCACATCACCATCGGCGAGCCGGTGCACGGCATGTCGGCCCTGGTGCTGGACGCGCGGTTGCATCCGGTGCCGCCGGGTGTCGCGGGTGAGCTGTATCTGGCGGGCGGAGGTGTGGCCCGCGGATACCGGAACCGGCCGGATCTGACCGCGGATCGGTTCGTGCCCAACCCGTTCGGCGCGCCGGGTTCGCGGATGTACCGCACCGGTGACGTGGTGCGCTGGTTCGCCGAACCGGGCGAGCGCGCCGGTAACGAGGCGCTGGCGTCGGTTCGCTGGGAGCTGGACTACGTGGGCCGCTCGGACTTCCAGGTGAAGATCCGCGGCTTCCGCATCGAACTGGGTGAGATCGACGCCGTCCTGGGCACCCACCCGGACGTCGAGTTCGCCTTCACCATGGGCCGCGAAACCGCCGCCGGGGCAACGATTCTGGTGGCGTACATCCTGGGCGTCGCGGGTCGCGCGGTCGATCCGGCCGAGGTGAGCGCCCACGTCGCGCGGACCCTGCCGCCGCATATGGTCCCCTCGGCGATAGTGGTGCTCGACGAGATCCCGCTGACGCCGGTGGGCAAGCTGGATCGCAAGGCGCTGCCCGAACCCGAACTCGCGCCGCGGGAGTTCCGCGCGCCGGTCGGCGAGATCGAGACGATCATCGCCGAGGTGTTCGCCGAGGTGCTGGGCGTCGACCAGGTGGGCGTGGACGATTCGTTCTTCTCCCTGGGCGGCGACTCGATCCTGTCGATTCAGCTGGTGTCGCGGACCAAGGCGCGCGGCGTGGTGTTCTCCCCGCGCGACGTCTTCGAACGGCGCACTGTGGCATCGCTGGCCGAAATCGCCACGCGCGGTGACGCTTCCGAACGCAAGAAGCTGGCCGAGCTGCCCGGCGGCGGCGTCGGCGAGATCCCGCTGACCCCGATCATGACGCAGCTGTTGTCCAGCGGCTCGTCGTACGAGCGGTTCTCGCAGTCGATGACGGTGCGCCTGCCCGAGGGCATCGACCGGGCGACGCTGGTCGCGACGATCGGCGCGGTCTTCGACCACCACGACGTGCTGCGCTCGCGGTTGCGCGGCGATGCCGAGACCGGCTGGGCCTTCGAGGCACTCGAGCCCGGCGCGGTCGATGTGGACGCGCTGCTGCATCGCGTCGAGCTGCCCGGCGACCTCGACACCGAGGCGTTGAACCGCCTGGCGACCGCGGAACTCGATGCGGCGCTGGGACGTCTGGATCCGGCGAACGCGGCCATGATGCAGTTCGTGTGGTTCGCCGCCGAGGCGGGCAGCACGCGACGCGACGCGCTGTTGATCGTCGGTCATCACTTCGTGGTGGACGGCGTGTCCTGGCGCATCCTGCTGCCGGACTTCGCGATGGCCTGGTCGCAGCTGGCGGCCGGGCAGCCGGTGGCGTTGCCCGCCAACGGCACCTCGATGCGGCGCTGGGCGCACGCGCTCACCGAGGCCGCGTCCGATGCCGAGCGGCTGGCGGAACTGCCCTTCTGGCAACGGGTTTCGGCGACGCCGGATCCGCAGCTGGGTGCGCGGCCGTTCGATCCGGCCGTGGACACCAACGCGACCGTCGAGCAGGTGCGCGTCAGCGTGCCCGCCGACGTCACCGAGGCCGTGCTGACCACCCTGCCGGGGCTGTACCGCGGCGGCGTCAACGACGGACTGCTCTCGGCGCTGGCACTGGCCGTGGCGCGGTGGCGTCCGCGCACCGGTGCCGCCTCGCTGATCCGGGTCGAGGGACACGGCCGCGAAGAGGACGTCGTGCCGGGTGCGGACCTGTCCCGCACCGTGGGCTGGTTCACCACCGCCTACCCGGTGCGGCTGGATCCGGCCGGCGCCGATCTGGACGACGCGTTCGCCGGTGGGCCCGCGCTGGGCGCGGTGGTCAAGGCGATCAAGGAGCAGTTGCTGGCCGTGCCCGACAAGGGCCTGGGCTACGGTCTGCTGCGCCGGTTGAACTCCGAAACCGCTGCGCAGCTGGGCGATCCCGGTCAGATCAGCTTCAACTACCTGGGCCGGATCTCCGCCGGTGAGGTGCCCGAGGGACTCGCCGAACTGGGCTGGGTGCCGGTGGACGATCTGGGTGATCTGTCCGTGGGCCAGGACGCGGATATGCCCGCCAACGGCGCGGTCGACATCAACGCGATCGTCACCGATGGCGAGCAGGGCCTGCGCCTGGGTGCCTCGTTCACCTATCCGACCGGTCTGCTGGACCGGGAGCAGGTGCAGGAGTTCGCCGACCTGTGGGTCGAGGCGCTGACTGCGCTGGCGCGGCACGCCCGCCGCTCGGACGCCGGTGGCCTGACGCCGTCGGATCTGCCGCTGGTGCCCGCCACCCAGACCGATATCGCGATCTGGGAGCGGAACTATCCGGCGCTGATCGACGTGTGGCCGCTCTCGACGCTGCAGTCGGGTCTGCTGTTCCACGCGCTGCTGGCGCAGAGCGGCGTCGACGTCTACACCGTGCAGTCCACCGTCGGACTGAGCGGCACGGTGGACACCGCACGGCTGCGTGCGGCCGCCCAGGGCATCCTGGTGCGGTACCCGAACCTGCGCACCGCGTTCGTCACCGATGCCGACGGCCGCTCGGTGCAGGTCGTGCTGGATCGGGTCGAGGCGCCGTGGCGCGAGGTGGATCTCACCGATCTGCCTGCGGCACAACGCGACACCGAACTGAAGCGGCTGATGGCCGCGGATCGGGCCGAGCACTTCGACCTGTCCGCACCGCCGCTGCTGCGCTTCACCCTCTACCGCACCGACGCGCGGGAATGGCAGATCGTCATCACCACGCACCACATCCTGCTGGACGGCTGGTCGATGCCGCCGCTGCTGCGGGATCTGCTGATGCTGTACGCGGTGCGCGGTGACGCGAGCGTGCTGCCGCGGGTCGTGCCCTACCGGAATTACCTGGCCTGGTTGGCCGGTCGCGATCGGGACGCCTCGCTGCGCGCCTGGCAGACCGCGCTGTCCGGTGTCCAGGAGCCGACGCTGCTCGCGCCACAGGTCGTGGTCGAGGAGCAGACCTACGAGATCGGCCGGCAGGTCACCGAGATCGATGCCGAGCGGACCGAGCAGATCAAGCGGTACTGCGCCGAGCTGGGCATCACCGTCAACACGCTGATCCAAGCGGCGTGGGGTGTGCTGCTGAGCCGGATGACCGGCCAGGACGACGTGGTGTTCGGCGCGACGGTCTCGGGTCGCCCGGCCGAACTGCCGGGTGTCGAATCGATGGTCGGCCTGTTCATCAACACCCTGCCGGTGCGGGTGCGGGTCGACGACGCGACGTCGGTGGGGCAGCTGCTGTCCGGTCTGCAGGCGGACCAGGCCGATCTGCTCGATCACCACTACGTGGGCCTGACCGACATCCAGCGGGTGGCGGGCACCGGCGTCGGATTCGATTCGCTCGTGATCTTCGAGTCGTATCCGGTGGACAAGGATGCGATCGAGGCGACCAGTTCCATCGACGGCATGTCGGTGACCGGCGCGGGCATGTACGACGACACGCATTACCCGATGACGGTGATGGTCAGCGCCGAGACGACCGTCGTGCTGGCGATGAAGTACCTGGTCAGCCACTTCACCGACGATCAGGTCGAGGAACTGTCGGCGCGACTGCTGCACGTGCTGGACGTGCTGGTGGACCGGCCGGATCGGCGCGTGGGCGAGATCGAGCTGCTCGACGACGCCGAACGTGATCGAATCCTGGTGCGCTGGAACGACACTCGACACGAGGTCGCACCGGAGCTGCTGCTGGACGGATACCGTCGCACGGTGGCCGCGCATCCGGATCGGGTGGCAGTGAGCTACGAGGGCGAGGAGCTGACCTATCGGGAGTTCGACGAGCGGGTCAATCTGCTCGCGCGCCGGTTGATCTGGGCCGGTGTCGGTCCGGAATCGCTTGTCGCCCTGTCGATCCGTCGTTCGATCGACTTGGTCGTGAGTATGTACGCGGTGATCACCGCGGGCGGTGCGTACGTGCCGCTGGATCCGGATCATCCGGCCGAGCGGATCGCGCACGTGCTCGAGACCGCACAGCCGGTCTGCGTGCTGACCCGCACCGCCGACGCGGTGCCGGTGCCCGAGGGCATCGAGGTGCTGGATCTGGAGACTGTCGACCTGGACGGTTTCGAGGTCACGCCGCTGGAGGCCGACGAACTGGAAGGACCCGTCCTCCCGGACAACCCGGCGTACGTGATCTTCACGTCCGGTTCGACCGGTCGCCCGAAGGGTGTCGCGGTCTCGCATGCCGCGATCCACAACCAGATCACCTGGATGCTCGCCGAGTACCCGATGGGTTCCGGCGACGTCTACTTCCAGAAGACCGCGACGACGTTCGACGTCTCGCTCTGGGGCTACTTCATGCCGCTGCGCGCGGGAGCGAAACTCGTCGTCGCCACCCACGACGGTCATCGCGATCCGGAATACCTCGCGGAAACCATTGCCGCGCAGGGTGTTACGGTCACCGACTTCGTGCCGTCGATGCTGACGGTGTTCGCCGCGCACACCTCGGCCGGTGCGGTGTCGACCCTGCGCGACGTGTTCGTCATCGGTGAGGCGCTGCCGCCGCAGACGGTCGCGGCGATGCGCGCGATCTCCGATGCGACGGTGCACAACCTGTACGGTCCGACCGAGGCCGCGGTCTCGATCACCTACTGGCCCGCGACCGAGGCCGAGCGCCTCAGTGTGCCGATCGGTGCGCCGCAGTGGAATTCCCAGGTGTACGTGCTGGATTCGCGACTGCGGCCGGTTCCGGCCGGGGTGGCCGGTGAGCTGTATCTCGCCGGTGACCAGCTCGCGCGCGGCTATGTGGCGCGCCCGGATCTGACCTCGGACCGGTTCGTCGCCGACCCGTTCGGTACGGACGGCGCGCGGATGTACCGCACGGGTGACCTGGCGGCGTGGCGCGTCACCGACGGCACGCCGGTGCTGGATTACATCGGCCGCACCGATTTCCAGGTGAAGTTCCGTGGTCAGCGCATCGAACTCGGCGAGATCGAATCGGCGCTGCTGGCGCATCCGACGGTCAGCCAGGCCGTGGTGCTGGTGCTGTCCTCGGAGCTGGGCGATCAGCTGGTGGCCTACACGGTTCCCGCGCCCGGACAGTCGATCGACCAGCACGAACTGCTGGCCGCCGCAGCGGAATCGTTGCCCGCCTACATGATTCCCGCCGCGGTCGTCGAATTGGCGGAGTTCCCGCTGAACACCAGCGGCAAGCTGGATCGAAAGGCGTTGCCGGAGCCGGAGTTCGCCCATCGCGAGTTCCGCGCGCCGTCCACGCCGATCGAGGAGATCGTGGCCGGTGTGTTCGCCGAGGTGCTCGGGGTGGACCGGGTCGGCGCGGACGACGACTTCTTCTCCCTCGGCGGTAACTCGCTGGTCGCGACGCAGGTCACCGCGCGACTGGGTACGGCCCTGCAGACGCGGGTGTCGGTACGGGAGCTGTTCGAACGCTCCAGCGTGGCCGAACTGGCCGCGCGGGTGGCGCAGTACGCCGGTTCGGATGTCGCCCGGCCCGCGCTGGCCGCGACCGTGCGACCCGAGCAGGTGCCGCTGTCGCTGGCACAGCAGCGGATGTGGTTCCTGAACCGGTTCGATCCGACCTCCACCGCCTACCACGTGCCCGCGGCGGTGCGGTTGTCCGGGAACGTCGATCTGGACGCATTGCAGGCCGCGGTGCGTGATCTGGTGGAGCGGCACGAGGTGCTGCGCACCATCTACCCGGAGCGCGAGGGCCTCGCACAGCAGGTGATTCTGCCTGTCGCGCAGGCGGTTCCGGATCTCACGCCGGTGCCGGTGCAGCCGGACGCGGTGCAGGACACCGTGATCGAACTGGTCACCGCCGCATTCGACGTCACGACCGAGGTTCCGTTGCGGGCCCGGTTGCTGCGGATCGACGCACCCGGCGACGCCGAGTACGTCTTGGTGTTCGTGGCGCACCACATCACCGCGGACGGCTGGTCGATGGGCCCGCTGACCCGGGATCTGATGCTGGCCTACGCGGCCCGCACCGCCGGTGAGGCCCCGGGCTGGCCTGCGCTGCCGGTGCAGTACGCGGACTTCAGCGTCTGGCAGCGCGCGGTACTGGGTTCCGAGGACGACCCGGACAGCGTCCTGTCGGCGCAGGCCGAATTCTGGCGGACCACGCTGGCCGATCTGCCCGACGAGCTGAACCTGCCGGTGGACCGGCTGCGCCCGGCGGTGCCGTCGTATCGCGGTGGGCACGTGCTGTTCCCGATCGACGCCGACGTGCACGAGGCGCTGCGGGAGATCGCCCGCGAGCAGAACACCACGTTGTTCATGGTCGTGCACGCCGCGCTGGCCGTGCTGCTGGCCAAGCTCAGCGGCTCGGAGGACATCGCCGTCGGCACGCCCGTCGCGGGTCGCGGCGAGGCCGAACTCGACGATCTGATCGGTATGTTCGTCAACACCCTGGTGTTGCGGACCGAGGTGAGCGGGCAGCGCAGCTTCCTGGAGTTGCTGGCCGACGCTCGCGAGGTCGACCTGCAGGCGTTCGCGCACGCGGACATTCCGTTCGAGCGGCTGGTCGAACTGCTCGCCCCGGAGCGGTCCACCGCGCGCAATCCGCTGTTCCAGGTGGCGCTGTCGTTCGAGAACATGCCCGAGACGACGTTCGAACTGCCCGATCTGCGAGTCGGCGGGGTCGAATTCGATTCCGGCATCGAGAAGTTCGACCTGTCGCTGACCCTGCGCGAGTCGCACGACGACTCGGGTATCTCGGCTCAGTTCTCCTTCGCCCGTGACCTTTTCGATCAGGATTCGGTCGAGGTGATCGCGGCGCGCTTCGTGCGGTTGCTGCGGCAGATCGTGGCGCGGCCGGACATCTCGGTCGGCGATCTCGAGCTGATCGAGCACAGCGAGCGCGCGGACCTGATCTCGCGCACCGGCCTGCCGGCCACCGCGCCGCGCACGCTGCCGGAGTTGCTGGCCGAGGCCGTGACGCGCGATCCGCAGGCGATCGCCGTGGTGGAGGGCCACGCCCCCGTGGCGGGTCCGTCGTGGGGCCGGAGTCTGTCCTACGCCGACCTGGACGATCAGTCGAACCGGTTGGCGCGCTTGCTGATCGAGCGTGGACTCGGGGCCGAGGATCTGGTGGCCGTCGCGATATCGCGATCACTGGATTCCAACCTGGCGGAGTGGTCGGTGACCAAGTCGGGTGCGGCGTTCGTGCCGATCGATCCGACCTATCCGGCCGACCGCATCGCGCACATGCTCACCGATTCCGGCGCCCGGGTCGGCCTGACCGTGGCCGCGGTGCGCGAGCAGCTGCCCGATTCGGTGCAGTGGCTCGTACTGGACGAGCTGGACACCGCCGGATTCGACGCCGCCGCGGTGACCGACGCGGATCGGGTGCGCCCGCTGGTTCCGGCACATCCGGCCTACGTCATCTACACCTCGGGTTCCACCGGCGTCCCCAAGGGCGTCATGGTCACCCACGCGGGCCTGGCCAACTTCCGGGACGAGCAGCTCGAGCTCTACGGGCTCGACTCGACTACGCGGGCACTGCATTTCGCCTCGCCGAGCTTCGACGCGTCGATCCTGGAACTGCTGCTCGCCGTCGGTGCGGGCGGTCGGCTGGTCATCGTCCCGCCGGGCGTCTACGGCGGTGCGGAGCTGGCCGATCTGATCCGCGCGGAGGGCGTCACCCACGCGTTCATCACCCCGGCCGCGCTGTCCACGGTCGACCCGACCGGTCTCGACAGCCTGCGAGTGCTGACCGCCGGTGGTGAGGCGGTGCCCGCGGATCTGGTCGCCAAGTGGGTCGTGCCGCTGGCCGACGGGACGATGCGCCGGATGCACAACGTCTACGGGCCCACCGAGACCACCATCGCGACCACCCTCGGCGCGCTCGTGCCCGAGGAGCCGGTCACCCTCGGCGGTCCGATTCGCGGTATGCGTCTGCTGGTCCTGGACGAGCGGTTGCGGCCGGTGCCGGTGGGCGTCGCGGGTGAGCTGTACCTGTCCGGTATCCAGCTCGCGCGGGGCTACCACGCGCGCAACGGTCTGACCGCGCAGCGGTTCGTGGCGGATCCGTACGTGCCCGGCGGGCGCGTGTACCGCACCGGTGACGTGGTCCGGTGGACCGCGTCGGGTTCGGTGGAGTACGTGGGCCGGTCCGACTTCCAGGTGAAGGTGCGTGGTTTCCGCATCGAGCTGGGCGAGATCGACGCCGCCCTCACCGCGCACGAGACGGTCGGCTTCGCGGTCACCCTCGGCCACCGCGGTGCGGCGGGATCGACCGCGCTGGTGTCGTACGCCGTTGCCGCGCCGGAACATTCGATCGACGTCGGCGCGCTGACCGCGCACCTGCAGGAACGCCTGCCGGCCTACATGGTGCCCGCGTCGATCATGGCGATCGACCGCGTCCCGCTGACCCCCGTGGGCAAGCTGGACCGGCGCGCCCTGCCCGAGCCGGTGTTCGAGGCCGAGACGCAGTTCCGCGCGCCGCGCACCCCGATCGAGGAGGTCGTGGCGGGCGTGTTCGCCGCGGTGCTGGGCGTGGATCGGGTCGGCGTGGACGACGATTTCTTCGCCCTCGGCGGTAACTCACTGATCGCGACCCAGGTCACCGCGCGGATCGGCGCGGCGCTGGACACCACGGTCACGGTGCGTTCGCTGTTCGAGTCGCCGACGGTGGCCGGGCTCGCGGAGGCCGTGGCGGCCCAGAGCCGCGGCGACCGGGTCGAGATCGGCAGTCTGGAACGGCCGGAACAGATTCCGCTGTCGCTCGCGCAGCAGCGGATGTGGTTCCTGAACCGGTTCGATCCGGACTCCACCGCGTACAACGTGCCGATCGCGGTGCGGTTGACCGGTGCGCTGGACGTGCCCGCGCTGCGGGCCGCGATCGGCGATCTGGTGGCCCGGCACGAGGTGCTGCGCACGGTGTACCCGGAGACCGATCAGGGGCCGGTGCAGGTGATTCTGCCCGCGGTGCAGGCGATTCCGGCGCTGGATGTCCGGGTGACCGGTGCGGATCAGGTCGAATCGGCGGTGCTCGAGTTCTTCTCGGCCTCGTTCGACGTGACCGCCGAGGTGCCGTTGCGGGTGGCCGTGTTCGAGGTGTCCGCGGCGGGAGCCGACGGCACGGGCGAATACGTGCTGGCCATGGTGGTGCACCACATCTCCGGTGACGGTTCCTCGATGGGACCGCTGACGCGGGATCTGATGACCGCCTACGCCGCTCGCTCCGCGGGCACTGCCCCGGACTGGGAGCCGCTGGCCGCGCAGTACGCGGACTACAGCATCTGGCAGCGCGCGGTGCTCGGCTCCGAGGACGATCCGGAATCGTTGGCGGCCAAGCAGATCGCGTATTGGCGCAGGGCGCTGGCGGATCTGCCCGATCAGCTGGACCTGCCCGCGGATCGGCCGCGCCCGGCGGTGCAGACCTTCGCCGGTGGCACGGTGAGCCTGCGGATCGACGCGGACACCCACGCCGCGCTGGTGAACGTCGCTCGCGAACAGGGCGCGACGCTGTTCATGGTCGTGCACACCGCGCTCGCGGTCCTGCTGGCTCGTCTGTCGGGTACCGAGGACATCGCGATCGGCACCCCGATCGCGGGCCGTGGTGAGGCCGCGTTGGACGACATGATCGGCATGTTCGTGAACACCCTGGTGTTCCGCACGCAGGTCGAGCCCGGTGCGGCGTTCGCCGATCTGCTGGCGAGCCAGCGCGAGTCGGACATCCAGGCCTTCGCGCACGCCGACGTGCCGTTCGAGCGTCTGGTGGAGGTGCTCAACCCGGAGCGGTCCACCGCGCGGCATCCGCTGTTCCAGGTCGGCATGTCGTTCCAGAACCTGGCGCGGATCAGTCTGGAACTGCCCGGCCTGACCGTGTCCGGACTCGATGTGGACGTCGAGATCTCGCAGTTCGACCTGCATCTGATCGTGGGTGACGGGTACGACGAGTCGGGCACGCCGCTCGGCATCGCCGGTGACCTCACCTACGCGACCGATCTGTTCGACCGCGAGACGGCACAGGTGTTCGCGGACCGGTTCGTGCGGCTGCTCGGCGAGATCGTCGCCGCGCCGGACAAGCCCGTCGGCGATCTGGACTACCTGGACGCGGGCGAAGTCACCGAGCTGGTGTCGGACCGCAACGCGACCGCGCATGCGACCGATCGTTCGGCGACCCTGGTGTCGCTGCTCGAGCGCACCGTCTCGGGCACGCCCGATGCGGCCGCGCTGATCGCCCCCGACGGCAGCACGATCACCTACGCCGAACTCGGCGCGCGGGTGAATCGTCTTGCGCGCCGGTTGATCTCGCTGGGCGTGGGGCCGGAGGCGCGGGTCGCGCTGGCGCTGCGCAGGTCGGTGGATCTGGTCGTGGCGATGTACGCGGTGGCGACCGCCGGTGGTGCGTATGTGCCGGTGGATCCGGATCAGGCCGCCGAGCGCACCGATTACATCCTCGACACCGCGGGCCCGGTCTGTGTGCTCACCAACGCCGAGACCGCGTTCGAGACCACGATCGCGCCGGTCGTGCGGATCGATGCGGAGCAGGACGGCGACGATGGGCCGATCGCGGACGCCGAGCGGCTCGGTGTACTGCGCCCGGAGAACACCGCGTACGTCATCTTCACCTCCGGTTCCACGGGACGCCCGAAGGGCGTGGCCGTGCCGCATGCGGCGATCGTGAACCAGTTGCTGTGGGAGACCGCGGAATTCGGTCTGGGCGCGGAGGATTCGGTACTGCTGAAGACCGCCGCCACCTTCGACCTGTCGGTCTGGGAGTTCTGGACCGCCGCGGTCTGCGGTGGCCGGTTGGTCATCGCCACGGCCGACGGTCATCAGGATCCGGAGTATCTGAACGGGCTGATGGCGCGCGAGTCGGTGACCACGCTGCACGTGGTGCCCTCGATGCTCGATGCGCTGCTGACCGAATCCGACGGGGCACTGCCGGATTCGCTGCAGCGCGTGCTGGCGATCGGTGAGGCGCTGCCGGGTTCGGTGGCGCAGCGCTTGCGCACCGGCAATGCGGCCGGGCTGTTCAACCTGTACGGGCCCACCGAGGCCGCCGTGTCGATCACCAGTCATCAGGTCGGCGAGGCCGACGTGACTTCGGTGCCGATCGGTGTTCCGGAGTGGAATTCCCAGGTGTACGTACTGGATTCGCGGTTGCGGCCGGTGCCCGCCGGGGTGCCCGGTGAGCTGTATCTGGCCGGTGCGCAGCTGGCGCGCGGCTACTTCGGCCGGGCGGAGCTGACCTCGGATCGGTTCGTGGCCAACCCGTTCGCCGTCGGCGAGCGGATGTACCGCACCGGTGACCTTGCGGTGTGGAATGCCGCCGGTGAGCTGGATTACCGGGGCCGCACCGACTTCCAGGTGAAGATCCGCGGTTTCCGGATCGAGCTGGGTGAGATCGAGGCGGCGTTGCTGGCCCTGCCGCAGATCACCCAGACCGCGGTGCTGGCCAAGTCGGATCCGCGCCTCGGTGATCGGCTGGTCGCCTATCTGGTGACCTCGGATACGGATCTCGATGTGGCGCAGGTGCGTTCGGAGCTGTCCGCGAACCTGCCCTCGTACATGGTGCCCGCGGCATTCGTGACGCTCGATGCGCTGCCGTTGAACGTGAACGGCAAACTGGATCGAAAGGCGTTGCCGGAACCCGAATTCGAGTCCACCCCGTACCGCGCGCCGTCGACGCCGACCGAACAGGTGGTCGCCGAGGTGTTCGCCGACGTGCTGGGCCGGGAGGACATCGGCGTCGACGACGACTTCTTCGGCATCGGCGGTAACAGCATCCTGTCGATTCAGGTCGTGTCGCGGTCCAAGGCGCGCGGTGTGGTGTTCAGTGCGCGCGAGGTGTTCGAGCGGCGCACCGTCGCCGGGATCGCCGCCGGTGCGGTGCTCGGCGGCTCCGAACCGGAACTGCCGACCGGTCCGCTGGTCGAGGTCGATCCGGCCGACCAGCGGGCGTGGGAGCAGACCTATCCGGCGATGACCGAGGTGTGGCCGCTCTCGCCGCTGCAGTCCGGTCTGTACTTCCTCGCGATGATGTCCGAGTCGAGTATGGACGTCTACAGCCAGCAGGCGCGCCTGGACTTCACCGGAACACTGGACGCGGATCGGTTGCACGCGGCGGTCCAGGCGCTGGCGGACCGCTACGAGAATCTGCGCGTCGCCTTCACCACCGATACCGATGGCAAGGCGGTGCAGATCGTCCAGGAGCGCGTCGAGGTGCCCTGGCGGGAAGTGGATCTCACCGATCTGCCCGCCGAGCAGCGGGAGGCCGAACTGCACCGGCAGCTGGCGCAGGACCGCGGTGTGCAGTTCGACATGGCGGCGCCGCCGCTGATCCGGTTCGGGCTGTACAAGCTCGACGCGGACGGCGATCCGAAGCAGCAGTGGCGGCTGGCGATCACCGCGCACCACATCCTGTTCGACGGCTGGTCGATGCCGCTGCTGATGCGAGATCTGCTGGTGCTGTACGCGGTGCACGGTGATGTGAGCGTGCTGCCGCACGTGGCGTCCTACCGGGACTTCCTGGCCTGGCTGTCGGTACGCGACCGCGAGGAGTCGCTGCAGGCGTGGGCGCGGGCGCTGGCCGGTATCGACGAGCCGACTCTGATTGCGCCGCAACCGAAGGCGGTCGACGGTTTCGAGATCGAGCACGTGGGCATCGAACTCGACGCCGAGCGGACGCAGCGTCTGAGCAAGTTCTGCGCCGATCTCGGGATCACCGCGAACACGCTGGTGCAGGCGTCCTGGGGTCTGCTGGTCGGTCGCCTGACCGGCCGCGGTGACGTGGTGTTCGGCGCGACCGTATCCGGCCGTCCGGCCGAGCTGACCGGTATCGAGTCGATGGTCGGCCTGTTCATCAACACCCTGCCGGTGCGGGTGCGGGTCGACGACCATCGCACGGTCGCCGATCTGCTGACCGGATTGCAGGGTGAGCAGGCAGCGCTGATGGACCACCACTACGTCGGTCTGCCCGACATCCTGCGGGTGGCCGGACTCGGTGCGCAGTTCGACTCGCTGGTCGTGTTCGAGTCCTATCCGGTGGATCGGGAGGCGATCGCCGCCGCCAGCTCCATCGACGGCGTCGCGGTGACCGGTATCGATTTCAAGGGTGGTACGCACTATCCGCTGACCATCACCGTGACCGCCGATACCACCATCGCGGTGAACCTGGAGTATCTGACCAGCCGGTACAGCGAGGCCGAGGTGCGAACCCTGGCCGCGCGGCTGGAGCGGGTGCTCGAGGCGCTGATCGGTGATCCGGACGCGCTGGTGGCCGACATCGATATCCTCGACGCCGCCGAACGCGCCCGAATCCTGGTCGAATCCGGTGGCGCCGCAACCGAATCCGCGTCCGCGCGGGTCGGCGCTCGCACCCTGGCCACGACGCTGGGCGCGGTCGTCGAAGAGGATCCGCAGGCCCCGGCACTGCTGGCCGGCGAGTCCGAAATCGGTTATCAGGTGGTCGATTCGCGGTCCTCGCAGCTGGCGCGGGTGCTGATCGAACGCGGGGTGGGCCCCGGCGACATCGTCGCGGTGGCGCTGCCGCGTTCGGTCGAGGCCGTGGTCTCGCTGTGGGCGGTGCAGAAGGCCGGTGCGGCGGCGTTGTTCGCGGACGGGTTGTCCTTCGGCGAGATCGTCTCGGTCGGTGCGGGATTCGGCATCACGCTGGAACCGGCGGCGAAGTCGATGCGCTGGCTGGTGCCGACCGATCCGAAGGTTCAGGCGGAACTCGCCGCGGCCCCGGCACATCCGGTCTCCTATGCCGATCGCCTGCGCCCGCTGCACGAGGACCATCCGGCCCTCATCGCCCGTCGCGCCGACGGTTCCTGGTTCACCCTGACCCAGGAACAGGCCCTCGACCACGCCGAAACCCTGCGCGAGGACAACGGCATCGATTACGAGTCGACGACGTTCACCGCCGCCACCGCGGGCCCCGCGGCCCTGGCCGAATTCCTGACCTCGGCCACCGCGGGCGCCCTGTCGGTCCTGCCGAACGGTGGCGACCTCGCCGACGACCTCGCCGACGGCGAGGTCACCCACTGGTTCGTGACCTCGCAGGAGTCCACCGAAGCAGCGGACGACGAGGTCCGGGTGGTGATCACCGACTAGCCCGACCGCCGGTGGAGAGTGCCGCATCTCCGGCACTCTCCACCGGAACGGGCTGTTGCGGACGTTGGCCGGGGTGTCGCCGCAAATCGCCGCGAGATGGGCATTAACCAGCGATTGCCACAGTATCTGTTGTGCGGCATCCGGTTTCGGCGTGATTCATGATCGACGGGTACTCGGGTGGGTGTCCGGCGTCACACAGTGATACGGGTAGTGGAGTACTGCCGACATCCGCACGGGATCGCGGGATCGTATAACCGGACGGATCGTCCGTCGGACCGCGGCGGTGCATACGCGCCTGTGCTGCGATCAGCGAGGTAGGAAACAGACGGTGGATCAGATCCTGTATTGGAACCTTCAGGTGCTCGGGTCGGACAAACCGGGGCGCACCGATGCCGGATATCTGGCGCGTGCGCTCGCGATGACCCATCTGGCCATGTACGAGGCGTATCGCAGTATCGCCTCGGCCCCGTATCGCAGCTATCTGGCCGATCCGCCGATTCCGGAACCGGGATCAGCGGCCGAAACGGCCATGGCAGTCGCCGCGCACACGGTGCTGACCGCGTTGTATCCGCAGTGGACCGCGCGGCTGGACACCGCCCTGCAACGGACCGGACTGAGCGGTCCGGGCCGCACCGGCGGGACCGCGCACGGCCTGGCCGTCGCCCACGCGGTGCTGGCCGTGGACGACGGGACCGGGCCGGTGCTCTACGCGCAACACGGCGCCTAGATCAGGCAGGGCTCACGACGCAGGCTGTGCCGTATGCGCAGATCTCCGTGCCGAGTTCACCGGCCGAGGTCTCGAAGCGCATCGCGAGAACCGCGTTCCCGCCCCGGGATGCGGTCTCCTCGGTCAACCGGCCCATGGCCTCGAGCCGGCTGTCCACCAGCATCTTGGTCTGGCCCTTGAGTTCGCCGCCCTTGAGCGATTTGACCGCCGAGCCGAGCGAACTGCCCACGTTGCGGGCGCGCACGGTGAGACCGAAGACCTCGCCGAGTACCCGTTCCACGCGAAAGCCGGGCAGATCGTTCATGGTGCTGACCAGCACGCCGGCATTGGGCTGTTGACCACCGCTGTATTCGTTGCTCATGGCCACAGGCTCTCACGCCGATTCGCCCGAAACATCGGACAAAGCTGCGATTTCACCCGAAAGGATGACGCCCCGTCGGCGATGGGTAGCACTGCCGATCATCTCCTGGTCTGATGTCCGATCAGTCGTCGGGCATACCGTCCCGATCGATGGTCCGCGCCGGTCGTCGGTGCACTTCCGCCCATCGGATCAGGGGCAGCCAATTTTTGGCAAACGGGCCGTAGACTGAGTCTCCACGGTTGTCGGGTGACGGCGGGAGCGGCGCATGACGGACACCGAGGTCGAATCTGAACCGCTGCGGGGCAAGGCGCGCTGGATCGCGCTGGGGGCGCTCGCGTTGGCGGCGGGCACGCTGGTGTTCGATGCCACCATCGTCAGCGTGTCGTTGCCCGCGATCATCGCCGGCACCGGACTCGGGTTCCCCGCCGCGCAGTGGGTGCTGAGCGCCTATTCGGTGGTGTTCACGGCACTGTTGATCACCGCCGGACGGATGGGCGATCGGGTGGGGATGCGCACACTCATGGCTATCGGTGTGGTGCTGGTTGTCGCGGGCAGTCTGCTCGCCGCGGCCGCACATCATCCGGACCTGCTGATCTGGGGGCGGATCGTGCAGGGCGCCGGAGCGGCCTGCGTCCCGGCGGGAGTGTTCAGCGCCATCGACGCGGTGTTCCGCGGGCGGGACCGGACCCTCGCGCATACCGCCGGTGGTGTGGCGCTCGGCGTCGTCGCGGTACTCGGGGCGCTGCTGGGCGGATGGCTGACCACCGAGTTCACCTGGCCGTGGATCTTCCTGGTGAACGTGCCGATCGGCGCGGTGCTGCTGGCGGGCATCCTCGCCGTGGTTCCCGAGATCCACACCCAGGATCGCGGCCTGGACGTGGACGGATTCCTGCTCGGCGCAGCCGGTTTCGCGGTGGTCGTCTTCGCGCTGATCGAGGGGGCCGCCTACGGCTGGGGGCGGCCGTTGCGGACCTTCGGGGTGCTCGGACTGCACTGGTCGGTGCGCGCGGCGGCCTCGCCCGGCCCGGTGCTGCTGGTGCTCGGACTCATGCTGCTGGCGCTGTTCGTGCTCTGGGAACATCATCGGGCGCAGGTGAATCGACCTGCGCTGCTGGATCTTTCGCTGTTCTCCGGGCCCGCGTTCCGGTGGGGGGTGGCGGCGTCGTTCGCGAGCGCGCTGGGCGTGTTCGGACTGCTGTTCGTGCTGCCGCTGTATCTGGTCGACGCGCTGGGCCTGTCCACGCTGCGCAGCGGTCTGGTCGTCGCGGTGGCCGCGCTGGGGACGTTGCTCGGCGCGCTCGTCGCCCGCGGCCCGGTGGCCGAACTGGGGCGGGTGCGGATCGCGCGGTTGGGCCTGGCCATCCAGACCGTCGCCATCGCGCTGGCCGCGCTGTTCATCACCGCGGACATCTCGCCCTGGTGGGTCGCGGTTCTGCTGGTCTGTTACGGCGTCGGCCTCGGCATGACCTGCGCACATCTCACCGCCATCACCCTCGACGGGACCCCGCCCGAGCGGAGTTACCGACGCGCCCGCGCCGCCCAGGCCACACTGGGCGGTTTCGGTGCGGCGCTGGGCGTGGCGATCCTCGGCGGCGCGCTGTCCCTCTCGCTCGGACACGCGCTGACCGACCGGCTGTCCGAGGTCGACGGCCTGCCGCAGCGCACGATCCGCGAGGTCACCATCGTCACCCACGATTCGGCCGGTGGCGCGATCTCCGCCCTGCGCGCCCACCACGCCGACGCCGCTGTCGTCGAGGCCCTCGCCCGCGGCTTCACCGACGCCACCCGGGCCGCCCTCGTGGTCGCCAGCGTGATCCTGCTCCTCGGCTTCTTCGCCACCGCCCGCATCCCGGTCGGTGCTGGAACGACGAGACGCACCTCGCCCGCCGCGCGAGTCCCGGACGACGCCGATCGGACCACGGACAGCGCGTCGGAGGCCGAAGCGGAATCGAGTGCGAACGGTGCCGCTGACGGCGGTGCGAAATCTGCCGGTGCCGAGGCCGACGAGAGCCGGGACGATACGTCCAGCGGTACGGGGTGAGCGCGGGATACGACCGGTTCGCGCCCTAAGGACGCAACGGAACTCCCGCATCGGTGAGCATCCGGGCGATCAGATCGCGGGAGTGGGTCAGTTCCGCGGCCAGTGCGTCCATCCGGCCCATTTCCGTGCGCAGGACCTCGACGAGTTCGGGACACCGCTCCAGGCGCGGTGTGGCGTTGCGGACGCAGGGCAGCGCCTGGCGGATGGTCTCGGTGGGCAGTCCGGCCGTCAGCAGGGCGCGGATCCGGCGTACGGTGTCGACGGCCGACTCCTCGTATTCGCGGTAGCCGTTGCCGCCGCGCAGCACCGTCAGCAGGCCCTGCTCCTCGTAGTACCGCAGGGATCGGCGGCTCACGCCGGTGCGCGCGGCCAGCTCCCCGATCAGCATGTTCACTCCTCGTGCCGGTCGCGGTCTCGACCTTGACAGTGGCGTCGAACTTCACCGTACCCGCATGACGAGTGATGCGCTGTGCCGCAACGATATCCGGCCTCACCAGTCGATGAGATCGAGCTCGTGTAGGTGGCGGAAGACCAGCATCGAGCCGGGGGCCACGTGTGACATGGCGGCGTATTCGCCGACGGTGAAATAGCGCAGTTCGGCGATCTCGCTGGTGGGGCGGGGATCGCCGCCGAGATCGGCGGTGAAGCAGGTCATGTGCAGCGCGGTGCCGGGGGTGTGGCCGTACGCCTCGCATTCGAAGACGCCGAGTTCGGCATACTCGGTGACCTCGACGCCGAGTTCCTCGCGGACCTCGCGGTGCAGGGCCTGGACCGGGGTCTCGCCGGGATCGATCTTGCCGCCCGCCATGTAGAACACGTCCTTGCCCGCCGAACGTGCCTGCAGCAGACGGCGATCGCGGACGTATGCCAGCGCTGCGGTGCGAATCATGGTGGCCACCTTCGTATTCGGTTCGTCAGCGGGCGGTTGGCGGCGCCAGCTTCCAGTGTTCGTGCAGGGCGTTCGCGATCTCCGGCAGCACCGTCACCGGGACCCGCTTGTGCCGCAACATCTTCCGGATCTGCGCGACCTGTTCGCGCTTGCGGTGCTCGTAGGCGTTGGACACCGGGCGCACTACCGGCGGGATGGACAGCAGCACCAGCTCGCCATGCTGCTCGTCGCCGCCGGACAGGTCCAGCGCCAACGCCCAGCGCGCCCGTTCGTCCAGGGTGAACCGTCCGGCCACCACCCGATCCCAGGCGATATCGCTCTCGTGCAGCGGGGTGCGCCGGGAGATCGCCCGATCGGTCAGCACCACCACATCGCGCCCGAACAGCGCGACCAGCACCGCGATGCCGACGGCGATGCCCGCGAACAGTCCGGTGAACACCCGGTTCAGCCCGAACGCGGCCACGGTCGCCCCGCAGATCAGCGCTGTCGCCAGCACACCCAGCGTGCCGTAGATCAGCGCCCGCTGTCCGGGTACCACGCCCGCACGTACCATCGCCCTCGGTCCTTCCTGCCTCCGACAGCACCGTACCGGGCGTCGTGCGGTCGAGGAACCGAGGTGGGGGAGGGCGCAGGGGCGCGGCGCGACCGTTCGGTCAGGGCCGCAGCGCGACCGCGGCCTCGGCGGTGTACACCAGGAAGGTCAGGCTCTCCTGGAAGTACAGCTGCACCGAATCCGCGTCGTGCGACAGATAGCCGATCGAAAGATCCTGTCCCAGTTGCAGATCGAAGTCCCCGCCGCGAGTGGTCAGCACGAACGCGCCGTCGATGGCCGGCGCCCAGATGATGTCGCCGTCCGGGATCAGACGTTCGATATGGGTGCGGATCGGATAGCCGTGATCGGAGGTCTCGCTGACCGCGGTGTACAGATCGGCGTTCAGCAGCACCGAATACGGCCCGTCCACACCGGCCAGCCGCAGCTCGGTGAGGGCCTGCGCGATCGCTTCGGGCGCCTGACGCGCGTCGGCGGGCGGGGCGATCGGCTCGTTGGACGAGGCCGCCCGGATCCCGGTGATGCCCGCGGCCGGATACCCCTCGAAGATGGCACGATCCTCGGCGAAGGCGATCTTGCGCGCGGCGTCCTTGACCGCGTCCAGATCGGTGTCGCGCCCGCCGCGCTCGACGTTGTCGAGCTCCTCGCGCGAGAGTGCGAACGGAACGCGCAGCTCCACCACCGGCGCGACCTGCCGCTGCCGCGCGACGATGCCCTCGTCGGGCGCATCGATGACGGTGGTGCGGCCCAGTCCGACGGCGGAGAACTCGGTGCCGTGCGGGCCGGACACGTCGACCACGCGACGTCCGGCGACATGCCGCTTGAACGTGCGCTTGGCCTCTTCCTCGATCGCCGACCACGCCTCGGACGTGATCGGTGCGAGCTCGCGGTGCAGGTTGTTCATCGCTGGAGTCCTTTCGACGTGGCCGAATCGGTGGGCCGGACCGCTCGCGTACTCGACCCGATCATGCCGGGCCCTTCCTCAATGTGCCGATGCCGAGAGAGCTGTCCCCGGAGCTCGCGACCACGGGCGTGTCCACGGATTCGGCTGTCGCGGACGGGGGATCGGGCAGATCGTCCAGGAATCCCGCGGGCGGGGTGAAGAACAGCGTGCCGGTGACCGCGGTGGAGAAATCCAGGATGCGGTCGTAGGCGGCCTCGTCGCTGCCCAGGAACATCCGCTCGAGCATGCGCTCGGTGACGCTCGGCGTCGCGGCGTAGGCAATGTAGTACGTGCCGAATTCGCCCTCGCGCACACTGCCGAAGGGCATGTTCGCCCGCAGAATCTGACGTTGCGTACCGTCCGGGTCGTACAGCGTGTTGACCGCGACGTGCGAATTCGCGGGCTTGTCCGCATCGGACATCTCGTAATCGCCCAGCTTGGTCCGGCCGATCACCAGCTCCTGCTCGGACACCGGCAGCGCGTTCCAGGTTTCCAGATCGTGCAGATACTTCTGCACGATGACGTAACTGCCGCCCGCGAACGCCGGATCCTCCGCGCCGATCAACGCCGTCGAGGCCGCGAGAGCCCCCTCCGGATTCTCGGTGCCGTCCACGAAGCCGAGCAGATCGCGCTGTTCGAAATAGCGGAAGCCCACCGTCTCGTCCACGATCGTGACCGCGCCGCGCAGCCGGTCGCCGATCACCATCGCCAATTCGAAACAGGCGTCCGCGGATTCGGCCTTGATGTGGAACAGCAGATCTCCGGGAGTGGCCGGAGCCGTATGTCTCGGGCCCTGGTAGGCGGGGAACTCGTGCAGTTCGGCCGGGCGCGGACCGGCGAACAACCTGTCCCAGGCGGCGGAACCGATGCTGACGATGCAGGCCAGATTCCCGCCGGGTAGCCGGAAGCCCACCGAACGACGGAGCCCCGGCAGGTCCGCGAGCAGATCGCGGACCGTGCTCTCACCGCCTTCGCCGATGGTGGCGACCAGGAACAGGGCGGCCGGGCTGAGCGGATCGAGGATCGGCTGCGACTCACTCATGATCGACAGCGTACGGGGGCGCACCACATATGCGCCGAATGGGTCCGCGCGCTCGCTATTTCGCGACTGTGAGCAGGAAGGCGACGTCTTCGACGGCGGACACGCTGTGCCGGGCCGACGGCACGATCAGCAGATCACCCGGCGAGCCCTTCCACTCGTTGGCTCCGCTGAACAGCGTGAGTGTGCCGGAGAGCACCTGCAGGGTGGCCTCGCCGGGATTCTCGTGCTCGGCCAGGCTCTGTCCCGCCGTCAGCGCGATGACGGTCTGCCGCAGCGAGTGCGTGTGGCCGCCGCAGAGCGTCTGGGAACTGCGCCCACTGGTATTGGCCGCGGCCAGCTTGAGCTGCTGGCGGGCCACTGCGGTCAGCGATTTCTTGTCCATGAACAGCCTTTCACGCCTGTGCCGTGCGAGTTGTCACGGGCTGAATAGTCGTGAGTATGCCGCAGGTGCCGGGCGATAACGTGCTGTTTCACATTGCAATTCGATGTTCGGCCGTGATCGGCTACGCCGCGCGCCTGGTGTAGTGCCGGATGCGGTAGCGCAGACCGGTCCTGGACTGTTCCCACGGCCCGTCCGCCGCGATCCATTCCGGGCCGATGGCGGGGGCGTAGGCATCGCCGTCGATCTCGGCGTCCACCTCGGTGACCATCAGCTCGGTCGCGTATTGCATTGCGGCATGGTAGATTTCGCCGCCACCCATCACCCACAGCGGATCCGGTCCGGAGGTGCGCAGCGCCTGCTCCAGCGAGTCGGTGTGCTCGGCGCCGGCGGCGGACCAGTCCGGCTGCCGGGTGAGGACGATATTGCGGCGTCCGGGCAGCGGGCGGAAACGCTCCGGCAGCGAATCCCAGGTGCGACGTCCCATCACCACCGGATGACCGCCGGTGACCTTCCGGAAATGGGCCATATCCTCGGGAATGTGCCAGGGGATCGCATTGTCCCGGCCGATCACGCCGTTGTTCGCCTGCGCCCAGATCAAGCCGATGTGCGTCATACCGCGACCGGGGCCTTGATCGCCGGATGATGTCGGTATCCGACCAGTTCCACATCGGAGTACTCGTAGTCGAACAGCGACGGCGCCGGGCGCAGATGCAGTTGCGGGAACGGATAGGGCTCCCGGCCGAGCTGTTCGCGCACCTGCTCGACGTGGTTGTCGTAGATGTGGCAGTCTCCGCCGGTCCAGATGAACTCGCCGGGGGTCAGTTCGGTCTGCTGGGCGACCATCAGGGTGAGCAGCGCATAGCTGGCGATGTTGAACGGCACGCCCAGGAACAGATCCGCGCTGCGCTGATACAGCTGGCAGGAGAGTTTGCCGTCGGCGACGTAGAACTGGAACAGCGCATGGCAGGGAGCCAGCGCCATTTGGTCCAGATCGGCGACGTTCCAGGCCGAGACGATCATCCGCCGCGAGTCCGGATTGGTCCGCAGGGTGTGCAGGACCTGCGAGATCTGATCGATCTGCGAGCCGTCGGGGGTGGGCCAGGATCGCCATTGCACCCCGTAGACCGGGCCCAGTTCGCCCTTCGTATCGGCCCATTCGTCCCAGATGCTCACCCCGTGCTCGTGCAGCCAGCCCACGTTCGAATCGCCGCGCAGGAACCACAGCAGCTCGTACACGATCGACTTCAGATGCACTTTCTTGGTGGTGACCAGCGGGAAGGTCGTCGACAGGTCGTACCGCAACTGATGGCCGAACACACTGCGGGTGCCGGTGCCGGTGCGATCGGCCTTCCGCGTCCCCGAGGTGAGCACCAACCGCAGCAGATCCTCGTACTGGGTATCGGGTGCGACGGCGGATGTCGTATCCGGCACCGTGACGAGCCGCGAGTCCTCCATAACTGGAAGCTTACGCACCTTACGCAGGCCGGAGCCTCGGGGTGATCGGTCGCATCTTCGCCGGACTGTCCAACCAGGTTCGGACCTCCTCCGGGGCGACGGTGCGCAGATCCAGCACATGAGTGTCGATGTCAGTGCTACCGAGTGCGGTATCGGCGAAATCCACTGGGGGCGAGGGGAATGTGTGCGAGGTTGAGCCGTGATCGAAGGTCAGGCCGACCGAGACTGTACTGTCACGCGACGATCGAGTTCCGGATGGGCGATGCGCATCAGATCTTCGGGATGCCGCTGGTTGTAGCGGCGCACCCACTCCACGACATCGAGCGTCTCCCCGGTCCGCCAGAACGATCGCGCCTCGGCCAGCAGCGCGCGCGGATCGCCCTCTCCGCTGCGCACGTACCGGTCCATCGCGGCGCTGGTCGCATCGCCCCCTCGAGGAGGAGACTGCGAAACCCCATGCGTTCCACGAGAAACCGCAAATACCTGGTGCGCAAGGACGGAAAGCTCATGCGTGTCGCGAGTCGACGCGCCCAGCGCGACAACGCTCGCCTCACCGACCATCTCGCGCAACGGTTCCAGATCGGTGAGCGCCCCCTCGGAATCGCTGAGAGCCAGCGGCTGAGCATTCTGCTCGATCCATTGCGTCACAGTGCTGATCGAAGTAGTCGTGAGGCAATGCTGAAACCAGGTGAAGCCGCAGCCGTGCTGCACAATATTCGGTCGTGTGACGGGTGTGGTGGCGAGTTGGGCCTGCGCGACGGCCGACCGTGCGTGCACCCGCAGGGCCCACCGGGGGAGCTGCTGGTCGGGGCGGTTTGGCAAGCTTGCCGATGTGCGGAAGCTCTATGTGATCGGGATCGGGGCCGGTGATCCGGACCAGGTGACGGTGCAGGCCGTCAAGGCGATGCGCCGGGCCGAGGTGTTCTATGTCATCGGCAAGGGTGAGGCCAAGCGGGAGCTGGTCGAGGTGCGGACCGCGATTCTGGCCGAGCATATGGATCGGGAGTATCGGGTCGTGGAGATCGCCGATCCGCCGCGGGAGCGCACCGTCGCCGACGGGCAGTACCGCGAGGTCGTGCGGGATTGGCACGAACGGCGGGCGGCGTTGCTGGGCGAGGCGTTCGCCGAGCACGACGGTGTCGGGGCGATCCTGGTGTGGGGGGATCCCTCGCTGTACGACAGCACGTTGCGGATGATCGAGCGGGTCGATGCCCGCACGCCGCTGGATTACGAGGTGATTCCGGGGGTGACCAGCGCACAGGCCCTGGCCGCTCGGCATCGGATCGTGCTGCACGAGATCGGCGAGCCGGTGCACATCACCACCGGTCGCCGTCTGCGCGAGGAGGGGCTGCGGCCCGGTGTGCCCACGGTGGTGATGCTGGACGGCGAAACCTCGTTCACCGGCGTTCCCGGCGACGACGTGCACATCTGGTGGGGCGCGTATCTGGGCATGCCCGACGAGGAGCTCATCGAGGGCCCGCTGCGTGCGGTGGAGTCACGAATCCTCCAGCGCCGCAACGAACTCCGCGAGGCGAAGGGGTGGATCATGGACATCTACCTGCTCCGTCGCGGGGTCGGCTGAGTACGCCCGCCCCGGGCGGTGGTTCGGCGCTTCGGACGTGGATTGTCGGTGCTCGCCGGTAGTGTGCAGGGGTGCCCGAATTACCCGAGATCGTGGCGCTCGAGCGGTTCCTGGTCGAGCATGCGGTGGGTGCGGTGGTGGGGCGAGTGGATGTCGCGGCGCTGAGTGTGCTCAAGACATTCGATCCGCCGATCACCGCACTGTCCGGTCGTGATGTCACCGGGGCCGGGCATTGGGGGAAGCATCTGGGATTGAACTGCGGTGGTCTGTGGTTGATCACCCATCTGTCGCGGGGCGGTTGGCTGCGCTGGATCGATGAGCCGGGGCAGACCCCGCCCAAGCCGGGCAAGGGGCCGCTGGCGCTGCGAGTGCATCTGTTCACCCCCGAGGGAGCGACCCCTGCCTTCGATCTGACCGAGGCGGGGACGAAGAAACGCCTCGCCGTGTGGATCGTCGAGGACCCCCGGAGCGTGCCCGGGATCGCCCGCCTGGGCCCGGACGCACTGGAGGTCACCGGCGAGGAATTCGCCGCCCTGCTGCACGGCACGCCCCAGCGACTCAAAACCGTGCTTGCCGATCAGGTGGTGATCGCCGGAATCGGCAATGCCTATTCCGACGAGATCCTCCACGCGGCAAAGCTTTCCCCGTTCGCCACGGCCAACCGCCTGACCCCCGAGGAGGTCGAGCGGCTGTACGCGGCGATGCGCGAGATCCTCACCGATGCCATCGATCGCTCGGTCGGCCAGGAGGCGGCGAAACTCAAGGGCGAGAAGCGATCCGGGCTGCGCGTGCACGCCCGCACCGGGCTGCCCTGTCCGGTCTGCGGCGATACCGTGCGCGAGGTCGCGTACGCGGACAAGTCGTTCCAGTACTGCCCGACCTGTCAGACCGGCGGCAAAATTCTCGCCGACCGGCGCATGTCGCGGCTGCTGAAATAAGGCGGCTCAGGCCCCCGTGGAAGGTGGTTGATAGCCCGCGATACCGAGGTGCGCACCGATTTCCGCGAGTGCGTCCACGATCGTCCGGCCGTTCAACTGGGGCCATCCGGTGAATATCGCGGGCATCGCGTCCCGCGTGCCTTCGCCGCCGAGTTGATCGATCGTCAGATCCGTATGGTAGAGCAGCCATTTCAGGGCGTCGCCGACAGAGACCTGATTTCCGTATGCGTCGGTGATGGTGTCGCTCAACTGCATATCTCCTCCTGGGCTCCATTGGCCGAAATCAGCTGTCAGGGATTGGTCGATATCGCATTCGACGCCATTGACGTAGGCGTATCCGAGCGAGACGTTCTGCAGAATATTGATGCGCGGATCCTGATTTCCGCCACTCCACGCCTGCGTCTGCCATCCCCAGGTGGCCACGCCCGCGTCCAGTGCCCGCGAGACGGGCCAGTAACCGCCGTAGATGCCCACGTTGTTCGTGCCGAGAACGGTTGCCGCGCCTTGGAGGTAGGCGTTGATCGGGGTCTGCTGTTCGGGTGTGGCGTCGAAATCGGCCGAGAAATAGATCGGGCGGCTCGCGGAACCGCCGCAGGCGAGTGCCTGATTCAATGCCGCCTGCGCATCGGAACGTCCGGCATCGTATCCGTCCAGCATCCGATCGGCCGTGGTCTCCCAATTCGAGACTATGTCGATACCGTTGGCGCGCAGATCATCCGCTTCGGCGGGAGTGAGCAGTTTCCCGGGGAGTCCCGGACCGCCCGATGCGAGATAGCGGCACACGAATCGATATCCGGCAGCCGCGATGGCCGCGCCCCCGGGAATTCCTCCGGCGTAATCCAAGCCGTTGGTCATGTCACTCCTCCCCGATCGACGATGAGCCTGATTCGGCCTCGGGCAAGTGAGATTTCATCATGAAAGAACTGGCATGCATACGAATTCCTCACTCTTCCAAGGGAATCGAGAGACAGTACGCGAACCGTCCCTTCAATCTTGGCAGAGTGCGGCGCAACGGGCAAGCAAATCCGCCGCCGAAATCCGCTGCGGTACGGCGGCGGCGAGAAAACGGACGTCCAGTTCGATGCGGATCGGTAAAACTGTTGCAGTACAACGGAATCTACATATCTTCGGCCTTCCGCACGGCGGTGGTCGCGGCGGTGGTGTACGGCATCGTGAAGCTGCCGCCCATGTCATCGATCACCGCGCCGACGCCCGCCAGGATCTCGGCCAGCCGATCCGGTTCGAGCCGGGTGAACAGACCCGTCGTCGGCAACTGGTCGAGCCATTCGTCGCGGGTGTAGGTGCACTGCCACTCGAACTGCCACCGTTGCGGCTCCTCGAATACGCCGCTGGCGCGAATGCCGTCGGCGGCCATGTCGAAGAATCCCTGATAGGCGTCCAGGGCCGGGCGGGCCGGCTGATCGGCGAACGGCGAGTCGGGGATCACCTGCCGGTAGACCGCGTGGACGCGCTCGGCTATCTCGGGCGGCAACTGGAACACGTGGTTGAACGGTGCGAGCAGCCCGCCGGGGCGTAGCACTCGCCCGGCCTGCGCGGCTCCGGCGATCGGATCCACCCAGTGCCACGCCGTTCCCGAGACCACCGCGTCGAATCGGCGACCGCGCGATTCCCACTGCTCGAAAGTGGCCACCTCGGTGTCGATTCCGGTTCCCCGTGCGAACTCGGCCATCCGGGCATCGGGTTCCACGCCGAGCACCGTGCATCGCAGGTCCCGGAACTGCCGTGCGGCGATGCCGGTTCCGGAACCGACGTCGAGGATCTCACCGCCGGGCGCGGCATCGCGGATTCGCTCGATCAGCTCCCTGGGGTAGGGCGGGCGGGCGCGGTCGTAGCGGGCGGCGTCCACGCCGAAGGATTCGGCCATGGCGCGGGCCTTGTGCGGGGTGGCCGCGGAGGGTGTCCGGTCCGGCTCGGGTCGGGATCGCGGCTGTTCGGACGGTAGAGTGGGCATGTGCCCACGGTAGTGGGCGCATGCCCACTCGGCAATGATCCGGGCGATCGATCGCGTTCGCCCTGAGCGGAAAGGAGTGCCGGTGCCCACGGGAGTGGCCCTGCGCGATGTGCGCGAGCAGCTGTTCGGTGCGGCCGAACGCATCCTGCTCCGAGACGGTCCCGACGCGCTGACCAGCCGGGCGGTCACGACGGAGGCGGGTTGCGCGAAGGGTGTACTGCACCGGCACTTCACGGATTTCGACGAATTCCTGGCCGAACTCGTCCAGGACCGGATCACCCGGATCGGCGCGCAGGCACACGCGTTGACGGAGTCCGCCGGGACCGGAACGGTTGTCGCGAATCTCACCGGCGCGCTGACGGATCTGTTCGGCACCGTCGCCGTCTCGATCGTCAGCCTCGTCATCTTCCGCGACGAACTGCGGGCCCGGCTGCGTCGCACCCATCGGACGGGAATCCCGTTGCTGCGCGAGGCGGGTGAGATGATCGCGGCCTACCTGCGGCGTGAGCGCGAACTGGGGCGCATCGCCGCAGACGCCGATATCGACACTCTCGCACCGACATTGATCGGCGCGGCGCATATGCGCTTCGCCGACCGGTCCGCGCCACCGGAACCCGAACAGGTCGCGAAGATGGTGACCACGGTCCTGGCCGCGGCGTTGCCGGGGTAGCGGCTCAGCTCGCCACCTGGACCCGAACCCCTTCCCAGGCAAGGCGTTTGGACTTGTCTGGATCCACCTCGAGTCGCGGCGGGGAGTCGATGACGCGGGTGGTGCGGCGCTGCTCGCTGTATTCGGGCCAGGACGACAGCGGTGTGCCGGTCCGCGCGAAAGCCAGCCAGTTGTCCTGGAATTCGCGCTGTACCGCGCGGAAACCCCTGCGCCCGCCCGCGGCGGTGAGCGCCCGGCCGATCGCGGAGTCCACCCCGCCGAAGACCGGGATCAGATCCAGCGCGTGCGTCGCGCCGAAACCGGCCAGCCGGACCGCGCGCGGTGCGAAGTCGAAGCGGTAGGCGTAGGTCGGCGCGTAGCGGCTGTGCCCGGCCATCACCTCGAGCGAGGGCCGCCAGAACACGAAATCACCGCCCGCGCGCACCGCGGTCTTCGGGGCCGGGTAACCGGGATAGGCTGCGGTGATACGGGCTTCGGCGCCCTCGGAACCGGTCAGGACCTTGCGCATGCGCTCCGGAGTGGTCGGCAGGGTGTCGTCGAAGCGCGTGAACAGCGTCGCCTCGTCGCGGTTGGTGCCGATGATCAGCGGCAGCCGGTGGGCCGTGCCGTTCACGATCGCGTCGATCGGAGCCTCGGGCAGATATTCGCCGTCCACGACCGGGGAGGTGGCGAAGGTACCCGGATACTGCCGGGTCCACTTGCCCAGCCGGGATTCCACCGCCTTGCGGATATCGTTGGCGCTGGCCTCGCCGAGTGCCTGCGCCGCGTTTTCCGGTGTGGCGCCGAGCTTTTCGACGCAGGTGCGGGCGAACAGCCGGGCCTGTTCGGCGGTGATCGCCCAGTCGGCGGGTGCGCTCTGGGCGATACCGCGATGGAACAGGCCGCCCGCGGCGGGCGTGGCCAGCAGCGAGAGCACCGCGTGCGCGCCCGCGGATTCGCCGAATATCGTGACGTTGTTCGGATCTCCGCCGAATGCGGCGATGTTGCGCTGCACCCACTCGAGCGCCGCCACCTGATCGCGCAGACCGAGGTTCGAGTCGAAAGGACGTTCGGGCGTGGAGAATTCGCTGAAATCGACATAGCCGAACGCGCCGAGCCGATAGTTGATCGATACGACGACGACGTCGCCGCGAACCGCCAGGCGCGTGCCCGAATACAGGCTCAGCGCCGAGGTGCCGATCAGGTACGCGCCGCCGTGGATGAACACCATGACCGGTCGCGGGGTGGCGGACGGCTCCGCCGGGGCGACCACGTTCAGCGTCAGGCAATCCTCGCCGGTCGGCTGTGTGGTGCGTGGGCCGATCCGGGCGCCCGAGCGATGCTGCATCGCGGCGAATCCGAATTCGGTGACATCACGCACCCCCTGCCACGGCTGCACCGGTTGCGGAGCCCGGAACCGCAGCTCGCCGACCGGAGCGGCCGCGTAGGGAATGGAACGCCAGCGCACCACGTGACGGCCGCGATGGCCGCGAACCACGCCGTCCGCGGTGGAAATCTCTGCCATGGGGACGATGGTAGCTGTTACTGCAGGTATCCCTCGACCTGCTTGGCCGGGTTGACCTGGGCATCATCGGGATCGCCACCCTGATCGATCCGGGCCCGCCGCTGCCGCAGCAGGTCCCAGCACTGGTCGAGCTGTACTTCCAGCTCGGCCAACTGCGCCCGCTCGGCCTCCTGGCCGAGCGCCCCCTGTGCCGCCTTGGACCGGAGCTGATGCTCCCGATCCACCAGTTCGGTGATTCGCGCGAGGACATCATGTTCGGACATGAGGCCGAGTTTAGTGGCCTCCGGCCTGTCGAGCGTGCACGGCGGGGATCCCGTGGGCGGTTCGGTCGGGGGACGGGCGCCGGTACTGGTGCCGACGCTGCGGAGCCTGGGGGGAGTGCAGATCCGGACGGGGTGGCTGAGGGAATTGCGACAGCCATGAGGTCAGACGGTGGAGTCCGTCGATATCGACGGTGTAGAACCGGTTCATACCGGCGGGGCGCACCGTTGCCAGACCATTGTCGAGTAGTGCCTTGAGATGCTGTGATACCGCTGCTTCGGAAATTCCGCGTTGTTCACTGATGGCTCGGGTGATCGCTCCGGAACTTTTTTCACCCGATGCGAGCAATTCGAGAATTTGTCGGCGAGCCGGGTTGCCGAGAACTCCAAAGGCGTCCATATGGAAATAATAGAGAAATCTGTATTAGAGGACGATGAGAAGGTGATCGACGTCCTGGTTTGCGCGGCCCGGCACGGGGAACCGCCGCGTACGCGGCGGATCAGACCTCCGTGACGTATGCCGAGGTGGCCGCCAGTGCGAGTGTGTCGTCATCGCTGAAATGGATTCTCGCGTTGACCCGGTAGACCTCGCGCAGCATATCCTCGGTGATCACTTCGCGTGGTGTGCCGACGGTGTGCACGGTGCCATCGTGCAGCACCACGACATGGTCGGCGAAACGCGCCGCATGCGTCAGGTCGTGAATTGTGGTAATCACGACCGCGGGTTGTTCCTCGGCATATTGCCGGACGAGTTCGAGCATTTTCAGTTGATTGTGCAGGTCCAGACTGCTCGTCGGTTCGTCGAGTAACAGCACCGACGGGCGTCGCACGATGGCCTGGGCCAGGCTCACCAATTGTCGTTGCCCGCCGGACAGATGTGCCATCCTGCGATCGGCGAACTCGGTGAGGCCGACCTGTTCCAGGACGTCGGACACCAGATCCACGGTGGCGCGTTCGACCCGGAATCCGGCCCGCTGCTGATAGGCCAGCAGCACGTTCTCGAAGACGGTCAGCGTGGTGGCAGGCGGCGGATCCTGCGGCAGGTACAGCACCGAACCTTGCTGACCTGCGCCGTTACCGTTGCCGAGCGTGATCGTGCCGGAATGCCGATGCAGTCCCGCGATGCAGCGCAGCAGCGTGGACTTCCCGGCCCCGTTGGGGCCCACGACCGCGTACACCTCACCGGGCTGGAACGCCGGGAGCGAGATCGACCGCAGAATCGGGGTGTGGCCGTAGGTGAAGTCCAGATTCTCGACAGTGATGGTCATCGGGGATGCGCCTCGGATACCCCGTCTTTTACAGGGGACAGAACAGGGCGGAGGTGTCCCGTGTGCTGTCGCATGGCCATTTCTTTCGATAGTATGTTCGAATGGATGAGGTGGTGCGGTACACGTACCGGATTCGGCCCGGACGCACCGCCGAGAAAGCGCTGCTGGCCGAATGGGGCGGCTATGGCGGTATCGGGATCGATTGGGGCGTAACCACTACTGCGCCAACCACCGATCCCGTCTTCGATCTGCCTCATCTCGGTCATCGCAGGCGGTGCGCCGCTGAATTGGCGAAGGCGCAACGAAAGATGGCCCGACGCCACCGGAAGGGCCGTCCGCAGTCGCGGGGCTACACCGACGCGAAGCGGCAGGCTGCCCGGCTGGTGAAGAAAGCCGCCCGGCGAACGCTGCACGACTCGCGGATGTGGGCCAAACATGTTGTCGACCGCCATGATCTGATCGCCGTCGAGGACTTCGAGCCGACGTTTCTGGCCAAATCCACGATGGCGCGCAAAGCGGCTGATGCCGCGATCGGTGCGGCCAAGCGTGAACTCATCGAGGGTGCCAGGCCGGCTGGGCGGACGGTGGTGATGGTCCGGCCCGCGTACACGACCATGACGTGCAGTGCCTGCTTTGCGAGAGTCAAGCAAAGACTGGAGCTGGACGAGAGAAGCTTCCGGTGCGATAGTTGCGGATTCGCGGACAGTCGTGATCGGAACGCTGCCAGAGTGGTTCTGGCCGTGGCAGAACGGGGCCACGTCAGTGTTGAGGATGTCAGACAATCGGATCACCTCCTCCGGGTGGGTGGTTCGGTTGCGGTCTGAGCTGGAAATCTTCCGCCTTCGGGCGAGAGAACCGTTAAGTCCACGTCCGCTGTCGCCGGGTCATGATGATGAGCAGGAAGACCGGAACGCCGACCAGCGAGGTGATGACGCCGACCGGGATGATCACGCCCGGCACGACGATCTTGCTGACCATCGAGGCCCCGGTGAGCAGCGTCGCGCCGCTCAGGATCGAGGCGGTGAGGAAGTAGCGCTGGTCCTCGCCGACCAGGATCCGCGCGATGTGCGGGCCGACGAGTCCGATGAAGCCGATGGTGCCCGCGATCGATACGGCGGTGGCGGCCAGCAGCGAGACGCCCACCAGTGCGATGGTGCGCATCCGGTCGACCGGTACGCCCAGGGCGTTGGCGCGGTCGTCACCCATCCGGAACGCGGTCAATGTCCATGCCTGCCAATAGAAGAAGGGCAGCAGCACCGCGGTGACGACCGCGAGGGTGCCGATCTGCGGCCACGTCGCGCGGCTGAGACTGCCCAGCGTCCAGAACACCACCTGCTGCAGTTGCACCTCGGAGGCGACGTACTGCATCAGCGCGAGCAGTGCGTTGAACAGGAAGACGATCGCGATTCCCAGCAGGATCATGGTTTCCGCCCCGGTGCCGCGCAGCCGGCTGAAGCCCAGGATGATCAGGCAGGCCCCGATCGCGAATATCCATGCGCTGCCTGCCATTCCGAGTTCGTTGCCCAGGGGCAGCAGGCTGGTGATCCCGGTGACGGCGGCCAGTGCCGCGCCGAAGCCCGCGGCGGCGGAGACGCCGAGTGTATAGGGCTCGGCGAGCGGATTGTTCAGGATCGTCTGCATCCCCGCACCGGCCGCGGCCAGCGCGCCGCCGACCAGAATTCCGGTGACCGACATGGGAAGTCTTATGCCCCAGACGATCTGGTCGTCGACGGCGGGCGCGTGCCCCGGCGTCAAGGCCGCGCGGAGTAGATCGCCCACCGGCATCGGCGCGCCGCCGATCATGACGTCACCGCAGAACACCACCACCGTGAGCAGTGCCAGTGCGGTGACGATCAGCATCCGGCGACGGTTCAGCGCCCGGTAGCCCTCCTGCGCGGAGACCGCTCGTTCGACCGGCGTCCGGTTCGCCGTGATCACGACAGTCCCGTCCAGAAGGTGCCGCTGGCGGAGATCGGCAGGAACTTCGTATGCAGTTCGGTCAGTTCGGCACTGGGGTCCACATCGCCGAACAGCTCGGGATGCAGCCATTTCGCCATCCACTCGATGGCCAGGTAGTTGTACGGCGAATCGTAGAAGTGGTGCCACAGCGCGAAGGTGCGATGGTCGCGGACCGCGGCGAGGGTGTCGAAGCCCGGCTGTTTCGACACGACCGACGCCAGCTGGCTGCGCGCCGCCTCGGGGGTCTCGTCGTAGCCGAGCGCCACGAAACCGCCCGCCTTGACCGGCGTCTTGCCCGGCGCCCAGTTCGCGCCGGTGGCGATGATGACCGCGGGGTTGCGCTCGAGGATCTTCTCCGGCGAGAGCGTGCCCTGCGGGGTGGACAGCAGTTCGTCACCGAGGTTTGCCCCGCCCGCCGCGGCGACGATCGCGGCGAGATTGCTGCGCGCGAAAGTCGAACAGCAGTCGTAATAACCGGGCGCTCGCCACAGGAAGGCCGGTGTCGGGGTCGCGTGCGCGGCGGCCAGCCGGTCGCGCACCATCGTGACCTTGGCCTGGTAGTAGTCGATGAATACCTGGGCCTGCTGCTCCCGGCCGAAGATCTGGCCGAGCGCGCGAATGCTGGGCACGGTGTGCGCCACGGGGTCGACGAAGTAGTCGATCACGACCGTCGGGATACCGGCCTTGTCCAGCTTGCTGACGATTCCGGCGTCCTGCGCCGCCTTGAAACTCGCTGCGCTGACGACGAATACGTCCGGACGCAGCTGCAGCGCCTGTTCGGCGGACAGTGATCCGGCCGAGATCTCACCGGTGGTGGTGACCTTGTCGATCTGCGCGAAGCGCGCCCGGTACTTGTCGTACGTGTCGGGGTCGTTCTGCAGCAGATCGTCCGGCCAGCCCGCCACGTCGCGAGTGGGGTCGTCCTTGTTCAGGAACGCCGTGGTGTAGATCAGCCGTTGCCCGCCCAGGAGCACCCGGTGCGCCGGCAGCCGCACCTGGACCTTGCGCCCGAGCGCATCGGTGATCGTCGTCGTGCGTCCGTCCGACGCGGTGGTCGTGCTCGGACTGCAACCGCTGATCAACAGCACCAGGACCGTCGTGAGCAGAACCGCGATCGACAACGCTCGTCCGCGCGGTCGGAGCGGGGTGTGCGAGCTGCCCGGTTGCCGACCCGAGCCGGATGACATATAGCAGGACATATTCGGTTAGCCTTCCCTCATCTTCGGAAAGGCTAGGCATCCGGTTCGGATGATGTCAACGGCGACGGGCGAGCCCGAAAGTTGCCCTGACCAAGACTTTCCTTAAATCCTTGCAGTAGCTGATTAGGTAAGGCTAGCCTCTCAAATGCCGCGTCTTCTCAGCGGATTCCCAGCACCACGATTGGACCGCATCCCCATGCATATCCTCACCCGGAGCGATCTGGCGGACCTGCAGGTGTCCCCGTCGGATGTGATCAGTGCCGTCGAAGACGGCTACCTCGCCTTCGCGCGGGGCGAGTCCCGATGCCCGACCAAACTGATGATGCCGCTGCCCGACGAGCGGCGCGATTCGGTGTCGTATTCGATGCTCGGCTACGACGCCAACCTCGAACACCTCGGTTTCAAGACCTCGTATCGCCAGGGCAGCCAGACGAACGAGAAGTACTACACCACGATCACTCTGTACGACGACGTGACCGGACTCCCGTTCGCGCTGATGGATTGCCAGCGCATCGGCGCCTCGCGCACACCGGCCACCACCGCGTTGATCGCACGCTCGTGTGCCGCGCCCGGCGCCCGCTCGGCGTTGATGATCGGCACCGGGGTGCAGGGGGTGAACACACTGCCGTATCTGCTCACGGTGCTGCCGGACCTGGCGACCATCCGGCTGTTCGGCACCCACCCCGAGGGCATAGCCTCCTCGAAACGCACACTGCGCGAACACTTCCCGGACCGTGAGCTGGAGATGGTCGAGGATGTGCGCGAGGCGGTCGCCGCCTCCGACATCGTGGTCGTCGCCTCGGGCCGCGCCGCGCATCCACCGATCGATGTGCAGTGGCTGCCGCCCGGCGGGTTGATGATCTCGGTCGCCAGCAAGGGCGTCGCGGCCGGCGCGATGCGCGATTCGGACTACAACATCACCACGAGCATCGGCCAATTGGGCGTCACCGGAACACGATTGGCGTCCGGGGGAGAGGTGCGCGTCGACGCGGTACTGCCCGACATCCTCGCCGGGAAGTCGCCGGGCCGCCGCACGCCGACCGACCGGGTGTTCGCATTCTCCAGTGGCATGATCATCACCGATATTCCGGTCGCGCACGCCTTCGCCACCCGTGCCATCGCCGCCGGACGAGGACAGAACGTCGAGTTATGGACATGACAGCGTCGAATCAGATCACCGCGCCGAATATCGGCCCCGCCCTCGCGGCCCGGCAGTCGGAGTGGGCGTCGGCGGTACAGGCCGATCCCACGCTGCTCGGCGATATCGCGCACGCGGTCGGCGGCCCGTTCCACGTCATCGACCCCGGCCGGTTCGCCGCCAATCTGGACGCGTTCCGTGCCGCACTGCGCGCCGCGGGCGTCCAGGGCCGAATCTACTTCGGCAAGAAGGCCAACAAGGCCGGAGCCTGGTTGGACGAATGCGCCCGGCACGACGGCGGGGTCGACGTCGCCAGCGCCCCGGAACTGGTGCACGCACTCGGTCACGGTGTGCGTGGTCGCGAGATTGTCGTGACCGGACCCGCCAAATCCACCGAACTGCTCTGGCTCGCCGCCCGGCACGAATGCCTGATCGCGATCGACGATCTCGATGAGCTGGAGCGGCTCGTCGACGTCGGCGTCGCCGCCCGGATTCTGCTGCGGGTACTGCCGCCGACCGGCCCGAACAGCCGATTCGGGTTGGATCCCGAGCAACTCGACCGCGCCTTGGAACGCTGTGTGCAGGTGCGCGAGCACATCACGATGGACGGGTTCTCCTTCCATCTCGACGGCTACCTGCCGCAACCGCGGGCGGACCTGGCGAACGAGTTGATCGACCGCTGCCTGGACGCGCGGGCGCGCGGGCTGGCCGCCACGGCGATCGACATCGGCGGCGGATTCGCCTGCGAGTACGTCGATCCCGAGGACTGGCGACGTTTCCAGCACGACTACTCCGACGAATGGTTCCACGCCGCAAAGCAATTCAACCGCTTCTACCCCTACCATCAGGCGCCGGTCGGGGCGGATATGCTCACCGCCGTCCTGGAACGTGTCGGGTCGCGTTTCGTCGAGACCGGCACCCGGCTGCTGTGCGAACCCGGGCGGGCGCTGCTCGATCAGGCGGGGTTCACGGTGTTCCCGGTGCAGGGGTGCAAGGCGCGCGGTGAGCATTTCGCGGTCACCGTCGGCGGACTCAGCATGAGCATCTCCGAACAGTGGAAGGGCAGTGAATTCCTGCCCGATCCGCTGCTGTGGCCCGCCGGTGACTCCGCCGCGGACGACGGCCCGATCGCCGCCTTCATCGGCGGTTCCAGTTGCCTGGAGTACGACGTATTGACCTGGCGCAAAATAGCTTTCGAGCGAGCGCCGCGATACGGCGACCTGATCGTCTACCCCAACACCGCCGGATATCAGATGGACAAGAACGAGAGTGGCTTCCATCAGCTGCCGCTGCCGCCCAAGGTCCGCATCCACACCCGGGACGGTCGGTACACCTGGTCGATCGACTCCCACTGATACCGCCGCGATTCGGAGGAACGCCACCATGCTGACCACGCTCAGCCGATCGACCGCTGCGATCGCGGATCACGCTTCCGCGCTCGTCGGCGATACGCCCCTGCTGGAGCTCACCCGCACCGGTTCGGGCACTCGGTTGCTGCTCAAACTCGAACAGTTCAACCCGACCGGCTCCGGCAAGATCCGGATGGCCCGGCAGATGGTTCTCGCGGCCGAACGCACCGGCCGGTTGCGGCCGGGCGGCCATATCGTCGAACCGACCTCCGGCAACACCGGTCTCGGACTGGCCATGATCGCGCTGGAGCGGGGATACCGCTTCACCGCGGTGGTGGATGCGCATGCCGCACGCGACAAACTGCGGGCCATGGCCGCGATGGGCGCCGAACTGGTCCTGGTCGACAGCGATGCCACCGGCGGGCCGAGCACCGTGGAGCGACGCCGGGTCGCGGACGAGATCGCCGCTCGCACCGGGGCTTTCCGCCCCGATCAGCACAACAATCCCGCCAACAACGACGGATACGCCGAACTCGCCGGGGAATTGACCGACACGCTCGATCGGATCGACTATCTGATCGGCGCGGTCGGCACCGGGGGATCGCTGTGCGGTACCACCCGGGAACTGCGCAGCCGCGGCGTGCCGGTCACCACGATCGGGGTCGAGCCGGTCGGTTCGATCATCTTCGGCGGTCCCGGCGGCAGCTACTGGCAGACCGGCGCGGGGAGTCCGCCCGGCTTCACCGTGGGCAGCAATGTCGACTACAGCTGCATCGACGAAGGCGTGCCGGTCGGCGATGTCGCGGCCTTCACCACCGCGCGGGTCGTGGCTCGCCGCACCGGTCTGCTGATCGGCGGAACCGCCGGCGCCGCAATCAGTCTCGCGCTGCGCCGCCTGGCCCTGGTGCCGGCCGGAAGCACGATCGTGGTGCTCGTCTGCGATGCCGGGGAGAAATATCTGGACACCATGTACGACGACGACTGGCTCCGCGCGCGCGGACTTCTCGACGAGGCCGCCCATCGGCGGCTGCACCGGCTGCTCGATGCCTACGCCGATTCGGTGGATATCGCGGCCGCCGATCTGTGCCGGAAGGCGGGCGCGTGATGTCCGCACTGCTCGGCAATCCCACGGGCCGATTGCGCGAATACCGGCCCGTCATCGCGCTGGCCTCCCCGATCGCCGGGATCCAGCTGGCCCAAGTCGCCTTGACCACGGTCGATCTGGCGATGATGGGTCTGCTCGGCGTCACCGCCATCGCCGCGGGCGGGATGGCCATCCTGCTCTACAACCAGTTGCGCACGACTAGCGTCGGCATGGTCACCGGAATCGGGAATCAGATCGCCGGTGCGGTCGGCCGCGGCGAGAAGCGCACCGGCAGTGACGAACTCGACGATGAGGCGCGCACCGAGATCCGGGAGCTGGTCCGTGCCGGACTGTTCGTCGCGACGCTGGTCTCGATGCTGGCCGCGGTGATCCTGATCGGGCTCGGATTCGCGCTGCCGCTGTTCGGACAACGTCGCGAAGTGGTCGACATGGCGCGGCCGATGATGATCGCCCTGGCCCCCGGTCTGGTGCCGATGCTGTGGCTGAATGTGTTGCGGCAGTTCACCGTCGGGATGCGCAGGCCCGGGTCGCTGCTGCGCGTCACGCTGGTGTCGATCGTGGTCAACGTGCTGTTGGACGCCGCGTTCATCTACGGCTGGCTCGGCCTGCCCAAGCTCGGGGCGACCGGTATCGGCCTGGCCACCACGCTGGTTCAGGTGTTCACGTTGGTCTCGCTGTACCTGCAGATCCGGCGGGACGCGCAATTGACCGGACTGCTCGCGCTGAATCTGTGGAATGTCGACCGGGCGACCGTGCGCCGCGTCGTCAAGATGGGCACCCCGATCGCGTTCACCTACGGCAACGAGGCCGCGATCACCTCCGTCGCGACCGTGCTCATGGGCATCTTCGGCCCGGAGTTGCTGGCCGCGAGCAATATCGTCAATCAGCTCGCCTATATCGTGTATCAGCTGAACATCGGTCTGTCCCAGGGATCTTCGATCCTGGTCAGCCGCAGTGTGGGGCGCGGTGACCGCGACGAGGCCGGGCATATCGCGCGCCGGGTGCTCACTGTGAGCGTGGTGGCCATGACGGCGTTCGGACTGTTGTACTGCCTCGCGCCGCGGGCGGTGTTGACTCCGTTCCTGCACAACGACAGCGCCGCAGTGGTGGCCACCGCGAGCGCGTTGCTGTGGTTCGCCATCGCGCACCAATATCTCAAAGGCGCGCAGAACATCTGCGTCGGATTGCTGCGCGGTCTGGGGAACACCACCTCGAGTCTGCGTATCACGCTGATCAGCTACTGGGGCGTCGGAATTCCGGTCATGCTCATCGCCGCCTATCTGCTGCACTGGCGCGGATACGGGATCTGGCTGGGCTTGTGCGCCGGATTCGGGGCGACGGCGGTGCTGCTGCTCAGGCAGTTTCGCGCCGATCTGCGCGCCGAGTAGACCAACCGCCCGTCGGTCCGGAGTCGAGTGCAGGTGTTCGGTGTCGAGTGTTCTCGGCGCCGACACTTTCGCCGCAGCCGAGCCGGACCGTGGGCGGTGCGCGATCGATCGGTTGAGGGGTCGCTGTACGGAATTCGGCCGGGTGCTGCCCGGTTCGCGTCCCGGGGCAGCGGCGATGAGATCGGTCGCGGCCATATCCGTCGCGGGTCGCGGATGCCGGTTGCCCGACTGTGCCGGATCTAGTCGGCCAACTGGTATCCGACCCCGCGATGGGTCTTCAAAGTCGTTCTGTCGAAAGGGATATCGATCTTGCTGCGCAGGTACCGGATGTAGACGGCCACCACGTTGTCCGGACCGTCGTAGTGGCTGTCCCAGACGTTGCGCAGGATCTCCGACTTGCTCACCACCGCACCGGGATGCCGCATCAGGAACTCCAGTAATCCGAATTCCCTTGGCGTCAGAGACAATTCGACCTCACCGCGACGCACCGACCGTTGGCTCGGGTCCAGGGCCAGATCGCCGACGGTGAGAATCTCCTGCTGCTGCGGTGACTGCCGCCGCATCAGGGCGCGCAACCGGGCGATGAGCACCACGAACGAGAACGGTTTGGTGAGGTAGTTGTCCGCGCCCATATCGAGGGCGTCGGCCTCGTCGAGATCGCCGTTCTTGGCGGTCAGCATGAGCACCGGCGTCGTGACGTCCCCGGCGCGGATCCCGCGCAGGACTTCGTATCCGCTCAACCCCGGCATCATGATGTCGAGCACGATCGCATCGAAGTCGTACTCGGTCGCCATCCACAGTCCGTCGACGCCGTTGCCCGCGATGTCGACGTGAAATCCCTCCTGCTCGAGGCCGCGGCGAACGGTTTCCGCCAGACCCGCCTCGTCCTCGACTACCAGCACACGCATGACCTGTGCACCCCTTTCCGGCCCCGCAAACCCCCTGATGGTGACTCGACCCGACGTTTCACCTTAACTTAGGCTAAGCAAACTATGCACGTGTGATGAGGAGTCGGTATGCGACCGCAGATGCGAATCCGCGAACGCCTCGCGGGGTTGTGGCCGCCGTCCCGCTGGGGCTTGCGGCTGCGCTCGGCGCTGGTCGCCACGGCTGTCATCACGATCGTGCTCGGTTTCGGCGAGGGACTGATGCTGGTGCTGCTGGGGCGATCGCTGCTCGGCACCGTCGACAGCGCCGCCACCGCTCGGCTCGACGACGTCACCGCGCAATTGCGCACGACCCCGCCGATGACCGCGAATCCGGCACTGCTGGTCCCCAACGGATATGTCAGCATCGTCGAAATCTCCGACAGCTCAGGGCGATTGCTGCGATCCTCCGCGCGGCCCGGCACCCATCCGCGGCTGGTTCCGGCCGCGGACGACGTCGTCGGGCAGCCGCTGGGCAGAGATTCGGATCTGCGGTTGTCCGCGCGTCGGGTCGACTCCCCGTGCGGGCGCGTCACGGTGCTGGTCGCGGCGGATATCCAACCCATCGAGGACACCATGGGGGAGGTGGCGCTCGCCTTGGCGATCGGCACCCCGGTCGTCGTCGCGGTCGCCGCCGGAGCGACCTATGCGCTGGTGGGGCGTTCGCTGCTGTCGGTGGAGGCGATCCGTTCGCGCGTCGCGGGAATCGGCAGTACCGGGCTGTCCGAACGGGTGCCGGTGCCCTCGGCCCGCGACGAGGTCGCCCGGCTGGCCGCCACCATGAACGAGATGCTCGGCCGGATCGAGGCCGGTCACCTCGCCCAGCGGCGTTTCCTGTCCGACGCGTCCCACGAACTGCGCAGCCCGCTGGCCACCGTTCTGAGCGGATTGGAACTCGCCCGCGACCATCCCCGGGCATTCGATACCGACCTCGCCGCCCGCACACTGCTTCCCGAAGCGGAACGGATGCGCTACCTCATCGATGACCTGCTCATGCTCGCCGCCGCCGACGAGAACGGCCTCACCGTCCCGCTCACCGACGTCGACCTCGACGATGTCGCCGCCATCGCGCTCGAGGCGACGCGTCATCCCGCGGATGTGACACTCGCCAGACAGTTCAACCCGGTCAGAGTCCGCGGCGACGCACGATCGCTGACGCGGGTCGCCCGCAATCTGCTCGGCAACGCCATCACCCACACGCGCTCGATCGTCACCATCCGCACCGTGCGAACCCTGTCCGGCGCACAGTTGATCGTCGACGACGACGGCCCCGGAATCCCGGTGTCCGAACGGGAACGGGTCTTCGAGCGCTTCGTCCGCCTCCAGGACGACCGCGGCCGCGACAGCGGCGGAACCGGGCTCGGACTCGCGATAGTCGCGGAAATCGTTGCCGCACACCGCGGTACCGTCACCATCGAGGATTCGCCGTACGGGGGTACGAGAGTGGTCGTGAAACTCGGTACTTGAAACTCGAGCTCAGAACTGCTGGGTGAGTGAGCATGGTGCGAATCCGGTCTCGGTGCACCAGAAGACATCGGCCGACTTCAGCGCCGCATCACCGCCCTCGAACAACGGGTCGCCGAACTGCGCGGGCAACTCGATGAACGCGACCGAGGACTCGACGCGGCGCGCGCCGCCGATCGAGAGCTGTTCGCCAACCTGAACAGGAGAAGGTGACCTCTGCTGTGAACGGCGCGCGGGCCGTTGGCGGTTCGGCAGAAAAGTCGGGGCCGGGCCGAGGTCCCGGCTGATGTAACGTGTTGATGGACAACAGGCCTCAGTGATCCAGCTCGGTTGTCACCTATCAGGAGTCCTCGCGTGGACGATCGGAGAAGTCGGGGACCGAGGCAGGTTTGCCGAGGGTTGTGCGGAGATCGTTGCCCGACACACTGATCCAGGAGTTGGCTATGACTGACCTAGTCGGAAGGACGGCTTCTCGTAGCCGAGGCGTCCAGCGGCATCGGCCGGGCCGTGGCCCAGCGTTGTGCCGCCGACGGGGTGGTGGTGCATGGCAACAGCTGTGACGTGGTGGTGAAGGAGACGATCTCTGGCCTCGAACCTGCCGAAAGAAAGGCAGCATGCAGTGGATCTTCGTGACGTCCCGTGCGGGCCCGGACGTTTGCCGGTTCTCGGACACGGTTGGAAAATATGGCGTGATCCAGTCCAGTTCATGGTGGATCTGGCCAGCGTCGGGAAAATAGCGCGTGTCGATATCGGCAATCTCGTTGTCTATGTCATTACAGATTTCGAACTACTCCACAGGGTGTTGGTAGAGAACTCCGACGCCTACGAGCGAGGGCTCCTCTTCGAACGCATCCGGCTCATATTCGGGGAATCGTTGATCGTCGCGGATGGTCAGCAACACAGGGATCTTCGTCGTATGCTCCAACCCGCGTTCCATCGAACAGAGTTGGAAAGCTATGCGCACGTCATAAAGCGTAACGCGGATGCGTTGGCGAGTTCGTGGCAGCCAGGCCAGATTGTCGAGGCCCGTTCCGTACTGCTGGATTTGGTGATCGCCAACCTGCTAGGGTCCATGTTCTCGCACGAACCCGATACCGAGGAGCTACAACTCATCTCGGGTCTGATCGAGGATATAGGCGCGGGTGCCATAGTGGGCAGTGTGCTGCCGAAGAGGGTTGCGAGTCTGCCATTGCCGGTGAACCGCAAATTCCTGTCGGCTGGAACACAACTGCGGGAGTACTGCCAGGGCCTGCTCGTCGCGCGCCGGAACAGCGGTGACCGCCGGAACGACCTGATCGACATCCTGCTGAATTCGTCAGATGATGGATCGCGTAGTGACAAGTTCCTGGCAGAGCAGGCCGTGACCATTCTCTTCGGCGGCATCGACGCCTCGACCGCCATGCTGACCTGGGCTCTGTACGAGTTGTCCCAGCGTCCGGAGGTGGCTTCGAAACTGCAGCAAGAGATCTCCGCCGCAGGAGATCTCAGCCCCCGAGGCCTCGACCAGCTCGACTACCTGAACCGGTTCCTGAACGAGGTCACGCGGATCCATTCGCCACTGCTGCAGACGAGACGCAGCGTCACCACGGTCGAACTCGACGGTTTCACATTTCCCGCTGGAACCGATATCGGCTACAGCATTGCAGCTATTCACCGCAACCCGCATATTTTCGCCGATCCGAACACTTTCGACCCCGATCGGTGGTCGGCCTCCCGCTCTGGGGCGAAATGCAGGAGCTTCGTTCCGTTCAGCATGGGCAATCAGATGTGTATCGGTAATAATTATTCCTGGATGGCACTGCAAACGACTCTGCACAGTCTGCTGTCGAAGTGGGAGTTCCAGCCGGTGACAACCAAGAAGCTCCCGCGAGCCATGGGTCCGATCCCGGTGATGGGAAGGCTTCCGCTCGAGGTTCGTCCAGTCTCTGTGTAATCGCGCGGGGCTTGGCTCAGGTTGTGCTTGATTTGGTGAGCGTCGTTCTGCGATGTCCGGACATCCGGCGAATGAGGACCGGTAGGACGGCTGTGCTGATGAAGAGGGCAATAGCGATGAGGATGAAGTAGAGCAGAGATCCATTGCGGCCGAAGCGAGGGAGGAAGGCGACTTCCTGGCCGGTTGCGGCGACGGCGTTGAGGAACGGTGCGTAGGCCTGCAGGGTATATCCATGGGGTAGCAGATTGATGGCGTTCTCGGCCACATAGACCCAGAACAAGAGGACGGCGACGGCGGCGGACGGAGTGCGAATCAGTGACCCGACCGCGACACCCACTCCACATGCGGCGAACGCGTAGCTCGGGACGGTCCAGAGGAACCGGATACCAGCGGAGTCGGTGATGTCCACTGCCCCATAGATTTGCGGGAACTGGTGTGGCAGCGTGACCATGACGACGACGAGCAGAACGACTGTCGTTATCGCCGCGATGGCGCCGTAGTAGAGCCACCGGGCCAACGCGACCGTCCAGGACCGGGGAAACAGGAAGGCATTGAGATCGCTTGTCTGACCGCGCCATTGGGTGGCGTGGGCGTAGGCGGTGGTGACCATCATGACCGACACGGACAAAGTGATCACCCAGTATACGGAGTTGGTGGTGGAGACCTTGGCTACGTAACTCTGTCCGGGGAGGGTGGCGAGTCGTTCTGCGACGGCGGCGATTCCGAAGGTGATGACCAGCGGCAGAACGAAGGCGAGGGGGACGGCGGCGGTCCAGAGGAAGCTGCGTCCGGTGGTGCGGGTCCATTCGGCGGCGATGCCGCGGCGGATCAGGGTGGCCGGGCCGGGACTGTTCATGGGGCCACGCCGAACGAGAAGTCGGTCGGCAGTCCGGCGATTCGCAGGTAGGCGTCTTCGAGGCTGGTCTCGCCAGGACCCAGGGTGTTCATGAGCTGGGCGAACGGCTGGTCGGTCAGAATGCGCTGGTTTCCGAGGACGACGATGCGGTCGGCGTTGCGTTCGACCTCATCGAGCAGGTGCGTGGCAACCAGGACACAGGTCCCGGCATCGGCGAGGTGGCGCAGCAGTTCACGTATCCAGCGGATGCCCGCGATGTCGAGGCCGTTGAGAGGTTCATCGAGCAGCAGAGTTCGAGGCTCGGAGAGCAATGCGGCGGCGATGCCGACACGTTGGAGCATGCCGAGCGAATAGTGCCCCAGCCGGCGATCGGCGACTCGGACGAGGTCGACCATCTCGAGGACGTCGCCGACCCGGCCGGCGGGCAGTCCACGAGCGCGCGCGATCCAGCGCAGGTGCCGACGTGCGGTGTGGCGTGGGTCGAAGGCTCGGTAGTTGAGGTGCATTCCGAGAGTTGCCGGTGTGGTGTGATGGGCCCGGATGAGGGTGTCGTCGACCCGGACGGTGCCGATGACCGGCGCGATGATGCCGCAGATGCACCGCAGCAGCGTGGTCTTGCCGGTGCCGTTGAGACCGATCAGGTAGGTGAGCGCACCGTCGGCCACGGTCAGTTCGGGGACTTCGAGGACGGTCACGCCTGAGTAGCTCAGGGTGAGGTCACGAATATCGATCACAGCGCACGGAGCCGATCAGAAGTTGCAGGCCATCGCCAGCCCCACGGCCTTGACGCCCTCGCACACGGAGCTGTTGGACAGCTTCCAGACACCATCGATACGCTTCCAGACCACGCGCGCAACCAGATCCGGTCGTCCCGCTGTCTTGCTGCGCAGCATTGCGGTGTGCACGTTGCCGTTCTGGGTTTCGGGACCGGTGATCTGATTCGATCCGAGCGGAGCTCGGAACAGGCCGAGGTTGTAGAGGGTGCGCGCGACCACGACCGCCTTCATGCCGCCTTCCATATTGGCGGCCTTGGCCTCGTCGGAGGCGGGTGTTTCGATCAGGAACGCGACTTGGGCGTGGAGATCCTCCAGGGTGGGGACCTCTCGGGTGATGAGGAACTTGCCGGGATCGGCGGAGGCGACAGGGGCAATGACAACCGAAGCGCCGGTCGTGACGACGGCGACCGCTACGATCGTCGACACGACACCAGCGACAGTTTTGCGGGTCTTCATTACGTCATCCTCCGATCGACTGGGAAAGCACCTGATGCACGCTCGAATGTGCAGGCGGCCAACAAGTATTCGAGACTACTCCTGTTCCTGTCGGACCCTCAGGGTTTGCGGCCGATGGCACCGAGCATGACCATTCGAGTCTCGGGCAAGTCGGGGTGGAGCCACTGCTGAACCGGCACCACGCCAGGTTCGAGCAACTCGAAGCCGGCGAAGAATGCCTCCGTCTGTGCTGTGGACCGAAAGGCGACTTGGGCTGAACTGTCATTGGTGCCGGTGAGCACCTCGAGTATCTCCGGGTCGGAATCGAGGGAGCCATGACCGATCGCCAGGTAACTGCCTGGTGCCAACTGATCCCGGAAGGCGGCGACGATCTCGGCGGGGTGTTCGGAGTCCATCACGTAATGCAGCACACCGATGAGCGTGATTGCCACTGGCTCGTTGAAATCGATCAGCGTGTGGTTCTTCAGCTGATCGATGACGTCGTCGGGACGACGAATGTCGCCCAGCAGCGCAGTGACATCGCGTGGTTTGGCCAGCAGCGCGTCGCAATGGGCGTGCACGACCGGGTCGTAGTCGACATACACCACCCGCGCTGACGGCTCGATCTTCCGAGCCACCTCATGTACGTTGGGCGAGCTCGGGATACCCGAGCCGAGATCGACGAACTGACGGATACCGGCTGCCGCGGCCATCTCGACCGCTTTGAGCATGAAACTTCGGGTGAACCAGGCCAAGGTCTTGAGTTCAGGTGCGCGAGAGAGCATTTCATCGGCCATGTCTCGGTCGATCTCGCGATTGTCCTTTCCGCCCAGCAGATAGTCATACACCTTGGCAGAGTTCAGCTGACCGGGGTTGAACGGTTGCGGTGTTCGGTTGTTCTCCGACGCAGGCCCTTTGGTTCCTTCGACCACAGGTGTCACCGTAGCCGATCGCTACCTCGGCCGATGTCTTCCAGAGATCTGTCGCCCGGTGTGGTGGAGTTGCTCGAACGGGGCGCGGCTCCGCCCGACCGAACCGGCCCCCCGATCCGAGCCATCGACGAACCATGCTCCGACACAACATGATCCAAATTCATAGCTTGTTCCAGCCGTTTCACGAATCTGTTTCAGCCAAGGCGACTGCGTGCGCTACGGCGGACCGCGCCCGGTCGACGGTCGTATAGCGGCCCAGACCGCATGGGGACGCGACGTCCAACAGACCACCGTAGGCCGACTCCGCCGCCGCCAGTGCCTGTCGGGCCTGCGCGAGCGGCTGCGCCGGATGTGCAAGCCCGGCGATAACACGCGTACTGGCAGGCAATTCGAGGCGTTCCAGGGGCGCGTAGTACCGCGGCCGAACCGGCGCCTGTTTGCCGTCGCCGATGGGGAGGTGGACGAAATCGAGATGCCTTCCCGCAGGCCAGTATCGCGCTATCGCGTTGGCCAGCGCGACGACCGGGGCCGTCGATCTCGGCGCCACAGCCGGCTTGTCGTCGAGGCTCCCGTAGCACAGGTGCACACCGAAGCGGGCATTATGGGGTGCCCGTGCGACGAGGCGTGCGATCGCTCGACCCGCCACGGTGGCCGGGCCCTGCCGCACGCCCGCAGGTGTTTGTGCGCAGAGGAGCGTCTCCGCTGCCAGTTCGAGTTGAAATACGACGTTGTCCCGCAACGCCTCATGGATACGGACGATCTCCCTGACGGTGGCGTCGACAATCGGGCGGTAATAGGGGAAGCCTCGATCACCACGGCCGGCCGAGCCTCGATGCCCCATGAGCATCCGCGCCTCGAAGGCGATGAAACCGATGACAAGGGGCGTCGGTATGCCTACCTGCAAGCGAAGTCCGGGATTGGTTCGGCGCATGTCGACCAACGCGTCCATGGCACGCCCGGCCTCCTCCGCATAGCCGAGCGCGGCATCGATATCGGCTTCGCCCAGTGATCGGCCTGCCCGAAGCCGAAAGGTGTCGCGGGAACGCAGTGTCGACCAATCACCGCGGCGCGCGGGCGCCAGCGCCGGGACGCTGTCGAGCCGATCGATGATGGGTCTGACGTACCACTGGGCGCGATATGGATCCGCCTCACCGCCCGGAACCATGCCGTCCAGGAATTCACCGGCTGTGTCGACAGCGAACGCCATTGCCTTCTCTGGACTGTCCAACTCCGGGGGCAAGCTGCCCACGAAGTGAACCCTACGCTTGGGCTGCACCGCGTCAGTGTCGCATATCGGCCATCCCCGAGACGTGGGCGTTCCCCGCTAATCCGGCGATCATCGGAACGACGCAGTATCACGTGGCTCGAAAGAGAGTTTTCCACAGTGGAATTCGAGTGTTGGTCGTTCACGTTCCTCGGTTACACATTCGCGCCCCGCAAGGCCACCTGTCCGGATGGGAAGGCGTTCACGTCGTGCCTGCCTGCGGTCAGTGCGCGGGCGCTCGAGGCAATGGGTCAGCGGCTTCGCTCCTGGCGAATTCATTTGCGCAACAAGGATGATCTCGCCTCAACACCTACCTGGCGCGTTGGGCTCGCAAGAAGTACAAGCGGTTGCGTTCTTTCAAACGGTTCAAGCGCTGGTGGACCGGGGTCCTCGATCGAGACCATGGCCTGTTGAAGCATTGGGCGTGGGAGAACGAGTTCCTCTGGAAAGGGCGGGCCGGGCTCAGCTGGTTGCGATGCAATGGGCGGCGATTCGGGCTGCGGTGGCCAGGTCGGCGGGTGGGAGGGCGGCGTAGCCGAGGGGGATGCCGAATTCTCGGGGTGGGCCGCTGTGGTGGCGGGCCAGGCCGTCGAGCAGGACGCCGTGGGTGCGGGCCGCGGCGACGGCGCGTTCTTCCTGGGCGGCGGTGGGTAGCGGCACGGTGACGTGGGAGCCCGCGTCGTCACCGCTGACGTCCAGGCCGTGCGCGCGCAGTTCGTCCACCAGAAGCGCTCGGCGGGGCGGCATTTCGCGGCGGAGGCGGCGCAGGTGGCGGGCCAGGTCGCCGTGGCGGGCCAGCTCCACCAGAACCCGCTGTCCGGCGGGAGCGGGATGGGTGCCGGTCCATTCGCGATGTGCCACTACGGCATTCGCGATCTCCGGCGTCGCGACCAGCCAGCCGACGCCCAGTGTGGTCGACAGGATCTTCGAGGTGGTGCCCAGGTGGACCACCACATCGGGAGCCAGCGTGGCCAGCAGCGGGAGCGGGGCCGTGTCGTAGCGCAGTTCGCCGTCGTAATCGTCCTCGATCACCAGGGCGCCGGTGCGGCGGGCGAAGTCGACCAGGGCGACGCGGCGGGTGGCGGGCAGGCGCGCGCCGAGCGGAAACTGGTGTGCCGGTGTGCAATACACGGCACGAACATTCGGCGGTATCAGGTCCACTCGCAGTCCGTCGACATCGAGCGGGACGGGCACCACCCGGATGCCCGCGGCTCGCAGCGCGCCGACCGCACGCAGATATCCGGGTTCCTCCACCGCCACCGCATCGCCGGGGCGCAGCAGCGCGGCCGCGAGTTCGCTGACGGCCGAACCGGTTCCGTTGGTGGCCAGCACCACGGTGTCACTGCCCGCGCCCAGGCCGCGGTGCCGCAGCAGATGTTCCGCGACGACCTCGCAGTAATCGGGTTCACCCGCTCTGTTCTTGTGCGCCGCGGGAATTCGATCTCCGGCCGCGCGCCACGCCCGTCGCCAGGCCGCTCGGTCGATCGCCGCGACGCACGGGGTGCCCGGGACGAGGTCGAGCAGATCCGCGGCCGGATCCTCGGCGGTGACGGATGCGGGGCTGTGCGGTGCGGCGGCGGGCGAGGCGGTGAGGTAGGTGCCCGAACCGTGGCGGCCGCTGAGCCAGCCCTCGGCGTGCAACTGGTCGTAGGCCGCGGTGATCACCGTGCGGCTGACGCCGAGCTGGGCGGCCAGCGTGCGCGAGGAGGGCAGCCGGTCGCCGCCGCGCAGTCGGCCCTCGGTGGCCGCGGCGCGCAGGCCGTCGGCGACCTGCACGGCCAGCGGTGTCGCCGACGTGCGGTCGATCAGGAGTGGCAGATCCGGCTGGCTCATGAAGTGGTCTTTCGAAACAGTGCGTAATTGGCCATTCGATAATGCCACTGGTGCGAGGAGTCTGAAAGTATGACCGAGTCAGTCGCCACCCGCACCCCGCTCTCGCCGACGCCCCGCAGCACCCTGACCCGGTATCGGGGCCAGCGCGACGCCACCGACCGCGCCGCGCTGGACGCGATCCTCGACGCCGCCACGATCTGCCATCTCGGCGTGCTGATGCACGGCGCTCCGGTCGTGCTGCCCACTATCTACGGACGCGACGGAGACACTCTCTACCTGCACGGATCCACCGGAGCGGGCAATCTGCGCGCGGCCATGACGAGCGATGTGTCGGTCGCGGTCACCCTGGTCGACGGCATCGTCTACGCGCGGTCGGCCATGCACTTCTCGATGAACTACCGCTCCGCGGTGGTGCACGGCCGTCCGGTCGAACTCACCGATCCCGACCAGCGCCTGCACGCCCTGCGCGTCATCGTCGAACACGCCGCCCCCGGCGCCTGGGACACCGTCCGCTCACCCACCAAGAAGGAACTGGCCGCCACCACCGTCCTGTCCCTCGACCTCACCGAAGCCTCGGTGAAAACCCGTGCGGGCGATCCCGGTGACGACGAATCGGACCTCACCGCGAACGCCTGGGCAGGCGTCCTGCCCACCCGCCAGATCTTCGACGCGCCGATCCCCTCCGCCGACCTGGTCCCGGGCATCGAAATCCCGCAGCACGTCCTGGACCGCCTGGCGTAGTGGCCCATCCGTCGATCTTCGGATGGGCTACCAGAAGGTCGGTGTCAGGTCGTGGGCTGCGAGGACGGACCGGGCGAGATCGTGCAGGGCCCTGGGGGATCGGGTGTGGGCGGGGTCCAGTGAGGTGAGGGCGAGGGTGTAGGTGTCGGCGAGGCGGGAGAGGTAGGCGGACAGGCGGGTTCGGGGGAGTGGGGGTGTGAGGCCCGGGTGGATGGCGCGGGCGGCCACCCCGCGGCAGTGATGTGGGCCCAGGTGGGACAGGGTGTTCGGCAGTTGTCCGATGTTGGAGCACAGGATGTCGCGTTCCCCGGCGCCGCGGGTCAGCGCGTGGGCGGCGCGGGCGGGGAGTACCTGGAGGATCTCCTCGGGCATGCCGCCGGGGCTGGATATGCGGTATTCGTATGCGGCACGGCACTTTTCGCGGAGAGCGGCGGGGGTGTCCGAGCGAGTGACGGTGACCGCGGTCATCGCCATGTCGTTGTCGACGCGCGGTTCGCCCCGGGTGTCGACCGGAATGCTGGCCGAGATCTCCGGACCGTCGAATCCGCTGTCCCACAACATCTGTGCGATCAGGTGGACGAACAGGCTGTTACCCGTCGCGGCGCGTGCGGTGGCGGCGAGCCTCCAGTCCGCCACCGGAATCTCCAGTACGACACCGCATGTGTCGGCCGGGTCCGAGCGGCTCGGTACGGTGCTCGCGCGTTCCGGCACGCCCTGTCGCAACGCCCGTGCCGCACCACCCAGAACGATGCCCCACTGTCGTCGCGCATCCGCCCAATCCGACTGTGGCGCTGTAACTTCCGCTGCCGCAGCGCCCGAGAGTGCCTGATCGACCGCGATCGCCAGACCGCGCCCGTCGGCCAGGACGTGTGAGCAGGTCAGTGCGACGACCGAACCCCCGTCCGCGAGCGCCGCCGTGGCCAGTCGCCAGCCCGGACCGTATTCCGGATCCAGATCGAACCCCTGGGTATCGGCCCAGTCGAGCACCTCGTCCTTGTGCAGCACCCGCTCGGTGATCTCCAGCGGATGCGCGCTGACATTCGCCCGCCAATACGGCCGCGCCCCCGGAATCCGAGCCCGCACCACCCGCCGACCCAGTGGTCCCGTCCGCAGTGCGGCATGCACCTGTTCCAGCACTTCCGGCCCGACCCGGTCGGCGGTTCGCCACAGACCCTGCAACGCGATCGGCGTGCCCATACCCCGATGGGTGCGCAGAAAGATCTCGTCGACGACGCCGAGTCGGCTCATCGGGCGCTGATCGGCAGGCATGTCGTCATCGTGCCACCGCCCCACTCCGTGCGTTCTTCGGACGAATGTCACCCTCGACGCGGACCGGGTCAGGCTGGGCTGCCGTGCCGGCCCTCGCCGGAGGCGAAGCGTTGTGCGCCCGCGAGCGCGCCGTCGGCGTCGGACAGGGCGTTCATGCCGTGGCGGAATTCGTTGGCGATGGCGGAGGTCTCGTCCAGGCCCTGCTGTTCGAGTGCGGACATCCGGTCCGAGCGCAGGCAGGTCTGCGGGAGTGCGGCCAGCTCTCGCGCCAGATCCTCTGCAGCACTGCGTGATTCGCCATTGGGTACGACGCGGTTCACCAGGCCCGTCTGTAATGCCTCGGTGGCGCCGACGGCGCGGCCGGTCAGGATCATGTCCATGGCCCGGCCCTCGCCGATGATGCGGGGCAGCCGAACCGTGCCGCCGTCGATGAGCGGCACGCCCCAGCGTCGGCAGAATACGCCGAAGGTGCTGTCCTGCTCGGCAATTCGCAGATCACACCACAGCGCCAGTTCGAGTCCGCCGGCCACCGCATAACCCGAGACCGCGGCGATCACCGGTTTGGACAGGCGCATCCGGGTCGGGCCCATCGGCCCGTCGCCGTCCGGCGTCACGTGGTTGGACCGCTCGGTGCCCAGACCCTTGAGATCGGCTCCGGCGCAGAAGGTTCCGCCCGCGCCCCACAGCACCGCGACCGAGGCCGCCGGATCGGCGTCGAACTCCCGGAACGCGTCCGCCAGTGCGTCCGCCGTCGGACCGTCGACCGCGTTGCGAGCCTCCGGCCGATCCAGGACGACGGTGAACACCGGCCCGCTGCGTTCGATTCGGACGCTCACGTCTACTCCTCGCTGGTTGGATACCGACTCCCCGATACCCCGACGATACGTCCCCGAACCACCCTTGCGTCAAGAAATGAATTCGTGATTCACTTCTTGTGTGGCCTACCGCAGAACCCCCGCTGTACAGGCCCGTCTGGACAAGCAGGCGGGTGTGATCGTGCACGCCGCCACGCGGGTGCTCTCACGGGAGGGCTTCGCCGGGCTGTCGATGGCGGCGGTCGCGGCCGAGGCGGGCGTGGCCACGGGCACGGTGTACAAGCACTACACCGGTAAGGCCGAACTCGTCACCGCGGTGTTCCGCGAGGTCGTGGGGCGTGAGGTGGCCGCCGTGGCCGAGGCGGGCGGGTCGGGTGGTGTGGTCGAGCGCGTCACCGCATCCGTGGAGACCTTCGCCGGGCGCGCGTTGAAGAATCCGAAACTGGCGTACGTCCTGCTCGCCGAACCGGTGGATACCGCCGTGGACGCCGAGCGGCTGCGCTTCCGCCGCGCCTTCGCCGAGATCTACGAAACCGCCGTCGCCGAGGGGGTGGCCGGTGGACAGTTGCCGCCGCAGAATCCCCGCGTCAGCGCCGCCGCACTGGTCGGGGCCATCGGCGAGGTGCTGGTCGGGCCGCTCGCGGAGGCCCGGCAGAGTGAGTCGGTGATTCCCGAGCTGGTGGATTTCGCCCTGCGCGCGTTGGGATTTCACGACATTCGCAATACGGACGGCGCGCATCCGGATGCGCGCATCCCGCAGACCCGCGACGACCGCACTCCGGCGTCGCCCGAATAGGAGTTCCGCATGCCCACCCACGAGGTGTTCAACCAGGTTCCGAATATCGTTCCGTTCGACAACTCGCGCAATCCGGCGCTGATCGAGGGCCTGCACCGGGAGGGCGCGGGCTGGGCGGAGCCCGAAGTGCGTGAATTGGGCGCGCTCGCAGGCGGATTCGAGGCCCAGGAGTGGGGGCGGGTGGCCAACGAGTACCCGCCGGTGCTGCACACGCACGACCGCTACGGCAATCGAGTCGACGAGGTCGAGTTCCATCCGTACTGGCATCGGCTGATGGACGTCGCGGTGACGCACGGCCTGCACGGCTCACCGTGGCTGGACGGACGTCCCGGCGCGCACACCGCCCGCGCGGCCAAGTTCTACACCTGGGGCATGGCCGACGCCGGGCACATGTGCCCGATCTCGATGACCTACGCGATCGTGCCCGCCCTGCGGCACAATCCGGAGCTGGCCGCCCGCTACGAGCCGCTGCTGGGTTCGCGCACTTACGATTTCGGCCTGCGCGAGCCGTCCGCCAAGGCCGGTCTGATCGCCGGAATGTCGATGACGGAGAAACAGGGCGGCTCGGACGTCCGCGCGAACACCACCGCCGCCACACCGCAATCCGACGGCAGTTACCGCATCGTCGGGCACAAGTGGTTCACCTCCGCGCCGATGTCGGACATGTTCCTGACCCTGGCCCAGGCGCCGGGCGGACTGTCCTGCTTCCTGCTGCCGCGCGTCCTGCCCGACGGCAGCCGCAATGCCCTTCGCCTGCAACGTCTCAAGGACAAGCTGGGCAACAAGTCCAACGCCTCCTCGGAGATCGAATACGAGAACGCCGTCGGCTGGCTGGTCGGCCAGGAGGGCGCGGGCGTCAAGACCATCATCGAGATGGTCAATATGACCCGGCTGGACTGCGTGATCGGTTCGGCCACCGGAATGCGCGCCGGGCTCGTACTGGCGGTGCACCATGCCCGCCATCGGGAAGTGTTCGGCGCCAAGCTGATCGATCAACCCGCCATGCGCAACGTGCTGGCCGATCTGGTGATCGAATCCGATGCGGCCACCACCGTGATGATGCGTCTGGCCGGGGCCACCGACCGGGCCGGGAGTGATCCGGCCGAGGCGGCGCTGCGCCGGATCGCGCTGGCGGTCACCAAGTACTGGGTGTGCAAGCGCGCTCCCGCGCACGCCGCGGAAGCGTTGGAATGTCTGGGCGGCAACGGATATGTCGAGGATTCGGGCATGCCCCGGTTGTTCCGCGAATCCCCGCTGATGTCCATCTGGGAGGGCTCGGGCAATGTCGCGGCGCTGGATGCGCTGCGCGCCATGGGGCGTCAGCCCGAGAGCGTGGAGGCGTACTTCAACGAGGTCTCCCTCGCCCGTGGTGCGAATCACCACCTCGACGACGCGATCGACCGAATCGGCAAGGAGCTCACCGACCTCGGCGATATCGAATACCGCGCTCGCCGCGTGGTCGAACTGATGGCGCTGGTCCTGCAGGGCGCGCAACTGGTCCGCCACGGCCACGCCGCCGTCGCGGATGCCTTCTGCGCCAGCAGGTTCGGCGGCGACTGGGGTATCGCCTTCGGCACCCTGCCCACCGGCGTGGACACCGCAGCCATCCTGGAACGCGCCTACGTCGACTGACCGGGCGCGCGGCCCGGCATGCCGCTGCCCGGCGACACGTGAGCAGCGACACGCTTCCTGGCTTGTACCAGGGGGATTAGCGTCGGGGTATGGCACGTACAACGGCGTACACACAATTCATCGCGCTGCCGCCGGAACGATTGTGGGCGGTGCTGGCGGATCCGGTTCGCTGGCCGGAATGGAATCCCGCCGTCGCCTCGGTGCGGCTGCGGGAAGCGCCCGGGGTGGGAGTGCGAGGCGATTATCTGCCCAGCGGCCGGGCGAACGCGGCCGTGCACGGCAGGCTGGCCCGCGCCTTCACGATCACGAGTTTCGTACCCGGCCGGGAACTGGTCGTGCAGCAGCCGGAACCGGCCGGGGTGATGCGGATCTCCTGGACGTTGACGCCGTGTCCCGGCGGCACCGAACTGGTCCAGCGAATCGGCCTCGTCGGAGCCTGCGCGCCGATCTTCTGGTTCGTCATCGGCGGGCGATTGCAGGCGCACGCCCGGGTCGGCTTCGCCCGGCTGGCCCGGCTCGCCGGGATCGCCCCGGCCGACGGCGCGCTGACCGTCGTGATCGCAGGCGGCAGTGGAGCTTTGGGACGCAATATCGCGGCCGATCTGACCTGTCGTGGGCTGCGGGTGCGCATTCTGACCCGTCGCCGCGATCCCGAGCTCCCGTTCGAACAGGTGGAATGGGACGGCCGCAGCGTCGGGGATTGGGCAGGCGCGCTGCGTAATTCGGGCCCCACCGCAGTGATCAACCTGGCCGGGAAGCTGGTGGACTGCCGCCCGACCGAAGCCAATGTCGTCGAATTGCGCCGCAGCCGCGTCGATCCGACCGCGGCCCTGGTCGCCGCATCCGCGACGCTGGACCGCCCGATCGACCACTGGATCCAGGCCAGCACCACCGCGATCTGGTCCGACGCCGGCGAGATGCGGTGCACCGAAACGACTCCGCTGCCGCAGGGACTGCCGCAGATGACCGGCGTCGCCCGACCGTGGGAGCAGGCTTTCGAGGGCGCGAACGCCGAACACCACACGATCCTGCGCACCTCGATCGTGCTGGACTCGGATTCCCCTGCCCTGCAACGCCTGTGCGATCTGACCCGCGCCGGGCTCGGTGGCCGGGTGGGCCCGGGTGACCAGTGGTTCAGCTGGATCCACATCGAGGACTGGCTGGCCCTGATCCGCGCCGCCCTCGGGCTCGACCCCGAGGTGCGCCTACCCGACGGAATCCTGGTCGCCGCAACGGATTACCCGGTCCGCAACCGTGACCTGATGATCGTGCTACGTCGGCACCTGCATCGCCCGCCCGCGCCCCCGACCCCCGCGCCGCTGCTGAAGCTCGGCGCGGTCATCCTCCGCACCGACCCGGCCCTGGGCCTCACCGGCCGTCACGCCACCTCGGAAGTCCTCCCGCACACCGGATTCCGCTTCCGCTACCCGACCCTGGACGAAGCCCTGGGGAACCTGCTCCCGCACTGAGTACCGGCTCGCCGCATACGTCGTACGGAACCGCGAAACTGCCAGGACGACAACGTAACCGGATGAGAAGGGCGGACCGAACCCGGGCAGGTCCGGCGTCGCCTGTGCGGTCGGTCGTCGACTCAGCGGTGCTCGCGGTACCAGCCGATCAGGGCGTCGGTGGACGAATCACCCTGGGACGCAGGATCCTCGTCGGAGGTGAGCAGCGGGGCCAGCTCCAGAGCCTGCTGCTTGCCGAGTTCCACGCCCCACTGGTCGAAGCTGTCGATGCCCCAGATGGTGCCTTCCACGAAGACCTGATGTTCGTAGAGGGCGATGAGCTGACCCAGGACCGAGGGGGTCAGTTCGGGGGCGAGGATGGCGGTGCTGGGGCGGTTGCCGGGCATCACCTTGTGCGGCACCACATTCGGGTCGGTGCCCTCGGCGGCGATCTCCTCGGCGGTCTTGCCGAACGCCAGCACCTTGGTCTGCGCGAACAGGTTGCTCATCAGGATGTCGTGCATGCTGCCGGTGCCGTCGCGGGTCGGCAGATCGTCGGTGGGCCGGGCGAATCCGATGAAATCGGCCGGAATCAGCCGGGTGCCCTGATGCAGCAGCTGATAGAAGGCGTGCTGGCCGTTCGTGCCGGGCTCACCCCAGAAGATCTCACCGGTGGAGGTCGTGACCGGGGAGCCGTCCGCGCGCACCGATTTGCCGTTCGACTCCATGGTCAACTGCTGCAGGTAGGCCGGGAAACGGGCCAGATCGTTCGAATACGGCAGCACCGCCCGCGACTGCGCACCGAAGAAATTCGAGTACCACACGCCGAGCAGGCCCAGCAGCACCGGCGCGTTCTCCGCCAGCGGCGTATGCGCGAAATGCTCATCGACACTGTGCATTCCGGCCAGGAACTCCGCGAACCGCTCGCGTCCGATCGTCGCCATCACCGACAGCCCGATCGCCGAATCCACCGAATAGCGGCCGCCGACCCAGTCCCAGAAGCCGAACATGTTGGCGGTGTCGATGCCGAACGCCGCCACCCGCTCGGCGTTGGTGGACACCGCGACGAAATGTTTGGCGACCGCGTTCTCACCCAGCGCCTCCACCAGCCAGCGGCGCGCGGCGGTGGCGTTGGTGAGCGTCTCCAGCGTCGAAAAGGTCTTGGAGGCAATGATGAACAGCGTCGAGGCCGGATCGAGGCCGTCGAGTTTCGCGGTCAGATCGGCGGGGTCGACATTGGAGACGAATCGCGCGGAGATTCCGGCGTCGACATAGTGCCGCAGCGCCTGGTACACCATCACCGGGCCCAGATCCGAACCGCCGATGCCGATGTTCACCACCGTCGTGATGCGCTCACCGGTCGCGCCGCGCCACTGCCCGGAGCGCAGCGAATCGGTGAAATCGCCCATGGCGCGCAGCACTTCGTGCACTTGCGCGCCCGCGTCCTCGCCGTCGACGAGCTGCGTGGTCTCCGGCGGCACCCGCAGCGCGACGTGCTGCACCGCGCGATCCTCGGAGGTGTTGATGTGCTCGCCGCGGAACATCGCGTCGCGGCGCTCGGCCACCCCCGCGACCTCGGCCAATTCGACCAGTAGATCCAGGGTTTCGCGGGTCACGCGGTGCTTGCTGTAGTCGATGTGCAGATCCGCGATCTGAACTGTCAGCTCGCGGCCGCGCTCGGGATCCTGGGCGAAGAATTCCCGCAGTGTCCGGTCGGCGATCGCCGAGAAGTGATCGTGCAGTTTCCGCCAGGCCGCCGTCGCGGTGATGTCGCTGCTCACCGATCCGACATTACCGCCAGACCCGGGCCCGTGTCGGCAATGCATCCGATGTCGCCGGCCGCGGCGACGGGGTCGCCGCGGCCGAGGCGATCACTCGGTCCTACTGGCAGACCCACATCCAGTGGGTGCCGTAATGCTCGGCCGCACTGCCGTCCAGATGGACCCAGGCCTTGTGGCCCGGTTTGTTTCCACCGGCCCGGCACGGGTCGCCGACGTGCTCGCCGTTGGGCGGCGCGGGCGGTGTGCTGCTGTCCGGCGGAGGCTGGGTGCCCATGCCGCCGCTCCCGCTGGCGATGGGGCCGAGGTCGATTCCGGCGATGGTGGCGGCACCACCCGCGCCCGCCGAGAAGGCCGCGAGGGCGAGGGTCATGACTGCTACGGCAGCCGTTTTCTTCACGATGGATCTTCTCCTCACACGATCTTCGTTCGATCTTCGTTCGGTGTTCATCCCGGGCCGCGAACGCTGTTCGACAGGGCCGAGCGCATCCGGGCCAGACCGCCATCAGACCACGATCGGGGCCGGTCCGCAGTAACGACGACGTCGGGCCGGACCCCGCCGACCGAGGCGCATCCGAACCTCCCGGAGGGCTGGGCAACCGGGCATAGGCTGGTCACATGGTGTCCGAACGTGAACTACTCGCATCCGTCCCCACACAACTCTGGATCGGTGGCCCGGTGGATGCCACCGGTGGTGCCACCTTCCCGGTCGAGAATCCGGCGACCGGGAAAATCCTCGTCGAGGTAGCCGACGCATCCCCCGAGGACGCGATGCGCGCCCTCGACGCCGCGGTCGCGGTGCAGGACGAATGGGCCGCCACCCCGGCCCGTCAGCGCGGTGAGATCCTGCGTGCGGTCTACGAGCGGATCATCGAGCGCACCGAGGATTTCGCGCTGCTGATGACTCTGGAAATGGGTAAGGCCCTGCCCGAGAGCCGCAACGAGGTGCGTTACGGCGCGGAGTTCTTCCGGTGGTTCAGCGAGGAGGCCGTGCGGATCCACGGTCGCTATCAGACCGCGCCGACCGGCACCGGCCGCATCATGGTGCACAAGCAGCCGGTCGGGCCGTGTCTGGCGATCACGCCGTGGAACTTCCCGCTGGCCATGGGAACTCGCAAGATCGGCCCCGCGCTCGCGGCGGGCTGCACGATGATCGTCAAACCGGCCTCGGCCACTCCGCTGACCATGCTGCTGCTGGCGCAGCTGTGCCGCGAGGCGGGCCTGCCCGACGGTGTGCTGTCGGTGATCACCAGCCGCCGTTCCGGCGCGGTGACCGCACCGCTGATCAACGATCCGCGGCTGCGCAAGCTCACCTTCACCGGTTCGACGGAGGTCGGCAAGAAGCTGGTGGAGTCCTCCGCGCACGGTCTGCTGCGCACCTCGATGGAACTCGGCGGCAACGCCCCGTTCGTGGTGTTCGACGACGCCGACGTCGACGCGGCGGTCGCGGGCGCGATGCTGGCCAAACTCCGCAACGGCGGGGAGGCGTGCACCGCGGCCAACCGCTTCCACGTGCACAACTCGGTGATCGAGGAGTTCACCGAGAAGTTCGTCGCGGCGGTCCAGGAGACCAGACTCGGTGCGGGTGCGGATCCGGACACCACGCTGGGCCCGCTGATCAACGCCGAGCAGCTCGACACGGTCAGCGAATTGGTCGAGGACGCGGTGGCCAAGGGCGCGCAGGTGCGCACCGGCGGTAAGGCGCCCGGCGGTCCCGGATACTTCTACCCGGCCACCGTGCTGTCCGATGTGCCCGCCGGCGCCCGCATCCTGAGCGAGGAGGTGTTCGGGCCGGTCGCGCCGATCATCGGCTTCGATACCGAGGAGCAGGGCCTGGCCGCGGCCAACGACACCGAATACGGCCTGGTCGCCTATGTCTACACCCGGGATCTGGATCGGGCGCTGCGGATCGCCGAGGGGCTGGAGAGCGGCATGGTCGGCATCAACCGGGGCGTCATCTCCGATCCGGCCGCACCCTTCGGCGGGGTGAAGGCATCGGGCTTCGGCCGCGAGGGCGGCACCGAAGGTATCGAGGAATATCTCTCGACCAAATACATCGCACTGCCGTAGCCGGACAGCGAAAACCGCCCCGGGACCCGTGCCCGGGGCGGCCCGATGCGAAATATCTTGTCGCCGAGTCGATCTCGGCTACCGCGGACTCAGTGGCCGAGGCGGCCGCGGCCCAGGCGCAGCAGCAGCATGGCGAGCGTGTGGCCCTCCTGGCCCAGTTCGCTGAAACGCTCGAGGACCTTCATCTCGCGGGAGTGGACCAGCCGCGTACCGCCGTTGGCCATCCGGGTGCGGCCGATGCTGCGCGAGATCTCGGTGCGCCGCTTGATCGCGGCCAGGATCTCGGCGTCGAGCCGGTCGATCTCCTTGCGGAGCTTGTCGATCTCCGCCTCGCCGCTGGGCAGCGCGGCATCGGACCCGGTCGTAGTCGTAGAGGTGCTCATACTTCTTCTCCTCGTGTCAGAACTTCGATCGGCGGGTGACCTCTGGCCGTTACCGATGGGTTCCTTCACCGTGAATCAGGCCCGGTGGGCCATATATTCCCCCCTTCGACACCCATACACTCAAATGTGAAATCGGCGACCAGGTTGGGCGGCGGTCAGCCGGGCTGCAGTGGTTGCGCGAGCGCTGGACATGTGGTCAGTCTGCCATGCTCGGCACAGGGGCTACAACCTTGTCGGTGCTCGCCGGTAGCGTGGTAGGGCGATGGAGACCACGGTGGCTGACAAGAGGCGTCCGCAGGCGCGGACGGGGCAGACAGAGGATGCGGGGCGTGCGGCGCACACCCCGCACGATGCGGCGGCGGGGGCGGTCGAGCGGCTACTCGAGGGCCTGAATCCGCAGCAGCGCGCGGCGGTGGTGCACAGCGGCACACCCCTGCTGATCGTCGCGGGCGCGGGTTCGGGCAAGACCGCCGTGCTGACCCGGCGCATCGCCTATCTGCTGGCCGCCCGCGGCGTCACCCCGGGGCAGATCCTGGCGATCACGTTCACCAACAAGGCCGCCGCAGAGATGCGCGAGCGGGTGGCCGGGCTGGTCGGCCCGCGCGCGGCCAGTATGTGGGTGTCCACCTTCCACTCCAGCTGCGTGCGCATCCTGCGCACCCAGGCTGCGCTGCTGCCCGGCCTGAACACCAACTTCTCCATCTACGACGCCGACGATTCGCGTCGGCTGCTCGCGATGATCGGCCGCGATCTGGAACTGGACGCGAAGAAGTACACCCCGCGCCTGCTCGCCACGGCCATCTCCAATCTCAAGAACGAGCTCATCGATCCGGAGCGGGCCACGATCGACGCGGAATCCGACGAGAGTCAGCTGCCCCGCATCGTCGCTCAGGTGTACACCGAATATCAGCGTCGGCTGCGCGGCGCCAATGCGATGGACTTCGACGATCTGATCGGCGAGACGGTCGCACTGCTGCAACGTCATCCGCAGGTCGCCGAGTACTACCGCCGCCGGTTCCGGCACGTGCTGGTGGACGAGTACCAGGACACCAACCACGCGCAGTACGTCCTGGTCCGCGAGCTGGTCGGCCATCACGCGGCGGGTCCGGCCACCGAGGCGGACGATGCGGATGCCGGTGCGGCAGCGGTGGATCCGGAGTTCACCCCGGCCCGGCGCGAGGATGCGGTGGCCCCGAGCGAGCTGTGCGTGGTGGGCGATGCCGACCAGTCGATCTACGCCTTCCGCGGTGCGACCATCCGCAACATCGAGGAGTTCGAGCGCGACTTCCCGGATGCGGAAACCATTCTGCTGGAACAGAACTATCGCTCCACCCAGCACATCCTGTCCGCGGCGAACGCGGTCATCGCGCGCAACGAGGGCCGCCGCGAGAAGAAGCTGTGGACCGATTCGGGCGAGGGCGATCTGATCGTCGGCTACGTCGCGGACAACGAGCACGACGAGGCGTCGTTCGTCGCGCGCGAGATCGATCGCCTGGTCGATCAGGGCGATTACAACTACGGCGAGGTCGCGGTCTTCTACCGCACCAACAACAATTCCCGTGCGCTGGAAGAGATCTTCATCCGGATGGGGCTGCCGTACAAGGTGGTTGGCGGTGTCCGCTTCTATGAGCGCAAGGAGGTTCGCGATATCGTCGCCTACCTGCGCGTTCTGGAGAATCCGGAAGATGCGGTGAGCCTGCGCCGGATTCTGAACACGCCGCGCCGCGGCATCGGCGATCGCGCCGAGGCGTGTGTGGCCGTGCATTCCGAACAGCGCGGCATCGGTTTCGGCCAGGCGCTGCGCGATGCCGCCGACGGCAAGGTGGCCCTGCTCAATACGCGTGCCCAGCGCGCTATCGCGGGATTCCTGGATCTGCTGGAGGAGATCCGCGCGGCGGGCGTGCAGGAGGATCTGGATTTCCCGGATGTGGGAACCGTGGTCGAGGCGGTGCTGGACCGCTCCGGATATCGCGCCGAACTCGAGGCGTCCGACGATCCGCAGGACGGCGCCCGCCTGGACAATCTCAACGAATTGGTCAGCGTCGCACGAGAATTCAGCTCCGAGGCGCGCAACAGTGTCGAGGCCGCCACGGCGGAGGGATTGTTGCCCACCGCCGCCGAGGGTGAGCCGGATCCGGGGTCGCTGGCCGCATTCCTCGAGCGGGTGTCGCTGGTCGCCGATACCGATCAGATTCCCGACGAGGGGACGGGTGTGGTCACCATGATGACCCTGCACACCGCCAAGGGGCTGGAATTCCCGGTCGTCTTCGTCACCGGGTGGGAGGACGGCCAGTTCCCGCACATGCGCGCCCTGGGTGATCCGACCGAACTGGCCGAGGAACGTCGCCTCGCCTACGTCGGCATCACCCGTGCCCGCCGCCGCCTGTACCTGTCCCGCGCGGTGGTCCGCTCCGGCTGGGGTCAGCCGGTGTCGAATCCGGAATCCCGTTTCCTCCAGGAGATTCCGGGTCATCTGATGGACTGGCAGCGCCTCGAACCGGCCAACTCGCCCGGCGCCCGCGGCATGCGCCGCCGCGGCGAGAGCGACGGCCTGGAACGGGACTGGACGCGCGGCGACGGCTGGTCCGATCGTCCCGGCGTGCGCGGCGGCGACCGCCGCCCCGCTCCCGGCAGCGCCAAGCGCGGCAACACCAATCTCGTTCTGGCCGTGGGCGATCGGGTCAACCACGACAAGTACGGACTGGGCCGGGTGATCGCCGCCGAAGGTACGGGCCCGATCGCGAGCGTCACCATAGATTTCGGCACCGCGGGCAAGATCCGGCTCATCCCGCAATACAGCGGTGGGGTCCTGGTCAAACTGTAAGAGGTTCCCGGCCGGGGGCGTTCACGTCCCCGGCGGGATTTCTCCGCTCAATCCTCTTCGGGGCCCAGGGAAATGCCGCGACTCGCCAACCAAGGCAGCGGGTCGATGCGATCGGTCCCGTGCAGCCACACTTCGAAATGGCAGTGCGGGCCCGTGGAGAAGCCCCGGTTGCCGATGGTGGCGATCTGATCGCCCGCCATCACGTGCTGGCCGACCGACACCGTGGTGGTGTTGACGTGCCCGTAGACGGTTATGGTGCCGTCGTCGTGCCGCACCCGCACCCACATGCCGAAGCCCGAGGCCGGCCCCGCGTCGATGACGGTGCCGTCCATGACCGCGTAGATCGGTGTGCCGATCGGGCCCGCGATGTCGACCCCGGGATGCAGTACGCCCCAGCGGGTGCCGTACCCGGAGGTGAAGGTGCCGCTGGCGAACTTCACGAAGACCGGCCGGAGTTTGGCGGCGGCCTGGGCGGCGAGGCTCTCGGCGAACTGCTGCCCGTGGTGCAGCACGTCCTGGAACTGGCTGATATCGGTCACCGGCGCGGCGTCGAGCAGCTGCGGCGATTGGCTCGCACTCGCGGCGCCGTTGGTGGGTGCCGAGGCCGCGACCTGACGGATCTCACCGGTCGTCGGCGCGTCGGCGGTGGCGGGGTGCTGACTTCCGAGATGTTGCGCACCGGCCTGACCTGCAGCTACGACCGCGCCCGCGGCGACCGCCACGACGGCCGCGCGGCCCTTGAGGGCTGCGGGCGGAACGGGCATCCGGTGCGCACCCGGAACACGGGCGGGCCGGTGATCGGCATTGCCGCGCAGGCCGCGGGCGCCGAGTGTGGTGGGCGGGAACGGCTCGTCGGGCTCGTCGTAGTCGGCCTGCTCGGCTTCGTCCGAAGCCCAGGGGTCCCACTGCGCATCCTCGGAAGGCTGTGCACCCCAGTGGTATTCGGGGGACTGCTGCCACTCGTCGGGTTCGGGGGCGCCCCACGCATCCACGGGCGCATTCCACGTGTCACCAGCGGGCACGTCCCAGGTGGTCGCCGTGCCCGAGCCCGACCAGCTGTCGGCACGGCCCGCGGGCGCGGCATAGCCGCCGAAGGAGGTCGCATCGCCGAGGTTGTTCAGACCATCGCCCTCGCGCCGGTAACGCAGGGCGGACGGAGCGCGATGTCCTGGCTGAAACGGATCGCCGCTCATTACCGAATTCCCGAGGAGAAGTGCTGCCGTGCTGTCGACGGGGCGCCTGCGATGCGGCTCTCTACCTGCGGAGCGCTGTGCTGCAACAAGCCTGCCGTCCTCCTGTGCTGTGCCCGTCAGCGGCGGAATGTGGTCGTCCGGTGTAGCCCGGTCGGGAGTACAGAGACTACCGCGTCGGACGCCCTCGTTCATGCCGGTCCTGTGACCTTGTTGTGACATCGGTCGCATCGACGGTAACGAAATGATTGCGACCCGGCAAGCGCTCCCGGGCATCTCCGTCCGCATGTGAGATTCATCACATGTTTTCTCGGGAATAGCATGTTCGGCGCGATGACGGATATGTCGGATTTCGATACGACGTCGCGTAGTAGTCCAATCGTCGCGAACCGCTCGAACCCGTGGTCCCGCCGCCGCCGCGGCAACCTACTCGCCAGTAGCAGTGGCCAGCGGTTTTGCCCTCCCGGGTGCGGGCCGGTGACCTGTGCCACTTAGGCTGTATGCGGCTGATTTCCCGTGCTCGCGAGTGATTAGAGTCCGATTCGACCCGCCCTGGAACGACGGGACGCCAACAAAGTCGTTGTCACCACAACGCAGACGAGACGGTGAGTACATGGATCTCTTCGAATATCAGGCGAAGGAGCTCTTCGTGAAGCACGGAGTGCCTTCGTCGGAAGGCCGGGTCACGGACTCGGCCGAGGATGCGCGTGCGATCGCGACCGAAATCGGCAAGCCGGTCATGATCAAGTCCCAGGTCAAGGTCGGTGGCCGTGGTAAGGCCGGTGGCGTCAAGTACTCCGCGACCCCCGAGGACGCCTTCACCAACGCGCAGAGCATTCTGGGCCTGGACATCAAGGGCCACGTCACCAAGAAGATCCTGGTCGCCGAGGCCAAGGACATCGCGGAGGAGTACTACATCTCCTTCCTGCTGGACCGCTCGAACCGCACCTACCTGGCGATGTGCTCGGTCGAGGGCGGCATGGAGATCGAAGAGGTCGCCGCGACCAAGCCCGAGCGCCTGGCCAAGGTGCCGGTGGACGCGGTCAAGGGTGTCGACCTGGCCTTCGCCCGCTCGATCGCCGAGCAGGGCCACCTGCCCGCCGACGTCCTGGATGCCGCCGCGGTGACGATCCAGAAGCTGTGGGAGGTGTTCATCGGCGAGGACGCGACCCTGGTCGAGGTGAACCCGCTGGTTCGCACCCCCGAGAACGAGATCCTGGCCCTGGACGGCAAGGTCACCCTCGACGAGAACGCCGAGTTCCGCCACAAGGAGCACGCCGAGTTCGCCGACGTCGACGCGACCGACCCGCTCGAGCTCAAGGCCAAGGAGAACGACCTCAACTACGTCAAGCTGGACGGCGAGGTCGGCATCATCGGTAACGGCGCCGGCCTGGTCATGTCGACCCTGGACGTGGTCGCCTACGCCGGTGAGAACCACAACGGCGTCAAGCCTGCCAACTTCCTGGACATCGGCGGCGGCGCCTCGGCCGAGGTGATGGCCAACGGTCTGGACGTCATCCTGAACGACGCGCAGGTCAAGAGCGTGTTCGTGAACGTCTTCGGTGGTATCACCGCCTGTGACGCGGTCGCCAACGGCATCGTCAAGGCGCTGGAGATCCTGGGCAGCGAGGCCAACAAGCCGCTGGTCGTCCGTCTCGACGGCAACAACGTCGACGAGGGCCGCCGGATCCTCGCCGAGGCCAACCACCCGCTGGTGACCCTCGCGCAGACAATGGACGAAGGCGCCGACAAGGCCGCCGAACTGGCTGCGGCCAAGTAAAGGAATCAGGGCAAATGTCTATCTTCCTCAACAAGGACAACAAGGTCATCGTCCAGGGCATCACCGGTGGTGAGGGCACCAAGCACACCGCTCTGATGCTGAAGGCCGGCACCAACGTGGTCGGCGGTGTCAACGCGCGCAAGGCGGGCACCACGGTCAAGCACGTCGACAAGGACGGCAACGACGTCGAGTTGCCGGTGTTCGGATCGGTCGCCGAGGCCATCGAGAAGACCGGCGCGGACACCTCGATCGCGTTCGTGCCCCCGGCGTTCTCCAAGGACGCCATCATCGAGGCCATCGACGCCGAGATTCCGCTGCTGGTCGTCATCACCGAGGGCATCCCGGTGCAGGACAGCGCGTACGCCTGGGCCTACAACGTCGAGAAGGGTGGCAAGACCCGGATCATCGGCCCGAACTGCCCCGGCATCATCACCCCGGGTGAGTCGCTGGTCGGCATCACGCCGAACAACATCACCGGCAAGGGCCCGATCGGTCTGGTGTCCAAGTCCGGCACCCTGACCTACCAGATGATGTACGAGCTGCGCGACTTCGGCTTCTCCACCGCCATCGGCATCGGCGGCGACCCGGTCATCGGCACCACCCACATCGACGCCATCGAGGCGTTCGAGAAGGACCCGGAGACCAAGGTCATCGTGATGATCGGCGAGATCGGCGGCGACGCCGAGGAGCGGGCCGCGGCCTACATCCAGGCCAACGTCACCAAGCCGGTCGTCGGCTACGTCGCGGGCTTCACCGCTCCCGAGGGCAAGACCATGGGCCACGCGGGCGCGATCGTCTCCGGTTCGGCCGGTACCGCCGCCGCGAAGAAGGAGGCCCTCGAGGCCGCGGGCGTCAAGGTCGGCAAGACGCCGTCCGAGACCGCCGCGCTGGCTCGGGAGATCCTGGAGAAGGCCAGCGTCGAGGCCTGATCCGGCCCCAGCGCACTTCGATTCACGAAGGCCGCCAACCGAATTCGGTTGGCGGCCTTCGTCGTTGCCGGACGGTGTTCACGGTGCTGGGAATACGTGGCACAAACCCAGGGCACGGACCACGGTGCAGAACATTTCCGAAAGATTCACGGCAAACCTCCTTTTTCTCCTCCCCGAGGCACGATCCACGTGCTCACCTGGTTCATCGGCATATCATCCGGCCGACTGCGCGGTTTGCGGTGGCCGTGACCCGGGCGGTTTCGTGCAGTAGCGTCAAGAGCACATTCAAGTCTTGACAACGAGGGACTCGACAAGGAGACGACGACATGTCATACCCGTCCGGGGGCTCCGGGTACAACGCACCCGCGCCGACACCACCCACCTCCACGCTCGGTTTCGCGCAGCAGCCGGCCGCTGGTTCCGGCAGTAAAGCGGGTACCCCGGAATCGGGTGCCATGGGGTTGCCGTTCTACCTCACGGCGGGTGCCACGGTGCTCGGCATCATCAACTTCCTGTTGGGTTTCGGGCCGTTCTTCTCCACGAGTGAGAGCGGGACCAACCTCTTCACCTTGTTCGCCGCGTCGGCGCTGATCGCGCTGGTCGCGGGTGGTCTGCTGGCAGGACTGTCGCTGCTGCCCAAGCAGAATTGGCTCGGAGCCTCGGCGGGGATTTCGGCGGCCGGTTTCCTCGGGCTGATCTTCCTGATCGTGAAGCTGCCCGACGGGGTCAGCATGGGCTGGGCTGCGTGGGTGGTGCTGTTCCTGGCGCTCGTGCAGACCGCCGCGGTCGTCGTCGCGGTGCTGTTCGAGAGTGACATCCTGTCCGTGCCCGCGCCGAAACCGGCTGCGCCGCAGGCTGTTCCGGGTGCCCCCGGGGCGCCCGGATACGGTCAGCAGAGCTATGGTCAGGCGCAGCAAGGACAGTACGGTCAGCAAGCGCAGCAGGGGCAGCAGGCCCAGTACGCTCAGGCTCAGCAGGCGCAGAGTCAGCCGTCCTACGGGCAGTACGGGCAGCAGCCCGGTCAGGCGCAGTCCCCCTACGGTCAGGCGCAGCAGGGTGGTCAGTCGCCGTACGGGCAGCCCGGTCAGCAGTATCCGCAGTACGGTCAGGCGCAGTCGCCCTACGGTCAGCAGCAGTACGGCCAGCAACAGTACGGCCAGCAGCCGGGCGGATACGGCGCTCAGCCTCAGCAGCAGGCGTCGAGTCCGAGCGGCGAGGCCGCCGGTGGCCAGCAGCCGCAGTACGGCTCGCTCAGCTTCGGTCAGCAGCAGGCCGGTCAGGGTGCCGCGGCCGGCCAGTCCGGGCAGTCGGCGAGCACGCCCAAGCCGGCCAACCCCTTCGGTGAGGAGCGGCCCGCCAACCCCGCCGCCGACCCCACCACCGCATTCCGCCCCGGCGACGACGACAAGAAATAGGGCTGTATTTTTGGCCTCCGCTTCGCTGCGGCGTGTTCGCGGCCCCCTGAGTCTCACCGTTCGGCCCCGTGTCGGGTACTCGTTCCTCGCACCCGCCACGCGTCCGAGCGGCGAGACGGGCCGCGAACCTTGGGGTTGGCGTTTGTCCCGGGTGGGCGGGCCTGGGTGAGCGTTCGTGGTGTTTGTCGGCCTTCGTCGCTACGCGCCCGAACGACGGGACGGGCCGCGAACTCGGAGTTGGTGTTGTCGAGGGGGATTGGAACCAGATGCGTGAGGGTTGTATCGGCGAGTCGGGTGCGCTTCGGCGCGCCTGACTCGCCGATGTCGTGGAAGGTGCCACCCTGGGGTGTCGTGAGGTAGCGCTGTGGTGAAAGTGGGCGCGCCGACCCGTCGTGAGGGGAAGTCGTGACAGTCGCATCGGATGCCGGACGTCGCGGGAGAGTCGGACCGTGAAAGCTTCTCCCGTCCGGTGGGATCCTCGCGATTCGCGCCCGCCGCGTGACGAGAACGGCCGCGGCGCAGGGCGCTCGGGGCCAGAGGACAATCTGTTCCTGTCGCTGAGTCCGGATCGGGCTCGGGTACTGCTCATCGTCGCCGCCCGGGCGACCAGTTACACGATCGTGGTGATCGTGGCGCTGGTCCTGGTGACGTTGTTCGCCGCGGGTAGCGCGATGACCGGAGCCTCGGGTGCGATCGCCGCGGGTTGGCTTGCGGTACACCAGGTTCCGCTGGTGATCGGCCGGACGACGCTGAGTCTGCTGCCGCTGGTCCCGACCGGCCTGGTGCTGTGGCTGACCACCCGCGACTGTGCTCGCGCGGTGGAACCCGAATCCTCCCGCGCGGACCTGGGCTGGATCCTGGGTGCGGCGCTGGCGGGACCACTGCTGGTGACCGCGGTCTGTCTCGCGGTGGCCGAGGATGCGGCATCCGTGGTCGCGCTGCAGCCGCCGCAGGCCCTGGCCGCTTTCGCCTGGGTGGGCGGGTTGCATCTGGTTGCGGCCCTGGTCGGCCTGGCCGTACGGCCCAATCCGTTGCGCGACCGGGTGATCGCGCGAATTCCGCTGTGGGTCGAGTCCGCGACCCGGATCGCGGTGCGCGCGGTGTGGCGGCTGCTGCTGTGCGCGGCGGTGCTCACCGTGCTGTCCTTCCTGCTGCACTGGTCCCGGATCGGGGAGACCTACCGCGCGTCGGGGAACTTCGGCGGTGTGGTCGGGCTGTCGCTGCTGTCGCTGGCCTATCTGCCGAATACGGTGATCGGCGCGACGGGGCTGCTGGTCGGCGCGCAGGTGCACATCGGCGTCGGCGGGCTGAGCGTGTTCTCGGTCTCGGGTGCGCCGGTTCCCGCACTGCCCATCCTGGCCGCGGTGCCGACCGGCCCGGCGGCCGGATGGTGGCCGATCGTGTTGGCCGTGCCCGCCGCGGTGGGTGTGCTGACCGGGCGGGATTGCGCGCGCGGCACCTACGATCAGCCGCTGCGGCCGTGGGCGACATTGACCGCGGCGGGGGTCGGCGCGGTGATCCTGGGTGTGCTCGGCGGGATCGCCGGCGGTGAGGTGGGTTCGTTCGGTGAGATCGGGACGGGCATATTCCTCTTCGGCGGTGTGAGTTTCGCCTGGCTGGCGGTCGCCGGATATCTCGGCCTGATCGGTTCGCGCTGGTTTCTGGCCATCCCCGCCGCCGAACTCGTCGACGAGCACGAATACGTGCATGCGGGATATGCCGACGAGGATTATCGCGACGACGAATACGACCAGGAGTACACCGAAGACGGCAATTCCGACGACGCCTATTACGAGCGGGACGGTGCCGAATCCGGCGGATACGAACTCGACCGTGGTCGTGACGACCGGGATTACGACGACCGCGGCTACGACGGCCGAGGTCACGACGGCCAGGGGTACGACGAGAGCGGCTACCACGACCTCGACTACGACCACTACGCCCGGTACGGCGGTCCGCACGCGGTCGAGGAGATCGATGGTGAGGTAGTCGAGGAGCAGGCAGCGCTCGAACCGGCCGTCGATCCGGACGACATTCTGGACGCCGAGGTGGTGGAGACGGACCTGCCGGAAGGTCGCCGGTGGGACGGTAGCTAGGCTCTACAGCGGCGGTCCTCGCATCCGCCGCAAATCCTGCAGTCTCGACGCACAGGGAGTAGAGCGCTGACGACTCCGCCCGCCCAGTTGGTGCCCGCGGCCGTGCCCGCGACCGTCGTCGTGCTCGCCTCGGGGACCGGATCGCTGCTGCGTTCGCTGATCGAGGCCGCCGCGGAACCCGGTTATCCCGCTCGCGTGGCCGCCGTCGGCGTCGACCGGGCTTGTGCCGCAACCGATCACGCGGACGCCGCCGGAATTCCGCATTTCCGCGTCGCGCTGGGGGATTACTCCGATCGTGGGTCCTGGGATGCGGCGCTGACCGAGGCGGTCGTTGCGCACGCACCCGATCTGGTGGTGTCGGCCGGTTTCATGAAGATCCTGGGCCCGACCTTCCTGGCCCGTTTCGGCGGCCGCATCATCAACACCCATCCCGCGTTGCTGCCCTCGTTTCCGGGCGCGCACGGCGTGCGCGACGCGCTCGCCTACGGGGTGCGGGTGACCGGGTCGACCGTGCATCTGGTCGATGCGGGCGTCGACACCGGGCCGATCCTCGCGCAGGAGGCGGTCGCAGTGCTGCCCGAGGACGACGAGGACTCCCTGCACGAGCGGATCAAGGTCGTCGAACGGCGGTTGCTGGCGCAAGTCGTCGCCGCTGTCGCGACGCGAGGCATTGTCTCCGATGGACGAAAGGCAGTTATCCCAGATGAGCGAGTACTCCGGTGAGTGAACGCAGCGAACGACCCGCGAATGAGGCCGAGCGCAGGCCGATCACCCGGGCGCTGGTGAGCGTCTACGACAAGACCGGACTCGTCGAGTTGGCCAGTGGGCTGCATGCGGCCGGCGTGGAGCTGGTGTCGACCGGTTCGACCGCGGCGCGGATCGCCGACGCGGGCGTCCCGGTGACGAAGGTCGAGGATCTGACCGGCTTCCCGGAGACGCTGGACGGCCGGGTCAAGACGCTGCATCCGCGGGTGCACGCGGGGATCCTGGCCGACCTGCGCAAGCAGGAGCATGCCGATCAGCTGGTCGAGCTCGGTGTGGAGGCGTTCGGTCTGGTGGTGGTGAACCTGTACCCGTTCACGCAGACCGTGGCCAGTGGCGCGAGTCCGGACGAGTGCGTGGAGCAGATCGATATCGGCGGTCCGTCGATGGTGCGTGCCGCGGCGAAGAACCATCCGTCGGTGGGCGTGGTGGTGAACGTCGCCGACTACGACCGCGTACTCGATGCGGTGCGTTCGGGCGGATTCACCCTTGCCGAGCGAACCGAGCTGGCGGCCAAGGCATTTCAGCACACCGCGAGCTATGACGTCGCGGTGGCCAGCTGGATGACGAATGTGCTGACCGCGGACCAGGATTCGGCGACACAGGAGTCGGTCGAGTCGGATTCGGTTGCCGCGGTGCGGTTCCCGGCCTGGCTGGGTGCGAGCTGGACCCGCGAGTCGGTGCTGCGTTACGGGGAGAATCCGCATCAGGCCGCCGCGCTGTACACCGATGCGGCCGGTGCGCCGGGTCTGGCGCAGGCGAAGCAGTTGCACGGCAAGGAGATGTCGTACAACAACTACACCGACGCCGATGCGGCGTGGCGGGCCGCGTGGGATCACACCGCGCCCGCCGTGGCGGTGGTCAAGCATGCCAATCCGTGCGGTATCGCGGTCGGTGAGGACATCGCGTCGGCGCATCGCAAGGCGCACGCCTGCGATCCGGTGAGCGCGTTCGGCGGGGTGATCGCGGCCAATCGCGAGGTGACCGTCGAGATGGCCGAGCAGGTCGCGGAGATCTTCACCGAGGTGATCGTCGCGCCGGGCTATGCCGATGGTGCGGTGGAAGTGTTGCAGCGCAAGAAGAATGTGCGCATCCTGATCGCCGAGCCGCCCGTGCGCGGCGGTGTGGAATTGCGGCCGATCAGCGGCGGGGCGCTGTTGCAGCAGCGCGATATCGTCGATGCCGAGGGTGACGATCCGGCCAACTGGACCCTGGCCTCCGGCGAGGCCGCCGACGCGGCCACCCTGGCCGACCTCGAATTCGCCTGGCGCGCCTGCCGTGCGGTGAAGTCGAATGCGATCCTGCTGGCCCACGACGGCGCCTCGGTGGGCGTCGGCATGGGGCAGGTCAACCGGGTCGACGCGGTCCACCTCGCGGTCCTGCGCGCTGACGATCGTGCCAAGGGCTCGGTAGCCGCCTCGGACGCCTACTTCCCCTTCCCCGACGGCCCGCAGCAGCTCATCGCCGCAGGCGTGAAAGCCATTGTGCAACCGGGCGGTTCGGTCCGCGACCAGCTGACCATCGACGCCTGCCGCGAAGCCGGCGTCACGATGTACCTCACCGGCGCCCGCCACTTCGCACACTGAGCGAACTCCGGCCCGGGGACGAGACCCCGGGCCGGTGAAGCGGGAAACCTGAACGGACACAGCCGACTCCGCGGCCGCGGTGATTCGACAGTGATGAGCCGCCAACTCCGAAGATCCCCCAGGTTCGCTCACCCGGAAAACGCCAATTCCAAGGCCCGTGTGCCTGGTTGATTCCACCCCGGCGCAGCAGCCCTATTCGAGGTCACCCAGGCCCGTTCACCCTGGGTAACGCCAACACCGAGGTTCGCGGCCCGTCTCGCGACACGGGGCCGAGCGGCGAGACTCAGGGGGCCGCGAACACGCCGGAGCGAAGCGAAGGCCAGAAAATACAGACCACCCCTGCGCGGGGCTGCGGTTCCCGCGCAGGGGTGCTCTTTTCATCCAGGCACCGGGCCGTGTACATCCCGGCTCCCGGGTTTCGTCATCCCGGCGGACGCCGGGAATCGGTCTGGGGTTCCCCTTGTGTCGGACGGGAATTCGGAGTAGCTCGACGGATGCGTCGCGAGGGGGAAGTGCGTGACATGAGTGCTCTGTGGGTGTTGGACGGCCTGGAGTTTCTCTACGTAACGCTTATGTCACGCAACGTATCACTTCCGAAGTATTGGCGCTTCAGATAATCCTGCTATAACTGCTGGTAAGAATGTTTTGTGATCGACGTCACAGTAGCTGGCGAATTTATTGTGCGCTGAGCACTTTTCGGTTGCCGAGGGGTTGCTTCAGTTGGACGTCGAGGGTGCCGAATACCGCGATCATGGTGCACATGCGGCCCTGTGCCTCCGGCAGGCGACCTGAGCGCAGGGCGATGGTGACGGTGCCCGAGGTCTCGGTGGTGGTGACGTCGACGCCGAAGCAGTCCGGCGATCCGATCTGGAAGTTCACCGCGATCCGGTCGGCGGCCAGCGGGCTCCAGCTGTCGAAGGTCATCGCGTGCGCGTCGACGATGGCGGGATTCGCGGTGAACGTGCGTCCCGGATCGGGGGTGGCCTGTTCGGTCGGGGTGTTCGGCCCCGAAGATGTGCTCGTGGTCGTATCTGCCTGTGTGCCACCGTTGTTCGCCTGTCCACAACCGGCCGCCAGCAGCGCCAGCAGGGTTGCGGCGGCCGCGCCGACGCGGCGCGGTCCCGAATTCGCCTTCATGCGCCACACCCTAGTGGGCGATGCCGCCGAGCCCGTGGTGCGCACGGCGCGGCGCAACGCGAAGAGAGCCTCGGCACACGCCGGGGATCTCTTCGCGTCTGGCCGAGTGGGCGGTCAGCGACTGGTGAACGGCAACAGGGCCATCTCGCGGGCATTCTTCACCGCGATGGCGACCTGACGCTGTTGCTGCGGGGTCAGGCCGGTGACCCGGCGGCTGCGGATCTTGCCGCGGTCGGAGATGAACGTGCGCAGCAGGTTCACATCCTTGTAGTCGACCACCTCGACGCCCGCGGCGATCAGGGGGTTCTTCTTCGGGCGCCGCGCCTGCTCGGCCCGGACCTTCTTGGACGGTGCTCGTTTGACTGCCATATCAGTACCCTCTCTCGGCGTGAGCTCTGGGCCCTATGTGGTTACGCAAGCTGCTGGGTTGGTCTACCAACTCGATTTGTGCACACCAGGCAGTTCCCCTCGATGGGCCAGCTCGCGCACACGCACTCGGGAAAGGCCGAACTTCCGCAGATACCCACGTGGGCGGCCATCCGTAGCATCCCGATTGCGCAATCGTACCGGACTGGCATCGCGCGGAAGCCGCTGTAGCGCTGTGTACATGGCCTCCGCTTCGCTGCGGCGCGTTCGCGGCCCCTGAGTCTCACCGATGGGCCCCGTGTCGGGCACTCGTTCCTCGCACCCGCCACGCGTCCCATCGGCGAGACGGCCGCGAACCGGTGCTTCGGCAGCGGCAGCGCGGCGGGCGGCCTCCTTCAGTTCGGCGCGCCGCTCGGCATTGCGGGCGACGACCGCGGCGCGCTGGGAGTTCCGGGCGATCTTGGACTTCTTGGCCATTACCTGTCCTCCCGGAAGTCGACGTGCTTGCGCAGGATCGGATCGTATTTACGCAGCACCATCCGGTCCGGATCGTTGCGGCGGTTCTTGCGGGTGATGTAGGTGTAGCCCGTGCCCCCGGTGGAGCGCAGTTTGATCTTCAGGCGAATCTCGTTGCGGGCCATCAGATCCGGACCCCCTCGCGGCGCAGCCGCGCGACGACCGATTCGATGCCCTCGCGATCGATGGTCTTGATGCCCTTCGCCGAGACGGTCAGCGTGACGCGCCGGCCTTCGCTGGGCAGGTAGTAGGTCTTGCGCTGGATGTTGGGGTTCCAGCGGCGGTTGGTGCGCTTGTGCGAATGCGAGACAGCCTTGCCGAATCCGGGCCGGCGCCCGGTGACCTGGCAGTGTGCCGACACGGTGATCCTCCTGAATATGAAAATCATTTTCGACATTGGACGTCGAACACTGTAGCGTGGGCGGCCTGTAAATGAAAATCATTGTCGAAAGGGGGTTCCGGTGGCCGCACCTCCCGAGCGCCGCACACCCGTGGTGTTACTGGCCGACGCGTCCAACGAAGCCGAACCGGGCGGATCCGTGGGAGCGGGTCTGGCCCGCACCGCCCGCGCGATGCTCGATACGCCCGGCACGGTGGTCATCCGCCACGACCTGACCGCCCTGCACGAGGGCATCGTGCACCGGACGGTGTGGTACGGCACTCCGATCGGGCACGATGTCGCGAATCCCGCCGTGGATCACCACGCCGTGACGTCCGTGCACGAACTCGCGCACGGCTGCGTCTCGTGCACGCTGCGTGCCGATCTGCTGCCGCTGCTGTGCCTGCTGGCCGCTCGGGATTCGGTGCGGCGCATCGTGATCGCACTGGATCCCGCCTTCGAGGCCGAGGCGGTGTGTCATGCCATCGAGCACGTTCCGGTGGTCGGAGTCGCCGGTCGGGTGGACGGGGCTGCCGGGCGCAGCGTGCGGATCGAGGCCGTGGTCACCGGTCTGGACGCGCGGACCTGGGTGTCCGACGCCATCGGTGCGGAGACCCTCGCCGAACGCGGTCTCGGCCCCGAAGACGAGCGCACGGTGGCTCAGGTCGCGGTGGGGCAGGTCGAATTCGCCGATGCCGTCCTGGTTTTCGGCGGACAGGCGGTGGCCGGCGCGGATCGCGCGCGCCTGACCGCGATCCTGGATCGGCTGATCCCGCAGGCCCCGATCGATTGGGCGCACGGTTCGGTGATCGAGGAGCAGGCGCGGATCGATCGTCTGCTCGCCTGCCTTCCGGCCGATTCGCGGCGCGGCCGGATCTTCGGGGCGCATGCGCCGCTGTTGCGCGGCCGACCCCCGCTGCACACCGAATTCGGGGTCACCCTGGTCGAATTCGCCGCCGGACGCCCGTTCCATCCGGCCCGGCTGCACGACGCGCTGGACGTGCTGTTCGAGGGTGTGGTCACCGCGCGGGGCCGAGTGTGGCTGGCCACTCGGCCCGAGGAGGTGGTGTGGCTGGAATCCGCGGGCGGCGGCCTGCGGGTCGGCAGCGCGGGCCCGTGGCTGGCCGTACTGCCGCCCGAGCAGGCCGCGGCGGCCGATCCGGACCGCCGCGCCCTGGCCGCGATGCGCTGGGACGAGCACTTCGGCGATCGCGACATCTCGTTGACCGTCCTGGTCTGTGATGCCGATCCGGACGAGATCCGGCACGCGCTGCACTGGGCCCTGGTCGACGATGCGGAATTCCATCTGGTGCGCACCGCGCCCGAGGTCGTCGCGCAGTGGGACGACCCGTTCGGCGACTGGCATGAAGACCCTTGTGAGACAACCGAATCCACCGTGACGCCGCAGGGCGCCCAGGACAGGAAGGCAGATCGGTGAAGGCAGGTATCCACCCGGACTATCATCCGGTGATCTTCGAGGACGTGAGCACCGGCAAACGATTCCTCACCCGATCCACCGCCACGAGTGTGCGCACGGCGGAGTGGACCGACGGCAACAGCTATCCGCTGATCACCGTCGAGGTCAGCGCCGATTCCCATCCGTTCTGGACCGGTGCGCATCGCGTCCTGGACACTGCAGGGCGGGTGGAGAAGTTCGAGCGCAAGTACGGTCGGCGCACGCCGGGCCGCCGGGGCGGCGAGCAGAAGGGTGCGGTGAGCTGAGATGGCGGTTCCCAAGCGGCGGATGTCCAGATCGAATACCCGTAGCCGACGGGCGAATTGGAAGGCGACGCCGCCGGATCTGGTGCCCGTGCGGGTCGGCGGCACGGAGTATCGGGTGCCGCGTCGGCTGGTGGTCGCGGTGCAGTGGGGTTTGATCGATCCGGCCCGGCTGTAGATCGGGTTGTGAGATCCGGTGTGGCACTGGAGGTTGTTCAGGGTGTTTGTCCGGATTTGGCGACCGGCGGGCAAATGTTGAGATGGGTTCCAACAGTGCTTGTCTCGCCAATTGCGATTGCGATAAAGTAGCTGTCTGGTGAACTACCTACTGCCAGTTGGTTTTTGAGTGTGAAAAAGTCCACGTGAAGTGATGAATTCGTGCTCTTGTGCCGGTAGCCTCATTCGGGAGGGCGGGTTCCCTCGGAAATCCTGGGAACCCGCTCATCGCCATTTCTGGGAGAAGTTCCCGCGAAGGCGCCCGCCGTCGACGTTACGAATGTTCCGATCCGCCGCCACGTCCGAGCGTCTCGGGCAGCAGTGCTTCCAAGCGGGCGACCTGTTCGGCCAGCAGCGTCAGCGGCCCCTCCGCCAGTGAGAGCGGCCACGGCAACCGCGGTTGCGACAGACCTCGCACCTGCTCCTCGAGTTCGGCGATCGTGGCTTCCAGATCGCCGACTTCCGTGCGCAGTTCGGAAATCTGCGTCAGTGCGGCGGCCACCGCGTCGACCAGGGATCGGTGCCGACCGTCCTCGTCGGTGCCCAGCTGTGGCCATCCGGCCAGGTCGGGGCCGCGCAGCTGAGTCTGGATATCGCGGAGTACCGCCACGTGATCCTGGGGTGCCTGCGACGCGTCGGTCTCCTCGGCGTCATCCGGGCGGGATTGCATGAGGCCACTGTAATTCGCTCCGCCGGTGCGGCGCTCGGGATCGGTTGTGCCCCTGCCGGTCCGAAGCGGGGGGACGCTGGCGTTCCACCGTATCCGAAGATACCCCGAGGAGGTATTCGAACTGCGGTTTCCTGTCGCGGTTGTCCGAATTTGCAGGTTCTTAACATGATTGCGGCAATTTTGCCGACTTATTGACGAGCAATGTTACAGCTTCGTAATGAGCGCAGGCGACTCTCTGTCTGGGTCGCATTTCACGGACCCACGCCCCCGGCTTACGGGGGCGTGCACTGCGAGGAAACACTGATGGGGATCGTTATGAAGAAGATGACGTACGCGGTATCACTGGCGACGTTCGCGACGACCGCCGCCGTTGCACTGGCCACGGGTACCGCGTCGGCCGCCACTCCGGGCGCGGATGCGCCCGTCCTCGATCCGCACACGATGAGTGTGCCGATCGCGCCGGGTGTGCAGTACACCAGCAACACCACCGACCGTTCCACGGTGCTGAGCACCCCGATCGGCACGCTGACCACGCTGGGTGGGCAGATCCAGCTGAACGACGCCAAGGGTGCGACGGTGTACGGGCAGAAGACCTTCACCGCGCTTCCGAAGGCCGCCAGTACCCTGCCCGCGGCGCCGAACGCGCCGACGACCCATCAGGTCGACGCGGCCGTGCCCTCGCCGAAACCGGTCGACGCCTCGGCGCACGATCCGCAGGCGGACTTCAACAGCGCCCTGGGCACCGCGGCCACCCAGTTCGGCCTGGCCACCGGTGTCGGCGGCATGGTCGGCGGTGTCGGCGGAGCGATCATCGGCTGCCCGCTGGGCGTCGTCACCGGCGGCGTGCTGACCTCGGCCACCATCATCGGCACTCCGCTGGGCATCATCGGCGGCTGCATCCTCGGCGCTTCCGCGGTCGGCGGTGTCGGCGCGATCCTCGGCGGCGCGACGCTGGGCATCCCGGTCGGCATCGCCAGCGGTGTGCAGATGTACAACACCCTGCACGCGCAGGGCGACGTCTAGAACCAACCGAAATACCAGGGCCGCAGCGGTTTCGGTGACCAGCGGCCCGAGGGGTTCGGGCCGGATCGCTCTGCCGGGGGCGATCCGGCCCGATTCGTTCTGTTACTGCTCGCGGGACCGTCCGGGCGATCCGCTCAGCCGACCGGTTCGGTCGTGCGGGCGGTGTCGGCCGTGCGATTCGGGCCGGCGATGCGGCGCTTGCGCGGGTCCTTGGGCACCCGTTTGGTGCGCGCCTCGGGCTGCAGCCGCCCGGTGCGGTCCGGTGCGACCAGGACCGCGGTGATCGGGATCGCGAGTGACATCGTCGCGACGACGAAGATCGGGATGAACATGGTGAACAGATCCCGCCCCGCGGGCTGCGACATGGCCGGATCGATGTGGACCGAGAGCCCGGACAGGCCGAGATAGTGGATGCCGATGATCGCGCCCGCGTACACCACGGACACCCCGACCAGAGCCGTCGTCACGCGCATCCGCGTCGCCCACAGCAGTCCGGCGGCCAGCGCCAGCAGCAGTACGCTGCATGCGGCGATGATCGCGGGGCTGATCGTGGTGCTGCCCTGCACCGCCAGGGAACTCAGGCCCAGATAGTTCATCAGCGCCAGGCACAGTCCCGCGACCAGCGCACCGAGCGCCAGGCGCACGGGCTTGCGATTGTCGCCCGCGATGATCAGTCCGGCCAGAATTCCCACCGGCGCCACCACCAGCGCGATGATGCGCTGCATCACGTCGTAGCGGACCACCCCGCTGGACAGTCCGACGCCCAGCATCGTGACCGACATCGCCACCTGCGTCCCGATCGCGCCGATGCACACCGCCGCGGCGGTCAGCCACACGAGCCGGAACTTCGCGGTCACCGACAGCCTCGACTGCCGGATACAGATCAGGCCCACCAGGGTGCCCGCCCACGCCACACCGAGCGCCAGCACGAGCACCCAGGTCCCCATGGTGAAGTACTGCACGCAAACCCCCTACTCAGGTCGGATGAATTCTCTTCTGCTTACTGCGTTCGGACCGCCGACCACCGGTCGCCGTCCCGAGTCGCGATGTCATCTCCGCCGCGATGCCACGGCGACAACTGATTTCGTGAGCACATGGGTAACTCCCCGGGCACGTCCAGAAGGTGATTTCACCCGAACGGTCGGCCCGAAACGCAAATCTTCGATTCCCCGACGACACGCTGAAGTCTCGGAGAGGCGGGGGAGCCACGCTGAAGTCTCGGAGAGGCGGGGGAGCCACGCTGAAGTCCCGGAGAGGCGGGCCGCCATTCACGGGTTCGCTGAGGCGCGGGGAGGCTGCTCCGTGAGGCGGGCGATGGCGTATTCGGTTACCGCTGCCAGGGATTGGCGCACCTGGACCGGATCGCGGGCGTCGATGTCGACGATCGGAACGCCCTCGCGGATGGACAGCGCCTCGCGCAGTTCGGTCGCCGGGAACCGGGGGGAATCGGGAAAATGGTTGACCGCCACCAGGAACGGCAGTTGCCGCGCCTCGAAGAAGTCGACCACGGCGAAACTGTCCTCGATCCGGCGGGTGTCCAGCAGCACCACCGCGCCGATCGCGCCCCGCACCAGGTCGTCCCACATGAACCAGAATCGGCGCTGGCCCGGGGTGCCGAACAGGTACAGGGTCAGATTGCCGGGCAGGATGATGCGGCCGAAATCCATGGCGACCGTGGTGGTCTCCTTGCTCGGCGTGGCCGACAGGTCGTCCACGCCGTCGGAGTAGCCGGTCACCATGGCCTCGGTGCGCAGCGGCACGATCTCCGAGACCGCGCCGACGAAGGTGGTCTTACCCGCGCCGAAACCACCGGCCACCACGATCTTCGTGGAGGCGGTGCGAGTTTCGGCGTCCGAGACGTCAGAGAGCGCGGAGTCCACGCAGGGTCCTCTCCATGAGCGAACGGCGCTCATCGTACGTGGCGTTTTCGCTGAGCGTGGTGTGCACCCGCAGCGTACCGGCGACGACCAGATCGCCGATGACGACGCGGACCATACCCAACGGCCGCTGAAGATGGGCGGCGATCTCCGCGACCGAGAGCCTGCCACCGCCGAGGCGCAGGATATCGGTCCGGACATCGCCTGCGGGCCAATCGAATCGACTCGCATACGGGAGGGTCTCCACGACCGCCTCGAGCGGCAGGTCGACCGCGGGCTGGGTGCGCCCGGCGGTCAGCGCATAGGGGCGGACGCGTGTTGTCGGCCGGGGATCGGCTCCGAAGGAACTCGACATCGCACCGTCAGACCGACGAACGGGCAGTGGCCTGGACGACCGCTCCGACCCGATCGGACAGTAGGGCCATCTCGTAGCCGATGCGGCCGATATCGTGCTGCTTGTTGGCCAGCACGGCCAGGTGTGACCCGTTGCCGACGCTCATCACCAGCAGATAGCCGCGTTGCATGTCGACGATCGACTGCATCACCTTGCCGCCCTCGAACAACTGGGCGGCCCCGGAGGACAGACTGGCCAGTCCGGCGGTCACCGCGGACAGCTGTTCGGCGCGATCGGACGGCAGGTGCGGGCTGGTGGCCTGCAACAGGCCGTCGGCCGATACCAGCACCGCGTGCGAGACGCCGGGGACCTCGCGCGTGAAGCGCGTCACCAGCCAGTTGAGATTCTCGTCGGTGGGGGGCTGCTCGGTATCGGTCATACGTGTCCTCCATCGTTGTACTGCGCGTCGTGATGTTCGAGCCCGCCGCCGGACCGAGTTCCGTTGTACCCGTTTTCATCGCCGTACGACGCGAGGCCCGCGCGTCCGCTGCGCACACCGCTCAGGTGCCGGGACAGGTTGCTGCGGATTTCCTCGGGATCGGGGGCGCCGGTGTCGGCAGGAGGCGTCAGGCCGCCCGGAACAAGCTGTGCGCCCGGGTTGCGGATGGGAAGTCCACCGGAGGTGCGATGGTCCATGGTCGGTTTGCTGGCCTCTTCGGCCGCGGCCCACCCCGCATCGGCGGGGGAGGACCAGGCCGCGCCCGTTTCGTTCGCCGACGGCTCGACCAGCCACTCCGAGACCATGCGCTGGTAGATGGGTGATTCGGCCGGTTCGGGTGCGCCGGGCTGCTGCACCGGCAGGGTCGCGGTCTGCGCCCACAGGTCCGCGGGCTCGGACTCCCAGGACGGGGCGCGTGCCGGTTCGGCGGGCGCGGAGGCCGGGACGTTGGCGGGCATCGGCGGGAATTCCCCCGAGGGCCAGGGTTCCGGCGCCGGGCGGCGGCGTCGCGGGCGCAGGATCTGCTCACCGCTGATGCCGGGCCCGGATTCGGTCGTCGAGTTCGCGGAATCCGTCCTGCCCCAGGGCTGTTCGGATGCCGGGCTCGGCTCGGGGCGCGCATCGGCCCAGAACTGTTGCGCCGGTTCGGAACCGGTCTCCTCCCAGCGCACCGCGCCGGACCACGCGTCGCCGCTCTTCCAGCGGGCGACATCCGGACCCTGCTGGTACTGCGGCTCCTCTGTATCCCAATCCTGCTCCGCCGAAACCGATTCCGGCGGCGTCCAACTCGATGCCGAGTTCGACCAGTCCTGCACCACCGGCTCGTCGTCGTCCTCGTCCCGGTCCGCCGCCGACAACGCCGATCGATCCGGGACCGCCCACGGGTCGCGCGCGGTCTCGCCCGCATGGGCGAACGGGTTCTGCTCCTGCTCCTGCGGCTGGTAGCCGATCACACCGTCGGCGACCGGCTCCGGATCCTGATGCGAGACGAACAATCCGGTGGGTTCGTCGTCGGGGACCGGTTCCGGATCGTGTTGCGAGATGAACAATCCGGTGGGCCGGTTGTCGGCGACGGGCGATTTCTCCGGGGTGGCGGAATCGCCGGAATCCTCGCGTGCCGGGCGGCGCTGCGGGAGCGGGGTCACCGAGGCCGAGGAACCGAACAGCGGCACCGGGGCCGGGATCTCTTCGGGCGCCGCATGAGCCGCGGTCGAGGTCGGCGCGGCGGGCAGCGGGGCGCCCGGGAATTCGCCGGACTCCGGCTTGTCGGAGACGATCAGCGATTTCGGCAGATGGATCGTGGCGGTGATGCCGGGCTGCTGCGCCATCGTCGAGGTGCGGCGCAGGCTGACAGTGACGGTATGCCGCTTGGCGAGCCTGCCGACCACGTAGAGGCCCATGCGGCGGGCGGTTTCGACGGTCACCTCACCGCCGGAGGCCAGCCGGTCGTTGATCTCGTGCAGATCGTCACCCGACATGCCCAGGCCGCGGTCGGTGATCTCGATCAGATAGCCGCCCTCGGGCGCCGCGGACACCGACACCGCGACCGGAGTGCTCGGCGGCGAGTACCGCAGCGAGTTGTCGATCAGCTCGGCCAGCAGATGTTCGATGTCGACCGCGGGCTCTCCCGCGACGATGCCGTCGGGCACCGCGCCGATCTCCACCCGCTGATAGTCCTCCACCTGGGAGACCGCACTCCAGAGCATGTCCGAGAGCGGAACCGGGGGGAGTTGGCCGCGGCGTAGCGCGGTTCCGGCCAGCACCAGCAGGTTGTCGCCGTTGCGGCGCATGCGGGTGGCCAGGTGGTCCAGGCGGAACAGACTCTGCAGTCGGCCCGGATTCTCTTCGTCGCGTTCGAGATCCTCGATCAGCGTCAACTGCTGTTCGACCAGCGATTGGCTACGCCGCGAGAGGGTTTCGAACATGCTGCTGATCAGCAGTCGCAGGCGGGCCTGGTCGGCGGCCAGGTGCAGCGCCTGCCGGTGCATGTCGTCGACCGCGCGGGCCAGCTGCCCGATCTCCTCGGTGGTCTGCACGTCGACCGGGAGAATCTCCGGGGTCGCGCCGCCCTCGCGCACCACCGACAGCTCGGCGGGCAGGTCGACGTGGGCGACCTGCAGTGCGCCGCGACGCAGTCGCCGCACCGGCACGACCAGTGAACGCGCCACCGCCAGCGCCAGCGCCAGACCCGCGAGCAGGGTCAGGACCACGGACGCGACGTCACGCAACACGGTGCTGCGCGCATCGATCGAGGTGTGGCTCAGGCCGGAGGTGATCAGATCGGCCACATGGTTGATCGCCTCGGTATATGTGGCGGTGCTGCGCTGTAGCGAATCGTTCACGCTGGCGATCATCATGGGCTCGGCCGAGCTCTGGCTCAGCGCGCGCAACCGGGTCTGCTGAGCGTCCAGCAGGATGTCCGGCTTGTACGCCGAGGTGGGCTGGACCACGGCGTACTGGTTGATCATGGTGAGTTCGGAACCGGTCGCGGTGAGCGCCTGCGCCCGCATTGCCGGATTGTTGCTGATCTCGCCACTGCCGATGATCAGCTGTTGCTGCAGGAACATTCGACGCGCGATGGTGAGATCGCCGAGCTGGGTGTAATACCGCTCGAGGACCGTCTCCTTGGGTGTGATCAGCGTGGTGACGGCGTTGCTGATGTGCGTCGCGACCTCGTCGGCCTGGGTGCCGACCACCTGGGCGGCGCTGCCGTGCAGGCTGTTGCGCATCCCGCGTCCGGTGGACAGCGCATCGGTGATCTCGGTGCTCACCTGCTGGTCGACGCGGGCCAGCGGCAGTGCCGACTGCAGAGTGGCCGCCGCCTGATCGAAGCGTGCGGAGACCTGGTCCAGGGTCGCCTGCCCGATGTGGTCGCCGACGCCGCCGGTGCCCGCGGCGACCGCGAGATCATCTGCGGCGGAACCGAAGTCGAGCAGCGGCCGGATGATCTGCGCCTGCTGGGTCGCGGTGTTCAGCTGGGAGATCGTGCCCAGCTCGTCCCGGATTCGTAGGACGGCGAAGACCGAGGCCAGCACGACGGGCAGGAGCAGCACGATGCCGACCTTGCTCGTTACCGAGAGGTTGGACAGATTCCGCTGCCATGGTCGCGGTCCAGTTCCCATCCCGCTTCCGTCGCCTCCGCTCGCGCATTCGCCCTGCGGGTCCCACCGCGGCCGGTTCCCGGCTCACAGTCTCACCTCGCAGGTGCTCGGCCGCGCTGTGCCGAAGGCGCTGTATCCTCGGCCAGCTCTCGAGCTCCCTCGCGGTAACGCAGATCCGGTAGTGCTCGAATTTGCGCAATGTGAACTGACGTTCTTCGGGTCCAACCGCCGGAGAACCGACTGCAGGTCTTCTTTTACGGCAGGCAACATACCGCGTGAACTTGGCCACGGCAATTCGGACTTCCCCGCTCTGAAATTCGCTAATTTCGCCACGCACAAGGTGTTTCGTGTGGTTCTATCCGCGCGAGCCGGTAAAGCGACTGGTCATCGGCTCGCGGTGGATCGGCGTGTCGAATGGGGGCTTCTCAGTGGACTCTCAGTCGGTACGGTCAGACTGGACCGCATGCGCATTCTGGTAGTCGACGACGACCGCGCGGTGCGGGAATCACTGCGGCGGTCGCTGACGTTCAACGGCTACTCCGTCGAGCTGGCCGTGGACGGGCTCGATGCGCTCGAACAGGTGGCCGTGCAGCGGCCCGACGCGCTGGTACTCGATGTCATGATGCCCCGGCTGGACGGCCTCGAAGTCTGCCGCAGACTGCGCAGCACCGGCGACGACCTGCCGATACTCGTTCTCACCGCACGGGATTCGGTCTCCGAGCGGGTCGCGGGCCTGGACGCGGGAGCCGACGACTACCTGCCCAAACCGTTCGCCCTCGAGGAACTGCTGGCCCGGCTGCGTGCGCTGTTGCGCCGCACCTCCGCCGATCCGGCGGGCGCCGAGGAATCCGAGACGATGACGTTCGCGGATCTGTCGCTGGACCCGATCACCCGCGAGGTGTCCCGGGGCGAACGCGCCATCAGTCTCACCCGCACCGAGTTCTCACTGCTGGAAATGTTGATGGCCAACCCGCGCCGGGTGCTCACCCGCAGCCGCATCCTCGAGGAGGTCTGGGGCTACGACTTTCCCACCTCCGGCAATGCCCTCGAGGTGTATATCGGCTATCTGCGCCGCAAGACCGAGGCCGAGGGCGAGCCGCGGCTGATCCACACCGTGCGTGGCGTCGGCTACGTGCTGCGCGAGACCCCGCCGTAGAGGTGGGCGTCATCGTGGGAAGGCATGTTCCGCGTTCGGCCGCGCGAGGCTCGGGCGGCCGGGGACGGGATGCGAACGGACGCGGCCGTGACGTCGTGGCCGGATTGCACCCGGGCGCGGACACCCCGGATCTGCGGCCGCCGATGCCGCTGACGCGGTCGGTGTCGCTGCGCTGGCGGGTGACACTGCTGGCGGCCTCGGTCGTGGCGATCGCCGTGGCGGTCACCTCGATCGCCGCCTACGCGGTGGTGGCGCGCGCGCTGAACGCCGATGTCGACAAACAACTTCGGACCCGGGCGACCGGCATGATCGACCAGCGCCTGGACGCGCTGGACTATCAGGAGGTGTTGCAGCTCGGCGCGCTGTACTCCAACGACGTGTCCATCGCGCTGAACTATCCCGGCAGCGATCAGTGGGTTTCGTTGTCCCGCAACTCCACGTCGCCGATCGGGGCGCCCGAGGTCGCGGTGGCGCACGGCCAGTCCTCGTTCTCCCTGCGGACCAGCAGGAATCAGCGAATTCTCGCGGAACACATGGAATCCGGTGCGACGCTGGTGATCTGGCAGTCGCTGGAACCGACCCAGGAGGTACTCGATCGGCTGGCGCTGCTGTTGTTCGTGGTCGGCGGCTGCGGCGTGGTGGTGGCCGCCGCAGCGGGAGCCGCGGTCGGCCGCACGGGATTACGGCCGGTGGCGCGGTTGACCGCGGCCGCCGAACGAGTCGCGCGCACCGACGATCTGGCGGCCATCCCGGTCACCGGCGACGACGAATTGGCCCGTCTCACCGAGAGTTTCAACACGATGCTGGTCGCGCTGGGCGAATCGCGCGAGCGGCAGCGACGTCTGGTCGCCGACGCCGGGCACGAACTGCGCACGCCGCTGACCTCGTTGCGCACCAACATGGAACTGCTGATCGCCTCCTCCCGTCCCGGCGCGCCGCGGATTCCCGAGGACGATATGGCCGAGTTGCGCGCCGACGTGGTAGCCCAGATCGAAGAGCTGTCCACCCTGGTCGGCGATCTGGTGGATCTGGCCCGCGAGGACGCCCCGGAGGACGTCTACGAGCGGGTGGACGTCGGCGCGGTGACCGAGCGCGCGCTCGAGCGGGTGCGCCGCCGGCGCGCGGGAGTGGAATTCGTCGCCGAACTGTGCCCCTGGTTCGTCTACGGCGACGAGGCCGGACTCGAGCGGGCCGTGCTGAACGTCCTGGACAACGCGGCGAAATGGAGTCCGGCCGGGGATCAGGTGCGCGTCACGATGGCCGAGACCGGGCCCGGACTGATGGAGATCGGCGTCGACGACGCCGGACCGGGCATTCCGCCCGCCGAACGCCGCCTGGTCTTCGAACGCTTCTATCGGACCATGGCCGCCCGGTCCATGCCCGGTTCGGGCCTGGGCCTGGCCATCGTGCAGCAGGTGGTGACCAAACACGGCGGGACGATCACCATCGAGACCTCCGAACGCGGCGGCGCACTGGTCCGGATCGTCCTACCCGGCGAGAACGCCGTGCTGCAGGCGCAATAGCGCCGCGCCGCAGGGGGTAATACGCCTGTGCAGTGGGCCGAATGTCATCGACGGGGATTCTCGCGGGCCGGTAGGTTGAGCATACGAAGGCGGCCCGCTGCCCACGATCGCGGAAGAACTGATGGAGAACTGAAAGCGCCGTCTCAGTTCGCTCTCAGTCGATGTCATCAGTCTGGTCGGCAGACGTGAGGAGAAACGAGAAGATGACCGAGGACCCGAAGGACAACCGGGAACAGCCGCAGCCGTCGGCGAACTCGGAGTTGCGGGCGCAGACGCCCGACGCACAGCCGACCGAGCAGAAGTCCGCCGAGCCGGGTCGCCCGGCGGGGGCGTCCGAGGATCAATCTTCGAAAGAGCCCGCGCAGCCGCCCGCGTCCGGGTCGGGGACCGGAACTTCGGAAGTGAGCACGCCGCAGCCGGGCACAGCGCAGGCCCAACAGCCGGCGGCCCCGGGTTCGCGCGCGGTGGAGGCCGGATGGCCGGGATCGGGTGCGTCGCAGTCGCCCTACGCCCGGTCCGCCTCGCCGCAGTCGCCGTGGGGGCAGCCGCCGTCGAGCGGGTCGGATTCGCCGTTCGGCCAGCCGATGCCCGGTCAGCCGGGGTCCACGTCCCAGGGATCGGCCGTGCCGCGGGCGCCGTTCACGCAGCCGGGCGCGGAGCAGCCGCCGTTCGGGCAGCCGACCTCGGGTGGGGCGACGTCGTCGGATTCGCCGTTCGCGCCGTCGCCGTTCGGGCAGTCCGGGTTCGGGCAGCAGCCCTCGCCGTACACCCAGTCGCCCTCCCCGTACGCGCAGTCCGGGCCGCAGCCGGTCACCGGTCAGTTCCCGCCGGCCGACCAGCTGACCGGCTCGGGTTCGGTGCCGCCGGAATACTCCCCGTACGCGTCCCGGGAGACGCCGACCCAGCACACCGCCCCCATGCCGCCGTATCCGCACGCCTACGGCTCCGGTGGCGGGCAGCAACCGCCCACCGGTCCCGTGCCGACCGTCGCGGGATCGCCCTTCGGCTCCGAACACAACACCGCCGCCTACGCGAGCGCTCCGTACGCGACCGCGGCACCGCCGCGTCGCGGCCGGGCCGGACTGGTCGTCGGTGCGATCGTGCTGGCACTGGTCGCGGGCGGCGTCGGCGGTGCGGTCGGCGCCCTGGTCGCCGATTCCGGCGACGGATCCTCGATCAGCGCGCTCGACAGCTCTTCACCGAATGCGAATCCCGCCTCGGTCACCGCGCCCGCCGGATCGGTGCAGGCGGTCGCGCAGAAGGTCGTGCCGAGCGTGGTGATGATCAAGGTGGCCGGCGATCGCGCGGAGGGTGAGGGTTCGGGCGTCATCCTGTCCTCCGACGGGCTGATCCTGACCAACAACCACGTCGCCAGCGGCGCGGGCCCCGACGCGAAGATGAAGGTGCAGTTCAAGGACGGCAGCACCAGCTCCGCCTCGATCGTCGGCATCGATCCGATCTCGGATCTGGCGGTCATCAAGGCGCAGAACAAGTCCGGCCTGACGCCGATCGATCTGGGCACCTCCAAGTCGCTCCAGGTCGGCCAGCCGGTGGTCGCGATCGGCTCCCCGCTGGGCCTGGCCGGGACCGTCACCACCGGTATCGTCTCGGCGCTCAATCGGCCGGTGTCCACCAGCGGCGAGTCCGGTTCGACCGGCACCGTGATCTCCGCGGTGCAGACCGACGCGCCGATCAACCCGGGCAACTCCGGTGGCGCACTGGTCGATATGAACGGCAAGCTGATCGGCATCAACACCGCCATCGCCACCCTGGGCGGCGGCGCGGACAGCAGTCAGCAGAGCGGTTCGATCGGCCTGGGCTTCGCGATCCCGGTCGATCAGGTGCGCCGGGTGGCCGACGAGCTGACCAAGACCGGCCACGCGACCTACGCCCAGATCGGCATGACCGTGCTCAATCAGGCGCCCAGCAACGTCAACGCCAACGGCGCGGTGGTCAAGGACGTCGCCGCCGACGGCCCGGCCGCCAAGGCGGGCATCCCGTCGGGCGTGGTGGTCACCAAACTCGGTGATCTGGTGATCGACAACGGTGATGCGCTGGTCGCCGCGGTCCGTTCGCATCAGCCCGGTGACAAGGTCTCGCTGACCTACACCGACACCAACGGACAGAACGAGAAGACGGTCCAGGTGACCCTCGCCGGAGCCGCCGCGGACGGTGCCCATTGAGCCGCCCGCCCCGCACCCTGACCCTCCTGACGGACCGCCACTCCGGCAGCGGGGGACCGGATTTCCTGTCACCCCCGGACGCTACGGTTAGCGATATGGAAATCGATGCTCCTGTGGCGGGTCGTGCGCTCGTGGTGATTGTGGACGACCGGTCCGCCCATGGCGGGGAGGATTCGCTGGGTCCGCTGGTCACCGAGTTGCTCACCGAGGCCGGATTCCTGGTCGACGCCACGGTCCTGGTGGCGGGCGACGAGGTCGAGATTCGCAATGCGCTCAACACCGCCGTCATCGGCGGTGTCGACCTGGTGATCTCGACCGGTGGTACCGGCATGTCCCCGCGTGATGTCACCCCCGAGGCCACCTCCGAGGTGCTCGATCGCGAACTTCCCGGGATCAGCGAGGCACTGCGTTCCTCCGGTCTGGCCGCGGGCTCGCTCGACGCCGGTCTGTCCCGCGGACTGGCCGGTATCTCCGGCAGCACGCTGGTGGTCAACCTGCCCGGGACCAGGGCCGCGGTGCGCGATGGCATGGCCACGCTCGGCCCGCTGGTCAGCCGGGTCATCGATGAGCTGTCCGGTCTGGACGAGTAATGAGCTCCCCCCCGAACGAGGACGATCGAACCCCCCGCCCGCGCCGGGCGGGGGGTTCCGCGCGTTCGGCGGCCGATGCTGCGAAGTTGGCGCGCATCTTCGGCGAAACCCTCCCGCAAACCACCAGCGATGAACGCGGTACCGATGGCGAATCCCCAACTGTGGGAACGTCATCGGACGATTGGTTCCGGTCGCAGGTCCCGCCGCATCACGGATGATCGGTCCGTCAGCACAATTGCGTCGCTCTGGCGTACTCGAGCCGCGTCTTGCGTCGGTTCCATTTTGCGAGCGCTAACACGGTTTTTGCGCCGCGTGTAGCATGCAGACTTACTAATGTGATTTAGATCACAACATGTTTACATGAGCTTACGTTGTCAGCGTCTCGTCACTGCGTTTAATGTTCGCCTTTGGGCTATACCACAGCGGCTCTTTTGGGCCCGGGAACGGCGTCTCGGCGTTGTCCCGGCGGAACGTAGCCCGGTTCCGACAGGTTGGTCTGGCGGTAGCGCGACGAATGTCGCCGGTTAGGCGGCGGCAACATGCTGGCGAATAGACTGAGCTGGGCCCGGTAATGGGCCGCGTTTCCAACCCCGGTGGTCGGGGTCGGAAATCAGCCTCGGTGGTCGAGGCTGACTGCTATAACCTGATGAGGGGAAATATGAGCGAGAACCGCACCAGCGGTGCGCGTCGCGGTGCCCGTTTCGCGGGTATCGCTGCGGCGGCAGCCGTTGCGATCGGATTGCTATCGACCGGCGCTGCCAACGCCGACACCTTCGTGCCGTTGCCGGACGGCCAGAAGGCAGGACCAGATGGCGTGTTGATCACCCGCACGCATGAGCATGCGAACATTTCGACTTCCATGGCAGCCAACGGTGCCGGCCGTACTGTCTGGGTGTCGGGTGTCGCGTCGGCGGATGTGCCCAATGCGCCTGCTGCCACCGTGGGACCGAACAACGGGCAGTTGAACACTCCTGGCTCCAACAATTCGTCGACCCATGGCGCATCCCAGCTCAACTCGGGCTACATCGTCGGATGCCAGGTCGACATCGGTACTGACGCCATCTCCGCCGGAGTCTCCGGCAGCGTCAGCCTGACCGACGCGTCAGTCGGTGGATCGATCGGCTTGAACCTCGGCCCCGGCCAGGTCAAGTTCGTACAGATCGACTCGATCGATATCACCCACCCCGGCCACTTCTCGGTGGAGTACCAGGATGCGGAGATGCAGATCCAGGGTTGTGCGGGTTACGCGCAGGCGCGCGCCTACACCGTTGTCGAGGTCGTCGGCAACCACTACTCGAAGACCACCCTCTACGGGCAGCCGTTCAGCATCGGCTGACCTGCGTGGTCTGATCCGCCAATCCCATTCTCGCGCATAGCGATTCATCTTTGAGGGAACCGAAATATGAACATCCGTAAGTCTCTGGCCCGTGTGGCCGGCGTCGGTGCTGTGGCCACCGCCGCACTAGGTCTGCTCTCGACCGGCGCCGCCAATGCCGACACCTTCATTCCGCTGCCGGGCGGCAACATCGTCCGGCCGCTGAGCGACGGCACCAGCGTCCACATCTGGATGGACGGCGAGTCGGCGAACATCAACCCGTCCATGGGTTCGACTCCGCTGCACCGCAATGCGTGGGCCTCGGGTACCGCGCATGTCCACATCGATGGCAAGACAACGGCCAAGGGTGGCAACATCTACCCGGGGTACGTCGTCGGCTGCCAGGTCAACATCTCCGGTGGTGGCGTCAATGCCGCTCCGAGCGTCGGCGGCAGCTGGGACAGCTCCGGTAACGTCACGCCCAGCGCTTCGATGGGCACCGGCGGCAACCTGACTCTCGGCCCTGGCCAGGCGCAGGCGTTCTACGTCCTGGATCTGGAGCAGAAGGACGACTTCGGCGCCGATACCCACAAGACCCGCCTCGCGTTCACCGGTAACGACGGTTCGGTCTCGTGGGCGGATGAGACCATCGGCCTGACCGGCTGCGCTGGTTACGCACAGGCGCGTTCGTTCATCAGTGCCGAAGTCCAGACCGACAGCGTCATCAGCTGGGTGACGCTGTGGGGTCAGCCGTTCAGCCTGGGCTGATCGGATTCCTTTCCTCCGGCACGACGGTGGGCCCGGTGCATCTTGCGCCGGGCCCACTGCGGAAATCGGGAAGCGACGTATTCCGTTGTACTACAGGGTATCTCGCTCCTTGGAGTCAGCTCCGATTCGGGATTCGTGACGACCGCCCGTGCTCTTGTCGCCGTCGGCGAGCAGGTCGCGGATCTCGGTCAGCAGTTCGGCTTCGGTTTGTGCATCGGCCTTGCCCCAGCGCTTCTTGGCGTGGGTGGCCGGTAGCACCAGCGCGAAATAGACCACGGCCGCGATGATGACGAAATTGATCGCCGCGGTGATGATCGGGCCGAGCGCGACATAGGTTGCGGGTTTATCGGCGATGATCCGGAATCCGAGGCCCAGATCGCCGGTTCCGCCGAATATCTCGATGAGTGGTTTGACTATTCCGTCGGTGAACGCCGTGACGATGGCGACGAATGCGGTGCCCATCACGACCGCGACCGCCAGGTCGATCACGTTACCGCGGAGAATGAAGTCCTTGAAACCCTTCAGCATTTGCTGCTCCTGTCTCATCGGCGTACCCCGGCCAGTGTCGAATGGTCTGGTCATAGCGGTGGACACTCATGATCACCGCTTATAGTTCGGGTATCGGGGATGCTAGAGGGATTTTGCGGCAAATAGTTGGCGAATCGAATGAACGCTACTGAAAAATCACCGTGAGCGCGGTGCGCAGGGATGCTGCGGCGACGGTTGTGGCGTGTGCGGAATCGAGTGCGATCAGTACGACATGATCCTCCGATCGGGGTGATTTCCCGTTGTCGGATCTCTCGGGTATCGACACCACGACAGCTCCCGAGGCAAGGGTGCGGGCGGGGGCTGCGGCCGGAGTGTCGGGTTCGGCTGCGGCGACCACATCGACCCGGTCACCGGTGCGCAGTATCTCGGCAACGGCATTGTCCGCCAGGCGAATCGGGACGATCCGGGCGTCGGGTGCGGCGGTGGCCGCCGCGGCCAGGCGTGGCCCGAGCACCCGCAGATCGGTGAAGATCTCACCGGCCCGCATGGGCGCGGACAGGGTGGCGCCCAGCAGCGGTGCGGGTTCGTGGATCGCGCCGCCGGGCAGGGTGTTCGCGGTGAAGGCGGCGGTGCGCAGATCGGCGGCGGTCACCGCGCGACCGGGCGGCAGATCGTGTGCGGCGACCACGACCTCGACACGCTGTGCGGCCGGATTGCCGCGCAGGAGCAGGAATCCGGCCAGCGCCGTGAGCGCGGCGGCCAGGATCCGGCGGGCCAGAGTGCCGTCCAGCCAGGCGGGGCGGCGGTGCCGCAACCACTCCCAGCGAGGGATGCGGCCGAGGTCGAGATCGCCGCGGCGGACTGGAGCCGACCTGCCTCGGCCGGACGCGCTGTACGTCATGTCCAGGACGCTACGGCTCGTGGAATGCCACTCCGGCCGGAAAACAGCTGGTCAGGATTGGGCTGTGGATAACTCGGAGGCTGTGGACAACACCGTGTGCGTCCACTGCGGCCGATGTGTCAGGCAGCCGGCGAGCTCGTGGCCGTGCTGCTGGTGGACGAGCTGCTCGAACCACTCGAGGAACCGTCCGAGGAGGAGCTGCTCGACGAGGAGGACTCCGCCTTGGCGGGCTCGCTCGCGGTGGTCGAACCGCTACGGCTGTCGGTGCGATAGAAGCCGCTGCCCTTGAACACGATTCCGACCGAATTGAACAGCTTGCGCAGCTTGCCGTCGCATTTCTCACACGTGCTCAGCGCATCGTCCGTGAACTTCTGAACGATGTCGAACTTATCGCCACACTGCGTGCACTGATACGAGTAAGTAGGCACAGGAACCTCCACAGTCTCCGTCGTTAGCACTCTACAGCCGACAGTGCCAACAACACTAATCGGAATTAAATTCCGTATTGGTGGCCTCCGCTCCGCTGCTGTGTTTTTGGCCTCCGCTCCGCTCCGGCGGGTTTGCGTCGCCCTTGGGCTCACCGCTCGGCCCCGTGTCGGGCACTTTTTCCTCGCACCCGCCACGCGTCCGAGCGGCGAGCCGCGCCGCAAACCGGGTGTCGGCGTCCTGTGGGGCTGGTGAAACGGGGTGTGTGAGCTGGTGTCTCCACGCGTCAGGTGTCCGTTGACGTCAGCTGTCCGTGGATAGGGGAGTCAGGCCCGCGCCGGGGGTCAGGGCCCAGCCCATACGGCGGTCGTGGGGTTCCTCGGGGAGTTGGTCGAGGAGTTCTTCGTCACGGACTATCGCGATGAGGCGGGCATCCGAGCGGGCGGCGGGCAGGGTGCGGTCGTAGTAGCCCGCTCCGCGCCCGAGCCGCACGCCGCGTCGATCCACCGCGAGGGCGGGGATCAGGATGGTGGCGGCCCGGGTGATCGCGGCGGGGGACAGGTGTGGGCCGGTCGGCTCCAGTAGGCCGTAGCGGGCGCGGTGCAATGCCGCTCGTCCGGTGTATTCGGCCCAGTCCAGGGGGCCCGGCGGGCCGGTCACCGGCAGCAGCACCCGTGCGCCCGCGGTGCGGAGGGCGTCGAGCATGGCCACGGAGCCGGGTTCGCCGTGCACCGGGACGTAGGCGGCCACCCAGACCTCCTCGGCGTCGTCGAGCGGCAGTCGCGACGACGCGGCGGCCAGGGCGGTCGCCTCCGCCTCGTGGACGGCGGGGTCCACCGCCGCGCGCCCGGCCAGCAGCCTCGCGCGCCACTCACGTTTGTCCAGCTGACCAGCGATCTCCACGCGGACCACGATATGCCGCCGATACTCGGGGTGCGCTCGCCTGCCGCCGCACCCACTCGGCACCGTCTCGTTGCGCGTGGGTCCGGCTCCTGCTGCTCGCCGGCAGGTTCCGATCGCCCGCCCTCCGGAGTCGGGAAGCTCACGTGCAACCAGGGTTTCCCGCTCGGTCCGACGGGGAACTGTTGCAAGCACGCTGGTGGTGGAGGGTCGCGTCGCGTCGCGGTGCGGTGTGGAACTCGGCGAGCGGTCGCAGAGGCCGCCCCCTAGGCTTCCCGGTGTGCCGCGCCGGGGCGAAGCCCGTCCGGTCGACGAAACTGATGGATAGGGTGTGCTTATGACAGCATCGCGCAGCGATTCCGTGAGGGGTGGCGGTCGGGCGACGAACGGGTCGGCCGAGGCCGGATCGGACGCTACGGTGCAGGGATCCGCGACCGCGAAATCCTGCTTCCGTACCGCTGTGGTCCCCGCGGCCGGACTCGGGACGCGGTTTCTACCCGCGACCAAGACCGTGCCGAAAGAGCTGCTGCCGGTGGTGGATACGCCCGGTATCGAGCTGGTCGCCGCGGAAGCGGCCGATTCGGGCGCGGCTCGCCTGGTGATCGTGACCTCGCCCGGAAAGGACGGTGTGGTCGCGCATTTCGTCGAGGACCTGATGCTCGAGAACACCCTCGAGGAGCGCGGCAAGTTCCATCTCCTGGAGAAGGTGCGCAAGGCGCCGGGCCTGCTCGATGTGACCTCGGTGGTCCAGGAGGAGCCGCTGGGTCTGGGTCATGCGGTGGCCCAGGCGGAGAAGGCGCTGGACCCCGACGAGGACGCCATCGCGGTGCTGCTGCCCGACGATCTGGTGCTGCCCTCGGGCGTCCTGGACGTGATGAGCCGGGTGCGGCGCAAACGCGGCGGTTCGGTGCTGTGCGCCATCGATGTGCCCAAGGAGCAGGTCAGCGCCTACGGGGTGTTCGACGTGGCGCCCGTGCCCGACGCCACGAACCCGAACGTGTTGCGCGTCAACGGGATGGTGGAAAAGCCCGCTCTCGCCGATGCGCCGTCCACCTACGCCGCGGCGGGCCGCTATCTGCTCGATCGCGCGATCTTCGACGCACTGGGTCGCATCGAACCCGGCGCGGGCGGTGAATTGCAGCTCACCGATGCCATTTCCCTGCTGATTTCCGAAGGACATCCGGTTCATGTCGTCGTGCACCGTGGGTCGCGCCACGACCTGGGCAACCCGGGCGGCTATCTTCGAGCTGCGGTCGATTTCGCTTTGGAGCGTGACGAATACGGGCCGGCCTTGCGTGAATGGCTGGAGCACCGACTCGCCCCCGACTGGGATCCGCAGCTGACCTCGCCGGAGTAGTCTGGCGGGCAGCCGAGCGAGCGCCGCATCGGACACGGAACGTGAGGGAAGGGCTGCATGCGCTCGGTGGAGGATCAGCAGATCAAAGTGACCGCGGCGGCTGTTGCGCCGAGACCGGTCCGGGTCGCGATCTCCGAGGCTCAAGGTCTGCTGTGTGCCGAGGATGTGGCCACCGAACGTCCGTTGCCGGGTTTCGATCAGGCGGCCATCGACGGTTATGCGGTGCGCAGTGTGGATGTGCAGGGCGCGGGTGCGGATATCCGGGACGAGAACGGTGATCCGGTCGATCTGACCCTGCCGGTCGTCGGCGAGGTCGAGGCCGGTTCGCGGCAGCCGATCCGGTTGCAGCCCCGGCAGACCGTGCGGGTGGACACCGGCGCGCCGCTGCCCACTCTCGCCGATGCCGTTCTGCCGGTGGACTTCACAGATGGCGGTCGCGCCCGGATCAAGGTCTACGAGCCGGTGCGCACCGGTGATTACGTGCGCCGCATCGGCGACGACGTGCAACCGGGCGATATCGCGGTCCGGGCGGGCACCATCATCGGCGCGGCGCAGGTGGGTCTGCTGGCCGCGGTGGGCCGGGACAAGGTGCTGGTGCATCCGCGGCCGCGGCTGTCGGTGATCTCGATCGGCGGTGAGCTGGTCGACATCGATCGCACGCCCGGCCCGGGGCAGGTCTACGACGTGAACTCCTACGCGCTGGCCGCGGCCGCGCGGGACGCGGGCGCGGATGTGAACCGCGTCGGCATCGTCAGCGCCGACCCCAAGCGGCTGCGTGATGTGGTGGAGGGGCAACTGGTCCGCTCCGAGGTGGTGGTGATCGCCGGTGCGGTCGGTGGCTGGGCGTCCGATCAGATTCGCGAGGCGCTCGAGGGGCTGGGCGAGTTGACGATCGATCGGGTGGCCATGCATCCCGGTTCCGTACAGGGCTTCGGACGGCTGGGCCGGGACGAGGTGCCGACCTTCCTGCTGCCGTCGAATCCCGTTGGCGCACTGGTGGTTTTCGAGGTGATGGTGCGTCCGTTGATCCGCATCGCACTGGGCAGGCGGCATCCGATGCGGCGAGTCGTGCGGGCGCGCACCATCATGCCGATCAGTTCGATGGCCGGGCGGCGCGGTTATCTGCGGGCGCAGTTGATGCGCGACGAGCAGACCGGGGATTATCTGGTGCAACCGCTGGGCGTGAACGGTTCCTCACACCTGCTCTCGACCCTGGCCGAGGCGAACAGTCTGATCGTGCTCGAGCCGGACGTCACCGAGGTTCGCACCGGTGACGAGGTCCAGGTTGCCTTTCTCGCTCAGCGTGGCTGAAACAGTTATGGACATGAACGTTTTTCGGGCCGCGCAGCATCCCGGCTGGCCTGCGCATCTGGGACCCGTGCGGGTGGCTGCCGGGCAGGTGACCCTGCGTCCGGTTCGATTGCGCGACGCGTCGGCGTGGGCGCGCATCCGGGTGCGCGACCGCGATCATCTCGAGCCGTGGGAGCCGACGGGCCGCGGGGCGTGGGAGGCGCGCAATCATCCCTCGAACTGGCCGTCGTTGTGGTCGAGTCTGAAGGCCGAGGCGCGGCGCGGGGCGATGATCCCTCTGGTGATCGAGGTGAACGGCACCTTCAGCGGGCAGTTGACGGTCGGCAATATCGTGCGCGGCGCACTGCGTTCGGCGTGGATCGGGTACTGGGTCGCGAAGGATGTCGGCGGCCAGGGTGTCGCGACCGCCGCTCTGGCGCTCGGGCTGGATCACTGCTTCGGCCCCGTCGGGCTGCATCGCGTGGAGGCGACCGTACGTCCCGAGAACCTGCCGAGCCAGGCGGTACTGCGCAATGTCGGCTTCCGCGAGGAGGGCATGCTGCGCCGCTACCTGGACGTCGACGGAGCCTGGCGCGATCATCTCCTGGTCGCCATGACCGTCGAGGACCTGTCCGGCACCGTGGTCGACAGACTCATCCGATCAGGCCGCGCCACTCCCACATGAGCTGTCCGCGGCGGAGAAGAGAGTCCTGATGTGCGACGGTTCCACCCGGATCGCCTTTACCCGTGTTACTCGTGGGGCAGGTGTTGACGGCGCGCCTGCGACGCATTTCGCGGCGGCCGAATTAGCCTACGGACGTCGGTGGTGCGTCCTGCATCGCCGGAAGGGAGCCGGTGCAGTGGCCCGACGACGCGGCGGTGCAACGTCTTCCGCCGTTCCGGGACACGGTGCGGGAACGGTCGGCAGCATGTCGGCGATGTATGAGCAGGTTGCGAGATCTGTCGCACGGTCGACAGCCAGGCGGGGACGGAGGTGCGGGCGCAGTGCCGAATTCGATCTTGTGGGTCGGCCTGGTGGTCCTCTGGGTCTTCGTGCTGTTCCCGATGCTCGCCGCGCGGTATCCACGCATTCGGCGTACCACCGATACCGCTCTGGCCACCCGGGTACTGCATCGGGGCGATTCCAGACGACGCGCCAAGTCGGGGCCTGCCTCCGGGCACGACTCGGATCCGGACTGGGTACCCATACGAGCGCAGAGAAGGCTTTTACACGGTGATGATGCGGAGGATCGGATGACGACTTCGGCCGATGAGCCCGTCACCGAGCACGACGACAGCAGCGAGACCGGCGCAGGTGGCGTCGGCGGCAGCGAGGTCATCGAGGCCGAGGTCGACGAGTTGGACGAGGCCGAATTCGGCGGTGTGGACGGAGCGGACATCTCGGGTGAGGATGCCGGCGCCGCAGCGGCCGAGGTCGCTGACGCCGGGGCGGATGTGATGGATGATTCCAGGGCGGCCGAGGACGAACCGGCCCCGATGAGCGCTCGAATTCCCCCGGCGCGCACGGTATCCGGGTCGCGCCGGGCGACGGATCTGCCCGAGGCCGAGGAGGTCGCCGCCGCGGCTGCCGAAGCGGAGCTGCTCGAGGACGAATCCGATTCCGGCTCAGGTCGTTTCGTGCCCAACCGGCGAGGTCGCGGCGGCTACGATCCGGAGGCCGATGCGGTTGCCCGCGCGGCTCGCTACCGGTACCGGCAGCGGATGACGCTCGCGTTGGCGTTGAGCGCCTTGCTGTTCGGTGGTTTCGGGCTGGCGGTCTCGCCGCTGCTGTGGTGGGGATGCGGTCTGTCCGCCCTGGTGCTCGCGGGTTATCTGTTCTACCTGCGTCGGCAGGTGCGTTTCGAGGAGGAGATCCGCCGTCGCCGGTCGTCCCGGCTGTCCGGTGGCGCGCGGCCCGCGCGGGCCCGCGACTCCGCGCGTGCCGCCGACCCCGATCTCGGCCGGGACGATGCCCACGATCTGCGCCGCCGCGCCGTCGTCATGGATATCGACGACGAGGACCCGGCGTTCGACTTCCTGGAGACCTTCGACGCCGCCGCGGCCCGCGCCACTCGCGCCCGTGCGGCGGGAGGGGAAATCCCCCGCGCCGCAGGAGAATAGGCGCCCGATACCGAATCGGCCCGGCCACGGAATCATCCGCGGCCGGGCCGACTGTATTGCGGGCCGACTGTGTCGGTGGTGACTACCTGACAGCCAGGGTGATCAGTGCGGCCACTACTGCGAGGACGGCCGCGCCCAGCCCCCACGCGGCACCCGAGCGCTGCCAGGGGCGGCCGTGGTCGAGGGAGATGCGGCCGGGCCCGGTGAAGGCGATCGCGGCGACGGCGAGGGCGTAGACCAGGGGCAATTCGTATCCGCCCGAGAAGCCCTGGCCCCAGCTCGCGTGGACGGCGTTGATCATGGTGCCCAGCGCGATGGCGGCGGCCAGCGGGGTCAGCAGGCCGAGGACCAGCAGGACGCCGCCGGTGACCTCGCTGAGTCCGGCCAGCGTCGCGAAGAATCGGCCCGGGGTGTAGCCCATCGAACCGAACCCCTTGGCGGTCGCGCTGAGGCCGTAACCGCCGAACCAGCCGAACAGCTTCTGGGTGCCGTGCACGACGAGCAGCGCGCCGAATGCCACGCGCAGGATCAGCAGGCCGATATCGGAGCCGAGCAGGGCCGAGCCGTCCGCGGATTCGAGCGCGGCGGTGTCGGTGGTGGTGGCTTCGGTATTGGTCGTTGTCGTCATCGAAAAGGTATCCATCCCGGGTCGGCGATCGCCCCCGGCGGTTGCCGGAGGCGAAACGGACTGCGGTCCGATTATGTATCGGATGGAGTCAACCGTCGACTTCTCCCGGGTATTCCGGATGAAGGGTTGTGCTGGACCGTGTGATGACTATCGTCGTCGTGGTACAGGCATGTGGACGACGTCCGTGGAATCCGTGCAACGCAGATGTGCGTTCGGATTCCGTTCGATCCCGCGGCCGGTTCGCGGCCGGCGGTCCGACTACCGAACGGGTGGATGGATATGCTCAGAAATGCCGTATGGTGTTGTGCTGCAGCAGTTCTGCTCGCCGTGGCGACAGCGTGCTCTTCGTCCGGATCCAACTCCTCTACCACGTCCGCGCCGCCGCCGACCTCGGCGAAGGGGTCGGCCGCGAGTGTGCCGCTGCGCACGCAGCCCACGGGCAAGGTCGTGCTGACCTGGAATCCGGACAGCAAGGTGGTCAGCGCGGCAGTCGATCTGTCCGGTTTGACTCCCGGCAGCTCGCACGCGATGCACGTACACCCCGGCAACTGCGCCGATCAGAGCAAGCCGCCCTCGGTCCCGTTCCCGGACATCACCGCTGACGCCGCCGGCGTGGCGAAGCAGACGGTGACCAGTGAGCCGGTGGCGGCGGGCATCCCGACCGGGGCGTATGTGAACGTGCATCTCGCGCCCAGTGCCACACTCGGCAATCCCGGGCAGCTGAATTTCACCTCGATCGCGTGCGGTGACATCCCCGCCGGGGGGTCGTCGGGTGCGGGCCCGGTGACGGTCACCATGGCCCCGCCGTCGGTCGCGGGGATGCCCCCGGCCGGGACCGTCGCACTGTCCTACGATGCTGCCGCGCACAGCCTGCACGTAGACCTCACCGCTACGGGATTGTCCCCGAACTCGACCCATGGCGTGCACATCCACTCCGGAAGCTGCACCGCCCAGGGACCGGTCGTCCACGAACTGCCGGATCTGCGGACCGACGCCTCGGGCAAGGGGACGTTGAAGGCGACCGTCGACGACGTCACCCAGGCCCCGCCGGCCACCGGCTGGTACGTCAACGTGCACAAGGGCCCGATGGCGCAGATCCTCTCCGATGAGAAGCCGACGCTGCTGTTCGCCCCGATCCTGTGCGCGAACGTGTCCGGCTGATCAGTATTTCGGGATACCCGGGTCCTGGTATCCCGGGTCCGCCCGGCGCATGGCGGCGATGTCGTCGCGGTCGTGCAGGTGCGGCATGGCATTCCAGCGTTCGTGCAGGCGGGCGACGGCGTCGCGGTCGAGCGTTACGCCCAGTCCGGGCGCGTCCGGGACGGTGACCGCGCCTTCGGTGAAGGTGATCCGCTCGGTGACGACGTCTTCGCTCTGCCACGGATAGTGGCTGTCGCAGGCGTATTCCAGGTCCGGGACGGTGGCCGCGACGTGGGTCATCGCGGCCAGGCTGATCCCGAGGTGGGTGTTGGAGTGCATGGAAAGGCCCCGGCCGTACGCGCGGCACACCGCGGCCAGATCGCGGGTGGCGAACAGGCCGCCCCAGTAGTGGTGGTCCGAGAGCACGATCTGCACCGCGTCCTGGTCGAAGGCGGGTTTCACCTCGTCCAGGGCGGTCACGATCATATTGGTGGCCAACGGGATTCCGGTGCGCCGATGCACCTCGGCCATATCCGCGACCGTCACCGCGGGATCCTCGAGATATTCGACGACGCCGGTCAACTCCTGCGCGACGTGCAGCGCGGTCGGCAACGACCAGCCGCCGTTGGGATCCAAACGTAGTGGCATACCCGGGAATTCGGCCGCCAGCGCCTTGATCGCCGCGATCTCCTCGTCCGGCGGCATCACCCCGCCCTTGAGTTTGAACGAGCGGAAACCGCCGTACTCGAAGAACTTTCGCGCCAGCTGAACCACACCCGCCGGATCCAGCGCCGCACCCCAGTCGTCTGCGGGTGCGTCGTCGACCGGATGCTCGGCCCATTTGTAGAACAGATATCCGGAGTACTCGACGCGATCGCGCACCTTGCCGCCCAGCAGTGTGTGCACCGGAACGCCGAGATATCGGCCCAGCGCGTCGAGCGCTGCGACCTCGAACGCGGACAACACACTCAACCGCACCTTGTCCGTGGTCAGCGCACCCCGCAAGCCGCTGGCCGCGGGCTGCGCGTCCAGCAGTGTGCTCGCACCCCGTCCGATCCCGCCGATCGAGTTGACCGCGCCGATCGACCGCCCGACCAGCTCGGGCGCGAGCGCCGCGGCCCGCTCGAAATACACCGTGTCGCCGTAGGTTTCACCGACTCCGACGATCCCGCCCTCGATCTCGACCTCCACGATCAACCGCGGCGTATACGGCTGATGCACCCCCGACAGATTCAGCAGCGGTGGATCGGCGATCAGAATCGGCGTCAGCCGCACGTCGGTGATCGCGGGAAATGTTGTACCGGTGCGTAGTTCGGCGTTCATCGGCATGCTCCATCGATTCGTCGAGAGGGATCGCGCCCTCGATCTTCGGTAGCGACTGCCCCGCAACGAGATCCGGCGGTGTGATCCGCGAGGAATGCTGTACGAGTCGCTGATTCGCAGTTCACGAGCGGATCCTGCCGATGTGTCGAGCGGGTTCGGCACATCGACAGAATGGGCTCACGCGGGGCTTTCGCGCGGGTGCGCGTAATCGCTCATGGGAAACGTTGTGTCAGTGAGTGTTCCGTTCAGCGCGCCCCGTCGACGCGCTGGGGCAGATTCCACGGATTCGCGTCCTGGAGCGGGGGCGGCAACAGGGCTTCCGGGAAGCCCTGCCAGGCCACGGGACGCAGGAAGCGGTCGATGGCGGCGGTGCCCATCGAGGTGAACTGGGGGGATGTGGTGGCCGGGTACGGGCCGCCGTGCTGCTGGGCCCAGGACAGGGTGATGCCGGTGGGCCAGCTGTTCCAGATCAGGCGTCCGGCCAGGCCGGTGAGCGCGGGCAGCAGGGCGCGGACGATGTCGGCATCCGAGTCCTGGGCGTGCACCGTGGCGGTGAGACCCGGTTCGAGGTGGCGCAGCAGGGTGCGCAGTTCGTCCGGACCCGCGTATTCGACGATCAGCGAGACGGGGCCGAAGCATTCCACATCCAGGGATTCGGCCTGCGCGAGGAAGTCCGCGCCGGTGACCTTCAGCAACGTCGGGCCGAATTCGGCCGCACCGGGTTCGGGTGCGTACAACACTGTGATCGCGGGATGTGCCCGCAGCCGGTCCAGGCCGTCGCGGTAGCCGTGTGCGATCCGATCGTTGAGCAGCTGTTGTGCCGGAATCGTGGTGACCGCGTTCAGCAGCGCCTCGTCCAGGCCGTGATCGGCGGGCAGCAGCAACATACCGGGTTTGGTGCAGAACTGTCCCGCTCCCAGCGTGAACGATCCGACGTACCCGCTGGCCACCTCGGCTCCGCGCTCGCGCACCGCGGTCGCGGTGACGACCACCGGATTGACGCTGCCGAGCTCACCGTAGAACGGGATCGGCCGCGGCCGCGCGTTGGCGATGTCGAACAGCGCCCGGCCACCGGCCTCGGATCCGGTGAACGCGGCCGCCGCGATGCCGGGATGACGCAGCGCGGTCACACCCGACTGCACCCCGTAGACGATGCCGACGGTCCCCTCCGGCGCGCCCGCGCCCAGCAGCGCCTCGGACAGCACCGCGAAGGTGCGCGCGGACAGTTCCGGATGTCCGGGATGCGCCTTGATGACGACCGGACATCCGGCCGCGAGCGCGGCGGCGGTGTCGTGCCCGGCGACGCTCAGCGTCAGCGGGAAGTTGCTCGCGGTGAACACCAGCACCGGCCCCATCGGAACGGTCATCCGCCGGATGTCCGGCCGCGGCCCCATCGGCCAGTCCGGATCGGCGTGATCCACTGCGGCGCGCAGGAATTCACCGTCGGCGAGCACCTGCCCGAACAGCCGCAGCTGGAATACGGTGCGCACCATCTCCGACCGCAGCCGCGGCTGCTCGGGCAGATGGGTTTCCTTCGCCGCCAACGTGACCAGCTCGTCCGAGGCCTTCTCCAGCGCCTCGGCCGCGGCCTCGAGCCAGCGGGCGCGCTCGGCGGGAGTGGTCTGCGCGAGCTGTTCCGCGGCGTCCACCGCCGCGGTGACGATGCGATCGATGTCCTCCGGGGACGTCTCGGTAGTCACTGTGTCCTCCACCAGTAGTCGGAATCTGTGGTCGGCGAGCGGAATTCAGGCCCGAATCCGGAACTCGTCGACGGTCCAGGCGCGTGCCTGATCGCTGAGGGTCACCCCGAGGCCCGGACGAGACGACAGGTGCATACGTCCGTCGCGGATCTCGAGCCGTTCGTTGAACAGCGGGTCGAACCATTCGAAGTGTTCCACCCACGGCTCGATCGGGTAGGCCGCGGCGAGGTGGACGTGCACCTCCATCACGAAATGCGGTGCCAGTTGCAGATGTTCGCGACCGGCCAGGGACATCACGTCCAGGAAGCGGCTGATGCCGCCGACGCGCGGCGCATCCGGCTGCACGATATCTATTCCGGCCCTGATCAATTCGCTGTGCTCGGCGACGCTGGTGAGCATCTCGCCGGTGGCGATGGACGTGTCGAAGGTCTGCGCGAGCTGTGCGTGCCCGGCGAAATCGTAGGCGTCCAGCGGTTCTTCGATCCACACCAGGGACAGCGGGTCGAACGCCCGGCACATCCGCCGTGCGGTCGGCCGGTCCCACTGCTGGTTGGCGTCGACCATCAGCGGCGTCCGGTCGCCGATCTTCTCCCGCACCGCGGTGACCCGCGCGAGGTCCACCGCGTTGTCGGGATGGCCGACCTTGATCTTGATACCGCCGATCCCGGACTCGAGCGAGGCGGTGGCGCGGTCGAGCACCTCCTCGATCGGGGCGTGCAGGAATCCGCCGGAGGTGTTGTAGCAGCGCACCGAATCACGGTGCGCACCCAGCAGTTTCGCCAGCGGCAGACCGGCCCGCTTGGCCTTGAGGTCCCACAGCGCGACATCGAAGGCGGCGATCGCCTGCACGGACAGCCCACTGCGGCCCACCGAGGCCCCGGCCCACATCAGCTTGTCCCAGATCTTGCCGATATCGCTGGGATCCTCGCCGATCAGCACCGGCGCGATCTCCCGGGCGTGCGCGAACTGTCCGGGCCCGCCCGCGCGCTTGGAATAGCTGATGCCGATACCTTCGAGTCCGGCCTCGGTGGTGATCTCCGCGAACAGCACCGCGACCTCGGTCATCGGCTTCTGGCGTCCGGTGAGGACCTTGGCGTCACTGATCCCGGTGGGCAGCGGCAGGGTGACCGAGGAGAGCGTGACGCCGGTGATCCGGTCGAGTACGGAGGATGGGGTGGACATGACGGATCTCCTTGTCAGGCAATGCTCTTGACGAGCTCGGTCAGCTCGGCGAGCTCGTCGGCGGCCAGATCGGTCAGCGGCGGGCGCACCCGGCTCGACGGGCGGCCCACGGCGGTCAGGCCCGCCTTGATGATCGATACCGCGTATCCCGGGCGACGATCGCGAATGTCCAGGTAGGGCAGGACGAAGGCGCGCAGCCGCCGGTACACCTCGTCGCGGTCGTGCGCGCGCACCGCCCGGTAGAACTCCAGCGCGAATTCGGGCGCGAAGTTGAAGATCGCCGAAGAGTATGTGGTGACGCCCATTTCGATGTACGGCAGCGCGAAGGTCTCCGCGGTGGGCAGCCCGCCGATATAGGTGAGCCGGTCGCCCATCCGCGCGTAGATGCGGGTCATGGCCTCGATATTGCCCACGCCGTCCTTGAATCCGACGAGGTTGGGGCAGCGTTCGGCCATGCGCGCGACGGTGACGTCATCGATGCGGGCATTGGCGCGGCTGTAGAAGATCACGCCCAGCGAAGTGGCCGCGCACACCGCGGCGACGTGCTCCACCAGACCGTCCGGCCCGGCCTCGGTCAGATAGGGCGGCAGCAGCAGAATGCCCTGCGCCCCAGCGGCTTCGGCATTGCGCACCTGTTCCACCGCGACGGCGGTTCCGGCGGTGGCCGGTGCGATCACCGGCACTCGGCCGTCGGTCTCGGCGACCGCCGCGCGCACCACCTGATCGATCTCGGCGGTGGTCAGCGAGAATCCCTCACCCGTGCCGCCCGCGGCGAACAGCCCGGCCACGTCGTATTGCGCCAGCCAGCCGATGTGCTCCCGATACGCGGCCTCGTCGAACGCCAGAGCGTCGTCGAAATGCGTGACCGGGAACGACAGCAGCCCGCGGCCCAGCGCGGGGCCGAGATCTTCGGCGGATATCTGTGACACGGGTTTCCTCCTCGGGGAATGACATTCGCGGGCGGTTGCCCTGGGTGGACTCAGGAGTCCGGCCAGGACTCCAGCAGGTCGATGACCCGGCGCAGTGCCGGATTCGCGGGATGTCGCCGCCAGACCGCATACAGTTCGGCGGGTTCGCGCACCCCCGACAGCGGGCGGTAGCGCACCCCGTCGGGATGCAGGTGGCTGGCGGTTTCGGGGACCAGGGCCAGACCGCGTCCGGCGGCCACCAGCGCGAGCATGGTGTGCACCTGGGTCAGCCGGTCGGCGGGATCGTAGGAGATCCCGGCCAGGGTCCTGGTCATCAGTTCGGCGAAGTAGCGGGCCGGGCCGGGGGCGTACACCAGCAGCCGTTCGCCCTCGAGTTCGTCCAGTGACAGCGGGGTCTGCGCGTCCAGGCGATGCCCTTCGGGCAGGGCCAGCACCAGCGGTTCGCGATGGACCAGCCGGGCGTCGAATTCGGCGCGGTCGAAGGGCGGGCGGGCGAAGGCGAGATCCAGTTTGCCGCTGGACAATTCCTCGAACTGCACGGCGCTGACCTGTTCGGCGAGCACGAGTTCGATCTCCGGCAGCGACCGGGAGATCTGGTTGAGGAATCGGCCCAGGAAGCCGAATCCCGCGGTGGCGGTGAAACCGATCCGCACGGTTCCGGTGCGGCCCGCCGCGACCAGTCGTGCGGTACTCGGCGCGGCCTCGGCCAGGGCGAGCAGCCGACGCGCCTCGGCGAGGAAAACCTCACCGGCGGGGGTCAATTCGACCTGCCGCTGGGTCCGGTCCAGCAGTAGTACGCCGATATCGCGTTCGAGTTTCTGGATCTGGCGGCTCAGTGGCGGCTGGGTCATCTGTAATCGTTCCGCGGCGCGGCGGAAGTTGCCTTCCTCCGCGACGACGACGAATCCACGCACCTGTTCCAGGGACAACATGGCGGACAGCTTGCCGTCGCCGGTCATGGCTGCTCCTCGGTGGTGCGGGCGGGCTGTGTGGGCATCGGTTTCCTTTGCAGGCTAGGACGAGTCGGTGATACCCGTCCAACATCGTTTCAGCATCACAATATGCCCAAGAGGTATCACTCGTGATTCATATATCTGAATACTTTCCGAAAGCCGGAGGTATTCGGGATTGAGAATGCGGAGGCGCCTGGATAGCCTCCGAGACACGGATCACCCACCGAAGGAGTGCCATGCAGCGCCGCATCGGCAGTGAGCATCTGCTCGAATCCGGATCCGACCCCGTCGCCGGGACCGGTTCCGCGGCCGAATCCGCGACCGGGGTCAAATCCGCGCGCCGCGCGATCACCCTGCTGGAGGTGTTCGCCGCACAGCAGTCCTGGTTGTCGCTGGCGCAGTTGCACACCGCCACCGGATTTCCCCGATCGAGCCTGCACGGTCTGCTGCGCACCCTGCGTGATGCGGGCTGGATCGAGACCGACGAAACCGGCACCCGATTCCGGCTGGGGGTGCGGGCGTTGATGTGCGGCACCGCCTATCTCGACCGCGATCCGGCGGTGCCCTTCGCCACCGAAACGCTCGAGCGGCTGCGCGAGCAGACCGGATTCACCACGCACTACGCCCGGCTGGCCGGTGCCGAGGTGGTGTATCTGGAGACCCGCGAATCGCGTAGCTCGGGACACCTGATCTCCCGGGTCGGCCGGGCACTGCCCGCCCACGCGACCGCTCTGGGCAAGGCGCTGCTGGCCGAACTCGCCGATGCCGAACTCGGCGAACTGCTGCCCGCGCAGCTGCGCCCGCTCACCGTGCACACCATCACCGACCGCGACGCTCTGCACGCCGAACTGGGTGTGGTGCGCGAACGCGGTTACGCGACCGAGCGGCAGGAGGGCACCGCGGGTGTTGCCTGCGCCGCCGCGGCGGTGCCGTACCGGATTCCGGCCACCGACGCGCTGAGCTGCTCGATGCCGATGGACCAGGTGACCGAGGGGGAGCAGCGCCGCATCGGCGAGGTGTTGCGCGAGGCTGCCGCCGAACTGGCCATGCGGCTGCGTCGCGCCGGAATCCGTTGACCCGCCGCGACTTTCGCGGCATGCACCACAGCGAGGAGTTTCACCCATGTCGGATCAGCGCATTCTCATCACCGGCGCGGCGGGCATCGTCGGGACGTTGATGCGTCCCCGGCTCGCCCGTCCCGGCCGCATCCTGCGACTGCTGGACATCGCACCGCTCGAACCCGCCGCACCCGGTGAACAGGTCGAGATCGTCACCGGATCGGTCACCGATGCCGAGGTCGTGACGGCGGCCTGTCAGGGCGTGGACGCGGTGATCCACCTGGGCGGGATCAGTCGCGAGGACAGCTGGGAGCGCATCCTCGAGGTGAATATCGACGGCACGCACACCGTGCTCGAGGCCGCGCAGGCGGCCGGGGTGCCCCGGGTGATCCTGGCGTCCAGCAATCACGCGGTCGGCTTCCGCCGGATCGGCGAGGCCGGTCCCGCCGGGCTGCCCGCCGACAGCAGTGCGCGTCCGGATACCTACTACGGCGTGAGCAAGGCAACCATGGAGGCGCTGGGCAGTCTGTACCACTCGCGGTTCGGGATGGATGTGAGTTGTCTGCGCATCGGCAGCTGTTTCGACCATCCCGCGGACGTTCGCCAGCTCTCGCTCTGGTTGTCTCCGCAGGACTGCGCGCGGTTGCTGGAGACCTGCCTGAGCACGGCCGAACCGGGATTCCGTGTGCTGTGGGGCATATCCGCGAACACTCGCGCGGTGGTCTCGCAGGGCGCGGGGGAGCAGATCGGCTATCGACCCGTCGACGACGCCGAGGTCTTCGCCGATCGGATGCCTCCGGGTGAGCTGCCCGGCTATCTGGGCGGTGCGTTCTGCGATATTCCGCTGGGGCAGCACAACCCGCTGTGACGCCGGAGTTCCGGCCGGCCGGGTGCTGCATATGCGCTGTGTGTTCACATATGTGACAGCATGACACGATACCGAATGGGCATCGTCATGTGTATTGCGTCCCCCTATCGAGCATGTGACCCTGAGCACACTTGTTTGGTAGTGAAGGAAGCAGCACATGCAGCACTCGGCAACGGCGCCGGAACAACGACGCCGGATCAGCATCTCCTACCTGTACTTCTTCGGCGCGCTCGGCGGCATCCTGTTCGGATACGACCTCGGCGTGATCTCCGGAGTGTTGTTGTTCATCAACCCCCTGTGGCATCTGAGCTCGTTCGCGCAGGGCGTCGTCGGCGGCTCGGTCGCCTTCGGCGCGATCTTCGGAGCCCTGTTCGCCGGCCGGATCACCGATCGGTGGGGGCGGCGGCCCGCCATCGTGGTCGCCTCGGTCGTCTTCGTCATCGGCGTACTGGGCTGCACGTTCGCACCCGGATTCGGGGTGCTGGTGGTGGGGCGGTTCATCACCGGCGTCGCCGTGGGATGTTCCTCGGCGACGGTGCCCACCTATCTGTCCGAACTCGCGCCGACCCGGGTGCGCGGCAGGCTCTCGACGCTGAATCAGCTGATGATCGTCTCCGGCATCCTGATCGCGTACATCATCGACTGGGCGCTGTCCGGTGCGGGCGCGGCCAACTGGCGAATCATGTTCGCCATCGCGGCGATTCCGGCCGTGGTCCTGTTCGTCGGCCTGATGTTCATGCCGGAGACCCCGCGCTGGCTGGTCAAGGCCGGACGCGAGGCCGAGGCACGCGAGGTGCTCACTCAGACCCACCGCAACGACGACATCGATGCCGAACTCGGCAGTATCCGCGAGGTGATCCGGATCGACTCCGAACAGCGCGGCACGTTGCGCGATCTGATCGCCCCGTGGGCGCGGCCCGCGCTGGTCGTCGCGTTGATTCTCGCTGTGGGACAACAGTTCGCCGGAACGAACGCGGTGAATCTGTACGCGCCCACCATGTTCAAGCAGCTCGGCCTGGCCACCTCGGGTTCGCTGCTGGCCTCGATCATCATGGGTGCGGTCAAACTGGTGTTCACCGCCTGGGTGTTCCTGGTCGTGGACCGCTGGGGCCGCAAACCGCTGCTGCTGATCGGCAACGTGCTGATGGCCCTGTCGCTGATCCTGTTGGGCGCCTGCGTACTCGGACTGGACAAGGGCACCGGCACCGGCATCATCGCCCTGTTGCTGCTGTGCCTGTACTGGGTCGGCTACGAACTGGGCTGGGGCGCGGTGGTCTGGGTGATGATGGCCGAGATCTTCCCGCTGCGGGTGCGCGGGATCGGCATGGGCGTCGGCAGCACGGTGTTGTGGGCGGCCACCTTCGCCATCACCTTCCTGTTCCCGGTGATGAGCGATCATCTCGGCCTGGCCGCCTCGTCGTTCATCTTCGCCGGTGTCAGTGTCGTGCTCTACGTTCTGGTGACGAAGTTCGTCCCGGAGACCAAGGGGCGCAGCCTGGAACAGATCGAGATGGATCTGCGCGGTCGCGTCCCGGGCGCCACCCAGGAGGCCGCGTGACCGGAGATTCCGTGACGACGATCGTCTACGTGTCCAACGCGGGCAGCGCCGAGATCTCGGTGCTGCGGCTGGAGGACGACGGCGCGCTGAAACCGGTGCAGACGGTGGATACCGCGGGGGCGGTGATGCCGTTGACGACCGGGCCCGGCCATCGTCACCTGTACGCCTCGCTGCGGTCCGAGCCGTATTCGGTGGCCTGCTACGAGATCGACTCGGGCACCGGCGAACTCACCGAACAGGCGCGAGTCCGGTTGCCGGACAACATGGCCTATTTGTCCACCGATCGGCACGGTCGTTTCCTGTTCGCCGCCTCCTATTCCGGCAGCGTCGTCTCGGTGAATCCGATCGGACCGGACGGGATCGCCGGGTCCGAGCCGAGCGTGGTGCTCGCCACGCCGCCGCATGCGCATTCGGTCGTGGTCGATCCGTCGAATCGGTATCTGTTCGCGGCCTCGCTCGGCGGCGATGTGCTGCTGCAATATCTGTTCGACCAGGTCACCGGGGTTCCCATTCTGAACGTCCCGCCGCGCGTCCCGACCCTGCCGGGGGCCGGGCCGCGGCATCTGGTGTTCCATCCGGACGGTCGGTGGGTCTACGTGGTGAACGAGCTGGACGGGACGGTCGGCGGCTACGAATTCGACACCGGCACCGGATGTCTCACGCCGATCGGCACATATTCGGCGACTCCCGGGGGATGCGCTGAGCCATGGGCCGCGGAGGTGCGGCTCACCCCGGACGGCCGCTATCTGTATGTGTCCGAGCGACGTTCGAGCACGCTGGCGGGATTCCGGGTGGCCGCCGATACCGGCGCGCTGGAACCGCTGGGGCACACCGCGACCGAGACCTGCCCGCGCGGATTCGACATCGATCCGAGCGGACGGTACCTGCTCGCCGCGGGCCAGGAGTCCGACGCGCTGACCGTCCACGCCATCGATCCCGATACCGGGGCGCTGACCACCTGCGGACGTCAGGAGCTCGGGCGCGATCCGAACTGGGTGGAGATCGTCGAACTCCGCTGAGCTCGACGTGTCGGTGGGCTGTGCAATGCTGATGAGGGGCACAGCCCGCCGATCCCGGCGCGGCGGCGTGAGGTCTGGAGGCGAGGGTGGCCGAGGAGAACCCGGTGACGGGCGAGCTGCGACTGAGCGCCGGCGAGGTGCTGATGACGGTGAACCCGGCGACGGGCCGGATGGCCCGGTTCCGCGTGGGTGCGCACGATCTGTTGCGCGTCGGCCCGCGATTCGGCTGCTTCCCGATGGCTCCCTGGTGCGGCCGGATGCGTGAGGGCGTCCTCGAATTCACCGGGCAGCGGTATCAGCTGCCCCGCAACGCCGAGCCGCACGCCATCCACGGCACGGTGCGGGACCACCCGTGGGAGGTGGTCCAGCACTCCGACAGCAAACTCGTTCTCGCACAGGATCTTCGTGAGCCCTGGCCGTTCCCCGGCCGGGTGACCCAGTCCTTCGAACTGGGCGCGCAGACAGCGTTGTTCGGGATGACGGTCGAAGCGGCCGCGGAACCCTTTCCGGCACAGGTGGGCTGGCATCCGTGGTTCGAACGTCGCCTGACCGCCGACGGCGCGCCCGTCGACATCGACTTCACTCCGGCGTGGCAGGAGGAGCGCGGTGCGGACTACCTCCCGGACGGGAACCGGATCGCACCGAAACCCGCCCCGTGGGACGACTGCTTCGGCATGCCCGACGGGGTGTCGGTCACGCTGAACTGGCCCGGTGCACTGGAGTTGACCGTGCGCAGCCCACTGCGATGGGTGGTCGTCTACGACGAACCGGCCGACACCGTCTGCGTCGAACCGCAGTCCGGACCGCCGAACGGACTCAACACCGATCCCTCGATCGTCGAGCCCGATGCACCGCTGACCGCCGAGATGTCCTGGGCCTGGCGGGTTCCGGCCTAGGAGTGGCCGGAGAACGGGTCACGTGACGGATCGAAGGATCGGCTGCGGGGTCCGGAGGGTCAGTGCACCCGAGACGAGTCGGGCACCAGGTGTCCGACTCGGATCAGGGTGCGTACCGCGGCCCGCCGCCGGGGGCATTCGTCGGTTCGGCAGTTCAGATGCATCTGCATGATGGAGTGTGCACGTTCGGCGGTGAGCCCGATGGGCTCGACCCAGCAAGTACTGAACCTGTCCACGATCCCCTACCCTTCCTCATAGACGTCGGGTATGACGCCGCCCTGAAATGAGACTAGAAGCTGTTTTCGGGCCGAAGAATGTGACGATGGGACCTTTTGTTGGTAATTTCGGACGGTGGTTCCTATCAGAAGTCCGTTCGGCGCACTCCCTCGCAGCAGCGCCAGTGTGCGAATGATGATCGCGGTTGGGCGTGCGCACGGACTGGATGATTCAACGCTATTACGGGGCACAGGAATTACCGGGCAGAATCTGGCTGACGAGTTTGCCCAATTCTGGGCGGATCAGGAATACGACGTCGCGCGCAACCTGCTTCGCGCATTGGGGGACAAGCCCGGACTGGGCGTGGAAACCGCCCGTCACGCCACGCTCGGCAAGGCCGGGCTGGCGGGCCTTGCGGCACTGGCGAGTGCGACCGTCGGCGCGGTGCTCAATGTCGCGATCCGTTACCAGGATCTGGTTCCGGTCGCCGCGCGGTACTCGCTCGACGAGGGTGACGACGAGGTCGTGATCGTCGTCGACGGCCAGGCGGTTCCGCAGGATGTGCGGGCCTACTTCGTCGAGCGGGACGTCATGCTGGTCTTCATCGCCGGAGAGGTCCTCGGCGTCGACATTCCGGTGCGTGAGATCGGGTTGCGTGATTCGGCCGAGCGGGTCGCGGAACTGGCCTCGGTGGCCCCGTTCGATCGCTGTCCGGTGCTGTCCGGGCAGGTCCGCAACAGTATCGCCATTCCGCGGGCATTCCTGCAGCAGCCCATGCCGCAGGCCGATCCGCACACCGCGGCGATGGTGGAGCGGCAACTCGGGGAGGCGTTGCGTCAACTGGTCGGCACCGGCCGCGGGCTGACCGCGGCGGTGTGCGATCGGCTGCTGCGTGATTCGGGTGTGGTGCCCACGATGGCCGAGGTCGCCGGGGAGCTGCACATCACGGCGCGCACCCTGCGCCGCCAGCTCGCCGCGGAGGGATCGACATTCCGCGGTCTGCTCAACAATGTGCGTGAGAGTCGAGCTGCGGAGTTGCTGCGTGGCGGGTCGACCGTCGAGGAGGTCGCCCGGCTGCTCGGTTATGCCGAAACCGCGAACTTCACGCACGCATTCACGCGCTGGCGCGGCATGTCGCCGCGGGCGTTCCGGCAGTCCCTCACGCGTCGCGCATAACGCGATTATTCCCGCGAGATGCATGCTATTCCGGCCGATCCGATCGGCCGGAAAGTGAGGTCTGGATTAGTCAGAAATCGTCATAGTTCACAATTGGCGACGTCGTTGGTGGAACTGTGTCACAGGACCGAGCAATCGGCCGTCGGAATAGTTGAATTACGAGTTATTTCACGGCACTCGCCATTTCCGTGACTCACACCCGGAAATCCGCCCGAGAGACTTCTCGCTGCAACCTCGGCGCGGCCCGACCGTCATCTCGGAGACTGTAGCGCCTCGAGATCTCGCTGCGGACACGAGTCGTGAGACGCCGTACAACAAGATATTTTCCTGGTAAAACATCTGCTAAGCTTCTCGTATGTTCCCGCCACCCCACATGCATCTGCGCCCGGTCGATCGCTCGGCTCGGACGCTGTGGCGCGCGTGGCAGGTGCTCTCGCTGCACGGGGTGCTCCGGATGCGCCCGGCCGCCGATACCTGGCGTCGGTCCGCGGTCAGCGGGCTGATCGCACTCGGCGCGCCCGAGGTGGTGCTGGTGGCCACCGGACACCTGCCGCTGGCGTTCTACACCTGCGCCGGCGGGCTCTGCGCGCTCTACGGGCACGGTCTGCCCTATTCTGCGCGGGCGCGCGCGCTCGGCTGGGTGGTCTTCGGGATGATCGCGGGAGTGGGCGTCGCGCTCACCACCGCGGCGCTGACCGAGTCCGCGGTGGTCCGGGTGCTGGTCCTCGCACTGCTTGCGGGCCTGTGCAAGTTGATCTGCGACGCCTCGCGGATCGGCCCGCCCGGCAATGTCATCTTCACCTTCATCATCTCCGCCGCCGGATTCCTGCCGGTGCGTCTGGCCGAGGTGCCGGAGCATCTCGAACTCGTCCTGTCCGGCGGCGTGCTGGCATGGGTGGTCTGCATGGCTCCCGCGCTGGTGCGCCCGCACGCCCCGGAGCGGTTCGCCGTCGCCCGAGCGCTGAGTGCCACCGCTCGGCTGGTGCGGGCGCCCGCGGGCGATCCGGTCGCGGCCCGCGCCCGATACGACGCCGCGGCCGCATGTCACGCCGCCTGGCACACCGTTCGGCTGGTTCCCTGCGACACCCCGCAGCGGGTTGCCGAGATCACCGCGCTGATCCGCGCGCTGGTTCGCGCCGAATCCCTCGCCGCCGCAGCGCAATCCGTCCCGTCGGACCCCGGTCGGTCCGAATTCCACACCGCCGCCGCATATCCCGATCGCACTGTCACGTCCTCGGTCGGCTCCGGCCACACCGATGCGGCCGAACGAGCCGCCGAGGCCGATCGGCTCGCGGACTGGGCGCGCGAATTGCGAAGTGGGCGTGCGGTGCCCGAGGTCGACTGCCTGCTCACCGAACGAGACCAGATTCGCGGTATCGCGATGCAACGCGACGCGGAACACGCACCGAGCGGAATACATCGGGTGCTGAGGGCTTTCCGGCCCACCGCGCCCGGATTCCCACTCGCGGTGCGAGTTTCGGTGGGCGCGGCCGCGGCCGGACTGGTATCCGTCGCTCTGGGGGTGGACAGACCGTACTGGGCGGTCATGACGGCCGCGGTGCTGATCGTCGCCAATACCGTGATGTCCTGGCACCGCACGGTGCAGCGGCTGCTGGGCAATCTGATCGGGGTCGGCCTGTTCACCGCGCTGGTCCCGCTGACCGTCCATCCGGTGGCGCTGGTCGCCGTGGCGCTGGCCTGTCAGCTCGTGGTCGAGGCGACGATCTCCCGGAACTATTGGGTAGCGTCGGTATTCGTGACACCGATGGCATTGGTGATGGTCGAGTTCGCCGGGGCTCAGCCCGCCGGGCGGCTCGCGCTGGACCGCTGGCTGGATACCTGCGTTGGCGCGGCCGTGGCCGTGGCGATCTGTTTCGCCGTACCCAACCGGCGCGCCTTCGATCGGGTGGCGCTGGCCCTGCGCGAACTCGACGCCGTACTCGCCCGTGCGCGCGAGTCGCTGAGCTCCGGGCGTGCGGATCACGACGCGCGTCGTCGGCTCGCGACCGCACTGATGGAGGTGCGCGAATCGGCCGATATCGCCGCGGGGGAGTGGTGGAGCACCGAGGTGCCCGAGGAGCGGATCGTCGCCTCCGAACGAGCGGGACATCAACTGCTGGCGCAACTTCCGGTCCGGCTACCGGTGGTCGTCCGGTGACGGAGGATGCGGTGGCAGGCGTGCTGCGCCAGTGGGAGGTCGTGTATCCGGAGCTGAACCTGGGCCCGATCGCGGTGCTCGGCCGCCTCAACCGCTGTGCGGCGCTCCTGCAACGGGTCGCCGACGCCCCGTTGGGCACGGCCGAGTTGAGCCGCCCCGAATTCGACATCCTGACCGCACTGCGGCGCATCGGCGGTGAGCTGACGCCCGGCCGTCTGGCTCGCGAGACCTTCGCCTCACCGGCAGCGGTCACCAAACGGGTGCAGGGGCTGGAGAAACAGGGCCTGGTCCAGCGTCGCATCGATGAGCGCGATCGCCGGGTGGCTCACCTCACGCTCACCGACGCCGGTCGGGAGCTCATCGATCGTCTTTTCCCGCAACAGCTTTCCTACGAACAGGCGCTGCTGTCCCGGCTGCCCGGGAGCGAACAGGGCGAACTCGCCCGCATCCTGGGAGATCTGCTGCTTCTGCTCGAGGGCCAGCTGGGCAGTGTCGACTACTGATCCGCCGGGCCCATGCCTGCATCCGGCCGGACACGGGCACCTGGCAATCGGCGGATACATCCACGCCCCCTGATTCGTACCCCGTCGGGCATGGGATACGAATCAGGTCGGAATCAGTGATTCGCGGCGAAGGACATGGCCGGGGAGAACTGCGGAATGTCCGCCGGAATCTGCGGCACCGAACGGGCATCGAGCGCCGCGTAGTAGGCAGCCTCGTATCCGGCCCCGAGTTCGTCCACCGAGAACCGCTCCATCACGCGACGTCGGCAGTCGAGCGGATCGATGCGACGCACCTCGGCGATGGCCGCGGGCAGCTCCGACGGGTCGTCACAGATGATTCCGGTGACCCCGTCCTCGACGACCTCCTCGACCGCGCCACCGCGCAGCGCGACAACCGGCGTACCGCAGGCCATCGCCTCGATCATCACGATCCCGAACGGCTCCTCCCACCTGATCGGGAACAGCAGACACCGCGCCGAGGACAGCAGCAGTCGCTTGGCCACCGCATCGGCCTCACCGAATACGCAGTCGCGATCGGTCAGCAGCGGGCGCACCGCGGAATTGAAATACTCCCGCTCGGGCGGTTCGTTCATCTTCGCCGCGAGTACCAGCGGAATATCGGCCGCATGTGCGGCCTGCAGGGCCAGGTCCGGCCCCTTGTAGGGTGCGTATCGGCCCAGGAAGAGGGCGAAATTCTGCTTCTCCAGCCGCAACGGCCATTCGGCGGGCCGCACCGCATTGTGCACTCGGCTCAGCCAATTCAATCCGGGGGCCAGGGACCGCTGCCGATCGCTGATCGCGATCAGCTCCGCGGAGTTGCCCAGCGCCCGGTAGTAATCCTGTGGTTCACCGTCCACCGGACCGTGTACGGTCACCACGGTCGGGATGCCCAGCGAGGAATACATCGGTGCATTCAGTGGCCCGGCGAAGGTATGGTCGTGCACGATGTCGATGCGCTCGGTGCGTGCCAATTCGGTGACGATGCGCCGCACCTTCAGCGCGTGCAGTACCTCGGGAAATGGATCGCCGAGACGTTCCGCGAGAATGTCGTCCCACACCTTGACGAACCGCGCGGTGGTTCCCGATCGTCCCGCTCCCAGGAGTGTGACGTGATGTCCGCGGTCGGTCAATGCGTCCGTGAGCTGCGCAACCACTGCCTCTACGCCGCCGTACCCCGACGGTGGAACTTCGAAATACGGTGGTGCGACCATGACGATATTGAGCGGTGCGACGGACTTTCGGAATCCCACAATGCATGAATCGGCATCGGACGGGATGGAACTCATGGTACTGCCTCCTCAACGTGTGAAGCTGCGACCAATCGGAACTTCAGGTGGACAACGCCTCACCTGAAGCAGGAGCTTGCGCTCCTGTATCGGGGCGTCCATGTCTCACCGGGCGCGATCCCAGGCTGAGACATACCCAGCATTCAGCTAGCTAATCATGTGTCCGAAAATCTTACGGAAGTGCCCGGATTGCACCGATAGAATGCGGCTCTTGCTCGCTGTCGGCAGATAAAGTGCGCATACATAGACCTCTTGTCTGTATACCGCATGACCAGTTCGGAAGGTAGCGCAAAGGCGATTCCACCCCGGCCGCCCCGGACGAAATCGGGGCACCGAGACCGAGGCGAAATCCGTTACGAGACACAACTGGCTCTATAACCGTTTCACATACGGTCACCTGTTATCTTCTCATCCTTCGGCAATCGGACGCAAGGGATCATTCGGTGAACCCGCGCGCGACGGTGCGAATGTCGAGACGATCGCCGCGACCACGAGATTCGCCGCCAGTGCGAACAGTCCGCCGTTGACGCCCCACAGCGGATCCAGGCCCGCCGCGTGCAGGGCGAGCACGATCGCGGTGCCGACCATCAGTCCCGCCGCCGCCCCCGCGGCGGTCAGGCGTCGCCAGTAGAGCCCGAACAACACCGCGGGCAGCAACTGTGCAATGCCTTCGTAGGACAACACCGACAGGTTCACCAGCAGTTTCGGATATCGCAGCGCGCCGCCCAGGGCGATCGCACCGGCGATCAGGCAGATCAGCCGTGACCATTCACGTTGCCGGTCGCCGGATCTGCCCTTTTCGGCGGTCGCGCTCCGCGCCGCCCCGGCCAGGCCGCCACCGAGAATCGTTCTGCCCCAAAGTGTTCCGATCGACACCAGGAATACGCTCATCGGCACGATGGCCGACAGCGCCCCCGCGACGCCGATGATCGCCACCACCGTGGGCGGCAGCGAATCGGTCACCAGGGTGAACAGCGCAAGATCCGGATCGGCCAGCTTCGGCGCGACGAACAGTGCGGCCGCGCCGATGAACATCGGAATCACCAGAAGCAGTTGGTACCAGGGCAGCAGAATCGAATTGCGCCGCAGCGCAGTGGGACCGCCGGCCGAGAGATACCCGGCGACGGTGGTGGGGAAGATACAGATGGTCACGACGTTCAGCACGATCGTCGAGATGAACCAGGCCGTGCCGAAGGTCCCGCCGCCGGCGCCGGGAAAGGTGAGCCACTGCGGATGTTCGGTGACCAGCCGGTCCAGCAGTCGGCCCGGACCGTGGAAGTAGTGCCACGGCACGTAGATCGCGAGGAACACCACCGACAGCACGGCGAGCGCATCCTTGAGCACGCTCACCCAGGCCGATCCGCGCAGGCCCGAGGCCAGGATGAACGCCTCGGCCACCACGAACGACACGACGGCGGCCACCTTCAGGTCGATGGCCCCGTAGGACATCGCGTGCACCACCACGCCCATCCCCTGAATCTGCAACTGCACGTAGGGAATCAGGAAGATCGTGCAGATCACCGCGACAACGACGCCCAGCGCCCGTGATCCGAACCGGAATTCGGCGATATCGGCGATCGACATCAGCCCGTGCCGGGCGCAGTAGGTCCACAGCAGCGGCGCGACGAAGTAGGCGGCGACCAGTCCGGTGCTCAGGTAGGCGATCAGATAGAAGATCGGCACGCCGTACCGGTAGGACCAGCCCGCCGCGCCCAGGAACGAGAAGCTCGTATAGGACTCGCCCGCCATCAGCAGCAGGACGAACAGGGTGCCCAGGCCGCGCCCGGACACCGACCACTCCGACATGGAACGTTCCCGGCCACGTCCGGACAGCACTCCGATCGCGACGGCGACGACCATGGCGACGGCGAACAGGGAGACGGCCACCGCCGCGTGAGCACTCACGACCGCACCTCGCCGACGCTCGGTTCCGCGGGTTCGCTCATGCGTCCTCCGCCGAAGGTTCGGGGTGGTCGTCGACGGGCACGTATTCCGGTGCGCCCGCGCGATGAGCCGGATCGAACCGGGCCACCAGGCCGACCACCGGTCCGGTCAGCACCGTCACGGCGAGCAGGTACACGATGAGGAAGGGGACTCCGGCCACGCGCGGTTCGATCCGGTTGGCCACGAAGGGGGCGAGACAGTAGAGCACGCCCGGCAGCGCGAGCAGCCACAGCATTCTCCCGCGCCTGCGCAGGGGGATGGGTTCGGGCGCGGTCGGGAATTGCGGCATGGTGTCGCCTCTCGGTGCGGTCCGGCGATCGTCTCACTCACCTTGGCCGATGCCGGGGTCGCGCGCCGGGGTCCGGCACGTGTCGGCCGCGGCCGATGTTGCCGCCGAATCCGCCTCCTGGGAGCCCGATCCAGCCCTGAACCCCATGTTTGTATTGCGACATTCCACCGAAAACCCCTCCCTCATAATGGCGTGGCGCCGGTTTTGCCGGACCGACGCCGGATAGTGTTGCGTCACGACCGAATTGCCGGATATGGGCTATTTGTCCCGATAGCTGGTGAGTCGCTGGAGAGCCGTTCCGATGCGTTTTCGAGACATATCAAGATCATCTGTGTGAAGATCAAAATTGTTGCTACGCAACGTCGTTGAGTATGTGTAAGCTGACGGACAATCATGACCCACTACGAGGTGGGACGACCGGCGAGGCGGTGTCACAGTGAATGTCGACAGACTCCGGATACGCCGCGCGGCCTATGTTGCGACCGCGTTCGGTGTGCTGGCTCTGGTGGTAGCAGGTCCGCTCGACCGGTTGTTGCTGGGTACGTTCATCTGCATCGGACTCGGGCTGGGCTGGCTGAATGCTCAGCTCACCTGGAAGTTCATCACCCACCAGATTCGCTCGGAGACGCCCAGCAAGCAGGGGTTGCTGTTATCATCCGCGGTCCGCCTGTTCGGGCTGACGGCACTGTCGATCCTGGTGGCCTACCTCGCCCGGCCCAACGGCATCGGCGTCTTCTTCGGATTGGCCCTCTTCCAGGTCATCCTGGTTCTTCACACTGTCCTGCCCGAATGGAAAGCGATGCGCCAGCTGTCATGACGATCCACGCCTCGTTGACCGGTATCCCGAGTTCGATCGCCCGGTCCGAACTCCCGCTTGCCGATTCCGGTGCCAAGATCAAAGTCGGCGAACATGCCGTCGCGCACTTCTTCGGTATGGACTTCAACGTCGACACCATCGTCTCGACGTCGGTCGCCGCACTCATCGTGATCGCACTGGCGATCTTCCTGCGCATCAAGCTGACTTCCGGTGTGCCCAACGGGGTTCAGCTGTTCTTCGAGACCATCACCGTGCAGATGCGCGATCAGGTGGAATCGGCGATCGGCCTGCGGGTCGCGCCGTTCGTCCTGCCGCTGGCGGTCACGCTGTTCACCTTCATCCTGCTGTCCAACTGGCTCTCGGTCCTGCCGGTCCAGTACGGCGAGGGTGAGCTGGTGTCGCCGCCCGCCTCGGACGTCAACTTCGTCTATGCCCTGGCGCTGTTCGTGTTCGTCTTCTACCAGGGTGCGGGTATCAAGCGCCGTGGCATCGGCGGCCACTTCAAGGCGCTGTTGAAGGGGCACACCGGATGGGGTCCGATGGTGCTGATCAACGTCATCGAGGAAATTGCCAAGCCACTGTCGCTCTCCCTGCGACTCTTCGGCAATATGTTCGCCGGTGGTGTGATGATCGCGGTGATAACGCTGTTCCCGGTGTGGATCAGCTGGGGCCCGAACGCAATCTGGAAGATGTTCGATCTGTTCGTCGGAGCGATTCAGGCGTTCATTTTCTCGCTGCTGACCGTACTCTACTTCAGCCAGTCGATGGCGCTGGAGCATGAAAACCACTGATCGGCGCCGCCGGTCGGAGTAACTGTTCGAGAACAGGAAGTGAAAATGGCAGATCCAGCAACCGCTCAGATCGTCCAGGGTGCCCTCATCGGTGGTGGCATCATCATGGCCGGTGGCGCGATCGGCGCCGGTATCGGTGACGGCCTGGCGGGTTCCGCGCTGATCAACGGTGTGACCCGGCAGCCCGAGGCCGAGGGCCGGTTGCGCGGTAACTTCTTCCTTACCGTTGGTCTGGTGGAGGCCGCGTACTTCATCAACCTCGCTTTCATGGCGCTGTTCGTATTCGCCACTCCCGGTAAGTAATACGAGATGTCTCCGCGAACCGATGTGGAGGCCGCCGGGAACTTCCTCATTCCCAACGGAACCTTCTTCGCCGAGCTGCTGATCTTCCTGATCGTGCTCGGAGTCATCTGGTTCTTCGTCGTTCCGCCGATCCGCAAGGTCCTGACGGAGCGCGAGGAGCGGGTCGATAAGACCTCGGCGAACAACAAAGAGGCCAAGGAAACGTTCGCCGAGGCACAGGCCAGATATGAGTCCGCGCTCGAGAAGGCACGAGCCGAGGCCGCCGATATCCGCAACGAGGCACGGGCCGAAGGGCGGAACATCCTCGAGCAGTTGCGTGGCGAAGCGCAGCGGGAGGCGGACAACATCGTCGCGGAGTCCGCGGCGCAACTGCGGGCCGAGGCCGACCAGGTCGCCGCGGAGCTGCGTGAGGCGGTCGAGCCGCTGTCGCAGTCCCTGGCCGATCGCGTGGTCGGGCGCGACGAAGGGCACGCCGGTACCAGCTCCGGCCAGCGAAGGGGACGGGCTACTTCATGATCAATACGAGCGGTGTGCTCGCCGAGGGCCCCTATCACATCTCGTTCGACTGGCCCGTCTTCTTCAGCCAGTTGTTCGGCTTCGTGGTGATCATCTTCGTCTTCGTGAAGTGGATCCTGCCCCCGCTGCGACGGATGATGGCCAAGAGCCAGGACGCCATCGCGCGCCAGCTCGAAGAGAGCAGCAAAGCCGCGACCCGGCTCGAAGAGGCCAAGCAGTCCTACGACAACGCTCTGGCCGAGGCGCAGGTCGAACTCGAGCGGATGCGCGGCGACGCCCGCGCCGATGCCGACCACATCATCGCGCAGATGCGCGAGGCGGCGACCGCGGAGGTCGAGCGGGTGCGTAAGCAGGGGCGCGATCAGATCGCCCAGCTGCACCGGCAGCTAGTGCGCGATCTGCAGGCCGAGCTCGTCACCAATATGCTCGATCGCACCGAAGAGCGGGTGCGTCAGCAGGTGGCGACCCTGCAGGCCAAGGCCGACAGCGTCGAGAACTTCCTGGAGGACCTCGAGGTGATGGCCAACGCGCACGCCTCACCGGCGGTCAAGCGCCGCGCGCAGTCCCGCTGGAACTGATCACGGCCGGTCGCCGCAGATCCGGCTGATCCGCACTGCGACAGTCCGATTCGCGGCTGGCCCTGCTCGACACAACAGAATCTCGATACAGCACAACGGGTCCGGAGTTCCGGGCCCGTTGTGCTTTTCGGCCTCGGCATGCCGATCGAGGTTCGAGAAAACTCGTTGCACCCGATAATCGCTGCGCGCTACGGTCTTTTCCATTCCCGCACACCCGCGGGGTCGGCAGCCACCTCGAGGGCTGAGCATTACAACGAAGCACGGGGGGTGCGTCATTTCACCGCAACAGTGGTTGTGGTCCACCAGATCTCGGTGTCCCGCGATCTGATGCATCTGCGCTACCTGGCATTCGCGAGGCAGCGACTCGTTCGTCGCGGTTCGGACCGGGGTTTGTCCGTTGCGGCCCCGACCGCCGGACCGGCGGGAACGTCGACGGTTCCGGGCGACCCCATTTTTCCGAGTATTCCGTCGTAGAAGGACCGATCGATGGCAGACAGCGAATTCGGCGGCCTCACCAAGGCCGCCAAGGCAAACTACATCCGGCTGGAACCGCACGCCGCGGAGGACTGCGCCAAGCTGTGCGGTGAGTTGATCACCGAACTCGACAGCGCGATCAACAACGCCACGCAACTGGCCGCCGTCCAAGGTTTCGGCAACATCGCGAACGCGATCGAGATCGCGCAGCGCTACAACGACCGCGCGACCAATGGTGACTCCTCACTACAGCACGCGCTGACGAAGCACCGCGACGTCGTCTCCGACATGATGGAGACCTTCATCGCTTCCGGCCGTGCGTACCTGACGAACGAAAATGCTTCTGCCGCAGACCTTTCCAAGTACGACTCGACCGTGAACGATTACCGGCCGAAGTCGTAGGATCCCAGCCGTCCATGCCCGAGGAGGTGGCCAATGGGTGACGAGGCCCATATTCCGAACTCGTACCAGCTGAGAGATGATTTCAAGCCGAAAAGCGAGAACGCCGACAAGAATACGATGCTGGGCACCGACAGCTCGGTCGGGACCGAGATCAGCCAGGTCGCATGGGAGACCTATGGCAAGGACCTGGACACTCTTGTGAAGTACCGCGATTCGATCAAATCCGGATCGGTACGAGATATGGCCAAGAATTGGCGCGGCCACGGCAGCTCACTGAATACGCTCGCCAACAAGTTCTCGAACGAAGTGAAATCGAAGATCATCGATTCCTGGGATTCGAACGGCGGTAGCACCGCGTCGACGGCGGTGCAGCGCTACGCCGATCAACTGGCGCAGCTCCCCATCGTCATCAACGCGATCGCGCACAGTCTGGATTTCTCGGCGGAATTCCTCGACATCACGCGAAACAATATTCCCGACGACAAGGGCATGCTGGTCGACGGGAAGACGTCGGTCGTGACCAATTCCGGCACTTACGACACCGCCGAGTCGCGCGCGCAACTGAAGAGTTTGCTCACGCAGCGGGCCAACGACGTCATGAACGAGGTGTTCGTTCCCGGCGGGAAATCCGTGGACGCGGTCATGCCGGTATTCCCGCTCCCGCAACCGGTGACGACCGGGCTCCCGGACCCGACCGGTAACCGCACCGGCACTCCTGGCCCCGGGCCCTCGGTCAGCACCCCGGGGCCCGGTCCGGCGGGCCCGAGTATGCCCTCATTGACGCCGACGAGCTACGCCAAGCAACTGGAACAGCAGCAGAAAGAACAAGAGCAGAACAGAACCAACAGCAACAGCAACAACAGGGGCAGCAGCAACAGACGACGACTCAGCAGGTCGAACAGATGTTGCAGCAGGGGTTGCAAGAGGGAATGCAGACTGCTCAGCAGATCGGACAGCAGTTCACGCAGAAGTCGGCGCAGACCGACGCCCAGAGCCTCGCCGGCAGCCTGGAGGCCCCTGCCGTGGCGGGGCTTACCTCCTCGGCGCTGAACGGGTTGGGCAGTGCGATCGGTGCTGGCGGCGGTTCCGGTGGTGGCGGCAGAAGCTTCGGCGCTCAGTCGTCGCTGTCGGCGAGAGAGTCGGCGACGTCGTCCACATTGTTCCCGCGCGCGACCACGACCTCCGCACTCGGCGAAAACGTCACCGGACAGGTCAAAGCCGGACTCGCCACCAGCAGCAGCGGGATGGGAATGCCGGGCATGAGCCCCATGGGAGCCGCGCAACGCGGCAATCAGAACGCGAAGGAGAAGAAGCGCGCCGAATTCCTGGAGTCGCAGGAGTGGCTCGAACAGGCCGTGGGCGACGCGCCGGTGACATCGAAGCCGGTGGTCGACGGATGAGTGTGCACCGGTTCCGGCTGACGTCGTTGGAGGTCGTGGTGCTCTGGGAGCTGATGTCGAACGACAGGCTGCCGTTTCCGTTGACGCACTGGCCGACCCACCAGTACGAGGACGACTACATCCGCGCGAAAAGGGAGACCGCAGAACGGCTTCTGAGGACTCTGCCGGTCGACGCGCGGCAGTTGTGGGAGGCTGCGGTCGACCCGGACATCGTCATCCGGGCGGCGGGCGAGGCGCCCGACGACGAGACCGACATGTCGGCGGTGACGCGCGTCCTCGGATTGCGTCGCGCGGGCTATGCGGTGGTTCTGGTTCAGCAGCCCGGCGAGAGTATCGAGCGCGGCGGTGATGTCGACGTCTACGAGACCGACGTCGTCGGGCTGGCGAAAGCCGTGATCGAGCAGCTGCCGAAGGTCGGGCGCGGTAATCAGGGCGAAGTCCCGATCCTCCCGCAGCAGCCGGACGCAATGGACCGCGGCTACGGCACCTCGCCGGTGCTCGACACGAACGACTCGGCGCGTCGGCGCTCCGACCGCTGGCGCAATGCGAAGGCGACGTAGCTCGGCGAGCTGAAAGTCGAGCCGGGCAGCAGGGCGCACTGGATCCAAGACCGCCGCGGCTATCTCGTGCGCTGGCGCGACCTCGCCGACGACGGCCGCTACCTGATCGAGCCGGAGCCGGATCCGGTCGCGATTCCGGTGGACGACAACGCATTCGAGGTATTCGTCAACCAACGAGTCGCCGCACTGGTCCGGCGGATCCGGGAGAACCGGCCCGCCGAACCGGACTTCCGAGTCTCCTGAGCGCGCGAGTGCGGGAGTAGCGCGATGTTCGACGAGATGACGCGTGACACACTCGAGTTCCTGCTCGAGACGCAGTTCCACGACAGACGCCTGCCCGGCCTCGGCGCGGTCGTCGAACTGGACGGTCGACGATGGGAGCTGGCACTGGGCGTCTCGGACGTGACCACCGGCGAACCGTTCCGGATCGGCGACCATCGGCACGTCGGATGTATCACGAAATCGTTCGCCGCGACGGCTGTCCTGCAGCAGATCGACAGTGGCCGAATCGGTTTCGACGACGCGCTCGATTCGTTCGTCCCAGGGATCTCGAATGGTGAGCGCATCACGATCAAACAGCTGCTGAACATGACGTCCGGTGTCGCCGACTTCGTCCATTCGCTGGATTGGCTGCCGGCGCGCGACGGCATGTCGTTCTACACCGCCGACGGGGACTGGTCGCAGGAACGCAAGGTCGACGTGATGCGAAGCAGGCCAGCGGCTTTCGAACCCGGGGCCAAGGCCGACTACTGCCACAGCAACTACATTCTGCTCGGCCTCGTGCTCGAGCAGGTGACCGGCAGGCCCGCCGCCGACGTGATCAACGGCGATGTCGTCGCGTCGGTGCCGGGCTTGACCAGCACCGAATTCCCCTCGGTCGCACAGCTTCCCGACCCGCATCCGACGACCTACGCGCTGCTGGCCGACGGCCACACACTGCGCGAACTCGGCGATATGAACCCCAATGCCCTGTGGACGGCCGGTGCGATGACCTCGACGGTCGACGACCTGCTGATCTGGGTGCGTGAGCTCGCCGACAGCACACTGCTACCAGCGGAACTGCAGCGTGAGCGATTGACGCCGATACACCTGGACGGTCGGCGGGCCTTTCATCGGTACGGGCTCGGCGTGCAGCGCCTCGGCGCGCTGGTCGGCCACAACAGCCGGATGCCCGGTTCGTCGTGCGCGGTGTACCGCTATCCCGCCGAGGATGTTTCGGTCGCAGTGGTGACCAACGCATCGGTGGATGTCGACGCCGTCAGCATGGAGATCGCCCTCGCGATCGTGCGGACGCTCTACCCCAGATTCGTCGATCGTTGAGCCCCAACACAGCTCATGCGGACGCCGGATGCAGTGTCAGCACGGTGATCTCGCTGGGCGCGAACAGGCGCAGTTGAGGACCCCAGAAGCCGGTGCCGCGGCTGGTGTAGAGGCGGGTGTGCTCGCCGTGTTCGCTCAATCCGGCGACCACCGGCTGCTCGAGTCGGACCAGGTAGTGGAACGGCCAGATCTGCCCGCCGTGGGTGTGTCCGGAGATCTGCAGGGCGACACCGGCTTTCACCGCATCTGCCACCTGCCTGGGCTGATGGGCGAGCAGGACGACCGGTAGCTGCGGATCGGCGTCGGCGAGGGCGGCGGGCAGATTCGGGCCGTGGCCTTCCAGGCCGGTGCCGGTCGGGTCGTCGATGCCTGCCATCACCAGGCTGTCCTCGCCGCGGGTGATGATCTCGTGCTGGTTGCGCAGCGGCTGCCAGCCCAGTGCGGTCATATGCTCGAGCCAGCCGGGTGCGTCGCCGAAGTACTCGTGGTTGCCGGTGATGTAGAACCGGCCGAATTTCGCCTCGACCTTGCCCAGCGGGTCGACCTGCGGATGCCGCTTCGCCACCGAGCCGTCTGCGAGATCGCCTGCGTGACAAGCGATATCGGGCTGCAACTCGTTGACGATCTCGACCACCCGCTCGGACCAGCGCAGCCGGTTCAGCGCCGCGTAGTGGGTATCGGTGAGCACCACCAGCCGAAGACCGTCCAGACCGGGTCCGAGTCCGTGGATCGGCACGTCGACCTCGCGGACCCGAGGCACCCGCCGCGCCTCGCGAATACTCCACGCCACCAACACCGCCGACACCGCCAGCACGCCGACCGCGACGATCCGCGAACGCGCCGGATCGTGCACCCCCGCCAGGGCGAGCACCAGCCCGGCGACATTCCCGATCACCGACCAGGTGAAGAAGACCCACATCACCCCGAGCAACGTGTCGCCCACGATCGACCCGGCATCGGACTGCGCGGGCCCGTGCCCGAAGAACATCCCCGCGGGCAGGCTGAGGTAGCCGAGCAGGAAGACCGCCGTGCCGACCCAGAACGCGGGTCCGGTCGTGACCGCCCCGATCACCGTCCACCACGGCAGTGCGAACAGGATGGCGGGAATCGCCAGAAACATGATCAGGCGCGGAATGTATTTCACCAGGGTTGTCCTCGTCCGTGTGAGCGCAGCGCAGGGCACCACACCCGGCCCAACCGACCATACCCTGCACGAACACCCCTTTCCTCGACGGAGATTCCCGAGTCGGATCACCTCCGTCGCCCGTCGCCGACATACCGATCCGCCGACTCGGCCGACGCGCGCGGAATCGCGGGCCGACCGGGCCTACTCGGTTTACCGGTGGCGGGAGTGGTCATAGGGTCGCTCTATGACATCGGATCCTGTTGCCGACCTCGGGCGGGCCTTCGAGGCGGTGGGTGAGTTGATCGCGCGGATCGAACCGCAGCAGTGGGAGGCGCCCACGCCGTGCACCGAATGGACGGTGCGCGACGTGGTGGCCCATCTGGTCGGGTTGAACCTCGTGTTCACGGCGTTGCTGGAGGGTGGTCCGATGCCGGATCGGCAGGCCGATCCTCTGGGGACCGACCCGCTCGCGGCCTATCGGACCTCCGCCGCGGCGGTGACGGCCGCCTTCGGCGCTCCCGGAGTGCTGGACAAGACCTTCTCGGGTCCGCTGGGCGATGCCACCGGCGTGGGGCGGTTGCGGATCCGGATGGCGGATCTGCTCACTCACGGCTGGGATCTGGCCCGTGCCACGGGACTTCGCGCCGATCTGCCGGAGGATCTGGTCGAGGAGTCTCTCGCGTACATCAGGGTGCAGATGGCCGAACATTCCCGCGCCGGGCGTTTCGACGACGAGCAGCCCGTCGCGCAGGATGCTCTCGCCCTCGACAAACTCGCCGCGTTCACCGGTCGCGTGGTCTGAGGTTCTACCGCAAGTCGGGCGCGTCTCGTCGCATGCCGGGTGAAGAACCTGTACCTGTAGATGAGGTTCGCACAGGGGTGGCTTTCTGCGAGGAGTACCGATGCCGACACGGTGGTTTCGCTGGCTCGTTTCGATGATGGGGATTGTTCTCGTGGCCGGGTTCGCCGCGGGGCCTGCGCACGCACGGGACCCGCTGGACCGGTTCTACCAGCAGCGACCGGACTGGCAGCCCTGTCACGACGGCACGCTCGACGCCGCCGGTGCGTCGTGTGCGGGAGTGCTCGTCCCGTTGAACTACAGCCATCCCGACGGGCGGACGCTCACCATCGCGATCTCGCGGATCGCGGCGACCGATCCGGCGCGGCGGCGCGGGGTGCTGCTGTCCAATCCGGGCGGGCCCGGCGGCGCGGGACTGCAGACGATGGTAACCGTGCAGAAGGGGATGACCCCGGATGTGCGGGCGCAATACGACCTGATCGGCATGGACCCGCGCGGTATCGGCCGCTCGGATGCGGTGCACTGCGCGATTCCACTGCCGACGATGCTGTTCTCGTCCGGATTCGACGTGTTCGGCTATGCCCGCGACACCGGACTGGCCGCCGTGCTGGCCGCGTCCTGCCTGGCCGGGGACATCGACAAGCTCCGCAACATCACCACGCGGAACACCGCTCGCGATATGGACGTCATCCGGGCGGCGCTGGGCGTCGAGCAGATCAGCTATTACGGCGCTTCGTACGGCACCTACCTCGGCGCGGTGTACACGCAGATGTTCCCGTCGCGCACCGATCGGATGGTGCTGGACAGTGCGGTGGATCCCGATCGCTACTGGGTCGGGATGTACCAGGACATGGGCCCGATCAACGAGTACGCCCTGGACGACTGGGCGGCGTGGGCCGCCCGGCACGACGACCAGTACCACTTCGGCGCGACCCCGCAGCAGGTGCGCGCATTCGTGGAGGACATGATCCGTCGTGCGGCGGCGCATCCGGTGATCAGCCTCGGCTCCGGATATCTGGTCGACGAGCACACCGTGCCGATCATGCTGCTCGCACTGCTGTCGAACCCCAAGATGAACGCCGGCCTGGCCGATGTCGTGCGGCTGCTGTCCGACGGCGTCGACGGTAAACCGCTGGACGTGTCGAAACTCAAATCCAAGATCAGCGGAGCTGCGCCGGAGGCGGCCGGGATGGCGGCGGTGACGTGCGGTGATCGGGCCGCGCCCCGCAATCCGGCCTGGTACTACCGCAATATCGAGGCCGCTCGGCCGACCCAGCCGGTATTCGGCGCGTTCGCCAACAACATCACCGTCTGCGCCTACTGGCCCGATCCGCTGGAACCCGCGACCCAGGTGCACAATGCGACGCCGGCGCTGATCCTGGCCGTTGTCCACGACACCCGCACCGCCTATCCGGAAGGTGTTGCGCTGCACCGTGATCTGTCGGCCTCGCGCCTGGTGACCCTGGCCGACACCCGAATTCACGGTTCCTTCCGTCCCGGTCTGAGTCCGTGCGTGAACGATTCGGTCAACACCTACCTCGCCACCGGCGCTCTGCCCGCCACCGACGTCACCTGCGAACCCGACCCGGAGTTCTTCCCGAAATAGCCGTCGCGGGCGTCGGACCGTACGATGTGTCGCCGGGGACGGGTTGTGCGGGCATCATGGGTGCCAGGCAGCAGCCGCGCGGATCAGGAACGAATTGGCGTGAGAGACGAGAGCTGGGGGGAAGGTTCGGGGGCGCCGGGCGAGGAGAGTCCGGATCCTGCTGTGCAGCAAGTAGTTTCGGACTTGCAGCCTGGCGATGACTCCTCGGGGGGTGATGAGCAGCAGGTGGCTGTTCCGGGGCGAGTGGCATCCGAGTCGGGTGCGGAGGCGTCACCCGGGGCGAATGGGCAGTACGGGGCCGCCGGGTGGCAGGTCAGTTATGCGCTGGCGGGTGTGCGGCAGTCGGGGGAGCACGTGGATGCCGACCGAGCTTCGGAGTCCGAGAAGGTTGCGCCGCAGTCCGATTCGAGGATGCGGTGGTTGCGCGGGAAACGTGTCGGCGTCCTCGTCGTGGCCGGGGTGGCGTTGCTTGTGGCGGTCGCCGCGGGTGTGACGGTGCTGAACAGGTTGCCGCATCAGGCAACGGCCGCGCAGCGGAGCGTGCCGCCCTCGCGGACCGGGGCGACGCTCGGCCCGGACGCCACGACCACCGATGCGATGGTCCAGGGATATCAGGGGGTTGCGGTGCCGGCCTTCGGGATCGGTTACGACGTGCCCACCGGGTGGATCATCGAACCGGCGAGCACCACATGGACGATCGGCGGATTCACCGGGCACGGCCAGGCCGATGAGGGTGCGCACTACTGCCCGGGATCCGGATTCCGGGCGGTCGCCACCCTCACCGATTCGGGGCAGGGAGATCCGGCCCAGGCGGCGACGGCGGTCGGCACCACCGCGGCACAGACCAGTTACGGCGGTTCGGGCGGCGGTGCCGCAGCGCCGGCCGTCGAGCTGACCACCCGCAGCGGGATCACCGGACAGTACGTGGAGACCTCCGGTGCCTGGACGCCCAGCCGATCGGGTTGCAGCACAACGACATTCTCGGTGTACACCTTCGCCTTCCGCGCCCCGTCGGGTTCGGTGCTGGTCTTGGCCGTCCTCGCGGACCGTGGCACGGCGGGAGAGCTGACGCCCGCCCAGGCGCGCGAAATCCTCACCAGCGTGCGCGAACTGCGCTGATCGGGATTACAGACCCAGCCCGCGGGCCAGGACGGGCCAGGACTGCTTCAACGCGTCCTGCCAGTAGCCCCAGGAATGCGTGCCGGTGGCGGTGTAGTCGACCGTGACCGGGATGCCGAGCTGGTTCAGGCGATTCTGCAGGTTGTGCGTGCAGGCATTGGTGCCCGCCTCGAGCAGGCCGCCCACCAGCAGCTGATTCGCCAGCGATACCGGACCCGGATGCAACAGGAACGGGCTGTTCGGGGTGTCGTACGGGCCCGGGATACCGCTGCCCGAGGACAGGAACAGGTTGATCCCGCGCAATCGGTCGGCATGGACGAACGGATCGTTCACCGCCCACAGCGGACTAGAATCCGCACCCCACATATTGGTGGGATTGCCGTCGCCCCACACCGATATCGCCGTCTTCACCACTTCCCGTCCCAGCGGGTCACTGGTCTGCGCACACCCGCTGTAGGAGGCGACGCTGCGGTACAGACCGGGTTGGGCGATGGCCAGGGCCAGCACCGAGGTGCCCGCCATGGACAGACCCGCGATCGCGTGGACGCCGTCGGTGCCCAGGGACGCATCGATCAGCGGTGGCAGCTCCCGGGTGAAGAAGGTCTTCCATTTGTTGCGGCCCAGTACCGGATCGTCCTTCAGCCAATCCGTGTAATAACTCCACGCGCCGCCGATCGGCTCGATGATGTTGGCGTTCTTGTCGGCGAGATAGGGCAGCGCGTCGGTATTGCGCTGCCAGGTCGCCGCATCCTCGCCGCCGCCCGCGCCGTTGAGCAGATACAGCACGGGCCGGGGGAGCGAGGTGTCGCGTGGGCGCTGCACCTCGACGGTGATGTCCTGATTCATCGCGGCCGAATGCACGCGCAGGGTCAGGTGGCGAGCGTCGCGGAGGTAGTACGCGCTGATCTTCGACCCGTCGGCCGTGGTGGGGGAGGCCAGCAGATGTTTGGAAGCGATGATCGGATCGGCGGAACCGACTCCCGCACCCGTGGTGACCGACAGTGCGGTCAGGGCAACGGTGGCAGCGGCCGCCGCGGCGGTACGGATCCTCGATCGGCGACGCAATGTGAAACCCCTGGGTGCTCTGCGTGATTCGGGTGGCACCGTAGAAGATAGCGCGAAAACGACTGAGCCCCGGCGAAAGTCGCCGGGGCTCAGTTGCGTTGAACTCGGATCAGAACAGACCCGCGAGCGAGGAGTCGCGAGACTGCAGGTCGGAGTTACCGGTGTGCACGAGCTGAGCCGCACCCTGCAGGGTGGTGTTCAGCTGCATGATGTTCTGGTTCCACTGGGACTGCAGCTGCGAGAACGCATCGTTCGCATCACCCTGCCAGTGGTTGGTGACGAAGTCGGTGACCTGCTTGTGGAAATCTTCCAGGTCGGACATCAGGTTGCGGGCGCGGCTGATGAACGCGTCGGCACCTGCGGCGACATCGCCGAAGTTGGCGGAAATTCGCGAGGGATCGTTGGCGGCCATGAAATGCTCCTTTGAACGTGGGGATCTTCGAAGCCCGAACGTGAGTGACCGGGCAGGATCAGATGGCGGGCAGATCCAGGCTGGAGTTCTGCTTGGAGATCTGCTGCTGGAAGTCCTCGTCCTGCTTGGAGTAGTTGTCCGCGGCCTTCATCAGGCTGTCGACCGTGGTGGACAGCTTGTTGTTCATCGCCTGCGCCTGCTCGTAGTAGCGCTCCATGAACTGATCGAAGGCGGAACGAGCCTGACCGCTCCAGCTGGCGGTGGTCTGTTCCTGATCCGCCTTGGTGGACTGGATGTGGGTGATCAGCTTCTGATGCTGGTCCTCCATGTTCTTGGAGAACGTGTTCATCTGATCGACATTGGCTTCGAGCTTGCCAGCCACAGTGTGCTCCTCTCGGGTCAACGATCGGCGACAGGTCGTCTGCCGTGATCGGTATATCTGGTTGGACGTGTACGACGTCCGTTCGGTTCCATCTACTTTCTGCCCAAGCCTCGATGAAGTGCACCCCCCAGGGCGATGAAGCCGACCTGGTGTGCTCACGTCGCGCCGTGGATATCATCCCGCCCGTGCTGTCGGAGCAACCGGCTCTGGTACCAGGGGCAGTCGAGACCGCCGCGGCCTCGAATCCGGACCCTCCTTCCCCTCAACCTCCCTCGATGGAGTCCGGCCGGTACGACCGGAAGTGCGAATCCCGCCGCATCGGAGGGACTCTAACGCTTGCAGTCGTTCGGACGCGGCATGTGCTGATTCGTTTCCCGGCTCGTCCGTAATGGAGTCCGGCCGGAACGGCCGAAAGTACGGCTCCGCGCGAAGGAATCGGCCGCTCGATACACCCCTGCGGCGCGCATCGCGCGTTGTGACAGCGTATGTTCTCCTTCCCCCGAGGTGCCGCTGTACCCACGTGATGGGCGTGACTGCCGCTTTACCCTACCAATCGCGCGGCGCGGGAGCCACAGGAGTTTGTCCGCTCGCACCCGATCGCCGTTCGTGGGACGGCCGACGGTGACGTCGTAGGGTAGCGTTCGGCACGTCGTCACGGGAGAGTTGGTCGGGTAACTGAAGTGTCCACGATGCGTTTTCACGTCGTCAATCTGCCGCATACACAGACCACTCGGTCGTATTCGCCCTGTGCCTACACCCAGAAGGTGCGCCGATTCTGCGACATGATGTCCGCACTCGGGCACGAGGTGTTCCTGTACGCCTCGCAGGAGAACGAGGCGGCCTGCACCGAACTGATCACCATCGTGACCAAGGACGAGCAGCGAGAATGGTTCGGCAACAACGATTTCTTCGAAGGCCCGATCAACATCACGTGGGGTAAGAACGACAAACACTGGGTCATCACCAATGGCAGGGCCGTCGCGGAGATCGCCCAGCGGGCCGAGCCCCGGGACTTTCTGTGCATCATCGGCGGCACCTGTCAGGAGGCGATCGGCGCCGCGCTGCCGGAGATGATGACGGTGGAATTCGGCATCGGTTACAGCGGTGTGTTCGCGAAATACCGTGTGTTCGAAAGTTATGCGTGGATGCACGCGGTGCACGGCGCGCATACGACGCTGCCCGGAATCATGAGCGATCGCGGGCGATTCTTCGATCAGGTGATCCCCAATTACTTCGACGTGCCGGACTTTCCGTTCTCCGCGGAGAAGGACGACTACTACCTGTTCATCGGGCGGCTGATCGAGGCCAAGGGGTATCAGATCGCCGTGGACACCTGCCGCACCCTCGAGCGCAGGCTCGTGATCGCCGGCGCCGGAACGCCGCCGGAGTTCGGCGAGTACGTCGGCGTCGTGGACCCCGCGCGGCGCGGTGAGCTGATGAGCCGCGCCCGAGCGGTTTTCGTGCCCTCGCTGTATCTGGAGCCGTTCGGCGGAGTGCACGTGGAGGCGATGCTGTGCGGAACTCCGGTCATCACCACCGACTGGGGAGCGTTCAGCGAGACCGTGCAACAGGGCGTCACCGGATTCCGGTGCCGTTCGCTACGCCAGTTCTGCGACGCCGCGGACGCGGTCGACGAACTGGACTATCAGGCGATCCGTGATTACGCCGTCGGCCGATTCTCCACCGATGTGGTCGCGGCGCAGTACGAGGACTACTTCCGTCGCCTGGAAACCCTGTGGGACAAGGGTTTCTACACGTTGTGATCGCCGGCGCCGGATCGGCTCACTGAATGTGGTTGTGTAACACCGGAACCAGCTTGTTCAGCTCGGTATTCTCCGAATCGGCTGCCCAGTTCCGCATGGCCGAGACCGCGGTCGGATCGTCCAGCGGAATCACGGTCGCCTTCGATGTGCTGATCTCGTACGGCAGGCCCAGCAGACCTCCGCCTCCGGCGGCCTTGTCGCTGCGTACGGCGATGACGTAGCTGCCGTCGGCGGCATTGAGACTGTCGTAGTCGCTCATCGGTTTCGGGGAGGTGTCGTTGCCCTTCTTGGCGTAGGCGAGGTTGTAGACGAAGCCGAGCCCCTGCAGGAATTCGCTCTGCGGGGTGCCGCCCAGATAGATCGCGACCTTGTTGTCGTCGGTGACGTCCACCATGGTGATGGTCTTCCCGGCGAAGGCCGGATTCTGCTGTTTGGCCTGCGCCACCGATGCCGGTGCGGCCGCGGCGGTGGTCGTCGTGGTGGGGGTGGCCGGTTGGCCGCCCCGGGTCGCCCAGATCCCGATCCCCGCGGCGACGGCCACCACGACCACGCCGACCACCGCCGGGATCAGCCACCGGCGACGACCGGGCGGCTTGGCCAGCAGCACGGACAGATCCGGTTCGCCCGGACCGGAATTCGCCATCCGCGGACCGGTATTGCCCTGCGCGGTATAGGAACCCGAGATATTCGTGCGCGGGTCGGTGGACTGACCGGGCACCTGGATCGGATAGGTCGGCGAGGTGGAGGTGCGCACCGGGTTGTATCCGGGCACCAGGGCGCTGGTGGCCGCCTCGGTGAACTCCCGGCAGGTGTTGAACCGCTCGGCCGGATTCTTCGCCAGCACCCGGGCGAAAACCTGATCGACGGCCTCGGGAAGTCCGGCGTTCAGCGCGGTCGCCCGTGGCGGCGGCTCGTACAGATGGCCCATCATGACCATCGCCGGTTGCATTGCCGGATAAGGGTTCTGGCCGGTCAGCAACTTGTAGAAGGCGCAGCCGAGGCTGTAGATGTCGGCGCGGTGGTCCACCGGATTGCCCTGCAGCTGCTCCGGCGGGGCGTAGGCGATGGTGGCCACGAAACTGCCGGTCTGGGTCAGCTCACCCGGATCCTCGGTGGATTTGGCGACACCGAAATCGGTGAGCAGCACCCGTTCCTCGTCGTCGCCGTCACTGGCGGAGAGCAGGAAATTGGCCGGTTTGACGTCGCGATGCAGCAGCCCGCGGCGGTGTGCGTAGTCCAGACCGCGGCCGACCTCGGCGACGATGCGCAACGCCCGCAGCGGCGTCATGGCGTGTCGGTCGCGGGACAGTTCGGCCGAGGCGTCGGTGCCCTGGACGTACTGCATCGCGATCCAGAGCTGCCCGTCCTCCTCGCCGCGGTTGTACACCGAGACGATATTCGGATGATCCAGTCCCGCAGCCAGATTGGCCTCACGCTCGAATCGTCCGCGGAATTCGGCATTGGCCGACAGTTCGGTGCCGAGCACCTTGATCGCGTCCATTCGCGGCAGGCTCGGATGTCTGCCCAGATATACCGTGCCCATACCGCCCGCACCGAGCACTCGCTCGATCCGATACCCACCGACGATGGTGCCGGGACTCATCGCCATCTGTCACAAACTCCTGGTCGAAAAGTGGTTGGGAGGGTGCTCGCGTCGGTCGGCTGGTGCTCTGGCGGAGCATACCGGCCCCGCCCGAACACGGTCGAGCTACGGCTCCCATTGGCTGTTGGCCAGCAGCGCGTATTGCGCGGCGGCACGCTGATGCGCATCGATCAGCTGATCGGATTCGACGTAGCCGACGTAATTGCGGTACGCGACCAGGCAGGTGAAACGTTTTCGGTCGGAGAAGATATCGGTCTCCGTATCGTTCTGCACACAGGCCGAATCGGAGATCTTCGGCACCGCGGCGGCATCCGATTGATGTGGTTGCGGGGTGAGTTTGTCGTGTACGGCCTTGTCCGCCGACGCGTCGTCCTCGGTCCGGACCACCAGTGCGGCATCGGTTCTGGCGAATTTGACCGCGTTCATCGCGGTGAAGGTCTTCTTCGCCTGCGCCCGATAACGCATGTAATGCATGATGCCGCGCGGGCCGAAGGCAGCGTTCTCGTCGCCGAATCCGATGGTGGTGAAATTATCCGGATTCAGCGTGCGGCTGATCATGTACTCCGGATCCCAATCCAATCGCACGGTGTCCTCGTCCGAGATCGGTTGCAGCTTGTCCAGGACCGGGAATTCCGTGTCGTAGGTCTTCTGCACGAGGGTGGTGAGATTCTGCTGGTCGGCCGTGGGCGCGAAGGCCGCCACCGCCGCAACGTAGGAGCCGTGCGCGAGAAACGACCGGATGACGGCGCTGCCCGGCCGCCAATTCGCGTGCGCGTCCGGATATTTGCCGATCGGAAGTGGTTGATTCTCGGTGATGCCGATATCCGTGTCGGAGAAGTCCGTGGCCGCGCGCTGCGCGGTGGCGGCATCGGGGAACTGCATCACCATCAGATCGATGGTGGTGGCGTTCTTCGCCGACTGGGACGGCCAGTCGCCGGAATTCAGGAAGCTGTCGGTATCCGATCCCACGGATTCGAAGCCGAAATACATGTTGTCGCGCTTGGCGACCGCGGTCATGGCCGCGTCGTTGCCGAGCGAATCGGCGACGACCCCGCTGGTGAAGGACGCGGAGGTCAGGCCCCTGGTCAGATGGGGGTCGATATCGTAGGCGTCGACCACGTACTCGCCCAGTCGCAGGCCGCCGACCTGCAGTCCGTGCAGCAGGCCCGGCGGATGGTCCAGGTGGATGTCGGTCGGATCGACCGGGTAGGGGCCGATATCCAGTGTGCGGACGTCGATTTCGGCCGGTCGCGCGGTTCCGCGGTCCGTACCGCAGGAACTCAGTGCGGCGACGGCCGCGATGCTGCCGAGGACGGCGAGGCATTTGCGGGTGCGGGACGTGGCGCTCATTTCGCCCTCACCAGGATCGCGTACTGCGCCGAAATGCGTTGCTGCGCATCGAGAAGCTGTTCGCCCCAGGATTGCGCCGCGTAACGCCCGTAGGCGACCGAACAGTAGAAGTGCACGGCATTGGATGCCGGGCCGTGGTACTGACGGCATTTGGCGATCGGGAGATTCCGCGGCGGTGCGGCGGATTTGAAATGCTTGGCCGGATCACCCAGCTGATCGCGAATGTCCTTCGCGCCGTCCGCATCCCGGGCGCGATAGAGGTTGTTGCCGTATTCGGCGTACAGATCCACGCCGTCCTTCTGGAAGATCTTCTGATCCGCGATCGGATCGGTGGTCCAGCCCAGGGCGGCGTGCGCGTGGAAGACGACGGGCGGATTGAGCCATTCGCCCGCCGCCGCCTTCGGCCGGACCATCGTGCGGCCGAGCATGCCCTCGATATCCATCGTCTTGTCGGTGAGCTCGTTCACCGGGGTGGGGGTGTATTTCGCGACGGCCGGGACGATCGTGTCCAGGCTCTTGGTCACCATGGCGACCAGGGCGGGCAGATCGGTGTGGTGGAACCAGATCTTCGTGTGGTCGTAGTCGGAGGTGAATACGACCAGTTTCCCGGTGGCGTACCAACTGTCGATCGCCTGGTTGCCGTGTTCCCAATGTGCGTGTGCGGCAGGATATTTGGGTATCGGCACCGGCTGATTGTCCGGCTTGGCGATGAAGTCGCGGTGTTCGAGCGCGGTGGCCGCGTCGGCGGCCTGTTTCTCGTCGGGGAACAGCAGCACCGCATTCAGCAGTTCGATACCGTCGTTGTTCCGGCTGTCCATTCCGTAACTGATGTAGCCGCCGATGAAATTGGGGGCATCCTCGGCGAAGTGGTTGACGTCGCCGAAATTATGCAACTGCGTATCCTTGGGATCCTCGAAGACGAGGGTGCCGGAATTACCGCCGTAGGTCAGAGCCGGATCGATGTCCATCGCGAGCGGAACGACGTCGCCGAGACGTTCCGCCTCGAAATCGCGGGCCTGATAGACGTTCTTGGGCTTGCCCATCTCGTGCGGAGTGGCGTCGTATGGGCCGAAATCCAGTTTCGCGAGATCGATGACGGGGTCCGGCGGCGGGTCGTCATGGCCGGATCCGCAGCCCGCGGTACAGGCCGTGACCAGCAGCATCGCCGCCACGAATACCTTCGACCTGCGCATAGCTCCCCTCCCGTGGAACCGGCCGTCGCGCGATCCGCGCGGCCACGGCCCGCCGGTAGTGTACACACGGGGATGCATACCGATGCCAGTGATTTGCCGCCGCTCGCCAGGCTGCTCACATGCTGTTCGCCAGCAGTGCGTACGCCGCCGAGGCTTTCTTCTTCATATCGGATTGGTCATTGCTGATGACCACCTCGACATATCGGCCGTGTGGAATATAGCAGCGGAATTTGGCCGAATTCGAGTGCACGCCGGAGCTGCTCAGCTGCAGGCATTTCGCGCCCAGGAGTTTGTCCGGCGCGTCGATCGGGCTGTAGGCCGATCCGGAGGCCGAGACCAGACCGGTGATCAACCGGCCACCCGCCGCCGCATCGCGCACCCGCATCACCGTGCTGGTATCCGCGATACCTACCGCGTCCAGGCCGGTGTCGGCGACGAGCCGCTGGCGGACGGTCTCGTCCGCGGCGATGTTCACGAAATCGTTGGGACCGTAGCTGGCGAAGCGGTCTCGATCCGGGGTGTGCTTGTCCCGGTCGCGCACCACCGCGCGGGCGAGCAGCCCGTCCGGATCGACCGGGAGACCGGAGAACTGGTCCTTCGGCGTGGCCCGGAATTTGTCCAGTGCCGGGATCTGGGCGTCGAGCGCCTTCTGCACCCACGCCTCCAGATCGTCCTGCTCGGGCTGGGGACGTTGGATGAACAGCGAGATCACGAAGTTCTCGTGCGCGAGGAAGGCGCCGACATTCGAGACGCCGGGACGCCAATGCACCAGCGCGTCGGGGTATTTCGACAGCGACAACTTCTTGTTGATATCGGGCGCGACGCCGAAGTCGGCGTCCTCGAGTTCCTGCGCGGTCCGCTTGGCGGTGTCCGCGTCCGCGAAACGCATCACGAAATCGGTCACCGAGGTGGTGTCGGAGGTGGAGATGGAGGTGCCGGGATCGTCGGACTTGTCCGCCCCGGACGCGGTGTAGCCGGTGAGCAGGCCCTCCCTGTCCAGGATCGGCTTGGACACCGCGGCGAGCAGGCGGGTGGTGGCCTCGGTGTTGTCCAGTACGACATGGCCGCTCTGCCCGACCTTCAGCGACGGATCGATCGCCACCGCGGGCACCACCGCCCGGGACATCCGCATACCTTCCACCAGTGCGCCCTCATCGTCGGCGGTCTGGTGGTAGGTGTGTGCGTCGACCGCGTAACTGCCGACATCGAGTGTGCGCACATCGATCTCGCCCGCGACCGCAGTGCCCTTCACCCCGCACCCGGCCAGTACCGCGACCGCGGCTGCCGCGGTGCATACGATTCCTGCGCGACGTGTCGTACGAACCATCGGCCAGCCCCCGTATCTCCAGCAATCAGCTCACAAATTACCGGACCGGCGGCATCCGCGGGAACAGTCCGCGCGCGGCGATCCGGCGTGTGCCGAGACGACGCGGGCGGTACGGGGACCGAGGCGGATCCGTTGCTCTAACCTGGTGCGTGTGGTGACGACCGCATACATGGTCCGCGGAGGCCGATTGCGTTGAGGGATCGGCAGGTCGAGGTTGTCCCGGGCAACCATGTGGTGGTCCGGGTGGCAGGTGCGCTCGTATTGGTCGCCCACCGTGCACCCGGACCGGTGCGAGAGGACTCGGTCGCGATGCGTGTGGCAGAAGCGCTGTCGCAGTTGGTCTTCGAGGCGACCGAGCAGGCTCCCGGTGGGCCGGGCCGGTTGGTCGCGCGGGAGGCGACGAACTGGCTGATGCGCGACGCCGAGCAGTTCAGCCCCGGCATGCCGGTCGATCTGGGCATCCTGTCGCAGGCCGAGACCGGCGGGCTGGCGATCTTCCTGCACGGCGCGGTCACCGCGATGCTGGTCGGCGCGGAAGGCGTCGAGTACCACCACGGCGTGGCGGCCGCGTTCACCGTGGATCGAGTGGCGTCGACACCCGCGCGGGCGGCCGCGATCTTCGCCGACGACGAATCGGCCGGCGATCCGGAACTGCCCGACCGCGGTATCGGCGCGCTGGGCGAGGGGGTGGCGCCGGCGTCCGGCGCGGTCATCTGGTTCGAGGGACGACGATCGCGCGCCCGCGAACGGGACGAGGAGCCCGGCGGGCAGCACCGTCCGGCGACGACCGGGTCGGTTCCGTTCGCCGATGCGCCGCAGCCCCCGCCGCTGCCGAGTCCGGGGCCGGGTGGCGATTCCGTTCTGCCGTCGGCGGCTCCGACCCCGCCGCCGCTGCCCTCGGTCCCGCCGCCGCTGCCGAACGCCGGACCCGATATGGCCTCGCGGCTGGCGCAGACGCAGCTGGGGCGGCCGAGTTCGGTTCCGCCGCAACCAACTCCGGAGCCCACGCCCGAGCGCGGTGCGGCTTCCGGCATCCGGGTGCTGGGATTCAAGTGCGCGCGAGCGCATCCCAGCGATCCACGATCGGCGTTCTGCACCGTCTGCGGTATGCCGGTGGATCAGACCCAACCGCCGTCCGATGTGCTGCGCCCGCCCCTGGGTGTACTCGTCCTGGACGACGGCACCACGTTCACGCTGGCCGCCGACGCCGTCCTCGGCCGTGATCCGCAGAACTCCGATGCCGCCCAACGCGGCATGACCCCGTTCAAGATCGAGGACAACTCCGGCGGCATGTCCCGCGCCCACGCCGAGATCCGGCTGGTCAACTGGGACGTCACCATCGTGGACCGCGGCTCCACCAACGGCACCCGCGCCCGCCTCCCCGGCTACCAGGACTGGATCCACCTGGTCCCCAACCAGCCCTTGGCCCTGATGCACGGCACCGAACTCATGCTCGGCAACCGAGTCCTCCGCTACGACCCCGCAGCCGCCCCGCCTTTCTGAGTCTTCGGCCTCCGCTTCGTTGCCCCACAATCGATCCGGGCTGCGGGGTTGGCGTAATCGGCCTATTCGTAACGGGATTCGCAGGTCTGCTGGTTGCCCAGGACTCCGGCGCGGAAGGCGTCGACGCGCGAGAAACCGCTCGGGACGGTGTTTCCCGCGATATCGCTGGCGGCCAGGCCGTCGGTCAGCAGGCCGGAGACGGCCTTGTCCAGATCGCCGGGGGACAGGGCGATATCGCCGTTGGCCACCGTGCGGGTGGGGCTGGCGAGTTTCGCGGTGATCACGCCCGACAGGCAGGACGCGCGCAGACCCGTCTTCGCACCCGAGAGCTGCTGATGCAGATTGTTCTGCACCGCAAGGGTATAGCGGGAGATGAAGACGATGTAGGCGTTGTAGTCGCCGCCGATGTGGGTCGGGAAATCGGCCTGATCGTCGGTGTTCGCCTTCGCGCGGGCCGCCAGGGCGGCGACGTCGGTGCCGATCGTGTTGGTGGCCGGGCAGTAGGTGACCGGTTCGGTGTCCGTGGCATCCGGGCAGCCCAGTTTCGCGCCGCGAAAGTCGTAGGCGGGTTCGGTGGACACCGGCATGATCGAACTCATCGCCTTGCTCAGTTCGACGAGATTGTGCTGGCTGACGCTCAATTCGCCGTGATCGGAATCGCTGCCGTAGGACTGCGGGAGATTGTTGCGGCGGTGGGTGATGTCGTTCATATCGATGGCCGCGCACCCCTTCGGGCCGTCGGTGAAACCGATCTGCACGGCGGTCACCCGCTCGAAGGCCGAACCGTGCACCGAATCGGGATCGCTGGTATCCGCGTCGCGGATCGCCACCGTCGCGGCCAGCACCTTGTTCAGGCCGTCGGCGGTGTTGATGGTGAAATGCTGTGCCGCACCTTCGGCTACATGCCGCATGAACGCCCCGGCGAAGCAGTCGGCCTGCTGCTCCTTGACGATCACCGGGGTCCGGCCGGTGACGAGTTCGGCCATGGTCTGCACGGCGTGGCCGTACTCGTGCGCCAGCACCATCACCACCGACATCTTGCCGAACGCCTTCGTCATCGTCGGCAGCAGAACGCCGCGGTCCCAGCCGATGGAATTGTCCAGGCGGCAGTACGCGGCGTTGACCAGATGCAGTGTGGTCTGCTGGCAGAACTGGCCGTCCTGGGTCTGCTTGGCATCCCACGAGTAGAACTTCGGGACCGGCGCGAACGTCCCGTGGAAATCCTTGGAATACTCGCTCTGCCAATAACTTTGGATGTCGTCGATGGCGTTGAGCGCCAGCTTGTCGTACTCGTCGCCGGTCGCGCCGACCGCGGTCAGGCCGCTGTCCGGAACGCCCGTGCGCGGTCCGCTGGGGCCGCTGGTGGTGGGCAGTCCGGCCACCTGGAACGGATCCTCGTAGATCGAGACGGCCCGGCCGCCGACGGTCGAGGTACAGCCCGTCAGCGTGAGGATTGTCAGAACCAACGCGGAGACCGCCGTTGTCACCTGGCGTTTGGCCATACCTACTCCCTCCCCTGGGCGGTCCTGGTTCAGTTACGCGCCCGCACACCCTATGCCCGTGGGAAATTGCGGTGCCCCGACACCCGGGCTTTCGCATAGTATCCGGCACATGTCATCACCGGGGGCGCAGAAGATCACCGTGCGCCATGAGGGAATCGATCGGGGTTTCGAAGCGGGGCAGCAGATCACCATCGGCCGTGCGCCGGAGGTGACGCTGTTCGTCGACAGCCCATTGGTTTCCCGTGTGCACGCGACACTCAGCTGGCAGGGCAGTACCTGGGTACTGTCCGACAACGGCAGCACCAATGGCGTATTCGTGGACGCGCAACGGGTCACGGGTGCACTTCCGATCGGTCGGCCGATGCAGGTGCGGTTGGGTGACGCGGTCACCGGGCCACTGCTGCAGCTGACACCGCAGGTGGGGCAGCATCCGCAGCTGCCGCCCCAGCAGCTGCCGCCGCAGCAGCGACCTGGGCCCGCGCCGCAGGATCGGCAGTCGGGGGCGCGTCCGATGCCGCCGATGCCGCAGGGTGTGCCGCCGGTGCCGGGGCAGGTAGTGCCGCCGCAGGTGGGGCAGGCGGTTCCGCCGCAACGTCCGCCGACGCCGCCGCCCGCACAACAGCGTCAATCCATGCCGATGCAACGCCCGCCCGCCCCGCCGTCGCAGGGGCAGGCGGTTCCACCACAGCGTCCGCCCACGCCGCCGCAGGCTCCGGGGGTTCCGCCGCAGGCGCAGTCCGGTCCGATGCAGCGGCCACCGGCTCCGCAGCAGCAACGTCCGATGACACCGCCGCAACAGAACCCGCAGGCGCAGCCTCCGCAGGCGACGCCGCAACATCCGGCGCCGCAACATCCCGCGCCACAGCGCCCCCCGATCGATCGACCGAATTTCGCACCGCAACAACCGGTTCCGCCGCAGCCAGTTTCTTCCCAGCAACCAGCTCCGGTCCAGCAATCGGCCCCGGCGCAGCAGTCGGCCGCGGCCAATATCAATATGACCGCGAAGGCCGACGCATCGCTGCTGCCTCCGCCGGTGCGCACCCCCACCTCCACCGGTCCGCTCGCTCGCGCCGACCGAATTCCCCCGCAGGGCTTGAACATCGGCCGCACCAGCGACAACGAGATCGTGGTGAACGATCCGCTGGCCTCGCGTCGGCACGCGCGTCTGGTGAAGGCCCCCGAGGGGCTGGTCATCGAGGATGTCGGCTCGGCCAACGGCACATTCGTCAACGGCCGCCGCGAACAGCGCGTCGCACTGCACGAGCGGGACATCGTCACGATCGGCAACATCGACTTCCTGGTGCAGGAAGGCACGCTCGTCGTGCGCCAGAAGCCGGTCACCGAGCAGGGGCTGGACGTGCACGGCGTCGGGTTCACGGTCGAGGGCAACAAACAACTGCTGGTCGATGTGAACATGCAGGCCGGGCGCGGCACCCTGACCGCGCTGATCGGCCCCTCCGGTGCGGGCAAGTCCACGCTGTCCAAACTCATTGCCGGAGCGACGCATCCGTCCGCGGGCGTGGTCACCTTCGAGGGCCGCAACCTGCACGCCGAATACGAGGCCATGCGCAGTCGTATCGGCATGGTCCCGCAGGACGACGTGCTGCACCGTCAGCTCACCGTCCGGCAGGCGCTGGGTTACGCCGCCGAGCTGCGGCTGCCTCCGGACACCTCCAAGGCGGACCGTCGCGCGGTCATCGACGGTGTGCTGGACGAACTTTCGCTCACCGAACATGCCGACACGCGCGTCGACAAACTCTCCGGCGGTCAGCGCAAACGCGCCTCGGTGGCGCTGGAACTGCTCACCGGTCCGGCCCTGCTGCTGCTCGACGAGCCCACCTCGGGTCTGGATCCGGCGCTGGACCGTCAGGTGATGACCATGCTGCGGGAACTGGCCGACGCCGGACGCACCGTCATCGTGGTCACCCACTCGGTGGCCTGCCTGGACATGTGCGATCAGGTGCTGCTGCTCGCGCCCGGCGGTAAGACCGCGTACTTCGGTCATCCGGGCGCGGTCGGCACATTCCTGGGCACCAGCGACTGGGCGGAGATCTTCGCGCAGGTCGCCGCGGATCCCGATCGCGCCTTCGCGAACTACCGCGCCAAACAGGCCGCGGTACCGCCGCCACCACCGCCCGCACCGCGCGGTGACCAGGGCAAGCCGCCGAAATCCAGTGCGCGCAAACAGTTCTCGACGTTGTCGCGGCGGCAGTTCCGGCTGATCCTGGCCGACCGCGGGTATCTGATGTTCCTGGTGCTGCTGCCGTTCGTCCTCGGTGGGCTCTCACTGGTGGTGCCCGGCACCAACGGTCTGGCCATCGGCCCGCTGTCCCAGGTGAGCGACGGGAAGGGCAGCATCATGTTCGTCCCCGACGGCGGTCGGGAGAGCGAACAGCTGCTGGTGGTGCTGATCCTGGGCGCGTGCTTCATGGGATCCACGCTCACCGTCCGCGATCTGGTCGCCGAACGGGCGATCTTCCTGCGCGAGCGCGCGGTCGGGCTGCGCCCGTGGTCGTATCTGATGGCCAAGGTCGCCATCTTCGGCTTCGCGGCGCTGCTGCAATCCGCGGTCATGGTGGCGATCGTCCTGATCGGCAAGAAGCAGCCCGGCCACGGCACGGTGATCCCGTCGGGCAATGTGGAGTTGTACGTCGACATCGCGGCCACCGCCATCGCCTGTGTGCTCATCGGTCTGGCGCTCTCGTCCGTCGCGAGATCGAACGAGCAGGTGATGCCGTTGCTGGTGGTGGTGATCATGGTCCAGCTGGTGATGGCGGGCGGCGTGATCCCGGTGACCAATCGCGTCGTACTCCAGCAGATCGCCTGGCTGTTCCCGTCGCGATGGGGATTCGCCGGGGGCTCCTCGACCGTCAACATGCCCGCGCTGAATCCGCTCGACAGCAGTGCGGCCACCGATACGCTGTGGAAGCACACTTCGCACGTCTGGTGGCTGGATATCGGCATGCTGGCCGTGCTCACTCTGGTGCTGATGATCGTCACCTGGTGGCGGTTGCGGTTGAAGAAGTCCTCGGCATGAACGGTATGAGCGTCAGTTGTTGTTGTCCGCATCCCGCGAAACGGCGGCGACCAGGCAATAAACCCGCCCGGTCGCGCGTGTCGCCGACAAAGAAGGCACACTTGTGCGTGTGACGGCTCGAATTGGGGCGGTGCATCTCGGATGGGATGTGGTGTCCGTGGCCGGCGGTGGCGGTGGTACGCCGATCCGCCCGGTCCAGGTGGAAGGAACATATACGCCGCCCGCTTACCTGCTGGCGGACGCGTCCGGTCGCCTGCATACCGCGGGCGCCGATCGGGGGCGTTCCGACCTGGGGATCGCCGTGGCCGACGTGCGGGACATCATCGGCCACAAGCAGATCCGCATCGCGGGCGCGACCTGGCCCTCGGAACTCGTGTTCCGGGCACGGCTGTACAACCCGCTGGCCGCCATCGGTAAATACGTGCGCGGCAAGCCGGACGTCATCGCGCTGCCGTATCCGGACGACTGGCCCGACGAGAAGATCGACGAATACGCCCGGCTGGTCGAAGAACTGGACGTGCAGAGCGAGCCGCTGCCCGAATCGGTGGCGTTGTCGGGCTACGTGCGCGCCATCGGCCTGGTCCACCCGCCCGATGCCGGTGGCCGGGCCACCAGTGCGACCGGCGTCTACTCCGATGGCCGGATGTGCCTGGTCGTCTCGGTGAACGGCGACGACGAGCAGCCGACCGAATCGGTCGGCGTGCCGATCGCACCCGACGCCATGCGCGACGCGCATCACGCCGACAACGTGGTGATCGAGGTGATGGCCGCGGCCCGCTCGATCGGCGCGGACACCTCGCGGGTGCTGCTCACCGGCAATGTCTGCTTCAACGACGCGTTGCGGCTGGCGTTCCAGAACCATCTGGGTCACCGGCTGCACGTAGCCGACCATCCGATGCACGCCCTGGTGTTGGGCGCGGCGCATCTGCTGGTCACCGACAGCGAATACGCGGACGAGGAGCCCGATCAGGGCTATGGGCCCGAACCGGCACGCCCCGGCGGTCCGGGCCCGATACCGCAGGGGCCCGGACAGGCGGCGACCCCGCCGCGTCCGGATCAGGGTCGTCCGGTCAATCCCGGTCAGCAGGGCGGCGGCCGTGCACCGGGCAATCCGGCGGGCGGCTATTCCGGTTCGACCGGCGGACAGGGCGCGGTGAATTCGGCCGCCGCCCCGGCCGAGGACGATGCCGCCGCACCCGAGGGTGGTGGGCGGCACGGCTGGCACGGCCCGGAACGGACGGGACATCTCGCGGGTGCGCGTCCGGGCCAGCAGGGCCCGCGGCACGCGGCGCCGGAGGAGGGCGAGCAGACCACCGTCATCGTGCACGACCAGGTGTCGAACGTGCACCCGGGCGTTCCCGCGATGGGCGGCCGGACGACCAGACCGCCGGGGTCCCCGGCCGACACGATGCAGACCACCCGGATGGGTTCGGGCGACGAGCCGGTGGGCCCGCGGGCGCGTCATCCCGAGCCGCCGGTGGAGCAGCAGGATGCGGGTGGCCAGTCCGGCCGGGTGTGGAACAAGGTGAAGGACAACCTGTTCGGCGCTCCGACGATCGTGGGCGCGGTGGCGCTGGCGGCGTTGGCGGTGCACGTCGGCGCGAATCCGGGCGGTGCGAGCCGGTCGGGCGTCGCGACCGCGGCCGGGGAGCGCTCGGCGACGGATCTGGTGGTCTCGTCCGTTCGACCGGCCGGGGCGCCGCAGGACTGCCCGGGGATTCCGAGCGTCAGCGCGGAGCCGGGCCCGGGTATCGAACGGGCCGAGGGCTGTGCCCGGTTCGGCATCGATAACCTGCACTATCTCGTGCCGACAATGCCCGAGGACCTCGATCAGGGCCCGCCACTGCACGTCTGAGTCCGAGCGCGGCGCATCCGCGCAGGTGCTGCGCAGTCCGATTTCGGGTGCGTGATGTCCGACTGGTATCGTGGCCCGCTGGCGTGCGATATGTCGCGAGTTCTTCGCGTCGTATCACGAGTCCCGGGTCTCCGCTGGCCGCCGGGGTCGCTCGATCGTCCGCCCGGCCGGTAGAACACGACGACAGACAGGGAAGAACTGTGCCTACGTACAGCCCGAAGGCGGGTGACGTCACCCGCCAGTGGTACGTCATCGACGCCACTGACGTAGTGCTCGGACGCCTTGCCGTACAGGCAGCGAATCTGCTGCGCGGCAAGAACAAGCCGACCTACGCCCCCAACGTGGATGGTGGCGATTTCGTCATCATCATCAACGCCGACAAGGTTGCCGTCTCCGGTAACAAGCGGCAGGACAAGCACCTGTACACCCACTCCGGTTTCCCGGGCGGCCTGAAGTCCCGGTCTGTCGGGCAGCTGCTCGACACCCGTCCCGAGCGGGTCGTGGAGCGCGCCGTGAAGGGCATGATCCCGAAGAACAAGCTCGGCAACAAGATCGCCGGCAAGCTCAAGGTCTACGGTGGCCCGTCGCATCCGCACGCGGCCCAGCAGCCCATTCCGTTCGAGATCAAGCAGGTGGCCCAGTGACCGCTCCTGAGGAATTCAACGAGGAATACGCGGCCGACGAGGTCGCCGCCGAGGACACCTCGGTCGAGGTCGTCGACGAGGGCGCCGGTTACGAGGAGTCCTACGAGGAGTCCGTCTCGGTCGCTCCGATCGTGATCGACCGTCCCGTGCAGACCGTCGGCCGCCGCAAGGAGGCCGTGGTTCGGGTGCGCCTGCAGCCGGGCACCGGCCAGTTCGTGCTCAACGGTCGCCCGATCGAGGACTACTTCCCGAACAAGGTGCACCAGCAGCTGGTGAAGTCCCCGCTGGTCACCGTCGAGCGGACCGAGTCCTTCGACGTGTACGCCCGCCTGGTCGGCGGCGGCCCGTCGGGTCAGGCCGGTGCGCTGCGTCTGGCGATCGCCCGCGCGCTGATCGAGGTCACCCCCGAGGATCGTCCCGCCCTGAAGCGGGCCGGATTCCTCACGCGTGACCCGCGTGCGACCGAGCGCAAGAAGTACGGTCTCAAGAAGGCCCGCAAGGCTCCGCAGTACTCGAAGCGCTGAGTCCGCGCGGCACGATTCGGGGCCCCGGGCGGTTGCGTACGCATCCGCCCGCGGGCCCCGGCTTCGTGCCGCAACCCGTCCGGTGTGCACCGGAGTGCCGGGTGTTCGCTCGCGCCGCGTTCGCTGCTCGCACCGGCTTCGCGGTGCGCGAAGAGTCCGGTCCGGTCCCCGTGCGGGGCAGGTCGGGAGTACGGTCGACTCGGTACCCGTACGAGAGCAGGCACCCGATCGGATTGTCCGCGATCGGATCGGGTGCCTGCTCTCGTGCTGTATCGACAACGGTTCCGCTGACCCCCGACCCGGGTGCACCGGACGCCGTAAGCAGACATTGAGGGGCATTGGAATGGGACGTTTGTTCGGCACCGACGGAGTCCGGGGGCTGGCCAACGGTTCGCTGGGTCCGGAACTCGCACTACAGGTTTCGGCCGCGGCGGCCCAGGTGCTCAGCCGCGGCAAGTCGCGTCCGAGAGCGGTGGTGGGCCGGGATCCGCGGGCCAGCGGTGAGATGCTCGAGGCCGCCGTGATCGCGGGCCTGACCTCCGCCGGGGTGGACGTGGTGTCGGTCGGTGTCCTACCCACGCCCGCGGTGGCCTATCTGACCGCGACCTACGACGCGTGCCTGGGCGTGATGATCTCCGCCTCGCACAATCCCATGCCCGACAACGGAATCAAGATCTTCGCCGCGGGCGGGCACAAACTCGACGACGCGATCGAGGACCGCATCGAGGAGTTGGTGCACCAGCGTGATTTCCTGCGGCCCACCGGCGCCGGGATCGGGCGGGTGCTGAGCCTGTCCGGAATCGATGGCCGGGTCGAGGATCACTACAGCCAGGCCGGCACGCACGAACGCTATGTCGAGCATCTGGTGGAGGCGACCGGTCGCGATCTGAACGGTCTGACCGTCGTGGTGGACTGCGCGCACGGCGCGGCCTCGGACGTCGGCCCGGCGGCCTATCGGGAGGCGGGCGCGCGGGTGATCGCCGTCAACGCCGAACCCAACGGCCTGAACATCAACGACCGTTGCGGCTCCACACATCTTGACGGGGTCCGGAACGCGGTGCGCGAATACGGCGCGGATCTGGGCCTGGCCCACGACGGCGACGCGGATCGCTGCCTGGCCGTGGACGCGGCCGGTGCGGTGGTCGACGGCGACGCGATCATGGCGGTGCTGGCGATGGGTATGCGCGAGGCGGGCGAACTCGCGCACGACACCCTCGTCGCCACGGTGATGAGCAATCTGGGCCTGCACATCGCGATGCGGGAGGCGGGAATCACGGTGCGCACCACCGCCGTCGGCGATCGCTACGTGCTCGAGGAATTGCGCCGCGGCGGGTACACCCTGGGTGGGGAGCAGTCCGGGCACGTGGTCTTCCCGAAGTTCGGCACCACCGGCGACGGCCTGCTGACCGGTCTGCGCCTGCTGGCGCGCATGGCCGAAACCGGCCGCAGCATGGCCGACCTCGCGTCCGTGGTCGAGACGGTTCCGCAGGTTCTGGTGAACGTCCCGGTCACCGACAAGGTCGCGGTCGCCGAGTCCGGCGAGGTGCGCGACGCGGTGCTCGAGGCCGAGCGCGTCCTCGGCGAGTCCGGCCGGGTGCTGCTGCGCCCCAGCGGAACCGAACAACTGGTGCGGGTGATGGTCGAGGCGACCGATCCGGATCGGGCCCGCCAGTTGGCCGATGACCTGGCCAAACGAGTCGCCGCGGTCTGATCGGCACACCGAACCGACCAGGCTGTCCGGTGTGTGATCGGGTGATCGGAGAGCGTTTCGGAGCGGTGCCAAGTATGGTGGACTCGACTCATGATGCGACAGCGAGAGCTTGATTTTCCGTGAGGGGGAACAGTGGACGCGCTGAAGCTGGATCCGGCGGCGATGGCCGCCTACAAGACCGTTGCCGACAATGTCTCGCAGCAGTTGGCCTCCGCGGCCGTGGCTGCGGGCGGCGCGGTGAATCCTGATCGGCTCTCCGCCGATCTGGGTTTGGTGGGAGCGGAGTTCGCGGCGCAGTTCACGGCCGCGGTCTCGCAGCATGTGCAGGCGTTGTCCACGGCGGGCCAGCTGGTCCATGCCTACGGCCAGGTGCTGCGCGATTACAACACCGATATGCAGGATTCCGATGCCGGCACCGCGGCCGCCATCGCCAAGACCGGGGAGACACTGGTATGAGGCGAGCACCGGGGCTCAAGCGGCGGCCGATCTCCCAGCGCGCCACGAAACCGGCGACGAAGACCAGCTCCGACGGTGTGGATCCGCCGATCATCGCCCGTCTGGTGCAGCCGATGCTCGCGTTGCGCGCCTCGCTCGGCAGCGGGGTCAGCGTTCCCGACGCGAGTATCGTGCGGGCGCTGACGAATTCGTCCACCCAGGCCGCCGACACCGAGGCCCCGCACCGTGACGGTATGCACGTGCTGGAGTCGACCTGGTCGGGTCCGGCTGCGGACGCCGCGGTTCCGGCATTGCGCACCACGCAGACCCAGATCGGTGACATCTCCGATCGCGGACCGCAGTATCTGGCGGTGCTGGGCGATGCGCAGTCCACCAGTCACCGGGCCGCGCAGCAGGTCGACGCGATCATCGCCGATTTCCGCCGCGACGCGCGCACCATCCTGAACAACGCCAAGGCCGCCCCCGACACCGATGCGGTGATCAATCGGGCCAGCCAGGCGTTGCGTGCGGCCATCACCGCGGTCGACACCGCGAAGACCGAAATGGCCTCGCACACCTCGAAATTGACGGCGATGGGCCCGCTGACAGTCACCACGCCGGTGGATCTGTCCACGAGCCAGTTCTCCGGCGACAACACGCCGAGCTACAACAACGACGACTCGACCAGTTCGAGCAGCTACACGCCGAACAATCTGTCGAACAACTACAGCCCGCTCAGCAGCGGGACCTCGTTCAACGGCACTTCGTTCAACGGCACCACGCCCGCGCTGTCCATGAACGGCACCGGTACCGGCCCCCAGCTGGATCCCGCCGCCGCGGCACAGTTGCAGTTGCAGGAACAGCTCATCGCGGCGGGCGTGGATCTGGGGTCGTCGGCGATCAGCGCCGGGGTCAATATCGGCACCGAGCTGATCGATAAGATCGCCGAGGTCGGTACGCACGCCATCGATACCGGGGCGCAGGTGGCCGAGCAGGCCATTCCGCAGCTGATCAATCCGAAGGCGTCCACCGACGGGACCAATGGGACCGGCGGCACAGACGGAACCAGCGGCACCAGTTCGAGCCTGTTCGATTTCGGCGGGTCGCAGTCCACGCCCTCGGCCCAGTCGGCGGGGAACTCGCATTCGGTCATTCCGCCGGATGCGGGTGGTTCGGACTCGAGTACGTCCGATCCCGGTACGCCCGCATCCAGCGGCGAGAGTGTGGCGCCCGGAACGAGCGCACCGGCGCCCGCGGCGAAACCGGTGCCGCAACCGGCGACTCCCGCCCCGGATACCCCGGCGCCCAGCCAGTCCGGTCCCAGCGCCGGGCTGGCGATGCCGCCCTCGGCGGGCACGGGTGGCGGTGATCAGAAACCACGGGACGGTCAGCTCGGTGTGACGGCTCCGGCTGCGACTCGGATGGTCCCGACCGCCGTCATCGGCGATCTGGGCGATGACGAGATCTGACTCCGACGAACCGGATCCCGGGCAGGACAATCCGTTCGACCTGGGCTTGCCGATGCTGCGCCCGCCCGCGCGGCAGCCTTCGCGCCGTCCGGGCCGTCGCGGCACCCGTCGACGGCCCCCGCCGTCGCGTCCGGCGCCGATGCCGATCCCGGGTACGGACGATCGCTCCGGCGATTGGGAGGAATGGCTGAATCAGGGTGCGCGGCAACCGGATCCGCCGCCCGAGGCGCCCACCACCCGGGTGCCGACCAGGGAATACGACTACAGCGACGACGACGGGCCGGTACAGGTCCCGCAGATCGTCGATCGTTCCGGCGGAAGTGCGGGTTCTCGCCTGCGCCGGGCCCGCTCGCGCCGCCCCGACGACGGTCGTCGCCGCGACAAGGTGCTGAGCCTGCTGATCCTGGTCGGGGTCGGGATCGTGGTCGTCGCGGTGGTGCTGACCGTCATACACACCGGCAATCGCAGGAACAACACCACCGCGGCCGCGAGTGTGCCCGCGGTGGTGGAGGATACGGCTCCCCATGTGGCGCCACCGACGACCGCACCGGCTTCCCCGGCGCCGATCGCGACCGCGGACTGTGAGCAGCGCCGCGACGCGGACGAGGTCTCCGGCACCGATCCCGGCGGCACGAGTTCGGGCCCCGATGCGATCCTCGCCTTCGAACGCGCCTACTACGTGCAGCGTTCCGGTTCGGCGGCGCGCGCGGTCGTCACCGACGATGCGACCGTGTCGTCGGCTTCCTCGGGGCCCTCGGCCTTTCCCGCCGCGGAGAACATCCAACGCGGGATCAACCAGGTCCCCGTCGGCACCCGCTACTGCGTGCAGGTCACCCGCGGCAGTTCCGACGGCAGCCAGTGGGAGGTCCGCCTCACCCAGCAGAAGCCCGGCGAGCAGCCGCACACCTTCACCCAGATCGTCAGCACCCGAACCATTTCCGACCGCACCCTGATCTCCGCGATCAAGGAGGGCTGAACAGCCTGCGGTGCGGGTGCCGCGCGGGATCAGTCCTGGGTGAGCTGCCCGTCGGTCATCCGCCACCGTCGCGTCGCCCGGACGGTGTCCAGCATGCGGCGGTCGTGGGTGATGAGAATCAGTGTGCCGGTGAAGGATTCGATGGCCTGCTCGAGTTGTTCGATGGCGGGCAGGTCCAGGTGGTTGGTGGGTTCGTCGAGGATCAGCAGGTTCACCCCGCGCGCCTGGAGCAGGGCCAGGGCGGCACGGGTGCGTTCACCGGGGGACAGGGTGTCGTTGGCGCGCAACACATGCGGCCCGCGCAGCCCGAATTTGGCCAGCAGCGTGCGGACCTCGGCCTCGGGCTGATCGGGCACCTGGTCGCCGAATGTTTCCGCGAGCGAGGCAGTTCCGCGGAACAGGCCGCGGGCCTGATCGATCTCGCCCACGGCCACCGCGGAACCCAGTGTCGCGGTTCCGGTGTCGGGCGCGATCTTGCCCAGCAGCACGGCCAGCAGAGTGGATTTACCGGATCCGTTGGCGCCGGTCAGCACGATGCGATCGCCCCAATCCACCTGGGCGGTAACCGGTCCCAGCGTGAAATCGCCGCGGGTGAGGCGCGCGCCGGTGACGGTGGCGACCACCGAGCCGCTGCGCGGGGCCGCGGCGATCTCCATCCGCAGCTCCCACTCCTTGCGCGGCTCCTCCACGACCTCGAGACGTTCGATGCGCCGCTGGGTCTGGCGCATCTTCGAGGCCTGTTTCTCGGTGGATTCCGCGCGCATCTTGCGGCCCGCCTTGTCCGAATCGTTCTTGGCCTTGCGGCGGGCGTTGCGGACGCCGTGTTCGAGCCAGTTGCGTTGCGTCATCGCGCGCGCCTGCAGACCCTCTTTGGTGTCCGCGTACTCCTCGTAGGCTTCGCGGGCGTGGCGGCGGGCGATCTCGCGCTCGGCCAGATAGGACTCGTAGCCGCCGTCGTACAGCCCGACCTGCTGCTGCGCCAGATCCAGCTCGACGATGCGATTCACGGTGCGCGCCAAGAACTCTCGATCGTGGCTGATCACCATCAGCGGCACCCGCACCCCGGAGACGAAGCGCTCGAGCCGGGCCAGCCCGTCCAGATCCAGGTCGTTGGTCGGCTCGTCCAGCAGCAGAATGTCGAAGCGGGACAACAGCACCGAGGCCAGACCCGCCCGCGCGGCCTGTCCGCCGGACAGACCCGTCATCGGGGTGTCCAGCCCCTGCGGCAGGCTCTCGATCAGGCCGAGTTCCGCGGCCACCTCCTGCGCCCGCTGGTCCAGATCCGCACCGCCCAGCGCCAGCCAGCGTTCCAGGGCGGCGGAATAATCGTCCGCGTCGTCCGGAGCTTCGGCCAGGCGTTCGGCGGCGGTGTCCATGATCTGCTGTGCCGCAGCGACTCCCGTGCGCCGGGACAGGAATCCCAGTACGGTCTCCCCGGGCGCGCGCTCGGGTTCCTGCGCGAGATAGCCGACCGTCGCGTCGGGCGGGCTCAACGAGATCTGCCCCTCGGACGCGTTGCCTTCGGACAACATCCGCAACAGTGTCGACTTCCCGGCCCCGTTCACACCGACCAGCCCGATCACGTCACCGGGCGCCAGAATCAGATCCAGATCGCTGAACAGGACGCGTTCACCGTGTCCGGCGGACAGGCTGCGGGCGTGCAGCGTCGCGGTCACGACCGTCGTCCTCGGCTGACAAGCTTGTTCACCTTCATGAGTCTGCCGTGCTCGGGGTTGCACCCCGAGATCGGGCCCGGGGAAATCAGGGTGCGCATCGGTCCTGGTCCCGATGTGCGTTCGGGTGCTCGGACGGCACAGTGGAGATATGACAACCAGTGATATGCGCCGCCTGACCCGTTCCCGTACCGATCGCTGGATCGGAGGCGTCTGCGGTGGCCTGGCCGAATACTTCGGCTGGAACGCCACTCTCGTCCGCCTGCTGTTCATCCTGTCGTGCCTGCTGCCCGGACCGCAGTTCCTGATCTACCTGGTGCTGTGGGTGGTCATTCCGAAGGAGTGAGGCCGACATCGGCGAGTTATCCACAGGAACGAGGAGAAGGCGGATGCGCCGCGGGTGTGTGGGATGACAGGATGGAACCACTTCCCTGCCGGACCCCCATCCGAGGAGCTGTACATGGTCAATTCGGGCGACCTGCCAGGCCTGGACATGCCGGACGTCGATGCGCATTCCGATCTCGGCGGCCTCGGCGCCATCGAGCTCCACCACCCCACCCAGGATCTCAACGGCGACCACATCCCCGATGCCGAAACAGTCCAGGGCCCGCACTCGGTGGACGTGTGGAGCGATATGGACCACGACGGCTTCGCCGACCACCTCACCGCCGTGGACAACGACGGCGACTATTCGGCGTGGGAGTTCCACCACAACCCCGACGGCACGACCGAATGGGTGCGCACCGATCAGGGGCACCTGGGCGATCACAAGCACTGAGCCCGCGCAGCGGGTTCGTGTTTCCACCCGACCTTATTCGCTTGGCGGGGATGGATTGCCGGACCTGTTCGTATCGCCGACTCCTATGATCGGACGGGAACCGTTCGTACGTCGCGTACGTCCAACTGGATAGGGCGCTCGCGGGCCGAAGGATCGGCGGGGCTATTTTGCGACGACCGGTCGGGGAGTGGAGGGATGCAGCGATGGCAAACGCACCGTTGGACGTCAGTACGGACGATCTGGCCGAACTTGCCGGCCATATGAAGGATTCGGCGACGACCGTCGCCAATCAATCCAAGGCGGTGAGCAGTCCGGATCATCTGTTCGGCATGGGACGCAACGGCGCGGAGTGTGAGGCGGGGCGCGCCTACGTTGCGCAGGGCACCGCGATCCACGATGGACTCCAGCACATCGCCGATTGGTTGAAGCACTGGAGTGACGCCACTACCGCTACGGCCAATTCGCTCGGATCATCGGCGATCGCATACGGATGGACCGATGGGTACAACGCCGATCAGATATCCAATGTCGATAAATAGGGTCTACGGACGGGGAGTGTAGGCGAGATAATGGGAGCGAGCGACGCCGAGCGTACGGCCAATGCGGGGAAGTCCGTAGATGATATTCTGAACTGGGGTGCCGATGGGGGAATCGAGTACTTCGTGCAGTTTTATCCGTTGTATACGCAGATGTATACCGGTCCTTACGAATCCAAGGGAGAACTCGAGGCTCGTTACGACGAGCAGCGTGGCATGAATCTGGTGAAACTTGCGGGGACTCGCGATGCTTTGTCGACCGCCCTGGAAGAGGCGCAGACTCAGTTGCAGACGCAACAGAACTGCGCCACTCGTCTCCAGCAGGTGTGGAGCGGTGGTTCGACATCGTCGACCGCGCACGCGATGGTTGCCGATCAGGTCAAGTACGCGGGGAATGATATCGAGGCCGCGCAGCAGGCCGTCGATGCGATGACCGCCGTGATCACCCAGGTGCATGACGCAGTTGTCGACAAGGCGTCCGTCGTCTACCACATTCCGGAGCTGGACGGCGGTAAGCCGAAGTTCGAGATCGATGAGAGAAGTCCCAGCGATATTCAGATGCTGATCGATATCTGTAAAGCCAGGGAGTGGGTCAGTAAGGAGCAGGTTGAGGCTCTTGATGGCTGGTTTGCTGATCGCGCAATTCTTCCGAATGTAGATCGTGGTGGCGACAATTGGTCGAAGAAACAGGCTGACGATGAGAATGATATTTCCGAAGATCCCGGAAAAATAACCCAGATATCGGCACAGTACTGGATGGACAAGATATTCAAGCCTGAGCTGGATGCCAAGCTGGGAATTTTCGATAGTGCGTGTACCACTGCCGATAATACGATCAATCAAAGTTACAAACTCGTCACCGACGCGATGAACGCGGTGCACGACACCAGGTATCCTCGCCCGGCGACCACGTCGGTGCCCTCACCTTCCCCCTCTCCGTCACCATCGCCTTCCCCCTCCCCTTCCAAGTCGACAACGACCGCATCGACGACGGATTCGGGGGACAAGACGACAACCACGTCACCCACGAGTACCAACACCAACAACTCGAACAGCAACAACTCCAACCTGAGCACGACACTCTCGAGCCTGGCGAGTCAAGCCAGTTCCCTGACCAGCACCGCCTCCTCGGCATTGAACGGCCTGGGAACTGCGATGAATTCGGTTGTGACGCAGGGCGAGAGCGCGATCAGCGCACTGTCCGGGCAGATCGAGAAGGGCATCGACGGCGTCCTGAAGTCGGCCAGCGGCGCATCGGGCGCCTCGGAGAAGTCCGTAGCCGAATTCGATGTCGCCGGAAAGCATGTGAAGCTCGGGCTCGGCGCGCAGGGCGGTCTGTCGCTGGATCTCTCGGACTCCGCCGGCGAGGACAAGACCTACACGCTCGAGTTCGACGAGCACGGGATGCCCGTCATCTCCACCGAGGACCACGGGGCGTCGGGCCCGCACGGCACTTCGGATACTCAGGGCGCGTCCGGATCTCACAGCACGTCGGATTCGCACAGCTCTTCCGGCTCGCAGAGCGCCTCGGAATCTCGAGGCGCATCGGGTAGTTCGTCTTCGGCATCCTCGGACTCCGGCAGTCAGGCGAGCAATCACAGCTCGAGTGAGCAGAATTCCGCCACCGAGCAGACCGAGAACAAGACGCCGAGTGTCGACAGCGGGACCAGCGTCAACCCTGGAACTGCTACCCAGAAGGACCAGTCCAAGTCCGACCAGGCCGAGAATCAGACCACCCCTTCGCCGACGAAGCCGTTCGACAGTGGCGCAGAGCTTTCCGAGGCGGGCCCGCTGTGATCTACGCAGGTACCGACTGAACACGGAGTGTCGAAATCGTGGACTACGCCGCTGAAATCGAGCGCATCGGCGCGGAGAACCGCCGCCGCATGTCGATGTTGATGGAGGAGCTGGACGAGGCCAAACTCCAGACCGAGCGCAATGCTCAGGCATGCGCCGAGCGGTTCGCCGCGGAAGCGGCCCGCGAACGTGGCGAGCGCGAACAAGCCGTCCGGTCCGCAGCCGACGAGGAACACGCCCACCGAGCATCCGAAGCCCGTGAACAGCAGGAGACAGCGGCCCGCCGCGAGGCGCAAGCGCAGCAACAACGCGCGGCGCTGCGAACCGCACCCGTGCGCAGGGCCAACGACCCCGCGATCCAGCAGCGCTACGAGCCATCCCGCGAAAACCGCGAGCCGACCGAACAACTCACCGAAGCCGAACGTCGCGAGGCCGAACTCCGCGAACAACGCGCCGCCATCGCCCGCGCCGCCGCCTTCCGCAAGGCCAACGACATGGTCCGTCCGGTCGACGACGAAGACGAGGACGACGAGTACTACCGCCGCAAGAGCTGGTTGGTCTGAGCCGCAGACCGGAACGTCGCGGCTCGGGCCGGATAGTGGATGGCCCGCCGATCCGGTGGATCAGACCATCCAGGATTGCCGAGGCTGGCCGTAGCCGTCGTCTTCGTCCCAATCGGACGGTCCGACGACCTGATCGCGGTTGGGTTTGCGGGTGCCCGGGATGATCCGGTTCACCGACGCCGGGGGTGCGGGTGCAGTGCGCGGGGCCGGTGGCGCAGGAGTGACGGGCGGAGTCGAGGGGGTCAGGGGACTGTCCTGATCCGATTCCTGGGGGACGGGGAAGAACTCCTCCAGATTCGGAATATCCGTCAGGTCCATTTCCGATTCGACTGCGTCCATGCGGGTTTCGTACATCTGGCGGGCCGCGCGTTCGGCGGCTTCGGTGATCGCGCCCGCCAGTTTGCCGACGGTGCCGCCGCGGTAGGCATCGGGTGAAATATGCACGACCGCAACGATTCCCAGCGCGTCGACGCCGACGCGGGCCGTGTGATCGGTCGATGCCACCTCCACGCCCGGTTCTGCGGCCGGTGCGGATGCGTTGGCGGAGTGGGTGGTTCGAGGCTCGTCGATGGCCTCGCCGAGCTCCCTGCCGATTTCCGCGAGCGGTGCTGCCGCTGCCTTCGCGCTCTGCCGAACCTGCCGGGTGGCCTGCTGCGCCGCCTCGACCACCGAACGGCCCAGGTATTGCGGCGTGCTGCGACGGAAGGTTTCGGGGGCCAGCGTGACTGCGGTGACCGCACCTGTCGGGCTCACCGTAACTTCGACCAGCCCGTCTGCGGACCGAGCCTTCGCGGTGACGTCCGCGAGCTGCCGCTGGGCAGCCTTCAGATCCGCTTCCTTCCGGTCGATCTCGGCAAGGATCGCATCGAAATCGCTCGCTTCGAAGTCGGCTTTTTCGCCCATCGGAACTCCCACACCCTCGTTTGCTCCGCTCGATGATAGCCCCGGCTGCAACAGGCCGGGCGACAAGCTGCGGTGATCGGAAACACCCTGTGCAACATCGGAAGTCGAGGGAACCGAAGCAGGTTCCCATGCGTCCAAGTGGGCATGCGGGCCGTACCGATGGTCCGGTAACCTACCGACCGATACGCCAGAGACTCGAGGGGGGCGCGCATGACCACAGCGTTGAATGTGTCGTCGACCGGGGGTTTCGCAGGCCATACCGGCTTGGTCGAGGTCGCTCGTCGCGACCGGATGGCAGCGTCGAGTTTCGAGAATTCGAAGGGGGTCGGTTGTGGCCGACACATTGAATGTCCCGCCCACAGATGACTTCACGGCCTTTACCGGTCTCGTATCCAAGCAGGGGGAACATCTGGCGCCGATGGTTGCCTGGGCCGGTAAGGAATGTTCCGATACCGATGGTTTGAACGGGCTGTTGTCTGCTGTGAAACCCATCGTTCCGGAGGTTGCTCAGCTCCTCGGTGGCAAGCTGAAGCAATGTCAGATCGGTATGGGGACGGTGAAAGACAAGGTCACGACCGTCGATAAGGAGTTGCGGAGCGAGGATGAAAAGAATGCCACGGCAATTGCCAAGATTATACCGGACTCGCCTGGCATTTCCTTCGACGTATCGTCCGTACCCGGATCTTCCACACTCGGAAACTTCACCGATGAGGCGGTGAATCTGAAGGCCCCCGACAAGCCGAAAACTATATCCAAGGGGCTTGTCGGTACCTTGGCTGCAAAGCACGGCATCAGCGTGGATGGAAGTGATAAGAAGGGCACCGGCGGGGGTGGGCTCATATGGATTGCCGACAAAGCCTACAAAATGGTCACGGGTCACAGTTTTATCGAACAGCTGTTCAAACCGCTGCTCGGTGACTGGGATCAGTTGATGTACTTGCACGATGCATACGACACTCTTGGTGATGCATGTTATACGGTTGCTGGAACCCTTCGCAAAGGCTCGTGGAAGCTGGGCAGTGAATGGAACGGTGACACCGCTGAAGCATTCGATGCGTATATGTTCCGCTGGACCATGGGACTCGGAGGGGTCGGCGATGCTGCGAAAGAATTCGCCAAGGTCTGCAAGGAAGTCTACGACCTGGTTGTCGATGCCGTGAAGATTATCGTTTCGGAGATCGATTCGTTGATCGCCAACGAGATCACCGAGCTTGCCAAGGAAGCTGCCAAGACGGTGGAGGGCGACGTAGCCATCGAGGCTATCGGATTGGGGCCGGAGGATCCGGTTGCAGATGTGGTAGCCGCTGCATGGACCGGTTATCGCGCGATCAAGATATACAAGCGCGTAAAGGCTGTGCTCAGTGCCGTAAATAAGATCTACACCGTGTACAACGGGATAAAGAAAACCGTGGAAAAGGTGTCCGAGGCGAAGAAGCAGCTCGAGTCGCTATTGAGTGATAACTCCCCTTGGCCCACTGCCGGAAGTCTGATCAGCGACGTCGAGCAGCGGGGCTTCGATTTCGAGAAGGACGGTAGTTGGGATCCGACGGCCGGTGTGGCTCGGGTTGCGATGCTGCCGTCGGCGACGTAGACGTATCTGATGCTCGGTTGGCGCGAACTGGATTACCCTACTCTGGGGCGGAAGGAGAGGTGTGAGCAGTGTTTCAAGATTTAACGGATTTCGAGGTCGTCCCGACGTACAAGATTCGTGAGGTGACATTCGATATCAACTCCTCGGGTGGTTCCGAGCCGGTCGCTCGAATGGTGGCGGGCAAATATGATGAATTCATGAATCCGTATACGGTCTTCGTCGGTCCTGGACTGGAAACCGTAGCGGGGGCGATCGTCAATAATCAGGCCTATGATAAGGATGGGGTGCGGATCGGCGGTCTGGACTACAAGTATGTCCGTCATATGAATTCAGGTGCCGATATAACATTCCGGCAGAACGACATGGTGGAACTGGTCGGCAAGCAGGTGGGTATGCTCGGAAAGATCAGGGACCTTCCGCTCGTCGGCGTCATCGATAACAGTGACTTCGTGGGGGGTGTTGTTCAACTCCGCTATCGGTTCCGCGGCAGTGGTAGTCCTGGATTCGAAATGACGAAGGCGGCTGGCGTATCGAATAGATACCGCTTCTCGGTTCATGATCCGAAGATAAATCGCCTGATGGTGCTGGCATGCTATGCCCTCCTGGAAGGGCAGACGAGCAAGAATCCCATGAAGGGAGTCAACGAATTCGCAAAGGGGTTTACTGCGGATTACTGGCGTGGACCGAAGCGGGGTCGGTCACGCTCGTCGGGCGACAACAAGTAAATCAGGGGGGACAGCATCAGCTGATATGGCTCGGGATCGGCGGGGTAGCGTGCACGCATGTCCGATGCGCCCCCGTTCAGCCCCACGATCATGTTGTTGACGCTGAGTCGGGTGTGGGAGGCGAGGCTTGCGGACGGTCTGAAGCCGCTCGGGTTGACGACGCGTCAGTACGGGCTGTTGGGGCATATCCGCGGGACGCCGGGGATCTCGTTCAGTGAATTGGCGCGACGTTCGCGGATCACCGTGCAGAGTGTGCACACCGCGGTTGCGCGGTTCGTCGCGGCCGGTCTGGTCGATGACGGGACCGCGCATGCCGGTGCGGCGTCGACGCTGAGTGTCACGGCCGAGGGGGCTGCCGTGCTGGATCGGGCCGCGGCTCTCGTCGTCGATCTCGACGTGGAGTTCGCCGCGCAGAATCCGGAGCTGACGGATGCTTTGCGGGTGCAGATGACGCGGGCGCTGTCGTCATCCGACTAACCTTCAGTTAGGCTGAAGGTTATGGAATATGGCAAGGCTCGGAACGTATGAGTATCCGGCACTATCTGCGTCGGCCCCCGGCTGTCAGTGCCGCGGAGGCGGTTTCGCTCGTCGAGCGCGGCGCACTCGTGGTGGACGTGCGCCGCCAGTTCGAGTGGAATCGGGTGCACATTCCCGGTGCGGTTCACGCACCCCTGGAAGTGCTGCTGGACCGCTGTGTCGAGCTTCCCGAGGATCGTCTTCTCATCACCTTCTGCACCGGTGGAATCCGATCGGCGGGCGCGGCGAATCTGTTGGTGGAGAACGGATTCGAGGCGGTCAATATGAGCGGCGGTCTGGTGCAGTGGCGAGCCGCGGGCGGTCCGCTCACCGACTCCTGAGGCGGCTTCCGGCGACTCTGGTCGTCGTCGGTCGACGCCCTGGGGCCGGTCGCTTCAGTGGGTTTGGGGGCCGACCACATCGACGGCCTTGTCGGCGGCCGCGTCTACCCATGGCTCCACGCTACTGTCCTGGGTCAGGTTGATGTAGATGCCGGTGGCTTGGATGAAGTACCGATGGTTCGACAACGACCACTGGGACTTGGTGGCGCGCGCGATGTCGCCGCTGCAGGCCGCGTGGCCGACTCCTGTTGTGGGACACCAGATTGCCCAGTCCTGGGTGGCTCCCTTCAGGGCGCTGTAGGCGAGGTTGACATTCACTGTGTCGGGAAAGACCAGGACATTCACCGAGACCAGGATGTGTTCGGCGCTGTCGATGTAGGTCCCGGACATATTCGTGGTGCAGTTGTTCTGGCGCAGCGCGTTCTTCACATTGTCGGAATCGGATTCCTGGATGCAAGCCTGCGGACCGCTGCCCACCAGGTTGTACTGCACCCCTTTGGCATCTGTGAAGGATTGGGCCAGTAGGGCATCCGCGGTGAACGGGGTCCGGTCGGTCGAGGCATCGTCGAGTGTGTTCGGGTCGAACGGCGGTGTTGTCGGGGCAGTCGAGTAAGTGGTTGTCGGGGCCCAGATGTCCGTGGTCGTGGTGGACGAGGTCGAGTGCGCGGAAGCGGAATCGTGGCTGCCGGAATTACTCGCGACGACCGCGATCACCGCGACCAAGGCGACGACAACGACGCAGCCCAGGACGATGGCGATCACCTTGCCTGCCCCGCCCGACTGGGGCGGAACGTAGTACGGCTGCTGTACCGGCGGCTGTTGCCAGGACTGCTGGCCTGGTTGTTGCTGCCGGGACTGCTCGACCGGCTGTTGCGGCCATGATTGCTGGGACTGCTGCCCAGGTGACCACTGCTGGGGTGGCTGTTCCGTCGGAGACTGCTGTGGCGACTGTCCTGTCGGAAGCTGCTGCGGCGGTTGGCCGGTCGACCCCAGCTGCTGTGGCCACATCGGCTGCGTGCCTGGCTGCGGTGTCCCCGGTTGCTGCGGCCATGTCGGCTGTGCCGGTGGCTGCTGCGGCCCGGTCGGCTGTACCCCGGGTTGCTGTGGCCACGCCGACTGTGTCCCTGGTTGTAGCCAATTCGGCTGTGGCTGCGGGATCCCCGTCGGCTGCGCCCCCGGTTGCTGCGGCCGAGACGTCGGCGGCTGCGGCTCGCCGCCGATCGCGTTGTGCCCGAACCACACCGTGGGTTGCGCCGGGGAGGGCGTCGGCGCCGATCCGGCCCCCTGCCTCGGGTCGCTGTCGCTGTCCTCACCCTGCCGACCGTGCGCCGGGACCTCGCCTGACATTTTTCCCCTCCCATAGACGGACAATTCCGTCTCGACATGCTGTTCGGAGTGTAGAACATGGGGAAGATCGGGGTACGGCCGGGAAAAATCGCAAAGTCGGTGGCCGTCAGGCGGTTTCGGTCAGCGCCGGTCGCGCCACTGCACCGCGGTCAGGATGTAGTCCTCGATTCGGGCCGGTCCGGGCAAATCGCCGGCGGGTGAGCAGAACGCGACGACGAAGGCGGGAGGGATGTACAGGTCCATCAACCAGATCGCGAGCAACCTGCCGAAGGACGGATATCGGCCGGTGTCGGGGCGAAGTGCGACCAGGCCGAATACGGCTTTGCCGAGTGTGGTGTGGACGATCGCCTGGATGATCACGCGGTTGACGAAGGAGGCGGCCAGCAAGCCCAGGACCGTGAATACCGCGATCGGTACGGCGTGGTGCCAATCGCTATGTAGCAGAGCATCTTTGGCGGACTCAGGCGCTTTCGTGAAGGCGACGGCCGCGCCGATTGCGAGATGGATGAGCACGTCGAGTGCGAATCCGAGTGCGCGCCTGAGCTTGCGCGGCGACGGATAATCCGGATCATCCAGCGCACCATGCCGTTTCGGCTTCGCCTCGGCGTCGGGCTCACCGGGACGTTTCATCATGACCCGGCCGTTCTCCCGCTGCATCTCGTATCCGCCCCCATCGGGCTCGCCGGATGACCTCGGCTGATCGGCTCCTGGATCGCGGTAGGTGAAGGACGGAGGCTGCCTCGCTGCGGAGTAATACGCATACCGCAGTGGTCCGCCACCCTCGTTCACCGAGATGATGCCGTACTTTCGCGGATCGCCCGCGAACCAGATCTCGGTGGTCCTGTGGTTCACCAGCTTGCCGATCTGATTCGACCAGGTGTTCAGGATCAACGCCGACACCGGCCGCCGATTCCCGTCGAGAAGTTCCACCCACTCGTAACGGCCGGTGGAGATGTAGTTGATCGGCCAGCGCATCCACGGATTCCGCTTCAACGCCTTGCGCCGTCGCCCATGTATCCACAAGAATGTCACCGCGAACATCAAGCCGAAAACGAACACGATGAACAGCGGCCCGGGGAGGAACCGACCGGCCTTCGCCGCACCGTGTATCCCAGGCTGATCGAACTTGTTCACCGCGACCACGGCCAACGGCCCACAAGCGGCACTGAAAAGGGTTGCCACCCAGAGCCACAACCGGCGATACCCGAGCGCGGCACGAGTGGCAGGCCAATCTATCGCCCGTGGCGGATGATCGGAATCGACTCCACTGAAGGTTTGGTTCACCATCTCTCCCGGCTAAAGATTCAGACTCGAGTACGCGGGCGTCAGCTCGGTGAAATCGATCGATGTGGCCATTCCGAACAGCATTTCGCCGTACAGCGGGCCGGAATCGACCGCCAGTGTCGAGAACTCGATAACCGCCACGTTCGTGCCGTCATCCGAAGGGACCAGCGCTTCGAGTTGAAAGACGGTGACGTCGTCGGATCTGCCCTCGTACGCCGAAAGGTCAGGAGCGGGGAACCGACGCGTGAACTCCGAGAACAGCATCGGTCGGCCGTTGGCCTCGATAGGTTCGACGACGGCCGAGGGCTCCTGGGCCAGCTTGTTCATCGCGAAGTCCTGTACGACCAGCCGTGGATTCTGCGGATCTCCGCACTGCAGAAGTGAAATCGTGATCCACGACGTGACCTGTTCGCCCGCCTCGGTCAAGTGACGGCCGACTCCGCAGTACACCGTCCGGCGAGCCGCCAGTGCCTTCAGGAAGAACTCGAGCACGCCCAATACGTCCGAAACACTCGAATTCAGCGAATCCGGAGCGGCATCGGTGATCGGGCCCGCAGCATTCTGGAGGGCCTGGTCGATATTTGTGAGCGGGAGCGGATGGTATCCGGGTGGGATATCCACCGCGATCGAATACTCGATCTCACGTTTCGGTGTGATGTTCATATCTCAGCCCGTCGCCTCGTTGTATCCCCAGGTCCCGATCTTGGTGACCGAAGTCTTGAGCCCCTTGAAGACCTTCAGGGCGACTGCCGGATCGGCTGTGGCATGCGCGCCCTCGACCTTCATGGCCTGCAGAACGGTATGGGTTCCCGCGGTGAAACCGCTGCTGTTGAGCGCTGTCGCAAGCTTGTTGGTACCGTCGCCGATCATCTTGTTGTTCACCCATCCGGGGGCATGCGCGGATTCCGACCACGCTCGCGCCATACCTTCGAATCGGCCGACGTCACCAGCCGCATCACCCAACATGGCAACCTTTCCGACCTTGGCCAAACCGCCCACCCCGGGGATCACGCTCATCGCGTCGCCACCGACGGTCTCGGCAGCCTTCAGTTTGTCCGACCAGCTGCCGTGCAGGAATGCGTTGCGGATGTCCTTGTCGGTCGCGTCCAATGCGAGTGCTCCCGCGCCCGCGGCAAGCGAGACTCCCAGGGCGATGGCGTCGATCGGCGGGGGAGTGACGACAGCCAGCAATCCGGCCACCGAGGAGATGATCGAGAGAGCCTCGTGTAATCCCTTGCGATGCTCGTCGATCCACTTACCCACCGCCTTCACCGCATCGGTGATGCTGTCCCACCAATGATGGTTCGGGGCGCTGGGGGCGAAATCCTTTGCGGCGGCGTCGAGTTCGGCGGCGACCTTGCGGGCGAGCTTGCCGTGTTCGGATTCCAGGTCCTTGGCTCGCTGGATGACGGAATCTAGTGCGCCCTGGTAGTTGTCGACCGAGGTGCCGGCGGAGCGGACGGCGGCTTCGGCGGTGTCGAGGCGGGATTGGGCTGCGGCCAGGGCATTCTGGTCGGTGAAGGTTTGATTGGCCAGGCCGAGGTCCGGATTGGCCTTGGCTTGTTGCAGGGCGGTGACGGCCTTGGCGTGGTTGTCGCGGGCCTCGGCGGCTTCGGTCTCCAGGGTTTTGGCGGTGTCCTGGTAGCCGACCAGGCCGGTGTGCCATTCGTCCAGGACCGTGACGGCGCGTTCGAGGGAGTTCTGCGCGTAGCCGAGATCCTGGGCGAGGGTGTTGTCGAAGTGGGAGCGGAACGCGTCGCCCGCGTCGCCCTTCCAGATGCCGTCGTTGCTGTTGCGGAGACGTTTGAGCAGATCGTTGGTCTCTTTGACTGCCGCACCCGCGGAGTTGATCTCGGTTCGCAGGCCGGAGACGTCGTCGGGCGTGCCGGGGACCGGGTTGAAGCCGATGTTCGGGTACGGGTTGGCCTGGTTCATACCTTGGTCTCCGTACCGGAGGTGCCCTCGACGACGGACTTCGCCTGTGTCAGGGCCTGCGCGAACGCGGTATCGGCCTCCTGATAGGCGTCGTGGCATTGCGAGATGCCGTCCGCGGTGGACGTGGCCGACTTGCCGATCTGTTCGATCCCGTACTTCCACCGGCGCTGGAAGCTCTCGGCGGCATCGTTGAGCACCTTCGGCCCGATATCGCCGTGACCGCCCTGCGCCATCGCCTTCATCGCATCGGTCAGCACCTGTTCGGAGTTGCGCAACGACTGCACCGCTTTACCCAGTGCCTCGATGTCCACCGAGAGAAAACCAGCCAATTCCGAGCCACCTTTTCATTCCGTCACGAGACGTACGACGCCTTCAGTGCTTACTTGGACGTCTCCGACACCGTTCCGGTTCCATAGCATTCGGGTATCTCGGCATGCTCGGGCAAGGCTCGATCGCGCGACGGCCGATCGGCGGTCATGGTGCAGCCGACGGCCGGGGCGCGACGACGCTCAGTGTGAAATCGGGCAAAGCGGGCGAATCATGCAGTCCGTCAGGTGAGTTCGCTTATTTGCGCAACAGCTGGACAACCTGCAGCAGCTCCATCTTCGACGGAGGTTCGGACTCCTCGACCGCATGCGGATCGATGATCGCCGTGCGTGCGATCACCTCTTCCGGTTCGGCGAACGCCTTGTACTTCTTGTCGCCGAGCAACTGGTAGGTGAGATATCCGACGAGCAGGCCGCGAGTGAGGCGTTCGGTCCTGGGTTCGAACTTGGTCGCCCCCAGCGCGGCCAGGACACGGCGGCCCCGGACGATGCCGTTGCGAGACGCGCCGTCGACCGAGCGAAGCACGGCGGGACCACCCCACGCGGCGGCCAGCGCGACGGCATCGGAGCCGGCCTCGTCGAGCTCCGCGCCGGCGCCCAGGATCAGAGCGGGGGATTCGATATCGGGCGCCACGGATTCGGCCGAGGGGGCGGTGACCGCGGGATAGAGCGCGGCGACGGCCGCGACCTTGCGCTGCGAAGCCGCGATGACCGCGGCGCCCGCACCCATACCGTGACCGGCCAGGGCCAGTTTGTCGGGATGAACGCTGATCTTGCCCTCACCCAGCCGCACTCCGGTGCAGATGTCCAGGGTGGTGAGCAGGTCGGTGGCCAGGTTCAGGTGCGAGGGGATCGGTCCGCGCTCGGTGTCGGGTGCGGCCGCGACGAAACCCCAGGAGGCGAGATGTTCGAGCAGCTTGCGATAGTTGCCCGCACCGGTGAGCCAGCCGTGCCCGAACGCGACGGCGGGCAGGTTCAGACCCGTCTCCGGGGTCAACACCAACCCGGGCTGCCCGGCGATGCCGAGATTGCCGCGCAGGACCCGGTGGGGGCCGGGGCTGGCCAGGGTGCTCAGGAGCGATTTCACAGACGCCGACACGACGTCGAATTTATCCGATAGCCGTCCGCGAACGGCGTTTCGCCGGATCTCGGGGTCGTCGTCGAGCCGATCGACCGGGGCGGCAACGCATCTGCCAGCGGTTTCCCGGGCCGAACAGCTTCGACGCCTCCAGCTGCCCGCGTCGGACGCGCCCGGGTCCCGGACACGCCACGACCGCGCCGCTCGAGCGAATGTGCCCCTTTGCCGCACCGAACGAGCGCAGCCGGGCACGCGCGCGAGCGCATCTCGCGGCCCTGTCGCTGTCCCGGTTGCGCCCCAGTACGCTGGTGCCCCATGTGCGGAATCGTGGGCTACGTGGGATACCGGGACGCGCTCGGCGTCGTCGTGGACGCGCTGCGCCGTATGGAGTACCGGGGATACGACTCGGCGGGTGTGGCCATCCTGGACGGTGCGGGCGGGATCGCCGTCGAACGCAAGGCCGGTCGCCTGGCCAATCTGGAAGCCGAGCTGGCCGAGGCCGGAGTGTCGAACTTCGCCGGAACCACCGGAATGGGTCATACCCGATGGGCGACGCACGGCGCGCCCACCGACCGCAACGCGCATCCGCATCGCGATGCGACCGGTGCGGTTGCCGTGGTGCACAACGGCATCATCGAGAACTTCGCGCCGCTGCGGCATGAGCTCGAATCCGCCGGGGTGGAGTTGCGCAGCGATACCGATACCGAGGTCGCGGTGCATCTGGTTTCGCGCGCCTACGACTCGGGTCCGACCGCGGGTGATTTCGTCGCCAGTGCGCTGGCCGTGCTGCGCCGGCTCGAGGGTGCGTTCACGCTGGTGTTCACCCATTCCGCGCATCCGGGCACGATCGTGGCCGCGCGGCGGTCGACGCCGCTGGTGGTGGGCGTCGGCAAGGGGGAGATGTTCATCGCCTCGGATGTCACCGCGTTCATCGAACACACCAGGGAGGCAGTCGAACTCGGGCAGGACCAGGCGGTGGTGATCACCGCCGACGGATACACCGTCACCGATTTCGACGGCAATTCCGGTGTGCCGACCCGCCCGTTCACCATCGACTGGGATCTGGCCGCCGCCGAGAAGGGCGGTCACGACTACTTCATGCTCAAGGAGATCGAGGAGCAGCCCGCCGGGGTCGCCGACACGCTGATCGGGCACTTCGACAAGGGCCGGATCGTGCTGGACGAGCAACGCCTGGCCGATCAGGAGTTGCGCGAGTTCGACAAGGTCTTCGTCGTCGCCTGCGGCAGTTCGTATCACGCGGGTCTGCTCGCCAAATACGCCATCGAGCATTGGACGCGGCTGCCCGTCGAGGTGGAGCTGGCCAGCGAATTCCGTTACCGCGACCCGGTTCTGGACCGGTCCACGCTGGTGGTGGCGATCTCGCAGTCGGGGGAGACCGCGGACACGCTCGAGGCCGTGCGGCACGCCAAGGAGCAGCGGGCGCGGGTGCTGGCCATCTGCAATACCAACGGCGCGCAGATCCCGCGCGAGTCCGATGCGGTGGTGTACACCCGCACGGGCCCGGAGATCGGCGTCGCCTCCACCAAGGCGTTCCTGGCGCAGATCACCGCGAATTACCTTGTCGGCCTTGCCCTCGCGCAGGCGCGCGGGACCAAGTACCCGGACGAGGTGGCGCGCGAATTCGGCGAACTCGAGTCGATGCCGGCGTTGGTGGAGCGCGTGCTGGAGACCGCGCCCCAGGTGCGGGAGATCGCGCGTCGGTTCGCGAATGTCTCGACGGTGTTGTTCCTGGGCCGCCACGTCGGTTATCCGGTGGCCCTCGAGGGTGCGCTCAAACTCAAGGAACTGGCGTACATGCACGCCGAGGGTTTCGCCGCGGGTGAGCTCAAGCACGGTCCGATCGCGCTGATCGAGGAGGGGCTGCCGGTCATCGTGGTGATGCCCTCGCCGAAGGGCCGCGCGGTACTGCACTCCAAACTGCTCAGCAATATCCGGGAGATCCAGGCGCGCGGCGCGAGCACCATCGTCATCGCCGAGGAGGGCGACGACACCGTGCGCCCCTTCGCCGACCACCTCATCGAAATTCCCGTCGCCCCAACTCTTTTCCAGCCGCTGCTCTCGACGGTCCCGCTGCAGATCTTCGCCGCTGAGGTGGCCCAGACCCGCGGCTACGACATCGACAAGCCGCGCAATCTGGCCAAGTCCGTCACGGTCGAGTAGTAGCGGGCCGCCGGATGCGGGTGGTCCGGCGGCCCGGCTCGACGCGGGTCAATCGGCTACTGCGGCAAGGGGTTCGGGTTCCGGGGTGACCTGTGCGGTGGAACGTCGCTCGAGGGCGCCCGAGAGTACGGCCAGGCCCAGGGCGCTGCCGGACAGGACGACGCCGACCCGGTTGGGCGCGGTGTAGCCGAATCCGGCGGCGATGACGAGGCCGCCGAGCCATGCGGCCAGGGCGTTGCCGAGGTTGAAGGCGCCGATGTTCAGGGCCGAGGCCAGGGTGGGTGCGCCGGCGGCCTGATCGAGGACGCGTTTCTGCAGCGGCGGGACGGTCGCGAATCCGAGTGCGCCGATCAGCACGACGGTGATCGCGGCGGTGATCTTGTCGTGCGCGGTGAGCGTGAAAACGCCCAGTACCACGGTCAATGTGCCGAGCGTGAGGTAGAGCATCGGCATCAGATGGCGATCGGCATAGCGGCCGCCGATCAGATTGCCGATGAGGAAGCCCAGGCCGAACAGCACCATGATCCAGGTGACCGAACTCTCCGCGTATCCGGTGACCTCGGTCATCATCGGTGCGAGATAGGTGATCGCGGCGAATACGCCCCCGAAGCCGAGCACCGTCATGGCCATGGCCAGCAGCACCTGAGGATTGGCCAGGACGGCCAGTTCGCTGCGCAACCGGGCCTCGCGCGGGGCGGCCTGATCGGGGACCAGCGCCGCGACCCCGACGGTGGCGACCAGGCCGACCGCCGCGATCAGCCAGAAGGTGATCCGCCACCCGAAATGCTGACCGAGCAGTGTGCCCAGCGGTACGCCCAGGACGGTGGCGACGGTGAGTCCGGTGAACATCAACGAGATCGCTCCGGCGCGGCGATCCGGGCTCACCAGCGTTCCGGCGACGATGGACCCGATCCCGAAGAATGCGCCGTGCGCCAGCGAGGCCACGATGCGGCCGGTCAGCAGCAGGCCGAAAACCGGTGCGAGAGCGGACAATACGTTACCGGCGACGAGTAACAGCATGCTGATCAGCAGCATCCGCTTACGGGAGACGCGGGTGCCGAGTCCGGTCATGATCGGGGCGCCGATCAACACGCCCAGGGCGTATCCGCTGACCAGCAGGCCCGCGGTGGGGATCGGTACGTGATAGCCGCTCGCGATATCGGGCAGCAGGCCGACGACCGCGAATTCGGTGGTGCCGATGGCGAACGCCCCGAGTGCCAGGGCCAGGAGTGCGAGGGGCATGGGTGGAGCCTCCACGAGTGTTGCGGGTAAGCATTACAGGCGTCGACAATAGTTGCAGACGCGCGTTAATTGCAAGCGCGGTATATTTCGGAAGCGGGGTATCCTGAAGAAACAACGCCGCACGCAGGAGGAATCGATGACCGCGGACGCCGCCCTGACCGGTCTCGCCGATGGCTGGTACGCACTGTCGGTGCTGCACGCTCGGATCGAGGCGCATATCGAACGCGCGCTGCAGGTCGGTCACGAATTGAGCGTCCGGGAGTATTCGCTGCTCGTGGTGCTCAGTCGTCAGCACGACGGGCAGGGCGGGCACCTGCGCATGAATCAGGTCGCCGATGCGGTGGCCTTGAGTCAGAGTGCGACGACCCGGCTGGTCACCCGGTTGGAGGATCGCGGTCTACTGCAGCGTTATCTGTGTCCCGACGACCGTCGGGGGATCTACACCGACGTGACTGCGTCGGGATTGCGGTTGCTCGATCAGGCGCGGCCCACGCATGACGAATCCTTGTCCGGCGCTCTCCGGCAGGCGGCCGCGGACCCCGAACTGTCTGCCTTGGTCGCCGCGGTCGAGGCACTGAACGCCTCCTCGGTGCATGGTGCGCGTACTCGCGAATACCGTCCGGGGTAGCTGGCGGCCGTGTTGATGTTGCTCGATTCGGTCGCGTGGTCACCGGCGGATAACGCGAGCCGTTCATATATCGCAATCCTGTAGCGCGGCCGGTCATGGCGGCTTCGTATCGCTGTCACACTGGTCACGCTGGTGTGATCCATTATCAGACACTGCCCGAGAGTCAGATATGTCACTCTCGAAAGTGTGTTTAGTTGTCTTTTCGTTAACCTTGCGTTCATCTGTCGCGACCATTCTGTGACTTGCCGAGATGAGCTTCCAGCAAATCTCCAGCAGGTGGACACGACCGCTTCGGCGACATTCGTCGCCACGGCCGCGTCGGCAGTCGCCGGTTCCGGATCCGGTGTGAGACCGCGCGTATCCGTCATGTCTTCGGATAACTGAATCGCCAACTCCCACAACACAACCGACAAACGGACAGGTAGCGGTGAACGCTCCGGCCGCCAGGTCGAATCCCGAGCGCTCTCGGTACCGTCGCGCTGTCAGAAACACAGTCGAGATGAACTTTCGAAAACTGATCCCCCTGACCCTGCTAGCCGCCGTCGCGGTCGTACCCGTGGCGGCCAACGCTCAGACCCCCATCGCCGGTGTGCCGCAGCAACTGCAGCAGCAGGCCCTGCAGTTGCAGAACCAACTGCCGTTGGCGCAGCAGAACCAGCTGCAGCAGTTCCTCCAGCCGATGCCGCAACCGCTGCCTCAGCTGATTCCGCCGGTCTTCGCGAACAACCTGGACGGCTGGATCCGCAACGCGCAGTACGTCATGTCGCAGCGCGGCATCCCCGGCAGTTACGAAGGGATCCACCGCAACATCATGCGGGAGTCGGGTGGCAACCCGCGCGCGATCAACCTGAGCGACTCCAACGCCGCCCGCGGCATCCCCTCCAAGGGCCTGATGCAGGTCATCGACCCCACCTTCCGCGCCTACCACGTGGACGGCACGTCGTGGGACATCTACGACCCGGTCGCCAACATCAGCGCGGCCTGCAACTACGCCGCCCACCGGTACGGCACGATCGATCGCGTGTTCTCGGCGTACTGATCTGCTACTGCACGGTGATGGTGCCGTGCATATCCGGGTGCAGTGGGCACAGATAGCGGTACGTGCCCGGCACGGTGAAGGTGTGACTCCAACTGCCCGTATTGAAGATCGGGCTGTTGATGCCCATCGCGCTGTCACCGATGCCCTGCACCGCGTGCGGGAAACGATCGGCGAAGTTCCACGTCACGGTGCCACCGACCTTGATGGTGACCGCGTCGGGTGCGAACTTCATATTCTTCACCTCGACCGTCACCGCTCCCTCGGGCGCGGCCGCCGCGGTCGAGGATTCCGACCCGGTCACCGAACCGGATGTCGGTGCGGATGTCGTTGTCCCGGAACCGCATCCGCTCACCAGCAGCATTCCCGCGAGTGCGGCGACGCCGAATCCGGCACGCAGCATTTTCCGGCGGCTCCAGTCCATCGGCATGCCGCCCAGCCTAGCCCCGCCCGATAACCCCCGGTTCGCCGCAGCACCGTTGTCCGGTTCGTCGCGTTACGCGCCGACCGCTGACGGCCGGTGCGCAGCGGTTGCGTCTCGTTGCATCGACAGTGCGGTCGGTGCCGCGGCGTACTCTGCTGTCGTCGGATGTGCCGGGGTCGGTGGGCAGGAGGCGAACGATGGCGGTGCGCGGGTATTACCCGGTCGATGAGGTTCGGGCGGCCGAGTCCGAGCTGTTCGGGCGGGTCGCGGCCGGGGTGCCGATGCAGCGGGCGGCGTACGGGCTGGCGAATGTCGTCGCGGGGGAATTGCGCGAGCGGACCGGCGGCGTGGCCGGGCGTTCGGTGACGTTGCTGGTCGGGTCGGGGGACAACGGCGGCGATGCGCTGTGGGCCGGGGCGATGCTGCGGCGGCGCGGGGTCGCGGTGTCCGCGGTGCTGCTTTCACCCGAGCGGGCGCATGCGCTGGGGCTGGCCGCGTTGCGGCGGGCGGGTGGGCGAATCCGGGAGGACCTCGGCTCGCCCGATCTCGTGGTCGACGGGATCGTCGGTATCTCCGGACACGGCTCACTGCGGCCGCGAGCAGCGGAGCTCGTTGCGGCGGTGGACGTTCCGATCATCTCCGTGGATCTGCCCAGTGGTGTGGATCCGGACACCGGTGCGGTGGACGGGCCCGCCGTTCGGGCGGATGTGACGGTCGCATTCGGTGCGTACAAACCGGTGCACGCGCTCGCCGCGCCCTGGTGCGGGCGAATCGAATTGGTACCCATCGGATTACGTCTGCCCGAGGCCGAACTCGCCGCATTGGAACCGGGTTCGATCGGTGCCCAGTGGCCGGTTCCCGGCCCGTACGACGACAAATACACCCAGGGGGTCACCGGTATCTGCGCCGGGAGCGCGACGTATCCGGGTGCGGCGGTGCTGTGTACCGGCGCGGCCGTGGCGGCGACCTCGGGGATGGTGCGTTACGCCGGTACCGGTGCGGCGGAGGTGCTCGCAAACTTTCCGGAAGTCATTGCTGCCGAGACGATCTCGTCCACCGGCCGAGTGCAGGCCTGGGTGGCGGGTCCAGGCGCCGGTACCGACGACTTCGCCCGTGAACGACTTTCGGAAATCCTCGCGACGGATCTGCCGGTCGTCCTCGACGCGGACGCGCTGACCCTCGTTGCCGCCGATCCCACCCTGATCGCGGGCCGTGCCGCGCCGACCGTGCTGACCCCGCACGCCGGTGAGTTCGCCCGCCTCACCGGCGCGGATCCGGGCCCGGACCGGGTGGCGTCCGTGCGCGATCTCGCCGAGAAGTGGCAGGTCACGGTGCTGCTGAAAGGTCGGGCCACGCTGATCGCCGCGCCCGGCCGCCCGACCCTTATCAACGAGGCGGGGGGTTCCTGGGCCGCCACCGCGGGCGCGGGCGATGTGCTGTCCGGCGTCATCGGCGCACTGCTGGCGGCCGGCCGCGACCCGTCCTGGGCCGCAGCGGCAGCCGCCCGAGTCCATGCCCTGGCCGCCAACCTCGCCGCGTACGCCGAATCTGCCAGCGGCCCAGGCGCTCCCATCTCGGCGAGTCCGCTGTTGCAGCACATCCGTCCGGCGATCCAGACCCTGCGCAGTTACGGCATCGGATAGCGGCCGCCACCTGTCCGACCTGCGGGCCCGGCGTTCCGGGCCGGATCCGGGCGGGTTGCCCCGAGCCGGACCCGGGCGGGTCTCACTGGCCCTGGGCGAGTTTGGACACCGTGTCCCATTCGCGCCACTGCGCCAGCCGGGATTCGTAGTCGGCGGTGGCGATGCCCAGCGGGTCCACGCCGAAGAAGATGCGCAGCGGCGGCTTCTCGGCGTCGACGATCTGCAGGATCGCCTCCCGGGTGCCGGTCGGCTCGCCGACGCTGCGCGCGGCCCGCTGCTTCTCCCGGATGTCGCGAACCGCGTCGTATGCCGGATTCGGGGTGCTGCGCTTGGCGGACGGCCCGGCCCAGTCGGTGCTGAAACCTCCCGGCTCGATCAGCGTGACGTGAATGCCGAAATCGGCGACCTCCTGGGCGAGCGACTGGGAGAACCCTTCCAGCGCCCACTTCGACGCGTGGTACGCGCCCACATTCGGGAATGCGCTGATCCCGCCGATGCTCGACACCTGGATGATGTGGCCGCTGCCCTGCGCACGCAGAATCGGCAGCGCCGCCTGCGTCACCCACAGCGCGCCGAACAGATTCGTCTCCAGTTGCGCGCGGACCTCCTGTTCGGTGAGCTCCTCGATCATGCCGAAGTGGCCGTAACCGGCGTTGTTCACCACGATGTCGAGCCGCCCGAAATGCTGGGCCGCCTGCTGGACGGCCGCGAAATCCGCATCCCGGTCGGTGACGTCCAGGTGCAGCGCCAGGAAGGTGTCGGGATGTGCGGCGGTAAGATCGTCGAGAGTGCTCATCTCGCGTGCGGTTCCCGCGACCCGATCGCCCCGCTCGAGCGCGGCGATCGCCCACTCGCGGCCGAATCCACGCGACACACCGGTAATGAACCAAACCTTGCTCATGGTGACCTTCCATGTCAGTGGTCGGGGTCTGTCGGCCCCGTGATCAACGGTAGGCACCTGGAGTGTGCTCCAAGCAAGCGCTTCTCCGAGGCTTCTGCGCAGATTGCGGGGTGGATGCTGGACCGCGACCGACCGCGGACGACGGTCCGGACCGACCGGACGAGGGTCCAGGGTGTGGCAATGGCAGGATCGGTAGCCGTGAACAGCCCAGCAGCGCAGGTGGAGACCGTCATCGACCTGGACGCCATCGCACACAACGTGCGTGTGCTGCGCGAGTACGCCGGTGACGCCGGGGTCATGGCCGTGGTCAAGGGCGACGGCTACAACCACGGTGCGGTGCAGGTGGGACGCGCCGCGCTCGCGGCCGGAGCCGCCGAACTCGGCGTCACCACCATCGCCGAGGCGCTGGATCTGCGGGCCGCGGGGATCGACGCGCCGATCCTGAGCTGGCTGAACATCGCCGACGCCGATTACTCGGCCGCGGTCGCCGCGGATATCGAACTCGGCGTGTCCTCGGTGTGGCAGTTGCGGGCGATCGAACAGGCCGCGCGCGCGACCGGGGGGACCGCCACGGTCTCGCTCAAGGTCGACACCGGACTGAACCGCAACGGTGTCTCCGATATCGAATATCCGCAGGTCCTGGAGCTGCTGCGGGAACTGGTCGATGAGCGCGCGGTCCGGTTCCGGGCGATCTTCTCCCATCTCGCACACGCCGACACCCCGCAGCATCCGGGCAACGACATGCAGCGCGATCGGCTCCTGGACGCCATCGCCGCGGCGAAGGAGTTCGGTCTCGAACCCGAACTCGCCCATCTGGCCAATTCGGCCGCCGCGCTGGCCCGGCCCGATCTCACCTTCGACATGGTCCGGCCCGGCATCGCGATGTACGGGTTGTCGCCGATCGAGGATGCCGGATTCGGGCTGCGTCCCGCGATGACGTTCCAGGCGCAGGTCGTACTGGTCAAGCGGGTCGCCGAGGGGGAGGGCGTGTCGTACGGGCACGAGTGGATCGCACCGCGCGACACCACCGTGGCGCTGATTCCGGCCGGATACGCCGACGGGGTGTTCCGCTCACTGGGCGGGCGGATCTCGGTGCGTATCGGCGAACGCGACTATCCCAGTGTCGGCAGAGTGTGCATGGACCAGCTGGTGGTCGATCTGGGGGACGACGCCACCGGAGTCCAGGAGGGCGATACCGCGGTGCTGTTCGGTGGTGGTCCCGGGCAGACGCATCCGCAGCGATGGGCCGATCTGCTGGGTACCATCCACTACGAGATCGTGTGCTCGCCGCGTGGGCGGGTGGCGCGACGGTATGTGGGCGGAGGGGCTTGTTCATGAAATATGCTCGGCCACAAAGGATTGTGAAGTTCGTCTGTCAGGGTGGGATGGCGACCGCGGGTGTGCTCGGCACGCTGGCCGCCGCCCATGCGTTGCGGCGCGTCGGCGCGTCTGTGCAGTGGCCCGCCCGCGGCGACGACCTGCGCGACGAGGATTTCACCCTGCTCGATCGGGATCGGGCGCGCACGGTTGCCACCGAAGACGGTGTGGCACTGGCGGTTCGGGAATGCGGTCCCGAAGACGCCCCCGCCACCGTGGTTTTCGTGCACGGATTCTGTAACAGTATGGAGTCCTTCCACTTTCAGCGGCGCGATCTCGAGAAGCTGTGGGGCCCGGAAGTTCGCATGATCTTCTTCGATCTGCGCGGGCACGGCCGCTCCGGCGAGTCGAGTGTGGGCGGCTGCACGGTGCCGCAGCTGGGCCGCGATCTGGTCGAGGTGATCCGGGCGTGCGCGCCGGACGGTCCGCTGATGCTGGTCGGACATTCCATGGGCGGTATGGCGATTCTCGCTGCCGCCGCGCAGTTTGCGGAGTTGTTCCAGGAGCGGGTGCGGGCCGTGGCGTTGCTGTCGACGGCCGCGGCGGAGGTCGCCTCGGCGGGTGTGCCGCAGCTGCTGCGCAATCCGGCGCTCGACGGATTCCGGCTCGCCGTGCACAGCGCACCCGCGCTGATCCAGGCCGGGCGGGTCGCCGCGCGGCAGGTGATCAATCCGATCCTGCACGTCAGCTCGTTCCACGGCGACGTGAGCCCGACGCTGTCCCGGTTCACCACCTCGATGATCGATCGGACGCCGGTCGCCACCGTCGTGAAATTCCTCGAGGCCCTGCAGGTGCACGACGAATCCGCGGCGCTGCCCACCCTGGCGGCACTGCCGGAACTGGTTCTGGGCGGCGGTCACGACATGGTGATTCCGTTCCGGAATTCGGTCGCGCTGGCCCGCCGGTTGCCCGATGCCGATCTGGTTCGCGTCACCGATGCCGCGCATATGGTGCACATGCAGTATCCGGATCTGGTCAATGCCGCACTGGATCGTCTGCTGTTGCGCGGCGGGCTGCTCGGCGCCGGGGGAAAGCAGGAGGTCGCAGGTGGCTGAACAGCGGATTCTGCCGACGGTCGAGGACACCGAGGCGCTCGGTCGCGAACTGGCCCGCGATCTGGGGCCCGGTGATCTGGTCGTGCTCGACGGTCCGCTGGGCGCCGGGAAGACCGCGCTGACCCGCGGGCTCGCCGACGGGCTCGGCGTACAGGGGCGAGTCAGTTCGCCGACGTTCATCATCGCCCGGCAGCATCGCGCCGGGGATCATCCCGGCGCGGTCGGCATGGTCCACGTCGATGCCTACCGCCTCGGCGGGGATCTGGACGAACTCGATTCCCTCGATCTGGACACCGATCTGGATCACGCGGTCGTGGTCGTCGAATGGGGTCTGGGCGTCGTGGAACATCTCACCGATCGGCACCTGCGCGTCGTGCTGCGCCGCGAGCCGGACTCGGACGTTCGCACCGCGACCTGGGAGTGGGTCGCGGCCGGCTGAACCGCCGCGGTGTGATGCCGGACACCATTCCCGGGTGCGACAGCCGGATCGACCGGTGGTGCACATCGCCGTCAGGGGCGCATCGTTTCCGGTAGTCGTTGCGGTACTTGGTCGTTGGCGGCGATGGACGAATCGGCGCCATCCGACGCGGTCCGGGACGGCGATACCGGTGCGGCGGAGGGGGGAACCGAGGGCAGGCGGGTTGCCGTCGGGGAGGTGACCTACCGGTATCGTTGAGGCAATCATGCTTGTACTCGCCCTCGACACCGCGACGCCTGCCGTCACCGCGGGACTGGTGGCACTGGAGCAGACCGCGCCCCAGCACCACGAGGTCCATACGCTCGCATCCCGGGTGACCGTGGACGCTCGCGCCCACAACGAGGTGCTCACTCCGCAGATCCTCGAATGCTTCGACACCGCAGGGCGTTCCCGCGCCGAACTCGACGCGGTCGTCGTCGGTGTCGGGCCGGGCCCGTTCACCGGCCTGCGCGTCGGGATGGCGACCGCCGCCGCGTTCGGCGACGCGTTGGGTCTGCCGGTGTACGGGGTGTGCAGTCTGGACGCGATCGCCGCGGCCGCGTGGCGCGATATCTCCGCGGTGGATGCCGAACTGCTGGTCGTCACCGACGCCCGGCGCCGCGAGGTGTACTGGGCTCGCTATCGCGCGGTGTCCAAGGCGGCCCTGGCCGGATCGTTCGTGGTCGGCAACGGCAACGGCGGTCCGCAGTCCCGCGCGGTGGTGCGCGTCGCGGGGCCGCAGGTGTGCAAGCCGGGTGATCTGGAGTCCGGCGATTCCACCGTGATCGCCGGATCCGCTTCGCACGTGGACTTTTTCGATCTTCCGGTGCTGCCGGTGGAGACCCCGTCCCCGGCCGGACTGGTCAGCTGCGCCGCCGCCGAGCTGCTGGCGCGGGCGACCCCGCAGCCGTTGGTCCCGTTGTATCTGCGCCGCCCGGATGCGGTCGAACGCAGTTATCAGGCGGTCCGGGCATGAGCGGTCAGGGCCGGAGGGGGCAGCGGAGCGTCACCACGCAGGCCCCCGCTGATGCCCGAGATGGTGCAGTCATGAGCGGTCAGGGCCGGAGGCGGCAGCGGAGCGTCACCACGCAGGCCCCCGCTCATGCTCCAGAGGACACAGCATGAGTGACCGGATCGCACCGGCGATCCGGATCGAGCCGATGGATCGGTCCGCGATCGATCGTTGTGTGGAACTCGAGAAGGTGCTGTTCCCCGAGGACGATCCCTGGCCGGATGTGGCCTTCGAATCCGAGCTGGCCGGTGCGCACAACCGCTATCTGGTCGCGCGGGACGAATTCGGCCACATCGTCGGCTACGCCGGGATCGCGCTGCTGGGCCCGCTGGATCATCCCGAGGCCGAGGTGCACACGATCGGCGTCGACCCGGACAGCCATCGTGGCGGGATCGGCACGACGCTGCTGCGCGCGCTGCTGGCCGAGGCGGGTAACCGCGGCGGGCCGGTGTTCCTCGAGGTCCGCACCGACAACGTTCCGGCGATCGCGCTGTACGAGAAGCACGGCTTCCACATCATCGGTCTGCGCAAGAACTACTACCAGCCCAGCGGGGCCGACGCGTTCACCATGCGCCGTCCCGCGACCGACGGTATCGCCGATCCGAACGGGGTGCTCACATGAATCGCGGCGCACCGCCGAGCTCGGGGATTCGCGCGGGTTGTGAAATAGGCTGTCGCACAACCGATGTGCGGACCGACAGGGGTGTGCGGGCATGATCGTGATGGGCGTGGAGAGCTCCTGTGACGAGACCGGGGTCGGCATCGTGCGCTGGCACGAGGACGGCGCCTGCGAACTGCTGGCCGACGAGGTCGCCTCGAGTGTGGAACAGCACGCCCGCTTCGGCGGCGTCGTTCCCGAGATCGCCTCGCGCGCACACCTGGAGGCGATCGTGCCCGCCATGCGGCGCGCACTCGCCGCGGCCGACGTCGCCCGGCCCGATGCGATCGCGGTGACCATCGGTCCCGGACTGGCCGGTGCCCTGCTGGTCGGCGTCGCGGCCGCGAAAGCCTATGCGGCGGCGTGGGATATCCCGCTGTACGCGCTGAACCATCTCGGCGGCCACGTCGCGGTGGACACCCTCGAACACGGTCCGATGCCGCCGTGCGTGGCGCTGTTGGTGTCGGGCGGGCACACCCATCTGCTGCACGTCACCGATCTGGCCGAGCAGATCACCGAACTCGGCAGCACCGTCGACGACGCCGCGGGCGAGGCCTTCGACAAGGTGGCCCGGCTGCTGGATCTGGGTTTCCCGGGCGGCCCGGCACTGGATGCGGCCGCGGCACACGGTGATCCGCAGTCCATCGCCTTCCCGCGCGGGATGACCGGCCCCCGCGACGCGCGCTACGACTTCTCTTTCTCCGGCGTGAAGACCGCCGTGGCCCGATATGTCGAGGCCGCTCAGCGCGACGGTCGTGAGCTGCCGATTCCGGACATCGCGGCCTCGTTCCAGGAGTCCGTCGCGGATGTGCTGACGCTCAAGGCGATTCGCGCGGCACAGGACGTCGGCGTGGACACCCTCGTCCTCGGCGGCGGCGCGACGGCGAACTCCCGCATCCGCTCGATGGCCCAGGAGCGTTGCGCCGCAGCCGGTATCACCCTCCGCGTGCCCAAGCCGCGCCTGTGCACCGACAACGGCGTCATGATCGCGACGCTGGGCGCCCACGTCATCGCGGGCGGCGCGAAACCTTCCACCCTCACCGTTGCCACCGACCCGGGCCTCGCGGTTTCGACCACCCAACTGCCCTAGTCCGGCTCGCTCGCGCGACGTTCCGATCGGACCGAATCACCGCGAGTAAAACGGCTCGAGCCGACCTGTCGCGGGTCAGCGACAGGTCGGCTCGTCCCGCGGGGGTGTAGTTCGGGCACTGACGGGTTGTCGTGCCCGAACTACCTTCCAGCTCAGTGCTTTTCGGTGCCGTCCGCGTTGAGGATCAGCTGGGTGGCCTTGGGGGAGGCGAAGTCGAACATGCCGGACAGGTCGCCCGCGGTGGCTTCGGAGGAGCCGTTGCCCAGGGTGGGCAGGGACCAGTTGGACTCGATGAACTTCACGATCGAGGTCTCGTCGGTGAGGGTGTGGTCGACGTGGTTGGTCTTCGCGTAGGGCGAGATCGCCAGCAGCGGCAGGCGCGGGCCGGTGCCGCAGCGGCCCTGGTGACCACCGAGGGCGGGCTTGCTCGCGCACGGGCCGTAGACGTCCGAGGCGCTGGTGGAACCGTTGATCACCGGTCCGGCGACGTGGTCGTACCAGCCGTCCGAGTCGTCGTAGGCGATGAAGATCGCGGTGGACTTCCAGTCCGGCGACTGCTGGATGGCGTTGATCCGGTCCACCAGGAAGTGCTGCTCGTCGACCGGGTCGGAGTAGCCGGCGTGGCCGTCCTGATATTCGGACGCCTTGACGTAGCTCACCGCGGGCAGCTTGCCCGCCTTGGCGGCCTGATCGAACCACTCCAGCCCGTACTGGTGATTGGCCGGACCGGCGTGGCCGACCTCGTCCAGCGAAGCGGGCACGGTGTGACTCGGATTCGAGGTCGACTTGAAGTACTGGAACGGCTCGTGATGTGGGCTGTAGTCCAGCACCTGCTGACCGCCGAGGTTGGCATGCTTCGAACCGCACACCGCCTTGCCGTCGGCGTTCTTACCGGTCGGGGTGAATCCGCCCTGGAACCAGCCCCAGCTGATGTTCTTGTCGTTCAGCGCGTCACCGATGTTCTTGGCGTTCATCGCCATCAGATTGTCGGTGGTGGTGTGGCTCTTGTTCGAGCAGTCGTCGTAGGCGGGGTCGGCGTCGTCGATGTCGGAGCCGATGCCCTGCGCGTCGGGCGCGGCGACCAGATTCGGATCCTGCACCGGCTTACCGGTTTTCGCGTCGATGGCCTGCGCGCCGTAGGTCTGCGCGGCGGTCACCTCGAGCGCGCCCGGCGTGGACGGGCCGAAGGTGGTGCCGAAGGAGTTGTCGCTCAGCGCGTAGTTCTGGGCGTAGTTCCACATGGCGGTGACGGTGTTGCCGTCGTAGTAGTCCATGACGATCCCGTTCGGACCGTAGGCGGCCGGGCATTCGTCCTTCTGCGTCTTCTGGACGAACTGATCCATCTTGCCGTTGTTGAAGGCCTCCTGCTCGGCCTTGTACGAATGGTCCTGATCGCAGGTCATGGCCTGATCCGGGCCCAGGCGCTGCGGCTGGAACAGATTCGGGTTGTGTGTCAGCAGATCCGGGGTCAGCCCGTTCACCGCCGGGGTGCCGGGCGCGGCGGTGAACGGCACGCCGTCGGTGTTGGCGGCATTCGGGTACGTGCCGAAGTAGTGGTCGAACGAGATGTTCTCGTCGTAGAGGACCACGATGTGCTTGATCGGCGTCGTGGTCGTCGCCGACTGATCGGTGGCCGCGGGGCTCGTCGAGGACGAGCAGGCGGCCGCGAGCAGCCCCACCGTCGCGATGGCGGCGGCGATCGTCGTGCGTCGCTTGTACTTTCCGCTGCCACCCTGCGCCGGTGCGCGCCGCGTCTGGGAGCCTGTACTCACGTGTCCTCCTGGGTCGATCCCGCCTCGCCGCTCATGCGAAGTCAAACGATAGTCACGAGTGGAGATTTCCCAGGGGTGAACACCGGGCGACGTCCGCTTGTCGGATGGAAGATCCGCCTCACGTCAGCAGGGCGCGTGCGTAGAAATCCGCGTCGTCGTGCACGCCCGGCAGGATGAAGAAGTATCCGCCGCCGAACGGTGAGATGTAGTCGACCAGCGGTTCGTCCAGCAGTCGCTGCTGGACGGCCTCGAACTGCGCGTGCGGATCACGCTGGTAGCACAGGAAGATCAGGCCCTGGTCGAGATTTCCGGCGTCGTCGTTGCCGCGGTCGTAGTTGAAACTGCGCCGCAGGATCTGACTGCCCGCGGTGTCGGGTGTGCGCGGATTGGCCAGGCGGATATGCGCGTTCAGCGGGATGACCAGTCCGGTGGGATCGTCGCCGTAGTCGGGTAGGTCGCTCTCGTGATTGCCGTTCAGCGGCGCGCCGGTATCGCGCACCCGGCCGAACATGTTCTCCTGCTCGGTGATCGCGACCCGGTCCCAGAACTCCACGAGCATCCGGATCAACCGGACCACCTGATAGGTGCCCCCGGCGGCCCAGGCGGGCTCGCCGGCCCCGGTCCACACCAGATGGTCGAAGTCGGTACTGCCAGGATTGGCGATACCGTCCTTGAAGCCGAACAGATTTCGCGGCGTCCCACTCGGCCGGGGCGGGCTGACGAAACCGTTCATCCGCCAGCGCGGCTGCATCGCACCGCGCGTCGCGCGGGTGATGTCGCGCAGTGCGTGCACACAGACGTCGGCGTCGGCCGCGGTCAGCTGCAGGCTCAGATCGCCGTGGCACCAGGCGGGTCGAAGATTGTCGTTGGGGAACATCGGCATCGCCGTCAGCCGTGCGGGCCGCTTGCCGGACAGGCCGTATCGGTCGTCGAACAGACTCGCGCCGACGCCCACCGTGATCACCGGCCCGCCCGGCGGCGCCTCCGGACCCAGGACGCCGTTGTCGGCGGGCGGTGCGGTGATGCCGACCGCGGACGGGGGGCCACCGGCGCTGAGGATGCGGGCGCGTTCGGTGAGGGTGCGGAACAGCTCGGTCAGCTCGGCCGGATTCTCGGCGATCACATCGAACGACGCCGTGATGCCCTGCGCACCGGCCGGCGGCGGATCGGCGACCCCGGCCTGGTGGATCCCGTGGAACGGCGGTGCGGCCTGCGCGGCGGTCACCGTATGCAGTGCGGCGGGGGCGACCGTCGAGGCCGCGGTCACCGCGCCGCCGACGCCCGCGGCCATCGCACCGCGCAGGAAGGAACGCCGACTGGGCGACGGATTCGCGGTCACTGGAACGTCTTTCGCGGTTTGCAGATGGTCGCGATCGGGGCGAGGTACTCCAGCAGCTGGCTCAGCGTGCCGTTCAACCGCTGCCGATCCGACGGGCTCAGTGCGGACACCGCGGTCCACGTGCCGCCGGTGGGATCGCCGGGGGCGGCATCGGCGTGGTGCGCCTGCAACATGGCCTCGAAACGGTTCAACCAGGTCGTGACCTGCGGGAGCTGCTGATAGCGGGTGCGCAGCACCGGATCCAGCACGGTGAGCAGTTCCCGGGTCCCGGTGACGTTCGCCGCGGCGGTGGCCAGGGAGGTGCCGCTGCCGTAGTCGGCATCGCCGGTCATCTCGAATTGCAGTGTGTTCTCCAGGATTTCGTGCGTGCGCAGACCCAGATCCAGCAGCGGCACCTGGATGTTCGGGAAGTCCGCGACCAGTCCGTGCACGTCCCGGGTCAGCTGATCGGCGGATCCGGCCAGCGTCGCGGCCGATTCGCCGTGCCACAGACCGTATTCCACCCGATGAAATCCGGTGAACTGCGGATCGGCCGTGCCCCCGGGCAGGCTGTCGGTCCGGCCGTCGAGTTTGCCGTCGTAATCGCCGAACGCGTGGTACGCCGCGCCGAGACGTTCGTAGTCCAGATGAGCGGTCAGCCAGGCCGTGCGTGCTGCGGCGAGATCACCGCGATCGACCGTGGCGCGCAGGGTGTCGGTGTCGGTGGCCAGCCGGTTCAGCCCGGCCGCAACGTAATCCACGTACTGCTTGTCCGGTCCGTACAGATCCTCGGGGGTGACCGGCGCCGCTGCCGAGGCCGCGGGCGGTCCGGCGATCGTGACGGTGGGCCCGGTGATCATCGCGTTGCTCGAACCCTCCATGGCGCACCGGAAGGCGAACGTGCCACCGCCGACGTCGACGCGGGTGCTGCGGGTGGTGTTCGGCCCGATATTGGGCACTTCGGCGGAGATCGCACCGGAGCGCACGTCGATGAGGTCGACGGTGGTCGGGTTGGATCCGGTATTGCGGAAATAGAGCGTCTGCTGACCGGTGTGCGGATCGGTCCAGCCCTGGCCGCAGGCATCCTCGGAGACGTCGATGATCTGCTGGGCTGGCTTCGCGGGAGTGGGGTGCCCGCAGGCACTCGCCGCCGCCGCGGTGCTCATCGCGGCGACGGCCACGACGATACGGCGTACTGGTCGCATGCGCATGACCGCGACAGCTTACGGCAGCCGCAGGCCCCGAAGCAGAGCCGCACGATCTGTACAGCGAGTATTCATTCCGATGTCGCAGTGGGCCGATCGGCTGGGGGCGAGGTGGATTCGGCTCACACGGCTGCGCTGGCACCGGCATCCGGCAGATGTGGATCGCGATCCGGCACAGGTGTTTTCGGCGGAGCCGGGACGAAATCCGGCACGGCGTGCTGTCGTCAGTCGGCGGGGTGGAGTGTGGCTCGCGCGGCCGAACCGGTGTTGGCTCGCGGCAGCTGCGGACCGTGACTCGGCGTCGTCGTCAGTGGCGGCGCGGGTGTGGTGGTCGGGGCCGGGACACTGTTCGGCACGGTGGGCTGGGGGGTGGTGGTGCCGAGCAACGGGCCGAGCAGGTGCGGCAGATCCGGCAGCGGGATGGGCGGCAGGCCCGGGTCCGGGCGTAGCGGCACGCCGGTGGTCGCCGGCGTCGCGCTCGGTGTGGTGGTGGTGGGTTGCTGGCTGGTGTCCGTGGTGGACGGAGCCGGGGTGGTGGTGGCCGCGGTGTGCCGACCCGGCGCGAACTGCTCGGTGGTGGTGCTCGAGGAGCTCTCGGGAAGGGCGGGCGGCGGTGCCGTCGTGGTGGTGGGGATATCCGCGGTGCGACTGGTACCGGCGGGCGTGACGTCGTGATCCGCGGTCGGGACCAGTTCCTTGACCCCGTAGCCGACGACCAGGCCGAGCACCACGACCGCACCGGCCAGGGTGCCGACGAGTTTGGTGAAGGTGCCTGGTTTGGCGTCCGAGCCCAGGCTGATCACCGGGAAGGCCGAGGGCTGCGCCGAATCGGCAACCAGCGCAGCGCCTTTCGCGGTCGCGGCCTCCGGCTCGGGCACGGTCAGGACCACGACGTCGAGCAGATCGGCGAGGCCGTTGACCACGGCGGCCATATTGGCGCAACCGCCTATCACGGTGACCGCCCGCGGATATTTCGGCGCGCGGGCGAACACCGCGGCGGCGAACACCGCGGCCTCGTGGAGCAGATCGGCGATCAGCTCCTCGAAATCGGCGCGGGTGAGCTTGAGCGGCTGACCGGCGACATGATCGATGGTCACCGCCGGGGCGATGGACAGATGCTCCTTGGCGGCTCGGGCGCGGTTGACGAGCATGGCGCGGTTGGGCCGGGTGCCGCGACGGGCGAAATGGCAGTCGAGCAGATGGTGGTAGATCAGCTCGTCCATGGCGTCACCACTGACGGCGCTCGTGCGCTCGCTGTGCAGCACCGCGTCGTCGGCGACGTCGGCCACCGAGACGGTCATGCCGGAGGAGCCGAGATCGATCAGGCCGACCGTCTCGTATCTGTCCAACAGGCCGGTATGGCGCAGATAGGTAAGTGCGGCAGTGCTTTCCAGGATCAGTTGTACGTCGCGGCGCTGGCGGCCGATGGCGGAGCGGATCGCCACGGCCTGTTCCCGATCGCGGTACGCGACCGCGATGGCGCCGGGGGTGGGAAACCGCTCGCCGGGCGTGGGCGCCGGTCCGGCGGCGTGCGCACCGCGCGGGTACACGAATTCGCGGGGCATCTGAGTGGTCATCAACTCGATCGAGGAGGCCACCAGATCGCCGAGATCCGAATGCGCGGCGTCTGCGGAGACGATTCGGTAGTCGAAGTCCTGAGCGCCGTTGGGTGCGGTGGCGACCAGCGCCGAGCACACCACTTCGTTCCCGGCGGAGATACCGAGGGATGTTCGCATGTTCACCTCCCTTCGAGCGGATGGTCATCGCGTCGCCGACCATCGGATGCGGACAGCACGGGCATCCGCGTGGATGGCGGATGGCCCGAGCTGATCGGGCCGGGCCCGTGGTCCGTCGGGGCGTGGGGTCCGGCGACGATCACTTGCGGTCTGATACTCGTTCCATGGTGTGCGCCAAGGGCTCGCGCGGGGTGAAGCAGTATGTGCAACGCTCGGCGGATCGCGTGACGGTGTGCAACCATCCGACATGTACCTCCCGATGGCACGGAGCCTTCTAGCGGTACGGCGTCTGCTGGCACGGCAACATCACGGAGCCGTCGTCCATAGTGTCACATTCCGTTATCCGAACGTTACAGATTTCTCAGATCGATTGCCACCGTGTGGGCGATGTGACGCGAGTTACCCGTGAGGTCCAGGGTCAGCGGGGGTTTCCGTCGAAAAATCGTCGGCGTGTCGCGCAACGTGTCGCGACACGGCGGGTTGCGAAGAGGTGTCGGAGAATCAGCACTACCCAACCTTGAGCGCTGGCACTCTGCTGTATAGAGTGCTAGGTGGCACTGGTGGAAGTTGCTCAGCTGCCAGCACGACCACTGCACTGGGGTCCCGGCACCCGCGACGACGGGGCTATGGGCAGGGTCGGCACACGACCGAAACCGTGAGTCCGGGGAACAGCCCCGGACGAGTAGAAATCCCCTGAAAGTGGAGGGCTCAACGTGGCGAGCGTGAACATCAAGCCGCTCGAGGACAAGATCCTCGTCCAGGCCGGCGAGGCCGAGACGACGACCGCCTCCGGCCTGGTCATCCCCGACACGGCGAAGGAGAAGCCCCAGGAGGGCACCGTCATCGCCGTGGGCCCCGGGCGGATCACCGACACCGGTGACCGCATCCCGGTGGATGTCAAGGAAGGCGACACCGTCATCTACAGCAAGTACGGCGGCACCGAGATCAAGTACAACGGCGAGGAGTACCTGATCCTGTCGGCGCGCGACGTCCTGGCTGTCGTCAACAAGTGACCCAGCCGTAGACGAACGCTGCCCCGGCGCCCCGAGATGAGGCACCGGGGCAGCATTCGTTACGGCCCCTTCCTCGGCGCTCGCACAGGGCCCGGCGACAGTCCGCGTACGCGGGGCCGCCCAGCGCCGACGATCAGACACTGAAGGAATTCCGAAACATGGCAAAGCAGATCGAGTTCGACGAGAAGGCTCGTCGGGCAATGGAGCGCGGGGTCGACAAGCTCGCCGACGCCGTCAAGGTCACGCTCGGCCCCCGCGGTCGGCACGTGGTCCTGGCCAAGGCGTTCGGCGGCCCGGCCGTCACCAACGACGGCGTCACCATCGCCCGCGACATCGACCTCGAGGACCCCTTCGAGAACCTCGGCGCGCAGCTGGTCAAGAGCGTGGCCACCAAGACCAACGACGTCGCCGGTGACGGCACCACCACCGCCACCGTGCTGGCGCAGGCGCTGATCAAGGGCGGCCTGAAGAACATCGCCGCGGGCGCCAACCCGATCGCCCTGGGCTCGGGTATGAGCAAGGCCGGCGACGTGGTGTCCGAGGCGCTGCTCGCGGCCGCCAAGCCGGTCTCCGGCGAGAAGGCCATCGCGCAGGTCGCCACCGTGTCCTCGCGCGACGAGGAGATCGGCGAGATGGTCGGCAAGGCGCTGACCACCGTCGGCAAGGACGGCGTGGTCACCGTGGAGGAGTCCTCCCTGGTGAGCACCGACCTCGAGATCACCGAGGGCGTGCAGTTCGACAAGGGCTACCTGTCGGCCTACTTCGTCACCGACCTGGACAAGCAGGAAGCGGTGCTCGAGGACGCCGTCGTGCTGCTGCACCGGGAGAAGATCAGCTCGCTGCCGGATCTGCTTCCGCTGCTGGAGAAGATCGCCGAATCCGGCAAGCCCGTGCTGATCATCGCCGAGGACGTCGAGGGCGAGGCGCTGTCCACCCTGGTCGTCAACGCGATCCGCAAGACGCTCAAGGTCGTTGCGGTCAAGGCGCCGTTCTTCGGTGACCGCCGCAAGGCGTTCCTGGACGACCTGGCCATCGTCACCGGCGCCACCGTCGTCAACCCCGATCTGGGCATCAACCTGCGTGAAGCGGGCCTGGACGTGCTCGGCTCGGCGCGTCGCGCGGTCGTGACCAAGGACGAGACCACCATCGTCGACGGCGCCGGCACCCAGGAGGCCATCGACGGGCGAATCGCCCAGCTGCGCAGCGAGATCGAGGCCACCGACTCCGACTGGGACCGCGAGAAGCTCGAGGAGCGGCTGGCCAAACTGGCCGGCGGCGTCGCGGTGATCAAGGTCGGTGCGGCCACCGAGACCGCGCTCAAAGAGCGCAAGTACCGGGTCGAGGACGCGGTCAGCGCGGCCAAGGCCGCGGTCGAGGAGGGCATCGTCCCCGGCGGCGGCACCGCGCTGGTGCAGGCGAGCACCAAGCTCGCCGAACTGCGTGAATCGCTGACCGGTGACGCGGCCGTCGGCGTCGAGGTCGTCCGCAAGGCGCTCGAGGCCCCGCTGTACTGGATCGCCGCCAACGCGGGTGTCGACGGTGCGGTCGTGGTCAGCAAGGTCGTCGACGGCAAGGAGGGCTTCAACGCCGCCACCCTCGTCTACGGCGACCTGGTCACCGACGGTGTCGTGGACCCGGTGAAGGTGACCCGCTCCGCGGTCCTCAACGCCGTCTCCGTCGCCCGCATGGTGCTCACCACCGAGAGCGCCATCGTCGACAAGCCCGCCGAAGAAGAGGCCGACGACCACCACGGTCACGCCCACTGAGCTGTATCTTCGGCCTCCGCTTCGCTACGGCGTGTTCGCGGCCCTGAAGGGCCGCCGTTCACCGCTCGAGACTCGGGCTTCGCCCATGCGCTTCGAGCGGTGAACGGCGACCCGGCCGCGAACTCCTCGCTCGAAGGCTCGCTCCGTGCGGGGTGGGTGAGAGCGCATCTCGCGTGTTGGGGGTGATGGCTTTCGTCCCGTTTCGGCCCTTGTTGTGGCTTGTGGTGCTCGCTGCCGTGTTTCCGGACTCGTGCTCGCCCTTGCCGGCTCGGGTGCTGATCGGTGATTCGGCGTGAACGGTCGGTTCAAGTTTCTTTCCGTGTGAGGTTGGGGGAGTGCGCATCTCGCGCAGCCGGGGGTGGCCCTGGTTTTGCTGCGGTGCGTCGGCGATCTGTAGGGCGTGTCGCTGAGGATCGTTGCCTGCGTGTCTCGAGTGTCGTTCGTCGTCGAGTCGGCGCGAAGTCCTCGTTCGAGGGCTCGCTTCGTGCGGGGTTGGGGCAGCACGTATCTCGCGTGGTTGCGGTTGACGGCCCCGTTTCACTTCTGTGTGTGCGGTCTGCGGGCTCGGCGCTGAATGACCGAGATCCGGGTTTCAGCCATGTGTTTCGAGAGTGTTCGTCTGCGGTCGGCCGCGAAGGGGCGTTCCAGGGGATCTGTGCGCGGTTGGGGGAGTGCGTCTCTCGCGTTTCCGGTGGGATATCTTGATGGGATATCTCGAATTTCGGCGGGCCGGACCGTTCGGCATTCGAGTGGGGGTAAACAGAATTGCGGGCCGTTCACATTCATTCATGAATGTGAACGGCCCGTCGGCTTATCGGGAATATCGAGATTCTCGGCTGCGGATTCGGTTGTCGCGCAGCGGGATGGAATCGGCTAGGCGGTCGGGCTGCCTGGATGCACCGGATTACGCGGTGTATGGGCCGGTGTGGAACTTTCGGACTCTTCCGCGGCGATCATGTCCAAAACGCGATCACGCAGCGAGGCGGGCGGTGGGGTTGCCGACGCCGAGGCGAACAGGGTGAGAGCTTGTCGGTTCAGCTGCACTTCCGTGTTGAAGTCCGCACGCAGCACCGGGTCGTCGCCGTCGGCTATCTCCCGCACTGCGCGCTGGTCCTCGTCGCCGATCGACCCGAGCGCGACCATGTGCGCGAGATCGATCTGGCTTTCGTTCATCTCACGTCACTCCCAAATTCTTCTTCAGTCTGGTCAAACCGTCCCGAATACGGGACTTGACGGTCGGTAACCCTACGCCGAGCTGCGCGGCCACCTCCGCATACGTATGTCCGCCGAAGTAGGCGAGCGAAATCGCCTCTCGCTGTGTGGCGGTCAGCGTTTCCAGGCCCGCGCGCACGGCCTGCTGCTCCAGGCGCCGCCCGACCTCCTCGGTGACCTCGTCGAACTCGTTGCCGAGAGTGCTTGCGCCGTAGGCGACCTCGCGTAGGGCGTGGGCCTGTTCCGCGCGCACCCGGTCGACCGCCCGTCGATGGGCCAGCGTCATCAGCCAGGTGACCGCGGAACCCTTGGTCGCATCGAAATTGGCTGCGGTACGCCAGATCTGCAGATAGACCTCCTGCGTGGTCTCCTCCGCATAGCCCGGATCGTGTAGAACGCGCAGCACCAGGCCGAATACGCGTGCACAGGTTCGGTCGTACAGTTCGGCGAAGGCTCGCTGATCGGACAGTCCGCACCGTTCGAGCAGTGCTGCCAGTTCGAGTCCTTCGGCTGCGCGCGCCGTCACTGCAGAGTTCACGCTGGGGGAGTTCGCCCGCCCGTCCCGAAACGCTTGGTGGAACGAGTCGTCCTCTGCGGCTGACGGCCGCGTTGTCACAACGCTCCATTCTGTGTCATCGGCCACTACCGTAGCCTGCCGCTATGACCTCCTCTTCGCTGGGGTATCGGCAAAACCGACTGCGGCTCAGCGGTTTTCGGACATCGATCGACACGCGGAGAATTTTTCAGGAGACACGCCGCAGACACGCCGAAGGTATCTGCGAAACGCCGTCTTTTATGCACAGTGGATCAACGTCGAACTCGTTGTGACGGATACGGGCTGCTGCATGGTTGCGCAAGCCGTTTTCGTTGAATCAGGCGACGTGTGCCGTATATCGGATGGCAACGATGCCGACTGCTGCACCGCAGGTCCTACGGGGGTAGCCGAATATTCCAGGGTGCTCGTTCGTGCTGTTCACTGGCCGTGTGCTCGAGTGGCCGCGCATTTGCTAGGCATTCGGCGCACCCGCGCCCGCGGATGGGGAGAAATTTTCTCCGGACCTCTGTGACGAGCCGTCCGGCCTGCTCAGACGGCGACGCGGCGGCGGTTGCGGCGCGCGTGCATCTCGCGCTCGGTCTCGGACAGTCCGCCCCAGATGCCGTACGGCTCGCTGACCTTCAGGGCGTGGCTACGGCACTGCATGAGCACCGGGCAGTTCCGGCAGATCTCCTTGGCACGCAGCTCACGCTGGGTGCGGGCCCGGCCGCGTTCGCCGTCGGGATGGAAGAATACCGACGAGTCCACTCCGCGGCAGGAACCGCGCATCTGCCAATCCCAGACGTCGGCGTTCGGCCCGGGGAGGTGAGTGGGCATGGGCATGGTGAACTCCTTGATGGTGCGAGCTCGTCGGCGTTGTCGAGCGGTGCGGTAGCAACGGTCTGTCCGGCCCCGGGGCGTGGCCGGATGAGACCTCGCCGAGATCGGGCTCGGACCGTATCGCCGGGGGTCCGGCGATCGCAGTTCGCGGCACTCACATTTTCGTGAGGCGCCGACGACGGCGATGTCGTACGTTAGGACGGACAAACAAATCGAGTCAATAGTTTCCACATTGGGGATTTCAAATCGAGGGAATCGCAGATTTAACCTCTGCGCTGTTTACTTTTCAGCTCCCGGTCGAGATACTGATCTGTTTGGTGGTTGCAGCCGGTTGGCGCGCAATCATGTGAGCGCTCACAAAACCGCAGGTAAACGGTAGTTTCCTGATGGAAATGCGTGGTTCCCGCGACTCCCGTGCGCTTCGGGATATGTGACCCAGATCATGGTTTGAGCAGGCGGTTATCCGGCCCGAGGGGTATGCGGATGGACATTCCGGGGCGGGCAGGTTAATTACTCGAAAAGCATGCGAACTTTTGACGCGCGTGCTAGGCGATTGCGCGGAGTAGTTTTACGAGATCGAAACACCTGCGAGGCTTTCTGCATGCCGGATGGTTGCCAGGAGTTCCGCGAACGCATCGGAACGGGTGCGTCGATAGGGTACGGCGATGCACGAGTTCCGTTCTGAATCCCGGCCGCGGCACGCGATATTCGCCGCGGCCGCCTTCGGTCCCGACCCGTATGCGGCGACAGCGGAATTGCCCGCCGCCGCCGACGGCGTCGAGTCGTGGCTGCGCGCGGTCGCGCTGGGCGGGCAGGGCCGGTACGCCGCCGCTCGTGCCGAACTCCGCCGCACACACCGGCTGACCGGCGATTCGGCACTGCGTTCGCTGGCCGACAGCACCGAGGCGTCACTGCTGCGGCAGCTGGGCTGGCACGCCGAGGCGGCGATATCGGACGGGCGGGCGCTGGCCGGCGCCTGCGATTCGGGAACGTTGTCCGCGCCCGAGGTTCGCGTGGTTGACACCGAAGTGATCTTCGTCACCCGCATCGAAGCGGTGTGCGATGCGCTGACCGGACTTGCCGCCGATGCGCTCGGAACCGCCCGACCGGCGCTCGCCGCTCGGCTGCTGGAACGTTGCCGCCTTCCGTTAGAGGCGTGCGAGGGGTGGCGCACCCGGCTGCGCTGGCACTGGGTCTGCGCCGAGACCGCGCTCGCGGCCCCCGGCGCGAATCTGATCGAGCGTTCCGCCCGCGATCACGCCGCGGCGGCCGTGGCGATCGCGGAGCGCTGCCCCTCGGCGAGACACGCCGTCAAGTCCCGTCTACTCCTGGCCGCCGCGACGGCCGCCGAGGGTGCTCTCGGTCGCTCCGCCGAACTCGCGGCGGCCGTCGCCGAGCAGTGCCGCGAACACGGTTTGCTGCCGCTGCGATGGGCGAGCGCGATGCTGCGCGGCGGAGTCGAAACCGGTTCCGCCGCAACACGCGCGGCTGCCGAAGCCGCAGAGTGTGCGCGTGAACTGGCAGTACGCGGCGGTCGATTGCGTTCGGACACCGGGGTTCTCGGCGACCGATAGATTCACCGTGTTGCCGAGTCCGAGGTTTGGAACGGCTATTGTTGGTTTCGTTCCGCCGACCGGCGGAAGCACTGGTCAAACATGGACCGTGCCACTTGTAACGCCAGGAATATCTCTGACGATGACGCACACGGGCGAGGAGTTGGACACCGCCGTCGCTGCCGCAGCGCAGGGTGATCGTTCGGCTCTGGCCCAGGTATTGGAGATCGTTCGCCCGTTGGTAGTGCGCTACTGCCGGGCGCGAATCGGTTCCGCGGAGCGTGGGCAGCTCTCCGCGGACGACGTTGCGCAGGAGGTGTGCCTGGCCGTGATGACCGCCCTGCCGCGTTATCAGGACCAGGGCCGGCCCTTCATGGCTTTCGTTTACGGAATCGCTTCGCACAAGGTCGCCGACGCCCATCGCAACGCCGCCCGTAACAAGTCGGACGCGATGGCCGAAGTACCAGATGTCATATCCACCGACCAGGGGCCTGAGCAGCGAGCTCTCGAGTCCGAGGCCGGACGGCAGATGAACACCCTGCTGGCCACGCTTCCGGAGAAACACCGAGAGATCCTGATCCTGCGCCTGGTGATGGGTTTGTCAGCGGAAGAAACCGCAACCGCCGTGGGCAGTACGGCGGGTGCGGTGCGGGTGGCTCAGCACCGGGCCCTCGCGAAACTCAAGTCACAAGTGGCGAGGGCAGGTGAAATGTATGGCTAGGGATGGCGAGCGCGGTCGGGGCGACTGGAAGGCGCGGCTTGGATCGCAGAACAGCGGTCCCTACGCCGAGGATTCCGGTGACACCGGACCGGTGGATATCGTCGCGGTTCGTCGCGACGATGCGCTGATCGATGCGATCGCCGGCGATGGGACCGTTTCGACGGACAGCGACGAGGAGTATCAACTCGCGACGCTGCTGGCGAGCTGGCGGTCCGACATCGTCGACGAGCCGTTGCCGGCCGGACCGGATCTGGACGACATTGTCGCGGCTGTCAACCAGGAAATCGGTGCTCGGCAGACAAGGGTCAACGCCACCAAACGCGGTCACCTCCGGCTCGTCCGCCCGCTCATGGGCGCCGCGGCCGCGATAGCGCTGATCGCCGGTGGTATGACGGCGTTCTCCTACAATGCCGAGCCCGGCGATCCGCTGTGGAAGGTCAAGGAGGTCGTGTTCAGTCAGCAGGCCCAGACCACCATCGCGCAGAACGCTCAGGGCGATATGGCCAAGGCGCAGGATCTGATCGCCGCGGGGCATCCCGATCAGGCCAAGCCGCTCCTGGCGAGCGCGCAGGCCAGTGCCGGGCAGATCAGCGATTCGGGTCGCAAGCAGACTCTCAACGACCGGTGGAACCAGGTCTGGACGCAGCTGCAGGCGAAAGCTCCGGAGATCGCCGCCTCGCTGATTCCCAGCGGCGTTCCGGTGCCCACGCTGCCGAACTCGTCCGCGTTGCCCACGACGCTCCCGTCGTGGCCCAACAGCGGACATCCGGGCAGCGGGACTCCCTCGACCACGCGGGACCCGCGGATTCTGCAGGGCACGCCGGGGCAGCCCACTTCTCCGCATTCGCCGGTCAGCACGGTGCCCGGCGGCGGTGCGACGCTGCCGACCACCCTGCCGGGGACCCCGCCGACCTCACATTCGAATCCGCCGACCACGGTGGTTCCGCCGACCACCCGGCCCGGCGGACACGAGCCCGGTTCGACCGTTCAGCCCACGGGCCTGCCGACCAGCATCGTGGTCGTCCCGACGATGGGGACGGGGCCCACGACGCATCCGATCCCGACGGAGAATCCGGTGCCCACCCAGCATTCGCTGCCGTCGGTGAATCCGGGCCCGGTCGTACCCTCGACGGTGCACATACCGTCGGGGGGCGGTCTGCCGTCAGGGGGCGGTCTCCTGCCTGGTGGGGGAATCAAATAGCCCGCAGCGCAGGCACAATCGAACAACGAGGCGTTCTCGCAACGACCGGACGGCCCCCAGGGCGTCCGGTTTTTCTTTTCGCCCGGCCGACGTCACATGCGTCGGCCGGGCGAAAAGTCGGTCAGGCGTCGAACCCGTCGAATCCGTCGCCGTGCAACGCTTCGTTCATCGAGGCGTCGGCGTACCCGCGGCAGTAGTCCCACGTCACGTAGGCCTCCGGGGTCGGATCGTAGGCGGGCTCGTGCGGGCGCACCGTACCGTCGACCAGGAGCTGGAGTAGGTTGGCGCGCAACATATCCCAATCGTGGTAGTGATCTTGCCGACAGTCCTCGCAGCTGACCACGAGCCCGCGGATACCGCGGTGCGCCAGTAGCGCCTCGTAGACAGCGAGGTCGGCGAGATCCTCTTCGACCGCTAGCCGCTCGTGAGGATCCAGCGGCTCCCCAGGCTCGATGGCATCCAGCGCGGCCGACGGGTCGGAGGGATCTCCGGCGAACGGGTCCGGCGGCAGGCCAGGTGGTAGATGGTCACGCACATTCCCACGGTACGCAGAACCACCCCCTCCGCGCCAGCGCTGCGCATATTTTGACGCGCTTGTCGCACCGATTCGAGGGGTTGGGGCGGTGCACCGGGGCCTGCGGTCCGAAAACAACCGGCAACGGATGACTGTGCGGGACAGATCAGTCCGGCCCGGAGCCTGGGCGCGTCCAGCAAACCCCGCATACCCCCGAACGCGCAACTCGGGAGGCATCGGGTCCGGGCGCTGGTCCGGTGTCGGCGGAGCCGCCGCACTCGCACACATTCGCGGCCGATAGCATGGACCCCAGGTGCCGGGAAGAGTCTTCGGTGCCGTATCCGTCAGAATAAATTCGCGAGCTCGGGCGTGTTCCGGGCTCACGGCGTTCGAGGTCCAGGAGGGGTCGATCCGATGAGTAGTCCCGTGATGGGCGAACACGCCGTCCGCCCTCGTACGGGTGGCGACGATCCGAACAAGATCGCCATGCTCGGCCTCACATTCGACGATGTGCTGCTGTTGCCCGCCGCTTCGGATCTGATCCCCAGCTCGGTGCAGACGTCGAGTCGGTTGAGCCGGGAGATCACCCTGCGCACGCCGCTGGTGAGTTCGGCGATGGACACCGTCACCGAGGCTCGCATGGCGATCGCGATGGCGCGTGCGGGCGGTATGGGCGTGCTGCACCGCAATCTCGCGGCCGCCGATCAGGCATCACAGGTGGAGACGGTGAAGCGCTCCGAGGCGGGCATGGTCACCGATCCGGTCACCTGCCGCCCCAGCGACACTCTCGCCGAGGTCGACGCGATGTGCGCGCGCTTCCGCATCTCCGGTCTGCCGGTGGTGGACGAGACCGGTGAGCTGGTGGGCATCATCACCAACCGCGACATGCGTTTCGAGGTCGATCAGAACCGCCGGGTCGCCGATGTGATGACCAAGGCGCCGCTGATCACCGCGCAGGAGGGCGTCACCGCCGAGGCCGCGCTGGGCCTGCTGCGTCGCCACAAGGTGGAGAAGCTGCCGATCGTGGACGGCGAGGGCCGGTTGCGCGGGCTCATCACCGTCAAGGACTTCGTCAAGACCGACCAGTACCCGAATGCGACCAAGGACCGCGACGGGCGCCTGCTGGTCGGCGCGGCCGTGGGCGTCGGCGAGGACTCCTGGTCCCGCGCGATGACGCTGGCCGACGCCGGGGTCGATGTGCTCGTGGTGGATACCGCACACGGCCATCAGGTGCAGGTGCTGGAGATGGTCACCAAGGTCAAGACCGAGGTCGGCGATCGCATCCAGATCGTCGGCGGCAACGTCGCGACGCGCGAGGGCGCCTCGGCGCTGATCGCGGCAGGCGTGGACGCGGTGAAGGTGGGCGTGGGCCCCGGCTCGATCTGCACCACCCGCGTGGTCGCCGGTGTCGGCGCGCCGCAGATCACTGCGATCCTCGAGGCCGTGGCGGTCTGCAAGCCGGCCGGAGTGCCGGTGATCGCCGACGGCGGCATCCAGTTCTCCGGTGACATCGCCAAGGCCATCGCGGCCGGTGCGTCCACCGTGATGCTCGGCTCCTTGCTGGCCGGTACCGCCGAGTCGCCCGGTGAGCTGATCCTGGTGGGCGGCAAGCAGTTCAAGAGCTACCGCGGCATGGGTTCGCTGGGTGCGATGCAGGGGCGTGGGCAGGCCAAGTCCTACTCGAAGGATCGCTACTTCCAGGACGACGTGCTCGCCGAGGACAAACTGGTGCCCGAGGGCATCGAGGGCCGGGTGCCGTTCCGCGGCCCGGTCAACCAGGTGATCCACCAGTTGGTCGGCGGTCTGCGGGCAGCCATGGGCTACACCGGATCGCAGTCGATCACCGATCTGCAGGACAAGCAGTTCGTGCAGATCACCGCGGCCGGGCTCAAGGAGAGCCACCCGCACGACATCACGATGACGGTCGAGGCGCCCAACTACACCGGGCGCGGCTGACACCCCCGGTAACCGGGGGGTGACTGGGCGCGGGTGAGGGTGGTTAGGCTCTTGCTGTGCGTCCGGATTCTCGCGACAGCGGGCCTGATGGTTCGTCGCGGGCGACGGGGGCAGTTGCGTGTGCGGCGCGCCCGGCCGTCCGGACCGTGACATGTGCGGTCACGGAGCACCCGGCGGCTCCGCAGACCGGCGAGCCTCCCGGCTCCGCAAACCCGCGATGCCCGAGGCGGCGCAGCACACACTGCGCAGGAATTAAGGAGTACTTACATGCGCGACATGGTCGAGATCGGCATGGGCCGGACCGCCCGGCGGACATACGAACTGGACGATGTCGACATCGTTCCCTCCCGGCGCACCCGCTCGTCCAAGCAGGTGTCGCTGGCCTGGCAGCTGGACGCCTACCGGTTCGACATCCCGCTGGTGGCGCATCCGACCGACGCACTGGTGTCGCCGGAGTTCGCGATCGAGCTCGGCCGCCTCGGCGGGCTCGGCGTCATCAACGGTGAGGGGCTGTGGGCCCGGCACGCGGATGTCGCTTCCTGTATCGACCGCCTGCTGGAGGTGGCCGAGAAGGAGGGCACCGAGGCCGCGATCGCCCTGCTGCAGTCGCTGCACGCCGCGCCGATGCAGCCGGATCTGCTGGCCTCGGCGGTCGCGCAGGTGCGGGCCGCCGGTGTGACCATGGCGGTGCGGGTGAGTCCGCAGAACGCTCGCGCGCTGACCCCGAGCCTGGTGCAGGCCGGGATCGACCTGCTGGTCGTGCACGGCACCATCATCTCCGCCGAACACGTCGGCGACGGAGAGCCGCTGAACCTCAAGACCTTCATCGCCGAACTGGACGTTCCGGTGGTGGCGGGCGGGGTGAGCGACCACCGCACCGCACTGCATCTGATGCGCACCGGCGCGGCCGGCGTCATCGTCGGGTACGGCTCCACCGCGGGCGCGACCACCACCGGTGAGGTGCTGGGCATCGGGGTGCCGATGGCGACCGCGATCGCCGATGCCGCCGCGGCCCGCCGAGACTACCTCGACGAGACCGGCGGCCGGTATGTGCACGTCATCGCGGACGGTGACATCGTGTCCTCCGGGCAGTTGGCCAAGGCCATCGCCTGCGGCGCCGATGCGGCCATGCTCGGCGTCCCGCTGGCCCTGGCGCAGGAGTCGCCCGCGCGCGGCTGGTACTGGCCCGCCGCGGCCGCGCATCCGTCCGTCCCGCGTGGGGCCCTGCTGAAGTTCGCCGACGAGGACGACCGCCCGACCCTGCAGCAGCTGCTCTACGGCCCGTCCAGCGATCCGTGGGGTTCGGTGAATCTCGTTGGCGGCCTTCGCCGTTCGATGGCCAAGGCCGGCTACCGCGAACTGAAGGAATTCCAGAAGGTCGGCCTGAGCGTGCGCGCTTAGTGGGACTGGGTCAGCACTGTTTCGCGGAGGAATTTGCGGATGACCGAGTTGACCTGGGCCGGGTGGGTCATGTTGACCGCCTGACGGGCTGCCTCGATCTCGACGAACCGTGAATTCGTCAGGCGCCGCGCCATTTCCACCGCATTGGTGCGGGCGATACCGGCCTGGGTGGGGTGGATGACCAGGACCGGGCAGGTGATCTCGGGCAGTCGGTCCAGGATCGAATCACGGCCCAGGATGCAGCCCGCGGCCACCTCGGTGGCGTGCGGGTCGCGCGCGAGCCAGCGCTTGACCCACACCGCGCGGTACCAGGCGTCCTCGCCGATCAGCCACTGCGCCAGATGCTCGGCCATCTGACGGCGCAGGCGCGGTTCGTGCCAGCGCTCCAGGAAGCGACGGGAATTGTCCAGCTCGTGTGTGGTCGGGGCGTGCGCCTCGGTGGCGATGAGGATCAGCGCCGCGACCCGGTCGGGGGCCAGCAGCGCCGTGCGGATGGCGCTGAACCCGCCCTGGGAGGTGCCGCCCACGATCGCGCGCTCGACCCGCAACTGGTCCAGCACGGTGAGCGCATCGCGCGCGGAGGTCCAGTAACTGAACGGCAGCCCCTGATCCCGGGTGTCCCCATGCCCGCGGGCATCCCAGGTGACGATGCGGAATTCCGGGGACAGCGCAGCGACCTGCGAGGCGAACATCGTTCTGTCCATGAAGAATTCGTGCCCGAGTAGCACAACCGGGCCGTGTCCGCCGCTGTCCTCGTAGTGGATTTCGGCGTCGATCGCACGGGCGAATGGCACGAGCACGAGGATAGCTGGAACACCCGTCCCGCATGGGCGGTTGTCCAGCTTGTCCCACCGGTACTCCACGATGTGCCGCCGAATCCGCGGCTGCTCCCGGTTCGCCGGAGCGATGTTGCGCCGCACGGTGATTCGATCACGCCGTTGTGACGAGCCGGTATGGACCGTTGTCGTATGGCTCGTCCGTCCAGAGGCGTTGCACGATGGTCGGCTCCGGGCCGATGACGAGCGACGTCGTGGGCTTCGTAGACTGTTTCGGTGGCAGAAACCCAGCGACCGGTGCTCGTTGTCGATTTCGGGGCGCAGTACGCGCAGTTGATCGCGCGGCGGGTTCGTGAATCCAGCGTGTACTCCGAGGTGATCCCGCACTCCACGACCGTCGAGGAGATCGCCGAGCGGGCGCCGCTCGCGGTGATCCTGTCCGGCGGGCCGTCGAGTGTGTACGCCGACGGTGCGCCGCAGCTGGATCCGCGCCTGTTCGATCTGAACGTCCCGGTCTTCGGCATCTGCTACGGATTCCAGGCGATGGCCCAGGCCCTGGGCGGTACGGTCGCGCACACCGGCACCCGCGAGTACGGACGCACCGAACTCAGCGTCGACGGCGGTGTGCTGCACGGCGGCCTGCCCACCGTGCAGCCGGTGTGGATGAGCCACGGTGACGCGGTCACCGACGCTCCGGCGGGATTCGAGGTCACCGGCACCAGTGCGGGCGCGCCGGTGGCGGCCTTCGAGGACACCGAGCGGCGGCTGGCCGGTGTGCAGTACCACCCCGAGGTCCTGCACTCCCCGCACGGTCAGCAGGTGCTGAGCCGGTTCCTGCACGAGATCGCCGGTATTCCGGCGTCGTGGACCCCGGCCAATATCGCCGAGGTGCTGATCACGCAGGTACAGGATCAGGTCGGCGACGGACACGCGATCTGCGGTCTGTCCGGCGGCGTGGACTCCGCGGTGGCCGCGGCGCTGGTGCAGCGGGCCATCGGCGACAGGCTGACCTGTGTGTTCGTCGATCACGGTCTGCTGCGCGCGGGCGAACGCGAGCAGGTGCAACGTGATTTCGTCGCCGCGACCGGCGCCAAACTGGTGACCGTCGACGCGGTGGACAAATTCCTCGGTGAGCTGAAGGGCGTCACCGATCCGGAGGAGAAGCGCAAGATCATCGGGCGTGAGTTCATCCGCTCGTTCGAGGACGCCGTCGCGCAGGTCGTGAAAGATGCCGGGGCCGTGGAGGGTTCGGCTCCGAAGGTGGAATTCCTGGTGCAGGGCACGCTGTATCCGGATGTGGTGGAATCCGGCGGCGGCTCGGGGACGGCGAATATCAAGAGCCACCACAATGTCGGCGGTCTGCCGGACGATCTGGAGTTCTCCCTCGTCGAACCGCTGCGGTTGCTGTTCAAGGACGAGGTGCGCGCGGTCGGGCGCGAATTGGGCCTGCCCGAGGAAATCGTTGCGCGCCAGCCGTTCCCGGGGCCCGGACTGGCCATCCGCATCGTCGGCGAGGTCACCGGGGACAGGCTCGAGACGCTGCGGCACGCCGACGCCATCGCCCGCGAGGAGTTGACCGCGGCCGGGCTGGACCGGCAGATCTGGCAGTGCCCGGTGGTGCTGCTGGCCGATGTGCGCAGTGTGGGCGTCCAGGGGGACGGCCGCACCTACGGTCATCCGATCGTGCTGCGCCCGGTATCCAGCGAGGACGCGATGACCGCGGACTGGACGCGGCTGCCGTTCGACGTCCTCGAGCGCATCTCCACCCGCATCACCAACGAGGTCGCCGAGATCAACCGCGTGGTGCTCGACGTGACCAGCAAGCCACCGGGGACCATCGAGTGGGAGTGAGACCAGGCTCAGCCCGTGTCGGGGACCATCGAGCGGGAGTGAGACCAGGCTCAGCCCGTGTCGGGGACCATCGAGCGGGAGTGAGTGCGGGGCTCATATGAGGGCAGGGCCCGGACCGTCGAACGGTCCGGGCCCTGCTGTTTCGGGAGTGTCAGCGTCGTCGTCGACGCGGCGAGATCACCATCACGATCCCGGCCACGATGGCCACGGCCACCACGATCCAGCCGACCGGGACGATGCTGTGCGCGGGCCACGCGGACGGTCCGAGGAACGCCCACACACTCACCACCAGCGCCAGAAATCCGGCGAACAGGAGTGAGAACGACGGTCCGCGGCGGGTTTCCGGATCATCGGTCCTGGTGTGCTCAGCCATGGGTCACCTCCGCATCTCCGGCCTGAACATCGACATCGAGGGTGAGCACCGGGCCGGTGGCCGGGCCCACGAGTCCTTGCGGGCAGCTGACATCGCCCACTTTCGCCCGGCATCGCGCGTCCAGGCGCATCGATGCGGGCACCAGGACGTGGAAGTCGCCGGCGCGCACATGTACCGCGACCGTGCGATTCTCGGTGAGGTTCAACGACCGCAGGTCCAGCGTTCCATCGCCGACGGTGATCTGGTAGGCGGGATTCAGTTCGGCCATCGTGGCCGGTTTCCAGGTGTGCTCACCCATCGCGGAGCGGTCGAATGTCACCGGGCCGACGAGCGAGGCCAGGATCACGAATCCGGCCAGCGGCGCCAGCAGCACCATCAGACCGTAGCCGCGCCGCAGGAACGCGCCGATCAGCAGACCCAATCCGACCACCGTCAGTGCGACCGCGCCGATCCGGCCCGGGGTCATCCAGCTCACTCCGGCGGCCGTCAGCGCACCCGCTCCCGCCGCCGCGAGTACGGCCAGGCCGATCACGATCGGGGTGAGCCGGGAGCGGGGACGCGGCGGCGGCGGGGTCGGCAGTACCGGTCCGCGCGGGGTGGGATCGGGCAGATCCCAGGCCAGCGGGGTCACCCCGAGCGGATCCCAGCCCGAGGCGGTCGGGCCGATCTTGGACGGGTCCGGCGTCGGCCGGAACGGGCCGGTGCGCGGAGGTGGGATCGGTTGTGTCGCCTCGTCCGTCGGTGTGCTGGACGAATCCTGTTCTGTGGGAGTCGAATCCAGCGGGGGATCGGTGCGGAGTACGGCGGTGTTCGACGCGGTGGCATCGCCATCGGCTTCCGGGGCGCGGTCCTGCGGAATGACCTCGGTAACCGTCTCGAATGATGAAACCTGCTGTTCAGCAGTGCTTTTCGGCTGATCCGGCTCGTAGTGATCGGGCAGTCTGGTGTAGGGGCCGTAGGTCGGCCCGGTCCAGGCTGGACCGCCCGGGAACACCCCGGGATATCCGGTCGGGGCGGGTCCGCCGTCGGGCAACAGCGGATCGGTGCTGCCCGCGGGCGGATTGGGTTGCCGCAGGTACAGCAGCCACCAGCCGGCCACCATCAGCGCGAAACTGATCAGTCCGGCCCCGCCGAGTCCGGCGCCCACCGGTCCCACCGTGCTGACCGCGATCACCAGCGCCACGATCAGCACCAGCGTCTTGGTCGGCGACTGCATACTGTGTCCCCGGCCGATCAGGCTCTCCGCGGCGGACACGTCGTCCTGCGCGGCGGGCATCAGCAACCATGCCAGCAGATACAGCACGATGCCCGATCCACCGAAGATCGTCGACACCACGAAGGCGACCCGCACCAGCACCGGGTCCACCCCGTAGCGTTGCCCGAACCCGGCCGCCACACCGGCGACCGGCCCCCGGCGCGGCAGTCGCACCGGCCGCGTCCGCCACAGGTGCTGGAGCTGTTCGTTGAATCCGGTCCGGCCGGCCCCGCCGGTCCAGCCGTTCGCTCTGGTCATGGTGTCCATGGTGGCCGTGCCGGTGCCCGGATCGCATCGGGGATGACCCTGATTGGTCTCGGAGAAAATCGGTTACGGCGACGATCGCGCTACATCACGACCGGATCGCCCATCACCCACTCACCCCCGTCGACCTGCGGGTGTTCTCGCGGGATCCGGCAGCGTGCTCGTGTGACGGCAGCGGGCGATCCGGGAGTGCCGGATAACGTGGGTGGATGCGGAGCGTTGAACTCCCTGCTCGGGTGATCTTCCTCAACGGCACGTCGAGCGCGGGTAAGACCACGTTGGCGCGGGCCATCCAGGATGAGAGCGATGTCCCGTTCGTCTATTGGGGGATCGACACCCTGTTCGGTCTGGTGCCGCCGAATTGGGGTGGTGGACGCGATGGTCCGCTCAGTCGTGACGGATTCTGGTACGACCGGACCGGCCATGATGCGGACGGTCATCCGGTGCTGGTCGTCCGCTACGGCCACGTCGGGTACCGGATGCTGCGGTCGGGGTGTGCTGCGGCCGCGGAGTTCGCCCGCGGGGGCGATCACCTGGTCATCGACGAGATGCTGCTGTCCCCGGACCTGCTGCCGATGTGGCTGGATGCGCTGGCCGGCCTGGATGTTCAGTTGGTCGGTGTCACCTGTCCGCCGGCCGTCGCCGAGCAGCGGGAACTGGCTCGCGGCAAGACGATCGGCTTGGCGCGAGGCCATCTGGGCACGGTGCACGATCACGGCCACCCCTACGACACGATTGTCGACACGAGCACTGCAACGCCCGCCGAACTGGCCGGAGTCGTGCTGCGGCGAGAGCAGACGGCGGGCAAGTGACGTCGTCCCGACCACGTATGCGGTGACGGATGCGACCTGCGGGTGACGACTGCGACCTGTCGCATGGCTCGCGGAAATGGGGTATTTCCCCGATGGTCGGTGTCGGTGGGGCGTGTCAGTATCGAGGCATGTATCCGTCCATGCCCGCCTTCGATGCCCGTGGGGTCGAGTCCACCGCGCCGCGAATGCAGCGGCGGTCCGGGGGCCGTGTCGTGGGCGGGGTGGCCGGTGGCATCGCCGATCATCTCGGGGTCGACGTGTTCAAGGTGCGTGTCACCTTCGTGCTGCTGTCGGCGCTGATGGGTGCGGGCATCGCCGCGTACGGGATGCTGTGGGCGTTCACTCCGTCCGGTGCGGAGGGGCCGGCGCCGACGGCCCGGGAGCGGCGGCAGGCGGCCGGGCTGGCGCTGCTGGGTGTGGCGCTGGCTGTGTCGATGTCCTGGTTGTTCAGCGGTTCCGCGGCCCGGGTGGTCGGGCCGATCGTCGTGGTCGCGGTGGGTGCGGCGCTGGTGTGGCGGGAATTCGACGCGGAGGGTCCGCGGTCGATGTTCGGGCTGCCCGCTCGGCCCACGGTGCTCACCTGGACGCGCATCGTGGCGGGCGCGACGTTGATCGTGGTCGGGTTGGGCGTGGTGGTCCTGGGGCGGATCAATCTGAGTTCACTGGGCTCCGCGCTGATCGCGGTCGCGGTCACGCTGATCGGGGTCGGCCTGCTGACCGTGCCGCTGTGGCTGCGCATGATGCGGGCGCTGAACTCCGAGCGCGCCGCCCGCATCCGCAACGAGGAACGCGAGGAGATCGCCTCCCATCTGCACGATTCGGTGCTGCAGACGTTGGCGCTGATCCAACGGCAGGCCGAGGATTCCCAGGAGGTGGTGCGGCTGGCTCGCAGTCAGGAGCGCGAACTGCGCAAATGGCTGTTCGAGGACGCCACGCCCGCCCAGTCGAGTCTGGCCGCCGCGTTGCGCACCATCGCCGGTGAGGTGGAGGACCAGCACGGGGTGAAGGTCGCGCCGGTGACCGTCGGCGATGTGTCGATGGATCCGGGCGATACCGGATTCGGGCTGCCCCGAGAGCATTTCACCGCACTGCTCGGGGCGACCCGCGAGGCGCTGGTCAATGCCGCCAAACACGCCGGGGTGCCCACCATCGATCTGTTCGCGGAGGTCGAACCGCATCAGGTGGGTGTGTTCGTGCGCGACCGCGGAGCCGGTTTCGATCCGGCCGACGTCCCGGCGGATCGTCAGGGCCTGGCCAAATCCATCCATGCCCGGATCGAGCGTCGCGGCGGCACGGTGGTGATCGATTCGACGCCGGGACGCGGTACCGAGGTGCGGATCACGTTGCCGCGCAGTGATTCGGAGGGGGCGGAGGATGTGTCGGGTGCCGGAGGTCCGGGTGATGCGGTGGATCCCGAGAGACCGGGCGGGATGTCGGATACCGGACCATCGGGTGATGCGGCGAATTCCGGGGCCGTCGGATCCGTGGGGTCGACGGACGCCTCCGAACCTGCCACCGTTCCCGAATCCGAGTTCGGAAGGCACTGAGGCGCAACCTGTTCCGCGTGCGCCTACGACCCGCGAATCGGTTCGGCGAGGACGAGGCCGAACCTCGCGTCCAGGAATTCGAGCCGTGTCGGGACCGGCCGAGCCGCTGCAGTCTTCCGCGGACATGTTCGCGCGTCGAACAGGCATGATGAGTACGGGCGGGGCGGGGTGCGATGTGGTACCGATGATGGCGATGTGCCATGCCCGCGGCATGCGTGTGAGTTTCGGTCTCAGGTGAGGAGATGCAGTGTCCATCCGGGTGTTTCTGGTCGACGACCATGCCGTGTTCCGCTCGGGTGTGCGGGCCGAACTGGGCCGTGAATCCGATATGGAGGTCGTCGGTGAGGCGGGTGCGGTGGCCGAAGCCGTCGCCGGAATCGCCACGGCCCGTCCGGATGTGGTGCTGCTGGACGTGCACATGCCCGACGGCGGCGGAGTCGCGGTGCTGCAGGGTCTCGAACGCGACCGGCAGGGCCCGGTCTGCCTGGCGCTGAGCGTGTCCGACGCCGCCGAGGACGTGATCGCGGTGATTCGCGCGGGTGCGCGCGGCTACGTCACCAAGACCATCTCCGGACCGGAACTGGCCGACGGGATCCGGCGCGTGGCCGGTGGGGACGCGGTGTTCAGCCCGCGCCTGGCCGGTTTCGTCCTGGACTCGTTCACCGGACGTTCCCCGGCCCCCGAGCCGCCGCTGGATCCGGAACTGGATTCGCTGACCCCGCGCGAACTCGAGGTACTGCGCCTGCTCGCCCGCGGCTACACCTACCGAGAGATCGCCGAATCCCTGTTCATCTCGGTGAAAACCGTGGAAACCCACGCCTCCAACGTGCTCCGCAAAACCCAGCAGTCCAACCGGAACGCATTGACCCGCTGGGCCCACCGCCGCCGCATCGACTGAGTGGTTCGCACCTCTGCGGGACTTCAGCGCTTCTGCTTCTACATGACGGCTATCAGGATGACTATCAGGATCAGGAGGCCGATGAGGAGGCCGACCGCGATGGCCAGGGGGGCGGCGTTGGGGCCGAGGGAGGAGAGGGTGAAGGACGGTTTGCGTTGAGGGGCGGGTGCTTTGGGGGCATTGGCACGGGGCGGGCGCGGCAGCGGGGTGGAGTGCGGGCTGCGCAGGCCCGCTGCGGAGTTGCGGGCCGCCCAGGCGGGGATGGTGCCGTCCTCGGTGCGGACCGGGGCGCCGAGGATATAGGGGCCGGTGCCGGGACCGAATACGGCGGTGAGGATCTCGTTGCGGGCCTCGGCCATGGTGGGACGGCGCTGCGGGGCGGGTTCCATCATGTGCAGCAGGACCTGGGTCAGTGCGCCGCTGCGGGTGGGCGGGATGATCTGGGCCATCGCGGCGCGCGTCACGATGACCTCGTTGTCCTCCTCGATGCCGTAGGGCGGATGCCCCTCGATCGCGGTGTACAACGTTGCGCCGAGCGAGAATACGTCGCTGGCCGCGGTGGGCTGTGCGCCGCGCGCCACCTCCGGCGGCAGATAGGCGGGGGTGCCGGTGATCACGTCCTCCGGCTCGTCGGACAGGTCACCGGCGCCGCGTGAGATACCGAAGTCGCTGAGTTTGACCTTGCCGACCTCCGCGCCGCGGTCGGCGACCAGGATGTTGCCGGGCTTGATATCGCGGTGCACGATGCCCGCGGCGTGCGCGGTGGCCAGCGCATCGGCGACCTGTGCGCCGATCTGTGCCACTTCGATCGGCGAGAGCGCATCCGCCAGCGCCATCGCCTTGGCGACGCTGCGGGAGGGCAGGTACTCCATCACCAGCCACGGCTCACCGGCCTCGAGTACCACGTCGTAGACGGCGATGGCGTGTTCGTGCGACAGCTTGGCCGCGACCCGGCCCTCGTGCACGATCTGATCGCGGATCACGCGGGCTTCGTCCTCGCTCAGTCCCGCCGTGGACAGGACCTGTTTGATGGCGACGTCGCGGTTGAGCAGCCGGTCGGTCGCCAGCCAGACCGCACCCATACCGCCACCACCGAGTTTGGACTGCAGACGGTAGCGGCCGGCGACCAGATAGTCGGGGCCTACGATGGAGCGGGCGCGTTCGGTCACGGGCGCGAGAATAGCCGAAAACCATCCTGACTGGCCTGCTTCGGAACCATGAGGTTGAAGAGCGCACCTCGTGGCGGCAGGTTTTCACCGTTGTCCGGAGCGGAGATCGGACTTCGGGTGCGGGTGCCGCCGCAGGTCACGATGGTTGCCGATGGTCCTTCCGGCTGCCGCTGCCGCATTTCGGCGAATCGGCGGCAACGCGTCCCATGAACGCATCACGATCGCCCGTCCGGATCACGGTGAGGGGTCGCCTGCCCAAACACCGACGTCTCGCTGGAGGAGACCGGGACTCGTTGCGGCCCAATTCGGCCGACACCCGCCGAGCATGTCCGGGGATCTTCGGAGGATCACCGGCCTGCCTGATGCCATTGTCGGACAGTCGATTCGGGCTATTTGTCCGGCGAATATATCGAAAGTGACTGTAGCAGTTGATGTATCGAAGTCATCAGATCCGGGCGTATCACTGCCGCAGCCGGGCGGATCCCGGGCTCGGTCGCACACGAGTGCGGTGTTGTTGTCGCGAGTAACCGCCGATGCGGCGATCGGCCGCGACCGAGTGAACGACATCAGCGCAGAGTCCGAACCTGCTCACCAGGGCTTCGCGCAGCGATAACGCCCACGCTCGAACCCGGCATCGGTACGCCGACTCCGGTGACGGATGCAACCGGCAAGTGACGGATGAGACCTGTCGGCACGGTCACTTGACGTGGTCGGGGGTGGGGGTTCTACTGACAGTGAATCGAACGTATATTCGATTGGCATCGATAGCTGGATCGGTGCTGGGATCCACTCGGTGGAGATAGGCGGTCGAGGATGGGTTCGCCCGACGAAGTGCGGCACGAGCGGTTGGCCGAGCTGCGGCGACGGATGGCCGCGATTCCGGCGCGCGGGGCGGCCTCGACGACGCGGGCGCCGCTGTCGCGGGAGAGTCGCGAGGAATCGTTGCCGGTGCCGTCTGCTCTGGGCGAGCTTTTGCCGGACGGGGGACTGGTCAGGGGGTCGGTGGTCGAGTACTGGGGTGCCAGCTCGTTGCTGGCCGGGCTGCTGGCGGCGGTGACCGGAGCAGGCGGGCATGTCGCGGTGGTCGGTCTGCCGCGGCTCGGTCTGCTCGCCGCGGTCGAAATGGGTGCGGATCTGGCGCGACTTGCGGTGATTCCCGATCCAGGGTCCGACCCGCTGGAGGTTGCTTCCATATTGCTGGACGGTCTCGATCTGGTGGTGCTCGGTATGGGCGGTCGGGAGGTGCCGCCTGCGCGGGCTCGCGTACTCGCCGCACGCGCTCGCGGTAAAGGCGCCACGCTCGTGGTGGCGGGTGGGCGCTGGAGTGGTTCGGTGCTGCGTATCGATACCCGGATCGCCGGTTACGGCGGGCTGGGCCGTGGCTGCGGACGGTTGCGCACCATGCGGCTGGATGTCCGCGTTCGCGGCCGCTCGACCCCGCAGCGCACCGGCGTACTCGATCTGACGCCTCGGGATGGACGCATCGAATGGGTTGCAGCGCAGTCGGATTCCTTCGTGCCGAAGGTGGTGGAGGCACGTCATGCGGCATCGTGAGCGATGCCGGTGAGCGCTCGGCGTACGTCCCGGGTGCTGGCGCTGTGGTGCCCGGACTGGCCGGCCGTCGCGGCCGCCGCGGCGGCGGACCTCGCGCCGACCCGGCCGGTGGTCGTGCTGCACGCGAATCGAGTCGTGGCGTGTTCGCAACTGGCGCGGTCCGCCGGGGTGCGGCGTGGGCTCCGGCGGCGGGAGGCGCAGGCGCGCTGTCCCGATCTGTATGTGGCGCAGGACGATCCGGATCGGGATGCGCGGCTGTTCGAACCGGTGGCGACGGCCGTGGACGCGACCGTGCCCGGGGTGGAAGTGCTGCGTCCGGGCCTGCTGGTGCTGGCGGCGCGCGGTGCGGCGCGGTTCTTCGGTTCCGAGGAGCAGGCGGCCGAACAACTCGTCGACGCGGTGGCGGCGACCGGGGTGGAGTGCCGGATCGGGATCGCGGACGAGATGTCCACCGCGGTCCTGGCCGCACGCCGGGCTGCTCTCGTAGCGCCGGGAACGGGTGCGCAATTTCTGGCATCGCTGCCGGTGAGCGAGCTGGCCGTCGAACCGAGCCTGGCCGGTCCGGAACGGGTGGATCTGGTGGATCTGTTGCATCGCTTGGGATTACGCCGGATCGGTGATTTCGCCGCACTGACCCCGGCGGAGGTCGCCTCCCGGTTCGGTGTCGACGCGATCGCGGCACATCGCTGCGCCCGCGCCGAACCCGAACGTGCGCCCGCGGCACGTCCGCCCGCACCGGATCTGACAGTGGAGTACCCCTGCGATCCGCCGATCGACCGGATCGATGCCGCCGCCTTCGCCGGTCGCCTGCTGGCGGTTCGATTGCACGATCGCCTGGCCGATGCCGCGGTGGCCTGCACCCGGCTCGCGGTGACCGCGGAAACAGCTGCCGGAGAACGTCTTTCCCGAATCTGGCGATGCGCCGAACCGCTCACCCCGGAGGGGACCGCGGATCGAGTGCGCTGGCAGTTGGACGGCTGGCTCACTCAGCGCGCGCTCCGCGGCCACCACCCCGACCATGACGAATGGACCGGAATCGCGACGATCGGCGGCCAGGCCGAGCGTCCAGGAGCGTCCCGCACGCGGCGAACGGCACCGCCGAACGGGAGTGCGGACAACACCGTGGCTCCCGGACGTGCGGTACCGGCGGCCCCGATCGTCCTGTTACGCCTGGAACCGGTCGAGGTCGTCACGGCCGGTGCGTTGCAACTCGGTCTCTGGGGTGGGGAGGGCGAACAGGAGGAGCGGTTCCGGCGCGCATTGGTCCGGGTGCAGGGCCTGCTGGGCGGGGAGGCCGTGCTCAAAGGAGTGCTCAGCGGCGGCCGCGGCCCCGCCGAACGCATCACGCTGATCGCGCTCGGCGACGAACTGTCACCCGCCGCCGACCCCGCACTGCCCTGGCCCGGTCGTCTCCCCATCCCCGCCCCCGCGGTGGTCCTGGTCGATCGCCCCGAGGTGATCCTGGAATCCGCCGCCGGCGCCCCGGTCTGGATCACCGACCGCGGCCTGTTCACCGCCGACCCGGCCCATCTGCGCTGGGGAACCAAGGATTGGCAGGTCGCCGCCTGGTCCGGTCCCTGGCCACTGGACGAACGCTGGTGGTCCGACGGCCACGCCGACGCCGTCCGCGCCCAGATCCTGCTGCGGGACGACGTCATGGTGCTGCTGCTGTTCGGCCGCGACCACATCTGGCATGCGGAGGGCCTCTACGACTAGCCGCCGATCATGCTGTCCGCACGTTCCGGCGGCGACCACACGTACGGGGTGGTCGTGGTCACGGCCCGAAAACCCAGACGCCGCAGAATCGGGGCACTGTCGGGGGAAGCGTCCACCTGCAGATATCGCACATCCCGGGCGACGGCGAGCGCGGCGCGGGCAGCCACCAACGCCCGATAGATTCCCCGGCCCCGCCACTGCGGCAACGTCGATCCGCCCCACAGCGCGGCGAATTCGGTGCTCGCACGAAATACCAGCCACGCCGCCGACACCACTTCACCGTTGCTCTCGGCGACGAGAACCCGGATCTCGTCCGGATGGGTGCGCACCCGGCCGATCAGGTCGTCCGCGAGCCAACTCAAATCCTGCTGCCACACCATCGATTCCATGGCGGCGATCCGATGCATATCGGCGTCTTCGGTGACGCGGCGCACGAGGATCCCATCCGGTGGCACCGGGGCCGCGGCCATGTCGTCGGCCACGCCGATCAGAACTGTCTCCTGGTCCTCCGGAACGAAACCGGCCGCGCGAAGTCGGTCGGTCAGATCGTCCGGCTTGTCGTGTCCGCGCGTCTTCCACTCCACCGATTCACCGCGCGCGGCGAAGTAGTCGCGCTGCCGGGCGATCAGCAGGTCCAACTCGGCGCCACCCGGTCCGAGGTCCGGCGGGGCGCTGACCAGGCCGCGGAACTGGCCGACGATCCGAAGCAGTGGACCGTCCTGTTCGCAGCGCACCCCGTCCGGAAGATTGGGCGGTGTTCCCCGCATCTGCTCGTCGTAGGCCGCGAGCAGGACACCGATATCCGTCACGGTATCGACACTACGAGGCAGGGCAACTCCTTTGATCGTTGTACGACGACATCCTCGAACTGCTCGGTGCCCCGTATCCTGGCTGATCGTGGAGTCGATGGTTACCAGCGTTTCGCTGCGGGGCGTGCAGATCGCCTATCGCGATTCCGGACCGGCGGCCACGGCGCATCCGCTGTCCGAGGTTCCGGTGTTGCTGGTGCACGGTATGGGCGGGGACGGGCACACCTGGGATCGGTTCGGGCAGCGGCTGTTTCGGCTGGGCCGCCGGGTGATCGCGCCGGATCTGCGCGGGCACGGGCGCAGTGCGCACACCGACTCCTATCGGTTCGGCGAATTCGGCGAGGATCTGCTGCGGCTGTGCGAGCAGCTCGAGCTGACCTCGGTGGATCTGGTCGGCCATTCGCTCGGCGGTTACGCGGTGTCGTGTGTGGCGATCGAGCGACCCGGACTGGTGCGTCGCCTGGTGATCGAGGAACAGCCGCTGCCGTTGCGGTCGGATGCGGAGCAGCTCACGCTCACCCGTCGGCTGCCGACGGTGCCGGAACTGTGGCACGCGTCGACCAGTCTGCTGCGTCATCCGCGTACGGTGCTGGCCTTCGACCGGTCGATGACCCGGATCGCGTTGGAGCAGTTCCGCACCCCGAATCCGCGCTGGTGGGAGCGGCTCTGCGAGATCACCGCGCCCACGCTGATGTTGCGCGGCGGCCCCGGCGGCATGGTCGATCCGGACAAGCTGGCACTGCTGCAGGCCAGCATCGGGGACTGCACGATCGAATCCTTCGACTGCGGCCACAGCATCCACCGCGACCGCAGTCGCGAGTTCGCCGCCGCCGTACTGCCGTTCCTCGGGCACTGACTTCTCGGCGCGTCCCGTGAAATGTGTTGCTCCAGGACTCCCGAGGGCGGCACCATCGTGACATGGACAGTGCACGCCCCGCGGTGCTGACGCCGGATGCCCCGCCGCCCGAACGAATCGACCTCGGCGACTTGGTGATTCGGCGGTGGCAGCGGCGCGATTCGGAGGCGCAGTTCCAGGCGATCGAGGCGTCGTACGAGGAGTTGCACGCCTGGATGCCGTGGCTGCCCGAGCGGCGGACGCGTGCGCAGCAGCGGGATTTCATCGAGGCCGCGGCCGCGAACTGGCCCGCCGACGGGAACTGCAACTACGGCCTGTTCGATTCGGCGGAAACCGTGCTCGGCTCACTCGGTCTGCACGATCGGGTCGGCCCCGCGACGCTGGAGATCGGATACTGGTGCCATACCGGATATACCGGCCGCGGCGTGATCACCCGTTCGGTTGCCGCGGTGACGGCGATCGCGCTGGTCCTGCCCGGTGTCGAACGCATCGAAATCCACTGCGACGTCGCGAATGTCCGCAGTGCGGCGGTGCCCCGGCGGCTCGGGTGGCGATTGGAGCGGACCGAGCCGCGCGAGCGGCATGCGCCAGGGGAATCCGGACGGGGGATGGTGTGGGTGCGCGAACGCGGCGATCTACCAGTGGGTTCCGGGGACCAGACGTCCCGCGCGGCGCAGGACGGTGCGGCTGACCCGACCGGCCGGTGACCGTTCGTGATGCGGTTTTCTTTGCGGGGCAAGCTTTTCCAGGTCCGTCTCGGGGGCGATCTCACCTTTGGCGGCGGGGGAGTCCGGCAGGGCGCGGTAGTAGCGGTGCAGGACCCAGTCCTTGAAACGCGGGGTGAACAGGCTGCCGTATTCGGCTATGGTCCCCAACGGGACGTCGATGCGCCTGGGGCGTTCGGACAGTGCGCGCACGATGGTCGCCGCGGCCCATTCCGGAGATTCCGAGGGGCCCTGTTTACCGCTGGGGGCGATCATCGGGGTGCGCACCAGCGGCATGTGGATGGTGGTGAAAGTGACGTTGTCCGCGCGCATTTCGACCGCGGTCACCTCGGTGAACTTGTCCAGTGCGGCCTTGGAGGCCAGATAGGCGGCGAAGCGCGGGGTGGCGGCCTGCACACCGGCGCTGGAGATGTTGACGATATGCCCGAACTTGCGTTCACGCATCTGCGGCAGCAGCGCCAACGTCATCCGGACCGCGCCGAAATAGTTGACCGCCATGGTGCGCTCGAAATCGTGCATCCGGTCGGTGGAGCGGTGCACGGCTCGCCGGATGGACCGTCCGGCGTTGTTGACCAGCATGTCGACATGTCCGTGCTCGTCGAGAACGGCCTTGACGGTCTGCTCGACCGATTCGGCATCGGTCACATCGCAGCGATAGCCGTATGCCTGCCCGCCCGCGGCCCGCACCTCGTCGACCACGGCGGCCAATTCGTCCTCGCGGCGGGCCAGCAGCAGCACCACCGCGCCCTTGGCGGCGACCGCCAGCGCGGCGGCCCGGCCGATGCCGGAGGAGGCCCCGGTGATGAGCACATACCTGCCGGTCAGATCCCGCCGGCGGCGCCGGGGTCGATCGGCCGCGTGGTTATCGGTCATCGTCGCTCCTTTGCAGATCGATTCGACACGAACTTACTCCTAAGTAAGTTCTGGCGGCAACGAGAATGGGCCATGCGTCACACTGCCGGTTCCGAACCGAGAGATGGCGATGGCTCCGGCAGGGTGTCGCGTTCGGGTGCGGATGTCGGCGCACCGGCCCAGCGGTGCAGGGCTGCGGTGAGGTCGGCGGTGGCGTCGTCGTCGGCGATGTCGCTGGCCCAGGCGACCACGCCGTCCGGGCGGACCAGCAGCCCGGCAGGTGTGCCGGTCGGGTGGCCGTCGGCTGCGCCGGTCGGGTGGCCTTCGGCTGCGCCGGTTGGGTGGCCTTCGGCCAGGCTGCGCACTCGGTCGGGCCAGGCCGCGGCGAGGTGGGTGAATACGGTGTCCGGGCTGCGGTCGAGTAGCAGGAATCTGCCGTCGTGACCGTGGTCGGTCAGGCGGGAGCCGTCGCGCAGCCACAGGTCGGGGGCGTATCGGCCGGCCAGCCGGTGCTCACCGGGCAGGTCGATGCGCTGGGTGACCCCGGCGATCTTCTTGACCGCGTAGGTGGCGCCGTCGCGGGTGTCCAGCAGATCGGCGACGACTTCCCGTAGCGCGGCGGACTTGGCATCCCCGCGCAGCACCGCGATCTGGGCTCGCGTCCAGCTCATCACCCAGGCGCCCAGGGGACGTCGCTCGGCGTCGTAGCTGTCCAGCAGCCCTTCGGGGGCCCATCCGGCGATCACGGCGGCCAGCTTCCAGCCGAGGTTCGTCGCGTCACCGACCCCGAGGTTGAGGCCCTGACCGCCGAACGGCGGGTGTACGTGCGCGGCGTCACCGGCCAGCAGCACCCGCCCCGACCGGTAGGTCGCGGCCTGGCGGGTGTTGTCGCTCCAGCGAGTCGCCGGGGCGCGCAGTGCGGTCAGGGTGACCTCGGTGCCGGAAACCCGGCGCAGGCTCGCCTGCAGTTCCGCGAGGGTGACCGGTGCGGTGCGGTCGGCGACGGCCCCGAACTCCATGATCGCCACCCGGCCCGGCTGCGGCCCGCAGCGATAGACACCCTGGGCCGACCACACCCATCCGTCGCCGAGTTCGTCCGGGTCGGCGATATCGACGACCGCCTGATAGCCGGTGAGTTCGGGTGCGGCGCCGGGGAAGTCGATACCCGCCAGACGCCGCACGGCGCTGTGCCCGCCGTCGCATCCGACCAGCCATCCGGTGCGCACCGAACCGGCCGTCGTGCCGACCAGCACCCCGTCACCGGTGTCCTCGACTCCGGTGACCTCCACCCCGCGATGCACCGGTACGCCGAGTCGCGCGACATGCTCCGCCAGTAGCGCCTCCAGTTGCCGCTGCGGCACGATGCGTGCTCCGGACGCCGCGGCGTGCGCGGTGAAGTCGGGATCGGACCAGTCCACGAGCTCGGGGTCGAGGCTCATCCCGGCGAAATGCCCGGTGAATTGCGATGCGGGCCCGCCCGCGCCGGACGTCCGATCGCGCACCCACTCGGCGAGTGCCCCCACCCGGGCGAGTGTCTCGCGCTGCACCTGCTCGGCGGCGGGTAGTAGGCCACGACGGTCGAGGGCCTCCGCGGTCGGAATGTTGATCGATTGCGCCTTCATCGCGTCGTCCGGTTCGGCCAGGCGCTCGAGCACCTGCACCGATACTCCCGCCAGTGCCAGTTCGGCGGCGAGTATCAGCCCCACCGGTCCGGCCCCGGCCACGGTCACGTCCACGTCCTGGTTCACGTCAGCTATCACGAACACTGTTCTAGTTACGAACAGTGTTCGTGTCAAGGTATGGTGATCGAGTGAACCCCAGAGAGCGGCGCGCGGCGCGACATCGGCCACCGAATCCCGAAGCTCCCGTCGGAGCGCGACGCCGTAAAACCGTGTTCACCGTGGAGCAGGTCGTCGACACCGCGCTGGACCTCGTCGCGTCGGAGGGGTACGAGGCGCTGACCATGCGCCGACTGGCCGGCATGCTCGAGACCGGCCCCGCCTCGCTCTATGCCCACGTGGTCAACAAGGCCGACCTCGACGAGTTGCTCATCGGACGGCTGTGTGCCGGACTCGCTCTCCCCGAGCCCGATCCGGCGACCTGGCGTGACCAGATCCGCGACGTATGCGCCCAGTTCCGCGATCAGTACCTGAAATATCCGGGAATCTCCCGCGCCGCCCTGGCCATGGCGCCCACCGACCTCGAGATCGTGCGCGTCAGCGAGGGAATGCTGGCGATCCTGCTCGCGGGCGGCGTCACCCCGCAGGCCGCCGCCTGGGCCGTCGACGCCCTCCTGCTGTACGTGGCCGCCTACTGCCTCGAGGTGTCGATCGCCCGTCGGCGCGCGACCGACGACGACACCGCCTGGGTTCTCGACCGCGACGAACTACACCGCCGCCTCACCGCCCTACCTGCCGAAACCTTCCCGCACACCACCCGTTACGCCACCGAGCTCACCGCAGGTGAGAACCATGACCGATTCGACTTCACCCTCACCCTGCTGCTCGACGGCCTCGCGCATCGCTAGTCATCCTGCGGCGCAACCGATTCGGTGATCGGCGTATCCGTCGGGCGGTTACCGGTCTTCGAGGTGGGCGAGTGCGGTGATGATGCGTTCGGCGATATCCGGCGGCCAGCGGAAGGCGGGAGACGCCACCCGTTGGTGGGCGAGTCCGTGCAGGCCGAGCCACAGCGCGACCGTGTCGGCGGGCAGGTCGGTGCTGGTTGCGCGGCCCGCGGCAACGCAGCTCGCGAGCTGTTCGGCGAGCAGTTGCATACTCGCCTGCCCGAGTGAGGCCAGGTCGTTCTCGTCCACCGAACTCTCGTTCAGATCCGGTTGCCAGAGCCCTCCGAACATGGTGCGGTAGCGGCCGGGGTGGGTCCGGGCGTACTCCAGATAGCCGTCGCAGACCGCGAACAGCCGCTTGCGGGGGTCGTCGTCCGCGGCGGCCAGACTGTCGCGCAGATGCTCGTTCAACTCCGCGAAAGCCTGCTGTATCACCGCGAGCACGATGGCGGGCTGATCGAGGAAGTGGCGATAGATCGAGGGGGCGGCGATGCCGACGCGGCGGGCGACGGCGCGCAGGGTGATGGTGTTCGCGTCACCGGATTCATCGAGTAGTTCGACCGCGGCCGCCAGAATCTCGTCGCGCAGCTTGGCGCCCTCCCCGCGGCGGTTGGGAACACGGGTTCCGGTTGCCGCCCTGTCCTCTCCCATGCCGTCACCTTACAGAACAAAACTTATGCGTGTTAGCCGTTCTGTGACCAACACTTCTCTGAATCGAATGTATGTTCGACCATAGAAGGAACCGGATGGTCTGTCGGAGGTGCGTATGGGCATGGGGCTGGGCCCGCCGAGCTGGGCGGAGCTGGAGCGGGTGCTGTCCGGGCGACCCGGGCGCGACCGGCCCGAGGGCGACGGTGGTGACAGTCCGGCCTGGTCACGTAAACGCGGTGCGTATCGCGCGGGGGAGCGGCCGCGCGATACAGAACCGGTGGTGCCGTATGCGGAATTGCATGCGCACTCGGCCTACAGCTTTCTCGACGGCGCCTGTCAGCCCGAGGAGCTCGTGGAGGAGGCGGTGCGGCTGGGACTCGAGGCGCTCGCGCTGACCGATCACGACGGGTTCTACGGTGTGGTCCGCTTCGCGGAGGCCGCGGCCGAATGGGGGCTGCCGACGGTGTTCGGCGCGGAGCTGTCACTGGGCGATGCGGTCGGGGACGGTGTGGGGGACACCGAGCCGCGCGCGGGCAGTCCCGATCCGGGCGGCACGCATCTGCTGGTGCTCGCTCGCGGACAGGAGGGCTATCGCCGGTTGTCGCGGGAGATGTCGTTCGCGCACATGACGGGTGGGGAGAAGGGGATCCTGCGCTACGACCTGGATCGGCTCACCGCCGCGGCGGACGGGCACTGGCAGATTCTCACCGGATGTCGCAAAGGCCATGTGCGCCGGGCACTTCGCGAGGGTGACGCGCAGGCCGAGGCCGCACTGCGGGACCTGGTGGAGCGGTTCGGCCCCGACCGGGTCACCGTGGAACTGACCCGGCACGGCACCGCGACCGACGACGAGCGCAACGCCCGGCTCATCGCCCTGGCCGATCGGGTCGGACTGCCGATCCTCGCCACCACCGCAGCACATTTCGCCGCGCCCCGGCAGCGTCGGCTGGCGATGACGCTGGCCGCGGTGCGGGCCCGGCAGAGTCTGGACGGGATGGACGGCTGGCTCGCTCCCGCAGGCGGGGCGCATCTGCGTTCCGGTGCGGAGATGACCCGCCTGTTCGCCGCCTGTCCGCAGGCGGTGCCCAATGCCGTTGCCCTGGCTCGGGAATGCGCCTTCGATCTCCAGCTGATCGCGCCGAAACTGCCGCCGTTCGACGTTCCCGACGGACACGACGAGGATTCCTGGCTGCGCAGGCTCACCTATCAGGGGGCCGAGCGGCGCTACGGCTCGCGGACGGCGCATCCGGACGCGTACCGCCAGCTCGACCACGAACTGCGGGTGATTTCGGATCTGCGTTTTCCCGGCTATTTCCTGGTGGTGCACGACATCGTCGAATTCTGCCGAGACAACGACATCCTGTGTCAGGGAAGGGGTTCGGCGGCCAATTCCGCGGTCTGCTACGCCATCGGCATCACCAATGTCGACCCGGTGGCCAACGAGCTGCTGTTCGAACGTTTTCTGGCGCCCGAGCGCGACGGGCCGCCCGATATCGATATCGATATCGAATCCGATCGCCGGGAGGAGGCGATCCAGTACGTCTACCGCAGATACGGCCGGGAATATGCCGCACAGGTGGCCAACGTGATCACCTATCGCGGTAAGTCCGCGGTTCGCGATGCCGCACGGGCGCTCGGTTTTTCGGCCGGACAGCAGGATGCGTGGAGTAAACGGGTGAGCCGCTGGCACGGCGTCGCCGAGGAGACGGATTCCGATATCCCCGCCGAGGTCCTGGAATTGGCCGGCCGGATCGAAGGTCTGCCACGGCATCTGGGCATTCATTCCGGCGGCATGGTGATCTGCGATCGGCCCATCGCCGACGTGTGCCCGGTGGAATGGGCGCGCATGCCTGGACGCAGCGTCCTGCAGTGGGACAAGGACGATTGCGCCGTAGCGGGATTGGTGAAGTTCGATCTGCTCGGTCTGGGCATGCTCTCGGCGCTGCACTACATGATCGATCTGGTGCACGAGCACGAGGGCGAACTCGTCGAGTTGCATCGGCTCGATCTCGCCGAATCCGCTGTGTACGAGATGCTTTCGCGCGCCGATTCGGTGGGTGTTTTCCAGGTGGAGTCGCGGGCCCAGATGGCCACACTGCCGCGGCTGAAGCCGCGAGAATTCTACGACCTCGTGGTGGAGGTGGCGTTGATCCGGCCCGGCCCCATTCAGGGGGGTTCGGTACATCCTTATATTCGCCGCCGCAACAAGCAGGAGAAGGTCATTTACGATCACGAGGTCCTGAAGAAATCGCTGTCCCGCACGCTCGGCGTTCCACTGTTCCAGGAGCAGCTGATGCAGATGGCCGTGGACGCGGCCGGTTTCACCGCGGCCGAGGCGGATCAACTGCGCCGGGCGATGGGTTCCAAGCGCTCGCCGCAGCGGATGGAGCGACTGCGTGAGCGGTTCTATCGCGGTATGCGCGAATTACACGGCATCACCGGTGAATTGGCCGATCGGATCTACGAGAAGGTGTACGCCTTCGCGAATTTCGGTTTCCCGGAGAGCCATTCGCAGAGTTTCGCCGCACTGGTCTTCTACTCGGCATGGTTCAAACTGCATCATCCGGCGGCGTTCTGCGCCGGACTGCTGAACGCCCAGCCGATGGGGTTCTACTCGCCGCAATCGCTGGTCGCCGATGCCCGGCGGCACGAGGTGGTGGTGCACGGCCCCGACATCAACCGCAGCCTCACCGCGGCCACCCTGGAACAGCGCGGGACGCAGGTGCGGCTCGGGCTGGGCGCGGTCCGGCATATCGGCGAGGATCTGGCCGACCGGATCGTCGAGGCTCGGGCCAGCGGTCCCTACACATCCTTCCTGGACCTGACCGGACGCGTGGAACTGACTGTGCCGCAAGCCGAATCGCTGGCCACCGCGGGCGCGCTGGACAGTCTCGGGATCACCCGGCGCGAGGCGCTGTGGGCTGCGGGCGCCGCGGCGGGGGAGCGGGCGGATCGGCTGCCCGGCACCGGCGCGGCCACCGCCGCGCCCGCACTCCCGGGGATGAGCGAATTGGAGTTGGCCGCCGCCGACGTCTGGGCGACCGGCGTCTCGCCCGGTAGTTATCCGACCGAATTCCTGCGTCCGCAACTGGATGCGCTGGGCGTGATACCTGCTGCCGGACTACTCGCGGTGCCGGACGGTTCGAAGGTGCTGGTGGGTGGGGCCGTCACGCATCGGCAGCGGCCCGCCACCGCCGCCGGGGTCACCTTCGTCAATCTGGAGGACGAGACCGGCATGGTGAACGTGGTGTGCTCGGTGGGGCTGTGGCAGCGTTATCGCCGCATCGCCCAAGGCGCGTCCGCACTTCTGGTGCGCGGACGTGTGCAGAACGCCGAGGGCGCGGTCACCGTGGTCGCGGAACATCTGCAACGCATGGATCTGCGCGTCGCATCACGCTCACGCGACTTCCGATGAGCCGGGCGGCGGATGTGCGTTGCGCATCCGCCGCCATCGGCTCAGAAGTCGCTGCCGCCGCCTCCGCCGCCGTCACCGCCGCCGCCGTCGAATCCGCCGCCGCTGTCGCCGCCGAAGCTGTAATCGCCTCCGCCGCCGCCGAACTGGTCGCCGCCGCCCTGGTAGCCCTGGTCGTAACCGCCCTGGTCGTAGCCCTGATCGTAGGCGCGGTCGCGCTCTTCCTCGCGGCCTTCCATCTTGCCGAGTTCGTAACCGAGCAGGCCGCCGCCCACCGCGCCGCCGACCGCGCCGATGCCACCGGCCATACCGGGGCTCATACCGCCGCCCTGGTTGTAGCCCGGACCGTAACCGCCGCCGGGACCGTAGCCGCCCGGACCGTAACCGCCCGGACCGTAACCACCGGGGCCGTAGCCGCCCGGTGCGCCGCCGCCACCGGGGAACCCGCCGCCGCCACCGCGACGTCGCCGGATCACCGCCACGACGACGGCCACCAGCAGCACCACGATGATCAGCGGGCACAACCAGCTGACCCAACTGGTGCCGTGGCCGCTACTCGTGGCGTGGTGGTGAATCCGCTGCGGCGCAACGTTGTTCGCGCTGTGCGGGGCGGCCTGGTTGGCGGTGCTCGCCAGTGATTGCAGCGCGGCCACCGTCGCGCCGGTGTAGTCGCCGGAGCCGAAGGCGCCCTTGAACGCCGCGCCCGCGGACGAGGTGTCCCGGATGTGCGAATTCGAGCCGGTCTCGATCGCCAGATGCCGGGACTTGGTGTTGATCGCGATCACCACGTCGGTCGCATTCTCGACGTCCTTCTTCGCCTCGCTCTCGAAGGCGGAGTTGTCGTCGGAGAACTTCTCGGTGGTGTAGATCTGCACCGGATCGGACAGTGTGTTCCCGGCCGTGGTCACGCGCCCGGCGTCGAGAACCTTCGAATCGTCGTGAATGGTGACCGGACCGGCCAGGGCCGCACCCGTCGTCGCCAGGATTATTCCCGCTGTCATCGCCAGCAGGACTGTCAATCGCTTGGACATACCGCACTCTCTGGTCGTTGCCAGGGCCCTGCCGCCCCCGTTCCCACGCGAGCCTACCGGGTCTCACAGACAAGACTCGGTGGTCTCGTATCAGCATGCCCGCGTAGGGGAGAAGGCGCACCTCAATTTCGCTCCCGCACCCCTTATGAGCTGCGAAAAGGGTGCGAATTCCGGGAGCGGGTGCGGCTGTCGCTCGACTCGTGACAGGCACGTGCGGGGCTGGATACGGTGCCCGAAGTCGGTGAGCAGTGCTTCGAACGAGGGGGAAGAATGTCCGGTTCAGGTGTGGGCGGTGATTCGTGTGTGGTCGACACGGATGCGGTACGGCAATTCGGTCGGCTCGCGCGGCAGGCGGGCCAGGAACTCGACGGAGTCCGCGGCGCGGCGATCCAGATCGCCGCGCTGATCGGAACTCTGGTGCCGCACAGTGCCGCGGTATCGCTGCTGTGTCAGTCGGCCTGCACCGCAGCGGATCTGGTGCAACGCAGTGCCGATCGCCTCGGCGGGCTGGCCGAGCGCACCGACCGCGCGGTCACCGCGTTCGTCGAGGCCGATCTCGCGCACGGCCGTCTGCTCGCCGGGCTGGAGGTGCGGATATGACCCCGCCGCGTTCGGTACTGGTGACCTGGCGCGCGCTCGAGGCGGCCGACCGGATGCGCGCCGAATTCGGCAGGCACATCGCGGATCTGGAGACGTTGTCGGCCGCGGTGCGCAGGGAATGTCATCGGCTCGACGGTGACGGCTGGCAGGGCGTGGCCTTCGAGGCGGTGCTCGCCTCCGTCGAGGCGGCGCACCGGCACGATCGGATGCTGTGTGACCATGCCGAGGGGCTGTGCGCCGCGGGCGCCCAGGCCCTGTCCGATCTGCACTACACGGCGATGGCGCTGCTGGACTATGTCGCCGATGCCGAAGCGGCCGGATGCACGGTCGCCGACGATTGGACGGTCACCTCCGGATCCGCGGCGGCCGCCGAATGGTCCGAGGTCATCGCCGAGGCCGTGGCCGCGGTCGATCGCGCCGAAGAACGCGGCAGGCAGGCGATTCTGGCCGTGGCACACGAAATGCGACACCTGGCTGCCGCCACGGCTCCGGCCGCTGCCACGCAGACCCGTCCCGCGGCGAATTCGGCTGCTGCGGTGGATTCGACTCCCGCACAGTCTGTTCCGAGCCCCGAGGCAGACGACTTCGGCGGTGGATTTCGGGTAGCGAATATCGCCGTCGAAAATACCGCTCTCGCAGCGGTATCGACACAGCCCCCAGCGCAACAACCCGCGCCGCCGCCGGGCATCACGGCCGAGCAGCTCACCGCGATCATGCCGAATCTGCCGATGGATCGGGCGCAGCAGTATCTGCCCGCCCTCGATGCGGCCATGCGGGAGGGCGATATCAGCACGCCCGCGCGTCGAGCCGCCTTCCTGGCGCAGCTGGCCCACGAGAGTTGTGAATTCCGGTATTTCGAGGAGTTGGGCGACGATGCCTACTTCCACCAGTACGATCCGGGCCAGCCGAATACCGCCGCCGGTAATACGCAGCCGGGTGACGGCCCGCGCTATCACGGCCGCGGCCCCATCCAGCTGACCGGTCGCGCCAACTACCGCGCCGCGGGTCAGGCCCTGGGCCTGGACCTGGAGGACAATCCCGAACAGGCCGCCGTGCCGGATATCGGGTTCCGGATCGCCCAGTGGTACTGGACCTCCCGCAATATCAACGCCCTGGCCGACGCCGGTGATTTCGCCGCCGTCACCCGCGCGGTGAACGGCGGATACAACGGTCTGCAGGCTCGCGAGACCTACTACCGCCGAGCCTTGGAGGTGCTCGGATGACCGGCCGTAATCCCTGCGGGGCAACGATTTCGGCACTGATCGGGTGCGCGCTGATCGTCTCGGGCTGCGCCGCCGGAATCGCCCCGGCACGGCCGGATACGGGCAGAAGCGCCGATGTGTCGGCGAGTGCGCGGGCGTTCATCTTCCGCACTCGCACCGAACTGGTCCTGGCCACATCGCGGCGCGTGGTCGCGCGATATCGCGGGAGCTATTCCGAAAGCGGTTTCACACAGGACAATTCCCATATCTATGCCCTCGACGGCTCCGGTGGACTCACCGCGATGGAGGCGGTGCGCGGCACGGCGCTGCCGGGTCGCGTGGACTGCCACTGTGCTCGCATCTTCCCATTGCACGGAACGACGGTCGGCTGGTGGAACGAGCCGGACACTTTCATCCAGGCCGACCTGCGCGATCCGCATCCCACCACGCGCGCCAGGATCACCCTGCCGCCACCGGATCCGATCGCGCCGGGTGCCGTGGTCTCGGGCCCGCACCTGCTCGCGGCAGGTGAGCGGGTGCTCGTTCTCGACCGGGTCGAGTCGCCACCCGGCGCGTCCTGGGGGATCAATCATCTCTCCCTCGTCGATACCGACACCGGCGTCGCACGCGCGCTGGGCCGGATCGAAGGCGTCAACACCGCTTTCGACCGGGCGGCGCTGCGGCCGGACGGGCAGGCGGTCGCGATCGCGGGCCGAATCCGCGACGGAATTGCCTGCGGCACAGCGCGATTACTGCGTATCGACCTGCTGAACGATCGGATCGACACGCTGGACCCGCCCGCGGCCTCGGACTGTTCGGCCCTGGAGGATCTGCGCTGGGACGGTGCCGATCTGACCGCCACCTACGCGAACTGGGAGTCCGGATCACCGGGCCGCCTCGCCACCGCCGTCTGGAACCGATCCGGCAGGCAGTGGGAGCGGCGCGGCGGCGGCGAGACGCTCCGGTACGGCTCGCTCACTCCGGTGACCGCTCTCGAACTCCGCCGTACCGGCTCCGAGCAGCCCCGCACAACCCAGACCGGCGATCTGCTGCTCACCACACCCGGACAGTTGCAGGTACTCGCCCACGACGTCCTCGACATACGGCTCCCACATGTCTAGCCGGCGGATGCTGGATCGCGAAGTCCGTGGTTACGCTGTGCGACATGCCGACAGTGGTCCGGGCGACCATCACGCCCAACAGTCGCAAGGGCCCGCTCGTCGAGGTCCTCGAGGACGGCGCCCTGCGGCTGTACGTGCGCGCACCGGCGGTCGAGGGGAAGGCGAACAAGGCGGCGATCGAACTGCTCGCCGCACATCTGGGCGTGTCGAAGAGTTCGGTTCGTCTCACCGGTGGCGCCACCTCCCGCTTCAAGCGTTTCGAGATCGCCGACCGGTACCCGCCCGGCCGGGCTTAGACCGCCCCCGGAAAGCCCAGCTGCCGCCATGCCTCGTACACCGCGACCGCGGCGGCGTTGGACAGATTCATCGACCGCCGGCCGGGCAGCATCGGAATCCGCAGCCGCTCGGTGATGTGCGGATCGGACAGCACCTCCTCGGGCAACCCGGTCGGCTCCGGCCCGAACAACAGCACATCGTTCTCGCGATAGACGATATCGGTGTAATGCGTGTCCGCCGCCGCGGTGAAGGCGAACGTCCGCTCGGGGTTCAGGGATTTCCATGCGGCGGAAAGGTTTTCGTGCACGGTGACCGAGGCGAGGTCGTGATAGTCCAGCCCGGCCCGGCGCAGCTTGGGCTCGGACAGATCGAAGCCCAGCGGCTCGATCAGGTGCAGCGAGAACCCGGTCCCGGCGGCCAGCCGAATCGCGTTGCCGGTATTCGGCGGAATTTGTGGTTCGAAGAACATCAGCCTCAGCACAACAGAACGCAGCCTTTCCTCACGTCCGGACGGGATGAACCCTACGTCCCCTCCCGTCCCCACCCGGGCGCCGGGAGGTGCCGGCGAACGAATGCGAGAATCGGGGGGTGACCGATGCTTCCGCGACCGCTCAGTCCGAACGACCGCTCGGATTCCTGCGCAACCAGCTGCCGATGGTCCTGGTGGCGGTTGTGCTGGTGGTGGCTGTGGTGTTCCTGGTACAGGATCGGTGGCGACGTGGGGCGTTCGTCATCGGCGGCGCACCGCTGCTGGCCTCGGCATTGCGGCTGGTACTGCCGGAGGTGCGGGTCGGCCTGCTGGCGGTCCGCAGCAAACCCTTCGACGTCGTCACCTACGCGGTGCTGGGCGGCACGATCATCGCGCTGGCCGCGACGATCAGCAGCCTGGGCGTGGGCTGAACCGAACCCCGCACCGCATCGCCCGCGGTCACGGGCACGTGGTGCGTGCCAGATCCATCGTCTGGGCGAGCAGTTTGCCGACGGCCTCGGTCTCGGTCAGGAAGCCGTCGTGCCCGTCCCGGGAGTGCACGACCTCGAGCCGCGCGCAGCCGGGCAGCAGATCGGCCAGTTCCTGTTGGGTCCGCAGCGGGTACAGCCGATCCGAATCGACACCCCCGACCACGCAGGGCACCGAGGTCGCGGCGAGTGCCGCCGCCACCCCGCCGCGCCCGCGGCCGATGTCGTGCCGGTTCATGGCCTCGGTCAGCAGCACATAGCTGGCCGCGTCGAAGCGGTTCGCGAGTTTGCGGGCCTGGTGGTCCAGATAGCTCTGCACCGCGTAGCGGCCACCGCGCCGGGGGTCCTCATCGCCCTGGGCGTGATTCTCGAAACGGTGATCCAGTTCGAAATCGGTGCGGTAGGTCAGATGCGCGATGCGCCGGGCGATGCCCAGACCACTGGTCGGGGCACGGCCGGTGCCGTGATAGTTCCCGCCCTGCCAGTCCGGGTCGGCGGTGATGGCGGCGATCTGTGTGGTCTGGGTGCCGATCTGGTCGGCGGTCGCACGCGGCCCGACGGCCAGCACCAGCGCCGCGCCCACCCGCTCCGGATGGCCGACGATCCACTCCAGCACTCGCATACCGCCCATCGAGCCACCGGCCACAGCGGCGATCCGCTCGATGCCCAGCAGGTCGAACAGCGCGACCTCGGCGGTCACTTGGTCGCGAATGGAGATTCCGGGAAACCTTGCTCCCCAAGGCTTTCCGTCCGGCCCCGGAGATGCCGGACCGGTGCTGCCCTTACATCCGCCCAGCACGTTGGTGGCGATCACACACCATTCGTCGGTGTCCAGCGGCGCGCCCGGTCCGACGATGCCGTCCCACCAGCCGGGCAGTGGATGCAGGTCGTCGGGTGCGCCGGTGACGTGCGAGTCGCCGGTCAGCGCGTGCTCGATGAGCACGACGTTGTCCGCGGTGGGCGACAGCTCGCCCCAGCGCTGGACGGCCAGTTCGACGCCGGGAACCACGTCCCCGCTCTCTAGCCGGATCTCGCCGACGGCGATCGTGCCCAGACTTCCGTCCGGCGGCGGCAGCAAGGTTGCTGCGCGATTACTGGATGCGCTCCGGTCGATGCCCACGGTCACCGCGCCACCGCCGCCTCGGGAGGCGAGATCCGCTCATCCCTGGGACCGGCGATCATCGCGCGGGCGGTCCGCGCACGGGTGCCCGAAACCGGGTCGACGACGGGGGAACACACGTCCTCGATGGTAGCCACAGCGTTCCGGGGCCTCGGCGTCGCGCGGGTATACCGGGGGCGATCAGCGAATATCGATGTGCGGTGTGGGCTGCGCGGCACGGAGTCCGGATCGGACGCGGGCGCGGTGGAGTTACTCATGTCATGCTCCGAGAGGTCTGCCGGCGGGCGTCAGCGGGGTCCGGATAATGGACGGCTACAACACATTTCGGAATTCCTCCTGATGATCGCGCTTGCTCCCGACCCTCGGGAGCCCGGTCATCACCCGGAGCACCCCGCCGCAACAGGAGGGTTGCCGACCAGCGAGCCGGGGCTTGGCGCTGGTGCTCATGACCTTCCGGACATCGTAGCCGGAGCCCGCGGGAGTTCGAAACCCGTGGTGGATTTCACCAGTTCCGGCCGGAATTTGCCGCCCACCGCGGGGGTTGTACGCAGTAAAGCCGAACATGCGCAGATGTGACGGATATATCACTCGAGGTAGGTCCAGTGCCGATGAGATCCACCGCACCAGTACGCTTGTTCTGTTTGGCACCTCGAGTCTCGTGGACAACACGGGGCGTATACGTTGTCTGTTGAACAGCTGGGTCCGCTCACAAGCGTGTTCACCTGGCGGAACAATGGGAGCACCATCCTAGGAGGACACGAAGATCCATGTCCAAGATCAAGGTTGAGGGAACCGTCGTCGAACTCGACGGCGACGAGATGACCCGAATCATCTGGCAGTTCATCAAAGACAAGCTGATTCACCCGTACCTCGATGTGAATCTCGACTATTACGACCTCGGTATCGAGTACCGGGACAAGACCGACGACCAGGTGACCATCGACGCCGCCAATGCCATCAAGGAGCACGGCGTCGGCGTGAAGTGTGCCACCATCACCCCCGACGAGGCGCGCGTCGAGGAATTCGGCCTGAAGAAGATGTACCGGTCGCCCAACGGCACCATCCGCAACATCCTCGGCGGAACCATCTTCCGCGCACCCATCATCATCTCGAACGTTCCGCGTCTGGTCCCGGGTTGGACGAAGCCGATCATCATCGGCCGTCACGCCTTCGGCGACCAGTACCGCGCCACCGACTTCAAGGTGCACCAGGCCGGTACCGTCACGCTCACCTTCACCCCGGAGGACGGCAGCGAGCCGATCGTCCACGAGGTCGTCAAGATGCCCGAGGACGGCGGCGTCGTGATGGGTATGTACAACTTCAAGAAGTCGATCGAGGACTTCGCGCGGGCCTCGCTGAACTACGGTCTGCAGCAGAACTATCCGGTGTATCTGTCGACGAAGAACACCATCATGAAGGCCTACGACGGTATGTTCAAGGACACCTTCCAGGAGGTGTTCGAGACCGAGTTCAAGCCGCAGTTCGACGCGGCCGGTCTGACCTACGAGCACCGGCTGATCGACGACATGGTCGCCTCCTCACTCAAGTGGGAGGGCGGTTACGTCTGGGCGTGCAAGAACTACGACGGCGACGTCCAGTCCGACACCGTCGCGCAGGGCTTCGGCTCGCTGGGCCTGATGACCTCGGTGCTGATGACCCCGGACGGCAAGACCTGCGAGGCCGAGGCCGCACACGGCACCGTCACCCGGCACTACCGGATGCACCAGCAGGGCAAGCCCACCTCCACCAACCCGATCGCGTCGATCTTCGCGTGGACCCGTGGCCTGGCTCATCGCGGCAAGCTGGACAACACCCCCGAGGTGATCGGCTTCTCGCAGACCCTCGAGGACGTCGTCATCAAGACCGTCGAGGACGGCCAGATGACCAAGGACCTCGCGCTGCTGGTCGGCGGCGATCAGGGCTACCTGACCACCGAGGAGTTCCTCGGCGTTCTCGATGCCAACCTGGCGCGCCAGCTGAGCTGAGCTGGTTGCTCGTCCGGCGCGAACGACGCCGCGGCGAGATGAAACACCGGGCACCCGCCCCCACCGCAAGCGGTGGCCGCGGGTGCCCGAACTGTTTCCGGCGACCTGTGTTCTTCGCCGGAAGCGGCGCGAACCCCTGGCCCGCCACAGACGGCTGATCGGGCGCGCGGTGCGGTGATTCCGGTTACAGCGCGGTGTTTTCCCAGTCGGATTCAGATCGGAAACCGTTGCCGCCGAGTCGATTCGGAATCCGATCGGAACCGACGTCGCGGACGGTGAGGGAGATCACCGACGCCATGGGTATCGGGCGCGGTCGCCGTCGCGTTGCCGTTGACCGTGCCCGAATCCCTCTCCGCGTCCGAAGTGCCCGCGCAGCCCTCGCCCGCCCGCCGTGACAGTGATCCGGCCGTCCAGTCGCCGCAGGATGCGCCGTCACCGCGCACGAGCTGGCACATTCCCGCGATGCTGGCGCTGGCGCTGGGCGGATTCGGCATCGGCACGACCGAATTCGTCACGATGGGCCTGCTGCCGGATATCGCGCATGCCATGCACGTATCCGAGCCGTCGGCCGGGTACAGCGTGTCGGCCTATGCGCTGGGTGTGGTGGTCGGCGCGCCGGTGATCGCCGCGCTGTGCGCGCGGGTGCCGCGCAAGCGGTTGCTGATCGTGCTCATGGTCGCGTTCACGGTGGGCAATCTCGCGACGGTGCTCGCGCCGACATTCGGCACGCTGGTGCTGGCCCGGTTCGTCTCCGGACTGCCGCACGGCGCGTACTTCGGCGTCGCCTCGCTGGCCGCGGCGACGTTGGCTCCGGCAGGACAGCGCGCGAAGGCAATTGCCGCGGTTATGCTGGGGTTGAGCGCCGCCAACGTTGTCGGCGTTCCCGCTGTTACCTGGCTCGGCCAGAATCTGGGCTGGCGGGACGCCTATCTCGTGGTCGCCGCGATCGGATTGACGACGGTTTTCGCCATCGCCCGATTCGTGCCCGAACTCTCCGGAATCCGGGTCACCGACCCGCGCACCGAACTCGGTGCGCTGCGCCGCAAGCAGGTGTTGATGACCCTGCTGGTCGGCGCGGTCGGCTTCGGCGGCATGTTCGCGGTCTACACCTACATCACCACGACGCTCACCGACGTGGCCGGATTATCGCTGAATCTGGTTCCGCTGGTGCTGGCGTTGTTCGGGATCGGCATGATCGTCGGAAGCATCCTGGGCGGCGTGCTGGCCGATCGCGGCGTGGACTCCTCGGTGTTCGCCGCGTTGATCGCGATGGTGATCATCCTCGGGGGATTCGTTGCCGCAGTACATAATCCGATCTCCGCGTCGGTGGGCGCATTCCTGGTCGGCGCGGCGGGCGCGGCATTGTCACCGGGCTTGCAGACCCGGTTGATGGATGTCGCCCACGACGCCCAGACCCTCGCCGCCGCACTGAACCACGCCGCGCTGAACATCGCCAACGCGGCCGGTGCGTGGCTGGGCGGACGCGTGATCGCCGCGGGACTCGGCTACACCGCACCCGCGGTGGTCGGGGCCGGACTCGCCGTGGGCGGCGTGCTGCTGTTCACCATTACCGTCCGCCTCGCCCGGCGTACTGCCTGACCCTCGTCCGGCGAGGCGGCTGCGGCCGGCATTTCCATTCACGCCTGAATGTAAGTGTAGAATTCCCGGAATGACCAGGCCCGCACCGTCCAAGCCGCTGCGCCGGACGCAGGAGCAGCGCAGCAGTGAGATGCGGGTGCGGCTGCTCGATGCGACCATCGACTGCCTGGTCGAATACGGGTATGCCGGGACCACGACCCCGCGGGTGGCCGAGCGGGCGGGCGTCACCCGTGGTGCGCAGGTGCATCATTTCGGCTCCAAGACCGATCTGGTGGTGGCCGCGATCAGCCATCTGGCGCAGCGCCGGACCGAGGCGGCCATGCGCGAACTCGGCCGGGTGCAGGTCGGGGGCGATCCGATCGGCGCGATGCTCGACTCGCTCTGGGCGCTGCATCAGGGCCCGCTGTTCATCGCCGCGATGGAGCTGTGGGTGGCCGGTCGCACCGATGCGGTGCTGGCCACCGAGCTGGAGAAGGTCGAACCCTTCGTCAACAACGCGGTGCTGATGTCGGTCGCGCAGTTCGTCCCGGACGAGTTGCGGCGCAAAGAGGTTCGCGATTTCGTCTACACCGCCATGGACGCTCTGCGCGGAATCCTGGTGTCCAACTTCATCTCTCCCGATCCTGAACGCGCCCAACGTCGTTGGCGTCGCGCCTCGGCACATCTGCGCGCGGCCGCCGAATCCTTGCTCGCGGGTCTGGACCTCACCGTCGACTGATCCGGCTCGGCTGCGCTCCCGTCGAAGCCCCGGGTAGCGGCGAAGCATTTCCGAGGGTGGGAGTGCGTCGCGGGGTGTATGTCATCGGCACGGCCTGAACTCGGCATCTTCTCAGGGAACATCTCTTGCGGTGTTACATACAGGTTTGTATGTTTGTTTTATTCGGTCCTGCGGGAGTCGTGACCGCCGTCGCCCTCGTGTGGTCGGCGGTGAGGAGGTGAGGAGTTCGATGGCGAACAAGGTCTACGTTGTCGGCGTCGGCATGACGAAGTTCGAGAAGCCGGGGCGTCGCAAGAACGAGGACGGCAGCGACTGGGACTACCCGGATATGGCGCGCGAGTCGGGCACCAAGGCCCTGGCCGACGCCGGAATCTCGTACGAGCAGGTGCAGCAGGCGTATGTCGGCTACGTCTACGGCGAATCCACCTCGGGCCAGCGTGCGGTCTACGAACTGGGGATGACCGGTATTCCCGTGGTCAACGTCAACAACAACTGCTCGACCGGGTCGACCGCGCTCTACCTTGCGGCACAGGCGATTCGGGGCGGTCTGGCCGAGTGCGCCCTCGCCCTGGGCTTCGAGAAGATGCAGCCCGGCTCGCTCGGATCGACCTGGGACGACCGGGAACAGCCGATGGGCAAGCACATCATGGCGATGGCCGAGATCTCCGAGGTGCTCTTTCCGGTCGCGCCCTGGATGTTCGGCGCCGCGGGCCGCGAGCACATGAAGCAATACGGCACCACCGCGGAGCATTTCGCGAAGATCGGATTCAAGAACCACAAACATTCGGTCAACAACCCGTATTCGCAGTTCCAGGACGAGTACACCCTCGACGACATCCTGGGCGCGCGGATGATCTACGACCCGCTGACCAAACTGCAGTGCTCGCCGACCTCCGACGGGTCCGGCGCGGTGGTCCTGGCCTCGGAGTCCTTCGTCGACGAGCACGATCTTGCCGGGCAGGCGGTGGAGATCGTCGGGCAGGCGATGACCACCGACTTCCAGTCCAGTTTCGACGGCACGGCCAAGAACCTCATCGGCTACGACATGAATGTGCAAGCCGCGCAACAGGTATACGCGCAGTCCGGCTTGGGTCCGGCGGACTTCCAGGTGATCGAGCTGCACGACTGCTTCTCCGCCAACGAGTTGCTGACCTACGAGGCGCTGGGCCTGTGCGCTCCGGGTGAGGCCCCCGCGCTCCTGGACGCGAATCAGACCACGTACGGCGGTAAATGGGTGGTCAACCCGTCGGGCGGACTGATCTCCAAGGGGCATCCCCTGGGCGCCACCGGATTGGCCCAGTGTTCGGAACTGACCTGGCAGCTTCGCGGCACGGCCGACAAACGCCAGGTCCCGAATGTGACCGCCGCACTGCAGCACAACATCGGCCTCGGCGGTGCGGCCGTCGTCACGGCATACCAGCGCGCCGATCGCTGATCGCGGCCTGCCCGGCCCGCGCATACACCGGAATGTCATGTCCAGCAACCGAACTCGACGAGGAGTAGCAGCATGGGACATATCGAGTACACCAAGAAGATGGCCGCCGGACCCGAGGCGCTGTGGGCCGTGGTCGGCAATCCGAACACCTGGGGCGACTGGTTCTCCATTCACGAGCGCTGGATGGAGGAGCCCCCGGCGACGCTCGAGGTCGGCAGCAAGCTGGTCGCCAAGGTGGTGATGCTGGGTATGGCGAACAAGTTCGAATGGAACGTCGTCGCGGTCGAAGCGCCCAGCACCCTCACCTTGGGCGCGACCGGAATGGCCGGTGTGAAGGTCGAATTCACCTTCCGGATCTCCGGTGCCGGCGAGGGCAGCGAACTCTCACTCCAGGGCGATTTCGAGGGCGCGCTGATCAAGGGCGCACTCGGCAAGGCCGTGGAGAAGGACGGCATGAAGCAGCTCGAGACCTCCCTCGATGCGCTCGACACTCTGGCCGCGGCATGAACGGTCAGGCGCGCCGCTACTCATGCCATGGGAACGCAGCGTGAGTGGCGTCAAGACCGTCGAATTCGACGACTCGGGGCTGAACACCTGGTCCGACGAGGAACGTTTCGAGGTGACCCGGGAGCGGATCGCCGAATATGCCGCTGCCACGAACGATCCGATCGCCGCGCATCGCGCCGGTGAGGTCGCCTCACCGATTTTCGCGATCGTCCCGGTGTTCGACGCGATGCTGGTCCCGGTGATCGACGTGGCCCCGATGGACATTTTCGGCCGAGTCGTGCACGGGGAGCAGGACTTTCACTTCCACCGCCCGATCCGGCCGGGTGAGACGCTGGTTGCCAGGGCCCGCGCGATCGGCTACGCGAGTCGCAGCAGCGGCAGCACGATCACTATTCACATCGAAACCCGCTCCGCGGCAGGTGATCCGGTCAACGAGCAGTATCTGACCGCATTCTTCCGCAATGTCGACGCGGGCCGCACGGTCGGGGAATCGGCTCCGCCGCACGGATTCGACGAGGCCCTGCGCGCGCAGCATCCGATCGCGGTGGTGCCGCAACACGTGGATCAGGACCAGACCTTCCGCTACGCTCCGGCATCGGGCGATCCGGTGCCGCTGCACCTGGACGAGGAGGTCGCGAAGGACGCCGGACTGCCCGGCATCATCGCGCACGGCCTGTGCACGATGGCCTTCGCCTCCTGGGCGGTGCTCACCGAGGTCGGTGGATCCGACGTGAGCCGGGTGCGCCGGTTCGCCGTCCGGTTCGCCGGACTCGTGTTCCCCGGCGACGATCTGCTGACGCGCATCTGGAAAGTGAAGTCCGGCAACGGCATCACCACGTACGCATTCGAGACCGTGCGCGGCGAGGACGTCGTGCTCAGCGATGGTCTGGCCGAGATCGAGGAGAAGTGATGGGTGCATTGGAAGGTAAGGTCGCGGTGATCACCGGCGGCGGCCGGGGGATCGGGCGCGAGCACGCGCTGCTGTTCGCCCGCGAGGGCGCGAGTGTGGTGGTCAACGACCTCGGCGGCGACAACACCGGTGAGGGCGCCGACAGCGGTCCGGCGCAGGAAGTGGTGGACGAGATCGTCGCCGCGGGTGGTCGCGCCTGCGCGAACACCGACAGCGTCGCGCTCTGGGATGGTGCGAAGAGCCTTGTGGACCAGGCTGTTTCGGAGTTCGGCCGACTCGACGTGGTGGTCAACAACGCGGGCATCCTGCGCGACGGATTCGTCGCGGGACTCGAGGAATTGCAGTGGGACGCGGTGATCGCGGTCCATCTGAAGGGGCATTTCAACGTGCTGCGGCATGCGGCCACGTACTGGAAGGACCAGTCCAAGAAGGGGAATCAGCCCACCGCCGCGGTGGTCAACACCGCCTCGGCCTCGGGCATCACGATTCCCAATGCGGGACAGGCGAATTACGGTGCGGCCAAGGCCGGTATCGCCGCGCTGACGCTGGTCGCCGCCGAGGAGTTGGACCGATACGGCGTGCGGGTCAACGCGATCGCCCCGATGGCGCGCACCCGGCTGACCCTGGCCACGCCCGGTATGGGCGCGATCTTCGCCGCCGAGGTCCCCGAGGGCGAGTTCGACGCGTTCAGCCCGGCCAACATCTCCCCGTTGGTCGCCTATCTGGCCTCGGACAAATGCCCGATGACCGGCAAGGTGTTCGCGGTGCAGGGCGGGGCGATCTCCGAGCTGGCGGGTTGGCACGACGTGAAGACGATCGAGACCGAGGGCCCCTGGACGATCGACGACATCTCCGCACGGCTGCCCTGATCGCCCCCGGTTCGAAATATTTGGAGGACAACGATGTTCGAATGGTCCGAGACCGATGAGATGATCCGCGCCGCGGTGCGCGCGTTCATCGACAAAGAGGTTCGGCCGCATGTGGATGCGATGGAGAGCGGCGAGATGACGCCGTATCCGATCATCCGCAAGCTGTTCGCGGAGTTCGGGATCGATGCGCTCGGCGCGGAGTCGGTCGAGAAGATGCTGGCCAAGGAGCGGGCTCGGGCCGAAGCCGGGGCGGATTCGGAACCGAAGCGGGAGAAGTCCTCCGGTGGTGGGCCGTTCGGCGGGCAGCAGTCGATGATGGCGGTGCTGATCGGCGAATTGTCCGGTGTCTGCATGGGTTTGGTGTCCGCGATGGGCGTCAGCCTCGGTCTCGGCGCGACCACCATCATGTCCCGGGGCACGCTCGCGCAGAAGGAGCGCTGGCTCGCCGACATCGTGACCATGAAAAAGGTTGCGGCGTGGGCGATCACGGAACCCGACTCGGGTTCGGACGCGTTCGGCGGGATGAAGACCTACGTTCGCCGCGACGGTGAGGACTACATCCTCAACGGCCGCAAGACGTTCATCACCAACGGCCCGTACGCGGACACGGTGATCGTCTACGCCAAGCTCGACGAGGGCGACGGCGCCGACCGGCGCGAGCGCAAGGTGCTCACCTTCGTGCTGGACAAGGGGATGGAGGGCTTCTCCCAGGGCAAACCGTTCCGGAAGATGGGCCTGCACGCCTCGCCCACCGGTGAACTGTTCTTCGACAATGTGCGGCTGGGCCGTGATCGCCTGCTGGGCGAGACCGAGGAGCACAAGGGCGGCGACGGACGGGAAAGCGCCCGTTCGAGTTTCACCGCCGAGCGGATCGGCGTGGCATTCATGGCACTGGGCATCATCAACGAATGTCACCGCCTGTGCATCGATTACGCGAAGAACCGCACGCTGTGGGGCCAGGAGATCGGCCGCTTCCAGCTCATCCAGCTCAAGCTGGCGAAGATGGAGGTCGCGCGAATCAATGTGCAGAACATGGTCTTCAACGCCCTGGAGAGCACCCAGGCCGGTAAACCGCCCACCCTCGCGGAGGCGTCGGCCATGAAGCTCTACTCCTCCGAAGCGGCCACCGAGGTGGCCATGGACGCCATCCAACTCTTCGGCGGCAACGGCTACATGACCGAATACCGCGTCGAACAGCTGGCCCGCGACGCCAAGTCCCTGATGATCTACGCAGGCAGCAACGAAATCCAGGTGACCCACGTAGCCAAGGGCCTGCTAGCTCAGTGATCCACGCCGCCGAGGTGCCGCACACCAGCGGTACCTCGGCATTCAGCCGACTCGAGGGTGCACCTGAGCGGGTGAGACGGCCTTGTCACACAGCCCGCAGATGCGACCGGCTCGCATACACATGCTCCGCGATCAACGTCGCGATCCGATCCGGAGCTTCCAACATCGGCACATGCCCGACCCCGTGCACCAGTATCCGATCCGCGGACTCGGGCAGCTCACGCAGAAACCGTTGCGAATAAGGCTGGTGCGGGATCACCCGATCGTTCTCACACATCAGCAGCCGCACCGGCGTGCGCAACGTGGACATATCCTCGAGTGCGGGCATCCGCGGTCCGCTGGCCAGCAGCGGCAGCATCGCCGGGCAGTGCATCGCCGAGGTGATCGCCGCCTCGATCAGCCGCCGCGGTACCACCGAGGTGTTCTTGCTCAGGAACAGCGCCGCGAATCGTCTTGCCGGAGAGCTCAATCTGATCGTGCCACCGATCCGCTTGCCGATCTCCACCACCGGCACCAGGGACAGGAATTTCAGCCCGACCCGAATCTGCAACAGGGACGGGCTCGCCCAGCCGCCGGCCGGAGCGATCGCGGTGAGCGTGCGGGCCCGGCCGCGCCGGGCGAGTTCGAAGCCCACCCAGCCGCCGAGTGAATTTCCCGCGATATGGCAGGTGCGCCAACCCAATTCGTCGAGTTGATTCTCGATCTGATCCGCGAGTGTGGCGACGTCGATATACCATCCGTCGAGTTGCGGACCGCCCCAATGGCCGCGCAGGGCCGGAGCGTAGACCTCGCAGGTGCTCGACAGTCGCTGCGCCACCGATTCCCAGCAGTGTGGGGAGAGCATGAATCCGTGCAGCAGCAGAAGTGGATCGCCCGAGCCCGTGTGCAGGGCTTTGGTCGGCGTGAGCGGGGCGGTGCCTGACATCATCGTCCTCACTCCTTTCTGGACCACGGTGTCCGCAGGGAGTGTCTGACCAGCATTGTACGGTCTTTCGGTGGCCAATATCATCAGTTCGATCAACGTCAACGGGGTGCGCGCGGCCACCGGCAAGACGGGTAAAGGGATGCTCGAGTGGCTCGCGGTCACCGAGGCCGACGTCATCTGCCTGCAGGAGACGCGCGCGACCGAGGAGCAGACCCGCAAGGCGCTGACGCCCGCACTCGATGCCGGCTGGCATCTCGCCCATGCCGAACCGGGTACGAAGGGACGCGCCGGGGTGGCGATCCTGTCCCGTCGCGAGCCGCTGGCGGTGCGCATCGGATTCGGCAGCGCGGAATTCGACGGGCTCGGCCGCTACATCGAGGCCGAATTCGAGGAACTCACCGTGGCCAGCGTGTATGTGCACACCGGTGAGGCCGAGACGCCGATGCAGGATGAGAAGTACCGTTTCCTGAGCGAGCTGGGCGCTCACATGAAGGCGCAGACCAGCGATTTCGTCATCAGTGGCGACTGGAACGTCGCACACACCGAACTCGACATCAAGAACTGGAAGGGCAACGTCAAGAAGTCCGGATTCCTGCCCGGCGAACGAGCCTGGATCGACGAGATGATCGCCGCAGGCTACGTCGACGTCGTCCGCACCCTGCACCCTGGTGTCCCCGGCCCGTACAGCTGGTGGTCCTACCGTGGCCGCGCCTTCGACAACGACGCCGGTTGGCGCATCGATTACCAGCTCGCCCGCGGCGGTATCGCCGAGCGTGCCAAACAGGCCGTCGTGGAACGCGCCGCCGACTACCACCTGCGCTGGTCCGATCACGCTCCCGTCACGGTGCAGTACCGCTGAACCCGTCCGGCGAGGGGATTCGCAACCGGGCGGCGGGCGATGTTGCGGCCGTGTTGCGCGGGCGGGCAGGTGACGTAGATTCGTGTTCCATGACTGAGAGCCGTGCGGCCGGTGAGGCGCGTAACTTGGCCTGTATTGCGGGATCCGACCACACTCCGGTGACGGTGCAGTGCCGATGAAGCTGTCCAGCAAGAGAATTCAGAGTTTGCTCGGGCTCGGTGCGGCGGTCGTCGTGATCGTGATCGGGCTGTTGGTGTCGCACGGGCATTCGTCGCAGTCGTCGTCGGTGGGGGCGAGTACGTCCTCGAAGGCGGCTGCGGTGCAGGCGAAGGGGACTGCCGCGCCGGTCACCAGTCATGCCGCGGGCGTGCCCGATCACGCCTATCAGACGTTGACCGAGATCGATGCGGGTCGCTGGCCCGGTTCGGCGAACGCACCGGGTACCAAGGGCGGGGACCAGTGGATGAACCGCGGCGGCTCACTGGCCAAGACCGATTCCTCGGGTAAGGCGATCAGCTACCAGGAATGGGATGTCAACCCGAAGAAACGCGGTCAGACCCGCGATGCCGAACGCATCATCACCGGCAGCGACGGATCGGCCTACTACACCGGCGACCACTACAAGACGTTCACCAGGATGCGCTGACGGGCTCGGAGCGGGTCTCGCGGCGGTTTTCGAAAGGGATGCTCTCGATGGGTGAGGCGACGACACTCGCACACTTTCTGACCGGTACCGATCCGGATGCGTCCACCGCATCCGTCCTGGGTTCGCTGACCGTGGATGCGGGTGGATTCAGCGGCGTGCGGTTCCGGGCTCCGGAAGGCTTTGTCGTGCGCGAACTGCGCGGGTCGAAGATGCGCACCCTCTCGGGTGTCTTCGACGAGTTCGCCGCGGCTTTCCAATTCCCCTACTACTTCGGGCAGAACAAGGACGCCTTCGACGAATGTCTGCGGGATCTGGACGAATTCGTCGGTCCGGCACCGGGATATGTTGCGGTCGTGCGTGATTCGGCACAGTTGCTGGCCGAGCGGTCCGCCGAGCGGGAGTGGTTCGTCTCGGCGATGACCGATTGCGCACAGTACTGGTCCGCGCACGAGGGCCTGTTCCGTGTCGTATTGCAGGCCGCGCCGGAGGGGTTGCCGGTGGTCACGCTCAGCATGTGAGCCGACCGCGGAACGACGGACCGGGCGCTCAGCGCAGGCGACGGGCCAGGTCCTCGCCCAGCAGGACGAACACCTCGGTGGTGTGGTCGATGAGCTGATCGCGGGTCATCGGCAGATCGCCGTGCAGCCAGCTGGTGAGGGTCTGCACCAGACCACCGACCAGGTAGGTGGCGCGGAAGCCGATCGAAGGATCCGCGTTCGGTCCGGCGATGGCGTAGAAGTCGCTGCCCTCGGCGGCGACCAGACCGGCGAAACCGCGGATGGAGTCCATGGTCCGCGCCCGCAGTTCGGGGGTGGCGGCGCTGATGATCAGCGCGATCTGCGCCTTGCGCGGGTCGTCGGTGAGGACGTGGATGCCCGCGGCGATGGCCGCGTGCGCCCGGCCGTAGGTGTCGCTCGGCGCGTCCTGCGCCGCGGCGAGGATGGCGGTGGCGAGTTCCTCGGCGATGCCGTCGAACAGCGCGACCAGCACCGCGTCGCGGCCGTCGAAATTCTCGTAGTAGTAGCGCTCGTTCAGCCCGGCGCGGGTGCACAGCCCGGCCACGGTCAGGCGGTCCAGCCCCTCGGTGCCGATGATGTCCAGTGCCGCCTCGAGCAGGGCGGCTCGACGCTGGGCGCGGCGTTCCTGCGCGGAGACTCCGCCGTAGGTCCGTTGCGCTGCCATCCGTCGATTCTGTCATGCCGACAATTCTGGTTCTTGCCATTGCCAGAATTGTTGATCTGGGGGATGCTTTTGCCAGATGCTCGAAATGAGGAGGCAACGATGCCCGAGTCCGGTTACTTCGCCGACGATTCGATGATTCGCCGTGTCATGCGCAAGCGGGCGGTCGGGCTCACCTACGGGCAGCGCGCGCTGGTCGTCGGTGCGGTGAATCCGCTGCTGTACGTCGGCACCGCGGAGCACACCGCGCACCGCACGACGCCGTACACCCGGCTCGCCATCACCGGTCGGTTGTTCGAGGCGGTTGCCCTGGGCACCAGGGCCGAGGCCGATCGGGCACGGTCGTACACGGACAAGAAGCATGCGAAGGTGCACGGCGCGCTGCCCGAGGACGCGGGCGCGCACCACCCGGCGGGGACCGGCTATTCCGCGCACGATCCGCAGCTGATGTTCATGACCATGGCATTCACCTTCGACTCGGCCGAGGTCATGCACGACCTGCTGGTTCGCAGGCTGACCGCGACCGAACGCGAGGACCTGTATCAGGACTACGTGTACTGGGGTGAGCTGTTCGGCATGCCGCGCGAGGCCGCACCCGCGAGTTATCCGGAGTTCCGCCGCTACTTCGACGGTTATCTCGATTCCGAGGAGCTCTACCTCACCGACGAGGCCCGCCTGGTCGGCTCGTACCTGGCCGGGCAGCAGGTGCCCTACCCGCTGCCGCTCCCGCTGAACCAGGTCGTGAACAGCGTGCATCTGCTGGTCCAGGGCAGTCTGCCCGCGCGCATCCGCGAGATGTACGACATCCGTTGGGGTCGACGCGAGGAACTGGCCTTCGGCACGCTGTCCCGCGCGGTCCGCACCGCGCACACCTCCGTACCCCTGACCCCGCGCGTCCTGCACGGCACCCTCGCCGGCCCCAGCGCCCCGGTCTACCGCATGCTCGGCCGCCGCGAGAAGGAACTCGTCGGCTCGGGCCGCCCCAGCATGCCCGGTGTGGACCCCCGCAGCTACGCGGAAAGGCATGCGGTCTGAAGGTGCGTGCTCGATGAGTCACCCGTGTGCTTTCCAGGCCGGTCGTCCCGTTTAGGATCGGCTCATGTCCAGTCCTGCACCAACCGGTGAGCGCAAGCAGCGGGTCCTGTCCGGGATCCAGCCGACGAGCGATTCCTTCCACCTCGGCAATTACCTTGGCGCGCTGCAGTATTGGGTGCAGTTGCAGGAGGACTTCGAGGCGCTCTACTTCATCCCGGATCTGCACGCCATCACCGTGCCGCAGGATCCCAAGCAGCTGCGCAATCGCACCAAGCGCGCGGCGGCGCAGCTGCTGGCGCTGGGCATCGACCCGAAGCGCTCGACCCTGTTCGTGCAGAGTCAGGTGCCCGAACACGCTGAGCTGACCTGGGTGTTGAACTGCATCACCGGATTCGGCGAGGCCAGCCGGATGACGCAGTTCAAGGACAAGTCCGCCAAACAGGGCACCGACAACGCGACGGTCGGCCTGTTCACCTATCCGGTGCTGATGGCCGCGGACATCCTGCTGTACCGCCCGCACCTGGTTCCGGTCGGCGAGGATCAGCGCCAGCATCTGGAGCTGACCCGGAATCTGGCGCAGCGGTTCAACACTCGCTTCAAGAAGACGTTCGTGGTTCCCGACCCGCACATCGTGTCCGGCACCGCCAAGATCTACGACCTGCAGGATCCCACCTCGAAGATGAGCAAGTCGGCCGCCACCGACGCCGGCCTGCTCAATCTGCTCGACGATCCGAAGGCGTCGGCGAAGAAGATTCGCTCCGCGGTGACCGATACCGAGCGCGAGATCCGCTACGACCCGGAGACCAAACCGGGGGTGAGCAATCTGCTGGTGATCCTGTCCTCGCTCACCGACACGCCGATCGTGACACTCGAAAAGGATTATGTCGGCAAGGGATACGGCGAGCTCAAGGGCGACGTCGCCGACGCGCTCGTGGAATTCGTCACCCCGCTGCAGGCGAAGGTGCAAGAGTATATGGGCGATCAGGGCGAACTCGATCGCGTCCTCGCCGCGGGAACGGAGCGGGCGCGGGAGATCGCCGGTAACACTCTCGCACAGGTGTACGACCGGGTCGGCTTCCTGGCCCGCTGAATCCGCGCGAGGGGGTGGGCCTGCGCGGACGTAGTCTTCGCTGCCTCGGCCTGCGGCCGCCGCCCTGATGCGAGATCGGCCAGTCGAGTTACCGTCCGCGCGGATTCGTGTGTGAGATCGCCGTCCGCGCGGACGTCCGAGCGTTGCGGGAGGTTGGGTGTTCGGCAGGATGAAGGCGCGGATCGCGGGCGCGGTCCGGACCCGCCCCTGGCTGGATCATCTGGTGCGAGCCGGTGCGAGCTATCAGCGTCAGCGCGGTGACTACTACGCGGCCGGAATCACGTATTTCACTGTGCTGTCGTTGTTTCCGATGCTGATGGTCGCGTTCGCGGTGGCCGGATTCGTGTTGTCGCACAATCCGCATCTGCTCAGCGAGATACAGGACAAGATCGTCGCGAATCTGCCGGGATCGCTGGGCGGGCAGGTCAACGATCTGGTCGATCAGGCGGTCAAATCCCGCACCGGCGTCGGGGTGATCGGTCTGGTCGGCGCGTTCTACGCTGGGCTGGGCTGGATGGCCAACCTGCGGGCAGCGCTGACCGAACAGTGGGAACAGCAAGCGCCGCAGGGTAATTGGTTCCGCACCAAGATCTCCGATCTGATCGCACTGCTCGGTCTCGGTGTCGCGCTGGTGGTCTCGTTCGGTATGTCGGCGCTGGCCTCCAGCAATCTGGGCCGCGAACTGCTCACGGTGGTCCACCTGCAACACGCTCCGGGTGTCGGGCTGCTGCTCACGATATTGTCGCTGGTCCTGGCGGTGCTCGCGTCCTGGGCGGTCTTCGCCTGGGTGATCGCGCGGCTGCCGCGTCAGCCGGTCACGCTGGTCAGCGCGGGACAGGCGGCGTTGATCGCCGCGATCGCCTTCGAGGTGTGGAAACAGGTCGCCAGTTACTACCTCAAACATGTTCTGACCAGCCCGGCCGGTGTCGCCTTCGGTCCGATCCTGGGTCTGATGGTCTTCGCCTACATCACCGCGCGGATCATCCTGTTCGCCACGGCATGGGCGGCCACGGCTCGGGAGAACATGCTCGAGGCCGAAGTGCCCCCGCCCGGCCCCGCGGTGATCCAGCCGCGGATGTCGGCGGGAATGACCGCGAAAACGGGCGCGGTGCTGTTCGGGGCGGGTGCGGTCGCCGCGGCGGCGCTGACCCGCTTCCGGCACTCGAAACGGTGATGCCGACCGAAAACCATTGATCTCGTGCGTATTTCGGTCACAAGAATGGCGTCGGCCGGATGGTCACCGTCGCGGCTTCTTGCGCGGGAACCAGGAACCCGGATCGAAAACCCTTGCCTGACTTGTCAACGTCTCGCGCCAATCCACGCGCTCGCCCTCCAGCAGCAGGAAGGTGGCCAGGAGTAGCAGTCGGCTCACCCGCGGGGCGTGGACCAGGAAGCGATATCTGTTGGACACCCCGGCCCGTCGTTCGACCTCGAATCCCCGACTGTCGCCGCTCTCGAACCGGACGTGCAGATTCATCGCCATCGTGGCGATGTCGACCGTATCGAGCAGCCGCAAACCGCGCCGTTTCAGCAGATTCGAATCGGCTCCGAGCTGCTTGCCCGGTAGGGTGCCCAGTCCCTCCTGATGGAAGGTGTAACTGCGGCCCACACTCTGGAAACCGATCGCCTCGGACTTGAAGTAACCGATCGAGCGTTTGTCGGTCCCCACGGCCAGGCCGGGAATGATGGTGCCCGCCAGGACATCGAGGCCCGGACCGGTATGCACCGGGAACGGCACCGCATTCGGACCGGTCATGGCTTCGGTACGGCCGAACCGCGCGATCGGCCGATCGGAATCGGGCCGGAGTACGTCGTAGGTGGTACTGCGAACCTGATAGTCGGGCGCCACCACGAACTCCGTGACATCTTCGAGCACGACAAACCCCCTTCTCAGGACACCGACGGCAGCATCGCGATGCGCGCGGTGCCCGCCGCCGGATCCCAGCTCTTGTTCTTCTCGAAGTCGAATCCGCGTTGTTCGACGTCGTCGACCAGGCTGCCGATGCTGGGCATCGGCGAGCTGAACGCCGACTCCACGGCCTTGATACCGGAGGTGATCTTCTCCACCGCGGTCTTGATCTGGCCGTAGAGCGTGAAGATCTCGTTGACCGCCGCGACGACGAGCTTCACCTTCTTGTAGATCTTCTCCATTCGATACGCGGTCCAGGCGGCGGCCGCGACATCGGCCAGCGGATCCTCCGGGCCCAGTCCGATCGCCTCGATCGCGATATCGCCGCCGATCGTCTTGGCCGCCTCGATCGCGAGGTCCTTGATACATCCCTCGAATGCCGCGCTGATCTTCGTCACGATCATTTTGACCAGTGCGGTGATCGTCTCGTAGACGTCCTTGAAGACCTTGGCGATCTCCTTGGTGCCGTCGCCGATGCCGCCCAGGCCCATAGTCCAGCGGAACATGTACGTGTCGAATGCCTCGGCGGTGTCGCCCTGCCATTCGGCGCCGATCTTCCACGAACCCTTGCGCAGTGTGCCGGCGACCGTATGGCAGGCGTCACCGAGGGTGTCGTAGGCATCGTGCAGGTACATCAGGCGATCCCAGTCGCCCACCAGCGGCTTGAACAGCTGATCGATGAAGCTGCTGCCCGTGACGTATTTGTACATCTTGTCCGCGACCCAGATCAGGCTCCCGCCTTTCAGGGCCTGTTTCACCCCGCCGATCATGCCGGTGGAAATCGTGTCGGGCTTGCTCGGTGATTTCAGGGTCACGTCTTCGTCGGTGAAATTGCCCAGGAGTGACGCGCCCGGAATCGCGGAGATATCCGCGGCGCTGCCCGCCGACGTGCCGAACAGCGTCGATATCGCCGTGGCGTTCGTATCGTCCTGGGAGCGCAACTCCTTGTCGACCGTGGTGACCTTGCTCTGGATCTGCCCCATGCCGGTCTGGCACTGCTTCAGTTTGCCGTCGAACAGATCGGCCACCTTGGGGACGATGGTCTTGCCCGGGGACAGCAATCCGTCCAGCCCGTCGACATCCGCGCATTCCTTCGTGGTCCACGCGACCATCGGCGCCAGATGATCGCCCTGTTTCGACACCAGTCCCGTGTAGGCCGTGAAGTCTTCCGTCGGCGGCACATTGAGCACAGTCGCCACGGGCCCCCTTTTCGCTCTCGATCCGATCCGCCACAGGCAGCTTCGACCGTCCGGGCCGTCACGGGTACCTGTCTGATGGTTTGGACGCAGCGCGGCGCGCGCCGGTTCCATCGTTTTTCGAATCGCGTCAGCGACGCGCGCGCCCGCTCATCCGCCAGACCAGCACGACCAGGATCAGGATCACGGCCAGGCCGACCACGATCAGGGTCGTGCGCAGATTCTCGTGGTCGTGGTTCGTGCTGGGCGCCGATGCGCCGACGCTGTGCACCGGCGGAGTGGCCAGCGCCGCGGTGGGGGCCTGGTCGGCATCGGAGCCGGGGAGCGAGCCGACGTTCGCGCCCGTGGGCAGCGAGAAGCCGTAGTCCAGCAGGCGGGCGGCCTGTTCGGGCGGGCGGATCGGCAGGACGTCGGCCTTCAACAGGGTGACGACCAGGCGGTGGCCGCCACGCTGGGCGGCGGTGACGAAGGTCTGCCGGGCGTCGTCGGTGTAACCGGTCTTACCGCCGAGATCGCCCTCGTAGTCGTAGAGCAGGTGGTTGTCGTTGGCGATGGGGAAGCCGGGGTGATCCTTGTCGCCGGGGATCTTCGGATCGGCCGGGAAGCCGGGGAAGTTGTACTCCTCGGTGTGCACGATGTCGGCGAACGCGGGGATCGTCATGTCGTGGCGGAAGATGGTGGCCAGGTCGTAGGCGGAGATGCTCATGCCCGGACCGTCCAGACCGGACGGGGTCGCCGCCCGGGTGTCCAGGGCGTGCAGTTCCTTCGCCTTCGCGTCCATCTGCGCCAGGGTGCGGTCCACTCCGCCCAACTGCATGGCGATGGCGTGCGCCGCGTCGTTGCCCGAGCACATCAGCAGGGCGTGGAAGATCTGGTCGTTGGTGTAGCGGCCGCCGGCCCCGATGCCGACGCGGGTGCCGTCGGCATTCGCGTCGTCCTGGGTGCCGATCACGACCTTGTTCAGGTCGAGCTGCGGTAGTGCGACCGCGGCCAGCAGCGTTTTCATCGTGGAGGCGGGCCGGTAACGGCCGTGTGGATCCTTCGCGGCCAGCACCTTGCCGGTGTCCAGATCGGCGATCATCCAGGCCGTCGCGGAGATGTCCTTGGGCGCCGGCGGCGCGCCGTCGGGCAGCAGCACGCCGCAGCCGCCGAGTTTGCCGCCGCCGACCGGGCTCGCGGGCACCGGCAGCGGCTTGGGCACGGTCTGGCCCGGTTCCGGGACCTCGGATTCATCGATCGCCGGGGGCGGGGAGATCCGGTCCGGGCAGGAATCGGTGTTCGGCGTGACGAACGGGACCGAGGTCCCGGTCGGCTGCGCGCTCGCCGGGCCGGAGAGCGCGACGTCGACGCCGGTCAGCGTGGTGACGCCGACGAGTCCGGCGGCCAGGGCGACGGCGAAGGTGGCGAGCGTACGTCGGCTCGCACGGGGTGTGCTGGTGCGGCCGTCGGGCCGGGGTGTTCGAGTGCGCATCGCCGTCGAGCTTATGCGGAACCGGTCCGGGCGTGACTGTGAGCTGGTCGAGCATCGGGCTCGGGGCGTGGCGTACTCGGGACATCGCGGGCGCATTCGGTATTGACATGGGCTATGAAATGAGAGTTACTATCAAAATAAAGAACCATCCAAATGATTGGATCTGTCATGAAGGCAATGGATGCGCGCGACAGCGGCCCGGTCACCGGGTCGCCGGGGGTTGCGGCACAGACGTCCGGCAGGGCGCGCTGGCTGGCGCTGGGAGCGCTCGCGACAGCCATGCTCGCGATCGGGCTGGATACGACGGTGCTGGTGGTGGCGCTGCCCACCATCTCGGTCGATCTGCATGCCGGAACCTCGGCGCTGCAGTGGTTCACCACGGCGTACACGCTCGTCCTGGCCGCGCTCATGCTGCCCGCGGGTGCACTCGGAGATCGCTACGGCCGCAAGCGGTTTCTGCTCGCCGCGCTGGTGCTGTTCGGTGCCGCCTCGCTGTGGTGCGCGCTGGCGACCTCGTCCGGTGAGCTGATGACCGCGCGTGCGCTGCTGGGCCTGGCCGCCGCCGCGATGATGCCGCTGTCGATGTCGGTGCTCCCGACACTGTTCCCCGACAAGGCCGATCTGCAACGGGCGCTGACGGTCTGGGTCACCTCCACCGCGATCGGGATGCCGCTGGGTCCGATCGTCGGCGGCTGGCTGCTGCAGAACTTCTGGTGGGGCTCGGTCTTCCTGATCAACGTCCCGATGGTGCTGATCGGCCTGATCGCGGTGGCCGTGCTGGTTCCGGAATCGCGCAGCGAGAAGACCTTCCGCATCGATCTGCTCGGTGTGGCGCTGTCCGCGGCCGGGATGCTCGGGCTCACCTACGGTTTCATCCGCCTGGGCGGACAGGGCTGGGGTGACCCGCTGGGCTGGAGTACCGTCGCCGCGGGTGTGGTGGTGCTGGTTCTCTTCGCCGGCCGGCAGCGGCGCACCGATCACCCGCTGGTGGATCTCGGCCTGTTCCGGGTGAACGGATTCCGTTGGGGGACGATGTATTCCATCGTCATCAACTTCGCGATGTTCGGGATGTTCTTCACCGTGCCGCAGTATTTCCAGGCGGTGCTGGGCGTGGATTCGCTCGGCAGCGGATTGCGGCTGCTGCCCTTGATCGGCGGGCTGCTGATCGGCACTCGGCTGGTGGACAAACTGTTGCCGCGGGCCGGACTGCGCGTGGTGCTGGTGATCGGATTCCTGCTGCTGGCAGGCGGTCTGGTGATCGGTGCGCTGACCACGGTGAGCAGCGGCTACGGGTACACGGCGCTGTGGATCACGCTGCTCGGGGCCGGAATGGGATTCGTGATGCCCGCCGCGATGGGCATGGCGATGGGCGAACTGGATGCCGAGCGGTCCGGCTCGGGTTCGGCGCTGATCCAGGCGCTGCGACAGGCCGGCGGGACGATCGGGGTCGCGGTCCTGGGAACTGTGCTGTCCACCCAGTACCGCGCGCAACTGGGCGGTTACAACCATTCGCCGATCTCCGACGGTGTCAGCGGGGGAGTCGCGGTCGCGCACGAACTCGGCGACGGCCTGATGCTCTCGAAGGTGCAGTCCGCCTTCGTCGGCGGGATGGGCGCGATGCTGTGGGTGTGTGCGGGAATCTGCCTGATCGCGGCGGTCGTCGCCGCGATCCGCACCCGCAGCGCGGCATCGTCCGCGCGGACCGCGGACGATGCGGGAGAATCGCTGCATGTCGGCTGATTCGAAGGCGCCGCCAACGCAGGCCCATTCCGCGGCGAGTTCGCCCCGGATGGGCCTGCGCGAGCGCAAGAAGGAACGTACCCGCCGCACCATCCGGACCGAGGCCATGCGGCTGTTCGCCGAGCAGGGCTACGCCGAGACGACGGTCGAGCAGATCGCCGAGGCCGCGGACATCTCGCCGAGTACGTTCTTCCGCTACTTCCCGTCCAAGGAACAGGTCGTGCTGACCGACGACCTGGATCCGCCGATGATCCGGGCCGTCGAGGCGCAGCCCGCGGAGCTGTCGCCGCTGCGTGCGTTCCTCTGTGCCACCGTCGAGGTCTTCGATTCGCTCGAGCCGGAGGATCTGGAATTCGAACAGCAGCGGATGAAGCTGATCTACACGGTGCCCGAACTGGCCAGCGTGATCGCCCGCGAGACCGAGCGCAATGTGCGTTTGGTGGCCCGGCTGATCGCCGACCGGACCGGCCGGTCCGCCGACGAATTGGAGGTGCGCGCGTTCGCGGGCGCGCTGATCGGCGCGATGAGTACCACCTTCGATGCCACCACCGGGCGCGGCCTGGACATGGAGAAGATCAAGCAGGTCGCCGACTTCCTGGAGCAGGGGATGGCGCTGTAGTGAGCTCGGCGACGATGTCGTCGGTCACCGTGGCGAAGAATCCGCCCACCACGTCCTCGATCTCGGAAATCGAAGCCGCGCAGTACAGTACGGGCTGGTAGTGGGTGATGTCGTAGGCGGCCGTGCCCATCTCGTACACGTTCAGCGGACGTAGCTGGGCGTCGCGGAACTCTTCGATCTCACCGTACGAGGACAGCAGGCCCGCGCCGTAGCAACGGACCCGGCCGCGTTCGCGGACCACGCCGAACTCCATCGAGAACCAGAACACGTCGGCCAGGAACTTCAGTGCCGCATCGGTTTCCAGCCGGGTCACCGCCGCGCCGACCTCGGCGTAGATCGCGGCGAACCGGGGACTGGCCAATTGATTGGCGTGGCCGATGATTTCGTGGATCGCATCCGGTTCGGGCGTGTAGAGCGGGGCCGAATGATGTCGGATGTACTGGGTGGAGTGGAAGACGCGGTCGGCGAAGGAGCCGAAGAACTCCCGCAGCGGCACCAGCCCGGCCGCGGGCACGTAGCGAAATCCGCTGAGCGGCACCAGTTGCGCGGACACCTCGTCGAGCTGCGGAATGTGATCGCGCGGCAGGCCCAGACGGTGCGCGCCCGCGAGCACCTCCGCGGACGCGTACCTCTGGTGTTTGCGGGACAGTTCGGCCGAGGCGATCCGCCACACCTGCTGTTCGTCCTCGGTGTACTCGATCCGGGGCGTCGGCTCGCCCCGCCGGTAGGCCAGTGCCCGTGCGGCGATCGCGTTGCGACGAGCCCGGTAGGCGGGATCGTGCACGCCGGGGTGCTCGTCGCTCAGGTGCACGGTCACATCACCGTCGGTGTCCGTGGTCACCGGCGAGTACAACTGAGCTTCGTTGAACATGCCTAGATGCAATCACCGCTGGGCTCAGCCGACAATAAAAGACCAGTTACCTTGACAAATTGCCTAGCAGATCCGGTATCGTCCGAGGTTCGGAGCCATCAGAAGAAGCCGTCGTCCCGGCGTTCGTCGGCGTAGCCACCGTCCTCGAATCCGCGTTCGTAGGCGCGTTCGGAGTCCTGGTCGTCGTCGAAGAGCACTTCACCGAGCAGCATGCCGCCGACCACGCCCGCCGCACCCGCACCGACCACGGCGGCGGTGCTGTGCCCCTGACGCTGGGGCGGATACCCGGGCTGGCCCGGATAGCCCTGCTGTGGATAACCCTGCTGCGGATAGCCGGGCTGCGGGTAACCAGGCTGTGGATAACCCTGCTGCACGGGCTGATAGTAGGGCGGCTGCGTGGTCTGAATACGTTGCGCACACATCTGGCAGACCTCGACGGGCCGGGGCACCCCCCACTGCGGCTGCCACATCGCCTGCGTGGTCGCCTGGCCGTGGGAGGAGTCGAAGAAGCAGATCACGGCACTGTCCTTACTACGAATACGCCCGTCCCCGTGCGGGATCGGGCTTCGAGCCTGTCTGCACTCCCAACGCCGCACCCGGCGCACGGAGTTCCCGCTCGCCCCCGCGCGGTGTTGTGATCTACGACGAAGGCCGCTCACATCCGATGATGTGAGCGGCCCTCGGGGCCTTGCCTTTCCGGGTGATCCCGGAGTGCATTGCTACCGCGCGAACAGCAGTGCGCGCTTGACCTCCTGGATCGCCTTGGTGACCTCGATGCCACGAGGGCAGGCGTCGGTGCAGTTGAAGGTGGTGCGGCAGCGCCACACGCCTTCCACATCGTTCAGGATGTCCAGGCGCTCGCGGGCGCCCTCGTCGCGGCTGTCGAAGATGAAGCGGTGCGCGTTCACGATCGCGGCCGGACCGAAGTAGCTGCCGTCGTTCCAGTACACCGGGCACGAGGTGGTGCAGCAGGCGCACAGGATGCACTTGGTGGTGTCGTCGAACCGGTGCCGGTCGGTCTGGGACTGGATGCGCTCGCGGGTGGGCTCGTTACCCGAGGTCATCAGGTACGGCTTGACCGCGCGGAACGCGTCGAAGAACGGCTCCATGTTCACCACGAGGTCCTTCTCCACGGGCAGGCCGCGGATGGGTTCGACGGTCATGGTGAGGGTCTTGCCGTTCTTGGGCAGCATGTCGCGCATCAGCACCTTGCACGCCAACCGGTTCACGCCGTTGATGCGCATGGCGTCCGAACCACAGACACCGTGTGCGCAGGAGCGGCGGAAGGTGAGCGTGCCGTCCAGATAGGACTTGATGTAGATGAGCACGTTCAGGAAACGGTCGGTGGGCAGCACCGGCACCTGGAAGGAATCCCAGTGCGCGCCCAGCTCGTTCTCCGGGTTGAACCGGGCCACCTTCACGGTGACCATGACCGAACCGTCCGGAACGGGGGCCGGTTTCTGCCCTGCGGGAGCTTCGGCTACAGCAGTCATCAGTACTTACGCTCCATCGGCTCGTAACGGGTCTGCACGACCGGTTTGAAGTCCAGCCGGATGTCGGCGATCAACTCCGCCGGCGCACCGGGCTCGACCTGCTTGTACGCCATGGTGTGGCGCATGAAGTTCACGTCGTCACGGTTGGGGTAGTCCTCGCGGGCGTGGCCGCCGCGCGACTCCTTGCGGTTCAACGCGCCCACCACGGTCACCTCGGCCAGCTCCAGCAGGAAGCCCAGCTCGACGGCCTCGAGCAGGTCGCTGTTGTAGCGCTTGCCCTTGTCCTGCACGGTGATCCGCTCGTAGCGCTCCTTGAATCCGTGGATATCGGTGAGCACCTTCTTCAGCGTGTCCTCGGTGCGGAACACACCCGCGTTGGCGTCCATGGTCGCCTGCAGTTCGCCGCGGATATCGGCGACGCGCTCGTCGCCGTGTTCGGACAGCACGTTGGCCAGCCAGTTCTGCACCATGGTCGCGGGCTCCGGCGGCAGCTCCACGAAGTCGTGGCGCTGGGCGTATTCCGCGGCGGCGATGCCCGCGCGACGTCCGAACACGTTGATGTCCAGCAGCGAGTTGGTGCCCAGCCGGTTGGACCCGTGCACCGAGACGCAGGCGCACTCACCGGCGGCGTACAGGCCCGGCACCACGTCGGTGTTGTTGCGCAGCACCTCGCCGCGGATGCGGGTGGGGATGCCGCCCATCACGTAGTGGCAGGTCGGCATGACCGGCACCGGCTCCTTGACCGGGTCCACACCCAGGTAGGTGCGGGAGAACTCGGTGATGTCGGGCAGCTTCTCCTCGAGCACGTCCTCACCGAGGTGGGTCACGTCGATGAAGACGTAGTCCTTGTTCGGCCCGCCGCCGCGACCCTCGGCCACCTCGAGCACCATCGACCGGGCGACGATGTCGCGCGGGGCGAGGTCCTTGATGGTCGGGGCGTAGCGCTCCATGAACCGCTCACCCGACGCGTTGCGCAGGATGCCGCCCTCGCCGCGGACCGCCTCGGAGATGAGGATGCCCAGACCGGCCAGACCTGTCGGATGGAACTGGTGGAATTCCATGTCCTCCAAGGGAAGTCCCTTGCGGAACACGATCGCCATACCGTCGCCGGTCAGCGTGTGTGCGTTGGAGGTGGTCTTGTACATCCGGCCCGAACCGCCCGTGGCGAAGATGATCGCCTTGGCGTGGAACACGTGCAGCCTGCCGGTGGCCAGCTCGTAGGCGACCACACCGGTCGCGACCGGGCCGCGGTCGGTGTCGGTGAGCAGCAGGTCCAGCACGTAGAACTCGTTGTAGAACTCCACGTCGTGCTTGACGCAGTTCTGGTACAGCGTCTGCAGGATCATGTGACCGGTGCGGTCCGCGGCGTAGCACGCGCGCCGCACCGGCGCCTTGCCGTGGTCGCGGGTGTGCCCGCCGAAGCGGCGCTGGTCGATCCGGCCCTCGGGGGTCCGGTTGAACGGCAGGCCCATCTTCTCCAGGTCCAGCACCGCGTCGATGGCCTCCTTGGCCATGATCTCCGCGGCGTCCTGGTCGACCAGGTAGTCACCACCCTTGACGGTGTCGAAGGTGTGCCACTCCCAGTTGTCTTCCTCCACGTTCGCCAGCGCGGCGCACATGCCGCCCTGGGCCGCGCCGGTGTGGCTGCGGGTGGGGTAGAGCTTGGTCAGCACGGCGGTGCGGACGCGGGGCCCGGCCTCGATCGCCGCACGCATTCCCGCGCCACCGGCACCGACGATCACCACGTCGTAGCGGTGTTCCTCAATCGGGTTCTCGGTCATCGAAGAGGCCTGTTCCTAACTGATGTTGGGGTCGAAGGTGAAGATGACGTAGGTGCCCACGCCCATGATCAGGATCATCGCGACGGCCAGCAGGGTCTTGAGCCAGAACCGGGTGGAGTCCTTGCGCGAGTAGTCGTCGATGACGGTGCGCAGGCCGTTGCCGCCGTGCAGCTGAGCCAGCCACAGCATGGTCAGGTCCCAGATCTGCCAGAACGGGCTGGCCCAGCGACCGGCCACGAAGGCGAAGTTCAGGCGCTTCACGCCGCCGTCGAGCATCAGCATGATCGTCATGTGGCCCAGGACCAGCACGATCAGCAGGATGCCGGAGAAGCGCATGAACAGCCACGCGTGCTTCTCGAAGTTGTTGCCCGAGGCCCGGCGCGGCGCGCGGGGCGAGTCGAGGCTGGCGGGGCGGTCGTAGGACTTGCCGAGGACAGGTGCGGTCATGGTCTCAGAGCTCCGTCGTGATCATGTAGAACAGCTGGCGTCCCACGCCCATACCGGCGACGATCACCCAGATCGCGAGCACGATCCAGAGCATCAGCCGCTGATACTTGGGGCCCTTGGACCAGAAGTCGACCAGGATGACCCGGACGCCGTTGAGTGCGTGGAACAGCACGCACACGACCAGGGCCATCTCCATCAGAGCGACGAGCGGGTTCTTGTAGGTCTCGATCGCCCGGTTGTAGGTGTCCGGGCTGACCCGCACCAGCGCGGTGTCGAGCACGTGGACGAAGAGGAAGAAGAAGATCGTCACACCGGTGATCCGATGCAGCGCCCAGGACCACATGCCAGGGTCGCCGCGGTACAAAGTCTTCCGCTTCGGCTGAGCCGGAGCTTCCAGCGTGGTGGTCATAGAGTGCGGTGCCTCCAACGTCGTTGTGGACCCGCCGGGCGGGCCGGCAGTGGCGATCCGGTCGCAGATTTCGGCGCGCGGACAGTAGGAGCCGTTGGATCTGAATACACCAGCTCTGTGCCCGGAGCCGACACCCCGAAGGCGGTGGCCGACGGTGCATGGCCAAACCCGAACCGATCTTTCAGAACTGTAATCCCCGGACATTCGCGGAACTAATTCGGCGTGCCGCTCGTTGCGCCGTAATTCCATGAGTTAGGTTTGCCTTGCCTGATATCTCGAAGTGCTCGAGGTAGCTTTTTCTCGACCGTTGACGAACAGCTCGAGCGGAGTCTCGGAATGTCGGAAATTGATTGGGATATATTGCGCCACAATGCATTCGAAGTTATGCAGAATGCGTATGCACCATACTCGGGGTATCCGGTGGGCGCTGCCGCGCGCACTGTCGACGGCCGAATGGTGCTCGGGTGCAATGTGGAAAATGTCTCATACGGGTTGGGGCTGTGTGCTGAATGTGTACTGGTCGGTAACCTCTGTGCGTCCGGTGGGGGAAGGTTGCTGGCGATTGCTGTGTGCGATTCGCGCGGGGTGGTCCTGATGCCGTGCGGGCGTTGTCGGCAGCTGCTCTACGAGCACGGAGGCGGTGATCTGATGGTCGATCACGCGGACGGGCCGGTGCCGCTGAACCGTTTGCTGCCGTTTGCCTTCGGACCCGATGATCTTGCGGCGGGGCGGAAATGATGTGAGTTTTCGCACGACTTCCCAGTGGTGCTGACCGTTCGCTCGACAGGGTGTGGGTCCAGGTGGAATCGAGTGGCCGGACCGGACATGCGGTCGGGTTTCGGAAAGCGTTGTCGTACAACGTATTACGACACCTCGCTGAGCGGCTTCAGGGATGGATGTGAGCTGCGTTACCTGCCGTTCGAGGGTGTGCGGGGCGCGGCCGCGCATTCGCGGCGGCACTGCGAGATACCGGCGACCGCGGATATCTCCGGAGTCCGCTCGTGATTCATGTCCGTGTGCCCGGTGATGGGCAGTGCACCGCGGGGAATCCTCTGAGAGTCTGTCGGGCATGGTGAGCGTGCATTCGGCGGTGTCGGTGATCATGGCCAAACGCGACGGCGGGGAGTTGTCGGACGAGCAGATCGACTGGGTCGTCGATGGATTCACCCGAGGTGAGGTGGCCGACGAGCAGATGTCGGCCCTGGCGATGGCCATTCTGGTGCGGGGCATGAACCGGCGCGAGATCGCGCGCTGGACCGGCGCGATGATCGAGTCCGGGCAGCGGATGAGCTTCGCGGATCTGCCGCGCCCGACCGTGGACAAACATTCCACCGGTGGCGTGGGGGACAAGATCACCCTGCCGCTGGCGCCGCTGGTCGCCGCGTGCGGTGCGGCGGTGCCGCAATTGTCCGGGCGCGGTCTGGGGCACACCGGCGGCACCCTGGACAAGCTCGAATCGATACCCGGCTGGCGTGCCGACGTACCGGTTCCGGACATGCGCCGGATACTGGCGGATCCGGCGATCGGCGCGGTGATCTGCGCCGCCGGGGCCGATCTGGCGCCCGCCGACAAGCGGCTCTACGCATTGCGGGACGTCACCGGGACCGTGGAATCGATTCCGCTGATCGCCAGCTCGATCATGAGCAAGAAGATCGCCGAGGGCACCGCGGCGCTGGTACTGGACGTCAAGGTCGGGGCGGGCGCCTTCATGAAGACGCTCGACGCGGCCCGCGAATTGGCAACGGCCATGGTCGAACTGGGCACCGACGCGGGCCTGCGCACCGTGGCGCTGCTGACCGCGATGGACACTCCGCTCGGCCGGACCGCCGGCAACGCCCTCGAGGTCGCCGAAACGGTCGAGGTGCTCTCCGGCGCAGGCCCCGCCGATGTGGTCGAGCTGACCCTCGCCCTGGCCCGGGAGATGCTGGCACAAGCCGGAATCGGTGACGTCGATCCGGCGGACGCACTCGCCGACGGCCGCGCCATGGACCACTGGAAGGCGATGGTCCGGGCCCAGGGCGGCGATCCGGACGCCGCCCTGCCCGTCGCCGCGCACACCGAGATCGTCACCGCCGCGCGATCCGGCACGCTGACCAGGCTCGATGCAATGGGTGTCGGTCTGGCGGCCTGGCGCCTGGGAGCCGGGCGTGCCCGTCAGGGTGACCCGGTCCAGTTCGGCGCGGGCGTCGAGATGCACGCCAAACCGGGGGAGCCGGTCGTCGCGGGGCAGCCGCTGCTCACGCTGCACACCGACACGCCCGAAGCATTTCCGGCCGCCCTCGATGCCCTGCGCGACGCCTACGCGATCGACGCCGCGGCAGTGCCCGGGTCGGCCGTGCCCGACCGGGGCGCGCCGGTCTCGATCGTGCTCGACCGTATTGCCCCCTGATCGCATCGCCCCTCCCGCGGCGGAATGGTCCAGCGGGAATCGGACAGGCGACATGCGGGCAACCGGAAGGGGACGATTCGCCTTCCATGGGATGCACACGCGGAAAGTTCGCTGCGGAACGCGGCGGATGCGGCTAGCGTCGATACATGACTGGACCGATGCCTTTGACTCTTGCCTCGATCCGCCAGGCCCCGAAGGCCGTGCTGCACGATCATCTCGACGGTGGGTTGCGCCCCGGGACCGTGCTGGATCTCGCGGCACAATGCGGTTACGACCAGCTACCCGCCCAGGACGCCGACGCGCTGGGCAACTGGTTCCGCGATGCGGCGGACAGCGGATCACTCGAGCGATATCTGGAAACCTTCGCGCACACCACGGCGGTCATGCAGACCGCCGAGGGCCTGCGCCGGGTGGCCCGCGAATGCGCCCTGGACCTGGCCGAGGACGGCGTGGTGTACGCCGAGGTGCGTTTCGCACCCGAACAACATCTGCAGCGCGGCCTCTCGCTGGACGAGGTCGTCGAACACACCCTGGCGGGCTTCCGCGAGAGCGAACAACTGGCCGCCGAGGCGGGTACACCCATTCGGGTGGTCTGCCTGCTCACCGCCATGCGCCATGCCGCGCGCTCACTCGAGATCGCGGAGTTGACCGTGCGGTGGCGCGATCGCGGCGTGGGCGGATTCGACATCGCCGGGGCCGAGGCGGGCTACCCGCCCAGCCGGCACCTGGACGCCTTCGAATACATGCGGGCCAACTGCGCGCACTTCACCATCCACGCCGGTGAGGCCTTCGGCCTGCCGTCCATTCACGAGGCCGTCGCGTTCTGCGGCTGTGAACGGCTCGGCCACGGCGTGCGCATCACCGACGACATCACCGATTCCGAATCCGGGCCGAAACTCGGACTGGTCGCCAATTACGTTCGGGACCAACGGATTCCGCTGGAGTTGTGCCCGTCCTCGAATGTGCAGACCGGCGCGGTGCCCTCCCTGGAGAAGCACCCGTTCGACCTGCTGGCGCGGCTGCGCTTCCGCGTCACGGTCAACACCGACAACCGGCTGATGAGCGACACCACCATGAGCCGGGAAATGCTCAAACTGGTGGACACCTTCGGCTACGGCTGGAGCGACCTCGAGCGGTTCACCATCAACGCCATGAAGTCCGCCTTCATCGCGTTCCCCGAACGCCTCCGCATCATCGACGAGGTGATCAAGCCGGGTTACGCGGTACTGCTCGGGTGAGAATTGCCCACCCCGCGCCGGTGCTCCGGCGCGGGGTTTCTCTATGCCTTGTCGAGGCGGGTTTCGAAGGCGCGTTCCAGGACTCGCCAGGCTTCGGCCTCGGCGGCGAACGGTGCGCTCGGCGCCATCCGGCCCGGGTCGGGCTCGAGCAGGTACGAGACGTACGAACCCAGTGAGGTGGACTTGGTCAGTGCCTGCTCCACGGTGTCGTCGTCGGCGTAATCGGCTGCGTCGGTGAACAATTCGACCGCCAGATCGAGCTGATCGAGATCGACGGCCTCCGGGCCCTCGCCCAGATCGTCGGCCAGGCCGGGCAGCACGTAGACGTTCTCGTCGGAGACCTCCACCTCCAGCGACCCGTCGATCGCCGCGGTGTGCACCTCGCCGTACGTGCTCACCGCGGCCAGATCGTGATCGTGGTCGTCGGCCAGGTAGCGGGCCAGGGCGCGCTCGGAACCGAACACGGTGATCTGGCCGTTGCTGCCGAGGAACACCGGCTCGTCGTCGAGATAGCAGCGCAACGTGAAGAACTGGCCCTCGGAGGTGACGATCCGGACCGGGTCGATACCGACTCCGTGCCAGAAGGTCTCCTCCTCCTCGTCTTCGGGTTCCTCGTCCTCCGCATCGAGGTCGACCTGTTCGATCTCGTCGTCCTCGTCGTTCTCGGCCGCATCCTCGGCATCGACGATGTTCTGTTCCGCCGCAAGCAGTTCGGCCTCGGCGACGGACACCGCCTCCGCATCGACCTCCGGCGACTTCACCACCGCGTCGATGCCGTCCACGACCTCGTCCCAGTCCTTGACGATGGCCGCACCGATCTGCCCCCACAGCTCCTCGCCCTCACGCCCGAAGAACGCGCGCATGCCCGAGGACAGCGCGCCGATCTCCTTGTGTGAGTCGAAGAACTTGGTCACCACCTCGAGCTCGCACACGTCCCCGATCGTGCGGGCCATATCGAGCGTCGCTTCGAGCTCGGCGACGGCATCCGGATCGGGATCGCCCGCCGCCAACTCCGGCACCGCGACCAGATCGAAGATGTGCTCGTCCTCGGGCTCCAGCTCCGCGGCCGACAACCCGGCGATGACCTTCCACGCCGGATGGTCGACCAGATCGTTGTCGTCGTTGGTCCGGATGAACGCGACCAGCTCCGCGACCGAGTCGAAACCGTACAGCGCGTCCTCGTGTCCGAGGAATGCCTCCCACTCGTCCTCACCGTCGCGCCAGCGCGGTGCCCATAGGGTGACGAGATCGCCGTCGGTCAGGCCGAGCTCGATCGGGACGATGTCTCCAGAAGCCATGACCGTGAGCCTATCGACCCTGCGCCTGTGGCACTATTCGGCCCGCCCCCCAACATTTCCCGCCTGCGGTGTGGTGAAGCTCGAGTTGAGCGTCGCCACGACCGCGGAGCGCTGTTCCCCCGCATCCTGGGCTGCCTGTGTACAGGCCGCGATGATGGCCTGGCCCACGTCAGCGGGGGGACGGGTGGTGATCGACTCGGCGAGTCGCAGGCCGACCAGGGCGCCGTCGCTGTTCACCTCGACGCTGATCAGGCCGTCGTCGGTGGTGTGCTTACCGCGCACCTGCCCGAGGCCGTGCAGTGCGGCCTCGAGTGCCTCCAGCTTCTCGGTCGCCGCGGCGACGAGAGCATCCATCTCAGCACTCATACGCTCAAACCTGCCTCATCCAGCTCGTGGGTCCGGTGTCCTCGTCGTCCATGCGGTCCAGCTCGTCCACGGCGGTCTGGCGGGTGGGCAGGCCGAGTTTGTCGAGGATCTCGACCGGCATACCCGACTCGGCCAGCAGCTCCCGCCGCCGGGCCTTGGCCACGATCGCCGAACGTTTGGTCAGGCGCAGGATCTCACCGGCCAGAGCCTGTGCGCCGTAACGGTATTCGCTGCGCTCGAACTTGATCTCCACGGGCATGCCCTGATCGGTCGCCCGCACGGAGATGGTGCCGGAACGATTGGTGCTCGAGGCGACCGTGACGTTCGGGATCTCCTTCGGCGGCTGCTGCGGCGCGCTCATGACGTGGGCCTGTAGAAGCCGTGGAACGCCATTCCCATGTTCTCCGTTCGAATCGGATCGATCTGCACCGGATCTCCGGCCTCGACCATCTTTCCGTTACCCACCACCATGGCGACGTGACCATCCCAGATGGCTAGATCACCGGGCTCCACATCACCGGGACTGACCTGTGTCGCGCCTTGGCTCTGATCCGCTGCCAGGCGCGGCAGGTCGACCCCGGCCTGGCCGTACGCGTACTTGGTCAGACCACTGCAATCCAGGCCCTGACCAGGTGTGTTGCCGCCCCACACATACGGGGTGCCGCAGCACTTGATCGCGGCGTTCACCGCCGTCGCGGCCTTCTGATTGGGTGCTTCGACCTTGGTGCCGTCGGGCAGCGTGATCATCACGCCCCCGTTCTTGGTGGTCTTGTCGGTGCTGCTGTTGGCCGCGGTGGAGGTCTTCGAATCCTTGGCCGAGGCCGGGGTGGTCAGCGAACCGACCGCCGAACCGCCGCTGGACAGGACCCCGCCGAGCAGTGCGGAGGCAGTCTCCGCGCCGCTGCTGGCCTGGGAGATCAGCGAGGCCGCATTGGCCGGGGTGCCGACCGTGGACGGGGTGGACGGGGCCGGGGTCAGTTGGGTCATCGACGCGGTGTGCGTATCGAGGTCCGAACGCACCTGCCCGACCACGCCGACCGCCTGGCCGAAATGGTCGATCGCGGAGGTGACCACGGTCGTCAGGCCCACGGGTGTGGTGGCCGCGGGGCCGAGCACGTTCACCTGATGCACGAAGTCCTGCAGGATTCCGGCCAGTTTCTGCTGACCGGTCTGCACCGTGGACGCGGCCTGACTGACCACGTCGGCCATGTTCGTGCCGCGATCGGAGATGTTCGCCGCGGAGGTCTGCACCTGCATCGCCTTGTCCATGGCGGCGTCACCGGCGCGCCCGTTCCAGGCGTTGGTCATCTGGTTGATGCTCGTGCTGCCGGCCTGGTGGATGCCGTCCAACGTCGTGGAGGTCCGGCGCAGCGCGTCGGCGGGGCCGCCGGTGGGCAACACGCCGGTGCCGAAGCTGGCGACCAGATCCACCAGCGGCTTGGCCAGGGCGTCCAGGTCGATCCCGGCGATCATGCCTGGAGCTCTTCCTGGACGGCGTGCATGGCGGTGACGCGCTCGGCGTCGTTCTCCGCGTAGCTGACCGAGGCTCCGGCCGCGGCGGTGCCCATCGTGCCGAGCACCGCGGACAGCTGGCCGATCGAGGCCACGTGTCCGGCGTGGGCGGCGGAGTACGCGCTGAGGAAATCGCCACCGACCAGCCCGAAGATCGGGCCCAGTAGAGTCGGGTCGGCGGCTGCCGCCGCGGTTGCGGCCGAGGCCATTTCTCCGGCCAGTCCGCCGGCTGTCGCACCGTAAGCGGCAAGGCCTTCGGTGTCGACCGAGATCTTTGGCATCACAATCCCCCATCGTGCTGGTCTGGTGGCAGATTACGTCATCCGAGTAGTTTGACGCAGGTTCCACGAGAACGGTTCCACTCCGCGAGCGAGAAAAATCCGGGACGGAGTGCGGGCCGGGACCCGGTGGAAACCTTATCGTTCCCTCATGCGAACGCACATCGTGGATCACCCGCTCGTCTCGACTCTGCTGACCATCATGCGTGATGTGCGCACACCCAACCCGGGTTTCCGTGGCGCACTGCGTGATCTGACCGGAATCCTGATCTACGAGGCCCTGCGCGAGGCCCCGCTGACGACGTTCGAAGTCACCACTCCGGTCGCGGTCACCGAGGGTGTGCGCCTGACACATCCGCCGCTGCTGGTGCCGGTGCTGCGGGCCGGGCTCGGCATGGTGGACGCGGCCAGTGAGCTGATCCCCGAATCACGGGTCGGCTTCGTCGGCATCGCCCGTGACGAGCACACCCATCAGCCGGTGCCGTACATGGAATCGCTGCCCGAAACTCTGGCCGGGGTACCGGTATTCGTCCTGGACCCGATGTTGGCGACCGGCGGTTCGATGCGGCACACCCTGGAACTGCTCGCCGCCCGCGACGCCACGGATATCACCGCGGTGTGCGTCGTCGCCGCCCCGGAGGGCGTCGCGGCGCTCGAGCAGTCCGGGCTGCCGGTCCGACTGGTCACCGCGACCGTCGATGCCAGGCTCAACGACGACGCATACATCGTCCCGGGCCTGGGTGACGCGGGCGATCGGCAGTTCGGGCCGCGCTGAGTCCGATACTCCCGCACCGAATTCCGGCCGGACCGCCGGTGCTACAGATTCTCGAAGTATTTGCGCAGATCGGACAGGCGTTGCGCGGCAGCCTGTTTCGCCGCTGGCAGCGCAGCCCGGGACGACACCGGCTCGACGACCTCGAGATAGCACTTGAGCTTGGGCTCGGTGCCCGACGGGCGGACCACGATGCGTTGCGCGGCCGCGTCGAAGATCAGCGCGTCGGTGCGCATCGGGCCGCGCACCTGCGCCATATCGGTGCAGGTGACCGGGGTACCGGCGATGGCGTCCGGCGGATTCTCGCGCAGCCGGTCGAGCACCTGTGCCGCAGCGGCCTGATCGGTCAGTCGCAGCGAGACCTGATCCCCGGCGTGCAGGCCGAATTCGAGGGCGTAATCGTCGAGCAGATCGAGCGGGCTGCGTCCGTCGGCACGCAGCCGGGCGACGAGTTCGGCGGCCGCGACCGCGGCGGAGATGCCGTCCTTGTCGCGCACCGCCGCCGGATCCACGCAGTGCCCGATCGCCTCCTCGTACGCGTAGACCAGGCCGTTCCCCGCCCGCGCGAGCCATTTGAAGCCGGTCAGCGTCTCGGCGTACCGCGCGCCGCGGGCCGGGGCCAGCTTGCTCAACAACCGCGAGGACACGATGGTGGTCGCCACCAGCGCGTCGGCGGGGGCGTCGCGGAGGACGAAATCGCCCAGCAGCACGCCGGTTTCATCACCGCGCAGCATCCGGCGGCCGTCCGGTCCGGGCAGCGCGACGGCGCATCGATCGGCATCGGGATCCAGCGCGATCGCCAGATCGGCATCGATCCGATCGGCCAGCGCGAGCAGCAGATCCGCGGCCCCCGGCTCCTCCGGATTCGGGAACCCGACGGTCGGGAAATCCGGATCCGGCGCGAACTGCTCGACCACCACCTGCACATCGGTGAATCCGGCCGCGTGCAGTGCCGCGACGGCGAGTTCCCCGCCCACACCGTGCATCGGCGTCAACGCGATCCGGAGTTCGTTGCGCCGCAACGGAATCGGGAGTTTCGCGGAGCCCGGGGTCGTCCGGCCGGTGTTCGGTGCGTCCGGCGCGGCATCGGATCCGCCGAGCCGGGCGGGCAGGGTGGCGACGCGGTCGAGATAGCGGCGGACGATCTCCTCGCCCAGTTCGGCGACCGGGGTGCCAGGCGGGAGGTCCAGCAATTGCGGGTCGGGGGAGGTCGGTTGCGGGTCGGCGCGGGAGATCGGTTCGCGCACGGCTTCGATGTGGCGTTCGATCTCCGTGTCGGCGGGCGGGATCAGCTGGGAGCCGCCGCTGAGATAGACCTTGTAGCCGTTGTCGGTGGCCGGATTGTGTGACGCGGTGATCTGCACTCCGGCCACGGCTCCCAGTTCGCGCACGGCGAAGGCCACGACCGGGGTGGGCAGCGGGCGCGGCAGCGCCAGGACCGAGAATCCGGCCGCGGCGAGGACTTCCGCGGTGGCCGTGGCGAATTCGGCCGATCCGTGCCGGGCGTCGCGCCCGACGATCACCACGCCGCCGCCCAGACAGCGCTCACGCAGCCAGTCGGCGAGTCCCGCGGTGGCGCGCTGCACCGTGTCCACGTTCATCCCGTCCGGACCGTCCTGCAGTGGTCCCCGCAGGCCGGCCGTCCCGAATCGCAGCATCAGCACAATCCTTTCCGGCACATCAGGTTTCCGGTGCTTCGAATTCCGGTGCGGTCGGACCGCATCGGCGCGGTTCGCGGATTCGCCGACTCAGATGCGCTCGAGCACGCCGCGCAGCAGTTTGCCCAGTCGCGGGGCGGCGGCGCGGCCCTCGGCGAGCACCTCGGCGTGCGAGAGGGGTTCACCGGTCACCCCGGCGGCCAGATTCGTGACCAGCGAGATGCCCAGCACCCGCGCGCCCAGCGCGCGACACGCGATGGCCTCCAGCACCGTGGACATCCCGACCAGATCCGCGCCCAGTGCGCCGAACATGCGGATCTCCGCGGGCGTCTCGTACTGCGGTCCGGTCAGGCCCGCGTAGACGCCCTCGGTCAGGTCCGGATCGACTTCTCTTGCCAGAGTGCGCAATTCGGGATCCCACGCATCGACCAGATCGACGAACGACGCCCCGGTCAGCGGCGTGCGTCCGGTCAGGTTCAGGTGGTCGGAGATCAGCACCGGCTCGCCCACCCGCAGTCCGGGACGGATTCCCCCGGCCGCATTGGTCAGCAGGATGGTGTCCGCTCCGGACGCGATCGCCGTGCGCACCCCGTGCACCACCTGCGCGGGTTCGTGCCCTTCGTAGAGATGCTGACGGCCCATCATCAGCAGCACGGGCGAATCGTTCACCGTCACCGAATGCACGGTGCCCTGATGGCCCTGGGCGGTGGGCGCATCGAATCCGGGCAGCTCGGTCATGGGCACCGAGGCCGCCGGGGCGCCGATCTCGGCGGCGGCGTCCTGCCAGCCCGACCCGAGTACGACGGCGATGCGGTGGTGCGGAACTCCGGTGCGCTCGGCGATCGCCGCCGCAGCCTGTTCGGCAAGCATGTGGTTCACGATAGTGCGATACGTCACGGCGTGCGGTTTCCGGGTGACCTGCCGTCCCCCGGGGTGCCTGGTAGCGTCGCGCACGCCGGACCCGCGGTGCGCGGGTGGACGTCGTGTCGAAAATGTGGTGGGAACAGAGTTGTGACTGCGCGTGAGCTCGTCGTACTGGGGACGGCCAGCCAGGTGCCGACCCGCCAGCGTAACCACAACGGGTATCTGCTGCGCTGGGACGGCGAGGGGCTGCTGTTCGATCCCGGCGAGGGCACCCAGCGGCAGATGTCGTTCGCGGGTGTGTCGGCCGCCTCGATCACGCGGATCTGCCTGACCCACTTCCACGGCGACCACTGCCTGGGCCTGCCGGGTGTGCTCGCGCGCCTGAACCTGGATCAGGTGACGCATCCGGTCGACATCTGCTTCCCGGCCGCGGGCCGCGAATTCTATTGCCGGTTGCGCGATGTGGTGCCGTACTTCGCGGGTCTGCGCGAACAGCCGGTCGATGCGACGGGTGCGATCCCGTTGCCGGACACGGCGTTCGAATTCGAGGCGATTCGGCTGGACCATCGCGTCGAGACCTTCGGCTACCGGCTGATCGAGCCGGACGGACGGCGCATCCTGCCCGATCGACTGGCCGAATTCGGAATCTCCGGACCCGATGTCGGCCGTCTGCAGCGCGAGGGTTCGCTGCGGCTGCCCGATGATCGGGTCGTCACCCTGGACGAGGTCTCCACGGTGCGGCGCGGGCAGCGCTTCGCGTTCGTGATGGACACCCGGATGTGTTCCGGCGTGGCGGAATTGGCGCAGGACGCCGACATGCTCGTCATCGAGGCCACCTTCCTGGACACCGATGCGGGACTGGCGCACGAGTACGGTCACCTCACCGCCGCACAGGCCGCGCAGGTGGCGCAGGCGGCCGGGGTGCGCACCCTGGTGCTGACCCATTTCTCCCAGCGCTACGCCGATCTCGAGGACCACCGGCTCGAGGCGGCGAAATACTTCGACGGCGAGCTGGTGGTGGCCGAGGATCTGATGCGCGTGCCGGTACCGACTCGCCGGTAACTTGTGTGGCGGCGTCGTTATGCTGCTGCGTATGCCGTATTTGGAACGTGACGGGGACGTGTTCGTGCTCTACCTCGGCAACGAGGGACAGGCCGACACCGAGAACCGCTTCCATCCCGACTGGATCGACACCTTCCACGGGTTGCTGGACGAGGTCGAACAGGCCGGGGTCACCACCGAGCAGCCGAACCCGCCGGCCGCGCTGGTCACCGTCTCGACCGGCAAGTTCTACACCAACGGTCTGGACACCGACTGGCTGTTCGGCAACTTCGACCGCAGCGGCTGGTACCTGGACCGGGTGCACAGCCTGTTCAGCCGCCTGCTGACCTTCCCGATGGCCACGGTGGCCGCGGTGAACGGGCACGCCTTCGGCGCGGGCGCGATGCTGGCCACCTCGCACGACTTCCGGGTGATGCGCGCCGATCGCGGATACTGGTGCCTGCCCGAGGTCCATCTGGGCATGCCGTTCACTGTCGCGATGAACGCGCTGGTCACCGAGCGGTTGACCAATCAGGTCGCGGTCGAGGCGATGACCACCGGACGTCGCTACAGCGCGCAGGACGCGATCGCCGCCGGGATCGTCGACGCCGCGGCCGATGCCGACGCACTGCTGGCGGCCGCGGTCGAACAGGCCGGGGCGCTGGCCGGTAACCGCAAGCCGAATCTGCCGGTCATCAAGCGGGCCCTGCACGGCCGCGCACTGGCCGGGCTCGCCGTGCCGACGACCCAGGAGAACCTGGCTTTCCAGCCCTGATCCGGTGGCAACGCCCGCGGGTCGCCACCACCGGACCCGCGGGCTTGTTGGCCAACACTCCGCAACCGCACTGTCGGGTGCGAGACTGAGGCATGGCATATCGCGGCGCCGACCGACAGCCCGAGCCTGCGGATCCGTCGCCCGATCCCGTCCTCGCGGCGGCCGACCCGACGCTCACCGCGTCCGCCGACGCCGGCATCGCCCGCGCCGCCGCGGAGCTGCTCGCGCTGTCCCATTCCATCCACGCCGAACCCGAGCTGGCGTTCGCCGAGTTCCGCAGCGTCGCCAAAACCCTCGAGCCGCTGCGCGAGCGCGGATTCGCCGTCGAGACGGGGGTTGCCGGGCTGGACACCGCGTTCACCGCGACCTACGGCCACGGCCCGCTCGTCGTGGGAATCTGTGCCGAATACGACGCGTTGCCAGAGATGGGCCACGCGTGCGGGCACAACATCATCGCCGCGTCCGCGGTGGGTGCCGCGCTCGGGCTGGCCGAAGTGGCAGACGCGTGCGCGATCACGGTGAAGGTGTTCGGCACACCGGCCGAGGAGAGCGGCGGTGGCAAGGTGCTCATGCTCGAGCGCGGCGTGTTCGACGGCGTGGCGATGGCGATGATGGTCCATCCGGGTCCGTACGACATCGTCGGTGCGCGCTCACTGGCCCTGGCCGATCTGTCCATCAGCTACACGGGCCGGGCCGCACATGCCAGCGCGGCCCCCGAACAGGGCCGCAACGCCGGTGACGCGGTGACCGTCGCGCAGGTTGCGTTGGGGTTGCTGCGTCAACATCTCGCGCCCGGACAGCAACTGCACGGTATAGTCGAATCCGGCGGCGTGGCCCCCAACATCGTGCCCGAGCACGCGGAACTGCTGTACTACCTACGCGCAGCCGACTCCGCATCCCTCGACGATCTGATGCGACGCGCATCGGCTTGTTTCGAGGCGGGAGCGCTGGCTACCGGAACTACCCACGACATCCGGATGCTCGCGCCCACGTATACCGAGCTCACCCCCGATGCGGCAGTACTGTGTGCCTACCGCGAGCAGATCGCCGGTATCGGACGCGTGCCGCTGTCGCCGGAACTCGAGGCAGCGCGTCCGCTGGGCAGTACCGACATGGGCAACGTCACCAATGTCATCCCGGGTATCCATCCGGTCATCGGCATCGACGCCGCGGGATCGGTGACGCATCAGCCGGAATTCGCGGCGGCATGCGTCACCGATTCCGCGGATCTGGCGGTGATCGATGGGGCCACGGCGTTGGCGCGTACCGCGATACAGGTCGCGGGCGATCAATTCCATAGAGAACGGTTGTTGGAACACAGCGTTCAGCGACAGGAGGATTTTCGGTGAGCACAGAAGGCCGAACCGCGGCGGCGGGCCCGGACACGACGGCCTCGGACGAACCCGGTGATCCGGGCGCGGGGCCCGCGATCGTCGACGCGTGGCTCCGTGAGAACGCGGACGATCTCATCGGGTGGCGGCGGCATCTGCACACCAACCCGGAATTGTCCCGGACCGAATTCGCGACCACCGAATTCGTGGAGTCCTGGCTGGTCAAGGCCGGATTAGAGCCCCGCAAACTGCCCACCGGAACCGGTCTGCTGTGTGATATCGGCCCCGACGGCCCGCGGATCGGCCTGCGCGCGGACATGGACGCGCTGCCGCTGCAGGAGTACACCGGACTGCCCTTCGCCTCGACGGTGCCGGGCGTCTCGCACGCCTGCGGGCACGACGCGCACACCGCCATCCTGCTGGGCGCGGCCTCGGCTCTGGCCGAGGTGCCGCATCTGCCGGTCGGCGTGCGGCTGGTGTTCCAGCACGCCGAGGAGGTCATGCCCGGCGGCGCGATCGATATGGTCGCCGCGGGTGCGATGGAAGGCGTCTCGCGGACGTTCGCGCTGCACTGCGATCCCCGGCTCGAGGCCGGGCGGGTCGGAGTGCGGGTCGGCGCGATCACCTCGGCCGCGGACACCGTGGAACTGGTGTTGGACTCACCCGGCGGGCACACCTCGCGTCCGCATCTGACCAGCGACCTGGTGTACGCGATCGGCACGGTCATCACCGGTCTGCCCGGACTGCTGAGCCGTCGGATCGATCCGCGTACCAGCACCGTGATGGTGTGGGGTGCGGTCTCGGCGGGCAAGGCCCCCAATGCGATTCCGCAGACCGGCATGCTCACCGGAACCGTCCGCACCGGCGATCACGCGACCTGGTCGCTGCTCGAGCCGATGGTGCGGGAGATCGTCGACGGTCTGCTCGCGCCCACGGGTGTGCGGTATCAGCTGAACTACAAGCGCGGCGTCCCGCCGGTGGTCAACGAGGAGCAGGCCACCCGGATGTTCGAGGACGCGATCCGCGCCCTGGGCCCCGACGCACTGGCCGACACCCCGCAGTCCGGCGGCGGCGAGGACTTCTCCTGGTATCTCGAACAGGTTCCCGGCGCGATGGCCCGCCTGGGCGTGTGGTCCGGTCACGGTGAACAGCTGGACCTGCACCAGCCCACCTTCGACCTGGACGAACGCGCTCTCGCCGTCGGCGTGCGCGTACTCACCAACCTGGTTCTGAACGCGAGTTAGAACGGGTCGCTGTGACGGCCGTATCCCTGGAAAGGGGTGCGGCCGTTCGGCTATCCGGCCCCCGGACCTACGTTTCTGGAGTTGCGGGTGCGCAGGGCGTGCACGTATTCGGCTGGGGCGCCGGCCTTTTCGGCGGCATCGGCGATCACGCCGATGTAGCGGGCCGAGGGTAGTCCGCCCTCGTAGGCGTCCAGGACGTACAGCCAGGCCAGCACGGGTTGCGAGCCGGTGCCCGAACTCGGGGTGACGCGCAGCCGGATCTTCTTGTGTATGCCGAAATCCGAACCTTCCCAGCGGTCCAGGCTCGCCTCGTCCTCGTCGGGAACGTCGTACAGCACGACGAACACGCGAGCCCCGGGCTCCTCGACCACCGTCGCCAGCGGTCCCTCCCAGCCGATGTCGTCCCCGGCGAAGGTCAGGCGCCAGCCCTCCAACCAGCCGGTTCCGTACACGGGGGAGTGCGGACAGCGCTTGAGCATCTGCTCGGGATCCATATTGGATCCATATGCGGCGTATATCGGCACCAGGCAAGAGTATCGAATGACCGCGCGTACTCGTCCCCATCCCGCCCATCCGATCTCCGGCGCCCGTACCGCCCGCCCCGCGGAAACCGCTCGGACATGCGGAAAAGCGCTTGTGAGCGAGGCAGTGTGCGATTCGCCGCTTCGCTGGTCGGATGGTTCGGCAATCGCCGGGTGCGCGGTGAAACAGCACGCGGCTCCGGTCGGGTGACGACTGCCCGGCGGACCGCAAACATGCGGCGGGCGAGCCTGCGTGTCGAGGCACAGATACCCTTTCCACGACCGGAGATCCCGATCGAACAGCACGAAGGCGGAGGTATCCATGACCCGCATTGCAATCATCGGCGGTGGCCCGGCCGGTTACGAGGCCGCGCTGGTGGCCGCCGCGCACGGCGCGGAGGTCACGGTCATCGACTCCGATGGCGTCGGTGGCGCATGCGTGCTGTGGGATTGTGTGCCCTCCAAGACCTTCATCGCCTCCACGGGTGTGCGCACCGATCTGCGCCGCGCGCGGGATCTGGGAATCACGCTGCATCCGGCGCAGGCCCAGGTGCGGTTGTCCGAGGTGAACTCTCGGGTCAAGGCCCTGGCGCAGGCGCAGTCCTCCGATATCCGGACCAAACTCCAGGCCGCCGGGGTGAACATCCTCAACGGCTCCGGTGAGCTGATCGATCAGATTCCGGGCCTGGCCACGCATCTGGTGCGGGCCAGACTGACCGACGGCGGGGAGCGGGTGCTCGAGGCCGAGGTGGTGCTGATCGCCACCGGCGCCAGCCCGCGCGTACTGCCCGGCGCCGAACCGGACGGTGAGCGGATCCTGAACTGGCGGCAGCTGTACGACCTGCAGGAACTGCCCAAGACCCTGGTGGTCGTCGGATCCGGTGTCACCGGTGCGGAATTCGTGAACGCCTACACCGAGATGGGTGTCAAGGTGAAGCTGGTGTCCAGTCGTGACCGGATGATGCCCGGCGAGGACGCCGACGCCGCACTCGTGCTCGAGGACGCCCTGGCCGAACGCGGCGTGGAACTGGTCAAGCAGGCGCGCGCGGATGCGGTGGAGCGCACCGCCGAGGGAATCGTGGTCAAACTCTCCGACGGCCGCACGGTCACCGGTACGCACGCCCTGATGACGGTCGGTTCGACCCCGAACACCGGCAACCTCGGCCTGGAGCGGATCGGCATCGAACTGGACCGGGGCGGCTATCTGCGGGTGGACCGGGTCTCGCGCACGCCGGTGCCGGGCGTGTACGCCGCGGGCGACTGCACCGGACTGCTCCCGCTGGCCTCGGTGGCGGCCATGCAGGGCCGGATCGCGATGTATCACGCACTCGGCGAGGGAGTGCAGCCGATCCGGCTCAAGACGGTGGCCTCGGCGGTGTTCACCCGTCCCGAGATCGCCACGGTCGGGGTGAGCCAGAACGCGATCGATGACGGTCAGGTTCCGGCGCGCACGGTGATGCTGCCGCTGAACACCAATCCCCGGGCCAAGATGTCCGGGCTGCGACGCGGTTTCGTGAAGATCTTCTGCCGTCCGGCGACCGGTGTGGTGATCGGCGGCGTGGTGGTCGCCCCGATCGCCTCCGAACTGATCCTGCCGATCGCGATGGCGGTGCAGAACAATCTCACCGTGAACGATCTGGCGCAGACCTTCTCGGTGTACCCGTCGCTGTCGGGTTCGATCACCGAGGCGGCTCGCCAGTTGATGCGTCACGACGACCTCGGATAGCCCCGGCGGCAAGGCTTTCGGCGAGCCCGTCGGTCACCCCCGATCAGCCCCCTCGACAACCCGTCGCATGGGAACGAGTGCGTTTGCGGCACTGGGAATTCGGTTCGTGTTGCCGGAAACCTCTTCGTGTGATTCACTTCCCGCAGAGATGTGAGTGGTGGGTCGGTTGGCGGGTTTCGTGTGCGGGGGGATGGTGCCTTTCCCGACCGGAATTCGCGAGCGGCTCCGGGGTCGCGTCAGCGGTCCGGCATCTGATGAGGGATAACAGGAGTGCGGTGTGCCTTGCGCGACGTGACGGCGGCCGTGCTCGGGAAAGGGACTGCGAGCAGTGAAACATCATCGTAGTAAGCCGAATCGGGTGCAACGTGCGGTGGCAACCTCGTTGCCGTTGGCCACCGCAGCCGCCGTGGCCACCCTTCTGGCCGCACCGGCGGGCGCGGATCCGGTGAGTCCGCCCACGGTTCCCACCACGCCCGCGCAGCCGGGCGACACGCAGGCGGGTAACCCCAGCCCCTCGACGCAGAACCAGGCGCCGGCGCAACCGGGGACCAAGCCGGGGCAGCAGTCGAACGACACCAACACTCCGCAGCCCGGAGTGACCAAGCCGCAGCCGGGCGTGACCTCGCCGCAGCCCGGTGTCACCCAGCCCAATTCCGATGGGGGGCAACCGGATCAGAGTCTGGCCGGTCCCGTCCAGCCGGGTGTGACCACGCCGCGCGTCGCGCCGCTGCCGGTGCCGGGGCAGAACGCCCAGGAGCAGAACGGTCCGGCGCAGCCGGCCGTGATGCCCGGTCCGAGCGCGACCCAGCCGCAGCCGAACCAGCAGCCGCAGCCGGGCCAGGACACCAACACCATGAATGGGCTGACCGGCAACGGCAACGCCCACCAGGGCACCGTGCAGACCGCGCCGCGCTGGAGCTCGCCGAGCCTGCAGTCCGCCCCTGCCGCACCGGTCGTGCAGATGAACGGTCCGCACACCGAGGTCGGCGCGAATATCGACGGTGGCGGCGTCGCGCCCGGTTACGTGGCCAACACGCACCACTTCAACAACGCCAACGGTTACGTCGGTACGGTCGGCTACCGGACCCCCACGGGGACCGGCGATGCGGGCGTCTCGATCGAGTACGTCGAGGCCAACAAGATCAAGGTCACCACCTACACCCACACCACGGGTATCGATGACCTCAAGGCCCGCACCGGCTTCAACGACGTCAAGAACACGACCTACGTCGACTCCACCCAGGCCAATGCGGCCAAGGCGGCGGTCGAGGGCTGGATCCGGATGCAGCCGGGTGGGGTCGCCGCACTCGACGCGGCCGCGCACGTTGGTAGGCTGCCGGAGGGGAATTACGCCCCGCAGACGGTGAATACCGCCGGTGTCACCACGCAGTGGAGTGGTTCGGTCCAGAACTGATATTCGGTACCGGCGGACCGGAGGACGCCGGTGCAGGCTGATTCGACGTGGGGCGGTCGTTGGTAGACCGCCCCACGCGGGTGTCATGGGGAAGGAACGGGTGATGGCCTCCATGGACGATGCGGAACACGACGAATCGGGGGAGTCGGTTCCGTCGTCGCGCGAACGTGGCGAGTCGAGTTTCGGGCCGCCCACGTCCGGATTCGGTCCGCCGGTGGGCGAATTCGGACCTCCGGTGGATGCGTTCGGTCCGCCTACCGGTGGCGGATCGGTGGGATGGCAGCCCGCCGACGGTCCGGATCGTCCGTCCGTCGGGTGGCAGCCCGCCGACGGGTCCGAGCGGCCCAGCCTCGGCTGGCAGCCGGTCGATCAGCCCGCGCCGCCGACGGTGCCCGCACCGCCGCAGCAGTATCGGGCCCCGGATTCGACCGGTTCCCGGGAGATCGTGCAGCCGCAGCAGTATCGGGCTCCCGATTCGACCGGCTCGCGCGAGATCGTGCAGCCCCAGCAGTATCGTTCGCCCGATTCGACCGGCTCCCAGGAGACGGTGCGGTATTCGGATCAGTCCGGTGGCCAGCAGGGTGGGCCGGATACGGGTTCGCGGTGGTCGACCGTGCCGCCCCGGCCGCCCGCCCAGCCCGAGCAGCCGGCCGATCCGCCGAAGTCCCAGTACGGCCAGTCCGGGCAGCCGCGCTCGCTGTGGGACGACGACGATCTGGCCAAGAAGCTCGCGGCCCCGCGTGAGCCCGGCGTCGCCGCTCGCGGATCCGCGTCCGGCAAGGGGTCGTCCTCGGGTTCGCTGTGGGATGACGACGATCTGGTTCTGAAGGTGGGCGGTTCCTCGGGCCGCCAGACCTCCGCGCCCACGTCCGACGGGCCGCGCCGCAATCGCGGTGTGCTGATCGGCGGGATCGCCGCGGCGATCGTCGTGGTGGTCGCGATAGTGGGTGTGATCGTCTTCGCGATGCGCGGTCACGGCAGCACGAATGCCGATCCCACCGCGGCGCCGGCCGCGCAGCCCTCGTCCGAGGCGGATGGTGCGGGTTGCCAGGCGTATGCGAACGGGACGACGACAGTCGGCAACGGTCCTGGTGACACCAAGAGCGGGGCCGGGGCGATACTCGGCTTCGAGCATGCGATCTACACCGATCGCAGCGCTCAGAAGGCGTTGACCTTCGTCATGCCGAACAAGGTCGACGTCGCGCAGCAGGTCATCGATCAGTACCCGGTCGGTACCACGTACTGCCTGCGCATCAACGAGCTGACGACGAACAGCTTCGCCGTGGTGATCACCGAACATCAGCCCGGCGGCAAGACGCAGACCTATCAGGAGTTGATCGATACGCAGAAGGTCGGCGACAAGTACCTGATCGCCACAGCGCCGCGCTGAGCTGATTTATATCTCACAATCTGAGATATAAATTTCAGATCATGGGTTGTTTGTGCGATGGTGGGTTTATCTTGCCTGTTGTCGGAGGTATTCATGTCGCCTATCACTCCATCGCTGTCGCATCGTCTCGATGGTCTGCAGAGTTCGGCGATTCGTGACCTCTTGAAGCTGACCGAGCGGCCCGACGTCATCGGCCTGGCCGGTGGCCTGCCGGACGAGCAGCTCATGCCGCGCGACCGGATCGCGCGGGCGGCCGAGTCGGCGCTGGCCGATCGCTCGCGGTTGCAGTACACCCAGTCGGCGGGCTGGGGACCGTTGCGTGAGGTGCTCGCCGCACGGGAGTCGGCGCGGTTGGGCCGGTCGGTGCCGATCGAGGAGGTGTTCGTCACCCACGGCTCGCAGCAGGCGTTGTCGCTGTTGGGCGAGGTGCTGCTGGATCCCGGTGCGCTGGTCGTGGTCGAGGATCCGGCCTATGTCGGTGCGCTGCAGGTGTTCCGGGCCGCGGGTGCGCGGATCGTGGCGGTTCCGCTGGACCAGGAGGGTATGCGCGTCGACGTGCTGGGCGAACTGCTCGCGCGCGGTGAGCGTCCGGCGGTCGTGCATACCGTCAGCAACTTCCACAATCCGCGCGGGGTGACGATGAGCGCGCGGCGTCGCGCGGAGCTGGCGGCACTCGCCGACCGGTACGGCTTATGGGTGATCGAGGACGATCCGTACGGTGAGCTGTGGTTCGACCGACCCTCGCCCGAACCCGTTGCGACCTACTCGCCCAACGTGATTCGCTTGTCCAGTGCGTCGAAGATCCTCGCCCCGTCGCTGCGCGCGGGCTGGATGGTCGCGCCGGACGCGGTCTGTCGTGGTGTGGAACTGCTCAAACAGGGGGCGGATCTGTGCGGTTCGGCCCTGACGCAGCAGATCACCGCCGAACTGCTCGCCGACTCGGATTGGCTTGCCGCCCATGTCAACATGGTGCGAAGTAGCTACGGCGAGCGGGCGAAGGCACTGGTCGGCGCGCTGCGTGAGCGGTTCGGGGATCGTATCGTCAGCACCGACGCGACCGGCGGCATGTTCGTGTGGGCGGCGTTCACGGACGGCACCAACACTGCCGAATTGCTTTCGCGCGCAGTCGAACACGGTCTCGCCTATGTCCCGGGATCCGCGTTCGCGGTCGATTCGGACTACCGCAGCGCGATGCGCCTGTGCTTCACCACCTTCGACGCGCCGGTGCTGCGCGAGGCCGTCGACCGGCTCGCGCGAGCTCTCGGCGAGTAGTACGCGTTCGAGCGAATCATTCACTGCCCGAAGAGAATTGGCGTCCGGACCGGACGGCTCGCGTATTGTCGGAGGCTCGGCCGCTCTCATAGTGTCGAATGCGCTCGGGACAGTCGTCGACCGAAGTTCGGGAGGATGTCGAATGATCAGAAAAATGATGGCGGGCGCGGTGCTCGCGGTGGGGTTGGCATCGATGGGGGCGGGCACTGCCTGGGCCGATGATCCGCCGCCGCCCACGACTCCGCTGACCCAGCCCGGAGTGCTTCCGCCGCCGCCGGGCACGCCGCCGGTGCACGGGCCGTGCCAGCCGGGTGTGATCGGCTGCTGAACCTTGCGCCCGGCAGATCCGATCTGCCGGGCACAGTCGTATCTCGATCCGGGTTGCGAGAACGACTGTTCGCGCTCCGGGTCGTAATGCCCCGTGGTCGGGACGGTGCACTACTGTGGCCTTCAGCTACCCGCCGGTTACGGGTGGGGTTACGAGCGGTTCGGCATCGGCTGGAGGAGTCGAGGATGACCAAGACATCGCAATCACAGTCCCCGCCCCCCGGTGATCTGGGGCCCGCTCAGCGCGATGCCGCGTGGGAGCGGCTGGGGCGCGACCATTTCGACGTCGTCGTCATCGGCGGCGGTGTGGTCGGTGCGGGTATCGCGTTGGACGCGGCCACCCGCGGGCTCGAGGTCGCGCTGGTCGAGGCACGTGATCTGGCCTCGGGGACCTCCAGTCGCTCGTCCAAGATGTTCCACGGCGGGCTGCGGTATCTCGAACAGCTGGACTTCGGTCTGGTGCGGGAGGCGTTGCACGAACGTGAGCTGAGCCTGAAAACCCTTGCGCCGCATCTGGTCAAGCCGCTGCGATTCCTGTATCCGCTGACCCATCGGGTCTGGGAACGGCCGTATGTCGCCTCCGGACTGATGCTCTACGACACCATGGGCGGTGCGAAATCCGTTCCGGGACAACATCATCTGACCCGTTCGGCGGCACTGCGCCTGGCGCCGGGAATCCGGCGGGACGCGCTGATCGGCGGGGTCACCTACTACGACACGGTCGTCGACGACGCCCGGCACACCATGACCGTGGCCCGCACCGCCGCGCACTACGGCGCGGTCATCCGCACCTCCACGCAGGTGGTGGGATTTCTGCGCGAGGCCGATCGGGTGGTCGGGGTGAAGGTGCGCGATAGCGAGGACGGCCGCACCACCTCGGTGCGCGGGCATGTGGTGATCAATGCGACGGGTGTGTGGACCGACGAGATCCAGGCGCTCTCGCGCCAGCGCGGCCGCTTCCACGTGCGCGCCTCGAAGGGGGTGCACATCGTGGTGCCGCGCGATCGGATCACCAGTGACACCGCACTGATTCTGCGGACCCCGACCTCGGTGCTGTTCGTCATCCCGTGGGGTGCGAGCCACTGGATCATCGGCACCACCGACACCGACTGGAATCTCGATCTCGCCCATCCGGCGGCGACCAGGGCCGATATCGCCTATCTGCTCGAGCGGGTGAACGAGGTCCTGGTCACCCCGCTCACCCACGAGGACATCCATGGCGTCTACGCCGGGCTGCGGCCGCTGCTGGCCGGGGAGAGCGACGAGACCTCCAAGCTCTCGCGCGAACACGCCGTCGCGCGGATCTGCCCGGGGCTGGTGGCCATCGCGGGCGGGAAGTACACCACCTACCGGGTGATGGCGTACGACGCGGTGGAGGCCGCGGCGCAGGACATTCCGCAGCGGGTCTCGCCGTCGATCACCGAGAAGGTGCCGCTGCTGGGCGCGGACGGCTATTTCGCCCTGCTCAACCAGGCCCCGCAGCTGGCGCAGACCTACGGTGTGCATCCGTATCGGATCGAGCATCTGCTGAATCGCTACGGCTCGCAGGTCACCGACGTTCTCGATCTCGCCGCAGGCGATCCCGAACTGCTGCAACCGATCACCGAATCCCCGACCTATCTGCGGGTGGAGGCGATCTACGCGGCCACCGCCGAGGGCGCGCTGCATCTGGACGACGTCCTGGCCCGCCGCACCCGGATCTCCATCGAGTACTCCCATCGCGGGGTGGCGTGCGCGCAGGAGGTGGCCGAGTTGGTCGCCCCGGTCCTGGGCTGGAATCCGGAGCGCGTCGCGCAGGAGGTCGCCACTTACAACGCCCGGGTGGACGCCGAGATCCGCTCGCAGACCCAACCCGACGACATCGCGGCCGATGCGTTGCGGGCCGCCGCCCCCGAACCGCGCCCGGAGATCCTCGAGCCCGTCCCGACCGACGGCTGAATTGCGCGCCTGGTGCGTTGTAGGGCTACGTGATCGGCTGGTTTCGATGTGCCGGGCGACGGACTTGCCTGAGGGGGAAGCGGATCCGACGCTCGATGTGGGCGGCAGGGCTCACTTTCGACGAGCTTCGCGGCGGCCTGCAGGAGTTGGGCTGTGCGCTGAGTAGTGTTCGCGCCGAGCGCTATCGGGTGTGGTGCGGGGCATGTAGTAACAGATAGCCCAGAAGCAGCATCACAGCCACCGCGACCAGCGCGTACACCACTTGCAGGGTGACGCGCGCGATGCGCCGGGCGGTTGCTGCGGTCATGCGCGACCTGTCTCGTATTTTCCCATCGACTGGAATGTCGTCTGGATCGTACGAGATATTAGCTATCGAGTGGCAAATGCCACTATGTGGTGTATGGGCGCGTCGCGGTGGGAAGGTCCGAGTCTTCGGCTCACTCCTGGCAGCCGGTACAGAAGTAGATCGCGCGTTCGCTGTCCGGGCCGTCGCCGATGAGCGTCAGCGTCAGGTCGGTGCCGCAGCGGCGGCACGGTCGGCGATGGCGGCGGTAGACGTACGGTCGCCAGGGCGGATCGTATGCGGCGGAGTGCAGTACTCGATGCGCCCGATCGACCAGGGCGGGCAGGTCGGGCACCGAGCCGACCTGGCGTCGTGGGTCGACGCGTTCGATGAAACAGATCTCGCTGCGGAAGATGTTGCCGATCCCGGCGAGGTTGCGTTGGTCGAGCAGGGCCAGGCCGATCGGGCGATCCGGTTCTGCGGCGAGGCGGCGGACCGCTTCGGCCGCATCCCAATTCGGGCCGAGCAGATCCGGGCCCAGCCGGTCCAGGACGGTATGTTCCTGCTCGCGCCGCAGCGCCTCCACGGTGCCCAGTGCGAAGCCGACGGCTTCGGCCTCGGCGGTGGCGAGGATCAGCCGCGCGGTGAACGCCGGTTTGGTCCAGCGCTGACCCGGTGCGAACACCCGCCACTCACCCTCCATCTTCAGGTGCGTGTGAATGCTGACCGCCGGTGTCCGCACGAACAGATGTTTGCCGTAACTGCCGACCTCCTCGACGGTCTGTCCGGACAGATCCAGCGTCGCATACCGTGGCACCCGGAAATCGGTGCGCACCAGCATCTTTCCGGCCAACGCCGTACGCAGTCGCGCAGCGGCACGGAAAACGGTGTCACCCTCGGGCACAGTGGCCTCCGGCAGGGGATCGAGCCGCGCGCAGCGGGACCGGGTGCGTCGGTCCGGTCGGACTCACGGTCTGCTCCGTAGCCGGAAGCCGCGGGGCGTCGCCGCGAAACCGGCCTCGGTGAGGAAGGTGGCGAAGGTGTTGCCGTGTACGGATTCGCCATCCACGCGTTCCACGACCAGTGAGTCGACGTGGCGGTCGCGGACCAGGGCGGCCAGTGCGGCGGCGGCGCGGGTGCGCTGTTGAGGGGCCTCGGTGAAGGTCAGCAGGGTTTTGCCGCCGCGTTCGAGGTAGAGGGTGAGCTCGCCGTCGACGAGGACGACCAGCGCGCCGGCCTTGCGTCCGGGACGATGTCCCGCGCCCTCGGTCGCGCCCTTCGGCCAGGGCAGCGCTGCACCGTAGGGGTTGGCGGGGTCGCAGGCGGCCAGGGCCAGGGCGGTGTCCGAAGTATGTTGCGCGGTTTCGGTTTCGGTGGATCGTTCGGTGTCGAAGGAGCGCAGCCGGTCCACCACGTCGGTCGTGGAGAACTGCGCCCCGCCGAGCGAATCGATGAAATAGCCGCGTCGGCACCGGCCGCGGTCCTCGAATTCGGTGAGTACGCGATACATCAGCGCGAATCCGCCCGGAACCTGTTCGCCCTGAACCGATCCCCGGGTCAGCACCCCGTACCGTTCGAGGAGCAGATCGGCCGTGGCGTGTGCGCGAATCGTATTGTCCGCCAACCGTTCCGGCAGCAGCGACCAACGTCCGGCAACAGTCGGTGGTCCGGTGCGGGACGGCATATTCGCCCGCGGCAGATACGCCCGACCGCGCGGCGTGCGCCGGGGCGCCCGATGTGTGGTGGTGCTACGCGCGGTCCCCGACAGCAGCGCCCGCACCGGCGCGAACGTGTCACCGGCGACATGCCCGGCCCACACCAGTTCCCACAGCGCCGCCGCAACCGCCGCATCGTCGAGCAATCCGGTGGCGTCGGAGAGCTGCCGGAAGAAGTACGCCCCGCCGACCGAGGGCACCACCTGTGCCCGCACCGGCGGCGCGGCTGCGCGGTTCACGTCCTGCGCGGTATCACCGTCGGCCGCTCCGGGAGAACCGTCCTTCGGAGCGCGTGTGTTCGAGTCGCGGACGTGGTTCGTGCTCCCGGCCGCATCGTCGGAGGACCGGGCATCCGGACGCCTCGGGCGAGTGGCGCCGTTGCCGCGTGCGTTCGAGTCCGGGGTAGCGCCGCGGTGTGAATTCTGTCGGCCGTGATTCGGGAGTGGGTCGGAGGTGGGTGTGCCGGGTAGTCCAGTAGTGCCTGCCTCGGCGGTGGAATACGGCTCGGACGCATCCGAATTCGGTCCGCCGCGGGTGGTCCCAGGGCGATCGGCGGGTGATCGAGGGGCGATGTCGGGTGACGGGGTCGGTGTTTCCGGGATGACGGTGGCGCCCAAGGCCATCAGTAGTTGGATCTGGGTTTCGGTGAAGTCGATGTCGTCGGGCGGGGGGAGGGTGAGGGCGGCCTGGTCGGCGGTGTGCAGGGCGATCCAGCCGTCCTTGGCGGTGAGGGAACCGTGGCCGGACCAGATGACCTCGCCGGTGGACATCAGCTCGTCCAACATGGCGGGTGAATAGTCGCGAACCCGGGCGGGGAAGATCAGGGACTCCCAGGCCGAGGCCGGAATCGGTACGCCCGCAAGCTGTTCCACGACCGCGGCCACGCCGTCGACGCCGCGCAGCTGACCGGTGCCCACCTGCTGCCAGGCGGGCAGGAACCGGGCGAACGCGGTGGTCGCGACGGGTTCGATCTCCTTGCGCGCCGCGGCCAGCGAACGCCGCCGCAACCGGCGCAGCACCTGGGTGTCGCACCATTCCGTACCGGCCGAGCCGGGCGTGAATTCACCCTCCACGACCCGCTTTTCGGCGGCGAGCCGATGCAGGGCGGTGGCGGCCACGGCCGGGCCGATGCCGAAGCGGCGAGCCAGCGCCTCGAGCCCGAACGGGCCGTGCGTACGCGCGTACCGGCCGACCAGATCGCCCAGCGGATCGGCGACCGGTTCGATGAAGGCCGCCGGAACCCCGATCGGCAGTGGCACACCCAGCGCGTCGCGCAGCCGCGCGGCGTCCTCGATCGCCACCCACCACTGCAACCCGGCGTAGGAAACCGTCAGGGCACGACGGGCTTCGGCGAGTTCGGCGAACCACGGCTCGGGATCGGCGGTGCACCGCTGCGCCGCCTCGGCGGGGGTCAGCGGGCCCAGCAGACGCAGCAGATCCGCCAGTGCCTCGGCATCGCGGGCCTGCCGCTCGGGGACCAGGCGCTGCAGTTCGCGTTCGGTGAGTTCGAGTACCGCGGCGTCGAGCAACTCGCGCAGTTCCACCCGCCCGAGCAGTTCGGCCAGCAGTCCCGAGTCCAGTGACAGGGCCGCGGCACGCCGTTCGGCCAGCGGGCTGTCGCCCTCGTACATGAACTGGGCGATGTAGTCGAACAGCAGAGCATTGGCGAACGGCGAGGGAGTGGCGGTCTCGACCTCGATCAGTCGCAGCTTGCGGTGGGCGATCCCGGTCTGCAACTCGCGCAGCGAGGTCAGATCGTAGACGTCCTGCAGACATTCGCGCGCGGTCTCCAGCAGCATCGGGAAATCCGGGAACTTGCGCGCCACATCCAGCAGTTGCGCCGCGCGCTGGCGCTGCTGCCACAGCGGGGCGCGGCGGCCCGGATCGCGGCGCGGCAGCAGCAGCGCCCGCGCCGCGCACTCCCGGAACCGCGACGCGAACAGCGCCGAGCCGCCGACCTGTTCGGTCACCACGTCATCGATCTCGTCCGGTTCGAAGACGAACAGATCCGCACCCGGTGGGTCGTCGGTGGTGTCGGGCAGACGCACCACGATCCCGTCGTCCGAGGCCTGCGGTGCGGCGTCCACCCCGAAACGCTCACGCAACCGCGCCCCCACCGCCAGCGCCCACGGCGCGTGCACCGGCAACCCGTACGGCGAGTGCAACACCACCCGCCAGTCGCCGAGCTCATCGCGGAATCGCTCCACCAGCAACGTCCGGTCGGTCGGCAGATGCCCCGTCGCGGATCGCTGATCCCGCAGCAGCGCAACCAGATTGGCAGTCGCGAAATCGTCGAGCCCGGCGGTGTGCACGATGTTCCCGAGTTCGTCCAGATCGGTGACGTTCGAGCTCTTGCGGCGGGACGAGTTACTCACCCGGTCGCGGCTCGTCCCGGCCGACTTGCGCTGCGAGTCCACCGGGCCGCCGTCGGCCGGTGATGTCTCGAGCCCCCGTGACCGGCCGGAGGATGTGGATTCGATGGATGATTCGGTCTGTGCGGTCGGCCCGGGGTGAGCCGGGCCGGGTGATGCCGCGGCATCGAACAATGCATCGATCCTGGCCGCGGGTGCGCGCTCGATCGCCTGACCTGCCGTCCGGACGAATTCGCCCAGGGCCGTGCCCAATTCGGCCGGGCGGCCGAGGGAATCGCCGTGCCAGAACGGGAGTCGGCCGGGTAGGCCGAAGGCGGGGGTGACCAGGACGCGGTCGTGGGTGATCTCCTCGATGCGCCAGCTGGTCGCGCCGAGCGCGAAGACGTCGCCGACCCGGGACTCGTAGACCATCTCCTCGTCGAGCTCGCCGACCCGAGATGCCTTCTCGCCCACCATGAACACCGGGAACAGGCCGCGGTCCGGAATCGCGCCCCCGGAGGTGACGGCCAGGCGCTGTGCCCCCGGGCGTCCGGTCAGTGTGCCCGCATCGCGGTCCCACACCACCCGCGGGCGCAGCTCGGCGAACTCATCGGACGGGTAGCGTCCGGACAGCAGATCCAGCACCGATTCGTAGGCCGAACGCGGCAGTGTCGCATAGCTTCCCGTGCTGCGGACGATGTCGAACCAGGTATCGGCGTCGATCGGGTCCAGGGCGCAGGCCGCGACGGTCTGCTGGGCCAGGATGTCGAGCGGATGCGCGGGAATCCGCAGGTGCTCGATCTGCCCGGCCGTCATCCGCATCGAGGCGACCGCGCAGTGGATCACATCGGTGCGATGTTTGGGGAAGATGACGCCCCGGGAGATCTCGCCGACCTGATGTCCGGCCCGACCGACCCGTTGCAGTCCGCTGGCCACCGAGGGCGGCGCCTCCACCTGCACGACCAGATCGACCGCGCCCATATCGATGCCGAGTTCGAGACTGCTCGTCGCGACCACACAGCGCAGCCGACCGGTCTTGAGGTCGTCCTCGATGATGGCGCGCTGCTCCTTGCTCACCGACCCGTGGTGCGCGCGGGCCAGCAGGGACGCGCTGCCGTGATTGACATCCGAGGTCGCGCCGACCAGGGCGGGAGTGCGCGTGGCGGGCTCCGGTGTTTCGGATGCGGCCCCGGGGTTCTCGGTATCGGCACCGATTCGTTCGGCATATGTCTCGTTCAACCGGGCGGTGAGTCGTTCGGCCAGCCGCCGCGAATTGGCGAACACGATCGAGGACCGGTGTGCCAGAACGAGATCCACGATGGCCGAATCGACGTGCGGCCAGATCGAACCGGCCTGCTCCGAATCGCCTGCCGGATCCGGCTCGGTCATATCCGCCACCGGCACCCGCACCGACAGGTCGAAGGTCTTCGGTGCGGGCGGGGCGACGATGGTGATCGGTGCGCGGCCGACCAGGAACCGCCCGATCTCCTCCGGCGGCCGGACGGTGGCGGACAGCCCGATCCGCTGGGCCGGCCGCTCGGTCAGCCCGTCCAGCCGGGCCAGTGAAAGTGCCAGGTGTGCACCGCGTTTGGAGCCCGCGATGGCGTGCACCTCGTCCACGATGACGGTGTGCACCGCACGCAAGGTCTCGCGCGCGGCCGAGGTGAGCATCAGGAACAGCGATTCGGGCGTGGTGATCAGGATGTCCGGCGGGGTGCGCTGCAACGATCGCCGCGCGGCCGCGGTGGTGTCGCCCGAGCGGACCCCGACGCTGATCTCCGGCGCGGGCAACCCCAGCCGCTTGGCGGTCTGCGTGACCCCGACCAGCGGTGACCGCAGATTGCGCTCCACGTCCACCGCCAACGCCTTGAGCGGTGAGATGTACAACACGCTGGTGCCGCGCGTCTTCTTCTCCGCCGCCGGCCGCCCCGCGAGCTGATCGATCGCCCACAGGAATGCCGACAGCGTCTTCCCGGACCCGGTCGGCGCGATGACCAGCGTGTGCTCCCCGGCGGCAATCGCTCGCCACGCACCCAGCTGAGCGGCCGTCGGCGCGGGAAACGCACCGTCGAACCACTCCTGCGTGGGTCGGGAGAACTGGTCCATGCGCATCAGTCTGCACCCCGCCACCGACACGATTCACCGACCGCATGTGGAACGGGTGCGAATGGTTACACCCGGTTCACCCGAACTCGATGCCCTGCGCCAGGGGTAGTTCGGTGGAGTAGTTGATCGTGTTCGTGGCCCGGCGCATGTACGCCTTCCAGGAGTCCGAGCCGGATTCGCGGCCGCCGCCGGTCTGCTTCTCGCCGCCGAACGCGCCGCCGATCTCCGCGCCGGAGGTGCCGATGTTGACGTTGGCGATGCCGCAGTCGGAGCCGTCGGCGGCGAGGAATCGTTCCGCTTCGCGCTGGTCGCGGGTGAACACCGCGGAGGACAGGCCCTGCGGAACCTGGTTGTGCAGGGCGATCGCATCGTCGAAATCGTCGTAGGTGAGCACGTACAGGATGGGGGCGAAGGTCTCCTCGCGCACCACCTCGGTCTGTGCGGGCATGCGCACGACGGCGGGGCGCACATAGTAGGACTCCTCGCCGCCGACCATGACACGCTCACCGCCGCACAGCAATTCACCGCCGTCGGCGAGTGCGCGAGCCAGTGCGTCCTGCATCGAGGTGTAGGCCCGGCCGTTGATCAGCGGGCCGACCAGAACCCCGTCCTCGAGCGGATCGCCCACGCGCAGTTGGTGATACGCGCCGCACAGCCGGTCGGTCAGTGCCTCGACGACGTCCGCGTGCGCGATCACTCGCCGCAATGTCGTGCACCGCTGTCCGGCGGTGCCCGCGGCGGCGAAAACCACACCGCGCGTGGTCAATTCGAGATCCGCCGAGGGGGTGACGATCGCCGCGTTGTTACCGCCCAGCTCCAGCAGACAGCGCCCGAACCGGGCCGCCACCCGCGGGCCCACCGTACGTCCCATCCGCACCGATCCGGTCGCGCTGACCAGTGCGACCCGCTCGTCGTCCACCAGGCGTTCCCCGACATCGGCGGCGCCCTGGATCAGCTGATGGATCTGCGGATCCGCACCCACGTCGACGGCCGCGCGCCGCACCAGCGCATGACAGGCGAGTGCGGTCAACGGTGTTGTCTCCGAAGGCTTCCAGACCACGGTGTCACCGCAGACGAGCGCGATCGCGGTGTTCCACGACCAGACCGCCACCGGAAAGTTGAACGCGGACAGCACGCCGATCACGCCGAGTGGATGCCAGGTCTCCATGAGCCGGTGGCCGGGACGTTCCGACGCCATGGTGCGCCCGTACAGCTGCCGCGAGAGTCCGAGCGCGAATTCGCAGATGTCGATCATCTCCTGCACCTCGCCGCGCGCCTCCGCGCCGATCTTGCCCGCCTCCAGGGTGACCAGTTCACCCAGCTCGTGCAGATGCTCGCGCAACAGCTCGCCGAGCCGTCGCACCACCGCGGCGCGCTGCGGTGCGGGCACGGTGCGCCAGGTGCGAAATGCGTTGGCGGCCTTCGCTATCGCGGCATCGACCGCCGAATCGTCACTCGGCGCGAGAGTGGTGAGCGTCCCGCCGGTGATCGGGGTGCGCGCTGCCAGGGAACCGGGCGCTGGCGGCGTGACGCCCATGCTCAGCAGGAGTCCTTCGGCGCGCGCGGCCGGATCGCCGACGACGGTTGCGGCACGTGTCATGGGTACCTCCGTAGGGTGCGGGTGTTCCGGTGGCGGCCGCGGTTACGACCACGAGTCCGAATCACTGCGTTAGCCTTCGCTGATGGCGGATGCACCAGCGAAATCTGTTCTGGACGAGATCGATCGACTACTGATCCGGGAGCTGACCGAGGACGGCCGCGCCACGCTGTCCAACCTTGCGGAGAAGGCGAACCTCTCGGTGTCCGCGGTGCAGTCGAGGGTGCGCCGCCTCGAGGCGCGGGGTGTGATCCAGGGATACACCGCCAAGATCGATCCGGAGGCGTTGGGGCAACTGCTGTCGGCATTCGTCGCGATCACTCCTCTCGACCCGTCCCAGCCCGATGACGCCCCGGCCCTACTGCGGCACGTCCCGGGCATCGAGGCGTGCCATTCGGTGGCGGGCGAGGAGAGCTACATCCTGCTGGTGCGGGTGGCTTCGCCCCGGCATCTGGAGCAGTTGTTGCAGGAGATCCGCGCGACGGCCAACGTTCGGACACGAAGCACCATCATTCTGCAGACATTCTATGACAGATGATGTCTGATCGTAACTTATGCGGAATTACGTAGAGGAAGCGTAAAAATTTACGTAACCTTGAGGGGTGACCCTAGAAATGGAGCGCCCCGGGGTGGTTGCTGACGCGCCGCTGGTCACCCCCGAAAGGGTGCATGAGATTCTGCGCGCGAACATCCTGGCCGACGGGTTCGACCTGGTCCTGGATCCGGTCCGATCGCACGGCCGTCGACTGGTCGACGCCCGCGACGGCACGGCCTACCTGGACATGTTCGGCTTCTTCGCCTCCTCGGCCCTCGGGATGAACCATCCCGCCCTGGTGGAGGACGAACGTTTCCGGACCGAGCTGCTCACCGCCGCGGTGAACAAACCCAGCAACTCCGATATCTACACCGTCGAGATGGCCCGTTTCGTGGACACTTTCGCCCGCGTACTCGGCGATCCCGCACTGCCGCACCTGTTCTTCATCGACGGCGGTGCGCTCGCGGTGGAGAACGCGCTCAAGGCGGCCTTCGACTGGAAGAGTCGGCACAACGAAATACACGGGCGCGCACCGTATCTCGGTACACAGGTGTTGCATCTGACCGGAGCGTTCCACGGACGCACCGGCTACACGATGTCGCTGACCAACACCGATCCGATCAAGATCGCCCGCTTCCCGAAATTCGCGTGGCCCCGCATCGACACCCCGTATCTGGCCCACGACGTCGACATCGAGGCCGCCGAGGCGCAGGCGCTGGCACAGGCGCGCGCCGCCTTCACCGAGAATCCGCACGACATCGCCTGTTTCCTGGCCGAACCGATCCAGGGCGAGGGTGGCGACCGGCACATGCGGCCGCAGTTCCTGCAGGAGATGCAGGCGATGTGCCGCGAATTCGACGCGCTGTTCGTCCTGGACGAGGTGCAGACCGGCGTCGCGGCCACCGGAACCCGTTGGGCGTACGAACAACTCGGTCTGACCCCCGACATCGTCGCCTTCGGTAAGAAGACCCAGGTCTGCGGCATCATGGCGGGCGGTCGCATCGATGAGGTGCCCGACAACGTCTTCGCGCTGAGTTCGCGACTGAACTCCACCTGGGGCGGCAATCTCGCCGACATGGTGCGCGCGCGGCGCATCCTCGAGGTGATCGAGCGCGACGGCCTGGCCGAACGCGCGGCCCGCCTCGGCGCCCATCTGCTCGACCGGCTCGTCGTGCTGGCCGAGCGTCATCCGCGGGTGAGCGATCCGCGCGGCCGCGGACTGCTGTGCGCGATCACGCTGACCACGGCCGATCTACGCGATGCCGTCGTCACGCAGCTACGCGAAGTCGAGCGCGTCCTGCTGCTGGGCACCGGCGAACGCGGCATCCGATTCCGCCCGGCCCTGACCGTCACCGAGGACGAGCTGGACAGTGCCGTCGACGCCATCGATCGAGTGCTGAGCTGAATTACGTGTGCTGAACGGTTGCCGGACCTGCCGACCGTCCGGTGCCGTCCGCGGCGCGGAGATTGTGACTTTTTTCAGTCTTCCCGAGGCGGTTTCTGATCTCTCTCACCGCATTTCATCAGGTGTTTTCAACTGGCGAACAGTCAATAAGGGTACCCATCAGTAGCCCATACTGGAATTCCGTGCGGCACTGGTACTGGCTACACTCCGGGACATGACGAGTGTCCAGCAGCAGCCAACGCCGGGGTCGGCGGGCGCCCCTGATATCCACACCACGGCTGGCAAGCTGGCTGATCTGCGTAATCGGCTGGAAGAGGCCAAGCACCCGATGGGTGAGGCCGCCGTGGACAAGGTGCACGCCAAGGGCAAGATGACCGCCCGCGAGCGCATCCTCGCCCTGCTCGACGAGGGCTCGTTCGTCGAGATGGACGCACTGGCCCGGCACCGCAGCGTCAACTTCGGCCTGGAGAACAACCGCCCGCTCGGCGACGGCGTGGTGACCGGTTACGGCACCATCGACGGCCGCGACGTGTGCATCTTCTCCCAGGACGTCACCGTCTTCGGCGGCTCGCTCGGCGAGGTCTACGGCGAGAAGATCGTCAAGGTCATGGACCTGGCGATCAAGACCGGCCGTCCGCTGATCGGCATCAACGACGGCGCGGGCGCGCGCATCCAGGAAGGCGTGGTCTCGCTCGGCCTGTACGGCGAGATCTTCCACCGCAACATCCAGGCATCGGGCGTCATCCCGCAGATCTCGCTGATCATGGGTGCGGCCGCGGGCGGGCACGTGTACTCCCCGGCCCTGACCGACTTCGTCGTCATGGTCGACCAGACCAGCCAGATGTTCATCACCGGCCCCGACGTGATCAAGACCGTCACCGGTGAAGAGGTCACCATGGAGGAGCTGGGTGGCGCGCACACCCACATGGTGAAGTCGGGTACCGCGCACTACGTCGCCTCGGGCGAGCAGGACGCGCTGGACTACGTCAAGGATCTGCTGAGCTACCTGCCCAGCAACAACCGCGCCGAGGCCCCGCGCTTCCCGGCCACCGACCCGGTCGACGGTGCGATCGAGGACTCGCTGACCGAGGAGGACATCGAGCTCGACACGATCGTGCCGGACTCCCCGAACCAGCCGTACGACATGCACGAGGTGATCCGTCGCCTGGTCGACGACGACGAATTCCTCGAGGTGCAGGCCGAGCGCGCGCAGAACGTCATCATCGGGTTCGCCCGGATCGACGGCCGCAGCGTCGGTTTCGTGGCGAACCAGCCGACCTTCTTCGCCGGCTGCCTGGACATCGACGCCTCGGAGAAGGCCGCGCGTTTCGTGCGCACCTGCGATGCGTTCAACATTCCGATTATCACCCTGGTCGACGTCCCGGGCTTCCTGCCGGGCACCGATCAGGAGTACAACGGCATCATCCGCCGCGGCGCCAAGCTGCTGTACGCGTACGGCGAGGCGACGGTCGGCAAGATCACCGTCATCACCCGCAAGGCGTACGGCGGCGCGTACGACGTGATGGGCTCCAAGCATATGGGCGCCGACGTCAACCTCGCGTGGCCGACCGCGCAGATCGCGGTCATGGGCGCCTCGGGTGCGGTCGGTTTCGTCTACCGCAAGAAGTTGCAGCAGGCCGCCGCCGAGGGGGCCGATGTTGACGCGCTGCGCCTCGAGCTGCAGAACGAGTACGAGGACACGCTGGTGAACCCGTACGTGGCCGCCGAGCGTGGCTACGTCGACGCGGTCATTCCGCCCTCGCACACCCGCGGTCAAATTGTTTCGGCGCTGCGACTTCTGGAGCGGAAGATGGTTGCTCTGCCGCCGAAAAAGCACGGCAACATTCCGCTCTGATCAGACGATATGCCCAGTGCGGGGCGCACACTTGCTGTGAGACGTCCTACACTCGCCGCGCGAGCGGCACATCCGAGCAAAGATGGAAGAGAACGGCCCTCACCTAGTCGAGAGCCGCAACGAATACCGTTCGAGGGCTCCGGAGACACTCCGGCCCCCGGACGCCGGGCCTCTCCGGGGCCGGGCAAGGAATACAGGAGGAGCTGGCGCTGTGACGGCTGTGGCTGATGAAGAGGTCCTTCGCGCCGCCGAATTGGCTCTGTCTGTCGACGAGGTCGTCGGCACGGTGGAGCCGGTGGTGGCCGAGTCCGAATCGAATGCGGGACCGGACATCCGGATCCTGAAGGGCTCGCCGACCGACGCGGAGCTGGCTGCTCTGGTGTGCGTATTCGCGGCCGCGGCGAGCGCCGCCTCCGCCGCGCCCGTGCAGTCCGGGCCGGTGGACCTGTGGGGCAAGCCGACCATGATGCACCGTGGCGCGATGCCGTTCTCGCCGTACGCCTTCCCCTTCCTGTCGCACCTGCGCGACTGACGTGACGGGATTCGTACTCGGGTCGGCCTCGCCCGCCCGGCTACAGGTGTTGCGATCGGCGGGCCTGGACCCGATGGTGCGGGTCTCCCACGTCGACGAGGACGCGGTGGCGGCAGCCCTGCCCGCCGGTACCGCCCCTGAGGGCGTGGTCTGTGCCCTCGCGCGCGCCAAGGCGGAGGCCGTGGCCGCCGCGTTGATCGCCGAGAATGCCGATGTCGTCGCCGACTGCGTTGTCGTCGGCTGTGATTCGATGTTGCTGGTCGACGGCGAGTTGCAGGGCAAACCACTGACTCCCGAGGTGGCGCTGCGGCGTTGGGCCGTGATGGCCGGGCGCAGTGCCGATCTGCTGACCGGACACTGCGTGCTGCGGGTGCGTCAGGCGCAGATCGTCGCGGAGGCCGCGGACTGCACCGGCACCACCGTGCATTTCGCCGCGCCGGCGGCCGCCGAACTGGACGCCTACATCGCCACCGGTGAGCCGTTGCAGGTGGCGGGGGCGTTCACCCTGGACGGGCGCGGCGGCTGGTTCGTGGATCGCATCGATGGCGATCCGTCCAGCGTCATCGGAATCGGACTACCGCTGGTGCGTCGACTGCTGGGTGACGTGGGTGTCGCCGTGACGCAGCTGTGGGTCGACGGGGCGCAGTTGCGGGCCGACGCGGCTCGCTGACTGGACTGCGGCGGCGATCCGCGGCTCGGTCGCACCCGCCGGTGCGTCGGGCATCGTGGCGGGATCGGGGACCAGCGAGTCCTTCACCGCCTCCAGGCGCGCCACACACAATTCCGGCCCCACGAAGGGGTGCAGTCGCACGTTCACCGTGTCGTGTGCGCCGTTGCGATCCAGCGCCTCACGCAGCAGGCCCATGTGCACTCCGCACACCACCTCCGAATGGGTGCGGGCCAGTTCTCGCAGCGGGCAGCCGGTCATCCGGATCAGCGCCTGCTCGTCGGGTTCGGGACCGGCCTCGCGTTCGGGTGCGAAGCCGAGTTCGGACATCGCGGTGACGATCAGGTTCCGGGCGTCCTCGAGACTCTCGATCGGCTGCTCGAGCGTCTCCAACTTCGCACCCCAGGCGCGTCCGGCGGCCATGGCGGCTTCGGTGCGACGGCGCGGATCACTGCCGAGCTGATCGGCGAGCACCTGGGCGAGATCCTGGTAGCCGACCGATCGCTGGACGGCGCTGTATCCGATCCGCGGGCGGCCGCGGCCCCGCGGCGGCTGCTGGAACTGCCGTACCAGCGACTCGCGCGTGAGCACGTCGAGGTGGAATCGGACGGTCGTGACGTGCTGGCCGGTGACTCTCGCCAGTTGCTGGGCATCGAGAGGCTCGCTGGCGCCGCGTAGTATCGCGAGCAGACGCCGTCGCGGCCAAGAATCGGACATAGCTCACCCCTCCTCCCGGGAGACTTTATCGGATGAGGCTGCGACTTATTCGCTCATTCATCCGATTCGCGACTGGGGGACCAGTTGTTGTAAGGCTTCGCGCTTACCATCGGAACGGAACCGCTCGACCACCGTCTATCACGCCTGAAGGACCAACCACCGTGCCCGTCGCCTCGGACCCTCATCCTTCGTTCGGCTCTCACGCACACCCTCACCGACTGGTAACCACGGAGTGGCTGTCGGCAAACATCGGTGCGCCAGGGCTCAAGATCGTCGAGTCCGACGACGACGTTCTGCTCTACGACATCGGGCACGTGCCAGGTGCCATCAAGATCGACTGGCGCGCCGAGCTTACCGATCCGCTGACCCGAGACGTCGTGGACGGCGTGCGTTTTGCCGAACTGATGCGGGCGAAGGGTATTTTGCGTGAAGATACCGTGGTTGTCTACGGCGACAAGGGCAACGGCACGGCCGCGGCCACGGTGTGGGTCTTCGCCCTGTTCGGCCACGCGGATGTGCGCCTGCTGGACGGCGGGCGCGACGCCTGGATCTCCGAGGCACGCGATACCACCTTCGAGGTGCCGGTAGCGGGCCTGAACGACTATCCGGTCGTGGAGCGGGACGACAGTCGCGCGCGGGCCTTCCTGGACGATGTGCGCGGACATCTGGGCCGCCCGCTGATCGATGTCCGCACCGCCGGGGAGTACTCCGGCGAGCTCGATCGGATTCGCGACCGCCCGGACGAACAGACGCTGCGCGCCGGCCACATCCCCACGGCGGTGAGCATTCCGTGGAACTCGGCCGTCGGCGCGGACGGGCGGTTCCGGTCCCGCGCGGAGCTGGATCGGATCTACGCGGACATCCCGGCCGACGAGGAGACGATCGTCTACTGCCGGATCGGCGAGCGGGCCGCGCACACCTGGTTCGTGCTCACGTTTCTGCTCGGGTCCGCGGATGTGCGAAACTACGACGGTTCGTGGACCGAATGGGGGAATTCCGTCCGCACGCCCATCGTCAAGGGGGCTGCGCCGGGGCAGGTCGTATCGGTGCCGGACACGGCCGTGGCGCCCGGGATCCGATGACCCTCCTACTGTTCGGTAGTACCGCCCGGGTTCGGGTTCTATTGGCAGAGTGCCTACACTCGCCCGAGACGAAAGTATTCAGAGCACAGGAGGCTCAGTGCCCAACCATGCCAACGCGCAGATCACCAAAGTCCTTGTAGCCAACCGGGGCGAGATTGCCGTGCGCGTGATCCGGGCCGCCAAGGATGCCGGTATCGCCAGTGTCGCGGTGTACGCGGAGCCGGATGCGGATGCGCCCTTCGTGAAGCTGGCTGACGAGGCGTTCGCCCTGGGTGGGCAGACCTCGGCCGAGTCGTACCTGGTGTTCGACAAGCTGCTGGACGCGGCGGCCAAGGCCGGCGCCGACGCGGTCCACCCCGGCTACGGATTCCTGTCCGAGAACGCCGATTTCGCGCAGGCGGTGCTGGATGCGGGCCTGATCTGGATCGGCCCGTCGCCGCAGTCGATCCGGGATCTGGGTGACAAGGTCACCGCCCGGCACATCGCCGAGCGGGCGAAGGCGCCGATGGCCGCGGGCACCAAGGACCCGGTCAAGGACGCGAACGAGGTCGTGGAGTTCGCGAAACAGTACGGCGTTCCGGTCGCGATCAAGGCCGCATTCGGTGGCGGCGGGCGCGGCATGAAGGTCGCGCACACCATCGAGGAGATTCCCGAGCTGTTCGAGTCCGCGACGCGTGAGGCGACCGCGGCGTTCGGGCGTGGCGAATGCTTCGTGGAGCAGTACCTGGACAAGGCGCGGCACGTCGAGGCGCAGGTGATCGCCGACAAGCACGGCAACGTCGTGGTCGCCGGTACGCGCGACTGCTCGTTGCAGCGGCGGTTCCAGAAGCTGGTCGAGGAGGCCCCCGCGCCGTTCCTGACCGACGAGGTCCGCGCGAAGATCCACGAGTCCGCCAAGCGGATCTGCAAGGAGGCCGGGTACTACGGCGCCGGCACCGTGGAGTACCTGGTGCAGGGCGAGACGGTGTCCTTCCTCGAGGTGAACACCCGGCTGCAGGTCGAGCACCCGGTGACCGAGGAGACCTCCGGCCTGGATCTGGTGCGTCAGCAGTTCCGGATCGCCGAGGGCTACGAGCTGTCCGTCACCGAGGACCCGACCCCGCGCGGGCACTCGTTCGAGTTCCGGATCAACGGTGAGGACGCGGGCCGCAACTTCCTGCCCGCCCCCGGCCCGGTGACCGTGTACAAGGAGCCCACGGGCCCCGGCGTGCGCGTGGATTCCGGTGTGGTCGAGGGCAGCGTCATCGGCGGTCAGTTCGACTCGATGCTCGCCAAGCTGATCGTGACCGGCGAGAACCGCACCCAGGCTCTGGAGCGGGCCCGACGGGCGCTGGCCGAGTACGAGATCGAGGGTCTGGCCACGGTCCTGCCGTTCCACCGGCACATCGTGGAGAACCCGGCGTTCATCGGCGACGGCGAGAAGTTCGACGTCTACACCAAGTGGATCGAAACCGATTGGGACAACCCGATCGAGCCCTATACCGGTGGCCAGCCCATCGAGGACGAGGACGAGCCGCGGCAGAAGGTTGTCGTGGAGGTCGGCGGGCGTCGCTTGGAGGTGTCCCTGCCGGGTCAGTTCACCGTCGGTGCGGGTGTCGCAGCCGGTGGCGGCAACGGTGCGGGCCCGGTCCGCAAGAAGCCCAAGCCGCGCAAGCGTGGTGCGGGCGCGGGTGCCGCCGCGTCGGGTGACTCGGTCACCGCGCCGATGCAGGGCACCGTGGTCAAGGTCGCGGTCACCGAGGGGCAGACCGTCGAGGCGGGCGATCTGATCGTGGTGCTCGAGGCCATGAAGATGGAGAACCCGGTCAACGCGCACAAGTCCGGTGTCGTCACCGGTCTGGCGATCGAGGCGGGCGCGGCCATCACCCAGGGCACCGTCCTGGCCGAAATCAAGTAGGCCACAGCAGTTTTCAGCCGAGGGCCCGTCCACTCCGTCGAGTGGGCGGGCCCTCGGTCTGTACCGCGGTGCAGGTCGCGCGAACGTGGTGGGCGGGCGATTACTGCCCCGCGGGCGGCCACGGCCAGGTCGGGATGACGATGCTGGGGGCCGGGACGATGGTGAAGGTGGGGGCGGGGAGCTGGAAGGTGAAGGTGAAGCCGGGGATCTGCGGGACGGTCGTCGGAACCTGCCCGCCCGGTTCGGAGGTCGGTGCGGGGACCTCGGCGGTGGTCGCGGGGGAACGGGGGATGGTTGTTCCGGGGTTCACGACGTTCAGGCCGCCGCCGCTCATCAGGGCGGTACAGCCCACGATCACCGCGAGGACGACGATGGCCAGGATCACCAGTGCGACGATGACGCGGATGACCCTGGGTGTGAACACCGGATGGTGCGTCGCGGGCGCTCGGATCAGGCCCGGCTCGGCGTCGGCGGCCTCGTCCGGGTTCACCGCCAGTACGCGGGTCGGACGCGGTCCCGCTTCGACGGGCGCGGCGTGGCCGGGAGTTACCCGGGTCGGCTGCGGTCCTCGACTCGCCGGTGCGCCGGTTTCGGTCACGATGCGCCTGGGCCGCAGTGGTTCTCGCCCCTCGAGTGGCGGCAGCGCCCGGGTACGGCCCGGTGGTTCGAGTTCCGGCGGCGTTCGTGGAATCGGTTGCGCCATACCGATCGCGGCGAGTGCGGCGGCCGCTAGCTCACCGGCGGTGCGGTACCGGTCCTGCGGCTTCTTGGCCATTCCGCGGGCGATGACCTCGTTGAGCGCATCGGGCGCGGATTCGACGCGCGGCGGATCCTCGTGCAGGTGCGCGTGCAGCTGCTGCACCGGATCGGTATCGCCGAACGGCCTTCGCGCGGTGAGACATTCGTAGAGCACGCAGGTGAGCGAGTAGATGTCCGAACGGGGTTCGGCATCGCCCGCGAACCGCTCCGGGGCCATATAGGCCAGCGTGCCGATGGTGAAACCCGTTGCGGTGATGGTGGTCTGGTTCGAGATGCGCGCGATGCCGAAATCGATCAGATACGCGAATCCGCTCGCGTGCACGATGATGTTGGCGGGCTTGACATCTCGATGGACCAGCCCGGCGGCATGGGCGGCGTCGAGTGCCTGGGCGACCTGGGCGATGAGATCCACCGCTTCGGGTGCGCGCATCGGGCCCAGGCGCAGTTTGCGCGCGACGTCGACCCCGGGGATGTGCGCCATGTCCAGGTACAGCCGACCCTGGTGCGCGCCGAAGGTGTGGATCGGCACGACGTGCGGATTGTCCAGGCGCGCACCGATATTCGCCTCGCGTTCGAATCTGCGCCGGTAGTCCGGATCCTCCGCCGCGGCCGGGGACAGGATCTTCAGCGCCACCGCGCGACCGGTCACGGTGTCGTGCGCGAGCCAGACCTCACCCGCCGAACCGCGCCCGATCAGCCGGTCGAGCCGATACGGGCCGAACTGCCGCCCGGCCATCAGCATCCCCGTGCGCTGGGCACGACGACGGCTGGCCCCATACAGCTACGGCGATCCCGGTCCATGATCAGACCCTAATCCGACGGGTGTGCCGGAGCCAATGTGATTCCCGCGCCCGGGGCCACCGCCCTCACCCGGTCGCGGCGGCCGGGGGTTAATCTCGTGCTATGGCCGATTCACCCGACATCCGCATCGGTACCGCGGAACGTGAGACCGCCATGCGGCGACTCTCCGATCATTTCGCCGCCGGGCGGTTGTCGGTCGCCGAATTCGACGAACGCAGCGCGGTGGTCGCGGCCGCGACCACCCGCGGCGATCTGGTCGGGGTATTCGCCGACCTGCCCGAACCGGCTGCGCAGGCGCAACAGTCCGCCCCGCCGCAGCAGCATCGCCGCGGCCGCGCGGAGATACGCGGCGCGGCGATGGGGCTCACCGTCATCGTGGCGCTGGTGCTGTTCTTCGTCTTGCACACCTGGCTGTGGTTCCTGCTGATTCCCGCGGCCGCCATCCTGCTGGGCCCGTCCGGCCGCCGCGATCAGGGGCAGCGGCGGCGCGAGGAGCGCCGGGAGCGTCGCGACCGGCGGCGGGGCCGGTAGATGGAACCCGTGGAGATCAATGCGGGCGCCTGGTATCTGCGCGCCCTGCGCGCGGACGATCGCATCGACGACCGCCCGGCTCTGGCCGAGGGCGGCATCACCGATCCGGACCACGTGACGCACCGCACCCGTGAATGGGCCGAGGAGACCGGCTATTCGTGGGCCGTCTGTGAGCCCACCACCGCCGAACTCGTCGCCGAGATCGTGGTGACGCCGAATGCCGATGGTACGGCGGCCATTTCGGGCTGGGCCCGCGAAGGTTATTCCGCCGCACTGGAAACCGGCGAGACCGCGGTACGTCGCTTCGTCGCCGGAGCCCTGGGCCTGCAACCCGTGTGAGCCCGGCCGGGGCGGTAACGATTCCATCGAAATGACCGGTGCGGCATTGCGGTAACCGTCCGACCGACCGGCCGGAACTCCTGTCGATCCAGGTGGTGCGCGACACACGTTGCCGCACAGAGGTTTACGGATGCGCGCGGTTGCTTCGCTCCGTGTGTCGTCCGGGGTGCCCGGAAAATCACTGTCTCGTGGGGATTGTTCGCGTTACGGTAGAGATCCTGAATCCGAGCAAGGGGAGGCGCGGTATGTGGGAGTGGAGTAGGACAGTTACCGAGCGGGCCGTGGCGGCGAGCCGGAGCGGTTGGCTGCACCGGGAGTCGCGGCCGACGGTCGTGGACCCGGAGCCGTGGGCCCGGGCGGACGTGGAGCAGGACGAGCGTTCCGGCGATCATCGAGACGACGACATGCTGGCCGGGATCTCCGGCGCGAATGCCTATTGCCTGGCAGGCTGAGCCGAGACCGATGATGGCGTCGCACCGTGCGGGGTGCGACGCCATCATCGCGTCCGGGGTGGGTTCGAGCGTGCCCGGCGGCGGCCGGTGTAGCCTGCCAGACGTGCACAGGCCCCCCTTGGACATCGCTGAGCTGCAGCGGAGCATCGCCGAATCGCCGGATCTGTCGTTCTTCTCGCGGATCGACGTGGTGGAGTCGACCGGATCCACCAATGCCGATCTGATCGCGCGGGCGAGCGATCCGGCCGCGGACGGGCACGTACTGCTCGCCGAGACACAGGAGCACGGTCGTGGGCGCCACGATCGGACCTGGTCGAGTCCGCCGCGGGCGCAGCTGGCGCTGTCGATGCTGGTGCGCCCGGCCGGTATCGCCCCGGCCGCACTGGGCTGGCTGCCGTTGCTGACCGGCGTGGCCGTCGTCGACGCGGTGCGCGAGACGACCGGACTGAACGCGAATCTCAAGTGGCCCAACGATGTTCTGATCGACGGCCGCAAGCTGTCGGGCATCCTGGCCGAGGTCGCCTCGCCCGGTGACGCACCCGCGGTGGTGATCGGCGTCGGGCTGAATGTCTCTCTGGCACAGGATGAATTGCCTGTCCCGCAGGCGACTTCGCTGGCTCTGGCCGGAGCCGCCGAGGTCGATCGCACCGCCCTGACGCTGTCGATCCTGCGCCAGTTCGCCGCGCAGTTCACCCGGTGGCGCGATGCGCACTGGGACGTCGCCGAACTGGCGCAACGGTATCGGGAGCGCTGCAGCACCCTCGGTGCGCAGGTCCGGGCCGAATTGCCCGGCGGCGAGGTACTTCTCGGCATCGCCACCGACGTGGATGAGGTCGGCCGACTGCTGATCGGGGGTCGCGCCGTCTCGGCGGGGGACGTCACCCACCTGCGCCCGGTCGAATCCTAGTCACTCGAACGAAGCGAACCCTCGCCCGAATCCGGGCGAGGGTTCTGTTGTCCTGCAACGAATTCCGCGGCGGCTACACCTTCGCCAGCGCCCGCGCCGCCTCGCGGGCGAGCAGCCTCGCGCTGCTCCTCGAACTCGAGCACGTCCTTCTCGTAGATGCCGTGTTCGGCCATCATCGCGCCGTTGCGGCACCAGATATCCAGTCCGGCCTCGCTTCGGCGGTCCAGCGGCCGACCCAGGTGCCCCAGGCGCCGTCCTGGGAGAAGTTCTCGGCGATTTCGCGGTGGTAGGAGGGGAGGTTGTCCTCGGTGAGCAGGTTGGTGATCATCGCGACCCTGGCGACTTCACCGAGGGCGGACTGCGAGGGGTCCCAGTCCTGTCCGCCCATTGCCGCGAAGTTGCGGCCGAGGTCTCAGGGCACGTAGTCGTGCGGGTGCCACTCCTTGGCCATCGACAGATGTCCGTTCAGGTTCTGTTCGGCCACCGGCTCGAGTTCGCTGAGAATCTCGAGCTGGGTCAATTCCTCTGTCAAAACACGCCTCCGCTGTCGTAAATCGAAACTGGAGCAAGTCGAGCTGGGATTTCGGTGATGCGGCTACCGCCGTGGTGCGCTTGGCCGGCGGCAATTCTCGCGCGATCGCGCGGTAGGGTCGGGTCATGGGTTATCCGGAGGGGCTGCTTGCGCCGGACGAGCGCTTGCTGCTGCATCGCCACCCGCATTGGAAGATGTTGTTCTGGCCCGCGGTCACATTCATCCTGGCGACTGCGCTGGCCGGATTCGCGGGGGGTCTGGCCTGGCGGCACGTCGGGGACACCGCGCGCACGGCGGTGCTGATCGCCATCGCGGCGGTCTGGGCGGTGGTCGTGCTGTGGCGCGGCGTGGGTCCGGTGATCCGTTGGGGTTCAACGCATTTCATCATCACCGATCGGCGGGTTCTGGTGCGGGACGGGGTCCTGACCCATACCGGGATCGATATCCCGATGAACCGCATCGCCAGTGTTCAGTTTCGGCACAGGCTTTTCGAGCGTCTGCTCGGCACCGGGACGTTGATCATCGACGCCGCGTCCGGAGATCCGCTGGAATACCACGACATTCCCGAGGTGGAGCATGTGCACGCGCTGCTGTACCACGAGGTCTTCGAGGGCTCCCGCGATCCGCGTTCGGATCGGCAGCCCGAATCGGATTACGAGCGCGGGCAGCGGGACTACCGTTGATCCGTGCATCACTCGTCGGGCCGGGAACGTAGTCTGGTCACGTGACCGCCGTATTGCTCGCCGAAGACGACGAGGCCATCGCCGCCCCGCTGTCCCGGGCGCTGGGACGCGAGGGTTATTCGGTGACCGTGGAAAGTTTCGGACCGGCCGTTCTCGAGCGCGCGCTGCACGGTGAGCACGATCTGCTGATTCTGGATCTGGGCCTGCCCGGGATGGACGGACTCGAGGTCTGCCGCCAGGTCCGCGCCAACGGGGCGGACCTCGCGGTGCTCATGCTCACCGCCCGCACCGACGAGGTCGACTTCGTGGTCGGGTTGGACGCCGGCGCCGACGACTACGTCGGCAAACCGTTCCGCCTGGCCGAACTGCTGGCCCGGGTGCGAGCGTTGTTGCGGCGCAGCGGAATCGGTGACGAGGCCGTCGAGATCGGCGGCATCCGCCTGGAACCGCAGGCCCGGCGGGTCATGGTCCAGGGGCACGAGGTGAACCTGGCCAACAAGGAGTACGAGCTGCTCAAGGTGCTCATCGACCGGGCCGGTCAGGTGGTGCCGCGCGAGGCGATCCTGCGCGAAGTGTGGGGCGATGCGGATCTGCGCGGCTCCAAGACGCTCGATATGCACATGTCCTGGCTGCGTCGCAAGATCGGCGACGAGGGCCCGGTGGCCGAGCGGCGCATCGTCACCGTCCGGGGCGTCGGCTTCCGGTTCAACACCGACTGACCGCGGATGCGGCGCAGAATTCTGCGGTCCATGCTGGCCGCGCTACTGCTCACCACGGTCGTGCTCGGCATCCCGCTGGCGTTCACGGCCTGGCAGTGGGTGGCCGATATCAATCGCAACGACCTGATGGCCCGGCTGGATCGGATGGCGCAGGAGGTGCGCGGGCAGGAGCAGGCGGACGGGCTGGTGCACGGCACCCTCGATCTGCATCTGGTGCAGGCGCTGATTCCGCAGGGCGGCAAGCTGACGATCATCTACCCGACCCCCGAGGACGCCGCCTTGAGCGTCACCGCGGGCGTGCCCAGTGTGCACGATCCGGTGGCGCAGTCGCTGTCCATGGGCACCTCGGGTTCGCTGCGTCTGGAAGTGCCCGCGGACCGGATGCACGCGATGCAGTGGCAGGCCGTCGGCGCGGTGGCTCTGGTCGCGCTGGCCTCACTGGCGGTGGGCGTCGCGGTGGCGGTGGTGACC